>NZ_JCAUAT010000006.1:0-272661 GCF_059692095.1 Paenibacillus sp. JT31N7
GAAGGGCCGCATCGGAAGCATCTCTTCGGCTAACCGCCGTACGAATGCACCACAAGATCTTTGGATGGATCGATTGCATGTTTCGCTGCTAGTTTTCAGGGAGCAACCCTGGTGTGTCTGAATAGACACCTGTTTGGTGACGATGGCGGAAGGGAACCACGCGTACCCATCCCGAACACGATCGTTAAGCCTTCCAGCGCCGATGGTACTTGGACCGAAGGGTCCTGGGAGAGTAGGACGTTGCCAAGCACACAAGAGTCCTTTTGAACGTAACCGTTCAAGAGGACTCTTTTTGTGTTACCTTGCTTTTTACTTATAGAGGTCTTTACACTTAAAGAATATCTCACTTGATGGGTGGGTGCTTGAGATCGCATCTAGACTGGATGGTCTTGCCTGTATATAGAGAGGGTAAGTCAATTGTTGAATAAAGTCGAAAAGGGATAAGAAATTGCTTTCGCAAGGTCAAGATCTTATAAAAAATGCGTATATTTAAGAGCTTGAATTAATGGATTTGAGGATAAACAAGCATGTGATTTCATTAAACTGTTTAAGAAAAGCTGTTATGGATGGGCTTTCGGAAGGTTTTTAAGAACAGAAAGCGAACTTTACTTGTTTTTCATGAATTGAATGTTCGTATTTCGTTTGACAGGCAAAAAGGTAACTGGTACACTAGAGGAGCGACAATACCTGACAAAACACGTGAATATAGATGTTTACAATCTCGTATAATCATCGGGGATATGGCCCGAAAGTTTCTACCCAAAAGCCGTAAAGTTTTGGACTACGAGAGCGAAGCGAGGGGATCCCAGACGGGGGTGCCTTATGTTTGTGTCTCTTGCAGTCCGGCAGATAGAAGTGAAGCATCTATCTCTGGGCTTTTTTTGCGTCCGGGGATGAAAAGCTGAGGCTTGGGGCTTTCTATTTAAAGTGGTTACCAATATGATAGAAAAGGCGGGTTACGGAGATGTCAGCACGAGTTGGAGTCATTATGGGAAGTAAATCGGATTGGGAAACGATGAAGCATGCTTGCGATGTGCTGGACGAATTCGGCATCCCGTATGAGAAAAAAGTCGTGTCGGCGCACCGTACACCGGACTTGATGTTTCAATATGCCGAGCAGGCTGCCGAGCGCGGACTGCAGGTCATTATCGCGGGAGCGGGCGGAGCCGCTCACCTGCCGGGCATGGTGGCAGCGAAGACGGAGCTGCCGGTCATCGGGGTTCCCGTTAAAAGCAGGGCGCTGAACGGGCTGGATTCCCTGCTCTCGATCGTACAGATGCCGGCGGGTATTCCCGTGGCTACCGTAGCGATCGGAGAGGCAGGAGCGGCGAACGCCGGACTGCTGGCGGCGCAAATTCTTGGAGCATTCGAGCCTGAGCTTCAAAATAAAGTGCGTGAACGCCGCGAACGCATCAAAGCACAAGTGCTGGAAGCGAGTGAGCTTGAATGACAGCGAAGAACAACGGAGAAGAAGCTGCAAAGGGTAAGCTGAACGGGAGCTTAAGCACCGGCCAGGATCTAAGCCGAGCTGGACAGGCGGAGAGGGCAATTTCGGGGACTGCTGTCGGGAAGTCCGTTCCGGCACAGCCTAACACCTACAAGGAACACGAGACTAAGCCGGGGCAGGACGCCAACGTTCCGGCGCAAGCCACCACTCCTGCAGCTCCTACTGCAGGGCAGGACGCTACTGGTGCTGCGGGTGCATCTTCCACGCAGCACAAAGTCATTCCGCCCGGAAGCACCATCGGTGTGCTGGGCGGCGGCCAGCTCGGCCGCATGCTGGCGCTTGCGGGCCGCAACATGGGCTACCGGTTCGTTACACTCGAACCGGGCGCAGACTCGCCGTGCGGACAAGTGGCCGACCGGCAGATCCAGGCTTCGTACGGAGACGTGGACGCGGCGCGCGAGCTTGCGAGAGTGTCGGATGTCATCACGTACGAATTCGAGAACGTCGACGCCGCGGTGACGAAGCTGCTGACGCAGGAAGCCTATGTGCCGCAGGGAAGCGCTCTGCTGTACACGACGCAGCACAGGCTTCGCGAGAAGCGTGCGATCGAGGCAGCCGGTGTGAGGGTGGCCCCATATGCCGAGATTACAAGCGAAGAGGATCTTCGCGCAGCTGTGGGCAAATTCGGAACCCCCTGCGTGCTGAAGACCGCGACCGGCGGATACGACGGCAAAGGCCAGTGGGTCATCCGCTCGGCGGATGAGATTCCCGATGCTTTTGCCGAACTGAGCCGGGCGGGTACGGATCTGGTGCTCGAACAGTTTATCCGGTTCGAGAAGGAAATTTCGGTAATCACGGCGCGGAGTCCCCGCGGAGAGGTGAAAGCTTTTCCGGCAGCGGAGAATATCCATGTCGAGAATATTTTGCATATGTCGATCGTGCCTGCTCGAATCTGCGCCTCCGTTCAAGAGGAAGCCGAACGTCTGGCGATCCGCATCGCAGAATCGATGGAAGCGGTCGGGCTGATCGCCGTTGAGATGTTTTTGACGCAGGACGGGGAGCTGTTCGTGAATGAGCTTGCACCGAGGCCGCATAATTCCGGGCACTATACGATGGAAGCTTGCCTGACTTCACAGTTCGAACAGCACGTCAGGGCCATCTGCAATCTGCCGCTTGGTCCGACGGAACTGCTGACACCGGTAGTGATGGTGAATGTGCTCGGAGAGCATATGGAACCTCTGCTGAAATGGTTCTGTTCGGAAGAAAGCGCGACTCCCGATTCGGGGGTAACGCCAAAGCTTCATTTGTACGGAAAAGATGAAGCCAAGACGAAGCGCAAAATGGGGCATATTAATCTTCTTACGAACGACACGGCGAAAGCGGCCGAATGGATGGAACGCACCGGTATCTGGGATTCTATAAGTTAGGCTCAAGCGGTATTGAGGCCGGGATCACGAGCAAGAACGAAAGCTTGAAGCACAAAACAAGGGTACCAACCCAATCGGAACACAGATGGAGGATTAATCATGATCGAAAGATACAGCCGGCCTGAAATGGTCAAAATTTGGACGGAAGAAAACAAATTCAAGGCTTGGCTTGAAGTTGAAATTCTCTCCTGCGAGGCTTGGTCAGAGCTTGGCGTCATCCCTAAGGAAGACGTGAAAGAACTGCGCGCCAAAGCGGATTTTGATATGGACCGCATTTATGAAATCGAGCAGGAGACCCGTCATGACGTGATTGCCTTCACTCGCGCGGTATCCGAGAAGCTCGGTCCCGAGCGTAAATGGGTGCACTATGGCCTGACTTCCACGGACGTTGTGGATACGGCTCTGGGCTACCTTTTGAAGCAGGCGAACGAAATTCTTGAAAAAGATCTTCTCAACTTCATCGAAATTCTCAAAAACAAAGCCATCGAGCACAAACATACCGCAATGATGGGACGCACGCACGGTGTTCATGCCGAGCCGACTACCTTCGGTCTGAAAATGGCCCTGTGGTATGAAGAAATGAAACGGAACCTGGAACGTTTCCGTTTTGCCGCGGACGGTGTGCAGTACGGTAAAATTTCCGGCGCTGTCGGCACTTACGCGAACATCGATCCTTTCGTCGAACGCTTCGTGTGCGAGCGTCTGGGTACGAATCCGGCACCGATTTCCACACAGACCCTTCAGCGAGACCGCCATGCGGAATATATGGCAACTCTCGCTCTGATCGCCACATCTCTGGACAAATTCGCCACTGAGGTCCGTGCTCTTCAGAAGAGCGAGTTCCGCGAGGTGGAAGAAGCTTTTGCCAAAGGACAAAAAGGTTCGTCGGCTATGCCTCACAAACGGAATCCGATCGGATCGGAGAATATTTCCGGTTTGTCCCGCGTCATCCGCGGTCACATGGTTTCCGCTTATGAGAATGTCACGCTGTGGCACGAGCGCGATATTTCGCACTCCTCCGTCGAGCGCATTATTTTGCCGGATGCGACGATCCTGCTCAACTACATGCTCAACCGTTTCGGCAACATCGTGAAGAATCTGACGGTGTTCCCTGAAAATATGAAGCGCAACATGCAGAGCACGTACGGCGTACCTTTCTCCGGCCGCGTTATGACGAAGCTGATCGATAAGGGCTTCAGCCGAGAGCAGGCTTACGACACGGTACAGCCCCGCGCCATGCAGGCATGGGAAGAGCAGCGTTCGTTCCGCGACATCGTGGAAAACACTACTGCCATTACCGAGCTGCTGAATGCGGAGGAAATCGAAGACTGCTTCAACCCAAGCTGGCATCTGAAGCATGTGGATACGATTTTTGACCGTCTGGGCTTAAAATAATTCAGAACTTCTGCTTGGGAGGACGCAAACATGGACGCATCCGTCGCATTGTCGACCGCCGAACATCTCATTAAAGCGCCTTTGGTATACAAAGGCAAAGTCCGTGAATTATACGATTTGGGCGAGCATTTCCTGATCGTCGTTACGGACCGCATCTCCGCTTTCGACTATGTGCTGGACCCTGCTGTGCCGGATAAGGGCAATGTGCTCAACACGCTGAGCAAGTTCTGGTTTGAGCTGACGACGCCTTTTATGGAAAATCACGTGGTTCACTGTGACGTCGAGCTTCTGGGGGATCTTGTAACGGAGCCTGCGCTTCTGAAAGACCGTGTAATGGTCACTAAGAAAGCGACCCGCATTCCGGTCGAATGCGTCGTGCGCGGCTATATTACGGGCGGAGGCTGGCGCCAGTATCAGGAAACGGGCATGATCAACGGCATCCGGCTTCCGGAAGGACTGCGCAAAAACCAGGTGCTGGAGCACCCGATCTTCACTCCGGCCGCGAAGAACGATGTCGGTCACGACGAGGACATCACCTACGATCAAATGTGCGAGCTGGTCGGCGAGAAGGTAACGGAGCAGCTGATGACCAAAAGCATCATGCTTTACACCCTCGCTCATACGTATTGCGAGCACCGCGGCATCATTTTGGCGGATACAAAGTTCGAATTCGGATTTATCGGCAACGAGCTGATTCTGATCGACGAGATTTTCACGCCGGACTCTTCCCGCTACTGGGCTAAGGATAAGTACGAGTTGGATACGGAAATCGATTCGATGGACAAAGAACCTGTCCGCACATATCTGGCGAATTCCGGCTGGGACAAGAACAGCGCGCCGGATCCCCTTCCGGATTCCGTGGTGGAGGAAACTTCCCGCAGATACCGCGAGATTTTACAGCGTTTAACGGAAGAAGCCGAGTAAGGAAGCTGAACCGGGTTTTGTCGAGTGAGGCAGAGCCCGGAACAGACTTTCGGGACGGGGTCCGTTATCCGGGGGGGATAGGCAGGCGGTCCGGTCGAGCCGTCAGGCAGGCTGGGGTTTATCGGTTCGTTAACGATCTCTGTCATGAAAGATAAAGAAAATGGATGGTTAACCGGCTGTATATCGCAGGGCATGAAGGATGAACCGGCCTTACTTTTCAGGAGATTAACTTTGTCAAGAGTAAAGAGTCAGAAGATTGAAAAAAAACAAGATGCCAAGAACGGTCAGACAGCCGCATGGAAGCACACGGCGATCGTGATACCAAGGGAGGACAAACCGTAATGAAAGCAACCGTCTATGTGACGATTAAGCAAAGTGTATTGGATCCGCAGGGAAATGCCGTTCAAGGCGCACTGCACTCGATGGGATTTGAAGAAGTCGGCAAAGTACGCGTCGGCAAGTATTTGGAGCTGGAACTGGATACGACGGACCGCGCGGAAGCGGAAGAGCGTTTGAAAGCAATGTGCGAGAAACTGCTGGCGAATACGGTCATTGAAGACTACCGCTTCGAGCTGAACTAACGGATCAGGAGGAATTTCCCATGAAATTTGCGGTACTGGTATATCCCGGTTCGAACTGTGACATCGATTGCTACAAAGCGGTCGAAGACACGGTAGGCGAACCCGTCGATTACGTGTGGCATACGGCCACGGATTTGTCCGAATACGATTGCATACTCGTACCGGGCGGCTTTTCTTACGGCGACTATCTGCGCTGCGGCGCGATTGCCCGTTTTGCATCGGTAACCCAGGCTCTGGTGAAAGCGGCGGAGCAGGGCAAATATATTCTTGGCATTTGCAACGGTTTTCAAGTTCTGACGGAAGCGGGCCTGCTGCCCGGCGCCCTGCTGCGCAACCGTTCGCTTAAATTCCGTTGTCATTCCACCCTGCTTAAAGTCGTGAATAACTCGACACCGTTCACTTCCGATTATGCGGAAGGCGAAGTGATCGACATTCCGATCGCGCACGGGGAAGGCAACTACTACTGCGACGAAGAGACGCTGCGCGAGCTTCAGCAGAACAATCAGATTGTTTTCCGTTATGAAACGGACACGAACCCGAACGGTTCGGTTGACGATATCGCGGGAATTTGCAGCAAAGAAGGCAACATCGTGGGCATGATGCCCCATCCGGAACGGGCCGTGGACGAGATTCTCGGTTCGGCTGATGGCAAACGGATGTTTACGTCGATTTTAAACGCTTGGAGGGAACAACATGGCACAGCAGTTAGCCGCTAAGGAACCGAACGCGGAGCAGATCGCCGAGCAGAAAATCTATAAGCAGATGGGCGTAACCGATGCGGAATACGACCAGATCTGCGGATTTCTCGGACGCAAGCCGAACTACGTGGAAATCGGCGTCTTCAGTGTAATGTGGTCGGAGCACTGCTCCTACAAAAATTCCAAGCCGCTTCTCCGCCGTTTTCCTACGACCGGCGAACGCGTATTGATGGGCCCTGGCGAAGGCGCGGGTATCGTGGATATCGGCGACAACCAGGCTGTCGTGTTCAAAATCGAAAGCCATAACCATCCGTCTGCGATAGAGCCGTACCAAGGCGCCGCAACGGGAGTCGGCGGCATTATCCGCGACATCTTCTCGATGGGCGCACGCCCGGTGGCACTTCTGAACTCTCTGCGTTTCGGACGTCTCCAGAACGACCGCGTTAAATATTTGTTCGAGCACGTTGTTTCGGGGATTGCCGGCTATGGCAACTGTATCGGAATTCCGACAGTGGGCGGGGAAATTACCTTTGACGAAAGCTACGAAGGCAACCCGCTCGTCAACGCCATGTGTGTCGGTCTGATCGACCATGACAAAATCCAGCGCGGCGTAGCCAAAGGCGTAGGCAACCCGGTTTATTACGTCGGTCCCGCAACGGGCCGCGACGGTATTCACGGCGCGACCTTCGCGTCCGAAGAGCTGACGAGCGAATCCGAAGCGAAACGTCCTGCCGTACAGGTGGGCGATCCGTTCATGGAGAAGCTCGTGATGGAGTCCTGTCTGGAGCTGATCGACACGGGTATCGTTCTCGGTATTCAAGATATGGGCGCCGCAGGTCTTACCTGCTCCAGCGCGGAAATGGCGAGCAAAGCGGGCAACGGCCTGGAGCTCTATCTGGACGAGGTGCCGCAGCGCGAGGAAGGCATGACGCCTTACGAGATGATGCTGTCGGAGTCCCAGGAGCGTATGCTGTTCGTTATCGATCCGAAGGATGAAGCGCAGGCGCTCGAAATTTTCGAACGCTGGGGCGTCATCTGCGCCAAAGTCGGCAAAGTGACCGACGATGGACGCTTGAAGCTGTTCCACCAAGGTAAAATCGTGGGCGACATGCCGGTAACGGCACTTGTCGACGAATGCCCGGTTTACAACAAGCCGTCCGCAGTTCCCGCTTATTACACCGAGCAGGCGAACACGGACACGAGCCGTTACGAAGAAGTGACCGACCTGAACGGGGCGCTGAAAAGCATCCTGGGCTCTCCTACGGTGGCGAGCAAAGAGTGGGTCTATAACCAATACGATTACATGGTACGCACAAGCACGGCCGTACAGCCGGGCTCGGACGCGGCGGTGGTGACGATCCGCGGCACCCGCAAAGCGCTTGCCATGACAACGGACTGCAACAGCCGTTACGTGTATCTCGATCCGGAAGTGGGCGGACGTATCGCGGTCAGCGAAGCGGCCCGCAACATCGTCTGCTCGGGCGGAGAGCCTCTGGCCGTAACGGACAACCTGAACTTCGGGAGCCCGGAGAAGCCGGAAATTTTCTGGCAGCTGGAAAAAGCGGTCGACGGCATGGCCGAAGCCTGCCGCGAGCTGAGCACGCCGGTTATCGGCGGAAACGTATCGCTGTATAACGAGAACGCGAAGGGCGCCATTTACCCGACGCCGGTTGTCGGTATGGTCGGTCTGATCCAGGACACGGATCACATTACGACTCAAGGCTTCAAGAACGAAGGCGACGTTATCATCCTGCTGGGCGCAACGAAAGCCGAGCTCGGCGGAAGCGAGTTCCAGAAGGTCGTGCACGGCGTGGTTGAAGGCCGTCCGCCGCAGCTGGACCTGGAGACCGAGAAACGCCTGCACGCGGGCGTACTTGCCGCCATCCGCGAAGGTCTTGTCGCATCGGCGCATGACCTCTCCGAAGGCGGCCTGGCGGCTGCCGTAGCGGAAAGCAGCATCTCCGGCGGACTCGGCGCGGACGTGAACTTCCGCACGGAGCTGCGCGCGGATCATGCGCTCTTCAGCGAGAGCCAGTCCCGCATCCTGCTCAGCTGCCGTCCCGAGAAACAGGACGGGCTGATCGCTCTGCTCCAAGAAAAGAATGTACAGGCGGAAGTTATCGGAACGGTAACCGGAACGAACGTGAAGGTCGACATTAACGGAAAACCTGCCGTTCAAGCCTCTATATCGGAGCTGAGGCAGGTTTGGAAGGACGCGATACCATGTCTGATGCAGTAACATCGGGTAAGGGGCTGTGGACCGGTTCTTACTATAATGAAGGCCACGGCGGACATGACGGTCTGTTCGACAAGTTAAAAGAGGAATGCGGCGTGTTCGGTGTCTTCGGACATCCGGACGCGGCTTCCTTGTCCTATTACGGGCTTCACGCGCTGCAGCACCGGGGACAGGAGAGCGCCGGTATCTGTACGGCGGACGCGGATAATTTTAACTACTTCCGGGGCATGGGCCTTGTTAAGGAAGTGTTCGATCAGTCGAATCTGCCTACACTCGTCGGCACGTCGGCTATCGCCCACGTGCGTTACTCGACGGCAGGCGAGAGCAAGCTGGCGAACGCTCAGCCCCTGGTGTTCAAATACCGCGAGGGCGATCTCGCTGTAGCGACGAACGGCAACCTGGTGAACGCCGGCGAAATCCGCCGGCAGCTCGAAAAGCAGGGCTCAATCTTCCAGACGACGAGCGACACCGAAGTGGTCGCGCACCTTATCGCGCGCTCCAAGTACGATGATATCGTCGACGCGGTCAAAGACGCCCTGCAGCAGGTGATCGGCGCCTACGCGTTCCTGATCCTGACGAAGGACAAGCTGATCGCGGCGCTCGACCCGAACGGGCTGCGGCCTTTCGCGATGGGCAAGCTCGGCGACGCGTATCTGTTCGCGTCGGAGTCCTGTGCCTTCGACATCGTCGGCGGCACGTATATGCGCGATCTTCTGCCGGGCGAGCTGCTGGTCCTGGACCGCAACGGGCTCACGGAAGACCGTTTTACGGAAAGTCAGACACGCGCTACCTGCGCGATGGAATATATCTATTTCGCCCGTCCCGACAGCGACATCGATGCGATCAACGTCCACTCCGCCCGCAAGCGGATGGGCAAACGTCTCGCGGCGGAAGCGTTCGTGGACGCGGATCTGGTGACCGGCGTGCCGGATTCCAGCACGTCGGCCGCCATCGGTTTTGCCGAGCAGACCGGGATTCCTTACGAGCTCGGACTGATCAAAAACCGCTACACGGGCCGGACCTTCATCCAGCCGAGCCAGGAGCTGCGCGAGCAGGGCGTGAAGATGAAGCTGAGCGCCGTGCGCAAGGTCGTGGAAGGCAAGCGCGTCGTCATGATCGACGATTCGATTGTCCGCGGGACGACTTCGCTGCGCATCGTAAACCTGCTCCGAGAAGCGGGAGCGACGGAAGTGCATGTGCGCATTTCTTCACCGCCGTTCCAGAACCCGTGCTTCTACGGAATCGATACGCCGAGCCGCAAAGACCTGATCGCGGCGCAGAAGTCGATCGAAGAGATCCGCCAGGCGATCAATGCGGACTCGCTGTACTTCCTTACTCAGGAAGGGCTGATCGACTCCATCGGCCGCAAGGACGGCGTGGAGAACGGCGGCTTCTGCACGGGCTGCTTCGATAACCGATACGTCACGTACGTGAACGACAGTGAAGATGCGGTGGGCTGCGGCTGTTAAGCCGGGGCCGGGTGGCCCTCGGTCAGCGGGCAGTAATCGCAATCATGCAAAACCGAAGCGCGCCTTAGAAGCTCATGCGGGAGTACTGCTCGTTTAGAGACTACATGCGGCCGCTTTGCACTCGGCATTCCAATGATGTTTTATAGAGATCCAACATTTACGAATCAAAAGATAACCAAGCATGGAAGGTATAACCGCTTTCTGCGGTCTGCTTTCCAACCATTAGGGAGTGAGACAAGTGTCGGAGGCATATAAAAAAGCGGGTGTCGACATCGCGGCCGGTAACGAAGCCGTTGAACGGATGAAGAAACATGTGCAGAGAACATTCCGTCCGGAAGTGCTGACGGGACTCGGCGGATTCGGCTCCCTGTTCAGCCTGAACAAGGATAAATACGAAGAGCCGGTACTCGTATCGGGCACCGACGGCGTCGGAACGAAGCTCAAAATCGCCTTTGCGATGGACAAGCATGATACGATCGGGATCGATGCGGTGGCGATGTGCGTCAACGATATCGTGGTGCAGGGTGCGGAGCCTCTCTTTTTCCTGGACTATCTGGCCTGCGACCGTGTCATTCCCGAGAAGATCGAAGCGATTGTAAAAGGGATTGCCGACGGCTGCGCGGAATCCGGCTGTTCGCTGATCGGCGGAGAAACGGCGGAAATGCCGGGCATGTATACGGAAGGGGAGTATGACATTGCCGGTTTTACCGTAGGAATCGTGGATAAGAAAAAAATCATCGACGGCTCCACCGTTCGCTCCGGCGACGCCGTGATCGGTCTTGCTTCGAGCGGCGTGCACAGCAACGGCTTTTCGCTGGTGCGCAAGCTGCTTTTGGAAGAAAAGGGACACAGTCTGACGGATACGATCGACGAGCTTGGCGGAGTTCTTGGCGACGTGCTGCTGGAGCCGACGAAGCTGTATGTGAAGCCAGTTCTCGGGATTTTGGAGCAGGTGGGCATCAAAGGCGCCGCGCACATTACGGGCGGAGGCTTCCTGGAAAATATCCCGCGTACGCTGCCGGAAGGCGTGAACGTCAACATTCAGTACGGTTCCTGGCCGATTCTGCCGATCTTCTCTCTTATGCAGCGTGAAGGAAACATCACCAACAATGATATGTTCCGTACGTTCAACATGGGAATCGGCATGGTACTCATCGTGGCTCAGGAAGATGCGGAGAAGGCACTGGAGATTGCCGCATCCTACGGTCATGACGCTTACCGGATCGGGGAAGTGACGGAAGGCGACAAGATCGTGACGTTCGAAGGCGCGGAGGTCTAGAATGGGAAAACTGCGGATCGCCGTGTTTGCTTCGGGAAGCGGGTCGAATTTTCAAGCGGTCGCGGACGCGGTGCGCAGCGGCAGGCTTGAAGCGGGGCTCGCGCTGCTCGTCAGCGACCGGCCGCAGTCGAAAGTGGTGGAACGGGCAAAACAGGCGGACGTGCCTGTTTTCGCTTTTTCTCCCAAAGCGTACGACAGCCGGGAAGCTTACGAGACCGAAATCCTGCAGCTTCTGCGGGAGAAGGAAATTGATCTGATTGTGCTCGCCGGTTACATGCGTATTTTGACGCCGGTGCTGGTGGAACCGTTTTACGGCCGGATGATTAATGTGCATCCGTCTTTGCTTCCGGCTTTTCCGGGAATCAAAGGGATCGACCAGGCGCTCGAATACGGCGTTAAAGTGACCGGGGTTACGGTGCATTACGTCGACGGCGGGCTCGATTCGGGACCAATTATCGCCCAGCGTGCCCTCGAAATCAGGGAAGACGATACGGTGGAAAGCTTGACCGGGCGCGTGCATGCGGCGGAGCATGAGCTGCTTCCTCTTGCGATCGGGTGGATCGCCGAAGGGCGCGTGGCGCTGAAAGGCCGGCTTGTGCGTATTTCGGAACCGGAGACCGCCGAGGCGGCGGAACAGTAGAATAAGCTTTTTGTACAAGGCAAGATTTAATCGCGTTCAGTATACAAAGATTCAAACTAGACTTTCCAACCCATAGGAGGAGAAATCGTGGCAATCAAAAGAGCGTTAATCAGCGTATCGGACAAAACGGGCATTGTGGAATTCGCGTCGGAGCTGGCAAAGCTGGGCGTCGAGCTTATTTCGACGGGGGGAACGAAGACCCTTCTGGAAAAAGAGGGTGTGCCGGTCATCGGCATTTCCGATGTTACGGGATTTCCGGAAATTCTGGATGGACGCGTAAAAACGCTGCATCCCGCCGTACACAGCGGCCTTCTGGCCATTCGTGACGATGCGGAGCACCGCAAAGTGATGGAAGAGCTGGGTCTGGGGTATATCGACCTCGTGATCGTTAACCTGTATCCATTTGCGGAAACTATCGCGAAGCCGGATGTGGAGTACGCGGATGCGGTGGAAAACATCGACATCGGCGGACCGACGATGCTGCGCTCGGCGGCGAAGAACCACGCTTTCGTCTCGGTTGTGGTGGATGCGGCCGATTATGACACCGTGCTTGCCGAAGTCCGCGAAAGTGCCGATACGACACTCGAAACGCGCAAACGCCTGGCGGCGAAAGTTTTCCGTCATACGGCGGCTTACGATTCCCTGATCTCCGAATATTTGTCCGGACAAGTGGGCGAAGAGTTCCCGGAACGCTATACGGTTACGTACGAAAAGGTCCAGGACCTGCGCTACGGGGAAAATCCTCATCAGAAAGCGGCGTTCTACCGTAAACCGCTTGCCGGTGAAGGCAGCATCGCGACAGCGGAGCAGATTCACGGCAAAGAGCTTTCCTACAACAACATCAACGATGCGAACGCGGCGCTGCAAATCGTAAAAGAATTTACAGAACCTGCCGTCGTCGCCGTGAAGCATATGAATCCTTGCGGTGTCGGAATCGGTACGTCGGTGAAGGAAGCGTACGAGAAAGCATACGCAGCCGATCCTACGTCCATTTTCGGCGGAATTATCGCGGCCAACCGTCCGATCGACGGTGAAACGGCGCAGCTCTTGCACGAAATCTTCCTGGAAATCGTCATCGCGCCTGACTTTACGCCCGAAGCGCTTGAAATTCTCCAGAAGAAGAAAAACATCCGTTTGCTGAAGCTTGGCAACTTTACCGAAGGACAGCGTAAGGCGCTGCACCTGGTCACTTCCGTAGAAGGCGGCATGCTCGTACAAGAAAGCGATGTTCATGCGATCTCGGAAGGCGATCTTAAGACGGCGACCGACCGCGAGCCGACGGAAGCCGAGCTGAAGCAGCTGCTGCTTGCCTGGAAAGTCGTCAAGCACGTGAAATCCAACGCGATCGTGCTGGTGACCGAGGACATGACCATCGGAATCGGCGCGGGCCAAATGAACCGCGTAGGCGCCGCCAAGATTGCCATTGAGCAGGCCGGCGACAAAGCCAAGGGTGCGGTACTCGCTTCGGACGCGTTCTTCCCGATGGGCGATACGCTGGAAATTGCCGCGGCAGCGGGAATTACAGCCGTCATTCAGCCGGGCGGTTCGATTAAAGACGAAGAATCGATTAAAGTGGCAAACGATAAAGGCGTCGCTATGGTGATGACCGGCGTTCGTCATTTCAAACACTAGAAGCGGGAGGCGGGACACTATGCGCATATTGGTTATCGGCCGCGGAGGCCGGGAGCATGCGATCGTCTGGTCGCTTCGCAAAAGCCCGAAGGTGACGGCTCTGTACTGCGCACCGGGCAACGGAGGCATTGCGGAACTGGCGGAATGTGTGCCGATTACGGAGTTCCAGTTTGCCGAGATCGCGGAATTCGTCCGTCAGAACGCCATCGATCTGGTCGTCGTGGGACCGGACGATCCGCTCTACGAAGGCATCGTGGATTACCTGGAAGAGCATGGCATCCGCGCATACGGACCGAACCGGGCGGCGGCGGAAATCGAAGGAAGCAAAGTATTTATGAAGCATCTGCTGAAAAAATACGAAATTCCTACGGCCGCCTATGAAGCGTTCGAGGACTACGAAGCTGCGCTTGCTTACCTGCGCAAGCTTGGAGCACCGATCGTCATCAAAGCGGACGGGCTGGCCGCCGGCAAAGGCGTGATCGTGGCTTCTACGCTGGAGGAAGCGGAGAAGGCGTTGAAGGAAATTATGGTCGAGAAGCAGTTCGGCGCTTCCGGCAACCGTGTCGTCATCGAAGAATTCCTGCAAGGACAGGAAATGTCCCTGCTGGCGTTCGTTGACGGCAATGTCGTGAAGCCGATGGTGCCTTCCCAGGACCATAAGCCGGTTTTCGACGGGGACAAGGGACCTAACACCGGAGGCATGGGCACTTATTCGCCGGTTCCGCACATCCCGCAGGAGATCGTGCAGCAGGCGCTGGACACCATCGTGAAGCCCGCGGCCGAGGCGATGGTGAAGGAAGGGCGCCCGTTCCGGGGCGTGCTCTACGCGGGACTGATGATCACCGCGGACGGACCGAAGACGATCGAGTTCAACGCCCGCTTCGGCGATCCGGAGACGCAGGTTATTCTGCCCCGGCTGAAAACCGACCTGCTGGAGATCATTCTGGCGACACTCGAAGGCCGCCTGGCGGACCTTGAAATCGAGTGGAGCGAAGAAGCGGCCGTGTGCGTCATTCTCGCATCCGGCGGCTACCCCGGCTCGTACCCGAAGGGGCTGCCCATCGAGTGCCTGGACGCCGCAGGCGAAGCCCTCGTGTTCCATGCGGGTACGGCGCTTGAAGAAGGCCGGCTGGTCACCAGCGGCGGCCGTGTGCTTGGCGTCACGGCGCTGGGCCGTGACATTGCCGATGCGCGCGAGAAGGCGTACGCCGCCGCGGACCGCATCTCCTTCGAAGGGAAGCAGAACCGGACGGATATTGCGCTGAAGGCACTGAATGCGATGAAGTAAAGGGCAGGCGGATGCGGGTATCCGCTGCCGCTGTTTCGGGCAGGCGCTTTGTGGATGCTCACCGTCATGAGATACCACATCCCACGGGGTGAGCTGCTTGAGGTGAGGCTGCTTCTACTAAAAGGAAGTTTGCTTTGGAATTTAGGGTTAACCGAATAAACGCACGTGGCTTCCTTCCCAGGGAGTTCCGTGCGTTTTTTTGTGGTTTTGGCCAGCGGCAAAGTCAGTGTGTTCCATGTCGTAAGCAGAGAGCGCATCTTTACGATTTGCGCTTTCTCGCTTCCCTTTTGTTCAGCCAGTAGAGCTGAAGCTCGTTTCTTTTGCTATACACTAAGTAAATGGCGAACAGACAGCCGAAAATCATCACAATCGGAATCCAGTGCCCGCGTATAAATGTCCCAACAGTACCCATGTGCGAAACCCTCCAATATACCGAAATCCCTTGAAAAATTGTTTCTATTATACGAATAAAAGAGCACAACCGGCCGATATTTGGATCACGGAAAATGCTAGAATAATGGTTTTCAAAGATGAAAAAGCAGAGCAATCCGGCTTAGTATAGCCTTAAACGGCAAGGATATTCATAAGGCGGATGGGGCTAGGAAAGGGCCGCTAATCTACTTTAGAAACATTTTGTATCAATAATTCAAATAAACTATTTACAAGTTACATTATGTATCGTAAAGTAGAACAGGAAAGATTTGTATCTGGGAGGGTGAGAAATGAAAAAGTTAGTTTACGGATTGACTATGATGCTGGCTTTGTTCCTGCTTCCGCTTGCGGCTTCCGCAGCCTCTGGGACGCAGTTACAAGTCAACGACAAGGCAATCGGACTGTCGGCAGAACCGCAAATTTCCGGCGATACGGCTTATGTAGACTTGGCACCGGTTCTTGGCAGTCTCGGCTACACTGTGCAGGAAAGCGTGTACGGTAAAGGCTGGACCGCGTCCAAAGGCGGTTCCAAAATCGAGCTGGTATCCGGCTCAAGCTCTTTTGTAGTGAATGGAGAGAGTGTAAATGCAGGCGCCGCTGTCATTCAAAGCGGGAACAAGCTTAACCTGAAAGCCTTCGCGGATCTGACAGGACGCAAGCTGAAAGTGGATGGGGAAAAAGCACTTATTTCATTAAACGATACGCTGCTTACGAATGTGCTGGAAACACTCTACACAGGCACGCTGACGAAATCCCCACAAGCTCCAAAAACGCTGGCCGCAGATAACCCGGGATACACCGGTTACATCAAGCTCTTTTACCCGAACGGCAAGGTGTTCTACGACGGCTATATGGTGAACAGCAAGTTTGAGGGCAAAGGAAAGTACTACGACTCGAACGGCGTGCTCCGCTATGACGGAAACTGGAAAGCGAACAAATTCGACGGACAAGGCAAATCGTATTATGCCGATAAGCACCTGGAGTATGACGGTTTGTGGAAAGCGGGACTGAAGCAGGGATACGGCACCTACTACTGGGCGTGGGAACCTTGCGGCGAACCGCCGGGCAGCATTACGGGGTACAACAAGTATGTCGGTTTCTTCGATAAAGACGAATTCCATGGCGTCGGTAAAATCAACTGGGCGGACGGAAGCAAATTCGAAGGCTTCTTCTCCAAAGGTCAAATTGAATGTGCCGGAGTCTTCTACTGGACGGACGGCTGGAAATATGTCGGTATGTACAAAGACGGCAAGCGTGACGGTTTCGGAACGGAATTCAACGAAAAGGGAACCGTCATCTATGAAGGCGGGTTCCGTAAAAGCGTGGCTGAAGGCTACGGACGTCTATACGACGCTAAAGGCAACTTGCTGTACGAAGGCGAGTTCGTAAACGGACATCCGAAAGAGGAAGTTGCGGCACGTACGCTGACCGGCTTCCAATCCCAGTCCAATCAAAAATCTTCGGCAGCTCAGCTGCAAAATCATACGCAAAACCAATTGGAAGTAACTTTCCAATAAGGCTGTAAAAGAAAATAACCGGAGTCTCGCGATGAGATGCCGGTTATTTGTTTTTTTGTGGGAAGGGGCGCCTAGTCCAGAAACCGCCGGCGCAGCTCCGGCGTGGGGATCATGCACGCGTCCCGCTGCCCGAACCAGCGGTAGCGGTTGCGCGCGATCCAGCGGTACACCGCATCGCGGATCGGCTTCGGCACCGCCGCGAAGCCGTAGAGCAGCGGCCACGGGTACCGCAGCCGGCGCAGCACACGCAGTCCGGCGGACGACTGCGTGTAGACGCGGCCTCCTTCGATGAGCACGAAGGAATCGAAGGAGGCCGCAGGCAGGCCGTGCCGGGCAAGCAGGCCCTGCCCGGCTTCCGACTGCAGCGCCGCGAACCGGACTTGTCCGGCCGGATCGCGGCGCACGGTGAACCGGACGGCGGCATTGCACAGGTTGCAGACGCCGTCGAACAAGACCACCGGCCCGGAGCTGGCTTCCGGGCCGCGAGTTGGAGCCTTCATAGGGATCACCCGCCCGTCCTAGTGAGATATACGTCAAGTATATCACAGGGGGAGCGGCGGGAAGTGGAGATGAAGGCGGCTGTGGCCTGCGGGCCTTGGCCCACAGAGGCGCTAAAAGAAGGCGGCGCTGCGGCCGGATCACAGTCCATGCAGCGCCGTACCTTGCGAAAGCCGTGAGCGGTGCTCGAAGCTGTATGCGGTGCACGAAGCCGTATGCGGTGCACGAAGCCGTATGCGATGCATGATAATTTTTGAAGCGGGAGATGACAGACGGCTCGCTCGGTTAGTATCCAAACATTTTCCTGTTTATTTTATGTAAATGGTGGAGAATTCTATATATTTTTTGTGTCGGAACCGATATAGTTCATGATTGTAGAAGAAGTGCTGTGCTGCAGCTTTAAAGGAAACGTTGTTTGCAGAGCGTGTGTCTGTGCGGGCAGGCCGTTTGTCTGACAGCGGTAAACCGTCAGCCGCCAAACTGCGAAGTTCGAACTGCCAAACAGCGAACAGTGAACAGCCAAACAGCGAACAGTGAACAGCCAAACAGCGAACAGTGAACAGCCAAACAGCGAACAGTGAACAGCCAAACAGCGAACAGTGAACAGCAAACTGCAAAACAGCGAACAGCGAACTGCAAAACCGCCAAACAGACAACAGTGAACAGCGAACTGGCCAAACCGTCAAACCACGAACTGCCAAACTGCAAACTGCGAATTGCGAACTGCCAACTGTTTAGGAGCGGTGCTTTGGCTTGGCTCGTTCTGTTTTGTGCCCGGGAAAACCGGGTCCTGCTGGGGACCCGGCCTTATCCGGTTACCTGCGTGTGGACCGTTTACGGCGCTTGGTTGTTTTGGCTTTGCGCTTGGTCTGCGTGGCTTTTCTTTTCTTTTTGCGTTTGACGGCTGGTACGGTATTAGCGCGTTTGGTGGCGGCCTTGGCTCCGAAGCTGCTGAACATCAGCTTGATCATGGGAGCGAACTGCTGGACGGAGCCGACGAATTTCTGTACTTTGCCCATGGTCCCGATGACGCCTTCAATTCCGCCCATGCGGTCAATGAAGCCTTTGATCTGATTGATGTTCATGCCGCCTAAAAGGCCGCCGGCTCCTCCTCCTGAACTCCCGGCTGCAGCGGCCGGTGCGGCGGAATTAACGGGTACGGGCAGATTCTGGCCGAATTCGGAAAATCCCGGGCCGCCCTGTGGGAAACCTCCGCCTCCGGGGAACCCGCCACCTGAAAAGCCTCCCCCCGGGAACCCCCCGCCTGAAAAGCCGCCTCCTGAGAACCCGCCGTCAGAAAAACCTCCTCCCGGAAATCCGCCGCCTTGGAAAGGAACTCCGCCCTGACCTCCTGCCGGACCCGGCGAGAACAAGCTTCTGGTTTGCACCTCCGGCTGTCGGCCGTGTTTCGGATAACGATAGCTCACTTGAATTCACGATCCTTTGCAAAGGATTTACTGCTACATCCTATGTGATAGGCAAACGTTTGGTCTGGACGGATATCACGGGTACGGGGAAAATGTCACGGGAACCGGAACGGCCTAAATGTACACTACCAGGAGAAGGTCGCGATTTAGAGCGGTAACGCTTAAAAATTTTACTGTTTTGCAATTGTAAAGGAAGGAGATTATAATAAACCTGTCGAAATAGAAATTATTGTTCTACCGATTGTCCAGAAATACAAGATGAAATGGAATGCTAGGGGTTGAAGATATGCAGTTGAAAAAACTAAATGATAAAGCGATTGACCAGCTTTTCGAGGCGATTCTTACATTGAACAGCCTGGAGGAATGCTATACATTTTTTGACGATCTTTGTACGGTGAACGAGATCCAGTCGCTGTCCCAGCGTCTGGAAGTGGCGCGCATGCTGCGCAAAGGCTGCACGTACAATCAGATCGAAGCCGAGACGGGAGCGAGCACGGCGACGATTTCGCGCGTAAAACGCTGCCTGAACTACGGAAACGACGGCTACGTGCTGACGCTGGATCGTCTGAACCGCTAGAGCGGCCGGGATGGGCGCGGCCTGATTTTGCTTTCTAGTCAGGAAGCGGAACCGGCAAACGCGAAGCGGTTATGTACGGCAAGAGGCAGATAGACGGGGAACTTGGAAGAGGATCGCTGCGGGTTCGTAAAGGGTGTTCTTGGCTGCTTTCTTGTCTGTTCGATACAGATTCCGAAGGGGTTGAACCAGACACCAAGATAGAGCCAGTGGTGGGGCAGCTTACAGGTCTGGCTGTCTGTTTCGAAGACAGTGGAATTGACCTCTGTCCACTGGGAGTGTACATGTGATCTTTCTTAAGGAACAAAGAGCTGAACGGTTGACCGCTGTCAATCATGCGGGTCCAGTCCGAAGATGGGGTTTCAGTCATTACGTCACGCTCAGTCGCCTTGCATTTAAACGATACCCTGAAAGCATCAGGGTTACCGCCGGCAATGCAGAGTTTTCCCTCATTGGGGGCGGCTTGTAGAAGTCGCTCACGCCAAGCTTGAACGGCTGCCCTGGACTGTCCGGTCCCGAGTTTCTTCGCGCTGCATGTTCGGGTAAGATGAGTCAGGCGTAATAAACGCTGCGGAACCTCTTTTATAATGGTAGAGTGTTCGCAGGCTTACAAACGATCGTTCCTCACAACAGCAGACCGCGAAAGACCTAAAATCCCCCTCTTTACACCCGTAAATGGGGATTTTTCCTGTTTATTGACATAAGGGGCCAGTTTAGATAGCATGAAAGCAGGATGAACGGAAGCGGAGTGAAAGCCATGCGTACGTATGGGATTTTGGTGATCAGCCACGGCTCGCGGAGCCGGGAATGGGTGCAACTGGTGGATGAAGCCGTAGCGGGGATGCATGTCCCGGATGGCGTTCCGGTGTTTGGTTCGTTCCTGGAGCTTGTAGACGGACGGCTGATTCAAGACGGAATTACCTGGTTAGAAAACCGTGGTGTGACTGATCTGATCGTCATCCCGCTTTTTGTATCCAAAGGAAGCACGCATCTCGACGAAATCGCGTACGCGCTGGGCCTGAAGCCCGAGCCGCTTCTGCCGACGGATCTGGAACCGTTCGAAATCAAGGCACGCGTGCATATGACGTCGCCTATGGATGAGGACGCCGAGCTGCTGGCGGAGATGGTGTACGAGAAAATTCGCAGCCTGTCGGAGGACCCGGAGCGGGAGATCGTGCTGCTTGTGGGGCATGGCAGCGTCGAGCAGTTGTTTCATCTGGCGTGGCGCGGAAGTCTGGAGCGGATTGCTCAAGCTTTGAAGAAGACAGGCGGATACGGAACGACGGACGTGGCGATGCTGCTGCCGGATCAGACGAAGCGGAAACTGGAATGGTGGCAGGAGCGGAAGCCCGGGCATGCGGTCATCATTGCGCCGCTTTTTTTAAGTGAGGGCTACTTTACGAGAGAAGTGATTCCTTCCAGGCTGGAAGGGTTTGACTACCGATATAACGGGCAATCTATACTGCCGAGTCCGAAGGTCAGCGAGTGGCTGGAGCGGCAGGTTGCCTCTTTTTTTAACCGGGACCATTATGAGCAAAAAAGGTGATAAAGAGAAATGGCCAAACGTGCTAGATTGATCTATAACCCGACTTCGGGTAGGGAAGAAATGCGCAAGCGCCTGCCGGAAATTTTGCAGCGTCTGGAGAGGGGCGGTTATGAAACGTCCACCCATGCGACGATCGGCGAGGGAGACGCGATGCTGGCGGCCTCACAGGCCGTGGACCGCGGGTTCGACCTTATCGTTGCGGCGGGCGGAGACGGAACGCTGTACGAAGTGGTAAACGGGATGGGCGAGAAGCCGAACCGGCCTCCGGTGGGCATTTTGCCGCTCGGAACGACGAACGATTTTGCCCGGGCTTTGAACATTCCGCGCGACTGGGAAGACGCCGTGGATCTTATCGTCCGCGGGTATACGAGACCGATCGATGTCGGTAAAGTGAACCAGAAATATTTTATCAATATTGCGGGCGGGGGCTCTATGACGGAGCTGACGTACGAAGTGCCCAGCAAGCTCAAAACCATGATCGGGCAGCTTGCCTACTATGTAAAAGGACTCGAAATGCTGCCGCGCCTGCGGCCGATTCACATGCATTTGAAGTCCGCTGAAATGGAAATCAACGAGGACGTTATGCTGTTCCTCATTACCAATAGCAATTCCGTCGGGGGCTTTGAAAAACTGGCCGTCGACGCGAGTCTGAACGACGGGCTTTTCGACGTCATCGTGCTCAAAAAGTGCAACCTGCCGGAGTTTATCAAAATCGCCACCATGGCGCTCAAAGGCGACCACACCAACGATCCGAACGTCGTCTATTTTCAGACGAGCAAGCTCGAAATTTCGTCCCCAGACTACGTGCAGATCAACCTGGACGGCGAGCTCGGCGGCACATTGCCGGCGGTTTTCACCAACCTGCAGTCGCATATCGAGATCATTGTAGACGAATCCGGTCTATCGACATATAAACATCAACGCAGATTAGGGAGTTAAATGATATGAGTAAAAATAAACGGCGGGGCGGGGCGTCTGCGGGGAAGCCGCAGGGCGGGGCTTTGTCGGGGCAGAAGCGTGATGGCACATCCGTGGGCAAAACGCATGGTGGGCCGGGTGAGCGCCGTGGTACGCTCCGAGGTGAGAACACCGCTAAAGCAGCGGCTGACGGTCGGAGCGAAGCGAATAGAACGCACACTGGGCAGGGCCGTGGAGGCGCTGCTCAGCGGGCGTTTGGCGGACGTGGTGAGGCTGGCCGTGTGAAGCCTTACGGCCAAGCGGGAGCCGTGCGCGGTGAGGGCTCTGGCAGTCGTGGGAGCGGCGGCAGAGCCCGGGCTGAGCGGATATCCTCGCCTCAAGCTGGGAGCAAACGCTCCGCCGCGCTGACCGGTTTGCCCGTGGAGAAGAACGGCGAGTATACCGCCGAGATCATCGGTATCGGGCATGACGGAGAAGGCGTGGGCCGCGTCGAAGGCTTCACCCTTTTTGTCCCCGGTGCCCTGCCGGGTGAACGGGTGCGCCTCAAGGTGCTCAAACTCAAAAAGCAGTACGGCTACGCCAAACTGCTTGAAGTGCTGGAATCAAGTTCGGACCGTGTCGGCGCGCCGTGCCCGATCTATGACAAGTGCGGTGGCTGCCAGCTCCAGCATTTGGACTATGCGGCCCAATTGAAGGTGAAGCGCCAACTCGTCGTGGACAACCTGGAGCGGATCGGGAAGCTTAAGGTGGCGGACCCGCTGATGCAAGACACAGCGCGTGCTTCCGAGGCGGGCGGCATCGTTGTGTATCCGACCATTGGCATGAGCGATCCGTGGAGATATCGGAACAAAGCTCAGGTTCCTTTTGGAGAGGAGCAGGGCGGGCTCGTCGGTGGTTTTTACGCGCAGGGCAGTCACCGGATAATCGACATGGAAGCCTGCCTGATCCAGCATGCGAATAACGACGAAGTCATCGCTAAGGTCAAAGAAATCGGCCGCGGGCTGGGCATTCGCGCTTACCGGGAAGAAACACACGAAGGGCTGCTTCGGCATGTTGTCGTAAAAGTCGGCTTCCGCACGGGCGAAATCATGGTCGTGCTCGTTACAAACGGTAAAGAGATTACGTATGCAGAGGAATGGATCGAGCAAATTCGCACCGCGATACCGGGCGTGGCAAGCATTTGCCAGAACGTCAACACCGGACGGACCAACGTCATCTTCGGACCGACAACGCGCATTCTCTGGGGCCGGGAAGTCATCTACGACTACATCGGCGACGTCAAGTTTGCAATCTCGGCCCGCTCGTTCTTCCAGGTCAACCCGGTTCAAACCGAGGCGCTTTACGGTAAAGCGCTCGAATATGCCGGATTGACCGGCGGCGAAACCGTGGTCGATGCGTACTGCGGCATCGGCACCATTTCGCTCTTCTTGGCGAAACATGCCAAGAAGGTGTACGGCGTTGAGATCGTGCCGGAGGCGATCGAAGACGCAAAGCGCAACGCGGAGCTGAACGGCATCCGCAACGCGGAGTTTGCTGTGGGAGGAGCGGAGGACGTCCTCCCCGAGTGGCAGCGCGCGGGCGTCCGTCCCGACGTCATCGTCGTCGATCCTCCCCGCAAGGGCTGCGACGAGCGACTGCTCGACACGATCCTTCAGCTCCGTCCGGAGCGGGTCGTCTACGTGTCGTGCAATGCCTCGACCCTCGCGCGCGATTTGCGCGTGCTCGAGGACGGCGGTTACCGCACCGCTTGCGTTCAGCCGGTGGACATGTTCCCGCATACCGTTCACATAGAAAATGTCGCGATGATTGTAAGAAGTGATATAGATGCCTAAAATACTTAGATATATAAGGGAATATATACTGATACAGTGTTTGCGGAATTGATATAACAGAGGTGTTTTCGAAGAGTTGCCGTATTATTGCCGCAAAGCTACGTGAAAAAGCTGATTAACATAGCGTAAAAGAAACGAAAGAGACGCTGGGAAGAACATTTTAACGGGAAACGTTTTAGATTTAATTGAAAATTGACTGTTGAATTGACACGAAGATTGACGTGAAATAGTCGCGCAATTTTTTCGTGTCAATTTGTTTGTCAAGATCATTTTCGATTTGGAAGCAGTTTATAGAGTTTGTATCGTTTGAGAGAGAGGGCAGTTGATCATGCGGTTCGTTCAATGGGTCATTTCTATCTCTTTCCCATTAGAAAGAATGAATGTTAGAATGGAAGTTGCCTAATGCCAATGTACGATAAGGATGTGATAATGAGATGTGGATAGATGACTATATTAAATTGCAATTTCCTGTAAATCCCGATGATTTGAAAATTAATGAAGCTGCTGTATTGAAGCACCAACACATGCCCAGTGCCTTTTACCGTTACCGCCGCTTCACAGAATATAGCGTGAAGAATTTGATCAATCAACAAGAGCGGTTATCCTACCCGATTGAATTTAACGATCCCTTTGATGCCATACTTAAAATCAATTACGATGAATTAAGTAAGGAATTGTTTTTACAACGGAACATGGAGAAGATGATTGTTTCATTGGAAGAAGTTGGGGTTACATTTAGTGAACAGCAAATTGATGAAATTCGTAATAACCCTGAGCCTTTCAATGCATTCGTGAAATACGTAGCTCAATTTGATAAAGTCCTTGTAGGTCATGAAGTAGAATTCGCAACTACTCTGGTTGATATTAATAATAAACAGATCAAAGACTTGTTTCAAATATTCCGAACCGCCTTTCAGACTGGTTATCTTGTAATGTGCCTTAGTGAAAGAAAAGACAATAATCTCATGTGGAGTCACTATGCTGAAAACCATACCGGCTTTTGTGTTGAATATAATTATCAGGAGTTAGGCCCAAACAATCCGCAAAGCAGGGCTATTTTTCCTTGTATCTATACCGACACAATGTTTGACGCCACAGAGTATCTTAAGCAAGTTTTAACAAATGAGTGTAGACAATTCAATAATTTGTTCGGGTTATACCCAACTATTAGCAAATCCCCGGAGTGGGCTTATGAACAAGAATGGCGATTCGTTTTTCCATTCGGCCCAGATGCAACAAATGATCAACGCATGATTTATACTCCAACACCTAAAGCGATATATGCAGGGGCAAGAGCGATCGATGAGAACATTCAAAAACTTCATAAAATTGCAAAGGATAAAAAAGTTCCTTTATATCAGATGATCTTGTCTGAAGAATCGCCAGTATTGCTAAAAAAAACGTTATATGAGCCGAACACCCAGCAATGAAGTACTTACAGCACTGGCTTCTTAATGAGAGCCCGGTGCTGTTTTATTTTGAGCGTCCTATAAGCCGACCTAAGACAGAATTTGCGAGTATGGAAGAAGAAATGGCCTATTTAAGGGTGGAGATTGCATACTAAAAAAAACGATATCCAAATCTATACGGGGAGTGACGAACAAGGAGAGTCGATGTGAAATTATCGAGGAAATGAGACGAAAAGATCCGCTGAAATGGCTGGTTCTTCTGGCAGGCGGTCCCGGTCTAGTTACTACAAATGGCGAAAGAGACGCCTCAGACTAGATCCACGCAAGGAACAGGAGTTGCTGTTGGAGTAGCACGTAATGGTCATACACCGTTTACGCTCTTACTTTGGCTACTTGCTCATGACGACTGCGTTGCGGAAAGAGCCTGCCTGTCAACCACAAACGGGCTTGCCAACTGATGAAGAAGCTGGGCATTTAATCAATCATCCGAAAGAATCGTCGCTTTTTCGGTAAGCAGGCATCGGTGGTTCATCCTACTGTTTGGACGCCAGTTTCACGCGCAAGCGCCGCTGTGCAAACTGGTAACCGATATTACTTATATCGTGTCCGGGGATCGTTTTGTGTATCTCTCGGTCATTCAGGATATCTACAACAACTAGATTGTATCCTGACAGCTTTCGAAGCGTAAGGACCATGCGCTTGTGGCAAACCACTGTAGAAGCTGCGTATCTGGGCCGGTCTCACGGGCGTTCTCCTTCATTCTGACCAGGGCTTCCAATACGCCTCTAAACCATTCAACGAAAAACTCGTAAAGCTGGGGATTGCGGGCAGCCATTCGAGGTGAGGAATCTGCTTAGACAATGCGCCCATAGAGTCTTTTTTTTCTCCCATTTAAAAACAGAGAACATCTATCTTACTTCACCGAGAACGATTTCTGAACTGGAACAAGACCTTCATGATTACATCTTGTATTGTAACCATGACCGCTTCCAGAAAAAACTGAACAACCGTTCCTCAGTTGAATACCGGGAAACGGTTGCAACTTAATTTTCTTTTGTTCGAGTCTACTTGACGGGGGGATGACCATACCTACATGGTTCTTTAGTTTTTATCAAATAAACTTGTTATTCATTTGATATACGATGTTTTATGCAGGATATATAAAAATGGGAAGGAATATTGCACTAACATGAATTGTTGAGGTGATAATATGAACATAATTTCGACTGATGAATCTTTCTTTGGGGGAGAATTATTCCTTTATGTTCAAGAGTTAGAGATGTTATACGAGAGATTAATTATTGATGATAATTCATTAGTAGGTATATATGGTCGAACTGGAGTTGGTAAAACTGCTCTTGCAATGACCTTTAAGTTAAAATATGAAGAACTTTTTCCTGGTGGAATTTCGTATCTATATCCTTACAGTATGGGTTCCCTATTTGAAAGTGCGGTAAAATCAGTTGAAGATGTTAAAAAAAGATCTTTAATAGTAATTGATGAGGCTCATTCCAGCAAGAAGTTGAATAAAGAAGTAAGCAGTATCCTTGCAAGCTTACCTAAAACAAAGATTATTTTGGTTTCACAGACAAAGTTAAGACTTAACATTCCTTACAAACAAGTAGAGCTAAAAACAAATTATAGAGATTATAATAGATTGTTAGAGCAAATATTTTCAAATACTACTCTTACTCAAAAAGTTATAGCTGATTTATATAGGGTTACAAAAGGAAATCTATCGTCAGTAAAGGCAGTAGCATCATTTTTAAAGAAT
Source organism: Paenibacillus sp. JT31N7 (assembly GCF_059692095.1). Taxonomy (NCBI): domain Bacteria; kingdom Bacillati; phylum Bacillota; class Bacilli; order Caryophanales; family Paenibacillaceae; genus Paenibacillus; species Paenibacillus sp. JT31N7. The sequence continues at coordinate 26,944 of NZ_JCAUAT010000006.1, forward strand.
AGACGTATTGATCAATCAATGATTATAGATTTGTTTAAGCCGATTGAGACACCAGGTATTATTGGCACTGATGGCAAACCATTATTGGTTGGAAGCGATCAACATAAACAAATTACTACAGAGATTACATTTGTCTCTAATGAATTGCTTGATACATTACGCAGAAATCCCGACGAATTATATAATTTGACACCGAGGAAATTCGAAGAGGTTATCGCTGAGATATTAGATCGTATGGGATACGATGTTACACTTACTTCCGAAAGCAGAGATGGTGGTAAGGACATATATGCGGCAAAAAAAGATGCCCTAGGTTCATTTTTATATGTCGTTGAATGTAAAAAATATGCCCCATCAAATGGGGTTGGGATCGGAGTTATACAGCGTTTGCATGGAGTGGTGCAAGCTGAAAAAGCAACCGCTGGAATTGTTGCCACTACATCGTACTTCACACGGGACTCAAGAAAATTTCAAGAAAATTGTTCACACCAGATGTCATTACAAGATTATTTCGGGCTTATAAATTGGCTAAACCAAATTAGAGTTTAGTTACTATATAAACTTTTTACGTGAGTCTGATGGAATGTTTTAGGTGAATAACAACTACATCTAAAAGTGATGCATAAGTAATTTCTATGATCAGCACTCATCTCATATGGAGTGTATAATTTTACTTAAATGTAAAAACATTTGCTTTCAAGTACCTTGTAATAATCCGCCCACACCTTGAGGATGAGCAATGTTGTAGTGAGTCTGGATACAGCCATCTTGATGGATTTCTATCTTTTGAATGACGCTGGTTTCTTGTGCAGCTCTTATTTCTTTATTGGTCTTTGGAGGTAGTTTATGTTACAGCAGCTTATTATTTTTTTTCATCAATGTTTACTTAACGGAATGACTTTTATTGATCAATCCATAACACCCTTCTTCATAAAAATACCGAGTTTATATCTTTTTCTATTACTATGCTGGATGTTTTTACTAGTTTTATATGATGGGCTAATAGTCAGAGGTTTTTCTTCTGTTTTGCGATTCTTATATAGGACCCTAAGAGCAAATAAATCTGTATCTACAATAAGGCTACTGTCAGAGTGGTATTATTTGTTTGATAAGTTGCTATACTTTATTTCACCTCAGGTTATATCTTATCGTTACGAAACCAAAAATGTATTAGATAAATCCAATATGTTAAGTCCAATAGTTTTATATCACACGGCAAAAACATTTATAATTAGTATGTTTTCATTTAGCATCGGCAATCTCTTAATTTGGGGAGGGATATTATCTTATTTCTATCCTTTTTTATTGCAACAGGTATGGAGTTTTCTAATCAACTTAACATGGGCTAAGATCAGCTATATATTTTTTCAAATCGACTACAAAAGTGTGAACAGTTTTTTGAGCTTTTCGTCTATTATATTTACAACAGCTTTGGTTATTTGGTTAACAAACTCTTCTTTTAAGTGGAAGGCCTTGAGAAAGCTTAGAGAACAGAAGTATGAAGATGCTCTTAAATATCAGGAACAAATTGAAGATTTACTTAGCACCATCTCATTCTATTCTGAGAAAAACATTAATAAATTTAGTGAAAATATAGGGTATATTCCAAATATGCTTGGAGAATTAATAACAAAAACTAAAAAATATCGAGTAGAAAAAAATAAATTTATTATATATGATTCTGGAAATTCTTATTCCTATACTAAGCTGGATGATCTTGTAAGTGAATATAGGTCATTTCAGGAAGAAATAAATAAAGTTAATGAGACTTTAAAAGAGATCCGTCAATCAAGGATCTGGTATATTTTCGGTAAGGTTAATGAATCTGTCCGATATGAAAGACTTCAATTAGGACTCATGTACAAGTTGGATTGTGATTTGATTGAAGGTGAAGACCTCATGCGAACTATTGAATCAAAGCAAAAGGAACTTTCAAGATTAACTAATTATTTTAGTAGCATGAATGATATTTCAAGTGGTTGGTTGAAGATAGAGGAATTTGAAAAGGAATACAATAAATACGGTAGCTCATTTACATATGAAAACATAGTTAATTATATAGAACGAGAATTAGAACAAGAAATGTTTAGGTTTAAGAGGCTCCTCCATAACAAATTAGAAGATGCTATACTCCAACATATCATTCTCCAGGAATATCTTGTCATTTCACACAGAACTACTCGTTTTAATCTATTTAAGTCTATTCTAAGCTTATTTAGCCCTAAGTGAGTATTTAAGATTTCTAGAGTAGGATTTAAAATGATTAAGCTCACATAACACGAGGAAAAAATAAAACTTCTTAAAGAGAATGCAACGATATCCTACGATACGGTTACATTCCCTTTTGCATTAAGAGTCTGCTGCTAATAGGAGTGAAAATGAAGGTTTGAGGTATTAGACTTCATGTACATGCGTAATATGAGTAGAAATATCCTAAAAACCAAATCATAAATTTCTAGAGTTTCTGTTTTGGTCAGTAAAACATCTTAGGGAATAAATTGCTTACAAATGATTATTTTCTCTGTCAAATTGATCATCTTCTTCCTGGTGTTTTTTCAGTAAATCATTATGTATCTCTTCAATCTGACTGTTGGTTAGCTCGGGAAAAATTCTCTTAATAACATTTTTTTTGTTTTTAAATATCCTCTCACTTGGAAGGTTATCATTTTTATATCGTTTGAAAAATCTCGCGTATAATTCTTTAGCGAAATTGTATTCGTACCCGGATAAATTATTTAACCTTCTTGTATTCAAATCAATTCTAGGTAATAGATATGCAACAGTAATTAATAATTCCCAAATATCATCAACAATATCTTGAATGTCACTTACTACTGATTCAACACTACTTGAATTATTATCTGCATTGTCAGCACTATCTTCAATAGTGCTAAGACTCTCGTTAACATCTTTTTCGAAACTTTTAAAAGTAGCTAGTATTTTATTTGTTTCATTCACCAATACATGCTTCGTTTGATTTATTTGTTCTTCTAGTCCCATTGATGCTTCTCTAAAGCTAGAAATGAACTTATCTCTTTCAGTTTCCATAAATATCGATAGAAGCTCATTCGGATATATCGATTTCTTTTGACCATCCCCACGAGTCCTATAAGTCCCTTTGTTGGTACAATAAGGCTTAAATTCTCCCGAAGGTACATCTATGATATACACGCTTTTTCCGTCAATTTCTTCCGTGCTGATCTCAACGTTAACAGGGGGGCGGCAACTATTCGCTTTATCAAGTATTGTTAGCCGCCCCTTATCATTTATTAAACAGCCTAGTAACTCTCCAACTTGTCTTCCCTGTGTATTTTTAGAGTCTTTTACACCAACTAGTATAGTACCACCTGATTTGGAGTTAGCAAAAGCCACTAAGTCATCGGGTTCCAGTCCATTGAGAGATTCCTTAAACTCCACTTCATAGCCTTCTTCTTTATTAATCATTCCAAGAAGTAAGTTCCGCTTAGACATATTAATCATTCCTTTACAGTAAGTGTTTTAGAGATTTTGGTTTAAAAATTGTGATTTATTTAAGTCAGGTAGGTATGGTTATCGTTCCTCTGAAGGGTGAACGACTATATTAAATTCCCATTCATTTTAATAGAAGCAAGTGGCGAATATTGTTTGTTTTTCCTCGTTGTGTATTATAAGTTATATAAACAGTGAAACACAATCATATACTAAGTGTGATAAAGTCTATTAATGATTAACGATCAACCACCCACGATTACACTTATGTTTATGAATAATAATTATGTGTGCCTTGGCTTTTGTGATATCACCTTTTATATGAGCAGGTCATTTAATTTTTTCTTTATACTGATCATTACATTTTTCCCCTATACTTAACCAGCTAATCCTTCGGCGAGCCCAACTCTTCATTTTATGGAGCCTGAGTTTAGCAGGTAGTTACTTTTGTTTATTTTGGATTCATGCCTGCAGAGCTCATACTTGAATAAGTAGAACATTTAATAATGTTCTCTTAGAAGAGAGTGGTTGCATCAATGAACGTTCCCCTAATCACCTAAGAAAGCCGCCAACTCTCTTTTCCATGCAGGAAATCTACAAACCTTGCCTCCTACCAGAGACAGGATCCCCGACAACACAGAGAGGTGACAAATTGGACAAAATCGAAACCGTACTGACCAAACAGGGAAAGACTTTTAAAACCTATTACCATCTGATGCTGACGGAAGCGACGCAGGTTTGTATCGTTAATATCGTTAAGGGCCGGTTATATGTGGACAAAAAAACGATGAATCCCGTCTACGAACCCTATCCCACTAAGGGTGAAGCGATCAAGCGGATGGAGGAGCTGGTCGATGAACTGAAAAGCAAAGGGTTCGTCGAGGAGCCGAGGGACGTTTTATTTCAGATACCGGAAAAAGAAATCGTCGTGTTCGATAAGGCGAAGTGGCACTATGAAGGCGATTTTCCGTCCGAGCTAGATAGGTTCCAGGCCTACGTCCCGACGGGGATGTTCATTGCCTGGGTGATTAAGAACGACCTCATCGGCAAACGAAGCCGCAAGGAAGACGCGCCGGAGATGGAGCTTGTCAAACGGGATGAGATGACGGGCGCCGAGTTTTATCGTACCAACTGGGACGGCGTGCTCAGCTCGAAGGAATTGTCGGAGGAAGCGGAGGCGTTTGCCCGCGAATACCTCGATATCCAAAACGATGTTTATACCGCCGTCGATTTCACGAACGTATTGGCGGCTGGCTTGCCGACGATCTATCATGTGGAGGACTCGCTTGAGAACTACCGGATCATCGAGCCGGTTATTACGGAGCGTTACCGGGATTGGAAGTCCCGTCAGGGAAGCCCTGCCTGAAGCTAGGACGGTTGTGTGATTTACTTTTACGATGTACTTTTTCTCAGCTAAATCCTTCAAAACTCCTGCCGCAAAACCGATATAAAAGGAGCACTTGTAAAAAAAGGAGAGTACGGGGATGTCTAAACGCAGCAAAATTGGTTTTTTGATCGGAATGGCCGTTGTCCTGCTGGTTGTTATGTCAGGGTGTGGAAGCAAGGAAAAGAATGAAGAGGCAAAACCGGCGGAGACGGCTAAGAGTTCGCCTGCAAATACCGCCAATCCGGCGAATGCCTCGGCTAAGCCGAAAGAGCCGGCTCCAGAGTCTAAACTAAGTGAGATCAACAACTTTATGACGTTGTCCATCTGGAACGATGGATTCGTAAACGTCGGTTTTTACACAAGCAGGGGTACGGGCAGTACAGGCCAGACAATGGATATGGATTTTACAATGGAGCGCCTGGGCAAAGCGATGGAAAAAAAGGCGGAATACGATGCGTACATTCAGGGACTGGACGCCAAGTATGATAGCGTGAAGCAAGTATGGGCGAAGCTTTCGAAAGAAACCGACAGCCTGTATAAGCAGCTTAAGGAAAATACACCGAAGGCCAACGACAAGAGCTATAAGTTCGATACGGGATTATTTGAGCAGTACAGCGATGCTTTTAGAGATGATGTACGGGCTTTGAACAAGAAGCAATGAGCGAGTAAGGTCTCCAATTACGAAACCTGATCGCTAAAAAGGCGTGGAGTTCTGCTCCAAGCCTTTTTTTGCTGCCGGCTATTCAATCCAGTTGAACAAGTTTTTTCATCGCCCTGATACTCTTCGCCAGTTCTCCGCCAGTTCTCCACCAATTACCTTTCCGCCATCCGCTCCTCATATATCCGGTAATTCTCCTCATCAAAACAAACAAAATAAACTTGTTCAATCCCTTGGGGCTCTGACAACAAAAATGTCTTCACCGCCGCCAGAGCTATGTCAGCCGCAAGAGGTTTCGGAAACCGGTAGATGCCTGTGGAGATGTTCGGAAAAGCGATGCTTTTCGCATGATGCCCTGCGGCCAGCGCAAGCGAATTCCGGTAGCAGCTTCCGAGCTTGTCCGCCTCGCCGCCGGTTCCACCGTTCCAAACCGGGCCCACGGTGTGAATGACATAGGAAGCGGGCAGATTCCCCGCTGTCGTAAGGACGGCTTCGCCGATTTGGCAGCCTCCCTGCCGTTCGCGGATTTTGATGCACTCTTCGAGAATTTTACCGCCTCCCGTTCTATGTATCGCTCCGTCCACTCCGCCTCCTCCGAGCAAGCTTGTGTTAGCGGCATTGACGATGACGTCGGCCGTTACCTTAGTGATGTCTCCTTTTATGAGCGTCAGGGTAGTTTGACCGACCTTCGCATTGTTTTCCATATGGTTCCCTCCTGTAACGGTATGCTTAACGGGCGTACGCAGCTAAATCCCTTCCTCGACCAAGTGTTCATTTTTGAGAAGTCTGCGCTGCATAAGATTGTTGTATCCCGGCTTCTCACGAATGGTTGCCAGACCTCTTTATGCCTATGTTTCACTTAACCCCACACAGCGCCCAACGAGTCAGACAAGCAACATACTTCCCACAGCCCGCACTTCTCTGCAAACGTTCACCCTATACATTTCTAACCGTACACCTGTCTACTTTTTTACCCCTTTCGATAAGCCATCGAACGTATTCCCACAATAAATCCCGGCAGCTTTCGCGTAAGCGGCATCCCCAATCTTTTTCACATAAAAAAGGTAAATTTTTCTCTTGTCGTAATACTTTCGCCATGTTCGCGGAGCTGAAAATGAGCGAAGATAGGTACAGAAGGCGGGCACGTTAAACGGCCCACCGGATAAAAATCACCGAGGCGCCTGGACGGGTTACTTCGACTTTTAATCGGCTGGTCGTTGGTTCGAGTCCAACTTCCTCCATGGGGAGGAATAGCTCAGATGGTAGAGCAGCATGTACCTGTCCGACCTATTTCCTCGGTGGTTTCTACAAAAGAATAGGCGGAGCGAGGCGCCGGAAAGGGTTTCTTCGACTTATTAGGGTTAAGTATGACGCTGTCCGAGGGACGCTGCGAACCTTTTCAACTATTTTCCTCGCTCCGCTTCTACTCAAAAAATGAATATCCGGCGAGGCGCAGGAACGGGGTCCTTCGAGCTTATCGACCAATGGCAATACCCCGGGCAGTACGGCAGGTTCGACTCCTGCAGCAGACCGGTTCCGCTTTTTCTTCGCTGGAGTTCTTTCTAAAAAAGGAGTGTGTGAATCATGAGTATGGCAAAAAAGCTGTTCGGCGCGCTCAGACCGGACACCTACAATAAAGACAACTATCCCGCGTATACGCGGTCAGCGGAGGAGCGGTATGTGCAGACGCTGATGACGAATACGATGGGGAACACGTACTACGCGGATCAGCAGGAGCTGGTCGCAGATGCGATGCAGCTTCATCACGAGATGGCCGAGGCCAATCCCAATTTTATGGCCCGGGCGATTGTGTTTGGCCGGAACGCCGGTTTTATGCGGCTTCAGCCTTTGTTCGGGCTCGCGATTCTTTCCATGTATCGTCCGGATCTGTTTGCGAAGATTTTCCGGCAGGTGGTGCGGATTCCTTCGGATTTGTCCGATTTTCTGACCATTCTGAACGGGCTCGGCCGTGGAGAAGGCGGTCGCGCCGTCAAGCGGCAGGTGAACCGGTTCTTGTCGGAAGTGTCCGAATACTGGGCGATGAAGTACAACGGACGCGGTCGCGGATACAGCCTGGGGGACGCCATTGCGACGGCGCATCCGAAGCCGCAGGATTTGAAGCAGCAGGCGTTGTTCCGCTACTTGCGCGGGATGGAGGCCAATCTGACGCTGCTTCCGCAGGTGGAGGCGCTGGAGAGCTTGAAGCTGGCCGCAACCGAGGAAGAGCAGATCCGCTGGATCGAACGCGGCAAGCTGCCTTACGAGACGGTGACGGGAGCCATCAAGCCGTCCAAGGCGGTCTGGGAGGCGCTGCTGTACCAGATGCCGACGTTTGCGCTGCTCCGTCATTTGAACGCGATGCAGCGGGCGGGTGTGCTCCAAGATGCGCGGCATGTGGAGTATATCGTGCAGCGGTTGACCGATCCGCAGGCGCTGAGCAAAGCGAAGATCCTGCCGTTCCGGCTGGCGACGGCTTTCCGGCAGGTGGAGCATCCGGAGCTGAGGGACGCTTTGCGGGAAGCGGCGGAGCTTACGTTCGACAACCTGCCGGAGCTTGGAGATCAGACGGCGATTTTCCTCGATATCTCGGGCTCGATGAACGGGCAGTATCTGGAGACCGGTGCGGTTTTTGCCCTCGCGCTGTATAAAAAGACCCGGGGGAACTCCCTGTTCTGGCTGTTCGACACGGAGGTAATGGATGCGAAGCCTTCCCGTAAAGACAGCATTTTGACCCAGGCGGCGCAGATTTATGCCCGTGGAGGCACGGATACGGGAGCGCCTGTCCGCAAGCTCATCCGGGAGCGGAAGAAAGTGGACCAGATCGTAATGATCACGGACGAGCAGCAGAACAGCGGCAGCGCGTTTTATAAGGAGCTGAAACGGTATCGTTCCAAGGTGAACCGCGACGTAAAGGCGTTCATCATCGACATTGCGCCTTACCGCCATACGATGGTTCCCGTTCAGGACCCGCAAACCTACTATATTTACGGCTGGAGCGACACGGTGCTGTCCTACATCGCCCAGACCGTGCAGGGCTATTCTAGCTTGACCGAACAGGTGGCGGCACTGGATTTAGAGAATTTGAATTAAGCCGCAGTAGAAAAAAACGGGCAAAACAGCCTCCGGTTATACACCATACGTTCAATGTGCGGCTTCATTTTCTTGCCGAAATGGCAGAATAACGGCCGTACGTTGTTTTTTGTTTCAGAAGAGATAAAGAAAGGGGATAACAACGGACAACGGATGATCCTATCCTTTACACGTGCTCCCGGGAAGGGAAGACGCCGATCAACTCGCACATAAAAGAGCAGGGAAGCGACATAGACGGAACGCTGCCGGATGATGAAGAATTTTGGGCCGGAGGCAAGCTGAGATGGGTGGCCGGCGGATTGGACGGAGCCTTCGGGCATCAAATGTTCGATAATAAATTGAAAAAATAAGAAATAAATGTATGATTATAAATTAGAGGGCACTCGTCTGCCTTCTTTTTTTCTATGACAAATGAAAGACTGGGAGAAAGATATGAAGGGCAAAAGCGAACAAATCACACGGTATTTCAGAAGCGTGATCGCGGCACATACACATTCGGGAATTAATTTTAAGGATGATTCCTTTTTTATTCTAAATCGCAATGAGTTGATGAAGGGGCAAATCGATGCAAGTATTAGCTCAAAAATCTTTTTAGAAATCGAAAAAAAATCAGCCGCTCGAGAGAAAAACAGGACTCCACTGCTTAAACAGAATGTTCTAATTTGCGCCAAGGCTGCAAAAACCGATTATGAAGCATACGTAAAGACTCAGGATGAAGTTGAAGAACTTGCAGGAGTCTTTTTTATTCCAGCTGTTCTTGATCGGAAAGGCACGCTTGCATATGATGGCAGTGACAAAAAACTTCCTTGGTTCCCAAGGGAGTATTTACAGCCCATGGTAGAACCTAAATTGTCCGTAGGCCGTGCGGAAGACGTGGACCAATTTATAAGCGATCAAGTGGACCGTGTGGAACAAATGAAGACTTGGGACGAATATGCCGATTTTTTTCGGGCATTTTTTGAATCGGTAACCAAAGCCGACTTTGAACGAAATGAGATTCCGAGTGATGAAACCGGAGACAGCCCAATCGAATTGGAACGGAACGTTTATCTGTTTATTGATAACACGGTGAATTCCACATTCCACATCATGAAATTGTACAACCATTTGCTTAAAGCAGAACAACCTCTGGGTCTATATGAACGGTTTATTTCTACAAAGGCTGCAGACCTTGACCCGCTAATCGAAAACAGCCTGACGACTATGCAACAGCATGCAGGACAAATGGGGGGAGGGTATCCTCTGTCCCCTTCGCAAAGGGAAGCCATCAACCATTATAATCAGATGAAAGACGGAGAAGTTTTGGCAGTAAATGGGCCGCCGGGTACAGGAAAAACAACGCTGCTGCAGTCCGTTGTCGCCGATTTGTATGTCAAAAGAGCATTAATGAAAGATAAGGCGCCGCTTGTTGTCGCGACCTCTACAAATAACCAGGCTGTTACCAATATCATCGCTTCGTTCGGGAATATCACTAAAATTGGAATTGCGAACCTTGAGGAACGATGGATTGAAGGAGTGAATAGTTTTGCCGCTTATTTTCCCTCCGCGCAGAAAATAAATGAGGCACGAAATAATGGCTACCAATATACGAATGTTAAAGGAGAAGATTTTGTAGCGAATGTAGAAACAAACGAAAATTTGGAAAGCTCCAGGCTCAAACTGCTACAAAATTGCAATACATATTTCGGAACGGAATATGAGGAGTTAAGTGATTGTCAGTCCAGGCTGCACGAGGAGTTATGGTTTTTAGAAGACAGAAGAAAAGCCCTTCTGAAACTGTGCAGCGAGGCTGATCGCTTCAAACATAACGGAAAGGGAACAGATGTCTGCTTTAGTTTACTTGAGGAAGAAATCGAACAGCATCAAAAGGCTATTGAACACATTACAGTGAGATTAAGAGAATGGAAAGTTTGTTATAAAAAAATTCCCTTTCTCTTAAGATGGTGGCCAAAACGAGTACAGAAACAGTTCAAAGCATTCATGGATGAAGATGAGGTTAGCTTTTTAAAGGATACTATGAATCTCCATTTAATAAGTGAAGCATACAACGTCCGGTTGGCTGATTATAATCGAAGACTTACCGAGCTTAATGAAGAACGGGCTATTCTGATGCAATGGATGCAGCAATATGACGGTGAGTTGCAGTTGTTAGAAGAGCACGGTGTGACGATGCACAATGACAGGAAAGAACGTTATCAGATTGCGAACGGTAAAATAAACGAACTAGTGGATACCAAAATCCGTTATATGGAGTTTTGGTTAGCTGTTCATTATTTTGAGTGCAGGTGGGCGGACGGAGAAGATGCGTTAACCGAGAAACAGAAGGGCAAGACGTATAAGAACGTGTTGGAGAAATTCTACAAGAGACTGGCGATGATTACTCCGTGTCTGGTTATGACGTTTTTCATGCTTCCCAAACAGTTCTTGGCGTACGGTGATCAGAAACAATTTTTTCTCTACAATTACATTGATTTGCTTATTGTGGACGAAGCAGGCCAGGTTTCTCCGGAAATTGCGGCGGGAGCATTCTCTCTGGCTAAAAAAGCACTCATAGTTGGTGATGTCTACCAAATTGAGCCTGTATGGGGTATCCAACGTGCATTGGATAAAGCTCTTGCGCTCTCTGGCGGGGCTATTCATGAACTTGATAAATATGATCAATTGGAAATTTGCGGATTAAACGGGTACGGCTCTAGTGTAATGAAAGCTGCGGCAAACAGCTGCAAATATCAAAAATATGAACAGCGGGGGTTGTTCCTGTCCGAGCATCGTCGTTGTTATGATGAAATCATAGAATTTTGTAACAAGCTGGTCTACAAAGGCAATCTTGAGCCTAAGAGAGGCCAGGGGAAGGAACATGCGGAGCGTGCTATAAGCATGTGGCCTCAGATGGGGCACCGACAGATTGACTCAGAGAATTCGAGCAAGCAAGGAACGAGCAGATACAATCGCAGGGAAGCTTCCGAGATAGCGGATTGGTTAAGTAATCATTATGAACGGATTCAGTCTGCCTATCCTAAAGAAGCAGATAGAAATTTGATTGGAGTGATTACTCCTTTTAAAGCTCAGGTCAGCTGCATTCAGAGGGAAATCAAAAAGCGTGCTCCACACTTGTATGCTAAGATCAGTGTCGGTACGGTGCATACGTTTCAAGGGGCTGAGCGTAATCTTATTCTTTTGTCTACCGTGTACGGCAAACAAGAAGGTTGTTTTTTTCTGGATGCAAACAAGAGTTTGATGAACGTGGCGGTGTCCCGTGCCAAAGATCATTTTTTTGTTTTTGGAGATACTCAATGCTTGAAAGACACACTCGGCAGCGCCAGTGGATTGCTCAAGTCAAGCATTATAAATAATCGTATATAGCATCACTACGTTCCAATAAATGCCTGCTTGCCCGCAGTTGTATTTGCCAATATTCTGTCATACAATTTTTTGTAACGTGAAGGGAACGTTAAGCAAAAAACGCAGCACTGCCGCTTCATCCGGAGTGCATCACACCAAGTTGGGGGGAACGGTGTTACGAACTAGTAATGGTTGGCAAAGCATGAAAAGCAGATAACGAACACATACGAAGGGGAGCGTTCTTTTGGAAGCCAAACAATTAACCAGAGGACTGAAGCCCCGGCATATCGAGCTGATTGCGCTCGGGGGCACGATTGGCGTCGGGCTGTTTATGGGTTCGGCCAGTACGATCAAATGGGCCGGCCCTTCCGTGCTGCTTGCTTATCTTTTGGCCGGGATTATTATGTTTTTTGTCATGCGGATCATGGGGGAGATGCTGCTGCTCGAACCGGTGACGGGCTCGTTCGCTACGTTTGCCCATAGATATATCGGCCCGCTCGCCGGTTACGTGACCGCCTGGAGCTACTGGTTCTTATGGGTCACGGTCGGGATGGCGGAGGTTACGGCGATCGGGATTTACGTGGGCTACTGGTTCCCGGACATTCCCCAGTGGCTTCCGGCTTTGATAGGCGTGGGAATCATTGCGGCGGCCAACCTGGCGGCGGTGAAATTTTACGGGGAGTTCGAGTTCTGGTTTGCCATGATCAAGGTCGTCGCCATCGTATTTATGCTGGTGATCGGAACGGCCATGATTTTCTTCGGTTTCGGGAACGGCGGGCAGCCTATCGGTCTCTCGCATCTGTACAGTCATGGCGGTTTTTTTGCCGGGGGGCTGAAGGGGTTCCTGTTTGCGCTTTGTATTGTAACCGCTGCTTACCAAGGTATCGAAATGGTCGGCATTACGGCGGGCGAAGCCGAAAATCCGAAGCATACGCTGCGCAAAGCGATTAAAAACATCATTTGGCGCATTCTGATTTTTTATGTAGGCGCTATATTCGTAATCGTGACGATATATCCGTGGAACCAGGTCGGTGAAATCGGCAGCCCCTTCGTGATGACTTTTGCCAAAGTGGGCATTGTCGCCGCAGCGGGCATTATCAATTTCGTCGTGCTTACAGCGGCGATGTCGGGCTGCAACAGCGGGATTTACAGTGCGGGCAGAATGCTGTACACGCTGGCGCAGAACGGGCAGGCCCCCCAATTTTTTGGGAAGGTCTCCAAAAGCGGTGTCCCGAGAAACAGCATCATTACCACCATTTCTTTGCTGCTGATCGGCGTGCTTTTCAATTACTTGGCGCCGGATTCGAAGCTGTTTCTGTACATTTACAGCGCCAGCGTTCTTCCGGGGATGATCCCCTGGTTTGCGCTCGCCTTCAGCCAGTTTAAATTCAGGAAAAAGTGGAAGCACGAGATGGCGGATCATCCTTTCAAATCCCGGTTTTTCCCGGTCAGCAACTATATTACCATCGTGTTCTTGTTCCTGGTCATCATCGGCATGTGGTTCAACCCGGATACACGCGTGTCCCTGATCGTCGGAGCCGTGTTTATTGCGGTCGTCATCGTAGGGTATTATGTTTTTGGTATCGGGAAGCGGCAGATCGCCGGGGAAAATGAGGAAGCGTAAGCGGCTAGAAAGCCGGGCGAATTCAGGCGAAAGCTTGGGTTTGGCCCGGTTTTTTTGATTTGTAAAGTTCATTCAGATCACACGTGTTTATTATTCTCTGAATGGTCTCTACTAAACCACTATCATGGATTTTATATTACATATATGGTATATTATAGGTGTTTATATAAACATAAACCAAATAAAACAAATGGAGGATGATCAACTGTGTTCAAATTGAAGAAAATTGTCCCGGCCTTAGTTATAACGTCATCTCTATTATTGTCGTCCCAGTCTGCGTTAGCCGTTTCCGGGTTAGCGGATACAAGAAGCGAGGCCCTAAATGTATATCCAAATACAGACTATACATGGACGCTGGATACGGCGGCGGATGAAGATTGGTTTTATTGGACCAATACTACCAGCAGCACTCAATATTTATCCGGCTCCTTGCTATCTCCTGCCGGCAAAAATTATAATTTGCAGCTTGTGCTTGTTACAGCAGGAGGCTGGGAGTATGTCTTGAACACAAACGATAACGGTCCGGGACAACACGACGGTTTTAATTCGACTCTTCAACCTGGAGATAAGATCTACTTCAAAATTAGACCGAGTGGATTCGATTACGACAAGTCTAACCCGTATAAATTTAATTTTAAAGTAAGCTGATCTTGTAAATATTTTTTCTATGGTAATAGTTTAGAGGGGCATAAGGCCCCTCTTTTTCTTTTTGAAAAACACGCGACGGATGCGGGTTTGCCGACAACTGCTGAACGGTATATCGTTCGTGTAACCGTCTAAAGAATGTACACTAAAACTGAACATAACGAAATAAAGCACGCTTTCATCATGGATGCGTGCTGTTTAATGTTGGAATAGTTATTGAAAAACGACATGAATGTCGTTTATAATTCAACTAGAACCATACACAGTGCTTTTGAACGGAGTTAAAAAAGATGTCTCCCAAAGTGAACGAGGAATACAAAAAGCAAAAGAAAATCGCTTTGCTGCAATCGGCCAAACAGGTATTCATCCGCAAAGGATACAACGGAGCGACCATGCAGGACATCATGGAAGCGGCTGGCGTGTCGAGGGGAGCGTTATATGCCTATTTCGATAACATGGAGCATGTTTATCTGGAATTGCTGCGGCACGAGGACCGGAAGCATGAGATTCATTTTCGGAGTGACGACAGGGAGAACTGTTGGCAGCAGGTAAGGAATTGGTTGAATAAGCAGCAGGACGAAATCGGGAGCATGGATGAGACGCTGGTGCTGGCGAACTCGCAGTTTTTCTCATCGGCCCAATACAGGAATAACAAAGACGCCTATCCTTACATCGCGGCACGGTATGAGGGGACCCTAGAGGTGCTGACCGGTTTTTTTGAAAAAGGGGCAGCCCAGGGAGAGTTTGCACTCCGGCTTCCGGCCGAAACCATTTCCCGGTATCTGATTTCGTTCATGGATGGATTAATCATGGATACGGCCCATATGGGTCCTGAGAAAACAAAGGTGAAAGAGCAGCTGGATGCTCTGCTTTTTACCCTGGAAGCTATGCTCGGTCCGGTTCAAGACAAGACGGAGACAACGGAAAAGGAGAACAAAGAGGATGTTATTTTAATCTTCTAGAGTATCTTTCCGAAAAATGACGGAAGAAGACGCAGCCATTTACCACACATGGAGAAACGATATGGAAGTGATGAGAACGACCAATCCTTCCTTGGATTTGGTTACTTATGCGGAGACCCGGCAATTTGTGGAGCAGGTGATTTTGGGATCGGGTACGTCCAAAAGCTATATGATCCTGGATAAGCCATCCGGGCGGTCCATCGGAATCACTTCTTTGATTCAGCTTGATTTTAAAAATCGCAGCGCAGAGTGCATCCTCGACATCGGCGAGAAAGAATTTTGGGGCAAAGGTTATGGGACCGAATCCTTAAGGCTGCTGCTTGATTATGCTTTTCTTGAATTAAATCTGCACAGGGTATCCTTGCGGGTGTTTGCTTTTAACGATAAAGCCGTCGCTTTGTACGAAAAAATCGGGTTCAAACGGGAGGGAGTCTCCCGGCAAGCGGTATTCAGGGAAGGGCAGTGGCACGATATCCTACATATGGGGATTCTTCAAGAGGAGTATAAGCGTGTTTGACGGGATGAGAGTGGCCTGGAGGTTGCAGCTCTGCTGAAGTATCAGATCCGATATGAATAAAAGGTGATCGATCATAAAAAGAGAAGAAATCATTGAACGCTTAATGCTTTTGTATACGACGGATTTGTCCAGACCTTTTCCCTATAAAGATCTTAAGCTGATAGAGCAACACTTTGAGCTTGAATTTTCCTTCCTTTCAGAGAAAGCTTGTTTAAATGCCGACTTCAATGATTATTGTACGACTGTCGCAGGAACTATCAGTTATGTCCTTAACGGCAAGGAAGAAGATATCCCACCACGACAATTACATTTAATGAAGATGAATTTTTTTGAAAGATTCCCTTCTTATAAGTTTTTTGAAAATAAGGTCTCTGACTATCCGGCCTTTCAGGATGAACTCAAAAGTTTTGAAAAAGCAAGAGGGCTGCTGCTACGGTATTTTATTAGGTGAGCGGTGAATGAATTTGAAATTATGGAAAAAGTCCACCACGGATGTACATTTTGATGATATAGATTTTCATGATGCGCTAGTGGAGCGGATTGAGGTAAAAGAACGGGAGATTATCGTTGAACTTGAATCGGTCAACATTTTGCCGGGGCACCCGCTCAATCCCTACGACGTTGCTAAAAATACGGACAGATGCAGGTTAATTTTCCAGCAGGTCACTTCAAATCAAGCCGTCATGTACTCCTCAGAGGAAAATATTCCCCAGCCGATTCAGTGCACAGACTTTAAAAGCTTAGAGATTCTTAAATTCGAACATTTCCAATCGGATGAGTCTCAGGTCTTCAATATTTTTGGTGTGGACGATCAGTTTTGCTTTTGGGAAGTGAGGGCTGGAGGTTTTGTTCTCCAGTGGAACGAGTTTATGGGAGATGCCTGGTTTGTAGGATGGGAGAAAGATCAATAAATTTGCCAAACGGTGGTCTAAATGAAGAGAATTCATATCATCGGATCGGTCGGAAGCGGCAAAACGACTTTGGCCAGAAGGCTGTCATCGGAGCTGGGGCTTCCTTACCATGAGCTGGACAACGTGGTCTGGGAAAGAACCCCGGCGGGAGACGTAAGACGAACGGATGAGGAGCGCGATGCCTGTCTGGCCGGAATCGTTGGGGTTGACGACTGGATCACGGAAGGAGCTCATCAAGCCGGCTGGATCGGACCTTGTTTGGAGCGTGCGGAACGGATCGTTTTTCTGGATACGCCGTATTCCACACGGTTTAGGCGCATCGTCAGCCGGTTTATTCGGCAGAAGACCGGACGGGAGCAGGCGAATTATAAGCCGACGTGGGCTATCCTGAGGAATATGCTTCGCTGGAATCACCGGTTTCAGACGGAAGGCAGGCTTAAAGCGTTGGAGCTGCTAAAGCCGTATGAGCATAAAATGCTGATTTTGAAAGACAACCGTCTGCCGAATGCGTCGATTTTAGCCGATGCCAGAGAGGGCAAGCAGATCGGCGCTCAGACAGAACGTTCTTCCATGACGCACCATCTATAAAAATCAATCAAACGAAGGGGAAATGAACATGAATATCACTGTCGACCAGCGGGAACATTCGAAAATCGCCGTCGTCTCAAGCGAGGATGTGGTCATTAGCAGCGTAAACGATGCGCTTGACTTAATGGCCGAGATTCGTTACAACCACGAATGCGATAAATTGCTTCTCAGAAAAGAACAGCTTACGGAGGATTTTTTTGAACTGAAAACGAAACTGGCCGGAGACATTTTGCAGAAATATATCAACTACCAGTTTAAGATTGCCATCGTGGGGGATTTCAGCGGGTACAACAGTAAGAGCCTGAACGATTTTATTTACGAGTGCAACCAGGGGAACAACGTGTTTTTCAAAGGGACCGAGGCGGAGGCGCTGGATGCGCTGCATGGGGTAAAATTTTAAAACTCGGCTGTGGTGTAAAGACGCCTGAATAACCGATTGATGATCGGATTCGGCGTCTTTTTTATAGGAAAGAAGATAAAAAGAATAGTGGAGTTTAATTAAATACATGATCAATAAATTCTTGTGCTTGTATACGAGCTTCGCTGTACTTGTCGTTTTCGGTAAGTTCTATTGTTTTGTCTAAAAACTTTCTAGATAGAGGTTGGTCTTGGTTTAATAGAGAGGCCCCGATATAATAAAAGTAACCCGGATATTCAACCTTATCTTCTTTAATAATTAATTGCAACGCAGCTGAAGTAAGGCTGATATACATGTAGTCCACATAGTCTTTCATTTCATCGTCTTTAGGGGCGGGATAGCCAACGCTAACAAAAAAATCTAAATCCCTTTCCGGCGGAACTGACGGCGGTTTAATATCTTTAAAGGGTGGTACACTCTTCTCTGCAGAATAGTTTCCCCAAATATATTGAGAAGGAGCAGCTAAACTATTCCCATATTCCTTAATGTCTTTAGATTTCTGTTTGAGCAGGTTTTTAAGTGCAACTAATTCTTCTTTTTTATAGAGGATTGGTGCTTTTCCAGAGCCTTTAGCGAGAGAGTTTCCTAAGTTTAAATGAGCTGTAAATTTAGAACTCCATAGGACGCTTTTCAGTAGTTGAGCATTATAAACATAAGGGCTGTCTTTGAAATCATTAATTGTGAAATCTAAATAGGTAAGTGCTGTATCCAATTCTCCAGCTTCGATCTTTTTGAGAGCTATTGAATAAGGTTCAGGGATTTCGATTTCTTTAGGCTTAGCTTCTTGCTGTTCCACTGTGGTGCTTGGTGTTGTATCCGCATTTGGGGCCGTAGTAGCGGCAGCTGCTTTTTCTTCCTGCTCTTTTGTTTGCCCTGCACACCCTGCGAATAACAGTAGAAAGGAAGCTCCGAGTAAAACTTTCTTGATCATTTTTTCCTCCGTAGAATCTTATTTTCATATCATAAACTATTGAAAATATACATAGGACTAACAAATCACCCTATATATTTCGGTAGGATTAGGTATTTCTATTAGAAAAATTTCAAACAACATTAAAACCTACTTGACAGGTATGATTAATTGGTTTAATCTTACTTCAAGATTACTAGATGAATTCTAATCAAATGAATATTCATTAAGCGAGCATTAATTATTTTATAACTAAACAAATGAGGACAGCCGATTGGACCGCCAAAGGCTCCTGTTATCTCTTGCCGACACACGGAGGAGATTTCGGGAGCTTTTTTGTTTCTACGGCCCTCCTTACGAAAGGAATGGCATGCACGAAAAAGACTGGGCGTTATACGAAGAGGCCGATTGGCTCTTCCGCAGGCTGGTACGCAAATTTGTGAAGGAACGCGACAAAATTTCCGTCGAAGGCATCGCCTTGCCGGGCATGCTCATCCTGAACTCGATTCATAGCCAAGGAGAGCAGCGGCTGGGTGAGCTGGCGGAGCAGCTGGATTTTACGTCCGGTGCCGTAACGGCGCTGTGCGACAAGCTGGAGGCAGGCGGCTACGCGGTCCGCATAAGAAGCGAGTCCGACCGCAGGTCCGTCGCGCTGGACATTACGGACAAGGGCCGGGAACTGCTTCGGCGGAACAGCGGGCTCAGCGGGCATATGATCGACATCTTGTTCGGCGGGTTTACGCCGGAGGAGCTGGAGCATCAGATCGTATTTTCCCGGAGGCTGCTGGAAAAGCTGGACGGCTTCACGGAAGCGGTGCTGGCTTATCCCGGAGAAGACGCGGGGGACGCGGAAGTAGACGGTCCAACCGAGGGAGTTCCGTCACCCGTGACGGCCGCAGAGGCGGATACTTCGCAGATTTCATTGCTGCACTCGTCTGCACAGCCGGCAGCGATAGCTGTTTCGGCAGGCTCGTCAGTCAAGTCAGCGAGGGGAGCGGCGGCCGGCCCTGAATTGGAATCGGCCCCATTGTACGCCAAGCCGGAACAAGGAAACGCCTCTGCTAGCTCAACACCCGAACCGTTTTCAGAATTACTGACGGAATCGTCATCCCCACCCTCTGCGGATCAGCCACCTGCTCCCAAGCCGAAAACGGCGAATCGCAAGAAAAATTTCATTTCTTATTAAACAGGCTGGCCGAAGTTTTTGAGACAAGAGAAGTATTCTTTTCAGTTTTCTATGTAGAAGTCAGACGGAATGGATAAGCATTGCTGTGTGAAGACATTTCGTTTTACAAACCAAATCCAACCAAAGAGAGGACGTTAACCATATGGGACATCCGACGATTTATCCGACAGGAACGACAGTTTACAAACCCGGCAAAAGCTGGAGCGGCTACACACTGTACCAGGCGGCGGAAACGGGGGCGCTGCTGATTGACATGAACGGGCGGGAGGTTCATTTGTGGAAAGGCCTGCGGGGGTTCCCGAACAAGCTGCTCCCGGGCGGGTACGTGTTCGGCAGTACGGCGGAGCGCGATCCGAAGTACGGGTTTCAGGATGAGGTAAATCTGGTGCAGGTCGACTGGGACGGCAATATCGTCTGGAAGTTTGACCGCTACCAGCACATCGAGGACCCGGGGCATGAGCCGCAGTGGATGGCGCGCCAGCATCACGACTACCAGCGCGAAGGCAATCCGGTCGGGTACTACGTGCCGGGGCAGGAGCCTAAAGTCCACTCCGGGAACACAATCGTGCTCGCGCACAAAAACGTGAAGCGTCCCGAAATTTCAGATAAAGAACTGCTGGACGATACGATCCTCGAAGTCGATTGGGAAGGGAATGTCATCTGGGAGTGGACAACAAGCGATCATTTTGAGGAGCTGGGCTTCGACGAGGATGCCCGGAAGGCGCTGTACAACGACCCTAACACCCGTTTCTTCGGTGCCAATGCCGGCGACTGGATGCACATCAACTCCGCTTCGGTCCTCGGGCCTAACAAGCATTACGATGCGGGGGACGAAAGATTCCATCCGGACAACATTATCTGGGACGCGCGGGAGACGAACATCATTGCCATCACGGATAAAAAGACCGGTAAAATCGTCTGGAAGCTCGGTCCGAACTACAATACCGAAGAGACAAAGCACATCGGCTGGATCATTGGTCAGCACCACGCGCACCTTATTCCGAGAGGATTGCCGGGAGAGGGCAACGTTCTGATTTTCGACAACGGCGGCTGGGGCGGCTACGGCGCACCGAATCCGGAATCGCCCGACGGCATCAAAAACGCCCGCCGCGATCACTCCCGCATCCTGGAAATCAACCCGGTCACACTCGAAATCGAGTGGCAGTACACGCCGACGGAAGCGGGCTTCCAGGCTCCGCTCGATTCTTACCGGTTCTACAGCCCGTACATCAGCTCCGCCCAGCGCCTGCCGAACGGCAACACGCTTATCACCGAGGGCGCGGACGGCCGGATTTTTGAAGTGACGCGTGAGCATGAGCTGGTGTGGGAGTACATATCTCCTTACAAAAACAAGCGCAACTCCAACATGGTCTACCGCGCCTACCGCGTGCCTTACGAGTGGGTGCCGCAACTGGAGCTGCCGGAGGAAGTGGAAATCGCACCGATCGACGTAGCGGATTTCCGTCTGCCGGGAGCGGCTGCCCGCGGAGCGGTAACAACGGTGGAAGTGGAAGGAACCGTCTCCTACGGTGAGGGAGCGCTGTGCGTAGCGAGAACGGACGAAGGCCAGCGGGAACCGGAGAAGGGGTAGGTGAGGATGATGAGAGAGGTTACATATAAAAGTAAAAAGGCTGCGGACCACGTTGGCCTCCGCCAAGCCCGTCCCCACCGCTACGCCCGAACGCTGCTGGCTCTGGTGCTCACCGCCGCGATGCTGGCCGTACTGGCCGGCTGCGGCAAAGCGGCCGCCGACCCCAAACAGGGCGGCGCGGCCAAGCTGAAGCTGAAAATCGCGGACATTTCCACCAACTCGATTTTCCGCGTCGCCAAAAGCAAAGGCATCTTCGACAAGCACGGCATCGATGCCGAGCTCGTCTCGTTCGCCACACCGGCCGAAGGCGTCAACTCCCTGTTTATTAAACAGGTGGACGTCGCGTTCGGCGCGGATTTTCCCCTGCTGAATGCCGTGAGCAAAGGCGATTACGCCATTTTCGCCTCGTCGGGTACGGCAACCGATCTGAGCGCCAGCGAGTGGAAGCTGTTCGTCCGCAAGGACATCAAGAGCGCGGCCGATTTCAAGGGCAAGAAGCTTAGCTTTTCCCGCGGCACTTTTGTCCCATACCTGTGGGATGTGTATCTGGGCCAGAACGGCGTCAAATTGTCCGAGGTGAAGCTGATCGGCCAAGGCGGTTTTGATGAAGCGTATGTCGCGCTCAAAAAAGGCGAGATCGACGGCGCGTGGGTATACGGCGCGGTGCTCAACGAAAAATTCGGCGCTCTGGCCGAAGCCCACGAGCTGACCGACATGTCCAAAACGCCGGTACGCCTCGGCAACGGCCTCATTGCTCCCACTGAACTGCTCAAAGCGAACAAAGCCGGCTTCGTCAACTTCCTGAAGGCGATCGACGAGGCTTCCGCTTACGCACAGGCGCACCAGGAGGAAACCGCGGACCTCATGTACAAGGAAGTCAAGCAGCCGAAAGAGGCGACCCTCAAGGACCTGCCCAAAAACCCGTGGAAAATCGGGTTCACCGATAAAGCGTACAACGGCTACAAGGAGCAGAAAAAATACATGGTCGACAACGCCATCATCGAGAAGGATTTCGACCTCAAAAGCAAGCTGCATTTGGACATTTTGCGGGAAGCTTTCCCGGACCGGGTTATTGAAGTGAAGTAGTACGGATAACGGAAAAACGGCAGCATACCGCGCCAAAACTGAACAGGGGGATGAAGTATGAGCACTAAGACAGCGCCGAAACGCAACGAAATCCACATCGAACGCCTGGACAAAAGCTACATGCAGCCTTCCGCGGGCGAGCTGCACTACATCATTCAGGACGTGAATCTGGCGGTCCGGGGCGGCGAGTTTTTCGTCCTGCTGGGACCGAGCGGCTGCGGTAAATCGACGCTGCTCAGTCTCATCGCGGGCTTCGTCTCCAAGACGTCCGGCGAGGTGCGCGTCGGTGACCGCGAGGTTGACCGGCCCGGCCAGGACCGCGCCGTCGTCTTCCAGCAGGCCGATTCGTCTCTGTTCCCCTGGCTCACGGTCAGGGAGAACGTGGAGTTCGGCCTGCGCATGAAGCGTGTCCCGGCGGCCGAGCGCCGCAGCATTTCCGACCAGTACATCGAACTGGTCGGTCTCAAGGGACACGAGAGCAAGTTCCCGCGCGAGCTGTCCGGGGGTATGAAGCAGCGCGTGCAGCTGGCCCGCGTGCTGTCGAACGACCCGGCCATCCTGCTCATGGATGAGCCGTTCGGCGCGCTCGACGCAATGACGCGCCGCACCATGCAGAAGGAGCTTCAGCGGATTTGGCAGGAAACCGACAAAACCGTCATTTTTGTCACCCACGACATCCAGGAAGCGCTGCTGCTCGGTGGCCGTATCGGCATCATGTCCGCCGGCCCGTCGTCCAACATCTCGCACATCTACGACGTGCCCCTTGCGTATCCGCGAGACCTGGGGTCGCCGGAGTTTTACGAGCTGTACAACCGCATCCAGGCGCATTTCGACGAATAGGGAGGAGAAGCCGACATGAACACGAACGCCATTACGGCAAAAAAACCGATCACGACCAAGCCGCCCATACCGGCTGTTTCCGCCCGGAAACCGCTCATCCGCAAGCCATGGTTCAAAAAAACGCTGCTCACCCTCGTCTTCTGGATCGCGGGACTGCTTCTGTGGCACGGGCTGTCGCTCGTCTACGGACCGGAAATCCTGCCCGGTCCGATCCTGACCGCCCAGGGCGGCTATGAGCTGCTCGCTGACGGCACCCTGCTGCAGTACATCGGCATCAGCTCGTACCGCGTCCTGCTCGGCTGGACACTCGGCAGCCTGATCGCCATCCCGGTCGGCCTCGTCATCGGAAAAGTGGACGCCATCCGCGCTTTCGCGGAGCCGTTTCTGAACTTCATCCGGTTCATCCCGCCGATCGCGTTTATTACGCTGTTCCTCGTCTGGTTCGGCATCGGGGAGACGTCGAAAGTCGTGCTCATCCTGTACGCAACTTTCTTCATCGTCGTGCTGAACACCTTGACCGGCGTGCTCGCCGTCGAAGAGGACAAAATCCGCTCCGCCCGCAGCATGGGCGCCTCCGAATGGCAAATCGTCCTGCATGTCATCATTCCGGCCACCGTGCCGTACATGTTCACGGGTATCCGCCTCGCCATGGGCACTTCCTTCATGGCTATCATCGGTGCCGAAATGATCGCCTCAAACGAAGGCGTCGGCTATCTCATCTGGAACTCGCGGCTGTTCTTCCGTACGGACTGGATTTTCGTGGGGCTCATCTGCCTCGGGCTGATGGGCTTCATCACGGATCGCGCCGTGGCGCTGCTCGGGCGTAAGCTTTTGGCGCGGTATGGGGTTGTGGGGACGGTGGGGGGACGGCGGTAAGGGGTCGGGAGTACGAACAAAAGAACCTTAAGAGCTATCAGCTCTTTAAGGTTCTTTGTTTGTTTCTGCATTTTAACTAAATCCGTGTTCCGATCCGGGTAGCATGAATACTCTTTTACATTTATTTGTGAATTTCAAAGATAGAATCAATTATAATAGGTAAATTATCTCTCAGCGACACAGCTCCGAGTACAGACCTTGCATGAACACCGTTGTCCATGAAGATATTGAACATAAGATCCGAAAAACCATCTAAAACTTTATGGTGTTCCTGAAAATCAGGGGTTGCATTTACAAATCCTTGTACTTTAATAACTCTCTTTATTTTATCGAGTGAGCCTAGTTCTTCTCTTAAGACAGCGAGGACTTCTAGACCTGTTTGCATCGCAAAGTTATACCCTTCCTCTGTCGTATAGTCTGAGCCCAGTTTCCCCTGAGGGGCTTTAGAAGGTCCTTTTCCCGATAAAAATAGTAATCCATTAACGACTACGAAGTTAGTATATTTGGCTGCAGGCTTACTAGCTTGAGGAAGAATATAACCGAGTGATTGTAACCTTTCTTCAGGCGTTTCCAATTGTGAGGCCCCATTTCCTCTTGAATGTAATTTATATAAATAGTAAGTAAGATGGAATTTGTTGTAAAGAAGATGATTGAGAAGATTTTAGATCAGCGAATAGCAGGTTCTATAAAAGTTAGAACTACATTTTACACAGGCCGTCAAATACAATTGGTTTATCAGCCAGGTCGATACATGGGGTCAATCACTTCAAAGCAACGTACAAGGGAGGCGACAGGATGAAAATTTTTAGATATTTTTTTCTATCATTAAACATTCTATTGTCCTTTTGCGCAGGCTCATGGGCTTATCAAGCTGTTCTGTGGTTAGTTTGGGAGCAGACTATAAGTGAAGGGGATTTACCAGCCGTTCGTTATTGGGCGGGAATTGCGTATTTAATCATCTTGGTTCCCTTATATCTTTTAATATGCGCTTGTATTACATCCAAAATAAAAACCGGATTTTTACGTATACTTCTTTATCCTATAGGATGCGCATTAACATTTGTTCTTCCAACCTTATTTATACTTGCGGCTTTTGGCGGTGGAAGTCCCTTTTCGGCGGAGGCGTTCCTGTTTTATGTGTTTTTTATTTCTTCCGGCGTGGTGTTTGGGCTTAGGTATGCCTTGATCACGTTTATGGAGCCAGTGGAAACCGGAAAACCAATATTCTAGAGCGACTTTAGTACTCTAGACTAATGGACATTTATTAAAAGGCGATTAGACCCTGGGCAAGAAGGGCGGATTGCTTTTCGTCGCTGACTATGATAACGACTCCGTCTGGCATACCACGCCGTTGTGTTCTAGTTATCTGGATCGGATAGTATTCCTAACGGATGGTCTTAGTGCTTCCGGTTCTTATGTTTTTGGTATGATACGTGGTGGCAGAAAGGTTCGAAAAGGGTTTTAATTTTTAGTGCTAAATCCCCCCATTTAAATAAGCAATATTGGAAATATTATATGGATCTATAACCGTATTTTAGGTAAACTCATATTATTATGATTAATAAAGGGGATATATAAGTGAAAAAAATATTTGCAATTTTCCTAAGTATTTTTTTGTTGACGTTTACTCAATCGATTACAAGTGCAAGTGAAGAAACTGAGAGTTTAAGAGTTAAAAAAGTCGCTTCATATAGTTCTAGTACCTTTGCTTTGTTAGAGAATGGAGATGTTTTAGCGTGGGGATATAATGATTCTTTTCGTCTAGGCGTTAAGGTGACGGATAAAGAAAAGTGGGATGGACCTGTTAATAAAATCATGCCTGAACCTGTTCAAAATCTGAACAATGTAGAAACTTTAGAAATAGGTAAGAATAATCTGGCCATAAAGAAGGATGGCTCCTTATGGATATGGAGTTTTTTTGTTAAAGAAACTAGCCCTAGAGTTTACCCTCAAAAAGTGCATGGAGCAACTAATATAAAAACTATCGAAGGAGGTAAAGGGAAATTTATTGTTATGAATGATGGAAAAGTAATGGAAGTTAATATTCCACAAAAAGTTACCAAAGATATATTGGAGTTTTCTGACGTATTTCATGAATGGCCATATCTTAATAACGTCAAATATATAGATGATGGTTTAGCAGTGAAAAATGACGGTAGTATTTGGGTCTGGAATACTAATAATGACTCTACGCCTTATGATTTTAAGGAAATTAAAAATTTAAACAATGTTAAAAAAATTGATAATGGAGGTTGGGCCAGATATGTTGCATTAAAAGAAGATGGAACCGTGTGGGCTTGGGGTAGAAATGACCTTGGACAAGTCGGAAATGGCAAAAAAGGCGATGCTAGTGAACCTACGCAAGTAATTGGATTAACGGGAATTGAGGATATTGTGGTTTCGCCCTCACACGCGTTTGCTATAAAAGAGGATGGTACAGTTTGGGGATGGGGCTATAATTATTTTGGGAATCTAGGCGACGGGACTAGCGAGAACAAAAACCATCCAGTTAAAATTAATAGTTTAAGTGAAATAAAGTCAATAAGTGTTACTGCTGGAATTTCGTTTGCTATTAAGGAAGATGGTACAGCGTGGGCATGGGGAGGAAATTCCTACGGAAGATTAGGAGACGGAACTCAAGAACATAGACCTTTGCCAACTAGAATATTAGCAAAAGTAAACAACACCAATAACGAGACTGATTCCATACAAGTAAAGTTAAACGGCGAAACACTTAATTTTGAACAACCCGCAGTTTTATTGGGTGGGAAAACTATGGTACCCCTTAGAAAAATTTTCGAGTCTTTAGGGGCTAAAGTTAGTTGGGATTCCGAGACTAAAATAGTTACCGTCCATAAGGACAACACTTTGCTAGAACTTTCTATTGGAACTAATATTGCGTTTGTAAATAATAAAAAAGTAGTTCTTGAAGAATCTCCAAGAGTGGTCAACGGAAGCACCCTAGTTCCGCTTAGATTTGTAAGTGAGACACTTGGCGCCAAGGTTGAATGGGACTCAATAAATCGTACAGTTCTAATTACTACAAACTAAAATTAAAGACAATCTATTTTCACTAATATTAAGCATACCTCTTTAAATAGTCATTGGAACCTTAGGGTTACCGATGCAATTTAAAGGGGTTTTATTTTAGCGCAGAGGAGCAATTTAGCCCCATGTTAATGTTATCCTGAGAGAAAAGGAGGTGACGTATATGGAGATGAGACAAGATTTAACCAAACTCATAAAACTAACGGGAGAGCGGGCAAAGCTCGACGCCAAAGCGAATGGCACCTATGTGGTCTATAAAGACACTTCAGGCAAGTTGGTAAGGGAGTATTTTGCCGGTAGATCATCCACCGATGAGTGGGGTTATTTTATTAAAACTACTAGTTGTTAAGTCGTATTAACCGAATGCCGTTCAATAATTGAAGCAAGTTCCTCAAAAGCATACTTGTGATTGACCATATCCACAGTGAAATCCTCCGCGGCTTTAGGATCCATTTTGAAATGGTATCCATTATAGCGCAGGAAAATAAAAAGTGCCGTAAACGCGGTTCTTTTATTGGCGTTCTGAAAAGGATGGTTTTGGCCGAGAGACTCGAACAGAGCGGCAGCTTTATTCCAAATTGATGGATACGCATCTTCGCCAAATGCCGATGACAGGGGGCGATGTATGGCCGAATCGAGCAGACTGGAGGTTTTGACTCCGATTTGTTCTCCGGGGCTGTACCTCTGAATCATGGCGACGTTGATAGCGATAACCTCTTGGGCGGTTAAATAACGGGTTTTTGTGTTCATCTATCTTTGAGGCCTTTGAGGGTCTCGTCGTACTCACTGATTACCTCAGTCAAATTATCCAAAAAATCCGCGCTGATGCCTTCGGGCAGTGTAACTTTAGTCGCTTTCTTAATGACGATTTCCCCGCTGGCTTGATTAACATCAATTTGTACTGTGTCGCCTTGGTCCAGGCCAATCTGCTTTAAAGCATCTGTCATGGTAATCCCGAGACTGTTCCCAAACTTCGTCACTTTTCTCTCCATATCGTTCACCTTACCCATCGTGTTTCCTCCTTAATAAGAATATTCAACTGTTATAACAATTATACGTGAATGCCTTCCGTAGGGATAGGATGAAAAGGCACAAGATGACAGCAGGTTCTATAAAAGTTAGAACTACATTTTACACAGGTCGTCAAATACAATTGGTATATCAGCCAGGTCGGCAGATTGACTTCAAACCAACATACAAGGGCGGCGACAGAATGAAAAATCTTAAATACTTCTTTTTATTCTTAAATAGTCTTTTGTCTTTTTACGCAGGTTTGTGGGCTTACGAAAAGGTTTTATGGTTAGTTTGGAAGCAAACCATTAGCGAAGGGGATTTACGAGCCGTTCAGTATTGGGCGGGAATCGCGTATCTCATCATCTTGGTTCCCTCTTATCTTTTGATATGTTTCTTTGTTACATCCAAAATAAAATCGGCAATTATGCGTCTGCTGCTTTATCCTATCGGGTGCGCACTCGTGTTTGTTCTTCCCACCCTATTTATATTTGCTGCTTTTGGCGGCGGAAATCTCTTTTCGGCGGAGGCGTTTCTGTTTTATGTGTTTTTTATTTCCTCCGGCGTAGTATTTGGTCTCGGATATGCCTTGAGCACGTTTTTGACGCCAGCAAAATCGGAAAACCGAAGATAGTAGGATCGATTTCAGTTACAAAGCAAAGCATTAGATTTGATTGAGTTATTTGAATGAACATAAATATACGAAAAGTGATTAGATACAACAAACGACAGCATTCGACTGTATTGGTATGCTAAAGTAGTGCAAAAGACTGAATGTGCCTAGGTTTCAGTAATCAATTGGGATGTTTCCTTAATGAACCCTTAATACTGTTGTTAGATTAAACATAATTGTATTACAGATGGTTCAATGGATTGGGGGGAAATCGATGTCTACCAAAAACTATATGAATTTACCCTATGATTTATCCGGTTCGATGGCTAAAAATAGATTTAGAAATGAACAACTATGGGGTTTGAAAAAAATTCTAGAGCTATATAAAAATCACGCTGATTTTACAGTGGTATTTGATTATAAATGTGACGTAGAGGTTCATTTAAAAAGCCATTTTGAATTTTACCAATTAAAGACTCAAAATGATCATGGGACCTATACTGTAAATAAACTTATAAAGCAAAATAAAAATGGTGACTCGGTTTTGGGTAAGCTTTATTTATTAAAATATAACGAAAATGGAGAAGAGCATGATGATATCAAAGTTGCGGTAGTTTCCAATGCACCTCTAAATGATGGCAAGAAGGTTCATAACAATTGTGAAATGCTCATGCTTTCATCTATAGACGATTCCGTAGCCTTAAAAATAAAAGCATCCTTAACCAAGGAATTGTCTAAAAAGGAAGAAGTGAAATTGTTTAATACATATTTTATTAGAACTAGTATGGATTTAATTAATCCTGAAAAAACATTGATTGGAGAGCTAGCAATATTCTTTGAAGAAAATTTTAATACTGAAGTAAAAAAAATAAATTCACTATATCGGATCTTATATACTGAAATATCTGCAAAAGCCTCCTTTGAATTAGAGTTATCTACATATGAAGAAATTTTGCATAAAAAAGGTGTTTCTAAATCATACCTCGATGACCTTTTACAAAAGTATATTGATAATACAGACACAGCTATAAATAAAACAAATACGTACATTGAAAATTATTTTAGAGATAATTTTAAGATGAGATTAGAGTATAAGAAAGCACTAAATCAGGTATTGATAAGTTTGCCTAAAAATAGAACTATGCAAATGCTAGAAAACTTGATTGTTAATTATTTAAATGAAAATTTAGAAACGCTGTCAGGCACAGATATGGATTTGGTTGACATGATAAGCGTTGTCTTAATCGAAAATAAAATGATTGAGATGAGTGAAGAAGAATTTAAAGTACTGGTTCTAGTTACTCTAAAACGGTATGAGGAGGGTTTTTATGAAAAGTCTTTTTATTAACAGCTTACTCATATTTGAATATAAAAATAGACTGGCTAAAAGAATTGACTTTCATAAAGGAATAAATATTGTCACATCGGAGAAATTAAATGGCAATGATGTTGGGAAATCAGTATTACTTAAAAGTATATATCATACGCTAGGAGCCGATAGCATATTTGATAGTAAATGGAATGCAAATGATAAAACTTATCTTATAAACATTAATATTAATGATGATGAATATTATATCTATAGAAGTGGTAACCTATTCAAAATATATAACAACAGATTCAATAAACTTTTTAGTACTATGAACAGAGTAGAACTAGCAGAATATTTAAGTGAAATGTATGGTTTCTGTGTTAAATTACCTAATAGACAAGAAGAAGAATTGGAAGTCACTCCTCCTGTGTACAGTTATTTGTTAAACTTTGTTGACCAAGACCATATGAATGGTTCGAAATTTTCTTCATTTAGGGGTTTAGGACAATATTCTGATTACAAAGAAAACGTGATTTTTAATCATTTTGGCATTTTTAATGACGAATATTTTAGCATATTAAAAAAGATAGAAATTTTAAAGAAAGAAGCTAAATCATTAAGAGAAGAGAAGTTAATCATAGAGAGCATGTTAGATAGAATTAAAAATTATTTAGAAGGCATGGATGCTCCTAAAGATTTGAATTTATTAAATATAGAAGTAGATAGAAAGAAAGAAGAATATTCTGATATTGTCTTGAAATTAAAGAAAGTGAAAAATAGCTTAATTAAAATGCGTAACGAAAGGATGGAATTGGATTTAAATATTAAAGAACTTATATCAAATCATAAAGAGGTAAATAATATTTTTGTTAACAAAAACCATAATAAATGTCCAGTTTGCTCTCATGAAGTTGATGAATTAGAGTTGAAAATTAAAAGCAGCAGCCGTTTAGAAGATTTTTATATCATGAAAGACGAATTTGAGGGTTTAATACTTGAAGTTGATAGAAAATTAGATATTAAAGAAAAAGAATATGGTAAATTACTTGAACTCTTAAGAATCTATGAAGAAAAGCTTCAAATTAGTGATTCACAGATAACTGATTCATTAAAGCACATGGGGTATATAGAAACACAAGAGAATATGATAAAAGAATTAGGTACTGTAATTGAGAGTATTGCTATTAATGAAAGTGAACATGATAGATATGCTGCTAAAATTAAGAAATACAATGATATGAAAAAAACTGCCAATTTGTTATATGAAGAATATATGAATGATTCTAAAATAAGATTTGGATTAGAGGAAATTGGTAAGGACAAGATAAAGAATATTAAATTAAATTATGAGGCTAGAGGAAGCAATAAAGCTATATCGACTATAATATGGTATTTTAATCTTTTAAAGATCAAAAACGATTTGAACAAGAAAGCAATTAGGTTCCCTTTAGTTTTGGATAGCCCTAATAATGTTGAGTCCGATGATAATAAAGAATATGCGTTATTTGAATTTATATTTAATAATATTTATGAGAATACTCAATTAATTTTATCCACTTTAGGATTTGATAAAAATGATTATAAAAATATAAACATTGATAATATCATAGTATTGGAAAATGAAAAGTATCATGTATTAAATAATGAGGATTACATAAAAAATGAAGTAATGTTAAAATCAATTTTTGAAAATGAGTAACGGCTAATTAAACTAATAGATTAGAGTATAAATTGACTAATGCAATATATCGCTGATGACAAGTGCATCGGCTGTTTGTCCCCCGTTCTCTAAGCGCAGTACGTTAATATCAAACATGAGAAAACCCTCAAAGAGAGAAAGGACTTTTATTTAGTAAATTTAATGCATTAATAAAACTAATCTTATGTCTTAAAGTGCCTATACGCCCTCACGTACCACCTCACTTTCAAAATTCTGCTACTCTATCCTTAACCCATACAGGATGGAGGTAAATTCATGAATTTCTGGCGTAACAATTCCCTGATTCACCGCTTTGATAAACTCGCAAACAGGGCTGACACCTCAATGGTTTTCCAGCCCTTAACGGAGCAGCTTAATGCCTTAGAAATGGAATTGCTGCAATCACTTCAACAAGATCAGCAAATGACTTTCCGAGAGTGGCAGGACATGGGGCTAGCTCTCGAATACATGAAGAAAGAGTGGATTTACATCAAAGGCGTACAGGACGGCATCAAGATTTTGTCCCAGCTTTATAATGAATGACTGGTCTTAGTTATGTTTGCCTTTTAGTCAACCAGCGAATTGATCTACCATACCATACACAATTCAAAGCCTCGTTCTCATTACCTTCTAGGTATCGAGACCTAGGCTTTTTTTGTTTTGTGCCCTCCAAGAAAGGAAATCCATGGAATTTTATCGAATGATGTTTTATATCGTTTTATGAATGAGGAGAAGACGTATGTTTGCTAAACTACGGGCGCTTTTTGCCAAGCCAGCATCAGAACCACCCCAAAAGAAAGCTAAACAGGGACCCGCCGCGAGACGTCCCAAAGTGGAAGCCACCCGGATCGGGGAACTGGGGGAGCACAAAATCAATATTCAATTGGATCAGCTTCCAAAGGAATGCCGCTATCTGAGCGATCTGCTGATTCCGAATCCAAAGGCACGATCAGGATACTCTCAAATTGATCATTTGGTCATTTCTCCCTATGGGCTTTTCGTCATTGAAACGAAGAATTACAACGGGGAAATCAAGGGTGCGCGTAAGGACCGATACTGGCGTGTAAGCAACCGGTTCAACATGTACAATCCGCTGATGCAGAACTACGGGCATATCAAAGCGGTGGAGCTGCAAATTCCGGCTTACAAGCGGGTTAAATTCATTTCGATGATTTCGTTTACGATGCGGTGCCGTTTTAGCATAGATCCGGAGCTGCGGAAAATTCAGTCCGATGAACTTATCGTGTATGATGTCGAGCTTTCGGAGTTTATCGGGCGCAAGATTGTGCGCATGAAGGCAGAGAACCCGGAGCCGTCTCTATCCGAAACAGATATTAGGGGGATTTACGAGCTAGTCGCGGCAGCGAATATTATAGACAAGAAGATCAGAGCCGAGCATATCGCGAAAAGCAAAAAAGCGTAGCGTTCGTTACATGCGAGCAGTTGCATTTTATAAACGGGGGGATACAAAGATGACCAAGTGGTGGATGGTACGCGCAGGAGATAACAACGAGTTAATTCCGGAGTGGCAGGCGAATAAAATTGCTTCGATCGGCTGGCCGCAGTTAGGAGATCCGAGGAAGTTTGCATCCAGAGAGAAGTTTGTTGAACATAGTCATGTGATCTATGCGGATCAAAAGCCAGGGACGCGGCTTTCATGGGCGGGGCAGGTTTGGAGATATTACAATGAGGTTGCTCTGAATGATCGGGTGATTACCTATTCCAGAGAAACCCGGGAGTATATGCTCGGAACGGTGACCAAGGCGCCGGAATACAGGACGGATATCAATGCTTTGTATCCCAATGTGATTTCAGTGGACTGGGAGTCCAAACGAATTCCCCGCGATTTGTTTTCGCAAAGAGCCAAGTACTCTTTAGGCAGCACATTGACGGTTTTCCGGATAGACGATTGGCAGGAGGAGATTCTGGCTTTATTTCACCAAACACCAGCTGCACCTGTGAATGTCACCGTTCGAGATGAAGAAGCGGCAGAGTTTAACACGGAAGAGTTTGAGGGACGGGCCAAGTCGCTCATTGAAGATCGGGTGGACAAGCTCGACCCATGGGAGATGCAGGAACTGGTCGCGGGGCTGCTTCAAGCGATGGGCTACCAGACGAAGGTGAGTCCGAAAGGCCCCGACGGGGGAGTGGATGTGCTGGCTCACCGGGATGCGTTCGGGTTCGAGAAGCCGATCATCAAGGTGCAGGTCAAGCATAGACGTGCCACCAGCGGCGGGCCCGAGGTGCAGCAGCTCGTAGGAGCAAGTCCTCTCGGAGCGAGCTGTTTGTTCGTGTCCACTGGCGGTTTTACGGCGGCAGCCAGGACCGCGGCGCAGCATAATGGCGTCAAGCTGCTGGATTTGGCAGGCATCGTCGAGCTGATCAACGAGTGGTACGACAAGATGCCGGCGGAGAAGCAGGCGTTGATTCCGTTGAAAAGAATTTATGTGCCTTCGTAGGGTGAGGAAGAGAGGCAGACACACAACTAGGCACACAAGGACAGGAAGGAAGTATATATGTGGAAAGATATAGCTGCTTTGTTCGGCAGCAATCCGATAGTGACCTTACTAATTTTGGTGGTTGGCACTTCTACTTTGTGGATGTACAAAGAGTTTAAAGAAATATTGAATCGAAATAACATAGCCAAACTAAATCTTATAAATGAACGTTTAAAAACTTTCGGGAAGCTGGAAGCCGCTATTGCATTAGCATTGAAGAAGCCTGAAGATGAGAACATTTTAGCAAAATTATACGATATTCTTGGAGAAAGCAGCGCTCTATTCACGAAAGAAATGAGGGAAGTGACTCGTACCTTTTACGCGCAAGGACATCCTCATATCTTGTCGGCCTTGCAAATTTTTATTGATAATCAAATTAATACTTCTAGAGAGGAAAAAGCAGAGCTTTCTAAATACGAGAACTCTACAGACGTTATAGACAAGATTGAGAGAATGATAAAGCCTTTTGTTCCTATCGTATTTATATGGGCTTTTGTTTTACTGCTTGTCTCCTATGTTTTGGTTTTAATTCACCAGCAGGATATGTCCGCTAAAATTCATTTGACTATGTTTTTTGTCTCTACCTTAATTTCCTTTGTATTTTTTAGTGTCTTGTTATCGGTTGGACTTGATAATAAATTAGGCAAACAAGGGCGCTACCGCTGGATGCTTCACACTACTATTGTGTTCACTCCGTTTGTTTTCTCGCTATATACAGGATTATGGTGGGTCAGCATCAGTATTCAGGTGATTGCTTTTATACTGCTTATTAAAAAGAAGAGAAAAGCCAAAAGCTCTTTGATCTTGCTTAAGTAAACGAGTCTTATATTTGGAGGAACCATCATGACTTTACCAAGCGAGTTGTCCTCGATTTTTCGTAATAAACAAAAGTCTTATAAAATGGTCCTCATTCTCTCTATGTTAGAGGAGTACCGAAATTCTCAACAACGACTCCTACCGTTTGGCCAGGTGGCTGAACGGTTTTTGAGCTATTACCGAACGAACGAAGACAGAGGGAGTAAGGGAGATATTCCGCCTAGCGGTGCTGCCGCGAGATGGAGCAATTTTTCGTTGACCCAGACGAAGTCTCTGTTGAATACACCTTTGAATGCTCTATCTGCCATCCTAGATTTAAATAACGAGCAACAGACGATTACGTTCAAGGAATCGATTTGGAATCAGCTAAACGAGCAAGAGCTGGCGGAGCTTGAGCAATATGCGGAACAAGAGCTTGAACAATACAATCATCAACTGCTGACAGCTATTTCGCTAAGACAAGCCTTGGAGAATACGCTTAATACCTACACAGCAGCTAAAAACGAACCTTTCGCGAATCACGCTTTAGGGACTTTGTTTAGGCAAGCAATTCCGGAGTATTTTAGAAGTCAGCCATTTCTCAACGAAAATTACAAGGTGCAAGGTTCGATCGGCCAGGGGAATTGGGCGACAATTCCATGGATTGCTATTTTAGATAGACGAATTACGGAAACGACGCAGCATGGGGAGTATGTGGTCTACTTATTTTCCGAGGATATGAATTCAGTGTATCTGACCTTAAACCAGGGAGTTACCGTGCCGTTAAGAGAACATGGCAGAAGAGATGGATACCACTATTTAATGCAAAAAGTACATGAGATGAGGGAGCTATTGCCCCTAAACGGTATGCAAAAGGACGGTAACATCTTACTGACGACGAGCGGGTTGGGGCGGGACTACCAGGTTTCGACGGTGGCTTATATTCGCTACGACAAAGATCATTTGCCGGAAGAGGATCAACTGTTAGCCGATCTAGAAAATGTCATGAACAACTATAAGCTATACGTCGATCATGTCGTCGGGCAAACGACCGAGAGGGATGAAGAATTAGTGAAAGAGATAGAATGGCCAATCCCTACGGATACGTTCACAGTCCCTGAGAGAATAGGGCAGATCAAAACCTATATCGAGCAGAAAGGCTTCCACTACCCAGGAGCACTCATTGAGAATTTGTATCTGTCTTTTAAAACAAAACCCTTTGTCATCCTGGCAGGGGTATCGGGGACGGGAAAGACGAAGCTCGTTAAGTTATTCGCGGAGGCGATCGGGGCCACGAGTGTGAACCACCAGTTCACGTTAATTCCGGTACGACCGGATTGGAGTGATCCTTCAGATCTGCTGGGATATAAAGACTTGTCCGGAGCTTTCCGACCGGGCCGTCTGGCGGAGGTATTGGTGGAGGCTTCTCGGCGGGAGAATCGTCACAAGCCGTATTTCATCTGCTTGGACGAGATGAATCTGGCGCGTGTCGAGTATTATTTTAGCGATCTACTCAGTATCATTGAGACCCAAGAATGGCAGAAGGGTCAGATTGTCACGTCGCCTTTGATCCATGCGGAAGCACTGGGCCTGGAGGATCGGTCTGTGTACGGCGGCTTGGCTCTGCCGGATAATGTGTATCTGGTCGGGACGGTGAATATGGACGAGACGACGCATCCTTTTAGCAAAAAGGTGCTAGACCGCGCCAACACAATCGAATTTAACTACATTAATCTGATGCAGTATCCGGGTTACGAGGAGATGAGTGAAGGGACGGTAGTTGTACCAGCTTCGAATGGTTTTCTGCGGGCGGATTACTTGCAGTTGGTAGATGCCTATCCGAATTATTCGGAACTGATCCAGAGGACTACGGAGAAACTGGTAACCATCAATGAAATTCTGGAAGACATTCATTCGCATGTTGGATTCAGGATCCGAGATGCCGTGTGCTTTTATATGGTCTATAATCAACGGTTCGAATTGCTTTCCGAGAATGAAGCGTTCGATTGGCAGCTTTTACAAAAGCTTCTGCCTCGAGTGCAGGGAAGTAGCTCATCTGTGAAACGAGCGTTACTAGGCCTTATGCAGGTGGCGGTAGGTAAGCCGCTGAACATGGGGGCGCTGATGGACGACGCGTCGGAATTAACCCGCAAGTGGGGTTCAAGGCAGTCGACGGAAGTGGCCCTATATCCGCAAAGCGCGCGGAAGATCGCTTTTATGATCAGGAGGTTAGAGGAAGATGGCTTTACCTCCTTCTGGCTCTCTTAATCAGAGTGTGGTGCTGCTGCATGTGGAGACGAATTGGTTTAATTTCTATATCCAAGGGAAGCCGTTTCATCCAACCGTTGAATCGCTCCAACTGCATCGGGAAGGGCAGGGGGTGGATGCGCATCTCCTGGTGTCGGCTCTGGGTTCATCTGTGACGATTGAAAAGGTGTCTGTGTTTGATTCCGAGATGGGAGAGCTGGCGGAATGGCAGCAGGGAGAGTGGAGAAACCCCTTATTCTATGAAACTCAGGCTTACCAAGTCGTGGTGGAAAAGAAAGAGGATCTTGCCCTGACATTCCATCATGAGAATGTGCATTTGCGTCAGGCAGTGGAGCCACTGGGACAAATGATTTTGGCGGGAGAACTGAACTTTCAGAATGAAGTCGGTTTGACGGAGCTTCAGCTTAGGTTACACGGTGAACCGATTTTCCAGATACAGCTTGAAATCTTTCCAGCCAAAATGGATTACCAGAACGACTACCGACAAATTCTTCATGATGTGAATCAGCAAATTTATAATTTGTCTTTTGATTTTCTGCGGAAGACGTATCACATGACGGGGCTCAGAGAGACGGGAAATCAGAGCTTGACGGAGTTTTTTACGATTCTGCAAGTGGTGTTTGGGCAGCTTGTGCAGGCTGTAGAGCGGATTCAGGCGTCGCCCCATGCCAGCATGAGGGTGGAGAACCGCGTCGTGGAGGCAGCCCGGGTACGGAAAGCAGGCAGAGAGACGGTTGCGTACTTGACCAAACGCCCACATCTGCTGGTGGAGGACGAGAAGCAGGGTTTTATTTCGCTAAACGGGAGGATGTACACACCGAGTCATGCGCTGGAGGCGAGACGGCAGGTGGATTACAACACCCAGGAGAACCGTTTTGTCCGGTGGGTGCTGGTACGTGTATCGAAAAAGCTAAGTGAGCTGAAAACCCGTCTGACCCAGGGCGGCCGAATGCAGGATCCGCTTCTTGCGAAGCGGATTCAAGGAATGCAAGGGCAGTTGCAGCGGCTGCTGGGACTTGATTTTTTGCAGGTGGGGGAGATGAGGCAACTCACAGTGACGCTGGTGCTTCAAATGGCACCGGGTTACCGGGAGGTGCACCGCCATTATTTGATGTTGATGAAGGGCCTGTCGGTTCAGAGCGATCTGTTCAAGCTGTCGATGAAGGACGTGGCGCAGCTGTACGAGTACTGGTGTTTCCTGAAAATTCACGAGCTGCTTCGTCGCAAATACGAATTGGTGTCGCAGGATCTGGTACGGGTGAACCGGACCGGGCTGTTCGTGACACTGGATCGGACGCAGAAAGCGAAAATGACCTATCGGAATCCAGCCAGTGGCGAAGTGTTTACGCTCTATTACAACGCACTTCCGCCTCGTGACCATAGCGAGACCCTTGGACAGAGGCCGGATAATGTACTGACACTTAAGAAGAACGATTCGCCCGTGGAGTACAAGTATATTTTTGATGCCAAATACCGCATGAACCCGGCTGTAGAGGGCACTCCTTATTACAATGCCTACAAGTCTCCGGGTCCGGTCGAGGACGATATCAACACGATGCATCGCTACCGAGACGCTATAGTGTATGCCGAAGGATCGAGGCATGAACTGGAGCGAGAGTATGAGCGGAGCATGTTCGGTGCGTATGTGCTTTTCCCTTATGGGGACGAGGAGAAGTTTCGCGAGCACAAGTTCTACCGGAGCATCGGGCTAGTCAACGTTGGTGCGTTTCCCTTCTTGCCTAATGCGACTTCGCTGATGGAAGCGTTCCTGGACGAGATCATTCTAGATAGTCCGGAAAAAGCCTACGAGCGTTCCATCCGCCCTCGTGGTACAAAGGATTACTACCGGAACAAGTTGGAGGGCAAGAACGTAATTGTCGGATCCATGAGGAGCGGACCTGTACAATTGGAAGCCGCGTTAAAGCATGGCTTTTACCATTTGCCTCTTAAGAATTTGACGGAGCAAAAAATATTGACGCAGCTGGAGTATGTTGGACTTTACCAGTCGATCAAAGGGTTTGGAAGGAATGGGGAAGTAGGCGTGCATTGGTACGGTCGTATTTCGGACTGGAAGGTGGTGCGGCGCCGTGAAATTACAGAAATTCCTTATAGACCGGGTACAGCGGATGACCTCTACGTTAAGCTTACGGTTGAAGAGTGGAAGCGGATAGAGCGGCCCGTTATGCCTGGTGGACGGGGGATTCACACCTTGTTGCTCACGTCAAAATACATGCTGGATCGTGCAGTAGAAATTGCCGAGCTTAAATTGGAGTCGGAAGCAGATCTTGCGCAGTGGAGAGAAAAACGTCGGCAGGGCTCTGTGAGAGTGGAGTTGGACCACCAAGATGTGGATTTGGCGAAACGAGTGTTGGGGGTTGAGGTTCGGTGATCTAGGGAGAACTTCAAGTGCTTTATTAAAAAGAAAACGAGGAATTATATGAAGAAATGGTTTTTTCCAGGTGTTATCTTGGTTTTTATTCTTATGGCCCTTACTGTGCCGTCTAAACAAGATTGTTTCGATTGGATTAAGGATAAAGTTAAAGAAGAGGCCAACAGTGTTATGGTCAATATAGGTGTGAATTTAGTTGGCGATAGTATACTGGATAATTCATCAAGATGCACGAAGCTACTTGTATATTCCTACTGTAACACTTACATTTCTGAAGAAAATAAGGTTAGGGCTATCGGTATTTTCAATACCTTCATTGCTCTTGAATAGATTGAAAACAACAACCTTCACCCGAGGGTGAAGGTTTATGCTCGAAATCCAATATACTTAGTCAGTTAGTGATTCACTTAGGGAGCAGAGGCTAACTTTGAAGCGGCTGGCATGTCGGTTTTTTCAAAAATGGACGGTTTTAGAGTTACAACAAAAACCTCTACACGCTTCGCCCTGACGGACTGACGAGCGCCCTCGAAGAAAAAATGGCATAAAGCATAAACCCGACAAAAAGCAGGTGTGCGGCAAACATAACAAGGGCATCCAAGCTGTAAAGAGCTGCGCCGGACCAGAAGAAAAAAGGAACAAGATGGACGGTAATCAGCAGAAGGAGTATACATTTTTGCAGGGTAATCGCGAATTTACTTTTTTGAATGTAATAAAATAAACCGGCCAGTGCAAAACAAACGGCTAACACTAGGTTGGTGTTCGACCACAGCTGCAGGCTCTTCTCGATTGGCTGGAACTCGTTAGCCAAAGCCCTGACAAAAGGTGTTTTTCCTAGTATGAAAGGACTATAGGTCAATGAAAATCCGAACAACAGCAAACTCAGCGGCAGAGCGATAGAAAACTTCATAAGGGACCTCCTTTTTCTTCCTTCATAATGTAACCACGCAAACGTCAAGCCTTGAGCCGGGCGTTTTTCAATTGACTTTTGCCTTATGATCCATGTAAGTTTTTATCGCGACGATCAGATTCAGAATGCCGGTGAGAAATGTCATAATCATTACGATCAGTTGAGGGAAGGTGGGACCGGCTTTGACGCCGTTTCCAATCGGGCCGATTTTGGGCCGGTTCATGTCCCATAACCCGTAAAGTAAGCCGATTACAGGGATGAGAATGACGATAATACTGACCACAATATATGCGACATATTTGTTCATCCGTAGTCTCCTTTCGATAAATGATTTCCTTGCTCGGTTTAGATTACGCCTTTAAATGGAATATATTATTTGATTCTCTAAATAAAAGGAGAATCCTTGTTTTAAAGTCGACCTATCTTATTTACTTATTGATTTACTCGTTGAAGCTGCGCTGCTTTCCCATTATGCTCCGTTAACCCAACTTCACCCGAAAGGGTGATTTTTTTATGCCCAAAATCCGATATACTTAGTTAGTTAGTTGTCTACTAGGGAGCGTGAGAGAGTTGATTCGATCTGCAAAAAAAGGTCAAGCGCAAAAATGGCTGGCCCTTGTATTGGGCGCGTCGTTAGTCGCAGTGCCGGTTGGGCCGGTGAAAGCGAAAGGGGCGAATCCGATTTTTGAAAATGCGGCCGCTTATGAGGTGGGCGGCTGGGCTTACGACGTAACGACCGGAGATGTGAACGGGGACGGGCTGGATGATCTGGTGTCGCTGAATTTTCAAAACAATCAGGTGGCCGTGCTTCTCGGCAAGGGGGACGGAACGTTTGGAGCGCCGGCAGCTTTTGCGGTAGGTAGGAACCCTCGAGCGGTTGCGATTGCGGATTTAGACGGGGATCATCGTGCAGATTTGGCGGTTGCCAATTCGCAGGATAATACGGTAAGTATTCTTAAAGGCAGCGGGGACGGAACGTTCCTTCCATGGGGGAATGTTACGGGTGTAGGCGCAGAACCTTTGGAGATTGCTGTATCGGATTTGAACGGAGACGGTTATCCGGATTTGGCAGTGGTCAATAATAGTTCCGGCTCAGTTTCGATTCTGTTTAACGTCGGCGGGAGCGGGAATTTTGCGCTGGGGGCTTCCATTCCTGTTGGCGCTTACCCGAGAAGTCTTGCGGCATGGGATATGGATGGCGATGGAAAAGTGGACCTTGCCGTCTCGAATTCCGGAAGCGACACGGTCAGTATATTGAAAAATGACGGCACCGGCACTCAATTCAGCCGGGTTGATTATGCGGCGGGCTCGTCCCCCAACAAAATGAAAGCAGCGGATCTCAACGGGGACGGCCTAAAGGATATGGTTTTTGCCGCCAACGGAGATAACGGGGTTACGGTGCTGCTCGGTACGGCTGGAGGAGGATTCGGACAAGCGGTGTTGTACCCTGCGGGAAATTTTCCACTTGATGTTGCGCTGGGGGATTTCGACGGCGACGGACACATAGATATTCTCGGCCAAACGCAGGGCCAGGATTTTGCCATTCTGATGGGCAACGGAGACGGGACGTTTCAATCGCCGATAAGTTATCCGTATCCCCGTTATGCTTTTTATCTGGAGACGGGAGAGTTTAACGGGGACGGCCGATCGGATATTGTTCTGGCGAGCAGTTCTCCTTCAAATACGTCGGTAAACGTGATGAACAGTAGAGCGGAAGGGGCTTTCTCTCTTGCTTCGAATACGTTCGAAACGGCAGAGAACAGCGGAGCTGTCAGCGTGACAATAAAACGGACAGGCTCCGGCACAGGCCAGACTGCAGTCCGGATCAGGACGACGGACGGAACGGCGGTGGCGGGAAAAGATTATGCAGCCGTCGACGAGGTGGTCGTGCTTCAGGACAGTGAAACGAGCCGGGATTATCCGGTCACCGTTATGGACAACCAGGTCTATGAAGGGGACAAAACCTTTACGGTCAAGCTGAGCGATCCGGCGAACGGCTACGTAATCGGGTCACCGGACGAAGCGGTCGTGACGATCCGGGAAGACGATGCTGTGCCGGATACGACGCCGCCTACGGTGGACGTTTCCAAATTCGGCAGCACGGACAACTACGCAGGCACACCGGATCGTTTGTATGGATCTGCCGGGGCTGTAGGTGAAGCGGGAGCGGCTGTAAAAGCGTACCCGTGGATGGATACCGATAAGGACGGCATCGTGGGCGCAGGCGAGCTGGGGATGCCGGCAGCGCTGGGCAGCAGCGCAGGAGACGGCTCAGTTTCGGCTGCCGATATCGGCGACCTTGCGCCGGGAAGCTACGCTTACGTGATCACGGCAACGGATGCGGCCGGGAACGAATCGGCGAAAAGTGCCGTGGCGGCCCTGACGGTGACGCTTGCGAAAGGATCGTCGCCGGATACGGAAGCACCGGTCTGGCCTGCGGGCGCGGTACTAGCCTTCTCGGGCGTTACCACTTCCGGCGTGGATGTAAGCTGGCCGGAGGCGGCGGACAACACAGCCGTTATGGGCTATGAGGTTTACAAAGACGGCGCATTTCTGACGACGGTCAGCGCGGATACGTACAGCTACCGGGCGGCAGGTTTAACGAGCGACACGCTGTACTCGTTTGCGGTGAAGGCCAAGGACGGGGCGGGGAATGCCAGCGTGGAGCTCGCCGGAACGGTCCGGACACTCGCCGTGCCTGTTTCGGGCGGATCGTCGGGATCTTCACCGTCGCTTTCGGCGGAGAGCAGGCTGCAGGAGCTGCGTTTTATGGCGGGAGAAAAGGAAGCTGCGATGACGCCGGGCTTTCAGCCGGGAGTGAGCGATTATGCGGTCGAGACGGATGCGGACCGTGGTGTTATCCGGTACAAGACGATGGATTCCGCAGCGAGAGCCGGGGTGACCAACGGGACCGGAACCGTTAGCGCGTTTAACGGGGAATATGCCTCTGCGCTGAACGAGGGCGTCAATGTATTCAAAATTGCCGTTCAGGCGGAAGACGGCTCCACCCGGGAGTATAAGCTGACGGTTACGCGCAAGGCGGCAGAGGGCGGAACAAGTCCCGGAACGAAGCCGGATTCCGGGTCGGGTAATGGCACGGGAACAACGCCGGGTCCGGGTACAAAACCTGAGCCTGGCGCCGAGCCCGGAACGGGCGGAGGGAGCCGGTTTGCCGATATTTCCGGGCATTGGGCGGAAGCGGACATCGGCCGGGCTTATGCTCTCGGTCTCGT
The DNA here is from genome assembly GCF_059692095.1 of Paenibacillus sp. JT31N7. Classification (NCBI taxonomy): domain Bacteria; kingdom Bacillati; phylum Bacillota; class Bacilli; order Caryophanales; family Paenibacillaceae; genus Paenibacillus; species Paenibacillus sp. JT31N7. The sequence continues at coordinate 70,816 of NZ_JCAUAT010000006.1, forward strand.
TGACGGCTACGAGGATGGTACGTTTCATCCGGACGCGACAATTAACCGGGCCGAATGGATTGTTATGCTGGAGCGGCTGTTGAAGGGCGCGGAGACGGGGGATAAGACGTCTACAGATGTGGCCGATTCGGGGGCAGGAATAGCCAAGGTAATCGCGACCAACACCGCGTCGCTCTCCTTCGCCGATGAAGGCGCCATCCCGGCCTGGGCCACCCGTGCGGTAGCGGATGCGGCCGCCAAAGGCATCGTGAGCGGCTACGAGGACGGAACGTTCCGTCCTGGAGCGTCCGTCACGCGTGCGGAGCTGGCCGTGATGCTGGCCAAAGTCGCGAATGGCCCTGCGGCTGGAGCCGGGAAAGCCGTGGCTTTCGCAGATGAGGCCGATATCCCCGAGTGGGCCCGGCCTTACGTGCAGGGGGAGGCCGAACGCGGCCTGATCGACGGCCGGAGCGGGAACCGCTTCGCGCCGAACGAGAAGGCGACACGGGCCGAAGCGGCCGTGCTGCTGGTTCGCTTGGCGAAGCTGCTGAACTTGTAGCCGTGTTGCTGAACTTATGCAGCAACACGGTGCGGTAGACAGTCCGCCTGGCCGAGGCGGCTGTCCGGATATGCAGCGAAGGCGCTCAACAAAGGCATAATTGCAAGAAGCTAAATGACCCACGATTAACCGTTAGAAAAGCAGCCTGTCCGATTGCCGGATTGGCTGCTTTTTTAACAATTATGTCCGTAGTACTTTTCCGGAACCCGCCGCAACGCCTTATCCTTTATACCGCCAAGCGAGCGTAACCGGATAGTGGTCGGAAGGATAAGCTCCGTCGCGCTGTTCACGGTCCACGGTGGTCCGGAGCATTTCAACATCCGCCGTGGCAAAAATATAATCGATAGGCTCGCCATCAGTACCGCCCTGAAAATCGTGGAAGGTCTGTCCGACCTGCCCGTCCAAAAGCGTATAGGCATCCTGCAGTTGTTCGCGCAGCAGTCGGATGGCGGAATTGTCCGGTTCCGCGTTGAGATCGCCCATAAGCAGCACCGGACAGTTCTCCTCTTCGCGGCATGCCCGGATGCGCGCCAGCAGCAGCTTGGCGCTTTCTTCACGAGCCTGCTGCCCCAGATGATCGAAATGCGTGTTGAACGAGAAGAACCGCATGCCCGGCACTTCTTTGTTTTCGAAGCAGCCCCACGTGCAGATACGCGGATAGCTGCTGTCCCAGCCGAGGCTCCCCCTCACGTCAGGGGTCTCCGATAACCAGAACTGGCCGTGTTTAATCATCGTCAATGCCTCACGGTTGTAATAAATCGCGCAGTATTCGTCCTGGTGCAGTTTGGCCTCATCTTCTCCGAGGCGTCCGTTCCCGATTCTGCTGTATCCGGGCAGCCGCACATCCAAATCTTCCAGCATACCGGCTGTGCCTTCCTGCATTCCGATCAGATGGGCTCCCGATCCGAGGATGGCATCAGCTGCGAGATGTTTGCGGTGTGGCCATGCGTTGCTGCCGTCAGAGGGCACATTTACGCGCAAATTAAAGGTCATGGTGGTCAAAATTTTGCTTTTCGTCATCTTGCTAGGTAACAACTCCTTCGTCGGTGTATCCAACATTCAAACTCCACCTATAGTCTACACGATATCGTACGGGGGGTCTCTTTTTACGGCAAGTCTCTGATCATGATTGAAAGACAACACCGCATCTTAATCTCCGTTTTATAGAAAAATTTTATAGAAAAAGCGATCAATGTTCACGCAACAAACGGTTACGGCCGGGCGTAATACTTTTATCATCCACTACCATAAAAGAGGGATAATGATGAAAAGAATACTTCTGATGTTCGTGTTTTTTTTGGTATTAAGTCTAAATTTACTAGGTTGTTCTACCAATAAAGACTCTGTTGATGTCGGCGAAATATTATTTCTATCGACTGTTGCAACAATCGAGCAGGACGTTGATTATAACAACCAATTTACCGGAATTAGTTACAGCAAAGAAACGCTGGAGCCTATAAACGAAACAGATAGGAAAAAATTGTTCGAACGTGTGGCCCAAAAGTACAACGCATCTGTTCAGCAAATTCGTGATGATTTTATTTATGGGAGAACAGATTTGGCACTCGGCGTTCTACTTAGTAAAGCATCTTCCAATAAAACTACCGTGAATTCGACCAAAAGGATGGGCGCCGGTATTTCGTACACGATTGAGCTAGTAAAAAATGAGGATGCTTGGAAAGTAGAGAAAGTGACAAAAACAAGTACAGGCAAGTAAAACAGGGTGCCGGATTGGCGGAGCGCAATTCCTTAGCATGATCGGCAGGTTCAAGCAAGAGTGGTCGGGACCAGCCGAGGCAATGCTGTTCTTCGCCAAGAAGTAATATCTCGCTTTCGAAAATGAAGCCATGTCAGTCAGAATGGCTCTGCTGATTTAATCACAGTCAGCGTGTTCAGAATTTCGTTTTAAATGCATTGTTGACGCTGCGCAATTTGCTATGTTAATAATAAAGATAATTGAATGTATTGATCCGACAGTATCAAGGCATCGCTTGATCTCGAAGTTCTGCTTTTTCTCTAGTGCGAATGGGAAGCGAACATGATTTTCCTGGGGGATTCGCACCGAATTTTATCCAGAAAAAAGTAGTTTTGAACATAATACGGTAATTTGTATTCAGGATAGAAGAGTTAAACTCTATATTATTTTTGGTAGTAAGCCGTTTCGGACCATTTATTGGTTAAAAAACGGAGTCGCACCCTTTACGGGTGCGTGGATTGAAATTAATTTTTCGAGTAGCTTTTCAGCCTTCACGGTGTTACGTCGCACCCTTTACGGGTGCGTGGATTGAAATCTCCAAAGACTTACCAACCTTTCTCAGCACTGCGTACGTCGCACCCCTTACGGGTGCGTGGATTGAAATGTATTCGGGTCACCGATGTTGGCGAAAACCTTCGCAAGGTCGCACCCCTTACGGGTGCGTGGATTGAAATATGGGAACGCGGATATGACCGTGTAATTTACAGTGTCGCACCCCTTACGGGTGCGTGGATTGAAATTCCTTTTACCCGACACCTTAGTGTGTCTGCGGCGTCGCACCCCTTACGGGTGCATGGATTGAATTGAAATACTTTTTTAGGCTAAAAATGGACATTTAGTGACGAGAATAAAATAGTAAAATGGCTTAATTCGTGATGTTCAACACGTACGAAAAAAATTTAGAATGCAAACTTCGGCTCAATCAAGAAAAATGAAAGTCGGTGGCGGTCGCCTGTTTTATTGTGCTATTTCTCCACCAACAGGCTTGCACAACGAAAAAGAAGAGCTCCAGAGTCGCAGACAAGCTGAAACTCCGGAGTTCTTCTTTTTATGCGGATTCGCTTATTTCTGAATTAGGGTGACTCTTGCGGTTTTCGCGCTACGCGTAGGCGGGGGGGCGTCCGGGTTGTCGCTCGTGACCTGGGTCTCGACGTACAGTTCCTTGTTCCCGCTAAACTGGTAAACGAGCATATATGAGCCCTCCATCTCGTCCCAGCCTTCCTGAGCGGGTTTGCCGAGTCGGTCGATGACTTTTTGCAGGGTCATGGACGTGTTGAGCTCGATGGCGGAAATTTTATTTTGCGCGCCGACAAAAAAGGAGCACTGGCAAGGCTTGTAAAGGTAACCTGCACCGCCTTCTCTGTGCTGGTCCTGCTTTACCTTACCCCATTTGGTCTCGACGGCTTTAAAGTCCGTGCCGAGCCCGAATTCGATGCCGCCGAAATAGCCTTTTTTCATGCCGGTCAGGGAAAGAGGCTCTTGGGCCTGTCCGGCGGGGGCTGCGGAACCCGGAGCTGCCGAAGGTTTAGGCGTGACTGTCTGTGGCGAAACGGCCGAGCCCTGCGGAGATGCAGATTCCGCTGCCGATGTCGCGGAACCGGTTTTGTTCGTGGAAGCTGCGGAGCTTCCCTTGCCTACGGATGACGAGCCCGCCTTGTCTGCGGCTGCCGAAGATCCGGCGGAAGGGGCCGATTCCGATCCTGAGTCTTGCGCCTGCACAGCCGTTTGGTTCTCCTGGATGAGCGTCTCTTTTTTGGAAAAATCGACGCCAAGCTGCTGCTGAAGGGCGATAATTTTGCCCACGGAGTCAAACAACAGAGCGTCGGCCTTCTTAATATGATCCCCGTAGGTGACAGCGGACCCGGCCTTGGTCGTGTTGATGTAATCCATTAGCCAGTACATGCCTTGGGCTTTGTGATCGTACGCCTGGGCGTATTTCTCTTTGGAGTTTTCAAGTTCGGCGGTCATGGCAGGATCGAGTCCTGCGGGAACGGGAACTTTTCTTACTTTTTCCGCGACTTTCGAAAATTGATTGTAAGCATTCAAAATGACCGTGGAATCCGGCATGACATTCTGATGCATGTTGCCGATTTCCCGATCGGCTTCTTTTTTGGCTCCGCTGGCGCTTTTTTCCACCGCATACAAGGCTTGCTCGAACGCAAGTACAAGGCTGGCTTGTTCTTCCTGTTTGCCGCCGGCCGAAGCTGCGGTTTGGGTCTCTACGGGCGGATTGGAGGCCGCCGGTTTCACGACGGTTTTCAGGCTATGAGATTTCTGATAAAGCAGGTACCCCAGCACGCCGATGGCAATGAGCAGGCTCATAATGATAAGGGTGCTCAGAGCTGCGTTTTTCTTCATGAAAGATCTCTCCCAAGGAATGTTAGGTATATTCCTTATTTATCGGCAGAGGCAGGGGGAAGATTGAGGTTGTAAGGGATATTTATTAGGTCTTAGGAACTATGTATATAAAAAAGGCTGCCGGGTTTATTCGGCAGCCTTTGCTTTTGAACAGGAGGGAAAGGACAAAGCTTCGCTTAGAAGATGCAAGCCGGAAGCGGAGCATGCTTCTGCGGCTCCGCGTTCCTCAGCCTGCGTTTTTTAACGGGAGAGAGTTCTAAGACGCGCGTCGAGGCACTGCACGGCGGTCCGTCGTACTCCACGTCGTCGTGACGGGTGGCGACCTTCACGCCCGTGCCCTGGTGCACAGCCGGCCGCGTTCTTGCTGCCTCCGACAGGCGTGGCTGCTGCCCGCAGTCCCGCAAAGCGTCATGACGGTCGCCGTAAGAGCGACGCCGCTTACTTCGACTCAATCAGGCGCAGAAGCAGCGCGACCGCTTCCGCCCGGGTCGTGTAGCCCTGCGGAGCGAAGACGCCGGGGCTGCGTCCCTGCACGAGCCCTTTCTGCTGGGCGGCGGCGACATAGCCTGCGGCCCAGCCGGGGATTTCGCCCGCGTCGGCGTACAGCTCGTGCAGCGCACCGGCCGGGACCGGCTGCAGCTTGGCTGCTTTGGCCGCCAAGGTGAGCATCTCGGCGCGAGTGACCGGGGCATCGGGCCGGAACGTGCCGTCCTCGTAGCCGGAGGCGATGCCTGCGCGCTGCGCGAGCGCGACGGCTTCGGCGGCCCAGGCCGGGATGCTGGCGCTGTCCGCAAAACCGGAAGCGGAAGCCGGTTTCTCCAGCTGCCGCAGAGCCTCTGCGTAAGCTTGCGTCAGCATCACGGTGAACTGGGCGCGTGTGACCTGTTCCTGAGGCCGGAACGTTCCGTTCTCGAAGCCGCTGACGATGCCGCAGTCCGCCGCCTGCGCAACTTCTTTCTCCGCCCAGTGGCCCTTCATATCCGTGAAGGACACGGCGTGCGGGGAAGAGGCCGGGGACGGACAGCCCGGTCCTCCCGGAACATCCGGCTTACCGGGAACCCCCGGCTCGCCCGGATTGCCGGTGCCGCCGGGTTCTCCCGGCTGGTGCGGCTTGCCAGGGTCAACCGGCGGCTTAGGCTCTTCCGTCGGAGGAGTTCCTCCGGGTGAAGTGCCCGTAGTATCGCCGCCACCGGAATCTTGCCGGGACTGACGGGTGATCAGGACGTCATACGTCCGTACCGTCTGCCTGTCCGGCGCCGTGACCGTTACCTGAACCGGGTTGGCTCCGACACGAAGAGCGAGCGGTGCCGAAGGTTTCCCGTTAACGGCAGGAACACCGTTGACTGTCACAGACGCATCGGGATCGTAAACGGAAGCGGTAACGGTCGTCCGGTCGGTTCCGTAATCAACGGTCATTTCGTAACGGACAGTGTCCGTGTCGAAAGCCGGGTACAACCGGCCAGCCGATAAATCAAGACCGGTCAGACCGGCATTCGTGCTTAGCCTGCGGGTCACGTCCACCACATACGACTGGGTGGAGATGCCGTCCTGAGCCGTCACGACAACCGTGATCGGATTCACGCCCGGCTTGATACTGATGGCTGCGGAAGGCTGTCCGCTGAGAACCGGCTGGCCGTTGACGACAATTGTCGCGTTGGGATCGTAGACGGAAGCCGTCACGGTCAGGCTTGACGTTTCTTGGCCGACAACCGCCCGGTAATGGACCATCCCGCTTTCAAAGACGGGATCGAGACTGCCTTCGGAAAGCGTCAGCCTGCTAAGCGAGACGTTGCTGCTCGGAGCCCGGCTTACTTCCAACTGATAGCTCTGCATCGTGACGCCATCCTGAGCGGTTACCGTGACGGTGACCGGATTGGAGCCGACTTTCAGCTGAAGGGGCAGACTGCCGGCATTTCCGCTGAAAACAGTGCCGTTGATCGCCAAGGTTGCCACGGAGCTGGAAGCTTTGGCTCCGACGGTAACGGTATACACATCGTTGGTAACCGTGGTCGAATAAACGGTCGTTGCGCCGTCAAAACGGGGAGTGAGCTCACCCGGCGTAACCGTTAATTCACTAAGGGTGACTTCGCTGGAAGCCGCCCTTGTTACGGTTACGGTATAAGGGGTTACCGTCATCCCGTCCTGCGCGGTGATCTCGACGGTGAACGTCTGGTCGCCCACTTCCAGGGCAACCGGGTTGGTCACCGGCTGCCCGTTTTGCAGCACGCGTACGGACGCCTGCGCATCTTCCGCTGCCGCCTGTATGGAGGTAACCGTTACCGAATAGGGCACTTGAGCCGTGTACCGGTAAGTGGAGCCGGTTACCGTTTCGTTCAAGGCGGCTCCGCTGAGGCTCAGCGAATGCAGCGCGGCATTGGACGAAACAACCGTAAATGCCGTTTCGAGCGATAAAGGACTTGCATTGCCTGCGGCATCAACCGCAAGAGCGGTGAGCCGATGCGTCCCTGTGGATAAAGAGGATGCAGGGGTGAAGCTCCAACTGCCCCCTGAACCGGCTGTCGTGATTCCCGCAGGGGCGCCGTCTACATATACGTTCACGGTCACGCTTGCCTCGGCTGTTCCTCGAATGAGAGGCCGGCTCACATTCGTGACGGTTCCCGAAGCCGGCTCCGTGATGACCGGAGCGGCTGGTGCCGTGGCGTCGATGCGGAAGGCCGTTTCGGCCGAATACGCGCTTCTGTTGCCAGCAGCGTCGGCCGCCGCCGCTTTCACGGTGTGCGGTCCGTCCGCAAGTGGGGAAGCGGGAATGTACACCCAGCTGCCGTCCGGACCGGCGGTAACGGTTTGAACGCTGCCGCCATCCAGCACGACGCTGATGAACGCGCCCGCTTCCGCACGGCCTTCGACCTTCGGCGTCTTTGTGTTTAAGAGCGCATCCGCAAGCGGCTTCAGGATAACGGGAGCCGCAGGCGCCTGCGTATCCACGGTGAACCGCAGAGGTCCGGAGTCCGGCCCGGCGTTGCCTGCTTTGTCCTCGGCCCATGTCCGGAGGGAATGGGACCCGTCGGCAAGCGGTGCCGGGGTGAAGGACCATTTTCCGGCTCCGTCGGCCGTCGCCGATCCCACTGATGCGGTGCCGTCCAGCTCAATCCGGACAAGGGTGCCGGGTTCGCTTGTACCGCTGATCACCGGCTGGTTTCGGTTCGTGCTTGATCCGCCCGCGGGGGCAAGCACGACAGGGGCCGGTGGCGGCGTCGCATCGACCGTCCATGTTATCGTCTTCGTCGAGGCGCTGTTGTTGCCGGCCTCATCGGATGCATATACACGGACGGTATGCGTACCGTCTTTTAACGAATCGGCTCCGGCATAGCTCCAGATCCCTGCGTCGGCCGCCCGGACGTTGGTTTTAAGCGATCCGTCGATATAAATATGGACGAAGGACTGGGCTTCCGCCGTACCGGAAATGACCGGTTTGGCGTCTTTAGTCAGCGCCCCATCCGCCGGAACCGAGATCACGGGAACGGAGGGAGCCGTCGTATCCAGGATGAAGCGTACGGCGCCGCCGGCAGGGCTCGTGTTGCCTGCGGCATCGGCTGCGGCCGCCGTTACGGTATGTGACCCGTCCGCAAGCTGAACGGGCGGGGTATAGGAAAACTTGCCCGCGTTATCCGCTTGCACGGCAGGATATGCTTTCCCGTCGACGGTAAGGACGACGGAGGAAGAAGGTTCGGCCGTTCCCGTGATGGCGGGAACGGTTTTCAACAGCGCCGAATCCGAAGGCGACGTAATCACCGGAGCAGCCGGCGGAGTGCGGTCGATCTTGACGACGGACGAGGACTGCGGACCGACGTTGCCCGCTTTATCGACCGTTCTGGCCGTGACGGTGGTCTGTCCTTCGGCCTTAACGGTCAGCGGCCCGGTATAAGCGGTCCAGCCGAGCGTCTCCGCGCCGGATAAGCTGTACTCCGTCCGGTTAACGCCCGATCCGCCGGTATCCGCGCCGTGCGCAATCGCTACGGAAACACCGGACGCGGAGGTCCAGCCCGCCGCCGACGGCGTGATTCCCGGAGCGGCGGGAGGAGTCCGGTCGATGGAGACGGTGGCTGTCCCCGCTGCGCTGACGTTCCCGGCCCCATCCGTCGTTCTTGCGCTGACGGTGGTCTGTCCCGGAGCCGTAACGGTGACGGGACCCGTATAAGCCGTCCAGCCTTTGGTCACGGCGCCGGACAGGCTGTACTCCGTTATGTTGACTCCCGAGCCGCCTGTATCGGTTCCGGGATTAACCGTGACCGGCACGCTTGCCGCCGCTGTCCAGCCTATTGTCCCGGGGATGACCGCCGGAACGGCAGGAGGCGTTTTATCGATTTGAATAACAGATTGCGCAACCGGACTTATATTACCGGCCTCATCCACGCTGCGCGCGCGGACAGTCGTCTGACCCTCGGCGCTTACCGCGACGGGGCCCGTGTAAGTCGTCCAGACGAGCGTGCTTGCACCGGACAGGCTGTACTCGGTCCGCCGCACGCCGGATCGGGCGTCAGTGCCGGGCGTGACGGTAACGTCCACGTTGTCCTTGCTCCAGCCGGTTACGGCAGGCTTGACGGAAGGAGTGGTCGGCGGAGCTTTGTCGATGGACACGTCGGCCGTACTTTCGGCACTCACATGGCCTACATTGTCAACCGACCGCGCGTGTACGGTCGTAATTCCCTCGCTGTGGATTGCAACAGCCCCCGTATAAGGAGTCCAGTCCTGTACGGTGCCGCCGGAGAGGCTGTACTCCGTCCGCTGTATGCCCGAACCGCCTTTGTCCGTACCGGGCGTAAGCGTGACCGACGCGTTCTGGTTGGTCCACGCGGAGCTCGCTCCTTTTATAACGGGAGCAGTCGGGGCTGTCTTATCTACCCTCACCACTGCGGTCGTCACGCTGCTTGCGTTGCCCGCTTTGTCGATTGTTCTGGCGCTAATCGTGGTTTCACCCGAATTCGAAACGGTAATCACATCGCCGTTAGCATAAGGTGTCCAGCCGAGCACAGTCGCACCGGACAAGCTGTATTCCGTCTGCTTGACGCCCGAATCCGCGTCCGTTCCGGCCGTCAGGGTCGCGGTGACATCCGCTGGAGACCAGTCAGACGAGGACGTTATGATAACGGGAGCCGTAGGCGCCGTAAAATCAAACGATAGCTTGTATACGGTCGTGTTGAGGCCGTAGTTCTCGTCGTACCCGCCCATGACGTACATGCTGCTGCCGGTCTGCGACAGTTTGGCGTTTTGCAATCTTTTAAGGGAAGGAGTGTCTTGGGTCCATGTATTGCTGACCGGATCATACACATAAAAATTGTAATTGCCCATGACGAGCACTTTGCCGTTAGGCAGCGTCACCTGGGGATGCCGGAAGAAAAGGTCGTTATATTGATAAGGCAAATTTGCCGCTTTAGTCCAGGTGTCTGCGGCCGGGTCGTAAATATACGAGGAAAAAGAGTAAACGTAACCGCTCAAGCCTCCCGTCACTAGTACGCGGCCGTCCTGCAGCGTGCTTTGCGCAGCTCCGTAAATGCCTATCGGAAGAGGTGCTTTTTCCGTCCAAGTGTTGGTGGCGGGATCGTAGATGTAGGTATTGTTGTAAAGCGTACTGCTTCCCGGCGAGAAGATGGAATCCGCTCCCCCGACACTGACGATTCTGCCGTCCGGCAGGGTGCTTTGCGAGTTGCCGAGCATATTTTTGGGCAGATTGGACGCTTGGGTCCAGGCGTTTGTATACGGGTTGTAAATCCGCGTCAAATTGTTGTACACGTACCCGGTGCCGCTGAGAAAGGCGTTGCCGCCCGTGACGATGACTCTTCCGTCCTTCATCTCCGACTGGGTGTGGTAGGCCAAGTTCAGCGCGGGAGCATAAGTGGACCAGGTTTGGGTCGAGGGCGAGAAGGTGTACGAGTTTTGGGCGAACGAATTGTTCCGGTTATATTGACCGCCGGTTACAAAGATGCTGCTGCCGTTCAGCACACCGCTTGCCGAAACTCCCGCCAGGTCTGCGGGCAAATCGGCCGAAGCGGGAAGAGCTTCCATCATGACCGCCGCATTCGCTGTTTGACACCCTCCGGCCAGTATTCCTCCTATCAGGACAGTCGTCCCCCATATTTTGCGCAGCCTGTTAGACATGAAGATGTCATCACTCCTTTGAGAAATACGGTTGCAGCCGCCGAAAGAAATATTTCTCAGACGGCCGCAAATAACTAGCAGGGTCCCAGTGTAGCAAAAACTATAGGACTTGAGAATTAACTTTGGTTAATTGCCTAAAATTTCGATGAGCGTGCAGGAAGAAAGGCCGGGGGCCGGCCCGGTACGGGAAGTTGCAGGTACGGTAGAGGACCGGCAGCGCGACACTCTTGTTTCTTTCGTAAAATCGGATGCCCTTCGAAAAGCCGGTCCCCCGGTATTTTTGGGGGAAATCGAGATAGGAGGCGAAGAGAGTCTAATGGGATAGATGTGCTAGAATGGAAGAATAAATAGTAAGGAAAGAGTGGGAGGAAAGTTCGCTTTCTTTCATTAAATAAGTGTCATTAATAAACGTCAGGCTTAAGCGAACCGGCTGCGGCCGCAGCCGGAAGCAAGGAGGACATCGTCATGAACACAGCGCAGGGCCAAGCGGCCCGCATGATCCGGGATAACTTTATCGCGAAAATCTCCCATCTGGCCGGCCGGGCAGAAGGCTATACTCTTAAACAAACACTCGAATACATAAGGGCGGATTGCGGCCTCCCTTCGGATACGTTTAACGTGGCGGTTTTGCTTCAACCCCGCCTCTCTGCGGAGAACGCAGATATCCTCGAAGAGGCGGTTCATTATTTTACGGGCAAAAAATACCCGATGGCGCTATGGTCTTGGGAAGACAAGGACAGCGTCACGTTCGAGACGTTAAGGCGGGCGGGTCTGAAAGAAGCGGAAACGAACATCGCCATGTACGCGGACTTGGATGCCCTTCATCCCGGAACTGAATGCCCGGCGGATTTTCGGATTAAAGAAATTGCCTCCCCTGCCGAAGCGGAGCAATTCGGAGACGTGCTGGCTGCGTTGTTCGGAGAGTCGGAGGAGGGGGCTAACGTGAGGGCTTTTTACCGGAAAATATCCGGTCTGCCGCTGTGGGAGCCTTCTCCTATGAAGCTGTATATCGGCTCGTACCGGGGGCGGCCGGTCAGTACCGGTACGCTTATGTTCACGGATGACAGCGTCGGCATCTATGATATCGCAACTCTATCGGACTTCCGGGGAAAAGGCTTCGGTTCCGCCATGTTCCGGTTCCTGATCGGGGAAGCGCGGAAAGGGAAGCCCCGGCTGTGTGTCCTGCAGGCTTCGCCCGACGGGATCGGGATCTACAAGCGGGCGGGATTCGAACCGGTCTGCGAGGTTACGGTTTACGAGAATAGGCACTTGGTTGAATAATACGAGAAGCACCAAGAGACAAGCGGTTGAGCACCGTCATCCGCGGCAGGCTTGAGCTGAATGGGTGATCCGCCGTCGGCCTAACAATACGGCGGGCTGCATGGCCGGCTTTTTTTGTATCCTTTCAGATCAGTAAACGCCTCCTTTCCGGGCATGTTTAGTTTTTGTTCAGTTTGTTTTGATACATTGGAACAGACAGAAGGAGGGGGCACTTTGAACGTACTGATTGCGGACGACGCCGCATTTATGAGAACGCTGGTCCGTATGTTTTTGGAGCAGATGGGGCACACCGTGATCGGCGAAGCCCAGAACGGGAAGGAAGCGGTCGATCTTTACGGCCGATTGAAGCCGGACCTCGTGACGATGGATATTACGATGCCCGAAATGGACGGACTGGAAGCCGTTAAGCGCATCAAATCCGCAAATCCGGGCGCCAGAATCATCATGTGCTCCGCCATGGGGCAGCAGCGGGTTGTCATGGAGGCCATCCGCAGCGGGGCCAGCGATTTCGTGGTCAAGCCGATTCAGAAGGAACGCTTGCAGGAGGCCGTCGAGAAGATTTTTGCCGGGCAGGGGATGAAAATCGGCATTCTGTAAGGCTCGTGATTTTCTCCGCTAACAGCACCGGAATGAGATAGTAAATGCTCAGGTATGCGCCAAAAATGAAAAAGATACCCGCACGCACAGGCAGGTATCCTTTTTTTATGCCTTCGTTTCGCAGCGGGCGCATCAGAGTTTGTCCCTGACTCAAACCTCCGCTTTTTCCCCGATAAATTCCAAGAGCTCCCGCATCGCGTAAGAGACATACCTTTCCTTGTTCCACAGCACATACAAATTCCACGGAATGCCCGGCGAGGTTTTAGGGATGACCCGGACATCCGGGTTCGCTATTTTGGAAGTGATGGGCTCCGGGATAAAAGAGACCCCTAGCCCTCCGGCGACCATCTCCACCAGGAGGTCCCACTGCGAGCTTTCGTGGGCGATGACCGGGTGAAAACCCGCGCTGTGGCAGGCGTCCAAGACGTGATGCCGCACGGCGAAACCCTTGGCGAACAGCAGAAACGGCTCCCGGCTCAAATCGGCGAGAGTGACCGTTTCCCGTTCGGCCAGCGGATGCGTGCGATGCAGGACGAGGGAGACGTGCTGCCGAATGAACGGCAGCCGCCCCAGGCTGGAATCCTCGTCCGGCGAGATGACGACGCCCATGTCGATCGATCCGTCCAGGACGCGCTGCTCGACGGTTTTGGCGCCCTCCTCGATCATGACGAACTGAATCGCGGGATATTTCCGCTGAAAAGGCGCGATTACGCGTGGAAAGAAGACGGTGCTGATCACCGGAGGCAGTCCGATTCGGATGGTGCCTGTTTTGAGTTGGGACACGTCATCCAGCGTGGTATAGAGGTCGTTCACGGACTGGAGGATGACCTGTATCCGCTGGATGGCGGCGGCACCCGAGTCGGTGAGCTTGACGGTTTTGCCGCTGCGGTCGAACAGGGTGACGCCGAGCTCGTCCTCCATGCTTTTGACCAGCTTGCTTAAGGTCGGTTGAGTCATATGTAAAATTTCGGCGGCTTTCGTGAAATTCTGCTGCTTGGCGACCTCCAGAACGGAGGCGAGGTTCCTTACATCCACGGTCGTTCATCCCCAGCCATAAAATTTTGGAATGGTAGCTATTCGATGTCTGAATTTTACCTTGCCTCACCTGCCGTGTAAACTAGAAGCGGACACAGAACGTTCAAATTTCAGGGGGACGCCCCGGAATTTCATGGAGAGCAGCACGCAACTTAAAAGAATGTAAGGGCTTACAAGGGATCTTCTAACAGAAAAGAGGAGAAGGCGCATGGTGTTTGTTCAGGTCGTGGCGATTGTGCTCGCCTTGGGGCTGCTGATGTTTTTCGCTTATCGGGGGTATCCGGTGATCGTGTTCGCCCCGATCTTTACGCTGCTGGCCGTGGTCATTTCCGGGCTCGCGCTTATGCCGAGCTACACGGAGACCTATATGGCGAATGCGGCGAATTATATTAAAACGTACTTCCCGATCTTCCTGCTCGGGGCGATTTTCGGCAAGGTGATGGAGCTGAACGGAGCGGCCTCCTCGATTGCCCGGTCCATCGTCAAAGTGCTCGGCTCCAAACGCGCCATGCTGTCGGTCGTTCTCGCCTGCGCGGTGCTGACTTACGGCGGCGTTTCGCTGTTCGTGGTCGCTTTCGCCGTCTATCCTTTCGCGGTGGCGGTTTTCCGCGAAGCGGATATTCCGAAGCGGCTCATTCCCGGCACGATCGCGCTCGGCGCCTTCACCTTCACGATGGATGCGCTCCCCGGAACGCCGCAGGTGCAGAACATTATTCCGACCACGTATTTCGGAACGGACGCTTACGCGGCCCCGGTCGTGGGAATTGTGGGCGGAATCATGGTGCTGGCGGCGGGCGTGTTCTGGCTGGAGAGACGCCGCAAGCAGGCGGCTGCCGCAAGCGAAGGCTACGGAACCGGGCACAAGAACGAGCCGGAAACCGCCGAAGGCCAGCGTTACCCGAACCTGTGGGTTTCGCTAATCCCGCTTGCGCTGGTGCTTGTGTTCAACTACCTGCTGAGCCGGGGATTTTTGACGGTCAACACGTGGTACAGCCCGGAGCTTCTCAAAACGTTTAACATCGCGAATGTGAAAACGGTTGCATCTTCATGGGCGCTAATTATCGCCCTGTTCATCGGCATCGCGGCGGCGCTCTGTATCAACGTCCGGCACGTGCAGAGCAAGCTGGCGGCGGGACTGACGGCGGCCGCGATGGGATCGCTTCTGGCGATTTTCAACACGGCTTCCGAGGTCGGCTTCGGCAACGTGGTCAAGACGCTGCCCGGCTTCAAAGCGATCCAGAACTTTATCCTCAATATCAGTTCCCAGCCGCTGATTAACGAAGCGGTATCGGTCAACATTTTGTCCGGGGTTACCGGGTCCGCCTCGGGAGGGCTGTCCATTGCGCTAGAAGTAATGGGCAAACAGTACCTGGCTGCGGGCCAGGCCGCGGGAATCAGCCCGGAATGGCTGCACCGGATCGCTTCGATGGCGTCCGGGGGGATGGATACGCTGCCGCACAACGGCGCGGTCATTACGCTGCTGGCGATCACGGGACTTACGCACCGGCAGTCCTACAAGGATATTTTCGCCATAACCGTTGTCAAAACGCTCACGGTGCTTATTCTCGCCGCTGTCTTGTCTTTCCTGTAAGCAGGGAGAGGCCGGGATGCAGCGAGGGCGTCCGGCGGATATTTTAAACTGTTAACTGTCAAGGCCTTTCATAGGTAATGAAGGGAGCTTCCTCCAATTTGTTCACCTCGGCATAACTTAATTGAGCCTTAATCTAGACCAACTCAGAACAAATTGGCTAACTCAGATCAACTTAGCCCACTTAACTGTTTAGATGTTTCCTGTTTCGGCATTCATTTTAATTCCAGATGAAAACTCACGGAAGGAGTGACGGTCATGACCCCATTTTTAGCTCATAAAACAGCCCTGATCACTGGCGCGGCCAGCGGCATCGGCCTTGAAATCGCCCGCACATTCGCCCGCGAAGGGGCCAAGGTCGTTATTTCCGACATTCAGGAGGAAAAGGCGAAAGCGGCGGCTCAGCGGCTGACGGATGAAGGATACGAAGCCATCGGTCTGGCCTGCGACGTTACCGACGAAAGCCAGTTCGCCGGAGCGATCCGGACAACGCACGAAACCTACGGCCGGTTCGATATTCTAGTAAACAACGCGGGTCTGCAGCATGTCGCGCCTATCGAGGAATTCCCGGTGGAAAAGTTTGAATTCATGATCAAAGTGATGCTGACCGGGGCTTTTATCGGGATCAAGCACGCCCTGCCCATCATGAAGGAGCAGCAGTACGGGCGGATCATCAACATGGCTTCGATCAACGGCGTCATCGGTTTCGCGGGCAAAGCCGCGTACAACAGCGCAAAGCACGGACTCATCGGGCTTACGAAGGTAGCGGCCCTGGAAGGTGCGGCGCACGGCATCACGGTCAACGCGCTGTGTCCGGGCTACGTGGATACGCCGCTCGTACGCGGCCAGCTGGAAGATCTCGCAAGAACGCGGGGCGTCCCGCTGGAAAGCGTGCTGGAGGAGGTCATCTACCCGCTGGTGCCGCAAAAAAGGCTCCTCTCGGTCGATGAGATCGCCGAATTCGCCATGCTTATCGCCAGCGACAAGCTGAAGGGCGTGACGGGAACGTCGATGCTGATTGACGGCGGATATACGGCGCAGTAAACGGAGAAGAAAATCACGCGAAAGGAGAGGGGCAGACATGAGCAAGGTTCTGAATTCAGCGGAGGAAGCCGTACGTGTCATCGGCGAAGGATCGACCCTGATCGTGGGAGGCTTCGGCCTGTGCGGCATACCGGAGCATCTGATCGCGGCCCTGCGGCGGCAGGGCACCGGGGAGCTTACCGTGGTGAGCAACAACTGCGGAGTCGACGATTGGGGGCTCGGGCTGCTGCTGGCAAGCAAGCAGATCAAGAAAATGGTGTCCTCCTACGTCGGAGAAAACAAAACGTTCGAGAAGCAGTACCTAAGCGGCGAACTGGACGTTGAACTGGTGCCGCAGGGCACGCTGGCGGAACGCATCCGGGCCGGCGGAGCGGGCATTCCGGCTTTTTATACGGCGACGGGCGTGGGGACGCTGGTAGCGGAAGGCAAAGAGGAGAAACATTTCGGGGGCCGCCCGTATATTCTGGAAAAAGCGATCACCGGCGACTTCGCGCTGGTGAAAGCCTGGAAGGCCGACACCGCGGGGAATCTCGTGTTCCGCAAAACGTCCCGCAACTTCAATCCGCTCGCGGCGGCGGCGGGCAAGATTACGCTTGTTGAAGCGGAGGAAATTGTGGAGGCGGGCGAGCTGGACCCCGATGATATTCATACGCCGGGCATTTTTGTCCAGCATGTCGTGCGGGGCGGGACTTACCAGAAACGGATCGAGCGTCTGACGGTCCGCGAAGCGAAGGAGGAGACGGCATGAGCCATCCGCGCAAAATAATCGTGGAACGCGCCGTACAGGAAATCCGCGACGGTATGTACGTCAACCTGGGGATCGGCATGCCGACGCTCGTGGCCGACGAAATTCCCGCCGGTATCACGGTGATGCTCCAGTCCGAGAACGGCCTGCTGGGCATCGGTCCTTATCCGAAGCGGGGCGAAGAGGACCCGGATTTGATCAATGCGGGCAAAGAAACCGTCACGGCGGTGGCGGGCGCATCCTATTTCGACAGTGCGGAATCGTTTGCCATGATCCGGGGCGGCCATATCGATTTGGCGATCCTGGGCGGGATGGAAGTGTCTGGCGAAGGCGATCTTGCGAACTGGATGATTCCGGGAAAAATGGTCAAAGGCATGGGCGGCGCGATGGATCTGGTGAGCGGAGCCAAGCGCATCGTCGTCATCATGGAACACGTGAACAAATACGGGGAATCCAAGGTGAAAAAAACCTGTACCCTCCCTTTAACAGGCAGGGGAGTGGTGGACCGGCTCATTACGGATCTGGCCGTGTTCGATTTTACGCCGGAGGGCATGGTGCTGGCCGAACTGCTCGGTGAAACGGAACTGGACGAAGTCCGGGTCAAGACCGAAGCGGCATTCACGCTCAGCCCTCTTTTAAAAGAGCGGCTCGAAGCCTGCGGACAGGAAGGGTGAACCGAAATGACCAGAGAAGCGGTTATCGTCAGCGCGGTACGTACGGCGATCGGCAGCTTTCAGGGTTCCCTGGCTGGCGTGCCCGCCACGGAGCTCGGAAGCATCGTTATCCGTGAAGCGCTGGAGCGCGCGGGAACGGAGCAGGAGCAGGTCCATGAGGTGATCATGGGCAATGTGCTCCAGGCGGGACTGGGGCAGAACCCGGCCAGACAGGCTTGGCTGAAAAGCGGGTTTTCCGACGGCGTTCCCGCCCTGACGGTGAACAAAGTATGCGGCTCCGGGCTCAAAGCCGTCATGCTGGCGGCCCAGTCGGTTATGCTCGGCGATGCCGACATTGTGGTGGCCGGAGGTATGGAGAACATGAGCGCGGCGCCGTACCTGCTGGAAGGCGCCCGCTCGGGCCTGCGCATGGGCGACGGCAAGCTCGTCGATTCCATGATCCGCGACGGCCTGTGGTGCGCCGTGTGCGACATCCACATGGGCGAAACCGCGGAGAATGTCGCGGACAAGTACGGCCTCGCCCGCGAAGAACAGGACGACTTCGCGGCTCACAGCCAGCAGAAGGCGGAGCGGGCAGCCGCGGCCGGACGCTTCCGGAGCGAGATCGTGCCGGTCCCCGTGCCGCGGAAGAAGCAGGACCCGCTGCCGTTCGACCGCGACGAGTTCCCGCGCGCGGGAACGACCGCGGAGACGCTCTCGCGGCTGCGCCCGGCATTCCGCTCCGGCGGGACCGTGACCGCCGGCAACGCCTCCGGCATCAACGACGGGGCGGCCGCCGTTGTCGTCATGTCGGCCGAAGAAGCCGGCCGGCGGGGGTTGAAACCCCTGGCCCGGATCAAGGGCTACGCCTCGGCGGCGCTAGATCCGGCCGTGATGGGCCTCGGGCCCGTAAGCGCCGTGCGGCGGCTGTTGAGCCGGACGGGCGTGCCGATTGGCGGCATCGACCTGTTCGAGTTCAACGAGGCCTTCGCGGCGCAGTCGCTTGCCGTGGGGCGCGAGCTCGGCGTACCGCCGGAGAAGCTCAACGTCAACGGCGGCGCGATCGCCCTCGGGCACCCCATCGGCGCCAGCGGCGCGCGCGTGCTCGTGACGCTGCTGCACGAGCTGGAGCGGCGCGGCGGCAAGCGCGGCCTGGCCTCGCTGTGCATCGGCGGCGGCCAGGGCGTGGCGCTGCTGGTGGAGCGCGATTAGGGCGGCGAGCGTATCTGTAATTCGAATTTAATATTGTTATGCGGGAAGATGAGTCTCTTATTTAAATCGAGGCCCATCTTCTTTTTTGTGCATGGAGACTTCATATTGATTGCCAATAAAGCGGTTAATGGTTAATATTTACATTACCACACCCGAATGGAGACCCTATGAAAAAGCATTTGATCCTACTCGTGACCGTTTTGCTGTTAATGAGCTGTGCGGCTGCTAAAATTCCCTACGACGACAAAATCTCGGACCGGTTAAAGGAAAGTGTCCAAGAAATAGAAGCCGGTCAAACCGTCGAGCCGGACCATTTCGAAGAATACGATTGGGTCTATATCATTCCGCCCTACATAGGGGGAGAGGCGCTGGATAGTTTGGAAGTGGATGAGCAAAGCAAGAAATATATATACAAGCAAGCTTCGGCCCATGAAAATTATTTTCTGGTCACCTCCAAGGATGGAAAGGCCGTTTCTTACGCCATGCTGGATAAAAACTTTAGTACAGAGGGCGGGAAGCTCTTGAAGTACAAAGGTTCCGATAAGTTGTTAGTCAGAAAGGAAGAAACGGGAGGAAGGCCGTTTCTGTTTTTGCCGAAATAAACCAGGGGACTTTTTTACAAAGATATTACTTGATGTCCTGTAAGTACGGAGGATCTTAACATTTTACGAGATTAAAACGTCCGCTCTTATGGCGGGCGTTTTGTTTTATTCGCTGAATAAAAACCGAAGTATCCGAAGCGCTGCCCTGGTATTGTGCGGAGAAAGGGAACGGCTTAATTCTTAGCTATGAATCTATGCGAACAAAAGAAACCTGGCGCGGGCTATGGTACAATACAACAGCATCGCTACTTTTTTCCGGCAGGTGAAAAACAATGAGGACTTTATATCATAGAAGTATACGGGAGCACAATTTGTCTGCGGTGCTGCACACGTGCGGCGGTCAGGAGCGGTACAGGAACTGCAGGGATGGCTTACAGGGATTTTGCAAACGGTTTCATGAGCTGCGGACTAAACTATGAAAAAACAAGGACTGCTTTTTATACTCGGGGCCGTGCTTATTCTGCTGCTGCCGGTGTATTCCGTTCTTCAGCACGTCGTGTCGCTTGACCGGAATCCCGATGCGGTCGGCGGGGAGCTTGATCTCAGAGACTGGAACTTTGCGGAACAGGGCACGGTCCGGCTCAGTGGCGAATGGGAATTTTACCGGGAAAAGCTGCTCGTTCCCGGAGATTTTCACCCTTCCGCGGAAGCGGCAAGGACGTTTCCCGTGCCGACCGGCATGGTGCAAATTCCGGGCAAATGGAATGCGTACATGGGCACAGACGAGGATTCCGCCGCAGAAGGGTATGCCACGTTCCGGCTCAAAGTGCGGCTTAACGAGTCGGACGGGGCCATTTACGGCATCCGAACAGGCAATATCCGCATGGCTAACCGGGTGTTCGTGAACGGCCGGGAGGTGGGAGCAAGCGGAACGCCGGGCCGTACGGCCGCCGAAGAAAGTCCCGACAACGTCCCGTATACGGGTTTTTCCTATCTGCGGGGCAGTGAAGCCGAGATCGTGGTTCAGATCTCCAACCACAGCTATTCCTCCGGCGGTATGTTCACGCCGATTTTGTTCGGAGACGAAAAGTCCGTCATGAAAAGCCGGGAAGCGGCCTTATTTTCCGAGTGGATGACGATGGCGGGCTTCCTGATTCCCGGACTTTATTTTCTGGTTTTGTACAGAATGCGGAGGAAAGATCCCGCCTCGCTTTATTTGGGGCTGTTTTGTCTGGTCGGGCTGTTGTTTGTGCTCACGCATGGGGAGAAGCTGCTTGCCGCCGCCTGGCCGGGGTTTTCTTATATCTGGATGCTCAAGCTGCAGCTTATGGTGTCCTCCTTCGTGTACTTTTTCTTGCTCCGTTATGTAGCCGTTGCCGTACCGGGCGGCGTTCATCCGCTTGCCATGCGGCTGAGCTCCGCCGTGACGGCGGTCGGTCTGCTTGCGGGCCTGCTGCTGCCGCCGGTTGTTTTCTCGCGGCTGGAGGCGCTGATCCTGGCGGTTTCCTTCCTCAGCATGTGCTATATGGCGTTTGTTCTGCTTAGGGACGTGCGCAAGCGCTCCGAGGACACCTTGCCCATGATCGCCGGTGTGATGAGCATTCTGATGGTCATAGCGGCGTACGTGCTTAATCTGGTCGGCTTGTACGAAGGGCTGCTGCTCGTTCCGGCGGAAATGCTGCTGTTCGTGCTGACCCAGGCCGTTCTGCTGGCACAGCGGTTTAACCGGACCTTCGTGGAGGTGGACCAGCTTTCGCGAAGGCTGCTTTCCCTGGACGGGCTGAAGGATGAATTTATGGCGAACACGTCTCACGAACTCCGCACGCCTCTTCACGGAATGGTCAACATGGCGCAATCTATGCTGGAAGGCGCATCGGGCGATCTGAACGGCAAGCAGAGGAATGATTTAACCATCATTGTATCGACGGGCCGGAGGCTGACTTATCTCATTAACGATATTTTGGATTTCAGCAAGCTCAAAAACGGCGAGATCGTGCTGAAGCGGCAGCCGGTCGATCTCAAAGCCGCAACGAACGCGGTGCTGGAAGTCATGACGCATGTCGCGAGGCATAAAGAAATTACGTTCGAGCAAAATTGGCCGGACCGGCTTCCCTGGCTGCTCACGGATGAAGATCGGCTGCAGCAGATTTTGTACAATTTGCTCGGAAACGCCGTGAAGTTCACATCCGGGGGCAGCATCACGATCGGTGCGGAGACAAAGAACGGCCATGTGCTGGTCTACGTCAAAGACACGGGGATCGGGATCGCGGAAGACCGTATGGAAGACATCTTCCATGCGTATGACCAGGCCGCCGGCCCCGGGGATCGGGATTATGAGGGGACGGGTCTCGGACTGAGTATTACGAAGAAGCTGGTCGAACTGGGGGGAGGGAAAATCGAAGCGGAGTCCCGGCTCGGGGAAGGCTCCGTTTTCCGGTTTACCGTTCCTTCGACTACGGCTGTCCCCGAAGCGGCACGTTTTTCCGGCGGAAGTTCCCTGGCCTCGGCGGCAAGGGAGGAAACGGCTGCCGCCGCCCTGCCCGCAAGCCGGGAGGATCGGCCATCCCGCAAGATCGACGCGACTGTTCTGCTCGTCGACGACGATCCGGTCAACCTGCAGGTGCTGTACAACCTGCTGTCGGTTGAAGGATACCGGCTCATTGCGGTGGACGGCGGGGCCAAAGCGATGGCGCATATCGGCTCCGGGCAGTCTATCGACCTGGTCATTGCCGACTGGATGATGCCGGGCATGTCCGGCCTGGAGCTGTGCCGGGCGATCCGAGCCCGTGTCTCGCTGGCCGAGCTGCCGGTTCTGCTGCTGACCGCGCGGAGTCTGCCGGAGGATGTGCGTACCGGTTTCCAGGCGGGCGCCAATGATTTTCTGCGCAAGCCGGTCGATGCCGACGAGCTGAGAGCCCGGGTGCGGACCCTGCTTGAGATGCGCAAGTCCGTCCGGAACGCGGTTTCGGCGGAGATGGCGTTTTTGCAGGCGCAGATCAAGCCGCATTTTTTGTACAATGCGCTCAATACGATTATCGCGCTGCTGCCCTCCGACCCGGACAAAACGACGAAGCTTCTTCTGGAGCTCAGCCGCTACCTTCGGGGCAGCTTCGATTTTCAGAATCGCGACCAGTTGGTTCCTTTACAGAAGGAAATGGCTCTCGTGCAGTCGTATTTATTTCTGGAGAAGGCACGTTTCGAAGAACGGCTGCAGGTGGATTACCATATTCGGGCCGAGCCGAATCGGCTGATCCCCCCGCTCAGCATCCAGCCTATCGTAGAGAATGCGGTTCGCCACGGCATCATGAGGCGTGCGGAAGGCGGAACGATCGGCATTACCGTCGAAGAGCGGGATGATGGCCTGCTCGTGGAAATTACGGATAACGGAGTCGGGATGGAACCCGCATGTGCGGCCTCCCTCCTGTCTGCGGAGACCGGGAGAGGGGTAGGTCTGATCAACATCCATACCCGTCTGCTGACGATGTTCGGGGAAGGGCTCGACATCCGCACCGAGGCGGGACAGGGAACGACTATCCGCTTCCATGTGCCGAATAGCGGGGGAGCCGGAGCCTTTCGGGAGGAGAGGAAAAACAGTGAAGGCGATTCTGATTGACGATGAAAAGCCCGCTCTGATCCAGATGGAGCGCCTGCTCCTGACGGACGGGCGCATGGAGGTCGGTGGCCTGTATACGCAGGCCCGGCACGGGATTGAACATATGGCTTCCGAGAAGGCGGACATCGTCTTCCTGGACATTGAGATGCCCGAGATGAACGGCCTCGAAGCGGCGGAGCATCTGTACCGGCTGAACCCGGAGGTTCAGATCGTTTACGTGACCGCCTACAATGACTACGCGATCGAAGCGTTCGAGCTTGGCGCGCTCGACTATCTGCTCAAGCCCGTCGACCCGGAACGGTTCGCCAAGACCGTCAGCCGCCTGGAATCGCGTCTTAGCCAGCTTCAGGCCGTCCGCCGGGAGGCGGTACCGTCCGGCGAGCCGGCCGTACGGTGCTTCAAGCAGTTGTCGTTGGCCGGAAGCGCCGGGTCAGGCGGCAGCTTAAAATGGCGCACGCAGAAAGCGCAGGAGCTGTTCGCCTTCCTCGTTCATCACCGGAGCAAACGGGTGGCCAAGGATATCATTCTGGAAACGATGTGGCCGGAGCTTTCTCTGGACAAAGCGGTAACCCAGCTTCACACCTCCGTCTACCAGGTGCGCAAAATGCTCAAAGCCTGGGGAATGGGCGCGGGCATCGATTATTCTCACGACAGCTACCGCTTCACGGCGGACGATGCCCTTATTGATGTGGACATGTTTTTGGCCGAAGCCTCCGTCAGCGAGATTACGTCGCGGGAGCAGTGGCAGCGGCTCGACCGTGCGCTGCTCCTGTACCGGGGAGATTACCTGGAAGAGCACGATTATTTCTGGGCCAGATCGTACCGTGCGCAGCTCCTCCAGCAGTATATCCAGGCCAGCCTTCTGGCCTCGGCCTACGAAGTGTCGGCAGGCCAGCCCCAATCGGCACTCCAGCGGCTGGAGCAGCTCCAGAAAAGGGAACCGTTCTCGGAAGAGATTTGCCGGGCGGGTATGGAAGTCCATGCCGGGCTGAGAGACAAGCTTTCGCTGAAGAAGCATTACGAAGCGTTCGCATGCTCCCTCCGGGAAGAGTTGGAATCCGAACCCGGACGGGAAACGGTCAACCTGTATAAACACTTGATGCAGAGCATCTAAGCGATTCGGGTTGTCCCGGACGAAGCCTTTGCCGTTATTGAGCGGCGGGGCTTTTTTTTGCGGCGTGGAAAACAATGGAGGAGATTTGCGACCGAGGATATACGAATTAGACCCTTTTGGCGAAAAATGACGAATTTTGTCCAGAATCCGTTCAGCGGCGTTTGATACAATTTTCCATGGTAAAGACAGGGGGAAGGGACTCGATAAAGCTCAGATAAAGAGAAAAGATTGTGTGGATAGCCGCTTTGTCAGCATGTGAAAAGTTTTCTACAAATTATGAGGTGAATGTATGCATCAGAGAAAATCCTCTGTCAGATGGATTTCGGTCATGTTGATGAGCGTGATTGTACTTAATGTTTTGTTCGGTGCGGCGGGGCCGGTTAAGGCGACGCTTCCCGGGTTTTCTGCCTATAATGCCGCGGCAACGGCTGCGGAAATGTATCAGGCCATTACGGATTTCCCGGACGAACTTTTTGAAACTGTACCGCAAAAAGACAGTTTTTACGCGAACAGGAAAGCGGACAACGACTTTATCGTGGATGACCTGATCAGCAAGCGTCCGTTTGCGACGGTTACGGATCTACGCGATGCTTACGGCAGTGCTTTGGATAACCGGAATTTCTTTTTGTTTCTTCATGAAGCAACGGATAATTCGGGAGTAAGTGCCGCACTTGGCTGGGTTATCGACGGAACCTTCCTCAATCCCGGACTGGATTTGGACAAATATGCCGTTCTGGACTATACGGAACAAGCGGTCGTAGACCAGGCCGTACTTGACGGCATTCCTGTCAACGGGTATGTCGCCGCGTATGGGATTCAAACCATTATAGACACGACGGTCGGACAGATTGTGTCCGGAGCACTCCAGGATGACAAGACGGCTCTGGAGATCGGTTATGCGGCGGGAGACAGTGCCCAACATGTAACCCGGAACGTGACCCTTCCGACAGCGGGAACGCATTTCACGCAAATCACCTGGACCGGAGGCAACGGGGTCATCGACCCGGCGACGGGCACAGTGACGCCTTCGGCCGGCGGAGATGTGGTGGCTGTTCTGCAAGCGAAGATCAGCAGAAATAATGAAAGTGTCACCAAGGACTTTACTTTGAACGTTAAAAGCTCGGCGCCTGCCGCGCCTCCGGTGATTACGACGCAACCGCAACACGTGCTGCCGCCGGTGCTTGAAGGAAATCCCGCTTCCTTTAGCGTTATCGCCACGGGAACGGGACTGACGTATCAGTGGCAGGTAAACAGCGGCATGGGCTACCAGAACCTGCCTGGCGAGACGAACGCCACGCTGAGTATTCCGGCCGTTTCGCCGAGTATGAACGGCTACATGTACCGTGTCATCGTGTCGGGAACGGGCGGTCAGCCGGTAACGTCGAAGGGGGCGGCGCTGAACGTGATGCCGATGATGCCGATGTTCCCTCCGGCGATTACGACGCAACCGCAACACGTGCTGCCGCCGGCGCTTGAAGGAAATCCCGCATCTTTCAGCGTGACGGCAACGGGAACGGGACTGACGTATCAGTGGCAGGTAAACACCGGATCGGGCTACCAGAATCTGCTGGGCGAGACGAATGCCACGCTGAGCATTCCGACCGTTTCGCCGGGTATGAACGGCTACATGTACCGGGTCATCGTGTCGGGAACGGGCGGCCAGCCGGTCACGTCGCTCGGAGCGGTGCTGAACGTGCAGCCGATTCCAACATTCCCTCCGGCGATTACGGCGCAACCGCAAAACACGCCGCCGTTACTGCAGGGAATGCCCGCTTCCTTTAGCGTTACGGCCACGGGAACAGGACTGACGTATCAGTGGCAGGTAAACACCGGATCAGGCTACCAGAACCTGCCTGGCGAGACGAACACCACACTGACCATTTTGGCCGTTTCGTCAAATATGAACGGCTACATGTACCGTGTCGTCGTGTCGGGTACGGGCGGCCAGCCTGTAACGTCGAACGGGGCGGCGCTGAACGTGATGATGTTTCCGACGTTTCCTCCGATGATTACGCTGCATCCGCAAAGCCCGCTGCCGGTGCTTGAAGGAAGCCCCGCTTCTTTCAGCGTTATGGCTACGGGAATGGGACTGACGTATCAGTGGCAGGTGGACACCGGATCAGGCTTCCAAAACCTGCCGGGCGAGACGAACGCCACGTTGAGCATTCCGGCCGCTTCGATGGGCATGAACAACAATAAATACCGTGTCGTCGTATCGGGTATGGGCGGCCAGCCGGTGACATCAAATGAGGCGGTGTTGAACGTGCTGCCGATGATTCCAACGTTCCCTCCGGTGATTACGGTACAGCCGCAAAACGTGCCGCCTGTGTTTGAAGGTGCACCGGCAGTTTTTGCAGTTGCGGCCACGGGAACGGGACTCACGTACCAATGGCAGGTAGACAGCGGTACTGGCTTCCAGGACCTGCCGGGCGAGACGAACGCCATCCTGAGCATTCCGGCCGTTTCACTGGGAATGAATGATTACAAATACCGCGTTGTCGTATCAGGTACAGGCGGCCAGCCGGTAACGTCTCATGAGGTGATCTTAACGGTCATTCCGACATTCCGGGCACCGGTCATTAAGGAGCAGCCTGCCGGCAAGGCAGTGGCCGAAGGCGGCAATTTCAAGCTTTCGGTCGAAGCTTCGGGACTCAGCCTGACCTATCAATGGCAGGTGGATACGGGTTCGGGTTTTGTGGGAATTCCTCACGAAACTAACCGCTCTCTCAGTGTGTCTCCCGTAACGAAAGCGATGAACGGCTTTAAGTACCGCGTCGTCATAGCGAATCCGGGGAACCAGCCGGTAACGTCCGAGGAGGCGCTTCTGACGGTGTACACCGTTCCGTCCGCTCCTGTGAACGTGAGCGCCGCGGCGGGCAACGGGCAAGCCGTCGTTTCCTTTACGGCACCGGTCTCCGACGGCGGCAGCGTCATCACCGGCTACGAAGTCACCGCTTCGTCCGGCGATAAAGTCGTGAGCGGTACGGCAAGTCCGATCACGGTGACCGGGCTTGCGAACGGAACCGCGTACACGTTTACCGTTAAGGCTCTTAACGAGGCGGGCGGAAGCGCGGCTTCGGCTCCATCGAATTCCGTCACGCCTTATGCTCCGTCAAGCGGCGGAGGCGGAGGGGGCGGAGGTTCCTCGGAAACGAGCACGTCAACGCCGACCGCACCGCCCGTTACGGAAGTACCGGCTAACGAAGGAGCCGATATCCTCGTTAACGGGAAAACCGAACGTGCAGGAACCTTGAAGTCGTCCGAAGTAAACGGTCAATCCGTTCTGACGATCGTAGTCGATCCGAAGAAGCTGGACGAGAAACTGGCGTCCGAAGGCCGGCACGCAGTCGTAACCATCCCGCTTGCGAAAGACAAGAAAGCGGATGTACTGATTGGCGAGCTGACGGGCCAAATGGTGAAATCCATGGAGCAAAAGCAGGCGGTCGTTAAAATTTCCGCCGGAAATGTCACGTATACGATCCCTGCGGAGCAAATCAACGTTTCCGCTTTGTCGGATCTGCTCGGCAAGCCGGCCGCACTGGACGATATCAAAGTGCGCATCGAAGTGGCCGCTCCGACCAAGGAAACGCTGAAAGTCGTCGAAAATTCGGCGGCCGACGGGAATTTCACGCTGGTAGCTCCAGCGCTCAACTTTGCGGTTAAAGGAACTTACGGCGGCACAACGGTTGAAGTGTCCCGTTTCAACGCTTACGTGGAGCGTACGATCGCCATCCCGGATGGCGTAGATCCGAGCAAGATTACGACCGGTGTTGTCGTGGAAGCGGACGGCACCGTCCGTCACGTGCCGACCCGGATCGTAAACGTAGACGGGCACTATTTTGCGAAAATCAACAGTTTGACGAACAGCACCTACTCCGTGGTCTGGCACCCGCTCGAATTCCGGGACGTTGCCGGGCACTGGGCTCAGAATGCGGTCAACGATATGGGCTCGCGCATGGTTATCAATGGAGTCGAAAACGGCACGTTTAACCCCGATACGGCGATCACGCGTGCGGAGTTTGCGGCCATCATGGTACGTGCGCTGGGACTTAAACAGGAAAAAGCGTCCGCGCCTTTCTCGGACGTAAAAACTTCGGATTGGTACAGCGCTGCGGTGCAAACCGCTTACGCGTACAAGCTCATCGGAGGGTTTGAAGACGGAACGTTCCGTCCGTCCGACAAAATCACCCGGGAACAAGCTATGGTCATCATGGCAAAAGCGATGAAGACTACCGGCCTCCGGGACAAGCTGCCGTCCAAAGAAGCGGCGGAATCGCTGGCTCCTTATACGGATGCCGCAGCGACTGCCGAATGGGCGAAAAGCGGCGTGGCCGATTGCCTGCAGGGCGCAATCTTTGCGGGTAGAACCGCCACGGAGCTGGCTCCGAAAGCATCGATTACAAGAGCGGAAGTCGCCGCCATCGTGCAGAGACTTCTTCAGAAATCCGAACTGATTTAAGAAGAGGAGAGTTATTCCTTCGGCGGTCTTGCAGACGGCCGGGGAATAGCTCTTTTTTTATGCAAAAAGAGAGAAACGCACGCATGTTTTTTAACGGAGCGGTTGACTTCAAAAAATGGAATAGGTACTATAAAACTAGGAATTAGCACTCATGACATTTGAGTGCTAACTATGATCTTTCGGAAGGAGATTCACTCATGGCTAAGAAGCAGTTTAAAGCGGAATCCAAGCGTTTGCTGGAAATGATGATTAACTCGATTTACACCCAGAGGGAAATCTTTTTAAGAGAGCTGATTTCGAATGCCAGCGATGCGATCGACAAAATTTACTACAAGGCCCTGACGGACGACAGCCTGGAGTTCAACTCCGACAATTATTTCATTAAATTGAAGGCCGACCGGGCCAGCCGTACGCTGACGCTTTCCGATACGGGAATCGGTATGACCAAAGAGGATCTTGAAAACAACCTGGGCGTGATCGCCAAGAGCGGTTCGCTCGCTTTCAAGAAGGAAAACGAAGCCAAGGACGGCCACAACATTATCGGGCAGTTCGGCGTCGGTTTTTATTCCGCTTTCATGGTGGCGGACGTCGTTACGGTCATCAGCCGGGCGCTGGGCAGCGAGGAAGCGTTCAAATGGGAGTCCAAAGGCGCGGACGGTTACACGATTGTGTCTGCCGACAAAGAAACGGTCGGAACCGAAATCATTTTGAAAATTAAAGAGAATACCGAGGACGACAACTACGACGAGTATTTGGAAGAGTACCGGCTGAAGGCGATTATCAAGAAATACTCCGATTTTATCCGCTATCCGATCAAGATGGACGTATCCGGACGCAGGCCCAAAGAAGGCAGCGACGACGAATTCGAAGAAGTCCAGGAAGAACAGACGGTCAACAGCATGGTTCCGATCTGGCGCAAAAACAAAAATGAGCTGACGACGGAAGACTATGAAAACTTTTATGCGGAAAAACGGTACGGATTCGACAAGCCGCTCAAACATATTCATATCAGTGCGGACGGCGCAGTCGTATACAAGGCGATTTTGTTTATCCCGGAAAGTACTCCGTTCGATTATTACACGAAGGAATA
This sequence comes from Paenibacillus sp. JT31N7, assembly GCF_059692095.1. Taxonomy (NCBI): domain Bacteria; kingdom Bacillati; phylum Bacillota; class Bacilli; order Caryophanales; family Paenibacillaceae; genus Paenibacillus; species Paenibacillus sp. JT31N7. The sequence goes on from NZ_JCAUAT010000006.1 coordinate 100,558, forward strand.
CGAGAAGGGTCTGGAGCTGTATTCCAACGGTGTGCTGATCATGAACAAGTGCGGGGATCTGCTGCCGGATTACTTCGGTTTCGTAAAAGGAATGGTCGATTCGGAGGATCTGTCCCTGAACATTTCCAGGGAAATGCTGCAGCACGACCGCCAGCTGACGCTGATCGCCAAAAATATCAAAAACAAAATCAAGAGCCAGCTGCAAAGCATGCTTAAGGACGAAAGAGAGAAATACGAGCAGTTCTACAATTCTTTCGGCCGTCAGCTTAAGTTCGGTGTTTATAACGACTACGGCACCCACAAGGACGATCTTCAAGACCTGCTGATGTTCACCTCTTCCAAAGAGAAAAAGCTCGTTACGCTCGATGAATACGTATCGGCCATGCCTGAAGACCAGAAGTACATTTACTACGCTTCCGGGGAGTCTATCGACCGCATCGAGAAGCTTCCGCAAACCGAGATGGTCCTCGACAAAGGCTACGAGATTCTGTACTTCACCGACGATGTCGACGAATTCGCCATTAAAATGCTAATGGCATATAAGGAAAAAGAATTCAAATCCGTATCCAGCGGCGACCTCGGAATCGAGCCGGACGCGGCGGACAAGCAGACGGAAGAAGAGGAAAACGACAGCAAGGATCTGTTCGAAGCGATGAAAACGATCCTGTCGGACAAAGTGAAGAACGTAAAAGCGTCCAAACGTCTGAAATCCCATCCGGTCTGCCTGTCCACCGAAGGCGAGCTGACGATCGAAATGGAGAAAATTTTGAAGGCCATGCCGAACGGACAGGAAGTCCAGGCGGATAAAGTGCTGGAAATCAACGTCAACCACGACGTGTTCCGCTCTCTTAAAGAGGCTTACGCCAGCGATAAAGACAAGCTGAACCTGTACACGAATCTGCTGTACAATCAGGCTCTTCTGATCGAAGGTCTCCAAGTGAACGACCCGGTCGAATTCACGAACAATATTTGCAAAATCATGGTCTAAGCCGCCCGGCGCTTTAGACCAAAAAGGCCCGTTCCTTCCGGAACGAGGCCTTTTTTGCGTGTTTGCGCTTGGGATAAACTAAAATTGATTAGGCGTGTACGTCTGGCTCTCTGTCGTACTGCCCGTCATATGATTCTGCCGCTGAAGCTCGTGGACGCCCATTACGACGGCGATCAGCTCGAAGCTGTCCAGCAAGGTCGATTCGTTGCGCAGGCGGAAGGCGCCGGATTGGAGCCAGCCGTTCACTTGGTGGAACTCGGCAGCGAGAACGCCCGACGAGTCACGGATCGTATAGTGTTTGGACAGGAGCGGCGATTCAATGTCGAATAATCCGCGCCTGCCGGTATCATATTCGTATTTCTTGGCCAGCAGCGTAAACCGGGGGCGCAGAACACCGAGAATGTTTCCTTGGTCGTCCTTCACGTCCCATTTGCGTCCCAGGGATAAGAGGCGGAATGAGCCGGAACATACTTTGCGCCCGCCGGCGTCCAGCACGGATAGAGACGAACTTAACATGTGCTTCATGTCCAGCGTACCGGCCGGAAGACCGCTCGCCTCCAGAATGGGGCATTTACCCGTACTGAAAAAATTTTCTTTGAAATAAAGTTCCATTTTCCACTCACTCCTTCCAAAAACAAGCATTTTCCTTTATTTACTGCATACGGCATGAAGGCGAAACGGTTTCGTTAAGGCCCGTTCCTTCGGAGGATGCTTTCCGGCTCATAAAACCAACCAGAGCTGGGAATAATTTAGTTGTCCCGGACTGTTTAGTAACACCGGACGAACAGTACACCTTTGACTAACTGATCTCCGGAGGAACCGATGACCTATACGAACGAACAACTTTGTCAAAAAGCGCGGGAGCTTGCGCTGCAGCACGTAACGACTGTACCGCGCACACGGCCTGCTTATATCGAAGAACATTTTACGAAAGACATAGAAAGCTTGAGGGAATTTGTTCGTTCCCTCCAGACGGTTCATGCCGGCTGTACCCAACCGGCCGAGCAATGGCTGTTGGATAATGCCGAATTTATAGAAGAGCAGGCCCAGGAAGTCAGGGCTCTGCTGCTTCAGGATGCTTTGGGCCGGATGCCGAGACTGCGCGGCAACGGGCTTCTTCGCATTCAGTCCATGATGGAAGATTATTTGACACATGTCGAGGGGATTTTGAGCGAGGAAACGATCCTCGCTTATATCCATGCTTATCAGGAAGTGAGCGCCTTAACGCTGACCGAAGCCCGTTCGGTGCCGCTCATTCTGCGCGTGGTTCTGGTGAAGAAGCTGGCGGAAACGATGGCTTTCGTCCGGGAACGCCGTGAAGTCTGCATAGACGTCGGGCGTGTCCTTTCCCGGATCGAGCCGGCCGATTTAAGCCCCGAAACGGTCCATGCCCAGTTGGAGACAACGGGGTTGACGCTCCCTCTACCGGGCCCGTGGATTGTCCATTTAATCGGCCACCTGCGGGAATGGGCGGGGGATACGGCTTCCGTCCGGGAATGGCTGATTTGCAGTTATGAGAACGGGGCGGAGGATCTGGACCGGGTCGTTTCTTACGAGCATCAGCTCCAGGCGGCTTATCAGGTCCGGGCGGGAAGCCTAATCACCAGCTTGCGCAAAAACGAGCGCTGGGACTGGAACGATCTGTTCGAGCAGATCAGTCTGCCGGACCGGACGCTTCGTCTCGAGTATACGGGCGTGTATCCGCTGCTCGACGCGTACAGCCGGAACCAGATTCTCACCGAGGTGGAGCGGCTCGCCCGCCGTCTCCGGGTGCCCGAGAATCTGGTCGCCGGCCAGGCGGTGGCACTGGCCAGGGAAGCGGCGGAGAGGACGGAGGAAGTCCGTGCCGGTTCCGGCAGCCTGGGCGGCGGCGCCCACATGGACGGCCGCACCGGCACTTCGCCTGCGGCGGTACGAGCAGCCGCAGAAACGGACGCTGCGTCCGGGGAAGCGCCTGCATCGGCACGAGCGGCGGAGGCGTCTGCGACGGGGGCAGCCGTGGAAGCGGGCTTCGCGTCCGTCGGCCCTGAGGCGGACCATCCGGCCGCGGCCACGAACTATTTCCCGTCCGGAGAGCCCCCTGCATCGGCAGGAACAGCGGATACGTCTGGAGCAGACCGTGTAGCCGCACATACAGGCGAGTCTCTCCGCCAGCCGCAATCCCCGGAAGATTTGGCCGCTTCCCCACAAAGGGATGTCCTTATTCTCCACGAGAATGGAGAAGTCACAGCGCCTCTGGCGGCGGGGGAACGTTCCCGCCTGCAGTTTCCTTCCTATTATTTGTTCGAATCGGAAGGTGTACAGAAGCTGATCGCCTCGCTGCGAAAGTGCAGCTCTCCCCGGACGATGCCGGAGAACGCGATATCCAAGCGCCCGGCCGGTACCTATTTCGCCTCGATGTTCGGCTTGTTCGCCGTGCTCTGGCTTATCGCGGCCGCATGGATCGGAAGCGGGTACGGCTTGTCTGCGCTCGCCTGGACAGCCGTCCTTGCGGCGCTGCTGCTGCCTGTGAGCGAATGGGGAATGACCTGGCTGCATTTCGGCATTGAGCGAATTTGCCGTCCGCGTCCTCTGCTCCGCTACGATTTCTCAGCCGGCGTTCCGGCGGAAGCCGGCACGATGGTGGTCATACCGGCGATCTGGTCCTCGCCCGACGAGGTGTCGGAGCTTGCGGACCGCCTGGAGGTTCACTATCTGGCAAATCGCGATTCCAACATTCACTACGCTCTCTTGGGCGATTTTACGGATGCATCGGAAGAAACGCTTCCGGAAGATGACCGGCTGGTCCGTCTTGCGGAGGACAAAATTCGTGCGCTTAACGAGAAGTATTCCGCGGCAGGCGGAACGACGTTTCATTTTTATCAGCGGCGCAGGTTGTGGAATCCACGTGAGGGCGTGTATATGGGCTGGGAGCGCAAACGCGGCAAGCTGGTCGAATTCGTGGAACTGCTGAAAGGCAGCGGCGATACCAGCTATGCGGTGAAACAAGGCGACGCGTCCATACTTCCGCGTATCCGCTATCTGATCACATTGGATGCGGATACGCAGCTTCCGATGGGCAGCGCGCAGCGGATGATCGGAACCCTGCATCTGCCGTACAACCGGCCCCGCTTGAACAAAGCCCGTACACGGGTCGTGGAGGGCTACGGGGTGCTTCAGCCGCGCATCGGGATCAGCCACGATTCGGCGATGCGTTCGCGGCTGGCATATTTCTGGTCCGAGCCCGGCATGGACCCGTATGCGTTCGCGGCTTCGGACCCTTACCAGGATGCGCTGGGCCAAGGGATTTTTACGGGCAAGGGTATCTTCGATGTGGATGTTTTCGCCGAGCTTCTGTGCGAACGGATTCCGGACAATACCGTACTCAGCCACGATTTGCTGGAAGGCGGTTTTATGCGTGCCGCATTGTTGTCCGATATCGAGCTGATCGACGATCATCCGGCCAAGTTTGTTTCCTACCAGAAGCGGCTGCACCGGTGGGTACGCGGAGACTGGCAGCTTCTGTGCTGGCTTTTTTCCCGTATATGCGACCGTCGGGGAGTACTCCGGCCCATTGATTTATCTTTTCTGACCCGCTGGCAGATGCTCGATAATCTGAGACGGAGCCTGCTTCCGCCTGCGGTGTTCGTCCTGCTCGTCCTCGCCTGGACCGTTCTGCCGGGATCGCCGTGGCGCTGGGCCGTTGTGCTGCTGGCGACGATGCTTCTACCTCTGCTGCGGCAGTTCTTTGTGCTCCACCGGATGTATGGCCAGCCTAGACGGCTGCTGGCGACGGCCCTGCACGTCCTTATCCAGATCTGGACGCTGCCTTTTCAAACGGCTGTGCTGCTGGATGCGATCGGCAGAACGCTGTACCGGGTGTTCGTCAGCAAGCGGCGGCTGCTGGAATGGACCAGTTCGTCTCATATCGAGCGAAAAAGCCGGGAACAGCAGCGCACACCGCTTCTTCAAGCGGGTTGGGGCTATGTCCTCCTTATCGTGTTTGCGCTTGCCTCGGCTGTGCAGTCCTCGGCGTCCCTGCTGTGGGCGGGCCTTGGGCTAAGCTTGTTCTGGGCGCTGGCCCCTCTGGCTGTCTCATGGCTGGACCGGCCTGTGGCGCTGGAGGAAGCTCCGCTTGGAGCGGAGGAACAGGAGAAGCTCCGGGTGCTAGCGAGACAAATTTGGTCCTTCTATGAAGACTATGCCGGTCCCAAGGATCATTATCTGCCTCCGGATAACGTCCAGGTTGACCCGCCGAACGGAGTGGCCCACAGGACGTCCCCGACCAATATCGGCTTTTTGCTGACTTCGGCGCTTGCGGCGCGCGAATTCGGTTTTATCGACACGCCCTCGCTGGTTGAAAAGCTGGAAAATACGATCGGCACGGTCGAAAACCTCGATAAATGGCACGGTCATTTGTACAACTGGTACGACACGCTGACGCTCCGGACTCTGCCGCCCGCCTATGTGTCCACAGTCGATTCGGGCAATTTCGTCGCAAGCTTGATGACGGTCAAGCAGGGACTGGCAAGCTGGCTGCGGCAAGAAGCGGAAACGCAGGGCGGCTTTACGGGGATTAATCCGGCAGCGGCAGGAGCCTACGGCGTAGAATTTGCCGTCGATCTGGAGCAGACTCCGCCCGGGGAATCCGCGCTGAACGGGATAGACGGAAAGACCGGAGAAGGCAGGGAAGACGGCAAAAACGGCATAGATGGCGAAAGCCGTGAAAACCGTGAAGACCGGCAACCCCGAAACGGCGACCGCCCGGCTGTCCTCACGGCTGGCGGAAGAAAGCATGAGCACGTGGGTCATGCGGCTCCGTCGAACCTACCGGATTGGCTGCTTCGCGGGCAGCAGCTAGTACAGCGGCTTGAAGCGCTCATAGGGGCGACCGATTTTACGCAGCTTTACGATCATAAGGCGAAGCTGTTTGTTCTCGGTTATCATGCCGCGACAGGGGAGCGGGACAGCATTTTGTACGATCTGCTGGCGTCCGAGGCGAGGCAGACCAGCTTCGTCGCTATCGCGCTGGGCCAGGTGTCCGTATCCCACTGGATGGCGCTGGGCCGTACGGTCAAGCTCCAGGGGAACAAGACCACGCTGATTTCTTGGTCGGGCACGATGTTTGAGTATATGATGCCGTGGCTCATTATGCGGACTTACCGGAATACTCTGTGGGACAGCACCTACCGGGGCGTCGTCAAGCGTCAGATGGAATACGCGCATGAACGTGGCGTCCCGTTCGGCATCTCGGAATCGGGCTATTACGCGTTCGATTACCAGATGAACTACCAGTACCGGGCATTCGGCGTGCCGGGCCTCGGCTTCAAGCGGGGGCTGGAGGAGGATCTTGTCGTCGCGCCTTATGCGGCGGTTATGGCGCTTCCGTTTGCCCTCCGGGAAGGGCTGAAGGACCTGAACCGGATGGAGGAGCTTGGAGCGAGGGGGAAATACGGCTTTTACGAGGCGATTGATTTTACGGCGGACAGAATGCCGCAGGGGGAAGACTGCAAAATTATCCGCAGCTTTATGGCCCACCACCAGGGCATGAGCCTGCTGACGATCGCGAACCTTCTTCTCCCTGTTAAAATGTACGATTATTTTCATAACGACAAACGCGTGCAGGCGGCCGAGCTTCTCCTGGTCGAACGCATACCGCCGCGCGAGTCGATGCTGACCCGGGAATTAACGGGAAAGTCGCGCATTCAAAAGCCGGAGGCGGAACGAACTCATTCCGCGCCGGAGAACATACCGGCCGATACGCCGGTTCCGGAAGTGGGCGTCCACTCCAACGGGACGTTCACGACGGGCGTTACCAACAGCGGAAGCGGGTTTATCCGCTGGAACGGACTGGCCGTTTCCCGCTGGAGGGAAGATCCGGTCGGAGACCCGTGGGGGGTATACCTGTACATCCGCGATGTTACCCGGGAGAAGGTATGGTCCCCGACCTTCCAGCCCTGCCGCGTTCCTTCGGACTCTCAGAGCGTACGCTTCTCCCAGGAGAGGACTACCTTCCGCCGCCAAGACGACGGCATGGAGACCCTGCTTGAAATTACGGTCTCGCCCGAGATGAATGCGGAAGTCCGGCGGCTGACGCTGGAGAACAAAAGCAGCGAGGCCCGCATCGTCGAAGTGACGACGTTTCTGGAAATCGCTCTGGCGCTGCCCGATGCGGATAAAGCTCATCCGGCTTTCACGAAACTGTTTGTCGAAACGCAGTTCGAAGAGGAGACGGGCTGCCTGCTTGCCCGCAAACGCCCGCGGAATGCGGGGGAGAAGTCGCTTTGGGCCTTTCATAACTTGTCGGCCTTCGGCGCTGTTCTGGGTCCGGCCGAATTCGAGACCGACCGGGGAGCTTTCATCGGCCGCGGGCATTCCCTTGCGAGGCCGAAAGGGCTCTCTTCCCGCCTTGAGGGAACGGTCGGTTCGGTGGCCGATCCGGCCTTCGTCATGCGGCGCCGCATCCGTCTCAATCCGGGCGAGAGCGTCCAGCTCTGCGCGGTTACGGGTGTCGCGGATTCGAAGGAACAGAGCCTGGACATGGCCCGGAAGCTTTCCGAGGCCCGGCAGGTCGACAGAACCTTCCGGCTCGCCTGGACCCGCAGCCAGATCGATCTGCAGCATCTGCATATCACACCGGCGGAGGCCGCTGTTTACCGGGCGCTGGCGGGCCGAGTGCTCTATACGTGTCCGCTCAAGCCTGAACAGGCGGAAAGCATCGCCGCCAACAGCAAAGGGCAGCAGGGTCTCTGGGCGTACGGAGTTTCCGGCGACAGGCCCATCGTGCTGGCGAGAATCGCCGACCGTGCAAATTTGCCGTTCGTGCAGAAGCTGCTCGGAGGCTTCGAGTATTTGCGGCGGCACGGCCTGTTTTTCGATCTCGTGCTGTTTAACGAATCTCCGGGCGGGTATCAGCAGGAGCTGAGGGATGCGCTCGTCCGCTTGTCGGAGCAGGCAACCGGAAATCCGGATGCCGCAGGCCAGGGCGGCATTCACGTCGTTCCCGCTTCCGCAATGCCGGAAGAGGACCATACGCTTCTGCTGGCGGCCGCGCGAGTAATCCTGCGTGCGGACGGGCCGAGCCTGAGGGCTCAGCTGAAGGTCTGGCCGCGGAAGGATGCCTACGATGTGCCGCTGCCGGTTACGGCTGCGATAGCATCGGCTCCGCTCCGGCCGGATGCGTCCGCAGTCTCCGGTGCGGCCGAGGATACGGCTGGGGCTACGGATACTGCCGCGGGCAGATCCGCAGTATCCGGCACAGCCGAGGGTGCGACCGCAGCAAGCGATATCGCCGCAGGCACAACGGAGGCTTTCGGCACTGCCACAGGCACAACGGCCGCTCCCGGTACTGCCGCCGCAGCGCCGGCCGCGGGCTCGCCAGCTGACTCGGCTGGCGCCGAACAGGTGCCTCCAACCTCCGGTCCGGCGGCTGATTCCGACAACACCTTATTTTTCAACGGGTGGGGAGGCTTTTCACCGGATGGCCGGGAGTACCGGATTACGCTCAAAAACGGGGAGCATCTTCCGGCTCCGTGGATTAACGTGATGGCGAATCCGCGGTTCGGCTGCCTGGCCTCCGAGCTGTATACGGGATACACGTGGTGGCGCAACAGCCGGGAATGCAAGCTGACCCCGTGGTCGAACGATCCCTCCCTGGACCCGCCGGGCGAAGTCTTTTATATCCGCGATGAACAAAACGGGGACTTCTGGCAAATGACGCCTTCTCGTCGGAAGGATGACCCGTCCGTTTACCGGGTGGCTCACGGCAAGGGATATTCGCGTTATGAGCATGAAAGCCGGGGAATCCGGCAGGAAATGAAGGTATTCGTTCCGCTGGAGGACCCCGTCAAGATTGTCGAAGTGAAGCTGAGCAATACAACTTCCCATAAAAAATCCTTATCCGCTACCTACTATGCGGAATGGGTGCTGGGCGTCCAGCGGGAAGGGAACGCCTCCTTCATTATGACTGACTGGGATGACGAGACGGGCAGCTTGATCGCCCGCAATGCGTACCAGGAAAACTTCCGGAATGCCACCGCCTTCTTGACCGTGCATGCCGACGGAAGCCGCCTGTCCTGGTCCGGTGACAGGCTTGAATTTATCGGCCGCAACCGGACGACAGAAGATCCGGCCGCGATGAGCCGCCTCGATCTGTCGGGGGTGACCGGTCCCGGCTATGACGGATGCGGGGCCGTGCGGACGAAGTTTGAACTGGAACCGGGTGCCTCGGCAACGGTCTATATTCTTCTGGGCTGCGGGGATTCCCGCGAAGAAGCGGTGAGGATAGCCCGTAAGTACAGGGAGCCTGAGGCTTGCATGGCCGCTTATGAGGACATCCGTACGTTCTGGGACGGTTTGCTTGGAACCGTGACGGTTTCCACTCCCGTGCCGGAGATGGATATGATGCTGAACCACTGGCTCCTCTACCAGACATTGGCCTGCCGCATGTGGGCCCGTACCGCATTCTATCAGGCGGGGGGAGCCTACGGGTTCCGCGATCAGCTTCAGGATTCGCTGGCACTGCTGAACAGCCGTCCGGACCTGACCCGGGCCCAGATTCTGCTTCACGCCTCTCATCAGTACGAAGAAGGGGATGTCCAGCACTGGTGGCACGAGGAAACGCACCGCGGCATCCGCACCCGTTTTTCGGATGACCTGCTGTGGCTGCCTTACGCCGTATCCCGGTATATCGATCATACGGAGGATATGAGTATCCTGGATGAAACTATGCCGTTCCTGACCAGTCAGCCCCTGGGACCGGATGAACACGAACGCTACGAGGAAACGGTCCTGTCCGGCAAAAGCGGCACGATCTTCGATCACTGTCTGCGGGCCGTGAACCGCGCTCTGAAGTTCGGGGAGCACGGGCTGCCTTTGATCGGCATCGGTGACTGGAACGACGGCATGAGCATGATCGGCCCCGAGGGCCGGGGAGAGAGCGTCTGGCTGGGATGGTTCCTTGGAGATGTGCTCCAGGGAATGGCCGATCTTTGCGGAATCCGCGGAGAACAAGAACTCGCCGAACGCTTCCGAAGCCAGCGGGAGAAGCTGGCCGCGGCACTGAACGCAAGCGCCTGGGACGGCCAGTGGTTCCGCCGCGCCTTCACGGATGCCGGTCAATGGCTCGGGTCGATCCACAATGCGGAATGCCGCATCGATTCCATCGCCCAGTCATGGTCCGTCATCTCCGGCATGGCTCCGGACGAGAGAGCCCGCCAGGCCATGAATTCATTCGACCGGGAACTCGTCGACCGCAGCTTGTCCGTCGCCCATATTCTGACGCCTCCGTTCGACAAGACCGATCCGAGCCCCGGATATATTCAGGGCTATCCTCCCGGTATCCGGGAAAACGGCGGCCAGTATACGCATGGCGTGATCTGGAGCATTGTGGCATGGTGCGGTCTGGGGAACGGGGAAAAGGCGGTCGAGCTGTTCCAAATGTTTAACCCTATCATGCATACCAAAACGGCGGCGGAGGTCCGGAAGTATGTCGGGGAGCCTTATGCCATGGCTGCCGATGTATACACGGAGCCGCCTCACAGGGGACATGCGGGCTGGACCTGGTATACAGGCGCCTCCGGATGGATGTACCAGGCGGGGCTGGAGTGGATTCTCGGGATTAGACGCCGGGGCGCGAAGCTGCACATCCGTCCTTGTATTCCTTCGGAATGGCCGCAATTCTCGGCGGTATACCGCTTCGGGGGATCCGAATACCGGATCACGGTCCTTAATCCGTCGCGGAAATCAAGCGGGTACACCCGGCTGACGCTCGACGGACAGGAAGTGCCGGCCGCAAACTCCGGTGACGGTCCGTTCGTTCCGCTGATCGACGACAACCGGCTTCATGAGGTTGTTCTGACTTTGTAACCAGAGGGAGAAAGTTTCCTCATAAAATGACGATTCGAAACCTAAACTATTCAAGTTGTTAACCATCAACATAGCGGAGGGATTTCACATGCAGCAGCAAAATTATTTCAACAATCAGAACCAGCAAGGATTGCCTAACTTTAACCACGGCGGCCATGAATTTTTTGACATGCACGAGGTGCTTTCCGGCACGATTAACGTACTCGACCAGTTTATGCTGTTCCGGACTTTCGTCAAAGACCCGGAGCTTCTGGACATCATCGACCGCCAGTACAGCTTTATCCTTTCCCAGTACAACCTCACCGCGGAATGTTTCGCGACAGGCCGGAAGCCGAGCCATGAGACGTCCACGTACATGATGCAGCAGCCGACCAACATTCAGTACGGCATCAAGCCGAGCCAGCCCAAGAAGCCGAACCAGTCCCTGGCGGACGTAAAAGACGCCGGCATCAGCGGCCATATGCTCGGACTGATCAAAACGCATGCGGCACTTCTGACCATGTCCGCTCTGGAAGTCACGAACCCGGTTGTCCGCCGCGTGCTTGCTTCGCAGGTGCAGAATTTCATCGAGCTGGCCTATGAGATTTTCCTTTACCAAAACAAGCATGCGTACTATCAGGTGCCTCAGCTTCAGCAAAACGATATGCAGAGCATGCTGAACACGTTCGTACCGACGCCGGGTTACCCGCAATCGCCTATCGGCAATCAAGGCATTCCGGCGAATTTCGCTCCGCGCTACCAGTAAAAACACATGAAACCCGGTTACGGTTCGTTTGAACCTTACCGGGTTTTCTTATTTGTTCAGGAGCGTTCATTTTTCAACTTATTTTTCATTGCCATGAACGGGCATTTGGAAGGGGACGTTTCATCGTCCCGCAGGAAATACTGTTTCCACTCCTGATTGTCCGGCTGTCCGTACCATTTCAGTGAAGCATGCACCGGCACATCGTCGTAGGCCGCGAGTTTTTGGCGGATCAGCTTGCTGATATTCCGTCCAAATGCAGTCGTTTCGTTGATCTCGTCGAAAATCCAGCGGGGCTGGAACGCGACTAGGAACGAAGAAAAATGCCGGCTTCTGCGCTGTCCGTGCGCAGGTGTCGCACAGAAGGCGAAATAAGGCTGACCGGCGAAACAAAATTCCCACGTGGGCATCCTGGGGTCCTGCGGGACATCTTCGGGCCAAGGGGCCGAATCTTTGTCGTGCAATCGGTTGAGAAGGGACCAGAAAAGGAGCTCGTACTCCCGAACGTCCGCTTTATTCTTCAAGTCTTCCGGCGTTTCGTAGAAGATAACGAGAGAAGCATATCTTCCCGTTTCACGCGCACATTCGCCATATACGTTCAGAAGCTCAGCCGTATCCGAAACGGCTTGGGCAGACCGGGGATCGGGTGCGAAGCCGAATCGGAGATTGTTTGTGACGAAGCCTCTATGCCCGGGTACACACGGATAATTGTTCTCGGGACCCGCGATCATCCCGGCGAATTCCCCGAACGCCTTCCGCTGCCATTCCGAAAGCTCCGCCCCGTGCTCCTCGATCCACATCTTGCTGCGGAGTTCTGCCATCTCCACACCTCCTCTTCACACATAGCAGTGTATGAGATCGGGCGGGATTAGGTGAATGCCCCTGTCCCGTGAGGACTTTTGATTACCGGAGAGAATAGAGGGTCAGCCCGCAAGCATCAGAAGAGCCTGATAGCCGAAATAAAGCCCGAATATAAGGAGCGAGGTCCCCGCGAGCAGGGAAGTGATCTGAAGAATCAGGCGGTTGCCGAACCGGTGGAAAGAGCTTGCGATAAGGGCCATCGAGATATCCCAGACCATAATGCCGACAAATATGCCGAGGCTGTGCCAAAGCGCCTGGCCGGCGCCGTGGCTCTGCGAGCTCTGGGCAAGGATGGAGCCGTAGATGCCCAGCCAGAAGAGAATGGTCAAGGGACTCGTAAGCGCCATAAAAAAGCCGGACCGGAAAGAACTCATTTCGGAAGGAGACTCCCGCATTTCGCCGCTTTCCCTCAGCTTGAGACTTTTCAGGGTAACGATTCCCGTGTAGAGAAGAACAAAGCAGCCGAACAGCCAAAGGAAGGTTTTCATAAAGGGGGTATCGAGGAAATGGGCCACGCCGAAATAAATCAGCAGCATGTAAAAAAGATCGGCAAACATTGCGCCTACTCCGACCAGCCAGGCGTGAAGAAAGCCGAAACGGACACCTTTTTCGAGTTGGGCGGCATTGATGGGGCCAACGGGCGCGGATAACGATATGCCAAGCACGATATAGGTCAAGAAGGCATTCAAAAAGCAACACTCCCCTTAGAAATGGATGACAGGTACAAGCGTACAAGTCATTGTATTCAGGGGATGTCCCACTTAGAAGAATTTACGAAATTTCTACATCGATCGGTGTGCAGACGTAACCGTTGCAGATGCTTTCCGAGGCCGGACAAGCCGACATCGCGACAAGCAGGTCTGTTTCCGCGCGCAGATCGATGTAATCGCCGGGTTTGGAGAGAGGGCGTTTAACCTGGATGGAGCCGTCCGGCTGTATCACGGTGTACATAAACAAATTGAAGGGATAATGCTGCTCCGGAGGCTCTATGCCGAATTGGGCGATGGCCCGGTTCAAGTTGTGGTAACAGCACGCATGATCTTTTTTCTGGTACGTGAACTCGTACATTTCCGGCCGGCAGGCGGAGTTGATAAAATCGTGCTGGCCCGCCGTGTCGGCCACAATGGTGAGCAGCGGCGTATACCGGGTGGAATACAGAATGTCACCGGGCGTTACTTTCATTTTGCGCAGAGCATCCATTGTGACGGTCGGGTCGAACTTCTCCGCGGGATCATCCGCCCGGTAGGCTACGATATCGGCAACCTGCTCGCCTTCCACGTCCGTGATCCGCACGATCTGGCCTTTGCGCAGCCGGAATCCGAGCCCTTCGCCTGCGGGAATCCGCCATTTTTGCGTGGACAAAACGGGTCCTCCTCCTCTGTATGGAAAGATTTTATTAGTATGGCTCCGGTCCGGGGGAGGTATTCGCGGAGGGGTTGCCGCAGCTGGAGTCGGCAATAAATCGGGACGGGTGGTTGTAACCGGACCTCGTTTTCCGCCTTTAAAGTGAAGGGGCTGAAGCCCTGAAAACGTAAAGGGGAGTGAATGTGAATGGCCTATACCTTTTCTACGGTTACCGCATCCAACGGAGTGAAGCTCTATTCGATTAAAACGAGCCCTAAAAACATTTACATGTAATCCATCGGCGCGTCCAGCGTGGTCGGGCAGACGTCGTACGGGGTGAACGGCGGGTATTTTTACGACGGGACTCTACTGCAAATTGCGGTGAACAACAACATTCCCGTTGCGCCTAACGGCAGCGAGAACGCGAAGTATGCCAGAGGCACGCTGGTGTGGGACAACAAATACGAAGAGTTCTCCGTTCAGGTCGTCCGCAAGACGGACGACATTCTGGTAGCCAACAAAAGCAGTTACTGGGCGCAGGGCGGCATCAGCATGATGCTGAAAAGCAGCGAGTCCGCCTGGAAAACCCAGGCCGCCGCGGAGAATATCCAGAACCCGGACGGCGCGGCCAACCGGACCGCCCTCGTGTACAACAACACGAACAATATTTGGCTGATCGTGACCGACTCGAAGCCCACGGCGGCCGCTTTCCGCACCGCGATCAAGGAGAAGATCGGCTCCGGGACGCTGGTGGACGGCATTTTCCTGGACGGAAGCGGCTCCTCGCAGTATAAAGTGGCCGAAAAATCCTACGGCGGATCGGATGCCAATCCGCGGCTTGTTTACCAGATGGTCGCTTTGAAGAGCTGATTGTTAAAAAGGGCCTTGTGCCCTTTTTTTGTTGATGAAAAATGAAATAGTAAAGCTGCTTAATAAAAAAACATATACAGTTATTGCCATTTAAAAGTATACTGTATGGGCATTTAACGAATTAGTTCATCTGCATCCTATAGGGAGGTTAAGTTTGCAATGGCAAGAACGTATTATGCGGAAGGCAGACAAGTTGCTTATCTTGTTCGCGGTCTTTGTGTGTTAGTGGGGTTATCCATATTTTTTTCTACAAGGCTCAAGGAATTATGGTGGATGTTTTTTGTTGTGCTTTTTGTTTCTGTATTTATTGGTGAAGTATTAGGAGCTAAATGGACAAAAAAGAGAAGAGAAGATAAAAGAAAACGGGCGAAAAAGCCTGCCAATAATAAAATAAATTATAAAGCGCTGACGGATCAGCAGATCTTGGTCGCTCGTTTGGATACATTGTCCGGTACAGATTTTGAGAAGTTAATGGTAATGTACTACCAAGACCAGGGTTACTCCGTACAAAGAGTCGGCGGGGCCGGTGATCATGAGGTGGACTTAATTCTTAAGGGCAAAGAGGGTTACAAAATTGCGGTTCAATGTAAGCGATGGAAACAAGATGTAGGTAATGACATCGTTCTTAGATTAAAAGCGGGTAAGCAGGTGCATGGATGCTACGATGCCTGGATCGTAACAACAAGTAATTTTACGAAGGCAGCCAAAGAAGCGGCTGAACGATTGAACATAAAATTAATTAACGGTCTTATACTGGAGGATAAATTAAATCGATGGAAGAAAAAAAGAAGCTTATGATCTGAAAACATATATGTAGATTTTTTGAACTTCCGCGCAAATTACTTAATTTTTCTTAATAATCTTCTTAAAAAATCCAATAAATTCCTTAAAGGACTCCAAGTAAACGCTTTGAGTCTTTTTTTTCTTTACAAATAACGAAAACCACAAAACATTCCCTTAGTAGACTTAGATAATGGGAGCAAAACGGAGGAAATTTTTAGTAAACGTGTGATGTATTCGCTTTATCGGATGATGTAAGAGTTTTACACTACTAGTAGATTAGACTAAATTAGATAAAAAGAACTACATTTCCAGAAGAAAGGAGATTATCGGATAAATCCTTTAACGCTGTAATGCGTGCCTTAACCGGTGGAGACCTATAGACAAAGAGAAAAGATAGGAGGAGTAGAGAGATGCAGATACTGTTATACGTAACGACAATCGTTTTTTTGGCGTTCCAGCTCCTGTATACCTTTATTCCGCTGCTGTTCAGCAAGGTAAAGAAGCTGGAGGAAGGCTTGGAGGAAAAATCGATTTCGGTGCTGGTACCGGCCTACAACGAGGAGCTGACGATCCGCAACTGTATCGAAGCCATGGAGGGCCTCCGGTACCGGAATCATGAAATCATCATTATCAACGATGGTTCGAAGGACGCAACTCTCCGGAGGCTCCAAGAGCTGCTGGATTTGCAGGAAGATGACCGCCAGGTCATGCAGGAATTAACCTATCGGCCGGTTAGAGCCTTTTACCGGTCCCGGCAGTATCCCCATATTTATGTCATCGACAAACAAAACGGCGGTAAAGCCGACTCCCTCAACGCCGGAATCGATTACGCCCTTTCGGACATCGTTATTACGCTGGATGCCGACTCGATGCTGGAAGCCCATTCCCTTCAATATGTGAATCAGTATTTTCACGATCCCGACGTTATGGCGCTTGGCGGTACCGTCAAGATTGTCCAGGGCGCGGAAAGAAAGAACGGGCAAATCCAGGAAAGATTTACGGGCAAAGGCCTCATCAAAAGCCAGATCATCTCCTATATTCACGGATTCTACGTAAGAAAGCTGACCCAGTCGGCGCTTAATTCGATCGTGGTCATATCCGGCGCTTTCGGCGCTTTTTACAAAGAGGTGCTCATCCAGGTGGACGGGTTCCGGAGCACGGTCGGCGAGGATATCGACATCACGCTGAAAATCCACGAATATATCAAAGCGAACGGGCTTTCCAAAAAGCTCGTGTACGCCCCCGAAGCCGTCTGTTACACCGAATGCCCCGAGAACATGCCGAACTTCTACAAACAGCGGATCCGCTGGCAGAAAGCTTTTATCGACTGCATCCTTATCTATTGGTCGGACCTGCCTCGTAAGTTCAATCTGGGCGTCCGGCTGTTTTTCGCCATTGACGGCTTTGTGCTGGGAACGCTGACGGCGTTCACGACCTTCGTGTATTTGTTCCAGCTGCTGATAGCCGGAGATGGCATATGGATGGCGCTGCTCATCCTGTCGGCCACGCTGCTTATTAACGCCATTCAGATCGTCATTTCGCTCGCGCTCTGCAAGAAATACGGGAGCACCTATACGTTCAAGGACTATATTCACATGTTTATTTTCAGCCAATTGGAACTGCTGACGTACCGGAATGTGCTGCTCTATATCAATATTGTGGGGACGTTCAAATATTTCGATAACGACGAAGGCTGGGGATATGTCGAGAGAAAAGGAATCGCGTCCATCTCCCGGAGCGTAACCGCCCCGCCTTCCGCACCCGCTGCCCCACTATCCCAGAGCTAACGGAGGAAAACCCTTATGAACAACGCTGTGCTCAAAACGAACCGGATCATTTACATCGATCTCCTGCGGATTCTTTCGATTCTCGCCGTGATCATTTTACATATTACCGCCACGCTGCTGACCAGCACGAACGATTTCAACACCGCTTCCTGGTGGGTGAGCAATCTGTTCAATTCCGCCGCGCGTTTCGCGGTGCCCGTCTTTTTTATGATCAGCGGAGCGATGATTCTGCGGTCGGAAGTCAAATCCTACAAAACGTTTTTTCTGAAGCGCATCATGCCGCTTGTCGTTTCGCTCGTAAGCTGGTCCCTCATCTACAGCATTTTCACCCAGTATTATTTGCAGAAAAGTACCATGGGCGCGGGGGAATTCCTGCTCAGCTTCGCTTACAAGTTCATTCTGGACCGCAACTATATCCACCTGTGGTTCCTGTATGCGATCATTGCCATCTACCTGACGGTGCCGCTCATCAGCCGCATGGTCAAGGCATGTACCGAGAAGGAGCTGCGGTATTACCTGCTGCTCTGGTTTACCGTCAGCATCGCGTACCGCTTCATTACGGACTGCGTGCTGCGGATTACATCGGAAAGCCTGTACGTGCCCATTATGAACATCCCCTTGTTTATGGGGTATCTCGGTTATTTTATCCTGGGCTACTATCTGTTCCATTACGAAATATCGCGCAAGCTGAAGAACGTCCTGTTCAATCTGGGGATCGTCTCCCTCTTTCTTACGCCGGTGGCCACGTACTTCGCTTCCGCGTACAGCGGGGTGCTGGACGAAATGTTCTACGGCAATTACTCGGTCACGACATTTTTCATGGCGGCCGGTCTCTTTATTCTTTTTAAAGAAAAAGATGCCGCGATCAGCGCCAAAGTAAACGACAAAGTCAAACGGCTCGTAGGTTCTATTTCCAAAGCGAGCTTCAGCATTTACTTGATTCATCTGCTTATCGAAATTATGGTCTCCCGGAGGACGGAGGTAGAAGGAAGCCTGGTCGAAACGACCGTGACGCTTCTGTTTAATCTCGGCGCGGTCTTTGTGGTCAGCTACATTCTCGTCAAAATTCTCAACCTCAACAAACTCGTGACGAATGTTCTATTCGGCGGGAAAGGGTAACGATGAAAATACATCTGTATACGAAACTGTTCGTGGCGCTGCTGATCTCCGGAATGGGCTTTTACTTCTATAACACCATCCAGGCCAAAGACCATAAAATCAATTCCGTCTACGTCATCCCGACGGGGGACAAGCTGGATGAGATCAACTTCGAGGAGAAGAAGGTCGACATCGCGTTCCTGGCTTTCGCCCAGATAGGGGACAAGTACAAGGTGTCCTTTCATAAAGACGAAGCGGCGGATGCCGAAATCAAGGAGAATATCAAAAAGCTCAAAAAAAACAATCCCAAAACGAGCCTAGTGCTCGCCGTAGGAGGATACGGGGCGGACGGTTTTTCCGACGCGAGTCTTCAGGAGAACCGGCGGACGTTTACCGACAACATTATCGCCCTGGTCAAAGAGCTCGGCCTGGACGGGGTCGATATCGATTGGGAATATCCGGCCTCGGATGCTTGGGGGACGCAAAAATCCCGCAGCGAGGATACGCAGAATTTTACGTTTCTGATGAAGGAATTGAGGGAGAAGCTGAACCAGCTTCCGCATAAGAACAAGAAGTATATCCTGACCTTCGCGTCAGGGACGCAGGACTGGTACTTCAAGAACGTCGAGGTCAAGAAGGTGGAAAAGTACGTCGACTACATCAACGTCATGAGCTACGACCTGACCGGCAAATGGTCGGATACGACGGGGCTTAACTCCAATCTGTACAAGGATGCGGAGAACAAATCCATAGACAGCGTGGACAGCATTGTGCAGCTGTATCTCAGTCACGATATCGATCCGGCCAAGCTTCTGCTCGGAGTTCCCGCGTATTCGTACGGATGGGAAGACGTCAAGAGCGATGGGGACGGGGCCTTCTCGCCGGGCAAATCGATCGACATCGACAAGACCGATCTCAGCTACAAGACCATCGAGGAGAAATACATGGACAAGAACGGGTTCAAGCGGTACTTCGACGAGAAGGCCAAGGCCGCTTATTTGTACGACGGCAAAACGTTCATCTCTTACGAGGATAAAGAAGCACTCCGCGAAAAAATCGCCTATATCAAGGCGAACAATCTGGGCGGCGCCATGGTCTGGGAATATTCCCAGGATGCGGAGGACGGGCTTGTGAAGTTCCTGGGCGACCATTTGAACGAATAGGAAAAGGGAGTGGACGCTCCAGAAGCGTACGGCCCCGGGCTGTCTCTTAGGAGGCAGCCTTTTTTTGTATAGGGGGGCTGAGATCAATGCAAATGACACCGTGGCTATATTCTAGGAGTAAATTTCCGACCGATAATATTGCCGTCCTTATAGCCGTCGTCCCCGAAGAAATCTTTTGCCAGATGCATGTATAAGCGGGGATGAACAAGCGATAAAGGAGCCGATTCTGAAGGAGGGTAATCTTGAAGGGAGGCATAACGGCTCAGGGCTTCTTCTCTTACATAAAGCAGCGTGTTTTGCGCGTACCACCACTGAACATGGGCATTTTCCCAGACCTGCTTGCGGATACAGTCAATGGCCATGAATCCTTTTTTGTTAAAAAGCTCCGCCCAGTAGCCCGGCCACTGCTCGTTAATATGATTTTTCCCCCCCTGATAAGGAATAGCCGCGGAGAATAAAACGGCATCCCCGTGAGAAACGAGGGTATTTACATAAGTTTCGGCTGAAGTGTGGGGCAGGTGTTCGCCGACCTCCAGGGAAACGACCAGATCGTACTGCTTCCCGGAAGAAAAAAACGTGGTAAGATCATGTTTTCTAAAATGCTCTTTCGGTATTTGAAGCATGTCCTCGTTCACATAATCACCGTCTACCCCCAGGATTTCCCGGACTCCGAGGTCTTTAAAAACGGAAAGCCAGGCGCCCGTGCCACACCCAATGTCGATGACGGATTCCGGGTCGATAAGGTCCAAGAGAATAGGAACTACCTCGCAGGCCGATTTCCTTGACCCGTCCTGCTGCGATTTGAAAAAATCCGGGTTATAAACGGTTTCGTTCATTTTTCTCACCTATCCTTTTTCATTGAGGAATCGTGTCAGTTATGTTATTTGGAAAATTGGAAAAAATATGATGTCGATCAGATACCTACTTTTTTTCAACGTTTTCCGTATAATTGAATCGGTAAAAGTATTTTATGGTAAATTATACCTTGTTTTATCTATTGCTTACAATCGTTTAAAAATTGTTACTTCTTTTATCTATTCGCTTGTACAGACGCATAGGTATGAAATCTAGTAATTAGGAATCAAAAAAGAAATAATACAAAAAGCCGCCAATCCCGGAAACAGGAATCGCGGCTTTTGTTCTTTTGTTATGTACACGCTATTTCATAAAATTTCTTGTTTTAGGAAGCGATAATTTTAAGGGACTAGTATCCAAGAAAACCTATTTTAAGCTATAATTCGAGAAGGAATATACTTACAAATGGGATAAAGTAAGGAAAAATTAAAACCAATATTCTTTGGGTTCGGACGGCTTCTTTTTAAGACTCCGGTCTACTTTTGCTTGATGATACTTTTGAGTCAAATCTTCAGAATGAGAATTCGATAGTGCTCTTGCTTTCATTTTCCTTACGGAGATTCGTAGTTCCGGGGTCCAAAGAATAAGCTGCATATTAAGGCCAACCTCCTATAATAATGTTTCTTTTTTATATATAACATATTTTTTGGGTCGAAAGTAGGAAATTGTTATGTATCCAAAGTGGCTTTTAAGTATTATGACTGTACTTATAATTGTTATTCAAACTTGGTTTATTCATCTCATATTTACATATCCGCTTGTTGGAATTTATATTAAAGAGGTTCAGCAAAATAGATGGTTAATCACGGATTTTGAGACCCGTCAAGTACCCGAAGACTTGGGTCTTCAACTGGGAGATCAAATTTTAAGGATTGATGGAAAACCTCCACAACTTGATGAGAGTGTTATCAAGTGGGGGGCAATCGGACGTGGACATCTGCTGGAAATATTACGAGGCGAAGAAATAGTTGGTATTAAACCTACTACTCATGTTACTTACTATGATCTAGGCAATATTTTCGGACAAATCCTTTGTTTTACGATATTGATTATATTGTTTCGCAAGATGCCACCTTTACTATCTTTTCGCTATTTATGTTTGATTTTTTTAGATCTAGGTATCTTGTTCATGTCCTTGCCAGGTTCTATGAGATTTGATGGACTTGCCAAATACTTGGTTAGCACCACTGTTATGTTGCTGCCGGTTTTGTTTTTTCATTTTTTCATGATGTTCATAAGTGAACGAAATAAAGAAAGCCAGCCCTTTACCTCTAAACCATTAAAATTTGTGTATGTTTTTATTGGTATATGCTTTCTAGTTCAATTGATATATCTTGTTCCATCCAGTTTGACAAAATCTATCTACCATATCATGGGCAGGCTTTCCATGATCGTATTTGTAGTCGGCTTCATATTTAATATTGTTTCACTACTATTGTTTTACAAGAAAGAGCGGGAAAATAAAAAGTACGCAATGAATATTATCAAAATGATTTTTATTTCGTTAATTATTTCGTTTGGTCCGATTACTTTTTTATATTTTATACCGTTAGTTTTTTCTTTGCCTTATATCGTGGATCCTGTATATGGCGGGCTTTTCGCTTTACTCTTCCCGATACTGCTTACCTACCTGATCGCGACCAAGCAGCTTTACGAGATTGATTTATTTGTCCGTCGGCTGCTTTTTATGGCCGTTATGTCTATCATTCCTTCCGTATTTTTTACAAGTGTGTTAGTTGCCTATCTGCCTGATTTGCCCCTTCAACAAATCATTCTTGTATTTATGCTTGGATGCATGTTTTGCTCGGCTTTCCTCTTCTCGATTGAATATTTTACAAAAATCACGGAGCCTTATTTTTTTCCAAGAAGAAGTCTGCATCGGGATTCCCTCCGCCGAATTACGGACCAATTGAGTGAAATCACGACCTTTCGGGAGTTTAAAGAGGCGGTTTTGAAAGATATCGTATCGGTTCTGCAGGTTTACGGAGCAGCTATTGTGCTTGCATCTTCTACTGAGGTTGATGCAGTATGCGACGGTGAAATAGATGAACGTATCGTTAAGCAGCTTGCGAAGGATAAACCATTCCAAGAATGCAGAAGCGGCGAGTATTTCATTTACCCCATTTCTAAGCATGGAGAATATACCAGCCACCTGATTTTGACGGAGGAGAAAGAAAATACATATGTGAGTACGGAAGACCGACAGTGGCTTCGTACCGTAATCGGGCATCTGTCTGTGAGTCTGGAGAATGTTTATTTGATTCGCACGATGCAAATGAAGATGCAGCAAATCGCTTCCCAAATTCCGAACGAAGAAGCGACGGATGCCCTGATCTGGTTCCGGAAAGTCCTGTTTGATTTACAGGAGAAGGAACGCATACGTATCGCTACCGACCTGCATGATACGACAATGCAAGATTTGTTCTTTCTTAAAAGAAGACTAAGTAATTTGAAGGAAGAGCTAACGCCCATGCAGAGAACGCAAATAATAAACATGATGGAGTACATTGATATTATTAATGCAAACTTGCGGCAAAGCTGCTATGAACTGCATCCGCACTTAATTAAAGAAACCGGTATTGTATTCGCTCTGCAAAAATTAATCGATCAAGAAATGAAACTTGAATCGTTTGAAGTCGATTTCCGCGTCGAGGAAGCAGACATTGTCGAGCGGTTAAGTCTGGAAACAAAGCGCCATTTGTTCCGTGTAATCCAAGAGCTTCTTAACAACGCAAAAAAGCACTCCGAGGCAAACCTGCTTTCTATTCGGTTAGGTGTAAATAACAAGCAGATTTTACTCTTCTATGAAGATGACGGGAAGGGGTTCAATATCGATATTTTAGATTGGCAGGATGGCAGAATATCGGGAATGGGGATGAAACAATTGAAGAGCAGGATCATATCCCTGAACGGTCAATTTTCTTTGGAAAGCAGTGAGGGCAATGGCCTAAAAATTCAGGCGATCATTCCCTGGAAGGAGGGGGCTGCATTTTGAATGAGGAAATTCGAGTGATCATTATAGATGATCATCCCATCATGGCGGAAGCAACCAAGCATATTATCGAAAAAATTGAAGGCTTGAAAGTGGTCAGTATCGCAACAAATGGGGTTCAAGGGATGGATATGATTAATTTATATGGCCCAAACCTCGTTATGCTCGATTATCAATTGCCGGATTGTTCGGGCATTAGCGTTGCTAAATGGATTAAAGAGACGTATCCGGCAATGAAAATCGTCATGATAACCGGCTTCGATGTTCTTGATTTGGTTGCCCCGCTAACGGAGATAGGGGTCCACGGTATTATTTCCAAAGAAAAAGAAGCCCCCGTCATAAGGCGGATGGTCGAATGCATATTGGATAATCAGTTGGTGCTGCCCCATGAAACCATTGCGAAGCTCGTTTCCGATCCGGAGAAAGATCCGGATCAATTGACGGAAGAGGAAACGAAAATTATGATTTTGGCTTCTTCTGGAGAAACAAGCAGCCAGATAGCGGATAAGCTTTTTGTCAGCAAAAGATCCGTCGATAACTATATGAGTGTAATTTATCGGAAGCTGGCTGTCCGTTCCAAAGCGGAAGCCATCGCCGTTTTCCAAAACAACCGCAAAAAAGGGACAGGTATCTAGGGGAATGCACGATATGAATAGGTATATAACAAAAAATAATTCCTTATACTATGTTCTTCCTGATTCCAAAGGGACCGCCATTATTCTCGTTTTTCCTTTAGTAAGTCGTTTTGTTGACTTGCAGGATCTGTTCGAAGCCTGTGCGGTATATAAATTAGAAGAGGATGTCGTCTTGGTCGAGTTCGATCACTCAAAGCGTCCTGAACGGGGCACCCCTTTCGGAGAAATGGGCTTTTTTTTAAAGCAGCAGGTAGTCGATGAGATATGCTCCTTGACTGGTAATCGAAAAGAATGATCGTAATACCGCAAACAAAAAAAGCGTCAGCTCCCCGGAGCCGACGCTTTTGGCGCTTCTATGTGCTTTTCCGTCTCAAGATCAGGCGATATGCCGTCGGGTTCTTCAGGTTCATCCCCATAGCGTGCCAGCGCCCGAGCTGCCGAATCGGCCATCCGCCACTGCAGATGCCGCCCTTCCACGACTTTTACTCTCATTCCGAGAAAACGGATTTTCGATAAAATGTACTCCGCGTCTTCGCTCATATAGGTCAGCCGGATCCGGTACAGATCCTTTTCGTCGTCATAGTTTACCTCTTTCTCGAAGCAGGAGAAAGCGTACAGAATCCGTGACAACTCGCGGTTATACGTGCGGACGACCTCGATGACCGAGCTTTCTTTGCGCAGCAGGGTGCTTTGATCCAGCTTGGCGGTAATCTCCTCGTACACGCCGACCGCCGGAATCTCGGCCTCCAGCTCAAGGATGCTGCGAAGCTTGGTCGCCATATACATGCGGTTCCGCAAGTGGTACCAGAGCAGGTACCATTCTTTCTTCACCATGGAGTATTCCAGTTTGTAAGGGATGCCCGACTGGCTTTCCATCGTACGGCCGTTTCGGATCCGGTAGCTGAGCCGGATACCATGCCGTTCCCGCATAAAGCGGCGCAGAGGGCGCAGAAGCGGATGGTAGACCTGCTTGTCGGGGCTTTTGGCCTTCTCCGTTACAAGGAAAGCCGTCTCCAGATCCGGCTCCTCTTCGAGAAGGCTGCGCAGCTTCACCAGCGTTTCGGCTGCAAATGCCTCTTCCGCAGCGGGATGCTTCAGCGAAGCTTTTAACCAGGTGCGCTCATGGGAAGTCAGCGTCACGACACCGGATTCCTCCAACCGGGAAATCATCTGGTAGTTAAAGATTTTCTCGAAAAGGTTCATAGTAGGCGTGAATCTCCTTCCATTCCGCGATGAATTCCTTTCTAAGCTGCCGGGGAGCGAGCACTTCACAGCTGGATCCGAAGCTGCGGAGCCAAGGTTTGATCTCGGTGCATCCGTTGACCGTGATTTCGTAGACGAACGATTCTTTGTTCTCTTCGGTGATCGTTCCCCATTGCCCCTGCAGCAGCACCCTCTCCTTAATAAAATCGGCCGGCGCATCCAGGGGCCTGTAGAAACGCGCCCGGACCTTGACGGGCTCGGAAGTGTCGATGAGCCAGCTGTAGCGTGTTTTCTCTTCCAGCTCCGCCAGCTTGCGCCGGAATTGTTCTTCCGGAACTTGATCGTGCTCCTCGATCTGGGTGAGCCCTTCGATGCGGAACTTCATGATCCCCTGCCTGGCGTCACTTGCGAGCAGATACCATCTTCCGTACTGATGGTCATAAACCACCTTTAACGGAAGCACATGCGCCTGTTTCCCGTTAGTCTCCCGTTCAAACAGCGGGTTCGTGTTGCGGGAGGCATAGCTTTTGTGCGTCTTCGGTGAAAAATACAGAAACCGGAGCTTCCTCCGCTGCCGGATCGCCTGAAAGAGGGGGAACAGATGCGCTTCGTCCAGAATGCGCGAGTAATAATGATATTTATATAGAAAAGGCTCGGCGATTGCCGCTTCCAGCCCCTGCTGCCGGATCGCCTTCTTGAGGCTGTCCCGGAGGAGATAGCCCTGCACGGAAGGGAGCCGGGTATTGGCCATCACGTCGGCAAAATCGTACAGATCCAGAAGCTCCTCCCGGCTCAACTGCCGGATCAGATCATTGTGCAGCCGGTACCGGTAGGGGCGGCTGCTTCCTTTTTTGCGGATCACGCCGACTTCCTCCAAATACTTGAGGTCGGAGCGGATCGTCTTCTCGTCGGGCAGAGGCACATCGTCCGGCATTCCGCCGCAGCATGCGTCGATCAGTTCTCCGGCGGACATGGCCTGCTCCCGCTCCTGCATAACCGCCAGAAGGAAGGGCAGACGCCTGCTCTCGGATTCCTTCATCGATTTCGCCCGGTAGAGGAAGAGGAGCAGAGGATCGGAGGATTCATAGTAATTGAAACGGAGCATCTCCGCGAATTCCCGGCCCTGTTCTTCGGCCAGCGGATAAGAGACGGCGCTCGCTATTTCTTTAAGGCGGCGTAACGTTTTATCGAAGGTATGTACGGAAATGCCCAGCCGCTCGGCAAACTGCTGCCGGCTGTAGGCGCCGCTCGTCAGAACAAGCAGGCGAAGGAACTGGATTTCTTTATCGAAGCTTTCGCGGGCCATGGTCTTTCCTCCGTTTCTATGCCCTAAAATCTGTCATCTTTTCATTGTATCAAAGGCGGGAGACGGGGGGAACGGAAACTTTCCCCGGAGTCGTAATACTTTCGCCATGTTCAGCTTCCGCCGGATGAGCGAAAATGAAGGTATAAAGAAACAGGCAAGGAGAAGATTCTTATGGCTATCGTACAGCTGAGCTCGACAAATCCGCAGTTTTCTTATCTTATCCGTAAAAATCCGGATTCCGGGATGCTGCTCAGACCGGTCCGTAAAGGCATGGCTTACGGCTGGTACACCGGCGAGAGCACCTTTAACGTCTATTTCAAGGATGCGGACAACGAAATTTCGTACAAACAGCACGACAAGGAAGAATTTGAATATCTCAACGTATCCCGTTACAATACGCCGCTGTTTCCGCTGAACGCATGGAACGAATTTTTTACGGCTCCGCTTAAAAGCCGGGACGAACGGGATACGGAAGGATTTACGCACACCGTCCGGATTCCGATGATTCATATCGAGATGGTCCGGTACATCGGTTTTTTTGAAAAGCATCTGCCGGATTTTACGTTCGACATCGTGCACCAGGCCCACAAAACCTACTCCCTGACGGTAACGACAGACCGCAGTTTGTATCACCTGCTGCATGCCGTCAGCGTGCTCTGCCTGTTTCTGTCCACGTTCGGCAACGAATATATCGACATTTCCGATCTACTGCTCGAGAAGTATATCCGGAGCGTTCAAGTGATCGACGCGCCGTTTTATATCCGCAGTTTGTTCGTGAGGAATTTCCTGAATTCGCGGGAGCGTTTTAAGAAGTATAAGAGGGAACTGGAAAAAACGGACCGCTACGAGATCGATTTCGATTTCGGAGGAACCGGTCATCAGAGGCGGACTTTCATCCGCGGGCTGCTTCCTTTTGACAAAGCGGTTCTCGATATCGGGTGCGGGGAAGGTTTTTACGCCATCCCTTTCGCGGCCAAATCGGAGGACACTTACTACGCGGTGGATATTCATGAGGAAACGCTGGAAACGGTCCGCCGCAAAGCCCGGGCCAAAGAGCTGGATAATCTCGTTACCCTGCCTTCGATCCAACATTTTCTCAATCAGTATAACGGGGAACGGGTGGACGTGATTCTGACGGAGGTCATTGAACACATGAGTCCCGAAGAAGCGCAGGCGCTGATTTTACAAGTTTGCGCGGAAGTGGATTTCGACCGGTTTATCATTACGACGCCTAATGCCGATTTCAATCCCTTCTATGAACTGGACGGCTACAGGCATCCCGATCATAAATGGGAGATGGGCCGGGAGGAATTCAGGCAGTGGATCGACGATTTTATCGGGACAACGGGCTATCAGGCCGAACCGGTGGCCATCGGAGACGGAGTCAACTCTATCCGCACGACACAGGGCGTTATTTTAAGGAAAAAGGAGGCGTAGCCCGTGAACATTCAAACCCGGATGCATACCATCTTCATGCTGGTCGGTTCGACCGAATGCGGCAAGACGACTTTTGCCAAGGAAGTTCTTATTCCCGGGCTCCAATTCGAAGCTGCCGATAAAGCGGTGAAAGCCAACATCCAATATTTGTCCTCAGACCGTATCCGGCAGGAGATCCTCGGATTCGATTACGATAAATACGATCAGATTATGCTGGAATCCAGCGGCCAGGCTTTTCATCTCTTGTTCGAGCGGCTGAAGATGGCGACCTCTTTTCCCGTCAATGCCGAGTTTGTGGTGGTCGATACGACGGGACTTGCCGAGGATTTCCGCGAGAAGGTCCGCCATGTGGCCAAGGAAAACAACTACAACCTAGAAGTGATTCTTTTCGATTACCGTAAAAGGCACGATTATTACTCGTCCGAACGCTCCAAGAGGCTGATTACGGCTCATATCAATCGCTTGAAACAAGACGTGATGGGCTCACTCTCCCGCGAAGGGTATACGAAAATTCACAAGGTTCGTGCCAAAGACTTCTACTTCCCGGAGGAAGGGAAGACTAACGGAGCGTACACGGTTGAAATTGTGGACCTGGACGAATATCTTGCCTCGGTACTGCCGCAGGAGTACGACTGCATCATCGTAGGGGATGTCCACGAATGTGTGGACGATCTGAAAGGACTCCTGCTCGATTACGGCTTCAAGCTCAGCGGCAATTCACTGGAACTCCCGGATAAGCTGCTCCATACGAAAATCGTGCTGACGGGAGACTGGATCGATAAAGGCAATCATACGAGAGCCATCGTGGAGTTCCTTTACGAAAACCGCGAACACTTTCTGCTTGTCCTCGGCAATCATGAAAACTTCGTGTTCAAGTATTTGAAAGGCGAGATCGGCGGCGTGGAGGAGGAGCTGTTTCATTCGTATTTCACGTCCGTGGAGACGTTGAGGAAGGATACCGAGCTGCTGCGGAAATTCAACGAGCTCGTCGAAATGTCGAAGCCGTTTTACCGGAAGGTAGGTACCCGTGGGCCTTCGTTTTATGTGACGCATTCGCCGTGCCGCAATAAATATATCGGAAAGCTGGATGGAAATTCGGCGCGTCACCAGCGTAATTTCAGGCTGGACCGGGGAGAGTCTTTCGAAAAGCAGCTCGCTTTCCTGAAAGAAGAGGCTGTGAAGAATCATCCGTTTCACGTGTTCGGTCACGTCGCCGCGAAGAACGCGTTCCGGATCGGAAACAAAGTCCACGTGGACACCGGCTGCGTAAATGGCAATAAGCTGACGGCGGTCAGTCTTTCGTTCAAGCCGTTTTTCAAATCGCGCGGCGCCGGAGCGGCGGTTCTGCCGGAAGAACTGCCTGTTCTGTTCCGGGAAGAACGCAAAGTGACGCTTGGGGACCTGGATGCCGAGGAATTGAGGAGGCTCCATTACTGCTCCCGAAACCGGATCAACACCATTTCCGGAACGATGTCTCCCGCGGATAAAGAGGAAGCCGCCAGCGAACTGGAATCACTGAGACAGGGTCTGCGCTACTTTGCGGATCATGGAGTGGGTGAAGTCGTGCTTCAGCCCAAATATATGGGCTCCCGATGCCAGATCTATTTGCACCGCGATCCCGATTATTGCTATGGCGTCAGCCGGAACGGCTATAAGATCAAGGGAGCCGATTTAAGCGATATTTTCAGGAGCTTGCTGGTAAAATACAGGGCCTATATGGAAGAAAACCAAATAGCCGTGCTTCTGCTGGACGGCGAGCTGCTTCCCTGGCACGCGCTGGGGGAAGGGCTTATCGAGCGCCAGTTTAGACCGATCGAGAAGGCGCTGGAAGCGGAGCTGGATTTTCTGAGGGCGAACGGGTTCGAAGAGGCGTTCGGTAAACTTGCGGAGGCTTACTCGGCAAGCGGCTTCGAAAAGGATCAGTTCACGATGCCGAAGGCCCTTTTAAGCGAAAAATACGGTGCGAGCGTCTACCAGAATTACAAGCACATGCGCGGTTTGCTGGAGAAGCGGGTCCCGCTGGAAGAGCACGAGGCAGCATACCGCACGTATAAAAGACAGCTGGAACTTTACGGGGAGGCGGGCGAGCCGGAATACAAGCCGTTTGCGATCCTCAAACTGGTGTATGAAAACGGGGAAGAGCAGATCCCGCAGATGGCGACGTCCGAGGCGTACGGGTTTTTGTCCGGAGATGAATTTCTCCTGCTGAATTTGAGTGATCCGGACAGCTATGAGAAAGCGGAAGCGTACTTTGAGAGCCTGACGACCGGTCTTCATATGGAAGGAGTCGTCATCAAGCCGGAGCTGCCCGGCAGTGAGACCGTGCCTTACATGAAAGTCCGCAACCGGGATTATTTGACCCTCGTCTACGGATACGACTACCGTTTTCCGCACAAATACGGCAAACTCATGAAGCAGAAGAACATCAAGCTCAAGCTGCGGACATCGCTGAACGAATACCTTCTGGGCAAGGAAATGCTTGCCGTGAAATACGGCGATATATCCCCGGACAACGAGGAGTATAAGAAAGCGGCGGCCAACGTGCTGTTCGAAGTGGCGAAAGAGAAAGAGATTGACCCGAGACTGTAGAGTATCTGCACAGCGCATAGAGCACCATAGAGCAAGTAAACCGTTCTGACGCTTTCGTCAGGGCGGTTTTTGGTGTGGGGTTCGTGAAGCGAATCTGCATTTCTGCGAGCGATCTCATCACCAGAGAAACAAAGATAGAATAAACCCATTGCCTCCGAACCAAACTATACCGTACCTACTTATTCGGACCAGGAGGCCAGTGATGTACTTCTATAAAGAAGATTTGATCAACATGATCGTTCCGGACAAGCCCGACCCGGCGGCAGCCAAAGTGATTCAGGAAATTCTCGGCGGCCGTTTCGGCGAAATGCGCACGATGATGCAGTATTTTTTCCAGAGCAACAATTTCCGCGGAAAGGCAACGCAGTTCCGCGATTTGATCCGCGGCGTTTTCCTGGAGGAACTCAGCCACGTGGAGCTCGTCCAGCATACGATCAATCAGCTGCTCACGGGATCGGGAGAAGAAATGCCCGGTGATTCCGGCGTGGACGGGGCTCCGCTGAACGAAGCGGTCAAGCATGCCAATCCGCATCATTTTATTATCGGCGCCCAAAGCTCGCTTCCCGTAGATGCGGCAGGAAACCCATGGATGGGCAACTACGTCTACGATCACGGGAATCTGATCAGCGACCTGCTGGATAATCTGGTGCTGGAATCGACCGGCGTTCTCCAGAAATCCCGGATTTACGAGATGAGCTCGAACAAAACGTTCCGTGAAACGCTGGCGTTCCTGATCGTCCGCGACAACGCGCATCAGAACGCTTTCGCCAAAGCGCTGGAGTCGCTCGGCGTAAACTGGGGCAAGCTGTTCCCGGTCCCGAATTACGACATCAACAAATATCCGGAATGCCGCAAATATGTCGATATGGGCTTCCATAACGCCCAGTTTAACTTCCGGCTGGATAATACACGGATCGGCGAGATTTACAGCGGCCAGTCGCCGAGCCGAAACGGAGGCACTCTGGAAGTTGTGCCGCCGCCGGAAGGGTTCCCGCTGCCCTATCTGCCGGAGCTTCCTAACGAGCACAGCCCCGGCCTCTACGATCTTAACGCGTAAGTCCGCCGGCCCCGGAGGTCGCTTGCTCCATTTCAATGTCGATATATTTACAGTATTAGGGATATGCATTATTATGAAATGTAACGTTACGGAAGATTAAAAATAACCTGTATTACCGGAGGAGCCTGTCATCAAGGGTAAACTGTGTCTGCGCACGGTTGCCGTCGGTGGCGGGTTCTTTTTCTTATTTATTATTCGGAGGCGGGATGCTCATGGATACCATTTATCTAAGTGACAAAGGAAAAAAAATATTGCTTAACAGCTATGAGCATTATGTATCGCTCCTTCAAACAGAGACGAAGCGGACCTATGTCCCAACGCGCTACGGTTTAACGCATGTTCTGGAAATAGGCTCATCCGAGTTGAAGCCCCTGATGATTTTGCAAGGCGGGAACTGTATCAATCCGATGACGCTGGCCTGGTTCCGACCTTTGTTTGAGGAATACCGAATTATTGCCCCTGATACAATAGGGCACCCGGGCTTAAGCGACGAGACGCGAATATCGGCTCAAGATGACAGCTTTGCATACTGGATAGCGGATCTGTTACGGCATTTTGATCTGAAAAAATGTGCGTTTATCGGTCCCTCGTACGGGGGCGGGATTATTTTGCGATTGGCCGCCTGTATGCCGGAACGGATCGCATGTGCGGTTCTCGTAAATCCGGCAGGAATGAAAACGGGTCCCCAAATTCCGATGATTCACAAGGTACTGCTTCCGTTGCTCAACTTTAAGCTGTTTTCTTCGCCTAAAGCACTGCGGCGGATAGCCGATGCCCTATCGTCAGGAGCCATGAATGAAGAAGATATGCGGTTACTCGGGGAAATTTTCCAATATGTCAGACTTGAACGAAATATGCCTAAAATCGTGGAGAAAGAAGAGTTAGACGACTATTCCGCTCCTACCCTGATTTTGGCGAGCAAGCGAGATATCTTCTTTCCGGGCCAAGAAGTTGTGGATCGGGCACGAGAGGTCATTTCAAATCTTACCTCGGCCCATGTTTATAACTGCGGACACTTTCCGGCGACAGAAGAAAAGAAAAAAATGAATGGTGATATCCGGTGGTTTTTATCCGAATTCTATTAAGGAACGGATAACCGACCATCCTCCATTTCGTGTATATTGGAAGATGTATGTCAACACCCGCACCGAAGGAGTGTCCGCAGTTGAAAAACCTTCTCGTGACCGGCTACCGGGCGCATGAGCTGAACATTTTTAACGAAAAGCACGAAGGCATTGAGTATATCAAAAAAGCGATAGCGGGCCGGCTGATCCCGCTCATCGAAGACGGGCTGGAATGGGTGATCACGCCGGGACAGTACGGGGTCGATCTCTGGGCGTGCGAAGTCGTGATCGAACTCAAGAAACAGTATCCGCAGCTGAAGCTGTCGATTTTGACCGCCTACGCCAACCCGGAAGAGAAGTGGAAGGAAGACAAGCAGGAGTTTTACCGCGGCATCCTGAAGGACGTGGATTTCTACGGAGCCGTCAGCAAACAGCCGTATGCCGGCGTGTGGCAGCTTCAGGCCCGGGACGATCTTCTCCTGCGCAAAACGGACGGCCTTCTTCTTTTTTATGACGAAGAAGCGGGCGAGGGGAGTCCCCGTTTTATGAAAGAGCGGGCCCTCAAGAAACAGAACGAAGACGGATATGCCGTCATGGTCATCACGCCCGAAGAGGTTCAGGACATAGCGGACGAAGAGAACCGGGCGGATTTTTACTGACCGCACCCCGGCTGTCTCTGAGCCAGCCTCCTCCTCCAGTCCCGAGTGGAATCGGCGTCATTTCGCCTACGGCCGGCCTTTCCCGCCCAAACCTTCCGGGATTCGCATTTTTTTCCCTTGGGGCAAGCCGTTTCGGGTCATTCCCGCCGCATTTTCCCCACGCCTATATGACATTTATCATGTACCCTCATGACGTTTATGACTATTGCGCCCAAGCGATTATCTCTATAATGAGGGTAGAATAGCGAGCTGATGCCCGGGATTTGACCCCGCATCAGAACGAGGAGGACACATACTAATGTCTCAGACGAAAGTTATGAATTTGAAAAAAGATGTCGCCCCCTACGAAAAAACCGATACTAAATCAAGCATCCGGCAGGTTTTCAACACGATTGTGCCTCTCCTCCTGCTGTGGTATGCGTCTTACGCGAGTCTTTCCGTTTCATACTGGCTCACGCTCCCTCTAGCTTTTATCACAGCCGGGTTTGTCATCCGGACGTTCATCATATTTCACGACTGCTGTCACCAGTCTTTCTTTAAAAGCCGCCGGGCCAACGATATTCTCGGCACCATTACCGGCGTTCTGACGCTGTGCCCGTACGAGCAGTGGAAGTACAGCCACTCCGTGCATCACGCCACCAGCAGCAATCTCGACAAGCGCGGCACCGGAGACATGTGGGTGCTGACCGTGGAAGAATACGCGGCAGCTCCTTGGTTCCGCAAGGTCGCTTACCGCATCTACCGCAATCCGCTGGTTATGTTCGGCCTCGGGCCGATTGCCGTCTTCCTGATCCAGTACCGTTTCAACCGTAAGAAAG
Source organism: Paenibacillus sp. JT31N7 (assembly GCF_059692095.1). Taxonomy (NCBI): domain Bacteria; kingdom Bacillati; phylum Bacillota; class Bacilli; order Caryophanales; family Paenibacillaceae; genus Paenibacillus; species Paenibacillus sp. JT31N7. The sequence continues at coordinate 134,655 of NZ_JCAUAT010000006.1, forward strand.
CGAAGCGCAAGGAACGCATCAACACGTATGTGATCAACGTATCCATCGTGCTGCTGTACGCGCTGATGTGCTGGCTGATCGGCTGGCAGGCGTTCGTGCTTGTTCAGGCTCCGGTATTCTTCGTTTCGGGACTGCTGGGCATCTGGCTTTTCTACGTGCAGCACCAGTTCGAAGATTCTTACTTCGAGAAGGAAGACGAGTGGAGCTACGTGAAAGCGGCCGTCGACGGCAGTTCTTTCTACCAGCTTCCGAAAGTTTTGCAGTGGATCACAGGAAATATCGGCTACCATCATGTTCACCATCTGAGCCCGAGAGTGCCGAATTACAACCTGGAAAAGGCGCATAACTCCACGATCCCGCTGCAAAAAGCGACCACCATTACGCTCCGCACGAGCCTGCAGTCTCTCCGTTTCCGTCTGTGGGACGAAAAAGGCAAGTCGTTTGTAAGCTTTAAAGATGTCAAACATGTGCTCCGCAGGCAGGGAGCCGCAAACGATGTCCTGAAAAATCCGAAACCTGGTTTCCAGGGCGAATAGTCCCAAACTTAACCGTTTATGCTAAAATGGATGTAAAACGGCGCCGCAGAAAAGGTGAAAAGACCATGCAGAATTGGATTCGAATTTTTCAGAAAAACACCGGTCTCAGTCCCTATGTGTGGGTGGTCTTTTACATCCTTCCTTTTTATTTCATATTCAGTTCGGGTTCCACCCTCAAGAACGTCTTCGGCATCGGCATGATCATTATTTTTTTCTCCTGCTATGTGCTGTCCGTCGTATCGAAGGGGTGGCTTGTGTATTTCTGGACGAGCGTGCAAATCGTCGTTTCGATCGCGATGACACTATTGTTCGGGTACGTGTATTTCTCGCTGTTTCTCGCATTTTTTATCGGGAATATCCAGAACAAGATCGGCTTCTTTACCTTCTATACCATTCATCTGGTAAGTACGATCGCTACGATCAATCTCGGCTTCGTCACGCAAAATCCGATCTTCATTACACAGCTTCCGTTCGTGCTGATCTCCCTGATCGGGGTGATCCTGCTTCCGGTCAATACGTATACGAAGAACAAAAGGGATAAGCTGCAAGGGCAGCTGGAGGATGCGAACAAGCGGATTGACGAGCTGGTCAAGATGGAGGAGCGGCAGAGGATCGCCAGGGATCTGCACGACACACTGGGACAGAAGCTTTCTCTGATCGGACTCAAGAGCGATCTTGCGGGCAAGCTCATCGCCAAGAATCCGAACCAGGCGCGGGCCGAGATTAACGATGTGCGGCAGACGGCGCGGAGCGCGCTGAAAGAAGTGCGCGAAATGGTGACCAACATGCGCAGCACACGGGTCTCCGAGGAAATGTTCCGGGTTAAGCAGATTCTGAAAGCCGCGCAGATATCTTTCAAGCAGGAAGGCGATCCGAAGCAGATCGGTACTTCGCTGATGACGGAGAATGTCATCAGCATGTGCCTCAAAGAAGCGGTCACCAACGTGGTCAAGCACAGTGGTGCGACGGCCTGCACAATCGTGATCGAACCTTCGCGGACGGACCTCGTCGTCAAGGTCAAGGATAACGGGAACGGCCGGGCGGAACAGTTCGATTATTTCCGCGGCAACGGGCTGCGCGGCATGAAAGAACGCCTGGAATTTATTAACGGCACGCTGGAAATCCTCTCCGACGGAGGGACCACGGTCGTCATTAAAATTCCGATCGTATTGAAACAACCGGCAAAGGAGGCGGGGAAATGATTCGCATTGTGATCGCCGAAGATCAGCGGATGCTGCTGGGCGCGCTAGCTTCCCTGCTTAATTTGGAAGAAGACATGACCGTTGTCGGCGTTGCGGGCAACGGCGAAGACGCCCTGAAGCTTGTGCAGGAGCACAAGCCGGACGTCTGCATCATGGATATCGAGATGCCGGCGAAAAGCGGGCTGGACGCGGCCGAGGAGCTGAAGGGCTCCGGATGCAAGGTCATCATCCTGACGACGTTCGCCCGCTCCGGCTATTTCGAGCGCGCCATGAAGGCCGGCGTGAACGGCTACCTGCTCAAGGACAGCCCCAGCGAGGAACTGGCGGATTCCATCCGCAGTGTCATGGCGGGCCGGCGGCTCTACGCCTCGGAACTGGTGGACGAAGCCTACAGCGAGGAGAACCCGCTGACGGAGCGGGAGAAGGAAGTGCTGCTTCTCATCGCCGACGGCAAAAATACGAAAGAGATCGCCAGCCAGATGTACATTACGACCGGGACGGTCCGCAATTACATCTCGGTGATCCTCGACAAGCTGGACGTGAGCAACCGGATCGAAGCCATCACCCGCTTCAAGGAGAAGGGCTGGTTCAAATAAACCGGGATGCAACCGATCCGATCCCGGAGTCGCTCCTATCTGCGCCAGACAAGTACTTCCTTTCCGTAAACGTGTGCCTTGTGAAAATGGCGCAGATGCTGCGGAAAGGTTTTTTTTGCTTTCCGGCGGAAGGGGAAACGGGGCTCGGAACACGGAAGCCGTGCCCGCGGAAATTCCCGCTCCCGCCGCCGCCGAAGCCATCCATGCGTTAGGTGCCCGGCGGAGGGCCGGCTATGCTCCGCAATGAAGGCTTCAAAGTATTCTCGGAGGATGAGCTGCTGAAGCACGGCTTGCCGGGATACATATCCGTTTGAAAAAGGGAGTGTGCAAAAACGGCACCGGTAGCGGCCGCCTCACATTTAGGGCCTGACTGACTGCAGCGGCGCGGTGCTTGTACCAGATGTTCGAGCGGATCAGGCAGAACCGGACGGATCTATTTTTTTACAAATTGTTCGTGTATGGGAAAGCTAACGCGGGCTAAGACATAGAGTCTGATCTGAATGCCGAATAATCCCTTCACAAAACCTTGCCGGGCCTTTGCGCTTGTCAAGGTTTTTTCGCAGATTCATTTTTTGCCTGTAAGGCTATTATAAAGAGAGATAGGTATACAGGGGCCAATAAAAGTCAGTGCCGCAGAGGAGAAAATTATGATCCGTTTCGAGAACGTCTCTAAACGTTACGCGGACGATACGGTAGCCGTAAACGATCTGAATCTGGAAATTAACGAAGGGGAATTTTTCGTGTTCATCGGGCCCAGCGGGTGCGGGAAAACGACGACGCTGAAAATGATCAACCGGCTTATCCCGCTGTCCGGGGGAACGCTTTGGATCAACGGGCGCAAAATCAGCGAATACGACATCCACGAATTGCGCTGGAACATCGGCTATGTGCTTCAGCAGATCGCGCTGTTCCCGCATATGACGATCGAAGAGAACATCGCCATCGTGCCGGAAATGCGCAAATGGGACCGCGCGAAAATAAGCGCCCGCGTGGACGAGCTGCTCGATATGGTGGGACTCGAGCCTAAGACCTACCGCTCCCGCAAGCCGAAGGAGCTGTCCGGCGGACAGCAGCAGCGGGTAGGGGTTGTCCGCGCTCTGGCCGCGGACCCGCAGATCGTGCTGATGGACGAACCGTTCAGCGCGCTTGATCCGCTCAGCCGGGAGAAGCTGCAGAACGAGCTGCTGGAGCTGCAGCAGCGGATCAAGAAGACGATCGTGTTCGTCACGCACGATATGCAGGAAGCGATGAAGCTGGGTGACCGGATCTGCCTCATGAATGAAGGCGAAATCGTCCAGCTGGACACCCCGCAAGGGTTTTTACAAAATCCCGCCAGCTCATTTGTGGAACAGTTCGTCGGCGGGCAGAAGCCGCTCTTCGGCGGGCGGTTGACGCTGGAAGATGTGCTGCTGGAAATCGGTCCGTCCGATTTTCCGTCCCATCCCGCGGCTATCGCCAAGGCGGAAGTGCCGCTGGAAGCGGCCCTGCAGCTGCTTGCCGATGAAGAGGTGCTCGCCGTCGAGAAGGCCGGCGTGATCGTGGGCTCCGTCTCGCGGGAGGCGCTGCTGAAGTTCATGGCCGGGCGGCTGAAGGAGGGGGCGCGGACATGAATACGCTGGCCGAAGTTTTCCGCGAGAGGCAGTCTCAGCTTCTCGGCGCCGTGGCGGACCATATTCTGCTGTCCGTTATCGCCTTGTTTTTCGCCGTTCTGATTTCGGTTCCGCTAGGCATCTACCTCACCCGGAAGACCCGCGGAGCGGAAGGCATTATCGGAGTAGCCGCCGTCCTGCAGACAATTCCGTCGCTGGCGCTGCTCGGCATGCTGATCCCGCTGTTCGGAATCGGACGGGTGCCGGCGGTAATCGCGCTCGTCGTCTACGCGCTGCTTCCCATTCTCCGCAACACGTATACGGGGATCAAAGAGGTGGACGCCTCGCTGATCGAAGCGTCCAGAGCGATGGGAATGAACAGCCGCAGGCGTCTGTTCAAAGTGGAGCTGCCGCTCGCGCTGCCTGTCATTCTGGCCGGCATCCGGACGGCCACCGTGCTCATTATCAGCACGGCGACGCTGGCCGCCCTCATCGGGGCGGGCGGTCTCGGCGATCTCATCCTGCTCGGCATCGACCGCAACGATTCGGCGCTCATCATTCTGGGCGCGGTTCCGGCGGCGCTGCTGGCGATCTTGTTCGACCTGCTGCTGAGGGCGTTCGAGCGCATGTCTTTCCGGCGCTTCGTGCCGGCAGCCGGGGCGGCCGTCCTGGTCGTGCTCCTTCTGCTGCTTGTCCCGTATTTCACGGGCGGCAAGGACAAAAATCTCGTGATCGCGGGCAAGCTCGGCTCCGAACCGGAGATTCTGATCCAGATGTACAAACAGCTTATCGAGCAGGACACGGATTTGAAGGTCGAGCTTAAGCCGGGCTTAGGGAAAACGTCATTCGTTTTCAACGCGCTGAAAGCCGGTGAAATCGATATTTACCCGGAGTTTACGGGAACCGCCATTTCCGAGTTTATGAAGGAGACGCCGGCCAGCACCGACCGCACGGAGGTGTACGAACAGGCGAAAGCCGGCATGCTGAGCAAATTCGGCATGGAGATGCTGACGCCGATGGCGTACAACAACACCTATGCGCTGGCGGTGCCCGCGCAGCTTGCCGGAGAGCAGGGGCTGAAGACCATTTCCGATCTGAAAAACGTGCGGCAGACGATTAAGCCCGGCTTTACGCTGGAATTTTCCGACCGCGAAGACGGGTACAGGGGCATTCAGAAGCTGTACGGTCTCCAGTTTGCGGACGTCAAAAAGATGGAGCCGAAAATCCGCTATCAGGCCGTACAGTCCGGCGATATTAATCTTGTGGACGCCTATTCCACCGACAGTGAACTGAAGCAGTATAACCTGACGATGCTGGAGGACGACAAGCACTTGTTCCCGCCGTATCAGGGCGCGCCCGTGCTGCTCACGAAGACGCTGGAAGAGCATCCGGAGCTGCGTGAGGTTCTGAACAAGCTGGGCGGCAAGATCAGCGACGACGAAATGCGCGAAATGAACTACAAGGTAAACGTTCAGGGAGCGTCGGCGGAACAGACCGCGAAAGATTATTTGATGCAGGCGGGGCTGCTGCGGAAATAAGCGGAGAGGTTTTGTATGTATCTTCCATTTGTTGTCGTATGAACGGCTTTCTTACGTAAAAAGACCTGCCGGAGCTTTTGCTACGGCAGGTCTTTTTATATGGCATGAAATATCAGGGAAGTTAATAAGTCCCCTCAGCTTTTCACCAGCTTCAGAAATTCGCGCATAAAGCCAGGCAGATCCGGCCAAGCATGCCCGGAGACGAGGTTTCCATCCACGTGCAGCGTTTCTTCCGTGTAGTTCGCCCCGAGGCTTTCCACATCGTACCGGCAAGCCGTGTAGGCGGTCAAGGTGCGTCCTTCGAAATATTTGTTGTTCTTCAGAGCCGCAAGTACGAGAGCGGCATGACAGATAGCCCCGACAGGCTTGCCTTCTTCGAAGAAGTGGCCCACGATGCGGGGAATGTTCGGATCGAGCCGGATATATTCGGGCGCACGGCCGCCGGGAATGATCAGTCCGTCGAAATCGGCCGGATTTACATCTTCGAACGAAACGTGGGATTCGAGAAGGTATCCGGGCTTCTCCGTATAGGTATCCCAGCCCTCGAAGTCGTGGATGACGGTTTTTAGCACTTTTTGCTGGGGAGACGCGAGAACCGCTTCATAGCCTTCTTCCAGCACGCGGTAGTACGGGTAATACACTTCTAAAGCCTCGACTGCATCGCCTGTAATGATCAGGATCTTCTTGGACATTCGATCACTCCTACAAGGATTTTAGGCTTGGATCACCTATATCCATATTTTGCATCGGGGGCAACTATCTGTAAAGAGGACAGAATTCGGTTCTTGCAGGATCGGCGGCAAAAAACGCAAGGATGCCGTCAAGGAAACCTCCCGGCAGGCATGATACACTGTACCTAATACGGTCCGTGTACGAAAGGGGATCTTTAACGTGAACAGACAGGCCAAAATTGCAGTCGCGGGAAGCATCAATATGGATCTGGTCGTTACGGCGGAACGTCCGCCGGTTCCCGGTGAAACGGTAATGGGACGGCAGTTCCGGATGATCCCGGGCGGAAAAGGCGCCAATCAGGCGGTCGCTGCGGCGAGACTGGGCGCGCAGGTGTCCATGATCGGCTGCGTGGGCGGCGACATGTTCGGCGCGCAGATGCTCGAAGGCTTGCGCCGGGAAGGCATCGATACCGCCTTCGTCAGCACGGCGGAGGCGGAGCGGGCGTCGTCGTAACGTACGGCGGTAAGGGTGTGCTCTACGGCCTGGACGGGAAGCAGGGAGCGCATCCGGCCTACCGGGTGGACGTCGCCGATACGACCGCTGCGGGAGACGCCTTCAACGCGGGACTGGCTGTCCGGTGGAGCGAGGGGCACCGCTGTAGGAAGCGGTCCGGTTCGCCTCGAAGGACGGGCTCTGGCGGTGACGTGGTTCGGCGCGCAGACCTCTCTTCCGGCCCGAGACGAAGTCGAGGCGTTCGAGGCACCGTTCCGGGATGGCCCGGCCTGACGCGAAGCGGCTCGCCATCGCCGAAAAATAAAAAATCCGCTCCCTGGCGGATTCCAATAAAACTCACCAAAATGCAAAGAAAAAGGCTATCGACCTTATCGGTAGCCTTTTTCCATAGCCTTTCGGCTCCTTTATTACACGGCATTCGACTCCGAAACCGGACCTTCTTCCGCATTCTTCTTCTGGAATATCATCCCTTTATCCTTGAAGAACAGGAAGAACACTAGCGCGACGACAGCCGCCACGACAGCGGGGTAAATCCAGAACTGCTGCCACTGCTTCAGCGCAGCCGCCCCTTTATCCACGACCGTATGATTGAAGATATAACCTGTGACCGAAGAAGCGAACAACAGCCCTAGCCCGTTCGAGATCATGAACTTCAAGCTCTGTGCCTGCGCTTTAATCGTCACGTCCGCTTTATTGTCCACATAGATGTCTCCCGCCGTGAAGAAGAAGTCCCAACAAATCCCTTGCAGTGCCAGCGCAATGATGATGACGAGAATGCCTGCATCGACTGCTGCGAAGGAGAACAACAACGAACGAAGAACCCACGTGATCGCGCCCCACAGGATAATCTTTTTGAATCCAAATTTGAAAAGAAACAGAGAGAGTAAGAACATAAAGATAACTTCCGTTGCAATACCGATTTGCATAATCGTAGCTGCATTATTAAACCCTAGTGCGCCCAAGAATACCGGCACATAAGCACTGTAAGCTGTTTTAGGAATCATCAAGAAAATCGTACAGGCCATGAATACCGTAAAGTTCTTATCCTTGAACAATGCGAGCGCATCAAGACAGAGCAGGTCCTTCATCAGGAACTTCTTACCCTTGCCAGCTGCCGGTGTATTCGGAAGTGTGAAGCAATAGATCCCGAGCACAATGGCAGAGATTGCTGCAATTTTGAAGGTCATAGTACTGCCCGAGAAGCCCATCTGTCCGAGCAGGAAACCGATCGCCATAAAACCAAATGTTCCGAACACCCGAATCACCGGAAATGTTTTGGCGCCATGAATATGTCTGAAGCTGATGCTATTCGACAGTCCCGTCGTAGGATAGAACAACACACCGACGATAAAGAGCAATACGAGGAACATCGTCGCGTTGCCCGATTGAATCTGAGACGGAATCGCTAGCAGCACACAAGCATTAACAATATGCAGGATGCCCATAATTTTCTGGGAGGCGATGAACCGGTCCGCGACCATCCCGATGAACAGCGGCGACAGAATCGTCGCGATGCCGAGCAATGCATAAGAAGTACCGATGATGGAAGATAAGCCCGATGTGCTGAGAACTAACCCTAAAGTCATATTCCAAGCGCCTTGAACGAAATATTGCAGAAACATCATAATTAATAGTCTCGGAACGATAGTAGTCTTCATGTGTAATATCCCCTATTAAATAAATTTGATGAGACCGTCGTAAGCCACTTCGATACCGTGAGGCTTGAAAATGTCCACAAGCTCGTCATGCATGAAACCGCTGTTATGAGATAAATGCGAGACGATGATCTGGCTCGATGCCGAGTGAATGCCGCTATCCAGCAATCGCTTCTGTGTCTCCAACACGGTCTCAATGCTCATATGACCATCGGAATGCGGATTCTGATTGTAGCCATGTGTACATTCGAGTACCGTCAGATCGATATGTTTGTCCGCAAGCCACGACCACGTCAATTCCGGGAACCATCCTGAATCATGACCATACAGCAATGTCTTGCCTTCCTTTTCGATAAAATAGATCAGACACGTCTCCCACTTCGCATGATTGGCGAGAAGCGGCGTAATGCGCGCTCCGCCGGACTCTACTGTCACGAATGGAATCATCCGAGTGAATTGAAACCGCTGCGGACTATAGTCGGTCAACACATCCAGACAACCATTAACAGCACGATCATTCCCGAAAATATGCAGCGGATGCGTAACGTGGTGACCATACCCTTCCATCCGACTGAACAAATCTCCTGCGTTAAAATGATCGGGGTGCGTATGCGTGAAGAGCAATTCCGAAATACGAGTAACATCCACATCATCCCGCATGACTTGGTAGCTGTATTCTGGCGGGAAATCAATCTGCATCGTATCATCAACAATCGCAGCTGACCGCGTTCTACTATTTTTCCCTTTCTCGCTTCGCGTCTTCACGCAAACCTCGCATTTGCAAAATGGATTCGGTATCCCTTCTGACGCGGCAGATCCTAGAAAATGAACTTTCATACAAATATCTCCTTTTCGCTTCGCAGATATGCAGGAATTCAGATACATTCCTTCTCTTGTTGTTTCCTAGCAGCATCATTGCTGCTTCTTGATTTCCGATCATCTCCCAGGTTGCTCATCGGAAGAAATCGACTGATTCTTGCAAGGGAAAAAGTTAAGACAACGGAGAAAATGACGATGCCATAGTACCCCGCTCCAATGCCAATTCCGACGCCGCCTGAGAAAAATATCATGGCCGCCGATGTTAGCCCCTTAACCCGTTCCCCATCCTTAAGAATGACCCCCGCTCCGATAAATCCTAAGCCAGATACGATTTGAGCCGTTAGCCGCATCGGATCGGCGCGCATGAGTTGACCCGTTTCATTGTAATGACTGGCGGTAGAGATGGAAATAATCGTAATTAATGTACAAGCCACTGAGGTATAGGTATACGTCTTCATACCGGCGGGCTTATGTTTATGTGATCGATCCCAGCCAATAAACAGGCCCATCAATGCACTCGCAAGGATTCTGACATACATCTCCCAATGTCCGAACATCTGGCCATACTGGATTGGATCCACAGCGTTCCTCTCCCCCTTAATCATGATGTCGTACAAATCTTGATCAACCGTACTGACGAACGATCAATCCAGATGTGATGTTAACGCTTTCTTGAATAGAATTCTAACATATTATTGGAACGAGTCAATAAATATTTGAGAGTTGGTTTTCACTAGAACGCGATATATCTACGTAAAACACTACAAAAACAACACTTTAACGTCCGTTCGGAATACTTTTTAAAATTGGAACGTGTCAAAATATCGTGATGATGGCATATCAATTGAGGACCCGATATAATTAATTTAGCCAACTATCATCAAAAAGGGGGGAGGATGGAGCATGCCTACGATCAAAGATATCGCCAAAGCTGCGGGGGTGTCGCATGGAACGGTATCGAATGTGCTGAACGGAAGAGGAAATGTAAGTCTGGAGAAAATCAATCTCGTGGAAGAAGCCGCTCGTAAAATGGGTTACCAGATCCACGCGCGCGCTAAATCTTTACGTGAAGGAAGCACGACAACCGTCTCCCTCATCTTGCCTAACATTTCATCGGATTCCTATAACAAGCTATATATCGCAATCCATAGCACCCTTCTCCGTGCGGGGTACACGACAAATTTATATCTCACACAAGATCAGAAAGAGAATGAACAAGCCCTTCTGCAAGAAATTGCTGCGAATCGGGACTGTGCTGTAATCACGGTCTCCTGTGTGGACGATGCCATGGAATATTATGACCTGCTCGGCATTCCACGGGAGAACATCATTTTTGTCTATCGTAAATTGCAAAACACAATGAAATTCGCCAGCTTCGATGCGGGTGCATCCGGACGAACGATTGCTCAGAAAATAAAAGAAAAAGCGCACCGGAAGATCGGAATATTCACCGATTTGCTCCAATATTCCTGTGATCGGGATTTTAGAAATGCCATCATGGAAGAACTATCACCTTTGGATTTGCGCGTACATACGATTGCTGCCGCGCAATCTACGGCCTATAATCATGCATTTGATTTCTTTGCAGGGGATGCCTTCGATTGCATTGTGACCAGTGATCTGGAACGAGCGCGTTATATCAAAAATGCCCATTTCTTAGGGAGTACGGGCCAAAGTCCGGAGATATACAGCTTGGCCGATTCCGAGTTTTTAACCGAGGATTTCATTCACAAGTATCACATCAATTATCAGTGGCTAGGCAAAGAAATTGCCGAGACGATTCTACGTCATGAGACGACGGACCAGCGTGACGGAGCCCCGATCATCGGGTTGAATCGCGGGTTTATGTTCGATGACCAAGCGCTTGGTCATCCAACGGCGAACAAGACGCTGAACATTCTTACGATCCCGAGTCCAACCACGGATGCGCTCAAGAAATTAGCGCCGCATTTTAAGAAGACGACCGGTATTGATCTTCGACTAGCTGTCTATTCGTTCGAAGAAATTTACGATATCTTATCCGATATCGACAACCATAAACATTACGATATCATTCGTGTTGATATGGCCGGGTTATCTTGGTTCGCGGGCCAGACTTTAAAGCCGTTAAGCCCGGAGATGCAGGAGTTGCTGACGAATTATCCTTCACAGCTTATTGATCGGTATGCTTATGTGAACGAGATCCCTTACGCGGTACCTTTCGATCCGAGCATTCAGATGCTCTTCTACCGTAAGGATATTTTCGAAGATACCAAGGTGCGAAGAATGTTCTATGAGCAGTATAAAGCCGAACTGCGAACGCCCTCCGACTTCGAGGCGTTCAATCGGATTTCTGCATTTTTCTCTCGAGCGAGTAACCCCGAGTCGCCTCTATCCCATGGATCCTGCGTAACGACGGGAAATTCAGAGATTATCGCTTCCGAATTCCTAGTCAGGTATTATGCCGAAGGCGGACATTTGATCCAAGAAGACAATAAGCTGGCTCTATCCAAAGAGATTGCGATTGATGCCTTTCATAGCTATATCGATCATTTATCCATAGCTAGGAACTTACCTGCCAAATGGTGGGACGAGTCCATCTCGTTATTCGAAGACGGTCAGATCGCGATGCTCATCGTGTATATGAACTTATTCTCGAATATCGCCCACAGCGAGATATCCCCGCTCGTTGGGTTCGCAGAGGTCCCTGGCCAACAGCCGCTGCTCGGCGGAGGCTCGCTAGGCGTATCGAAATATTGCCGGAAGGACGACGAAGTCTCAGCCTTCTTCCGTTGGTTCTATGATCATGAAATTGCCGAGCAAGTCACGCTGCTCGGCGGCGCTTCGGTCAACGATTTCATCTACAGCAACCAGAATGTCATGGATCAATACCCTTGGCTGAAGTTCGCCAAAGACTTAGAGTACCGCGGGGTTCGAGAATCCGCCTTCCCGACAGGACATAACTTCAATCTGCGGAAAGTCGAGAAGATTATCGGTCTCGGCGTGAAAAATGTGATGAATCAGATGATGAGCATCGAGGGAGCGATTGATTATATTAATGCAAGGTTATCCGAGAAAGAGTTTCTTGCCTTATAGGAGAGCTCTGGTACCACCCCGTTCAAGTCGGTGGTCCGCTCACGAAGACAATTGACAATGGCGCCATACGGGAAGCTGCCTGGTAACGGGCCGGGCATGGGAGAAGCTCGGGAGCTGGGCAGCCGGAACGGACTTCCCCCGGAGCGCCGGCAGTTCATCGGGATTTCGCTGAACGGCCCGTCACGGGACCCGGAAGGCAAAGCGAAGGTGGATTTGTATATTCCCGTCCGCTCCAAAGACTGACTTATTCCAATGCGAGAAGGTGTAACATTGAACATGGAAGCTGTATTTGCACAAGTTCCCGTCTTGGAGTCATCCGGATTGGTACTGAAAAAAATCGGAGAGGACAGCCTCGACGAGGTGTTCGGCATTTACGACAACGAGGAAGTATTCCGGCACTGCGGCATTATCCCTAAGCATAACAAAGAGACGGTCCGGTCGATGATCGGTCATTTCGAGAGAGACTTCGATAAAAAATCGAGAATCAAGTGGGGGATCTTCCGCAAAGAGGACGGCAGGCTGACGGGAATCGCGGAAGCTTTCGATTTCAACCGGAAGGTCGATATGGTGATGATCGGCTACTTCCTGGCGGAAGATTGCTGGGGCATGGGAATCGCCACCGAAGCCGTCAGGATGCTGACCTCCTATCTGTTCACGGCAGCGGAGGTAAACCGGATTCAGGCCGAGGTGATGCCGGCGAATGAAGCTTCCAAGAAGGTGCTGCTCAAGAACGGCTTCCGCAAAGAAGGCACGCTCCGGCAGGCCGCATTGTGGTCGGGCAAAGGAATTGTGGACCTGGAAATCTACGGGATTTTAAAAGAAGACTATCACGCGGCACCGGATAAGTAGAGGCCATTCCGGCATGTCAGGCACATTCGTTCGGGCGGATGTGCCTCTTTATGTTTTTAACTTTTTATTTTATGAGGTAAAATAAACCTGACACTACTTTTTAACAAACGGCAGGGAGCGTTCAGCGCAAAGCCTACCGGTCTTCAAAGGAGAGAGAAATGAAGGGAAAAGTAAAGTTTCTGATCGGTTGTTTAGTTGTGCTTGCGGCAATTGCCGTTGCGAGCCCTAGTATGGCTCTGAATATCGTCGTTTTCCTGCTGTCTTTCGTGGTTGCGGGCGGAGCCGCCCTTTTTGTACACGAACTGGGTCATGTTCTGGGGGCGTTTATGACGGGCAGAAAAGTAATCAAATTCAGTCTGGGGCCGGTTACCCTGTCCGTTCCGCAGAAAAAATTGATTTTTTCGTGGAAAAACTTTTATTACGTCGGCAATGTGCTGGTGGATGTAACCGATTTCCGCGATGAGGCGTCCTATGAGAGGAATAATAAGAAGCAGTCGGTCATTTTTATCTTGGGGCCTGTGATGAGCCTGGTGACGGGGATTCTGGCATTGACGCTGCTCAAAAACAGCTTGGACTACCTCGTTGTGACGCTGTTCGGTATTTTATCGCTGGCGATGGGGCTGGGTACGCTGATCTTTTCGGACGGCAGGCTCGCCAAGACGATTTCCGATCCGTACGAATCGCTTTATTATTACTGGAATATTTTATTTACGATCCCGAGTGTTAAAGAAGAAAGCCTCAAATTTCTGCTGTTGAAGTCGGAAACATATCTGTTCGATAAATATATCGGCAGCAAGAAAGGGATCACGGAAAAGTTTACGGATCTGTTTGTGCTGTATTACGCGAAATATTTCAGTCAGGTGATCGGCAGGGACCGGATCAACGCGATAGATTTTATGCCGGTTCTTATGGACGCCCTCCGCAATGAGACAGGGAACAAACACAACAAAATGATCATTTCCCACATCCTGTGCGAGGAAGCGATGGGCTGGAGTCTGGCGGGCAGACAGGAGGAAGCGGAGTCTCTGTACGCGTTTGTCCAGGAGCACGGCGTTACGGAGCCGATCACAAGGCTTAAAGTCGAAACGGTTCTGAAACGATCCATGGAGCTCGGGCGTGAATATGCCGTACAGCGAAGAGCGCTTGCCCAGAACAACGTGTTTGATTACTACGAAGAGAAATGGTTGAAGGAACGCGGTCTCCCCGGGTTCAAGTAAGCAGCGTAAAGCGCGTGACAGAGGCTGCCCGCAAGGGCGGCCTTTTTGTTTTTCCGGCGCTTCCGCTTTCCCCTTTTTTCGACATGTTTTTTATTGAGCAGAGTGGGTAAAAATAAAAAGAGTCTTTTTTTAACCTGAAGTGGGATAGGGGGAAATCAATGATGGCACTGACACCCGAGCAGCGAATCACCCTCCATGGCTTTAATAACCTTACAAAGTCATTGAGTTTTAATATGTACGATATTTGCTACACCCGTACCCGGGAAGAGCGGCAGGCGTACCTCGAATATATCGACGAGCAGTATAACGCGGAGAGGCTGACGAAAATTTTAAATACCGTATCCGACATCATCGGCGCCCACGTTCTGAATATCGCCAAGCAGGATTACGAGCCCCAGGGCTCCAGCGTTACGATGCTCGTATCGGAAGGTCCGGTCGATACGGCGCCCACGGAATCCTTCGAGGAATCCCCGGGACCTCTGCCGGATGCCATTGTGGCTCATCTCGACAAAAGCCACATCACGGTCCATACGTATCCGGAATACCACCCCGATGAGGGCATTTCCACGTTCCGGGCGGATATCGATGTCTCCACCTGCGGCGAAATTTCTCCGCTGAAGGCGTTGAACTACATGATCCATTCGTTCGACACGGATATTTTTACGATGGATTATAGGGTTCGCGGCTTTACGCGGGACATTAACGGCCATAAATTGTTTATCGACCATGAAATTAGCTCCATCCAGAACTATATCCCGCAGTCCATCAAGGATAAGTATCATATGATCGACGTGAACGTCTATCAGGAAAATATTTTCCACACGAAATGTAAACTGCGTGAATTCGATCTTAACAACTATTTGTTCGGGTATACGAAGGACACGCTGACTCCCGAGGAGCAGGAGGAAATAACGGAAAGCCTGACGCTGGAGATGGACGAAATTTTTTACGGCAAAAATATTTATTCCGCGACGCTTGAGGATGAAGAAGGCGGGAGCGAGTGAGGACAAGTCGGTTGAAGGATGAAGAAGAAGGATCTGTGACAGGGATGGAATGAACAAGCAGACATGGCCAGCCGGATGATAATGCAGGATACGGGAGCGCGGACGGGGTGAAAAGCAGACACGGGACACCGGACGTTCCGTGTCTTTGCCGTGCGGTTGTTACCCGCTCTCAGAACTCGCGGTGTTTGCTTCGCATGAAGGTGCCCAGCCGCAGATGGGCAGCCGCTCTTGCTGCGTCCGCCGGCACGCTTCCAGGGACGTGCCATCTGCTTTAGAGCAAGAACTGCCTCGGGCCGCGCGGCCCTTGCTGCCGCAGGGCGGCGGCTTCTGCCCGCGCGGAAGCGGCAGTTCTGCACCGGCCGCCGAACGCCAGAAAGGCCGTCCTATGCCGGACGGCCTTTGTCATTGAATTGAAGCGGGAAAAGATTACTTATCCCGCACGGGAGGCGTACAAACACCGTCGGCACAGGCTCCGTCAGCCGAGCTGCCTTCTCCGTCGCTTAAGATCGTGAGAGGCTTGGATTCGCCGTACGCTTTCTCCAAAGCCTGCTGGAAAACTTCAACGGGCTGGGCGCCCGAAATGCCGTATTTGCGGTCGATCACGAAGAACGGAACGCCGGTGATGCCCAGCTCAGCGCCTTCCTGCTCGTCGGCGCGCACTTCGCTCGCATACAGGTCGCCTGCCAGCATCTGTTCGGCCGCGGCCTTGTCCAGTCCCGCTTCTTCGGCAAGGGAAGCCAGTACGGCACGATCGCCGAGATGAAGGGAATCCGTGAAGTAGGCTTTCAGCAGCCGCTCCGTCATCTCGTGCATTTTGCCGTGGGCGTTGGCGAAATGAGCCAGACGATGCGCGTCGAACGTGTTCGTCAGGACAATCGTATCCATGTGGTAGGTGAGCCCGACGGATTCCGCCTGCGCGACCACATTGGCATTCATCGTTTTGGCCTGCTCCACGCTCATCCCGTACTTTTGGGACAGCATGTCATGGACACTGTGGCCGATATCCCGGGGGGAGTTCGGGTCCAGCTCGAAACTGCGGTACACCACTTCAAGCTCTTCCTTGTGCGGAAATTGTTCAAGCGCCTGCTCGAACCGGCGTTTTCCGATATAGCAGAACGGACATGCAAAATCGGACCAGATTTCAATTTTCATCTTAGAAAACCTCCAAATTTCTATCTCGGACCGTCTGAACGAAGCAAACAGGGAGTTTTTTTGTGTATCTTGTAATCATTATAGTTACAGTTTGTCCGGAAAGCAAGCCGCACCGAGAGACGAAACAGCCGGATGATCGGTAATGTAAAAAAAGTTTTGTTCGCCAAATCCCTAGAGAAACAGGCGGAATAGACAGAGTAAAGTATCCGAATCGGGGATTTCAGCAGTAAGGGCGATTGACAATGAATAACTGTTACAGATAAAATAACAGTCAAGTGCAAGCAACCGCCGGAAATCTTCCGGCTTTTATAAGCGTCATGAGCGGGCGAAGGAGAAGTCCGTATAGGGCGTGTCCGCGAGTCTTTTTATATCTCCCGAGTAATTTGAGCAAGCTAATCTTGTACGTGTGAACGGATATAGAGGAGGAAGAAACCAGATGAACAGCAAGTTTAACGCTTTGTTTGAAACTTTTACGCTCCCGAGCGGTGTGGAGCTGGATAACCGGGTCGTGCTGGCTCCGATGACGAATTTTTCGTCCCATGAGGACGGAACCGTCTCGGACGCTGAAATCGCGTATTATGAACGCAGATCCAATGGAGCGGGTCTTGTCATTACCGCCTGTACGTACGTAACGCCTAACGGCAAAGGGTTCCCCGGCGAATTCGCCGGAGACCGTGATGAGATGATCCCGAGCCTCGCCCGCCTCGCTTCGGCAATCAAGGGGCAGGGAGCGAAAGCCATTCTGCAAATTTTCCACGGCGGCCGGAGCTGCCCTCCGGAGCTGGTGCCGAACGGCGAGACCGTAAGCGCAAGCGCCGTGGCGGAAGAGAAGGAAGGAAGCGTCGTGCCCAGAGCGCTGACGGAGGCCGAAATCGAAGGCATTATCCGCGACTTCGGCGAAACGACCCGTCGCGCCATCGAAGCGGGCTATGACGGTGTGGAAATTCACGGAGCGAACGGCTATCTCATTCAGCAGTTCTTCTCCCCGCATTCCAACCGCCGCGACGACCGCTGGGGCGGAGATGTGAACAAGCGGATGACTTTCCCGCTTGCAATCGTGGATGAAGTGCAGCGCGTCGCGGCCGAGCATGCGAAACAGCCGTTTGCCGTCGGCTACCGGTTCTCGCCGGAAGAACCCGAAACACCGGGAATCTCCATGGACGATTCCATTCAGCTTGTAAATGCGCTGGCCGACAAGGGTCTGGATTATATCCACGTTTCCCTGATGGATTTCTGGTCGGCTTCGAGAACGCTAGACGATAACCGTCCGCGGATCGAAATCATCCTCGAAACCGTCGGCGGCAGAACGCCGGTGATGGGCGTAGGCTCTATCCATACGGCAGACGACGCATTGAAAGCTCTGGAGTCCGGCGTGCCTCTGATCGCCCTGGGCCGCGAGCTGATCGTGGAACCGGACTGGGTCGGCAAAGTCGCGGACGGACGAGAGTCGGAAATCAAGACGACCTTAACCCGGGACGATCAAGAGCGTCTGGTTATTCCCGACCCTCTGTGGAACGCGATCCTAAATACACCGGGCTGGTTCCCCGTCGTATAAGCGGCGCACGCAACGGCCGACCGGCGGACAACTGCGGGCAAGCTGCCGCACTCACAGCAGCGGATGCATATAAGCCGAAAGCCGAAGCCGGATGCCCGTGCTAAAGTCCCGTTATAGCGGACCGCACAAGAAGAAAGAAGAAGCTCTGTTTATTGCGGGCTTCTTCTTTTTGAATCATTTTGGCGGGATGACAAACGAGGCCGCAGCGTGGCTTCAGCCGTCGTAATTCCGAACCTCCCGGCATAAAAGAAAGACGCCCCGCAACCCGTAGGGGTTGTGGAGCATCACTTGTCCCGGAGAAGCTGCCGCGAATAATTCCCTATCAGTTCGAAGCTGGAGCGGGTCCGGCTTTTTCCGCGTTCAAGCTGTTGTCCAGGACTGATTTCGCTTTGTCGATTTCTTCCTGCGTCAACGGCTTTCCGACGGCAAAGCTTTTGATGATTTTTTCCAGCGAGGCCGTGTCGAAATCTTCCTGTGCATACATCTCTACGGTGAAACCCTTATCTTCCCAAAATACAATCCCGTTCGCAAAATAGACTTTCTTCCCGGCGATAACCTCCGTTTTAACCTGGTCAGTTGTCTCGATGCCGTTTTCGCCCCTCGTAGAGATCAGGAAGTTAACGGTTTTTTCGCCTTGGCTGTACTGCACTTCTACCATGGATTTAGCTTGAATAACCGTGTTGAAGTATTCAAAACCGGCTGTCCAGGCAGGCGCAGGGAAATTCATGCCTGTTGCGGCACGGGCTTCCTGCACAGTCAGCTTCGGCTGTTCCGGAAGCTTTATCTCCCCGGGCTCGGCGGCTTTGTCCTGCCCGGCCGTTCCTTGTCGGTTTGGACAATTTCCATATTGCCCACTTGAAAACGTGCCAGGATGGACTGGAACATCCCCTGTGCGTATGAGGTGGTCGAAAGAGCGCCTCCAATGATAATTACAGCAACGGCCGTCGCGGCAGCGGTTTTCCATTTTCTATTCAACATAGCGATCGCATCCTTTTTCGTGTTTTCGGGTTGAAGGGTTCCCGTCTCCATTTTGTTTGCCACACGCTTGAAAATACGTTCTTTGGTCAAGGGATCGACCTCCATGTTTTCAAGCAGATCAACGACTTTTTCATATGCTTCCGGATTTTGTTTTTCACTCATTCCTGAACCTACCCGCCTCCAAAATTTTTTGCAGCTTTTTTAAACTTCTGAAGATTACGACGCCGATATTGGACTCGCTAACCCCCATCAATTCGGCGATTTCCGAATTTTTCAGACCGGCCGCGAACTTCATTGCGATGATATTGCGTTCCTTGTCACGCAGTTTTTCCAGCGCTTTAAACAGTGCCTGATGTTCATCGCCCCGGATAGCGAGCTCTTCGGGTGACGGCTTAGGCAGGATGTGTCCGGTAATGGAATCCAGTGAAAAATGGAATCTTTTTTTCCGGGCGCGAAAGTAATCGGTCACCGCGTTTCTTACAATCGCGAACAGCCACACATCAAATTTAGCTTTTTCTTCCGAAAAGCTGTTGTACTTGGAAATGACCGTCTCAAAAACCTTGCTGCATATATCTTCCGTCTCGTAAGAATTGTGAATCCGATAGTAGATGTACTTGTAAACGCGGTCGATGTACATTTCATACAGCTGTGAAAATTGTTCGGAGGTTAAAATATTTCCACGCGTTGTCTCATCTTGATTGCGGTAAATTTCCATATTTATTGAAACGCTCTCCAACTCCTTTCCTCCTTTCTTTCTTCGGGTAAGTATTCTGGTCGAGGAAATTTACGTATGTTAATACGCCGGCAAGTGAAAAGCATTAACAAAACGGTTTGAAATTGTTGATTTCAGCATAGAACAAGGACTCGTAGGGTAAAAGTAAAAAAATCCGGAGGCGGCGGAACGACTTAGAAATTCCGCACCGCGCGAAGCTCCCAGCGCGCGGTGCTCGGCGTCACATGACGGTGTTCCGGGGACAAAGACAACTTTTTTATATTAAAAAAACAAAAACAGCCTAGGTCCGGTCAATTCCCGAACCAAGGCTGTTTTTGGGTTCTCTGCTTAAGGGGGATAACTTTCATGTGCCGGCTTCATTTGGTGCTGCTCTCCACCGTCAGTCGGTGAAAGTTTCGGACGCGTTCCGATGATGGAAGGATAGCCCCAAGGCTAGGCGCGAAGCATCTTCAGATCGAACTCGGGCACCAGCCCTTCCCGCGCGGCTCGTCCGAGCAGCGCTTCGATCGCTCCGTAGCCGTCCTCGCCGAGATCCGCCGTGAACGAATTCACGTACAAGTCGATATGCGCTTTGGCGACCTCGGGAGACATCTCTTGCGCGTGCTGGAGCACGTACGCCTGAGAAGCTTCCGGATGGGCCCATGCGTACTCGACGGATGAGCGGATCCATCCCGCCACCGCCTCCAGATCCATCGAACGCTTCGCGATGATGGCGCCGAGCGGAATCGGGAGTCCGGTGTCGGACTCCCACCAGCTGCCGAGATCGGCCAGCAGGCTGAGACCGTAGGACGGGTAGGTGAAGCGCGCCTCGTGAATGACGAGGCCCGCGTCGATCTTCCCGTCCCGGACGGCCGGCATGATCTCGTGGAAAGGCATCACGACGATCTCGCCGACGCCCCCGGGAACCTGCTGCGCGGCCCACAGCCGGAACAGCAGGTACGCGGTCGAGCGCTCGCTCGGGACGGCCACGCGCTTGCCGGAGAGGGACGCCGGATCGGCGGAGTCCCGGGACAGCACGAGCGGTCCGCAGCCTCTGCCCAGAGCGCCGCCGCAAGGGAGCAGGGCATAGTCCGAGAGGACCCAGGGCAGCGCCGCGTAAGAGATTTTCATCACTTCGGGACCGCCGGATTTGGCGGCCAGGCCGTTGGTGATATCGATATCGGCATACAGGACATCGAGTTCGGGTGCGCCCGGGACGAGCCCGTGCACCCAGGCGTGAAAGACGAACGTGTCGTTCGGACACGGGGAAAACGCGATTTTCATAACAGCACCTCCGGTAAGACTGAACTGGCTTTCTCCAGCATGGCGAGCGCTTCGGGAATTCGCCATGCCGCTTTGTTGCGCGGTCCCACCGCGTTGGAGACCGAACGGAGCTCCAGGCACGGGATGCCGCGGGCGAGGGCGGCGCTTGCCGCGCCGAAGCCCTCCATGCCCTCGGCGGAGGCGCCGGGCACCCGCCCGGCCAGCTCCAGGGCATGCTCCGCCGTGCCCGTCACGGTCGAGACCGTAAGCACAGGGCCTGTGCTTACGGGCAGCCCGGCGGCCGCCAGAGCTTCGGCGACGCGGCCGGCAAGCGCCGCGTCGACGGGCACGCGGGCCGAGCCGAAGCCGAGCTCGTCCAGGCTGAGGAAGCCCCCGGGCGTCTCGGCGCCCAGATCGGCGGCGAGAATTTCGCTCGACACGACGAGCGAGCCGACCGCGGCGCGCCCTTCGAAGCCGCCGGCGATTCCGGCGGCTATGACGAGGTCGTACTCGGCGGCGGCGAGCGCCGTCGCGGTAGAGATAGCCGCCGCCACGGGGCCGACGCCCGCGAGCTCCACCCGGAAGCCGGGCGCTCCGGCAAGACCGCGGAGCACGGCGTCCCGCTCGGCTTCGACGGGCGTCATGATCAGGACGCGCCGGATGTCGGGCTTCCCGCCGGCAGAGGGCAGGGAAGAGGTTGAATAAATATCAGGGCTCATTTGCAAGATCTCCTTTAAATGCGGATCCGGATAAGCTATATTATAAACCAATGCTTCGCGGTATAAAAACTTTACCGCTAAACAAATTTCCCCATTACCAAAATTATCCGCATTCACGCAACGGATCGGGAAGGACTGGAAGGTACTTTTTCCGAAATAGTAGCTATCCGAATCCGATTCGCGCCTTTATGGTTCCACGGGAGCCGCATCTGCCGCAGCCCATCCCCGAGCTTATTCTTCAACGCATAAAGGAGACACACATCTTGAATGAATTTATCGTCGGCGCTGCTATATGCATCCTTCTTCTGACTGCCCAAATCATTCTCATCCTTTACAAAAGGAGTCTGGAAAGACGGAAACATCACGAGCAGCTCGTCAAAAAGTACGGCCTGCTGGTCAATATTATGCATACCGTGGATGTCGGCACCTGGTCGTACGATTACTCGTCCCGGCGCGTTCCTTTCACATCGGAAGCTCTGTTCAATATTACCGGCTATCGAGCTGAATATTTCGCTACCCAGCAAGCATGGGAAAGAATTATCCATCCGGATGATTTTCAGCGGTACAGGGTAGCGTGCGATAACGTCAAACAGGGGATTTCCGATTTCAGCGAGTACCGGATCGTTCACGCGACCGGCGATATCCGGTGGGTACAGGTGCGGATGATTCCGACGCTGGATGAAGCGAGCGGCCGGATTATCCGTCTGGACGGGGTAGTCCTGGATATTACGGCCCGCAAAGCGGCGGAAGAAGCCCTGCTGAGAAGCGAGCAGCGCTACCGTTCTCTATTCGAACATCATTCGGATGCGATCGTGGAGCTGGATCTGCACGGGAAGGTTCTGGATATCAATTCGGCCGCCCTGGAAATTACGGAGAACGGGAACAAGATCGCGAACCCGCTGTCGCTTATCGAATTGTTCGGTGTGGAAAGCCTGAAGCGGATGTCGGTGTATTTCGACCAGGTGGTGCAGGGGGCTGCCCAGACGTTCGAAATGACCTCTTACCATAAAGAAGGCCGCATGTACCACTGGGAAATGAAAATGGTGCCCGTGTATGTAAACGGCGCGGTTACGGGAGTTTTTGTGCTGTGCAGGGATATTACTTCGAAGAAACTGACGGAGCGGTCGTTACGAAATAGCGAGGCCATGTACCGTCTGATCGCGGAAAATATGACGGATCTCGTGGCCGTAGTCGGTACGGACGGAAAGTTCCGCTACACGTCTCCTTCCTATAAAACGAGGCTCGGTTTGGACGGGGCGGCAGCGGCGGAATTATCGCTGTACGATATCATGCATCCCGAAGACGAGAAGCTTGTCCGGCTTAAGCTGGAAGGGATGCGGGAATCGGCCTGCGTATGGGCGTCGCGCTGCCGGCTCATCCATGCGAACGGCTCCGAGCTGCATTTCGACTGTGTGGCCAATCCTGTCCAGGGAGCCGACGGGAAAGTGGAGAGCATTATCATCGTATCCCGGAACATTACCGAGAGAGTGTTAATCGAGCGGGAGCTGATGGAGAGCGAAGAACGGTACAGGCATCTGATCGAGCTGCTGCCCCAGCCGTTGACGATGATCCGCGACGAGCGGTTTATCTATGCGAATCCCGCAGGGCTGGAGCTGTTCGGCGCTGCGCTGCCTTGCGATTTCATCGGCCGGAGCATCTACGAGTTCATGCATCCGGATTATGTCGAGCAGGCCCGCAGCCGCGCGCTTGCGATGGCGCACGAGAAGTATGCTCCGCCGCTGACGTACAAAATGGTCCGTTCCGACGGAAGCGTCATTGATGTGGAAGTGACGGGCATCTACGACGGGCTGTCGCTTTCCTCCCTTCATGTGCATACGGATATTACGGTGCGCAAGCAGATGGAGCAGGCGCTCCGGGACAGCGAAGAACGCTACCGCAGCCTTGTGGAACTGTCCCCGGTTTCGATCGCGCTCTATAAAGACGGGCGGGTCATCTACGTGAATCCCGCTGCGGTCCGGGTACTGGGCGCTGGATGTCCGGAGGAGATCATAGGCACGGCACCGCAGGATTGGCTTCAGCCGGGTATGCTCTTCGAAGAAGAACGTACCATCCGGGAACGAGGGACCAGCGCTCCTATCGATCTGGCCATTACCCGGCGCGACGGCAATGTGGTCGATATGCTCGCGACCGCCATCTATGACGCCCGGACCGAAGCTTTCCTCGTTTTCTTCGAGGATATTACGACGCGCAAACAGGCGGAAACCGCCCTGCAGGAAAGCGAGAGGCTGAGCCGCCACCTGGTGGAGCTGTCGCCGATTCCGACGATTCTGACCCGGGACCACAAATTCGACTACGTCAATCCGGCCGGACTGGATCTGTTCGGAGCGGGAACGACCTGCAGCCTGATCGGCCGCTCGATTTACGATACCGTCCACCCGAACTACAAGGACAAGGTGCGCGTCCGTCTGAACGCGGTTTACGAGAACAAGGAAGCCACCCGCATCGCCGAACACAAGATCATCCGGCTGGACGGAAGGATCATCGACGCCGAAGTCGTTACCATTCCCATTCCGTATATCGGCATGGATGTCGCCATGACCGTGATCCGGGATATAAGCGAGCAGAAGAAGGCGGAGAAGGACCGGGACTATGCGGAGCAGATCGTCCGCGAGAGCAAGGACCGCTATTATATGCTCCAGACGAGTCTGGACCGCTTCTCAAGCGATTTATTCGGGCTTATGAACGTGCAGGAGCTGGACCGGAGGCTTATTCAGGAAGTGCGGGAAATGATCCGTACAGAGAAGGTTAGTCTCGTTGAGGTGGACAAGCAGAACAAGATTACGGTCAAAAACGGCAGCTCGGACATTCCCCAGCACGTCTGGGAGGAGATTGTCGAGGGCTGTTCCGACCCGCTGCCCGTCTGCGAAATTATCGACACGCCGGACGGCCATCTGATCCGCATCGGAGAAATTAAAGGAAAAAGCTATCTGCTCTGCATCGGGGAAAAATCCTCTTCACTCGTGTTGCAATCCAAAAGGGTATGGATCAAAACGATCGCCCGCTACGCGAGTGTCCTGTACGATAATTTCAGAGTCATCGAAGACCTGACTCAGGAGCTGCGTGAGCTGGCGACCCGGCAGAAGACGCCTTCCTGGCTGATCCGGCTCTTATTCACTTTATCCGAGAATGAAAGCAAGCGTCTTTCCCAGGATCTGCACGACGGGGCTCTGCAGGAGCAGATCATCTGGTACCGCAAGCTTGACGAGATTTCGTCGGACGACGGGATTCCGCCGGGATTGCGCGAGAAGCTGGCCCAGATTACGCAGGGGCTGCTCGATGTCATTTACCAGATCCGCATCACGTGCAACGAGCTGAGGCCGCCGATGCTCAAGGAAGAGGGCCTTGTGGCTTCTCTGGAAGCCCTGTTCGAATTTACGCAGCTGCGGACCGACTATTCCATTGCTTTTGACTACACGGGCTTTCACGGCTCCCTGCACGACGACGATTTGTTGATCGGGTTGTATCGAATTGTACAGGAGCTTCTGGCCAACGCGACGAAACATTCTAACGCAGCGAAAGTTCAATTCAAGTTGTCGGCTCACTCCGACCGGATTCATTTGAGTTATGAGGATAACGGAATCGGTATGGATGTTAGTGGAATGGTGGAGTCCTTTAACAGTATGGGAGTTTACGGCATTAAAGAAAGGGTTCGCAGTATGGATGGCGACGTTGAATTTTACTCCTCCCCGAACAATGGGCTCGCCGTTTTCATTAACGTACCGGTGAAACAGAATCAGAAATTCGAAATCAGAAATTGGAGTGTTAGGGATAACCATGATTGAGATCTTATTGGTCGACGACCATCCTTCCGTCATGGAGGGGACGAAAATGCTGCTGGAGCAGGATACCAATATGAAAGTTTCCTTGGCCCATACGGCCAAAGAAGCGCTGGAGCTGGCGGTTGCCCAGCATTTTGATGTGATGCTGATCGATCTGCACATGCCTACGATGAACGGGATCGATCTGGCCAAACAAATTCTCAACCTTATTCCGGACGCCGTCATCCTGATCTACACCGGCTTTGAATTCAACAATCATTTCAATCTGATGATTGAAGCCGGAATCGCCGGATTTGTCCTCAAAACGGCAAACAAGGAACAGCTCGTAACGGCTGTGCGCTGCGCTCTCAGGGGGGAAGCCGTGCTGCCTTTGTCCCTGGTGAAACAGCTGAGGAGGACGACGGGCAGCCAGTTTGCGGAATCGGCGAACGGCAATCCGGAAACGCAGGCGGTCAGCTCCAAGGAATACGAGATCTTGAAGGAGATCGCGAGAGGAAGAAGCAACAAGGAAATCGCCGCATCCGTCCTGATGAGCCAGCGCTCGCTGGAGTACTGCCTGACGAACCTGTTTCACAAGCTTAACGTGAAATCACGGATCGAAGCGGCCATGAAAGCGAAGCAGTTGGGCCTGCTGTCCGATGAAGATTTTCCGAAAATGGCCTGATAAAAAATTTATCAAGTTCGACATAAATTCAACCGTACACAGCCGTGATACGGTTTTTTTGTCTATTTATTACCATTAATCCGACAGGAATTTACATGTTTCCGCAATATTTTTGCGGGTTCCCGCAAAGCTTTTTCGGTTACCACTGCTCTTTTGCGGTTTATGATTAAAACATCTTCTAGGTCTTTTAACCTATGACGGATTGCTCGGTTTTTAGAAGCTCCCGAAAGGGAGGATGCGAATTTGCGGGTAAATGTCTGTCTCTATCCGAGGTCGTTCCACAGCGAAGGTCCCGGGCTGAGATCATTTTATACACATAAAGGTGGTTGATTGAAGTGCAGAATCCAAACGGAGTTAAAGATTTGCTGAACAGTACCATTGCATCGATGGGCCAGGTTTTTCCCATCCCCATCGACACGAAGCCGCCCAGTATGCTGCAAAATGCGGTCATCCAGGGCGAGATCGGAGTGCTGATCGGGATCGTTGGGGATGTCGAAGGGAGACTTGTGATTGAAGGAGACATCGAAACGTTCGGTAAACTGGGACAATCCATGTTTGGCATGCCTCTTGAGGGTGAAATGCTCCATAGTTTTGTGGGAGAAATGGCGAATATGATTGCCGGAAATACGTCGGCGATTATCTATCAGAAAGGGCATAAAATCGATATTACCCCGCCCACGGTCATGGTAGGTCAAATGAAGCTTTACGGATTCGAAAAAGGGATTTCAATAGCGGTTTCCCTTGCGGAAGTCGGAACGATCCATATGATCCTTCTTCTGCAAAAGTCCGAAGCCGCATAAAAAACGTCGCGACAAATCAACAATTTAAGATGGGGGAACATACTTGGAAAAAACGAGATTTATAAGAGTGCTGTGGGACAATTCCAGAAGAAGAGCCGATTACAATCCGGAAAGAAATGAGGGAGGATTAACGAGCGAAGAAATAGACGACATTCTGCACGATCTGGAGGCCGAGCTCAAAGTGATTGAAGGACGCAAAGGCAGGAGGTACGGACAATGAAATGGTACCGCAATTTAAAAACATCCGCAAAGCTCGTGTCCGCATTTGTATTCATCGCGATTCTGCTTGTATTTACCGGTTTTTTCGGGCTTTTCAATATGAGCAAGCTCAACAACAGCCTGAGCAGTATGTATGAGAATAACCTGGTTCCGCTCCGGGTTGTTTCGGACGCTTCCTTTTATTATCAAGTGATAAGAACGGATCTCAGGGACCTGAACGATCTTACGGAAACTCCGGCCCAGAAAGACGAATATAAGAAAAACATTGATGAGAACGTGAAGAAGATCGGGGAAAAAATAGGAGCCTACGAGAAAACCAACGTCACCCAAGGTGAAAAAGATTTGCTTGTGGCTTTTCATCCCGTGTGGGAGAGCTACCAGAAGCAGCTGGAGGAGGCCGTTAAAATCGGCTACGGCGATGACCGGGAAGCGTTTAAAGCCCTGCTCGCGAGCGGAAGCTTCAAAACCAAAGGCGATGAAGTCATGAAGGCTTTCGACGACATGTTCGAGATTAACGTGAAGCTGGCGAAAGAACGCAACGCCGAAGGCGCCGCCTTGTACAAAAGCTCCAGCAACGTGACCTTCGGGGTGATGATTGCAGCCTTCCTGATCTCCATCGGGTTGGGGTATGCTATCGCGCGGATCATTTCCCGGCCGCTTAACCAGGTGGTCGGTTTGGTAAGTAAAGTATCCGCGGGAGATTTGACCGAAGTCACACATATCGACACCCGCGATGAAATCGGGCAGCTGGCCAAATCCGTAAACGATATGGTATACAGCCTGCGAAGCACGGTGGGCGGCATTCTGACGTCGGCCGAGAGCGTGTCGGCGGCGGCCGAGCAGATTTCGGCGAGTACGCAGGAAGTCGCCAGCGGAAGCGTCAGTCAAGCCAACGCCGCGCAAACCATCCAGGAGCTGTTCAAGGAACTGTCGACCGCGATTATGTCGGTCGCGACCAGTGCCGAACAAGCTTCGGAGGTATCGTCGGATGCGCTCGATATCGCCCAGCAGGGCGGCAAGATCGTGAACTCGTCCATCGAGAGCATGAACCAGGTCAATGAGCAGGTATCCAGACTAGAACAGGATTCCAACAAAATCGGAGAGATTATCGAAGTGATCGACGATATCGCCGAGCAGACCAATCTGCTTGCCCTGAATGCGGCAATCGAAGCGGCACGCGCCGGGGACCAGGGACGCGGGTTCGCGGTCGTTGCGGACGAAGTCCGCAAGCTCGCCGAACGGAGCGGGGAAGCGACGAAGCAGATTACCGCGATTATCAAGGGCATGCAGGAGAATACGCGCCAGAGCGTCAAAGCGGTCGGCGAGGGCGTGGTTCTGTCCCGCCAGACGGGCGAATCGTTCCATCACATTATCGGAATGGTGAACGAGTCGGCCAATAAGGTGATGGAGATCGCCGCGGCAAGCGAGCAGCAGGCGGCGCAGTCCTCCGAGGTCATGTCGTCGATCGAGAGCATCTCCGCCGTAACCGAGCAGTCGGCGGCCAGCAGCGAAGAGACGGCCTCGACGGCCCAGTCGCTCGCCGGATTGGCGGAAGAGCTTAACCGGACGGTAGCGGTGTTTAAAATCAGCAAATCCGCCTAGCGAGGCAGGGACCCCAGTCAGCCTGATTGGGGTTATTCTTTTAACGGCGGGGGCCGGATTCCGTATGAACAGCAAGGAGGACCTTTTTATGCAGGGAAGCGGGCAGGAACAATATGTGGCGTTCGGCATCGACCGGGAACAGTATGCCATCCGGATTTACGATATTCACGAGATTATTAAAATGCAGGCCATTACGGCCATTCCGGGTGTAAGGCCCTATGTCAAAGGGGTGATCAATCTGAGGGGGCGGATCGTTCCGGTCATTTCCCTCCGGACCTTTTTCGGAATGGAAGAGGCGGAGCCGACGAAGGCGTCCCGGATTGTCGTGGTTCATCACCTGGAGGACACCGTCGGGATTATGGTGGATTATGTGAGCAAAGTGACGACCTTCACGGACATTCAGCCTCCTCCGGAACGGGTGGGCGGCGTGCAGGGCGGATTTTTTACGGGAATCGGGCTTGCGGACAGCAGCCTGGCCGGGATTTTAAAATTGGACGAAGTTCTGCTTCACGAATAGGAGTTGACGGGTATGTTGTCCGAGTATAGGGAAATCTTTCTGGAGGAGCTGGAGGAACAGCTTCAGGTTATGGACGGGGAGATTCTGAAGCTGGAGCAGTCGGACGAATCCGGGACCGTCATTCAATGCCTGTTCCGGGCGGCTCATACGATCAAAGGATCGTCGGCCGCGATGGGCTTCGAGGAGATGAAGCAGTTAACCCACGAGATGGAACATCTGCTGGACCGGGTTAGAAGCGGGCAGCTCGCCGTATCGGGTTCTATGGTCGACCTGCTCTTCACGGCGCTGGATGTTCTTAAACAGCTTAAGCACGACATCGTAGGCGGGGAGCCGCCTTCCGTGGATATTTCGGACTGTGTCCGGGCACTGAGGAGCTTCGGCAGTGAAGATCCGGGCCTGGACGGGGATAGGCCGGATGCAGAGGAAATGCCCACTCATCGCGGGAAACCGTCTCTTTCGCTCGATTTGCGGTTAAGGGTGCAGGAGCGGATGGAACTCGGTCAAGAGCTGTTCTGGGTTGATATCCGAATTGCTTCCGAATGCCTGATCCGCGGAGCCCGGGCGTACGTCATACACTCCGCGCTGAATGAACACGGCGACGTGCTTCTGGCCGATCCGGAGCCGGAAGGCCTGGGCGAGGAAGGCCCCGGGGACCTGCTTTTCCTGTATGGAGGCAAGCAGTCCCTGGAGGAACTGCAGGCGTTCGCGGACGGCCTCATGGAGGTCGAGCGGGCCGTGGTGGAGCCGCTTGCGCATGAAGAAGCGGCGGTAACTGGAACCGGGACCGCGCGGGATGTGGCGGGCGCCGGAGACAGCGCGGCGGCTGCAATGAATACGGCGGGTGCAGCAGACGCCGGAGGCCGAGCAGGCGGCGTCATGGCCGCAGAGGACTCCGCGGGCCATGCGGGCAGCACTGCGGGCGTGGGCGGCAGCGGAGCCGCCGCAGCGAACGCGGCAGGCCCGTCGCGCAGCGCAGCGGCTCCGGCGGGCGCAGCAGGCGGCACGGGGGCCGCGGCAGGGCCTGCATGGAGCGCGGACAGCGCCATGGCCGCCGCCACGCCGCCGCAAGCCTCCGCATCGGCCTCGCGGCCGGCGGCCGCGGATGCTCCGGCGAAGGCCAAGTCTCCGACGATCCGCGTGAGCGTCGAGCGGCTGGAGCACCTGATGAACCTGGTCGGGGAACTCGTGATCGACCAGACCCGCATTCATCAGGTGGAGCGCACGCAGAGGCGGCGTTTCGCCGATGAGACCGTCGACGAGCTGGGCCACATAGCCGACCATCTGTCGCGGATCATCGGCGATCTGCAGGAAAGTGTCATGAAGACGCGAATGCTGTCGATCGAGCAGCTCTTCAACCGCTTTCCCCGCATGATCCGGGACCTTTCCCGCATGCTCGGCAAAGAGATCGAGCTCGTCCTCGAAGGAAAGGATACCGAGCTGGACCGGACGCTCATCGAGGAGATCGCCGATCCGCTCATCCATCTGATCCGCAACGCGGTGGATCACGGGATCGAGAAGCCGGAGGTCCGGACGCTGTCCGGCAAAAGCGCCGGAGGCGTCCTTACCATCCGGGCCGCCCACGAAGACAACCAGGTCGTCATCTACGTGCAGGACGACGGAGCGGGAATCGATCCCGTCCGGATGATCCGTTCCGCGCTGGAGAAGGGCGTCATCACTCAGGAAGAGGCCGCACAGCTGAGCGAGCGGGAGGCCGTGGCACTTATTTTCCGCCCGGGCTTTTCAACCGCCAGCACGGTAAGCGATGTATCCGGCAGAGGCGTCGGAATGGATATCGTCCGCAGCCACATTGAGAAGCTGAACGGGCTGATCGACATCGAAACCCGCCTCGGCCACGGAACTTGCTTCAAAATCAAGCTTCCCCTGACGCTGGCCATTATCGTGGGCCTTCAGGTCAAGCTCGGCGGGCGGACCTTCATCGTTCCGATGAGCAACATAGCGGAGATCGTCCGCGTGAGCCCGGATGAGATCCGGAGCGTCCAGGGACAGTCGGTCATTGTCCTGCGCAATCAGGTCATTCCGGTTGCCCGGCTCCACGATTATCTCCAGATTCCGTACACGGAGTACACGGGGAGCCACATTCCGCTCGTGATCGTGGGGTCGGCCGAGAAGCGCCTCGCTCTTGGGGTCGACGAATTGATCGGCAACCAGGAGATCGTCATCAAGTCGCTGGGGCCTTACATCGGCAAAGTCGAAGGCATCGCCGGGGCGACGATTTTGGGTGACGGGAACGTGGCCCTCATCCTGGAGATCGCCTCCATCATCGGCCGGACAGGCGGCCAAAGTTTGTTGCGCTGATTAAGCGACTGATTAATGGAGCGGATGCAGCATGCCGTACGCCCTGTCAAGGTTGAGAACTATGGGACAGGGACCAGAGTACCCGTTGAGGCATTACAACGGAACGCTTATTAAGAATTAAATTTAGCCTAGCGGTTTTTTGCAATCGCTAGGCATTTTTGCTATATTTTGGTATATAATGGTCCTGTGTGAAGAAAGGAGAAGGCCAAATTGAGTATTAGCTACCCGCTAAATTTTATTTTGTTCATCGTTGTTTTCCTAATGGTCGACCAGTTGTCACTAAATAATTTTCTGAAAATCGCATTAGTCGCAATAATATTGGGTGGTATAGATTACCTATCCTTTAAAACGGGGCTTATCGAAAAGAAAGTTCCTGTATATATAGGTGCTGGCTTTATGGTGTTAGTAATCGCAGTCATGTTTTCATTAGGGTAGTAGTCTTTGGGGCAATATTCTCGCTGAGAATAAGAGCCCGTAGACCGGTATTTCTCCCGGTTCTTTTTTCAGTAGTCCTTGCCGCGGCCTGCCGGTTGAAGGGCTATTTTTGCTTCCTTTCATCGTCCGTCCGTAAAAACGTATACCTCCCCCGAGTAATAATTTGTATAATAAAAGGATAGCTGTACCGGAAGAGCGTACGAAGGCGGGTTCCTTTGACGTTCTTTTGCTGCATCGGGGGCTGCCGGAGCTTTTGAAACGGGCCGGTACGGACGACGTATGAAACCGTGTTTCATTTTCACGATTTCAGGTATACTTACTTACTGCCGGAGGACAGAACAGAGGGAGGGAAGACCGTGAAGCTTTTTAACGGCTATTATATAAAAAAAGGCAGACAGTACATAAAAGAAGGGAATTTCGCGAAAGCGCTCCAGTATTACGAAAAGGCCGATTACGGCAAGCTGGATACCGCCGAAAAGATTCGAGTCGCGGAAGTTTATCACGAGTGCGGGCGTACGGAACACGCGCTGTCTCTCCTGGGGGACATTATCGGGAGGGTGAGTTCGGATAAGGCCCATGAGCGGCGTGCGCATATTTTGCAGGAAACCGGCCGGGAAGAAGAGGCCATGCGGGATATGGACGAGGCCATCCGTCTCAATCCCGAACCTTACATGTACTGGTATACGAGGGGGATATGGCGCAAGGATTTTCAGGATTACGAGGCGGCGGCCGCAGATCTGGAAGAATGCGTCAAGCGCGAGCCCGAAGATTCCGTCGTATCGACCTACTACGAGCTGGGCATGTGCTACTGGCGGATGGATGATTACGAACGGGCGGAGGAAACATTCCGCAAAGTGCTGTCGTATCCCGACCGGGACATTCCCATTTTCCATTACAGGCTGGGTAAGACGCTGGAAATTATGGGCCGTCCGGAAGAAGCCGTCAGTTCGATGCGCAAAGCCGTCGACCAGGTGATCGAATGGGAGTACATTTCGGATAAAGGGCAGCGGCTCGTGCTCAACCGGACCGGATACGGTCCGGGAGCTTTCCGTGTTTTCATGGAAGAAGCGGAGCGTACCTGCGGATTCCGCAAAGACCTGGCGGGCCTATACACGAGTCTGAAACGGTACGGGGAAGCTTTGGAAGAGATCGACCGCGCTCTTGAAGCCTACCCGGACAACAACGGCTTGTACCTGCAGCGTGTGGCGGTCTACCGCAGCTTAGGGCGCTGGGAGGACGCGGAGCGCGAGCTGGATGTTCTGGAAAAGGAGCGGGACGTGGAAGAGCGCGTTCTGTGGATGGAAAGAGTCCTTCTCTACCGGGCGCAGAACCGGGATTCCGAAGCGGTGCCTCTGCTTCACAAACTCTACGAGCAGGATTCGGGGAATCCGATCGTCTGCTACTGGCTGGCGGATGCTTACCTGGATCTGGGCCAGACCGAGAAAGCGCTGGAATTCAACAAGCGCCTGCTGGAACTGGAGGACGACGATCCTCTTAACGAACAGCAGCGGGGTCTGATTCTGGAAGAGACCGGCGCCTTCGGGCAGGCGGCGTCCGCTTACGGCAGAGCGATCGCGATGCAGGACCGTGCGGATTTCCGCATGAAGCGCAGCTATGCTTATTTCATGGACTCCCGCTTTGACGAGGCCCTGATGGATCTGCATCATGCGGCGGAGCTGGAGCCCGGCATTTCCGAGGGAGCCGGCTACCATCATGCGATGGGCCGGGTGCTTGAGGAGATGGGCCATCTTGAGATGGCCATCGCTTCTTTTACGAAAGCGATCGACATCCAGCCGGAGCATGCGTCCTATTACGAGAGCCGGGCGAAATGCTATCTTACTCTGCGCGAGCTTGAAAAAGCGGAGCTGGACTGCATCGTCGGCTACGATAAGGATGCCTCCTGCACGGACCTGATCAGCCTGCGGGGCAATGTGCTGTACTTGAAAAAAGAGTACGCCGAGGCCCGAAACCTCGCCCGCCAGTTTTCGAGACTTCATCCGGACAGCCCTTCGGCTTTTTTCAATCTGGGTATCGTCTGCTTTAAGCTGGAGGGGGAAGAAGACGCGGCACGCAACGCTTTCGACCAGGCTTTGGCCTTGGATCCGTCATACGGAGCTTGTTATATCTACAAGGCTTATCTGGATTACGGCCGGCTGGATTTTCAGGCGGCGATCGAGAATTTGGCAAACTGGAGCCTGTTCACGTTCCCGGAGCTTTCGCTTGAGGAAAGGCTGGAGCATCTGGAGGAGCTGGAAGGATTGAACGAAACGGTACTGGAAGGTGCGGCGCGGCGCATTACCGAGATGTATCAGGGACACGTGTATCTGTCTTAAAATCGTCTTTTTGTTTCAACTTTCACGCGGCTTGTTATATAACGGATAGAGGAAAATTAGGGGGGATTGTTTTGCTGCCGGTGCATCAGCCTAATGAATGGATCATTTATCCGAGTACCAAAAAAACGATAGGGCTCGTTTTGGCCGCACTCGTTTTTGTTGTTCTGGGTGTCGTATTTATAGGAGTGGGACAGTCGGACGAGGAGAATTCCCTGGGACTTGTGGTGATCGGGGGAATCAGCGTTGCCTTTTTCGGGGCGTGTCTGTTGTATCTGGTTTACCGGCTCTTCAACCGGAGGCCATCTCTTATCGTGAACGATGAGGGGATTGTGGACCATTCGTCGGCTATCGGCGGGGGCGAGTTGAAGTGGGCGGATATCGAGGAAATTAAGCTGTACGACTATATGGGCCAGCGTTTTATCGGCATCCGCCTTCACGACACGGACACGTTCCTCGCCCGGCAGAACGGGTTCAAGAAAGCGCTTATGAAAGCGAATCAGGGGCTGGTGCAGGCTACGGTCAACATTACGCAGACCGCCGTGAAGATGCCTTTGGAGGAGCTATACGTGCTGATGCTGGAAAAATGGGAGCGCGACGGCGCCAGTGCCTGAAAAGGGCGGCCGCACCCGTAGTCATACATAGGGCAGCGGACGACGGCGGACATACGCGCCGCCGTCGGACAAACGCCAAAAGGGCGCTCTCCATGTTCCGTGGAGAGCGCCCTTTTAGTGATCAGCCGCGCAGGAGCGACTCTGCGCCGTCGACGTAGATTTCCGTCCCCGTGACATGGGAGGACTCGTCGGAAGCAAGGAACAGCACGAGATCGGCCACCTGCTCGGGCTTTCCCGGCGCACCCTTGAGCGGGTGATCGCCTTCCGGGAATTCGACCGGAATTTGAACTTCCTTCAAATCGTCGGTCGGATACGTGTTATTGTCGATATTCGTGTCGATTGCGCCCGGACAGATGGCATTTACCCGGATTTTGTACCGGGCAAGCTCCAGGGCCGCCATTTTCATAAAGGCTACCTGACCGGCCTTTGTCGTGGCATACGTAGAAAATCCGATATTGGAAAAGACGCGGTTGCCGTTAATGGAGCTTGTGATAATAATGCTTCCGCCTTTTTCTTTCAGATGAGGGATCGCGTATTTGACGGTAGCGAACGTTCCGCGCAGATTGATGTTAATCGTCTGCTCCCATTCGTCGATTTCCAGCGTTTCGATCGGAGCTTTGGTTCCGTTGATGCCCGCATTGGCGAACACGATATCGATGCCGCCGAATCGGCTGACCGCCTGCCGCAATCCCTGTTCGATCATCTCCGGCTTGGAAATATCGCACTCGATCACGAGAGCCTCTCCACCGGCGCTTTCGATCGTCTCTTTCGTTTTCTCCGCGTTATCCGGGGTGCGGTCCAGCATGACGATCTTAGCTCCCTGCTGGGCCAAACGGATGGCCGAAGCTTTGCCGATTCCGGAGCCGCCGCCGGAGACGACGGCCACTTTACCTTCCAAACGCTTATCCGGCATGTGTATGCCCTCCTTTTCAGCGTGAGTTCCGCTGTTCGCAAGATCCGAACGGGATAGTAGAACGAGATAAGTCCTTTAAGGAATTACCCTCACGCCGGGCGGAGTGAACCAGCTAATGGTTCAGGGCTTCGCGGATGCCGTTCAGGTAGACGATGCCGAGGGCGCGGTCGTAAAGCCCGTAGCCGGGCTTTCCCGTTTCGCCCCAGATCATGCGGCCGTGGTCGGGCCGCAGGGGACCGTCGAAGCCGACTTCCTTGAGGGCCTTCATCACTTCTACCATGTCGACGGACCCGTGCTCGGAGAGGTGGGAAGTCTCGCAGAAGCTTTTGTCCCCGATCCGCTTGATGTTGCGGGCATGAACGAAGTGAATGCGCTTCCGGTGCCCGAAATGCCGGAGCATGGCCGGGAAATCGTTGTCTTTATGGGCGCCCAGCGAACCGCTGCACATGCACAGTCCGTGATTTTGGCTGTCGTAGAGTCCGAGGAAACGGTCGAGGTTCTCCCGGTTGGTAATAATGCGGGGAAGCCCGAAAATCGGCCATGGCGGATCGTCCGGATGAATGGCCATTTTGATGCCTTCTTCGTCGGCGACCGGCATGATTTCCCGAATAAAATAAGCGAGATGCGACCAGAGCTTCTCTTCGTCGACGTTTTTATAATGGTCGAAAAGGGTTCTGAGCTGGTCGTCCGTATAGCTCGTATCCCAGCCGGGAAGCTTAA
Organism: Paenibacillus sp. JT31N7; assembly: GCF_059692095.1. NCBI lineage: Bacteria > Bacillati > Bacillota > Bacilli > Caryophanales > Paenibacillaceae > Paenibacillus > Paenibacillus sp. JT31N7. The sequence continues at coordinate 171,229 of NZ_JCAUAT010000006.1, forward strand.
GCTCGCCTGTGAGCGGATTCATTTTCTGTGCGACTTCTTCCTCGTAGATGAGGGCGTTGGAGCCGTCTTCGAGTTCGTAATGAAGAGAGGTCCGGGTCCAGTCGAAGATCGGCATAAAATTGTAGCAGACGGTATCGATGCCGGCTTTCGCCAGATTGCGCAGCGTTGTTTTGTAATTGTCGATATAGGCTTGGCGCGAAGGAAGGCCGAGCTTAATATCCTCGTGAATGGGTACGCTTTCAATTACGTCCAGGCGGAGACCGTGATCTTCGATCGTCTGCTTCAAGCGGGTAATTTTGTCGAGCGGCCATGCTTCTCCGACGGGAACATCGTAGATAGCCGACACGATTCCGGTCACGCCGGGGATTTGCCGGATGTTCGTTAAAGTTACGGGATCATTCTCGCCGAACCAGCGAAAGGTCATCTTCATGGTTATCATCCTTCCTGCGTTTTCAGTCGGTGAAATAGTGGGGAAACTGCTCCCGGAGCTGCGGGATCTCATGATCCAGATTGCCGAGATGCCGCTCCAGCAGCTGAACGGTGCTCGTTTCGTCGTTCTTTTTCAAGCTGTCGAACAGCTCCAGGTGCTCTTCGACCAGTTTCCGGGTCAGCACCAGTTCTTTCATCGCCAGATATCTGAGACGATTCAGATGGCCTCGCATATGGTAAACCACTTCCAGCAGAGTCGCGTTGCCGGTCAGTTCCAGGATGCATTTGTGAAAAGCCTCGTCCAGCTGCAGGAACTGAACCACATCCTGATGCTCTGCCGCATCGCTCTGCTCCCGGAGGATACGGCCGATCTGCCTCTCCGCCTGCACGAAGCGGTCGGTATCGTTCCAGCTTCCGGCAGCAAGCTTGAAGGCGCTGCTCTCCAGGCTAAGCCGGACAAAGCTGCTTTCCCTTACTTTGGATTCCGAAATGCGCGCGATCTTCTTATGCCTCTGAGGAAGCACCTCGATCAGATGCTCCGTTACAAGAAGCTGGAACGCATCGCGGATCGGAGTCCGGCTGATCCGGAACGTATCCGCGATTTCGCTTTCGAAAATCGTTTGGCCGGGTTCCAGTTTTAACGTGATGATGGAGTCCCGCAACGCTTCATACGCTTGTTCGCCCAACGACTTGCCGCTCGTTATGAGGGGGACTTGCCGGCTAGATGTCAAACAACTCGCCTCCTTGAATTAGATTAGGATTAAAATAAGTATACGTGTATACACGTATACGCGTCAATGAAAAACGATCCAGATGCTGGAAAGCTGCCGATTAGTCGATCGGGCCACTGGTCAAGCGAAGGCCATCACCGCTTGCGGGGATCGGCCTTGAGGCAGGAAGCGGTTCGGTCCGCCTGCCATTCTATGATCCGCCGTGCGCCGCATGGTCAGGGCCAGCCTTCCGGCGCGCGAATCCCGAGCTAACGTTCCTGCACGGCATGGCGGCGCTGAGGCCCGGCGCTCCCGCAGCCCGGCACATGACCCGAAGGCCGCAGGTTCAAATCCTGCTCCCGCAGCCCCTGGCCCTGCAGCGGAACTGCCAAGTATCCGGGTCCGGGCCGCCACAAAAAAGCAGGCCCCTCCGTTATCCGTCCGCATGCTCTGCTAACAGAATAACTTTAAGTCCTGCTTCTCCAGCCGGGCTCCCGGTACGGCTCTACTGCTCCTCGCGGGCCCATTCGGCCAGATATTTCCTGTGCTCCTGCTGCTGCCGCTCGCTGACTTCATGGCCGGAGAAAGGATGCACGTCGATGTGCTTATCCCCTTCGATCCGGTTGTAAGCGGCGAAGATGGCCTCCGGCCAGCACACCATATCCTTGAGCCCGACGGTCATCCGGACAGGGACCCGAATGCGGTGGGCCAGGTTCATCATGTCGAAATGGGCGAGCGTCTCGAATACCGGCTCCAGCCGGTCCGGGTTCCGCTTGATGAAATCGGCGGCTTCCTTCAGGGAACCGACCGAGTTCAGCACGCCGAAGTCCATGTGGCACATATTCGGGATGTCCGCAACGATCAGCGACACTTTCTCGTGGAGCGCGCCCGTGATCAGCGAGAGTCCGCCGCCTTGGCTGCCGCCCACTACCGCGATTTTGGACGTCCGTACTTCCGGCCGTCCGGCGGCCCACTCGACCGCCTTGTACGCGTCCAGCGTAACCGCCATGTAATAGCAGCGGTCCTTGTCGAGGATGTTCTGCGTCATCCAGCCGGTGCTGGTTCCCGCGTCGTAGTCGAGCCGGTTGCCGGTTTCGCCTCCCTGGCCCCTCACATCGACGGCAAAAACGGCAAAACCCTGAAGCAGCCAGGCCGCATACCGTTCCGGCAGGCCTTTATCGGCCGTATACCCTGGGAACATAACGAGACAGGGGTAGCTCTTCTTTTGCAGAAAAGAGGGAACCAGAAACCATCCGTGAATAGGAGTTTCGTCAAACCCTTCGTAAGTCACGTGATAGGTATCGACTCCGTTCATCAGCGAGTCTCTCCGCTCGACGCGGGCATTGAGGGGCTTGCTTTTGAAAAGGTCCAGCTTCTTGTCCCAGAAATGATCGGCGACAGACGGGTCCAGTGTCAGTGCGGGTTTGTACTGATAAAGGTTATGAATTCTTTTTTCGACGGCATTCATTTCCTAATCCTCCAGCAACTTTGAAGTTTTATTCCATTTATTATAAACTCGCCAAGTGGAAAACACACGATGTTTTTGTGGGCGGAAGGGCAGGATGAAACGGACGGATTTGTAAAATAAGGTTGTAACCGGAGTCAGCCGTAACTAAAATGATAGAAAAGCATAAATCCTATACGCATTAGGAAGGAGAACGCCTGCCATGACTACGGATTCGGTCAGCATCAGACCCGCGACGGAGGAAGATACCCGCCAGCTTCACGATCTCATGATCCAATATATCGTCGATTTCTATAAAAGGCCCCGTCCGGATGAACGAGAACTGGTTAAGCTCATTGACCATCTCCGGCAGAATCCGTCGGCCGGTCTGCAGTTTGTAGCGGAGAAAGACGGTACGCTCGTCGGTTTCGCGACGTTGTATTTTTCCTTCAGCACGCTTCAAGTCAAAAGGACGGCCGTGCTGAACGATCTTTTCGTCGATGCTTCTGCCCGCGGCCATAAAGTCGGAGAGCGGCTGTTCCGCTCGTGCCTGTCCTACATCCGGGAGCAGGGCTTTGCCTATATGACGTGGGAGACGGCCAAAGATAATACGGCCGCCCAGTCGTTGTACAACAAAATGGGTGGACATGTCTCTACGGATTGGCTCGTCTACGAGATCGAGTAAAAACGGCCGGCAGCCCGTCCGTGGTGGACAGGCTGCTTCAAGCGGACGATTACGGCGTACATACCGCCGGCGTGTCGTACCTTATAGGCCGGAACGTTCCGGATACGGCGGATTCACGGGCTTGGATGCACATCAAGGCGCTTAACAGTCCGTCGTCCATCGTAGCGACCGGTGAAGCGGCGCCCCGCATCAGCCCGGCGAAATTGGCCGCAAGGGCGGAGTCGCCGCCGAAATGGTTGTCGCCCGCTCCAATTTCGTAAGTTTCTACGCGGGGCGTGTGGTGCATGAACACTTTCACCTGGTTCGTGTAGAAATCGAACTCGACGGTACCTTTGTACCCGAGGAAACGCGCTCCTCTGGAAGCGGCCGCCCGGCGGGCGAAGAAATTTTGCGAATACGACACATGCATGCCCGATTCGTAGCGGATCAGCGCGCTGCCTGAATCCTCGTTGCCGGTATCCTCGGCGTATACGCAGTATTCCCACGTCTCCGGGATATCTTTGGAGGGAAACGCCGTGCTGTCCGGACAGGTCCGCTTCTCTTCGCAGTCGGCGCATTTCAGTCCCGCAGGTTTGGTGCCTTTGAAAATTTGCTTGGACGTCATGGCGGCCACACCCGTGGGAGCGAGTCGGAGAATTGAATTGATATAGTCGAAATCGTGTGTCGCCTTCTGGAGGAAAAGCCCGCCTGTTTCGGCTTCGTCCCGGTACCAGTTCTGGTAATACACCGCTCCGTACGGCACGTTATTTACGGCCTGCACGTGCTCGACGGTGCCGATTTTCCCGGACTCGATGATTTCCCGGACGAAATTGACGATCGACGTGACCCTCAGGGGGAACGACACTACGACCGGTGAACGGGAGGCCTCGTAGCCTTGTTTCAGCCGGAGCAGCTCCTCCATCGTTGTCGCGACAGGTTTTTCCAGATACAGCGGCAAATGGCGGGAAAGCACTTTAAGCGCCATGGGCGTATGCAGGGAGCAGCGCGTTCCGATCAGAACGCCGTCCAGCCGCTCGTTATCGAGCATCTCGTCGGCGGATGCGTAGAAGGAGATAGCCTCCCGTCCTTTTTCACGGAACTGTTCCTGAAGTTCCCCGAGACGGATATCCGTGATGGCGGTTATTTTGCAGTCCGGGTCCTCCTTCATGATCTCTGACGCAACATGGCTGATGCGGTCGCCGTAGCCGATTATTCCCAGGTTCATAGAAGCTCCTCTTTTCTGAATCGCATTTGGTAAAGGAATAAAATCCGTTATATTCAGTATAAAAAGGGAATTCTTCTTTTTCTTTGTCCGAAGGGTCGGATTTTTTGTCCCTTTTAGTCGGAACGGCAGGAGGTGAGAGTGTGGAGCAGAAGGAGTCGCGGAAAAAAAACGGTGTCCGGGAAGATCAGGCTGTCGGGGAAAAGCGGGGGAACCGGGAAATTCGGGAAAACCAGGCGAAACAGGAGGAGCAAGAGGAGCAAGAGGTGCAAGAGGCGCTGAAGGAAAACCGGGAAGCGCAAGAAGCCCAAGAATACCAGAAAGGCCCGGAAGAGCAAGAAGCCCAAGAAGCCCAAGAAGCCCGTGCCTTGGAACTCCAAGAAGTTCCGGCAAGTGGAGAAACGCGGGAAGACCGGCTAAACCGGATGCAGAGGACGCACCTGGAGCAGGTAATCCGGATCGGCAGCATCATCACGATGTATTATTTCGAACATGGGAAGGACTACGTGTTCCGGGGAGAGCGGCATAACTTCTGGGAATTTCTGTACGTGGACAAGGGAGAGATCGAGGTCGTGACGGATGAAGCGGGGCATGTACTTAAGCAGGGCATGGCCATCTTCCACGAGCCGAACGAATTTCACAGCTTCCGTGCCGCTCCGGGCAGGGCGCCCAATGTTATCGTGCTCACCTTTGACTGCGATTCCCCCGCTATGAACGCTTTTGCGGGCGCGGTTCCGAGGCTGGAGGACGAAGAGAGGGATCTGCTGGCCCGGATTGTCCAGGAAGGGGAGAACGCGTTCGAATTTCCGTTCGAGTATCCGCTGAAGCGAAGAGAGAATGCTCTGCCGGGTTCCGAGCAGCTGCTGCGCTGCTATTTCGAAGCGTTCCTGATCCGGCTGCTGCGCCGGGCGCCGTTTGACCGGGAAGTCTCGCGGGCCCAGATATCTTCTCCGGCAAGACAGAAGAATCAGGAGGAGCTGGCGGCCAAAGTGATTGCCTATATGGAAGCGAATGTGGAATCTCCCGTCACGCTGGATGAAATTTCGCGTCATTTTCATATCGGCAAAACGCTGCTCAAAGAGAGCTTTAAAGCGCAGACAGGCACAACCGTTATGAAATATTGGAGCCGGATCAAGATCGGACAGGCCAAGCTTCTCATCCGGGAAGAGACATGCAATTTTACGGAAATCGCCGGCCGGCTCGGATTCGGGAGCGTGCATCATTTTTCGAAAATGTTCAAGAAAGCGTCCGGCATGAGTCCGTCCGAATATGCCCGCTCCGTGAAAGCGAGAATGGAGCCGGGAGGCGGCCGGGCGTAATCACGATCCATACACAGCAGGGAGGCTGAAACGATGGGGACACAAGCCAAAACAAACGCTTGCCGGATGCTCGACAAGCTCGGTATCGCGTATACCCTTCACGAATACGAGTGGGACGAAGATCAGCTTGATGCGGGAACCGTGGCGGGAAAAGTGGGGATCGGAATCGACAGCATGTATAAAACCCTCGTTTTGCGCGGGGACAAAACCGGGGTTCTGCTGGCCTGTATTCCGGGAGACAAAGAGCTTCACCTGAAGGCGCTCGCTTCGGTAAGCGGCAACAAGAAGGTGGACATGGTCCCGGTGAAGGAGCTGCAGGCGCTGACCGGCTACATACGGGGCGGGGTATCTCCGCTCGGTATGAAAAAGAACTACCCGCTGTATCTGGAGTGCGCGGGGCTGGAGACCAAGCCGGTCAGCATTTCGGCCGGCCGCCGGGGGCTGCAGATTTTCCTCAGCGGGAGGGACCTTGCGGCGGCCGCGGAAGCCATCCCGGCCGATATCACGCACTGAGGAGCGCGAAGAGCTCGGTGTGACAGGAGCTTCCCCGGTGATATTCTCGCGCAAAAAGGCCCGCCAGCATTCAAGCTGGCGGGCCTTTCCGGCCTGCACGCAAGGTGCCGGCACGGCCGGCTTCCGGAGAGCGGCGGCCTGCGGCTGCTTACTTAATCGTTTTCGGCTCGGGATATTCCACTCCGAGCGTATCCACCGTGACCTTCTTCATCGCCGGCGGAGTTTTGGGACGGTCGTTGGCTTCCGTAGGCTGGTTGACGATCTCGTCGACCGCCTCCATGCCTTCGGTTACTTTACCGAAGGAAGCGTACTGACCGTCGAGATGCGTGGAGTCCGCCACCATGATGAAGAACTGGGAGCCGGCGGAGTCCGGATCCTGGGCGCGGGCCATCGAGAGTACGCCGCGGGTGTGCTTCAGCTCGTTCTTGAAGCCGTTGGAGGTAAACTCGCCCTTGATGCCGTAGCCCGGACCGCCGGCGCCGGTTCCTTCGGGGTCGCCGCCCTGGATCATGAAACCGGGGATGACCCGGTGAAAGATTTTGCCGTCGTAAGATCCTTTTTTGATAAGCGAAATGAAGTTGTTCACCGTATTCGGAGCCACATCCGGATAAAGCTCCGCTTTGATGATTTTGCCGTTGTCCATTTCGATGGTCACGACCGGGTTCTTACCGTCCGTCTTCGGCGGCTCCGAACCGCCCGCGGAACCGGCTGCCGTCGGGGACGGTGTCGGAGCCGGAGTTGCCGTACCGCTTCCGTCCGTCTTCGCTTTACCGCATCCTGCGGCGATGACCAGAAGGGCCATCACGAGAAGCAGAAGACCTGTAAAACCTTTGCGCTTGCCTGTCATGTCATTCATTCCACCTTATCTGCATGGTCTCGTTTCTATCATACCGCTTTTGGATGCCGGATGGAAATTTTGGGAACCGCGAGACGTGCAGACCCAAGTTTTTGACTTGTTTTTTGGACTGTGCTACATTTAAAATACACATAAATTGTGGGCAATTTAATTTTTGTAAATCAAATAAGAGCTGGGTACCTGTACCACCGCCGGGCAGCCGCCTCTGTAGTGCGGGACCGCAAGAACATGGAGGAAGATGACGATGAGCGTATACCCTTATTCAGCCAGAAGCATTCGCGGAACGGAAACGAAGCTTGAAGAGTACGAAGGCAAGGTGCTGGTGATCGTCAACACAGCCAGCCAATGCGGGTTTACGTCGCAATACGCCGATCTGCAGAAGCTGTACGAGAAATACCGGGATCAGGGACTTGTCGTCCTCGGTTTTCCATGCAACCAGTTCGGCGAGCAGGAGCCGGGCACGAACGAGGAAGTCAACACCTTCTGCCAGCTCAATTACGGCGTTACGTTCCCGCTGTTCGAGAAAATCGACGTACGTGGTGAAGAGAAGCATCCGCTTTTCGCTTATTTGACCGAACAAGCGCCTTTCGAAGGGTTTGACCTGAACCATCCGAGCGGTAAAATGCTGAATGCGTTTCTGTCGGAAAAGCAGCCGCAGCTGCTCCAGGGCAACGATGTGAAGTGGAATTTCACCAAATTTCTCGTCGACCGCGAGGGCAACGTCGTGAAGCGCTTCGAGTCCGGCGTCGATCCTCTGGATATGCAGCCGGCCGTCGAAGCGGTGCTGTAAAAACGGCGGACGCCGGAAGCATCGCTGTCTGCCGGAAAGTCTCATCCGCCCAAAAGAAAAGGAACCTACGACGTAGGTTCCTTTTGTGCGAACAGGGCCAGCTTTTCGAACGGGTTGTTCGTGAAGCTGTCGCCGGTTTTGTACACGACCTCCGTCGTGTATAGGGGGAGATCCCCCGCCTGATTCCGCTCCAGCTCGAGCCGGTCATGCAGGTGGATGAACAGCTTGGCGGTATTCATCGCATCGTCCAGGGCCCGGTGATGGGAGCCGTCGAATGGGATATTCCAGTATTCGAGGGCGGTCTTGAGGCCCATCTGCTGCTGTTTCTCCTGCCGGACGAGTCCGGCCATGAGCTTTTGCAGGTTGTTATGGTTGCAGATCCAATCGGTTTTGACGCCGTGCATCCGGCAGTCGCTGCCCAACTGGATCAGGTCGTCGGGACCCCAGGCGCACAGATAATAGTCTCCGTCGCCGATCCATTCGAGCAGACGTTCCAGCACGAGCGGCCAAGGTTCCGCCGATTGCAGCTCGCTTTGTTTAATGCCGGTCAGGGCCTGCGTGGAGGCGGAAATAACCGGGGACCGGTCCGGTTTTACGAAGGATTGAAACGTGCCGGTTACGGCAGGCTTGCCGTCCGCGAATTCAACGGCCGCCGCCCCGATTTCGATAATTTCCGAAACGTGGATCTTTTTGCGGGTAACGGTCATCTCCAGATCATACACAATTACTTTCAAAGAAACTCACCTCCTAGAGAGAAACCCTCATCATATCGTGTGCCAGCAACACGCCCGGTGTGCCGGTTTTTTTATATTGGGCTAAAACCTCTTCGTAAGGCTCGTCATCCGTAAGATGAATCGCGATCACTTGAGGGATTCGGTCGACCGGATAGAAGGTCAGGATGCCTTCCAGGCTCGTGTGGATGCTCATGTCGCCCCGGGCCTGCGTCGCTTCGTGGATCAGGACGTCAATCCTTGGCTGGCTGCGTATCCATTCGCTCGGGGCCGTGTCCGCCGAATAGACGAGTACCTTCTCCCCGCACGCGACCGTGATGCCCGATGTGGAGCCCGAATGCAGGCTCGTGAAGACGGAGACCGTCATATCGCCCTGCACGAACAAGGTACCGGGCTCTGTGCAGTCGAACGGCTGCACCTTAATCTCGAAGCCGATCGGCCACTCATCGGTTCGGTACGCGCGGAGAATATCGCCGAGCTGATCCTGATGATCCTGCGGGCAGCAGATGATCAGCGGTTCTTTTCTTTTGCCGAGCCACATGCCCCATAGCAAAGAAGGGAGACCGAAAATATGGTCGATGTGGAAATGGGTAAGAATGACTCCTTTGATGGTTTGCAGCGGGATTTCAGCCTGTTTCAGTTTGCCGAGCGGATTGCCGCCCACGTCTATCATCCAATTGCCTTCCCTATGCTGAAAAAGCAGGTAAGTGTTGTCCCTTTCCCTGCTTCCCGAAGCGCTGGCGCTTCCTAATATAAGAACGTCCACGGTGCTTTCCCTCCGATCAGTTTGTCCCAAGTACTTATTAATGTATCGGCAATCGGCGGAATGTGCAAGAAAATCCTTGAAGGGCGCCGTTTTCGGCAGTTCGGCCCTCATAACGTACTTTAAGGAAGAGAAATTGTGCGTTTTCCGCCGTCAGGTAGTTTTGGAGCCTCTATCAAAATGGTAAGCTTAGAACATACGGAACGCAAAGACGGAGGCTGCGTATGACCATTTATAACAAACACGTTCGGGATAAAATACCGGAAATCATCCGGGAAAACGGGCAAAACTGCCGCATACGCTCGCTTGGCGAAGGGAATACAAACGTGAACTCCGGCGGAAGCTCGGGGAAGAGTTGAACGAATATATGGAAGCCGGGGACGATACCCACTCCGTGGAAGAGCTGGCCGATCTGCTGGAGCTTCTGCATGCGCTGAATCCGTACAGCGACGATTGTCGAATAAAATCGCGCTTTGTCTTTTATTTTTCCGAATAGGCAGGAAATATAAGTGTATTTGGCGAATTTTGTCATATCAGGGATTCCGGTATTAGACTACCCTTTTCTATTCTTCTTCAGAGGTGCATACATAATGACCAAATCAAGAGCAACGGCGTTCCTGGCATCCGTATTTATCGGGATCGTACTGCTTACTCTGTTGTTCGTGCCGTTCACGGCGCGGGGGCAATCTCCCTTGGACACGATCAAGATTACCGAATGGGCATACAAGTGGGACAGTCAGGGGACTGGCTCTGCCGGAACGCGGACTCCGTCCGGCACAGACGGATGGACGCCCGCCAACGAGAAAGGGAACATGCCGGTCAAGCCGGAGGGCGTTTCGGGAATCTGGGTGAAAATCGAGCTTCCTCAACTGGAATGGGACGAGCCGGGCATGTTGATCGGAAAACTGTACGGCCACCGCATCGAAGTTTTTACGGATGAACGCAAAATCTATAAAGCGGGACACACCTACGTGTACGACAAGAACCGGCTTCTGATCCCGCTCAGTGCCAAAGAATCCGGTAAAACGGTTTATATTCATATCGAGACGGACAGCGACAGGATCGGACTCCAGAAAAACGTGAAAATCGGAGACTATCAGGCGCTGCTTCCCGGCTATGTCAAATCGAATCTGACCGATGTTTTGCTGGGCTGCGCCCTCGTGTTCATTGCCCTCCTGATGTTGATCTGCACCGTATTTCTGAACCGGGGGCAGCTTGCCAAATGGCTCTCGCTCAGTCTGGTCATTCTGGCTATCGGGATGCTCATGATCGGGTCTTCCCAGTTTACGTATACGTTTTTCGAAGAACAGGGCAAGTGGATCGAAAGTTTGTTTGATCTGGCGCTGCTTGTGTTTTTGCCGACCCTGACGGTGTATTTCGAACAAATATTGGGCCACGGGGCCTGGTCGCTGCTGACCAAATACCGCTGGTTCCAGATCGGATTCTCGGTTCTCTGCGCTCTGTTCCAACTGGTGAATCACCTGGCCTCCTACCGGTACGACAAAGCTTATTATTTCGTGACGGTTACGCTGTTGGGGCTTACGATGCTGATCCAATTTGTGCTGCTGATCGGAATGGCTATCATCCATGCGGTCAGGGGCAGCAAGGACGGGGTAACTTTAACGACGGGAATCGGCCTTTTCGCGGCATCCGGTATCGTCGATCTGCTTGTGTTCTATGCCAAAAACGAACAGTATGAGTTTATTTACTGGAAGGTTGGTATCGTTTGCTTCGTGACCTCGCTCATCATTATTCTCGGCAGGGGATTTGCCCGGGATCACGATAAAATCGTGAGGTATTCCAAGGAACTGGTGATGTACAACAATGAGCTGCAGCGAGCGGAAAAAATGGAGATCATAAGCGACCTGGCCGCCTCCGTGGCTCATGAGGTGCGTAACCCTCTGCAGGTGACGAGAGGTTTCCTTCAATTGGCCGCAGAGAAGCTGGGCCAGAAGGAAAAAGGGTACATGAACATGGCGGTCGAGGAACTCGACCGTGCCTCTAACATCATTACGGACTTTCTTACGTTCGCGAAGCCGCAGTTGGAACATATCACGTCACTGAACATCTGCCAGGAATTGAAGCAAATCGAAGGCATTCTGGTTCCGCTGGCTAATCTTCAAGGCGGTGAAATTACACTGGAGGTCCCGGAGGATCTCTACATCGAGGGCAATTCTTCGAAATTCAAACAGGCGTTTATTAACATCATTAAGAATAGTATCGAGGCATTGGACGGGCAGGGGCAGATCCAGATCTGGGCGTACCAAGAGAAGAATGAAGTGTGGATTCATATCCGGGATAACGGGGAGGGAATGGAAACTAAAGAGCTCTCCAAACTTGGAGAGCCGTACTTTTCAACGAAAACCAAGGGGACTGGCCTGGGTCTTATGGTCACCTTCCGGATCATCGAGGTCATGCATGGCCGTCTGGAATTTAAGAGCGAGAAAGGTGTCGGCACTGAAGCGATCGTCCGGTTTCCTTCGATACCCGGCTAGCCGTTTTGTAGGGGATTACCAGACGCTATTCGCGTCGGATTTGGCGCTGAGTACTTCAGCCGGATTCGGAGGAATCACGAGAAAGTACCGGCCGGGAGCTTCATCCAGAACTTTTACATCCGCCGATTCCGGCAGCTCGAGGTCAAAGGCTTGCTTTAAGGCTCCTTTAGGGTCGTTCAGCAACGCTTTCTTGAATTCCGGGTCCGTCCAGGCTTTCTCAATGATTTGATTTTTCAAAATCTCTTCTGCTGACACAAGGCTCATCCTTTCAAAGTAAAGGGATCATATTCCGCCCTGAGTATAGCATGGGTATAGGTCTAATGTCATTAAGATTTGTTTCTTTTTGACAGCAAGTAGGCAAATCCTCCTAGTTCCAAAAGTCCCCTTTCTTTGTCAATCCGCGAAGCTTCCGTCAGGAGGCTATCCGATAGGGATTGTTGAAAGGCATCCATATGCGGGGCTTGAAACAAGTCGGTCCGGGCACCGGCGGAGTAGGCCGATGCGGCCTCGGCATAATCGCGCAGGCAGCCGTGAGTGAACACGGCTTGTTTGACGTTGTCTACCGAAAGCGGCTCATCCGGATTCAAGCCCCTTCGCACCCGGATCAGAGAGAGGAGACAGTTGTAGCTGCCCGTATCCAAGTCTTCCTGCCAGTCGGCCCAGTCATCGGCCATTTGCAAGGCCAGCAGAGCATGATCCGTCCGCTGCGAGAACGGCCCGATCAGCTCCTCCTGACCGCTTAACAGCAGGGCGCCCGTACTTGCCAGTTTAACGGGAGCGGCTTTATACGCGATGCGGATGGGGTCTTTGCGGAAATAATCCGCTTCGTTCTCCTTGGTCACGCATTCCGCCCACTGCCGAAGGTAGGTATCCGCGTATGCCCAAAACGGGGAATCCGCAGGAAAAAAAACCCGGTAGAGGCGGGAATATTCCGCTTGAAACAGATTCGAGAGGGGCAGCATCAGCCGGCGCTCTTCCGCTCCCGTATCCGTGTCCATGAAATCGTCCTGGACGAAAAAATGAAGCATGACGAACACATTGGCTAACGAAAGCGTTCTATACGTACCGGAAGGGAGCTTGGTCTGTTCCCTCAGCCAGAACGGCAGCAGATAGCAAATGTAGTTTTTCGTGCTGTCTTTTTTCAGGGGATGAAACTTGTCCAGATAGTCCAGTCCGGCCGTATGCAGCGGGGCGGGAAATGCGGAAACCCGGCGCACCGCCTCATCGAAAACAAGCTGCAGCTCTTCTATGTAGTCCGTAAACCACTTCATGGGGACACCTGCCTCTTTTTTGTTCTTTTTCAAGTATAGGTCACAGGTACTAGACCGGCAAGATAAGTAGACTTCTCTTATGTGCAAAAAAAGAACTCAACTCTTTCCCATCTTTCTCCGATAAATAAAAAAGCTGACATACATTACAGGAGGAGAAACAGATGAACCAAGTGTGGAAGAAAATAAAGCTGAAAAATTCCTTGAAAACAAAGCTGATCGCCGCTTTTCTGCTGCTTTCGCTTGTACCGCTGGTCGTTACATCCGTCGTTCTTCTGAATATGGCGAAAACCAACACGGAGAACGAGATTGCCTACAGCATGAAAAACCTCGCGAAGTCCAATGCGGATAGCGTAGATTACTGGGTGCGCCAGAGAATATCGCTGGTCGAAGAGATGATACAGAAGCATCCCGAGATGGCTAAAGGGGAAAAGACCCAAATCTTGAGCGTGCTCAAGACGGTAGGAGAAATCGACAAAGAATTCGAGTACTACGCCTACGTGGAGAAGGATGGTACCAGTACAAACACCGCGGGCCTCGTATCGAAAGTCGGGGAACGCGATTATTTCAAAAAAATGGCCGAAACAAAAAAAACGGTCGTCAGCGACATGCTGATCAATTCCAAAACGGGAAAACCGGTTATCGTCGTCGCCGTGCCGATCGTAGAGGGCAACGAGTTCCTCGGCGCCATTCATGCGGTCATTAACCCCGACATTCTTCAAAGGCTCATAGAAGGAGCTAAGGTGGGCGAGAACGGTTTCGGTTACCTGATCTCGGGTGAGGGCACGTATTTGACTCATCCGGATAAAGAACGGATCGGGAAGAAGCTTGATGAAGTGATGCAGGCGAGCGAGCTGAAAAAATTCAAAGAACAGGTACTGGTGCAAAATGACGGCGAAGTCGATTACACGTCACCGGAAAACATAGACCGCACAGCCTCCTATCATAACGTATCGACTACCGGCTGGAAGATGATTGTTCTGACCAATGACGCGGAGGTTCTGGAGACACTCCAGAAGTTCGTCCGGACGACCACCCTCATCATTCTGATCGTGTGTATCCTGGTCCTGCTCATTGCCTGGCAGATCGGCAGGGTGGCCGTTGCGCCTATGCTGCATCTTTCGGAGGTGCTGAAGAAGGTTGCGGGAGGAGATCTGACTCCCCGTTTGGAGGTAACTTCGAAAGACGAGATCGGAGAAATCGCCCAAAATACGAACAAGATGCTTGAATCGATGAGCGCGATCATCGGGGACGTTAGCCTCATGGCGGAGCAGGTTGCCGCTTCATCGGAAGAGCTGACGGCCTCGTCGGCCGAATCGGTCGAAGCATCCAAGCACGTGGGCCAGTCGATCGAGGAAATTGTCCGCGGCTCGGAGACGCAGGTGCAGAGCGCCGAGCAGAGCTCGAAGGCGATGGAAGAGATGGCCGGAGGCACCCAGCGGATCGCGGAGTCTTCATCGACGGTTGCCGATACGACCAACCGGACGGCTTCCGAGGCGAAACAGGGGAACAACGCCATCCAGATGGCGGTCCGGCAGATGGATTCCATCCGCGATTCCGTAACCGTCACCTCCGGAGAGCTTAAGACGCTCGGCGAGCATTCGCGGCAAATCGGCGACATTGTCGACGTCATCACGCAAATTGCGAGCCAGACCCAGATGCTCTCGCTCAACGCCTCCATCGAGGCGGCCAGAGCGGGCGAGCATGGGCGGGGCTTTGCCGTCGTAGCGGGCGAGGTGAAGAAGCTCGCGGAGCAGTCCGCGAAATCGGCCGCGCATATTACGGAGTTGATCGCGCACATCCGCACGTCCACGGATAATGCCATCACAACGATGGACCGGGGCGTTGCGGAAGTCAGCAAGGGCGCGGAAATCATCCATATTGCCGGGATTGTTTTCCAGGATATCTACACGGCCGTTCAGAACGTATCGGATCAGATCCGCGAGGTTTCCGCGGCAACGGAACAAATGTCTGCCGGCTCCCAGGAAGTGAGCGCCTCGATGATGGAAATGCTGCAAATCTCGCAGGGCTCGTCGGACAGTGCCCAGATGATTTCCGCGGCATCCGAGCAGCAGCTTGCTTCTATGGAGGAAGTTTCCTCCGCAAGCGAATCCTTGAGCCGGATGGCTCAAAGTTTGCAGGAGAGCCTCTCCAAATTCAAAATCTGACCTGATTTAGAATGAGACCTGCTTCCTCCTCCGGAGGAGCGGGTCTTTTCCTTTTGGAGAGAGTCAAATTAACCGGTCCCGATGGATTTGGTTACATAACTGTGTTAATTTTAAGTAGAGATTATTAACGAGAGGATACACATTCATGTTCGGTCTTGAACACCTTCAGTTGGACACCTCTTTCCTTGCCTTGGAGGGGGAATGCCCGGTATCGCAAGCCAAGGCTCTGCTGGAACAGGTCCGTTTTGTAATCGTGGAGACGGCCCCTGCTGCAGCTTATATCATTTCCTATCAGGAAGCGAAATTTCTGGATGCTTTTCATCCGGATATGACTATAGATGAATGGGTCCGCCGCACGGGATGGCCCTGCTCGGCCGCCTGTCCGAAGTCCAGGCTGGGCCAGCTTCAGAGCGACTGGCAGAAGCCTGTTCTGGTCCTCGGCGAGGATTCGGGGAAGCTGGGCATCGTTACGGCCGAAGCCATGATGAACTGCCTGCAGCAGGAGAAAAGGCAGCTGGTGTCTTATCTGGACACCCTCGTGGAAACCGTCAACGAGGCAGTGACGGCCGTAGACCGGGAAGGCCGCGTGATTTACTGGAACAGAACGGCGGAGCAGGTGTACGGGATCGGCAAGCAGGACATTATCGGACGGACGATCGGCGAGCATTTCGAGAAAGAATCGATCATGCTTCATCAAATATTGGACGAAGGCCGAACCATCCGCCAAGTCTATCACCAGCCGGCCCCGGACACCCATGTCCTGATCAGCGCTTCTCCGATCGTGGAGAACAATCAGATTATCGGCGGGATCGCCACGGAACAGGATATCACGCGGATCGTGCGTCTGAACGAAGAGCTGTATTCGGCCATTCCCCTGCGGATCGAGCAGGACAAGCCCTTCTCGTCCATCATCGGAATGGGCCACGATATCAAACGCTCCCTGGAGGTCGCCCGCAAATTTGCCCGCTTCAGCACCCCTGTGCTGCTTGTCGGGGAACCGGGCTCGGGCAAGGAGATGCTTGCCCAGGCCATTCATTACAGCAGCGAGCGCAAAGACGCCGCTTTCGTTTCTCTGCACTGCGGCGCCATTCCGGGCGGTCTGCTGGAAACGGAGCTTTTCGGCTACCAGGGAGGCGCTTTTACAAGCGGCGAAGACCAGGGCAAGGAAGGGAAGCTGGAGCTTGCTGACGGCGGCACTCTTTTTCTGGAGGAAGTGGGCGAGATGCCCCTGGATATTCAGCTTAAACTTTCCCAGTATTTAAGAGACAAGTCGTTTCATCGTGCAGGCGGGGAAGAAAGCATCCAAACGGACGCGAGGATTATCGCCACGACGCATACTTCGCTGCAGCCTCTTATGGAGCAGGGGCTTTTTCTGGAGGATTTGTTTTATCAGCTCAACGTGATGAGCATCGAAATTCCGGCCCTCCGCGAGCGGAGAGAAGATATTCCCGAGCTGGTGCAGGCTTTTATCCGGGAATTTACGGAGCATTACCACAAACCCGTTCCGAAGATCGACTCCGACGTTTTAAACGTGCTTATGAACCATGACTGGCCCGGCAATATACGGGAGTTGCGCAACGTAATGGAACGCGCCGTCATTCTTTGTGAGGGAGATACGATCATGGACATTCACCTGCCTCCGGGTCTTTCCTCCAAAATGCAGCATGCCGAGTCTTTCTCGGACAGAGAGGAAACGGGAGCGGCGAAGCCTCATTCCGCTTTTCAACAGGAAGACCGTCAGATCGAAGAAGCTTTGCGCAGGGCATACGGCAACAAAAGCGCGGCAGCCAAGCTGCTCGGCATCTCCCGGGGGACTCTCTATAAGAAAATGAGAGAGTATGATATCCACACGGAGTAGCGGCAGATCTGCCGATAGCAAGGACAGCAAACACAATCTTCGCGCACCTCAGGACAGAAAACTGTTCAGAGGTGTTTTTTTATTGGCTGAAAATAGAAGAAAGTGTATACAAGTGATGAACATTATTGTATTATTGGACATATATTAAACATATGTGTTCAATGAAGTGAACATAATATTCAATAATTTGGAATATGGAGGCATCTTTATGGAAGCCATCATGAGAAATATGTTCCAAGCCCTGGGCAAAAGCCATTCGGCGAACAAAATGGCCAAAAGGTTCGGTCTCCGGTTCGGAGCCGCCCGGTTTGTAGCGGGGGAATCCATTCAGCAGGCGATCGAAGCTGTCCGCGGACTGAACAGCGACGGCCGTCTCGCTACGCTGGATCATTTGGGCGAATTTGTTTTCAGCGAGGAAGAAGCCGATGAATCGGCCGAGATGTGTATCAAGACTTTGGAAGCGATTGCAGCATCCGGTGTCAACTCGAACCTTTCGCTTAAAATGACTTCGCTGGGTCTGGATATCAGCAAGGATCTGTGCCTGCAGAACATGCGACGGATTCTGGACTGTGCCAAGAAGCACGGGAACTTCGTCCGCATCGATATGGAAGATTACGAGCACTGCCAGATTACGCTCGATATTCTGCACGAGCTGCGCGACGAATACGATAACGTCGGAACCGTCATTCAGGCTTACCTGTACCGATCGGAGCAGGATATCCGCGATCTGAACAGCATTCACGCGAATCTGCGTCTGGTTAAAGGCGCTTACAAGGAATCGCCCAAAGTTGCTTTTCCCGAGAAGAAAGACGTGGACGACAATTATAAAAAGATCATTAAACAGCACTTATTAAACGGCAATTATGCCGCGATCGCCAGCCACGACGAAGCGGTCATTCATGAAATGAAAGCTTTTATCCGCGATATGAAGATTTCAGGGGATCAATTCGAGTTTCAGATGCTTTACGGAATACGCGAGGATCTTCAAAAGCAGCTGGTCGCGGAAGGATACCGGGTGCGGGCTTACGTACCTTACGGAATCGACTGGTTCGGCTATTTTATGAGGCGCCTGGCCGAGCGCCCGGCCAACGTCTGGTTTGTCTTGAAGAACTTTTTTAAATAAACATACATTTTAATTTATGGAGAGGTGGCTATTATGACCATGAACCAAACGACAATTGCCCCGTTCACAAACGAGCCGTTTACGGATTTTACGCAGGAGGCCAACAAAAAAGCGATGCAGGAAGCTCTGGCTAAAATTAAACAGGAACTTGGCCGGGAGTATCCCCTTCACATCGGCGCGGATAAAGTAACGACCGAGGACAAAATTGTCTCGATCAATCCCGGAAACATCGACCAGGTAATCGGCCGTGTCAGCAAAGCCACTCAGGAGCTCGCCGAGCGCGCTATGCAGACGGCTTTAGTCACCTTCGAGACATGGAAAAAGGTGCCCGTACGCGAACGCGCCGAGTATTTGCTGAAAGCGGCGGAGCTGATGCGCCAGCGCAAGCATGAATTCTCGGCCTGGATGATTCTGGAGTCCGGGAAAAACTGGGCGGAAGCCGACGCGGATACGGCGGAGGCGATCGACTTCATGGAATTTTACGCGAGAGAAGCGATCCGTCTGAGCGAGACGAATACGCATCAGCCGCTCACGAAGCTCGACGGCGAAGATAACCGCGTGACTTACATCCCGCTGGGAGTAGGCGTGGTGATTCCCCCGTGGAACTTCCCGCTGGCGATTTGCGCCGGTATGGCTACGGCGGCTGTCGTTTCGGGCAACACGGTGCTTGTGAAGCCGGCGTCCACTACGCCCGTCATCGCCCACAAGTTCGTGGCTCTTATGGAAGAAGTCGGCCTGCCTGCCGGCGTGATCAATTACATTCCGGGCAGCGGCGCCGAAGTCGGCGACTACTTGACGACGCATCCGAAAACCCGTTTCGTCAGCTTCACCGGTTCCAAAGAAGTAGGCCTCCGCATTAACCGCCTGGCCGCCGAAACGGCGGAAGGCCAGATCTGGATCAAGCGCGTTATCGCCGAAATGGGCGGAAAAGACGGGATCGTCGTCGATGAAACCGCCGATCTCGATGCGGCTGCGGCGGCCATTACCGCTTCGGCATTCGGCTTCCAAGGGCAGAAATGCTCCGCTGGTTCCCGCGCCGTTATTGTGGAATCCGTCTACGACGAAATTGTGGAGAAGGTTGCGGAGCTGACCAAGAAGCTGGAGATCGGCCTGCAGGATGAAAACTACGCCGCAGGTCCCGTGATCGACGAGAACTCGTATAATAAAATCCTGGAATATATTGAAATCGGCAAAAAAGAAGGCCGTCTCGTTACGGGCGGCGCCAAAGCGGAAGGAAACGGCTACTATATCCAGCCGACCGTCTTTGCCGATGTGGACGGCAAGTCTCGCATCATGCAGGAGGAAATTTTCGGTCCCGTCCTGGCTATCGCGAAAGCGAAAGACTGGAAAGAAGCGATCGCCATGTACAACGATACCGAGTTCGGCTTGACCGGCGCTTTCTTCTCCAAAGACGAAAGCCGAATCGAAACGGCTCTCGAAGACATGCACTGCGGCAATCTTTACATTAACCGCAAATGTACGGGCGCGTTGGTCGGCGTGCATCCTTTCGGAGGCTTCAATATGTCCGGCACGGATTCCAAAGCGGGGGGCTACGATTATCTGCTTCTGTTCACGCAGGCTAAGCTGACTTCCAGAAAACTGTAAGACTGCCACGGAAAGCTCGGCTTCTCGCAAACGGTTATTTGCAGCTGGACCGCGAAGAACGCAGGACTCTTCAGAGAAGGCTGCTTTAACGATAAAGGGCGGAAAGGAATGAAGGTTCCTTTCCGTCTTTTTGTTATTCATCGGGTGAATTCAATCTTTCCCCTTAGGGTTAAACATCATATGATTGCTATAACGACTATTTTGTTTTCACAGGAAGAGAGGACCTATTTATGCTTACTTCACTAAAAGCGATTGAAGCGTACCGCCGGGGTGAAGAAACCCCGGTTTCTACTTATACGTGGCTCCGGTTTCTCGTTTCGGCGGAAGAGCGGATCGTCAATCTGGAACGGATCCGGTCCATTCATGAGCTGGCTGAAGCCAACCCGGTATTGGATTATGTGGAAAGAACGCTGCGTATTCTGGACGGGTTGAAGCTTTCTTTCTGGGTGAAAGAAATTTTGGAAACCGTGCTCGTCTGGTCCGAAACGGCCAAAGGCGGAACGGTCCGACAGCGGATGCAGTGGCAGGCCGACGGGATCCATTTGTTCGTTCATAATATCGGGTCCGCTCAGCTCTTTGACCGTTTTAACGAAACGGGCGAGACGGCGACGGATAAGCTTCGCGTAACCCGCACCTTGATCGAAACGCACGGCTTGATCGGCCAGTACATACGAGGCGAAGTCCCGTTCGAAGGAAACAAATCTTTGACGGAGATCGTTAAGCGGGGGCTTCTGACTCCCGGAGAGCTCCAAAGTCTTTTGCTTCCTTTGAATGAGTGCGTCATCGGCGCCGTTTCGTCCGAATTGTGGAACACGGTGCACAGCGAAGTGGAGGAACTGGCCGGGCATATTTCAAGCGGAGAGCACCCCGGAGCGTGGTCGGTCCGCGAACGGCTGCGTAAACTGAGAAGCGGTTCCATCCGGCAGGGGGAGAACTTCGAAGCCGAATACGAGCGAGTAGCGGAAGCGATTGAACGCGAAGCGGGAGAAGGGATGCCGCCGGGCGGGCAAGTATTTGTCGGCGAAGCGTTTGACGGGGGGACGGGGCAGGCTGGACAAACCGTACGGACCAAGCAATCCAGGCAATCCGAGCACATTAGTCAAGCCCGATACCCCGGACTTGCCCTCGAAAAAGCGCTGCAGCCACTGGCGGGAAAAACACTGTGGTACGTGGAATCCGCGCTTCAGGAATTCAGCCTGGAAGAAGTTGTGAAGGTGTTTATGCTCGCTCTGCAAACAGGGGTAAACACCGACCCGGACATGACGGATGAGGCCGTCCATCATATCAGCTTCGAGCGGCTGATGAACGCCATGTATTACGATTACAAGGGCGTGAAGAAAATCAACGTCTACAAGAAGCGTATCATCGAGAAGTTTCTGCGGGAGCTTGCCTTCGAACATATCGGAACCGACCGGGCGCCTGTAAATCCCCACCTGGCATATAAAGTGGAACGCAGCCCTTCGTCTGCGGATACGGTCTTCTTCACCTTCGAGTTTTCCGCTGCCGCCGAAAAACTCATTGAATTTTGTGTGGAAGCGGAGAAGTCTCCGCTCTACGAGAAAGCGGTATTGCTTCTGTTCGATCTTTTCGAACTGCGACGCGACGCCTACGACCGGTTTCATAACGAGGATGAGTATCTGGAGACGATGAACCGGACCGCAGACTACAAGAGCGTGATGCTGGAGTTCATAACGGGGGAAAAAGTGCTCGATATCGGGCCGGGCGGCGGAGTTATGCTGGACCTGATCGAGCAAAGGCTGCCGGATAAGCAGCCGGTCGGAATTGACATCTCCACCAATGTCATTGAAGCGTTAAACCGCAAAAAGCAGCTCGAAGGACACCGCTGGGAGGTTCTGAAGGGAGACGCGCTCAACCTAAAAGATTACGTGCATCCGGGAACCGTCGGAACCGTTATCTTCTCCTCCATCCTGCATGAATTGTACTCTTATATCGAATGGAACGGGTCCAAGTTCAACCGGGACACGATTGCAGCCGCTCTGCGCAGTGCTTTCGATGTTCTGGCCGTGGGAGGGAGAATCATTATCCGTGACGGCATCATGACGGAACCCGTGGAAACAAAACGGCGCATCCGGTTTCTGTCCCAAGAGGACAAGGAATGGCTGAAGCGGTATACGGGTGATTTTGCCGGCAGGCAGATACAAGTCGAGTATACGGCAGATGGCGATGCGATAATGCCGGTGAATGATGCGATGGAATTTCTTTATACGTATACGTGGGGAGAGGAAGCCTACGTTCACGAAGTGCAGGAGCAATTCGGTTACTTCACGCCCTCTGACTATGCCGACTTTATCGGTAAGGTGCTGGGACCGGAAGCCGTTATTGTGGAATTCCGGCACTTCCTGCAGGAGGGTTATACGGACGCGCTTGCGGACAAAGTCGTTTTCATGGACGAGAACGGTGCCCTCGTTCCGCTTCCGGACAGCACCTGCCTCATCGTTATAGAAAAAAGAGGAGAAATCCACCTTGACAATTAATTTTAATGTGTCATAATGATATTATCAAATTGAACATATAAATCTTCATTCTCTAGGAAACGGCAGGTGAAAACATGGACACGAATTCCGAGGCCCTGAATTACTCGTCGGACAAATACAGAACACCGGACGGCGCTCCAGCGGATATCGTGATTTTTACGATCACTTCGACCGAGCGCGGCACGGTCAAAAAATCTCTCCCCCACCGGGAGCTGCAGGTTCTGCTTATCCAGCGTAAAGGCTGGCCGTTCGCCGGCCAGTGGGCGCTTCCCGGGGGCTTCTGCAAGGAGACGGAGACGGTCTACGATTGCGCAAAGCGTGAGCTGCAAGAGGAAACCGGGGTCGGGGAAGTGCACATTCAATACTTCAATGTGTACAGCACGCCCGGCCGTGATCCCCGAGGCTGGATCATCTCGCATGCTTTCTTCGCGCTGGTGCATGAACAGTACTTGGCCGGCCGCCAGGCGGCGGATGACGCAGCCGATGTTAAGCTTTTTTCCGTGGAAGAGGCGCTTGAGATGGAGCTGGCTTTCGATCACAACCAGATTCTCCAGGATGCCCTAGACCAGGTTCGCAGGCAGATGCTGACGACGATTATCGCGAAGGAGTTTCTACCCGATGAATTCACGATCAGTGAATTGTATCAGGTTATCCGGACGCTGGTTCCGGAGTTTGAGGAGAAAAATTTTATCCGCAAAATTACCTCCACGCAAAGCCGCAAAGGCATTATAGAGGAAGTGAAAGATTCACGGGGCGAGCGGAAGTTCTCCAACCGCTATTCCCAGCGTGCGGCCCAGCTTTACCGATTTACCGGAGATGTGCCTCAGCTGTCACTGTACAGCTAGGCTTTTCTTTCAAGATTTGATATTGTCCTTTTAATATTATTAAAATAATTGTTTGGAGGGAATGAAATGAAGAAAACGGGAACTATGCTTGTGCTGCTGGCCGCTATGCTGACGGTCGCAGGGTTGACATCATCGTCGGCGCTGGAAATTGCGGCTACTACGACAGGACTGCTTTGCGTCTGGCTGACGGCCAGGGAAAACTTATGGTCGTGGCCGATTTCCCTGATTAATGTGGCCTGCTTTTTTTATATGTTCTGGGAGGTAAAGCTCTACGCGGATATGGGGCTTCAAGTTTTCTTTTTCCTGCTGAGCATCTATGGCTGGATCTTCTGGCTCACAAAAAGGGGAGGCGCGGAAGTGCGTCCGACGAGGAAAATAGCGCCGTGGCTGATCCTTCCTCTGATTCTGTTTCTGATCGGCGCGACGGCAGGCTGGGGGTATGTTTTGCACAAGTATACCGACGCTTCCATCCCTTACGCGGATGCGTTCATCGCTACGCTCAGCATCATTGCCCAGCTGCTCTTATCGGCTAAGATTCTGGAAAACTGGACCGTCTGGATAGCGGTGGATGTGCTGTCGATCGGCATGTACGCCTATAAGGGGCTGGATGCGATTGCGTTCTTGTATTTGATCTACCTGGGCATCGCGATATCCGGACTGATTACGTGGAAAAGAAACTATGCCGCAGCGGGACAGGACGGGTTACGTCTTACGCCGGAGCCTGCGGGAGATCCTTCTAACACGGAAAGAGGTGCATGGAAATGAATATTGAAATGAATACGGAAATGAATACGGAAAAGAATACGGAAAAGAGGATCATACACGATACGGAACTGAAAAAAGGACCTGTAACCACCGGCCTTACTCTGGGGAAATTCGCTCCGCTTCATAAAGGGCACCAATTGATGATCGAGACGGCGATAGAGGAGAACGACGAAGTGATCGCGCTCATTTATGACAGCCCGGAAGTCACGGATGTTCCGCTCCCCGTAAGGGCCGATTGGATACGAAAGCTGTATCCCGGCGTTGAAGTTATCGAAGCCTGGGACGGAC
Source organism: Paenibacillus sp. JT31N7 (assembly GCF_059692095.1). NCBI lineage: Bacteria > Bacillati > Bacillota > Bacilli > Caryophanales > Paenibacillaceae > Paenibacillus > Paenibacillus sp. JT31N7. Next base: position 195,580 of record NZ_JCAUAT010000006.1, read on the forward strand.
CGGCGGAAAACGGATATACACCCGAAATCCAGAACATGCACGAGGAGCATATTCTCGCCATGCTTGGCGGGAGGAAGATTACTCGTTTCTATTCCGGCGAAAGATACGGAGACCACGTAAGCGCCGCACTGGGTGCGCATAACAGGCAGGTAGATCCCGATCGTCTGACGGTGCCGGTCTCCGGCACACGGGTTCGTCATGATCCGTACGGTCAGCGCCGTTATGTAGATCCTGTCGTCTATCGGGATTTGATCACGAAGGTTGTGTTTCTGGGGGCTCCGTCGACAGGAAAAACGACGCTCGCCAGTTATTTGGCGGATCTTCACGGAACGAGCTGGATGCCCGAATACGGGAGGGAATATTGGGCGGAGCACCAGAGCGGCCGCCGTTTGTCAAAACGGCAGCTCCTGGAAATCGCGGAGGGCCACGTGCAGAGGGAGGAGAAGCTGACGGGGGAAGCCGACAAGTATGTATTCGTCGACACAGATGCTCGCACGACGCTGCGGTTCTCGATGTATTATCACGGCGAGGCGCTGCCGCGGCTTCACGAATTGGCGGAGGCTGCCGCCGAACGCTACGATTTGGTCTTCGTATGCGACACGGACATCCCTTACGATGACACGTGGGACCGGTCGGGCGACGCCCAGCGGAATCTGTTTCAGAAACAGATTCTGGCGGATCTCAACATGCGCCGTATCCCTTATTTTGTGCTCAGAGGCACGCTGGAGGAACGAGCGGCCCGGGTTAATGCCGTCTTGGCCAAATACCGGAAATACCGCAGCCTCGCCGAAATGCTGGTATAAATCCGCAGCAGCAGATGAGGAAGAGGAAGAGAGGGGAAAGGGAGAGGGAGAGGAAGAGAGGGAGTCCTGCCGGGACTCTCTTTTTATGTCGGTCAGACAAGCCTTTTCCTTATTGCAAATCCGTGAGAGACGATCGTAATGCCAAACAAAGCCGGGCAGCCCGCTAAACGCCGGGAGCAACCACTTCCACCTTGATCCGGTCCGGATCTTCAAAATAGACGGCATAATGCCGGGGGCCGCCCGCATGCGGATGCTGTTCCCGGTACAAGACACGGACGCCTCTTGCCGTTAGCGCTTCCGTCAGCTTGTCCACCTGCTCTCTGGATTCCGCGTGAAAGGCAAGATGGTTCAAGCCGGTACGCCGCCTGTGATAAGGGAGGTCCAGAAAACGTTCTTCGGTCTGTACAAAAACCAGATACGTATTTCCGCACTTCCAGCTGATCCCTTTCTCCCAGCGCTGGAACGTCTCATATCCCAGCTGACTCAGCAGCCATTCCCAGAAAGGAGTCGATTCGTTCAAATTAGATACATTGATTTCGACGTGATGAAGCATAAAAACCTCCTGGAATCTCTTGTAAACAGTATAAATAAGAACGCTTGTTCCTGTCAATTCCTTTTTAATGCAGGATTGAAATGAATGCAAAAAAACGTTCGATTTTCCAAAAAAAGATATTGATAATGATTCTCAATGTTGATATACTCGTTTTGGGAATTTGTGATGAACGGACATGAGAACCATGCTTTTATCATCCTGTTTTCAGCCAAAAGAATTCGAGGAGTTGTCTATATGAAGATACGTTATGTCGCGCTGTTTGCAGCCTGCACGGTGCTTTTTACGGGATGTGGTTCCAACAACAATAAAAACGCGGGTGCTTCCGCAACGCCGGATGCAAAAGCGACTCCCGCTGCGGCAGCTCCGGCTCCGGAAGGCGACGAATCGTGGAAACCGATTCTCGACGCTTACCGCACGTACGCCACGGAACAATCCGATCTGTTCGTCAAAGAGACGGAAAAGTTCGTGAACGCCGTTAAATCCGGAAAGGTTGAAGAAGCCAAGAAACTGTACGCGCCGACCCGGATGTATTATGAAAGAATCGAACCGATCGCCGAAGCTCTCGGTGACCTGGACCCGAATATCGATGCCCGCGAGAACGATGTTGAAGAGAAAGACTGGCGCGGATTTCACCGCATCGAACAGGCGCTCTGGCAGAAAAACACGACGAAGGGTCAGGAGGAGTATGCGGACCGTCTTTTGAACGACGCGAAGCAGCTTCGTGCTCTAATCGAAACGGTCGAGGTGGATTCGGCTCTGCTAGTAACGGGTGCCGTTGAACTTTTGAACGAAGTTTCCGCCTCCAAAGTGACGGGGGAAGAGGAGCGTTATTCGCATACCGATCTGTATGATTTCGTGGCGAATGTCGAAGGAGCTAAGAAGATCTATACCCTCCTGCAGCCTAAGCTCAAGAGCAAGGACGCGGCGCTCGAAGAAACGATCGGTGCGAAATTCAAAGATCTGGAACAGGCACTTGCTGCCTACAAAGAAGGAGACGGGTACGTCTCTTACGAGAAATTGAAGCAGGAGGATACGAAAAAATTGAGCCGCCTGCTGGATGCGCTGGCCGAGCCTCTTTCTCAAATGGGAACGATTCTGGGAGCGGCGGCGAAATGAGCGGGAACGATAACGATCAGAAAAAAGGATTTTTCGATAAACCGGTCAGCCGCAGAGATATTCTGAAGCTGGCCGGAGTTGGCGGCGCCGGGCTATTGCTTGGCGCCGCCGGCGCCCGCGGCCTCGTTGCGGCGCAGACGACCAAAACGGAAAAGGCGTTTTCCGCCTCGGGGGCCGAAAAGGACCCTCAGGGCGCGGTGCCTTTCTACGGCGGTCACCAAGCGGGGATCGTTACGTCCGTCCAGGATTTTATCTGCTTTGCGGCGTTTGATGTGACGGCTTCTTCCGTCGAGGAAGTACGCAAGCTGTTCCAGGCATGGACGACCGCCGCGGCCAACATGGCCCAGGGCAGAATGGTCGGCCAGGACGACGGGAATGAGCTGCTGCCTCCCGCCGATACGGGTGAGGCCGCGGGGCTTACACCGTCCCGGACCACGATTACCTTCGGGGCGGGTTCGTCGTTCTTCGACGGCCGCTTCGGTCTCGGGGACAAGAAGCCCGAGGCGCTCCAGGATCTGCCCGCTTTCGGCGGCGACGAGCTGCGGCCGGAATGGTGCGGCGGCGATCTGTGCGTGCAGGTGTGCGCCAACGATATGCAGATCGCGTTCCACGCGATCCGCAATCTGGCCCGCATCGCACGGGGCAAGGCCGTTCTCCGCTGGACGCAGGAAGGCTTCCAGCGGACGGGATATTCGGACCCGGCCAAAGCGACTCCGCGCAATCTGATGGGCTTTAAGGACGGCACCGGCAATCCGGATGTGAAGGATGAGCAGGAGATGAAGAAAGTCGTGTGGGCGGACGGCGCGGACGGAAGCGGCTGGATGCACGGCGGAAGTTATATGGTCGTCCGCCGGATCCGCATGCGGATCGAGGTGTGGGACCGGTCGACGCTGGCGGATCAGGAGGCGACCTTCGGCCGCCACAGGGACAGCGGCGCTCCGCTCGGCGCATCGGGCGAGTTCGATGCGCCCGATATGGAGAAGAAGGATGCCTCCGGCAAGCTCGTCATCCCGGATACTTCCCACTTGAAGCTGGCTCGCGGGGACGGATCCGTCAAAATTCTCCGCCGTTCTTACTCCTATTCAAGCGGAATCGACCACAAAACAGGCCAGCTGGATGCGGGTCTTTTGTTCGTTTGCTACCAGCGCGATCCGCGCAAGCAGTTTGTTCCCATTCAGAAAGCGCTGGGTAAGAGCGATAAGCTTAATGAATATATCGTACACATCGGCAGTGCGGTTTTTGCCTGCTTTCCCGGCGTAAAGGAGGGCGGCTATATTGGCGACACCCTTTTTTAAACGGAAAAAATACAGCCTTTCTTCGGCCGCATGCCAAAGCGTTTTTAAAATCGGTCTGGCCGCGCTTCTGCTGCTGATCAGCGTAACGGCGGCGGGGGCAGGATACTCTCCCGTTTTTGCCGCCGGTGAAAGCAAGGCGCCGGGCGCGGACGGTATGCTCCCCATTGTAGGGGGAGCGCTCGTTGAAGCCGGCCAGGGAAGCTGGGCCAAAGCCGCCGAGCATTTGGCGGAGGCCGATAAACTTTGGCAGGCTAACGCCGCCAAGTCCTCCGCTGCCGCAGCGGACGTCAACTCGGCCTTGGCGCATGCAAAGAAAACGGTCGCTGAGGGGGAGAAGGACCCCAAGGCCGCAACAGCGGCCCTGTCCGAACTGGCCAAGGCCGTGAACAAGTATGCGAAGGAAGGCCGGCAGGACGCAAAAACGGGCCAGTCCGGGCAGGACACGGCGGCAAGTCTTCTTCCCGTCATGACAAAGCTGGCTGCGAGCATCCGGTCGGGCGATTTGGCCCGGGCGTATAACGACTATAAAACCTTGAACAGCGGATGGCTCAAAGTCGAGCAGGCTATCCGGAGCGATAATTTTACCGTATACAGCGGAATGGAGACGCAAATGAGCATGATCCGCGTAGCCCTGCAGGCCGAGCCCAAACAGCCGGAGCAGGCGGCGGGTGAAACCGCGGCTCTCATTCAGCTCGTGAACGATTATACGGCAGGTAAAATCGTATCCAAAGCCCCTGAACCTGCAGATATGTCCGTTGCGGAGCTTATCGGGATTCTCGACCACGCTTCATCGGACATTGCCGCCGGTCATCATACGGAAGCGGCGGGGCAGATGCAGGCTTTTATTCAGAAGTGGCCTTCGGCCGAAGGGCAGGTCAGAATCCGTTCCTCGGCCGTCTATACGCAGATCGAAAACCAGATGACGGAAGCTTCGCGTTACCTGATGTCGGTTCCGCCTGCGGGCGATAAAGCGGAGGAAGTCATCACGGCCATGCGGGAACAGCTTCAGCCGATGACAGGCGAGAAGCGGTACACGGCCGTGGACGCCGGACTTATTCTGCTGCGTGAGGGCCTCGAAGCGATTCTCGTCATCTCCGCGCTGCTCGCTTATTTGAAGCGAACCGGGAACGGGGATAAGCGCGGATGGATCTGGTCGGGCGTCGGAAGCGGACTGCTTCTGAGCGGAGCGATGGCGTTGCTGCTTTCCTATATGATTTCTCGGGCTGCTTCCGGCAGCGCACGGGAACTCATTGAAGGCGGAACAGGGCTTGTTTCCGTCATTCTTATGCTGACCGTAGGGAACTGGCTTCACGCCAAATCCAATGTGAAAGCGTGGAACAGCTACATTGACCGTCAGATGGGGAGTGCCCTGGCCGGCGGAAGTTTATGGTCGCTGTTCGCGGTCTCGCTTCTCGCCATACTGCGCGAGGGGGCGGAAACGACGATCTTTTACGTGGGTATGGCGCCTTCGATTGCGCCGTCCCAGCTATTTTTAGGTATCGGAGTGACGCTCCTGCTGCTGATCGGTATTGGTTTTGCCATTATCCGGCTGAGTGCCCGACTGCCGATCCGGCCCTTTTTTATGACGGCATCGGCGCTTATCTATTACCTCGTTTTCCGTTTCCTCGGGGAAAGTATCCATTCCCTGCAGGTCGCGTCGGTTTTACCTGCTCATTCCGCTTCCGGACTTCCGTCCGTGGGCTGGCTGGGAGTTTATCCGACCTGGGAAACGCTGATCCCCCAGTTGGCGCTCCTCGCTTATATAGCGGCAAAACTGCTCAGAAGCAGGCCCGGCAAGGCATCTTCAGAGCCTGCTCTAAACGAACGTTAACCTTTCGGAAAAGAACCTTGCTCCATCATCGAATGGGGAAGGTTCTTTTTTTCCGGCGTTTAAAGCTGCTGAGGCACGGACCGGGCAGGCAGCCGTGCGGGCTGCCTGCCCGCCATGCAGTGCCGGAACGCGCGCACTGGAAAACAAGGGCGGCTGAGCGTGCGGCTGTCCCCGGGTGTCGCGCTTCCATCAAATATAAAAAATCCCCTGCAAGCGGGCCGTTCTACAATAGCGCTCGTTTACAGGGGAATTTTATAGGGCAAGACCTGGGCAGGTCCCGAGTCGTATAGGCTTTTCCATTAAAGCCGTGAAAAGCTTGAGCCTTTTCTGCTTACAGCTTATCCGCGTACTTGACCAAATCGTCCAGCATCAGGTTGGCGGCTTTGATCCCGCCCGAAGTATTCCAGATGATTTCATCGATTTGGAAGGCTTTGTTGTTTTTGGCCGCGTTAAGATTTTTGTAGAGCGGGTCCGACATCCATTCCTGCTGGGTTTTCGTGCCGCCTTTGGAATCATCATAATCGGAGTTGAAGTAGAAGAGGATATCCCCGTCCATATCGACCATGCGTTCCTTTGTAATGACCTCCATGAAGGCGTTCTTGTCCTGGGCCGCGGGCCTCGCGAAGCCCAAATCCTTAAGGATAACGCCGGAGAACGTATCGTTCTGGTAAATACGGACGGCTCCCGGGAGGAAGCGGACGATGGATACTTTGGCCGATGTTTTGGAGCCGAATTTTGCTTTCACATCCGCCACATGCTTATCGTAAGCGGCGAGGGCTTTTTCACCCTCTGCTTTTTTATTTAAGGCTTCGGCATAGAGCTTGAAGTTTTCTTTCCACTGCCCGGTTAACGTTTCGGCGAAAACCGTCGGGGCGATCTGCTGCAGCTGGCCGTATATTTTCTCGTGTCTGACTTTGTTTCCGATAATGAGATCGGGCTTGAGAGTCACGATCAGTTCCAGGTTCGGCTGGACTTCCTCTCCAAGGTCCGTTACGCCCTGCATCGCATCTTCAATGTGAGGGTACCACGTTTTGCCGACACCGGATTTAACGGCGCCGACAGGTTTGACGCCGAGTTCCAGAAGAGCCTCGGTCCCTTCGTTGGTCAGAATCACGACGCGCTGCGGAGTGCCTTTGATCTCGGTGTCTCCCATCGCATGCTTTACTTTACGCGCGGTATCCGTCGCGCCAGGCGCCGGTGATGCCGTGTTCGGTGACGTTGAAGCTGCGGGAGCCGTACCCGTTTGGCCGCACCCGGATGCAGCCAGGGCAAAAATCGTGAAAATTAAAAGAGCCAGTGTAGACAAGGACCGTTTACGACGGTTCATTTCATAGTTCCCCCTCAAGGATTATGTAAGAATAGAGAATGGGTTATTTATTTAAAATTGATTATGATAATCATTCTCATTCGTTATTAAATAGCATTTCCCTCCTTCTGTCAATACTTTCCTTTAGGGATCGCCGTATATAAATGAAACGCGTTTTAACAAAACGTTAATGCCTTCCGTGATTTCCCCTAATATTCTCTCTTCATAATAAAGAATAGAAGCTTATTCGGGTAAAACCGGGAGGACTTAACGATGAAACTGTTCAAAAGCTTTAGCGTACTGCTGATCGCCGCAAGTTTTTACAGCCAGGCTGCCTGGGCTTCGGTCGAGGAAGGCTATGAACCGCTGAGGGATATGCTGGAGCAGGCAGGGGCCCGCGTGTCGTGGAATCAAAGCACGCAGACGGCTGATTTTGCTCTGCAGAGCGGTCTGGAAGGTTCGGTCACCATCGGGAATGACGGATATAAGCTAAACGGAACGGACGGAAAATTGAACGGACATGTGAAACTGATCGGAGATAAAACGTATGTGCCGCCAGGCTTCGTCGAGCTGGTGCTCAGCAAGCTGCGCAGCGGCGGCGGGGATCAGACGGCTGTCGGGGAAACGCTCGCCCGGGTAACGGCGGACGGCGAAACGGAAGCGGTCGACACAGGGGAAGATGCGGCCGATGATCCTGCCATCTGGGTGCATCCGGACGATCCGGCCAAGAGCAAGCTGATTGCGACGAACAAGGGCGGCGGCATCCTGGTCTATGACCTGGACGGCAAGCAGGTCCAGTCCTACAAGCTCGGCAAAATGAACAATATCGACGTGCGCTACGGATACGAGCTTAACGGTAAGAGGATGGACATCGCGGCGGCGACGAACCGGACGAGTAATACGATCGACGTTTTCTCGATCTCCCCGGAGACGGGGGCGCTCGCCAATATCGCGGCCAAGCCGATCAAGTCGGGTATGGGCGAGGTGTACGGCTTCAGCCTTTATCACAGCCTTCATACCGGCAAGTACTATGCGCTTGTGCTCGGCAAAGAAGGAGAATTCGAACAGATCGAGCTGATACCCGGACCGGCCGGTGTGGAAGGCAAGCTTGTACGTCATTTCAAACTGGCGTCCCAAGCGGAAGGAATTGTCGCGGACGACGAGTACGGGACGATCTACATCGCGGAAGAAGATGCGGCCATCTGGAAGATCGGCGCCGAGCCGGACAGCGGCCTGAAGCCTTACGCCAAGGTGGATGAGGCGGGCAAAGGGCATTTAACCGCGGATATCGAGGGGCTGACGCTGTATTACGGGGCGGACGGCAAAGGCTACCTGATGGCTTCCAGCCAGGGAAGCAGCACTTACGCGGTTTACAACCGCCAAGGTACAAACCGATACTTGGGCAGCTTCGCCGTCAAGGACGGTCTCATTGACGGGACAACGGAGACGGACGGAATCGATGTCGTCGGGTTCGGTTTGGGTCCGGCTTACCCTAACGGGATTTTCGTGGCTCAGGACGATGAAAATTTGGATAACGGAAAAAAACGCAACCAGAACTTCAAAATCGTGTCGTGGGATAAGCTGGCGAAGTCGTTCCACGCCCCTCTTCGTATCGACAACGGTATTGACCCCCGCAAGCTCACCCCGCGTAAAGACGGTTGACGTTTTAGACAGGCAGACAGGTTCGGAAGGCGCAGGAAAGCATGGGCCTTTCGGAGTTGTCTGTTTTTTTACGTCCGGCATTTGTTCCCCCGCATCATCCTGATTTTCTCCCGCTTCTCCGTTTCGTCCTTTAAATCCCTGATTTTGAAAAGCCGGCCTTTGCTTTCTGGCGGTTAATCTTTTATCATGAAAACTAATTTAGTTTACTGTTCTGTTCCCGTATGCGCGGGTGCGGTTATATAAAAGGAGTGTATAGCAATGTATTTGCCGTCTTTTCAACTGGAAGGTAAAACGGCTCTGGTGACCGGAGCGGGGAGAGGCATCGGCAGAGCGCTGGCTATCGGTCTGGCGGAAGCCGGAGCGGATGTCGTGCTGCTGTCGAGGACGCAGAGCGATCTGGACGCCGTAGCGGTGGAAATTGCCGAAGCGACCGGGCGCAAAGCCTACGCGATAGCGGCCGATGCGGGGACGCGCGAAGGCGTGACGGAGGCTGTCGGCCGTGCTGTACGCGAAGCGGGACGCCTCGATATTCTCGTTAATAACGCGGGCATGAACATCCGTACGCCTGCGCTCGAAGTGACGGATGAGGAGTGGGACGCGATCGTGCAGACGAATCTCAAGTCCGCTTTTCTGATGTCGCAGACCGTCGGGCGCCACATGAAGGAGCATGGGGGAGGACGGATCGTGAATGTCGCCTCCGTCGCGGGCCATATGGCGCTGCGCACGGGAGTCGTGTACGGCTCGACCAAGGCGGCACTTATTCAAATGACTAAGATCCTGGCGCTGGAATGGGCGAAATACGATATCCTGGTCAACGCCATCGGTCCCTGGTATTTCCCGACCCCGCTTACGGAAAAGCTTCTGGCCGACGAATCCTTCGTGGCCGAGGTGACGAGCCGTACGCCGCTGAATCGGGTAGGCAGGCTGGAGGAGCTGGTCGGGCCGGTCGTGTTCCTCTCTTCGGACGCGGCCAGCTATGTGACGGGACAGACGCTTTATGTGGACGGCGGCATGACCATTTACGGATTCTGACGACAGACGCGAAGGAGGAAGACAGATGAAACCGTTGCCGCTGCGTCTCAGCGTGCTGGATCTCGTACCGGTCATGCAAAAAGCGGATTCCCATGCGGCGCTGGGACAGGCCGTCACCTTGGCGCGTACAGCCGAAAAGCTCGGCTATACGCGCTACTGGGTATCCGAGCACCACGACATGAAGCAGCTTGCCTCCGCATGCCCGGAAGTACTCCTGGCCCATATCGGGGCCCATACGGAGCATATCCGGATCGGATCGGGCGCCGTTCTGCTGCCGCACTACCAGCCGGTTAAAGTCGCGGAGGCGTTTCACCTTCTGGCGACGCTGCATCCCGGGCGCATCGACCTGGGCATCGGCCGGGCTCCCGGCGGTTCCGCGCATGTCACGCTTGCCCTGAGCGGCAATTTCCTGGAGAATGTGCGGCAGATGCCGGACAAAATCCGCGATCTGACCGCGCTGATCGAAGGCGAATTTACCGTGGAAGGGGAGCGGGTCACGGCCCGCCCGGTTCCTCCCGATTCGCCGGAGCTGTGGCTGCTCGGCACGAATGCCAAAAGCGCCGCTTACGCGGCCGAATACGGGACAGGCTACGTATTCGGCCGCTTCATGAGCGACAACGACGGCGCCGCCGTGCTCGGAGAGTACCGCAGCGCTTTCCGGCCTTCCCGCCTGCTGGCGGAGCCGAAAGCCATCGTCGCCGTCGGCGCGGTCTGCGCCGAGACGGAGGAGCGGGCCCGCGAGCTGGCCGCCGAGGGAGCGGACTGGCTTCGCTCCGGGCTTCCGCTCGCGGAGGAGGCTGCCGGAAGCGAAGCCGCGCAGGCGCAGGACCGGCAAGGGCCGTTAGGCGTTCCTCCGGCGGCGGATGAGGCCGCTGCGGACGGCGGGCGGCCGGAGAAAGCGGACGCGCCCGACAGGCGTACGCTGATCGGCACGGCCGGCCAGATCAAGGAGCAGCTGCACGAGCTGCAGAAACGATACGGCGCGGACGAGTTCCTTATCGTGACTCAGGTGCCGGATTACGCGCAGCGTCTGAAATCTTACGAGCTGCTCGCATCCAGCATCATCGGACGGGAATGAAGGGACACCGCTCCGGATAACCCGGTGACTGGCGGGCGGGGTATTTCGGCGTCTAATCGCATGAGGCCTCCGCTCTATCCCGCGGGCGATTCTTCCTGTACAATATAAACCAGCGTATGCTGATAAGCCATTTACAACGAAATCTAATTTAAGCAGGTGACATAATGGGTGAAATGGACGGACAAACAATTCAGGTACTGAATGCCAGCATGATTCACGATGCGGAGAACGGATATATCGGCAAAGTGGAATTTAAGCTGGCGGAAGGCAAGACCGCTTACGAGGTGGCCCTTTTCAGCAAAAAGGGGAAAGAATGGATGTACAGCTTAAATTTCACCGCCGAATCCGGCACGGAAGAAGAGATTGTCGCCATCGAGCAGCAGCTGGAGGAAGACGACGATCTGTTTGATTTTCTCGTGAACACGGCGCTCAGCCGTATGGAACAGGATTCTTCCGGGGGCGTGGAGGGAGAGTAGTCTCCTTCATGCAGGCCCGGTTTCCGACGTATTTCCAAGCGATGCCCGCAATTCCGGTTGCGGGTATTTATGTTGGGCGAATGCGTCGTGAAACTTGCCATGGCGGCGGGTGCCGTGCTATTTTAAGGCCATGCGGCACACATTTTTAACCTGGACGGTTAGACGGGGAGGACGATAGATATGACAGAGACCGAAAAACAGGCGGTTGAAGAGCTGGCTACCTTCGCGGGAGGCTGCTTCTGGTGCATGGTGACTCCCTTCGAGGAACTGCCGGGCATTCACGGCATCGTATCGGGGTATACCGGCGGCAGCGAGGCGAATCCGACCTACGAGCAGGTCAAAGCGGGAGAGACCGGTCATGCGGAAGCGGTGCAGATCCGGTTCGATCCTGACGTTTTTCCTTATGAAAAGCTGCTAGAGCTGTTCTGGCAGCAGGTCGACCCGACGGATGCGTTTGGGCAGTTTCAGGACCGGGGGCTTTCGTACCGGGCGGCTATTTTTACTCACACGGAGAAGCAGAGGGAGCTTGCGGAGCAGTCCAAGCGGGAACTGGCGCAAAGCGGCCGTTTCGACAAGCCGGTCGTGACGGAGATCGTTCCGGCGGGACCTTTCTACGAAGCCGAGGAGTACCATCAGAATTACCACCGCAAAAATCCGAAGCACTATAAAGAAGACCGCGCCCAATCCGGGCGGGACGAATTTATCGGCAGCCACTGGAAATAAAATCGACGTCATGGAATGAAAATGAGGCCGGAAGCCGGCAGACATACCCGGTTCCGGCCGAATAATGAACAAATGCGGAATTTTGAGAGGAGCCTATGAATCATGAGTGTACATATCGGAGCTAAGGAAAACGAAATCGCGGAACGTATTTTGCTGCCGGGAGACCCGCTGCGGGCGAAGTTTATCGCCGAGAACTTCCTGGAGGATGCCGTCTGCTACAACGAGGTACGAGGGATGTACGGATTTACCGGAACCTATAAAGGCCAGCGCGTATCGGTTCAAGGGACGGGCATGGGCGTGCCGACCATTTCGATCTACGTGCACGAGCTGTTGGAAAGCTACGGCGTGAAGACGCTGGTGCGCGTCGGAACGTGCGGAGCCTTCCATGAAGACGTGAAGGTGCGCGATCTTGTGCTCGCGATGACTTCGCACACGGACTCCGCGGTTAACCGCATCCGCTTCAACGGGCTGGATTTTGCCCCGGCCGCCGATTTCGGGCTGCTGAAGAGCGCCCATGAAGCCGCCGAAACCGCAGGCATGCCCGTACATGTGGGCAGCGTCTTCACAAGCGACACGTTCTACCGCGACGACGAGGGCGCGACAGCGGCCCTGCTGACGAAGTACGGTACTTTGGCGGTAGAAATGGAGACCGCCGCGCTGTATACACTGGCCGTCAAGCACAAAGCCCGCGCCCTGTCCATTCTGACCGTCAGCGATCACCTCGTGACCGGTGAGGAAACGACGGCGGAAGAGCGCCAGACGACGTTCCGCCAGATGATCGAAGTCGCGCTCGATACGGTGATCCGGTATTAAAATGTCGTATTCAACTAACTTCCCCGCTAGTTCAATAAAAAAAGACGCTCCCGCGATTTCGCTCGGGTTGCGTCTTCCTCTCCTGCTCCGAACGGAACAGGCCGAATCCCTGACCCGGTGTCGGGGATTTTTTGTTGCGGCAAGCGACGGAAAGACCGTATGCTGCCTGCCGCATGTCTTAGCAAGGCGTGTCTTTTAAGTAGGAGCCTAGTACGTGCATAAAAAAAGAATCCGAAGTTAAACCGGATTCCTCCTATGCTATTAGGTTTCTAATTAAAGTAACTTCTATTTCCACCTTCTGCTATACCACTATTTGTGATGCGGTTCAGCTTAACGGGATCAGCGGCGAAAAATGCGAAAGGAGCTGGTGATGGCCAGCTCCCTGATGAGGGATAGCTACCTTCATTATGAAAAGGTAGGAGCAGGGAATTCATCAATTCTCATACGAAGTAAACTATACGGTTTTTCCCGCAGGTCTCTTCCATAATGAAATCTCGCCTGCCGATGTAATTGATTCACAATGACATATAAGTATTGATCGGGGCCAATCGAAAAAGTATCCGGCCATAAAATTCTCGGGTCATGTGCGATGGTTTCCATTGCGCCATTCGGCAATATCTTCCGGATACTGTTGTTTTCATAGTCTCCCGCATAAACGGTTCCTTTTGCGCCGGTGATCATTCCATCAGACGCGCCTTTTTCCCCCCAATACTGCACATAGTGGGATAAATCCATGTCTTGTATCCTTCTGTCTCTTAGGGCTTCTGTTGAGATCGAGAACAGCTGACGGCTGGTTAGCGGAGCATAAAATAAAACCTTTCCATCAGGAGAAATCGCTAAACTATCGGAAGCCAATCTGAATGGGAAAGTCGAGCCGTCCGGGTTTCGATTCATCAAAATTTGACCTTCTACTTTCGGTAAAAAATAGGGGTCAGGTGAAGTTGATATGGCCCCATTTAACCGTCTAAACGCGTTCCCATTTTCTAAATCTACGACGATAATAGCCCCTGGCCCTGTGGAAGAAGAATCCGTTATATAGGCATAGCCTGCTCTTCCAACCCGAAAATCCAAGCGGACATCATTCAGATAAGTTGTTGGCAAGACAACATCTTCTGCAAAGGTATATACTCTCCTTATTGTATTCGTGCTTAAATCAACAGCAACTAATTTTGCTCCCCCTTGAATTGGTTCAGAAAAATTTGGTGCCCCTGTATCCAGTACCCAAAGTGTTCCTCTTCCATCCGCAACGATACTTTGGACACTGACGAAAGACTTCGTAATATTTCCGATATTAACCAAATTGGTTTCTAAACTGGGATAAGGCCGCAATTCACCCTCAACAATTTCCGCCACAGTAAATGGAACGTCGTCTCCCCATTTCGGAAAGCAAACAAAAATACGACCGGTTTCGGAAACGCTGACACCTGTAGGCATAGCCCCGTAAAAAGCATGCACCAGTTCAAACTGCCCAAAATATTTTTCTATAGGTAACATAGGTTGCATGATATCCTCCTCATCAAATCCGAACGATATATCACCTATATATGATGAAAATATTTTGTAATGCCTAGTTCTTGATAAATTTTTCTATCCGATTACGTGCACCTACTACGAGTTTCCTTCCTGGGGTTCTAATGCTCCGGAGAAGCGGGAAGCGAAGGTATTGATGCGGGAATTCATTCAGTCGAAGCATTTTAACGTGTAAAAACGAACAGGAGCAAAGCCGCTTGTAGACGCAGACCCGGGTATCCGATAAAATACGGGGATACCAGTCACTGAACAGCAAGGAAGGGATTTTGATGAATTCATCCGCAGACGGCCGCCCTGTGCCGTCTTATGTATATAGTTTTGCCTGCCACGAGGACGAAAAGGAGCTCTGCATGCTGGAGCTGCGCACCCTGCTGGGCGTCCGGCCGCAGGACGGCTGGGCCGAGAGCCCGCTGGAGCTGGACCCGAGCCGGAGCCCGTTTATCCGGCACCGGCTCGAGGTCCGGCTCCAGGCGGCCAGCCTGGCCGAGCTGGCCGAAGAGGCCGAGTCGCTCGATTTGAACGGGGACACGTTCAAGCTGCTCTACGTGGAGGCCGAAGGGAAGGCCTCCTACGACGAGCGGCGCGCCATCGAGCGCCGGATCGGCCGGCATGTCCGGGGCAAAGCGGACATGAAGCAGCCCCGGCACCTGCTCGGCGCGGCTTACGCCGGCGGCCGCTGGGTGCTGGGGCCGTGCCGCCGGAGCGAAGCCGTCTGGCTGGCGCACAACAGCAAGCCGCGGCAGTATTCCACGGCGCTGAGTACGCGAGTGGCCCGCGCCGCGGTTAACATCGCGGTGCCGGACCCGGCCGGCATCCGCGCGGTCGATCCGTGCTGCGGCATCGGCACGGTCCTGGTGGAGGCCTTGTCGATGGGCATCGACATCGTCGGCCGCGATCTCAACCCGCTTGCCGTCCGCGGCGCGCGGGAAAATCTCGCCCACTTCGGGTATCCCGATGTGGTGAAGATATGCGACATCCGTGACCTGGATGGCGCCTACGATGCGCTGCTTCTCGACATGCCGTACAATCTGTGCTCGGTTCTGAGCACAGAGGAGCAGCTCGAGATGCTGCGCAGCGCCCGCAGGCTCGCTCCGCGGGCAGTCGTCATCTCGGCGGAGCCGGTCGACGCCGCTCTGGAGCGGGCGGGCTTCGCCGTGAAGGACCGCTGCGTCGTCCGCAAAGGGAGCTTCGAGCGGCAGATTATCGTGTGCGAGCGAGAGGACGGGGCGGAATAGGACGACGTCAGGGAGATGGATATCTAAAAAAGCTGCGTAATACGCAGTTAAAACGGTATTGTCAGCAGCAAAAAAGAATCCCTAGATGCGCGAACATTTAAGGACTCTGGCGAACGGGATCGGGCGGAGCCTGCACGAGGAACCGGCCCGGTAAGAATAGAGGCGAACGGACGGGAATGCGTCATTTTAGAAAATAAGTCGCTACTTTGGGTGGAGAAAGGTGCAAAGTCAAGAAGGAGAACAGTGAATCCCTGTTCTCCTTTTTTGTTCTGGCGTGGAGGTTATTCTTGGCCCGAGGTTGATCTGTTTCTATCTCCATGGTTCGACTGCTTATCGTTGTTGCCTATTCCTTCACCGGCTTTGTTGCCTAATGCGGCGCCCGCAACCCCGCCTGCCAATGTACCCAACGGGCCTAGAATGGAGCCTACGGCAGCACCTGCCGCAGCACCTCCGACGGTTCCTGCAGCTTCACCGGCATTAATGCCGTCTTGGCCATCGCGGCTGCGGCTCTGTTTATCGTTATTCTCGGACATATTGTTCCCTCCTTACACGTGGTATGGAAGCACAGCTGTTTGGATCAGCGCTGGTCCCAACCTAGTGTACCCGTCCTTGAGGGAAGACATCCCTTGATTTCTGTTACGGTTTGCCTTAAATCAGATGAGCTGGTCGAGGCTTATTGACTTAAGTTAAGATTTATACCGAAAAGAGCAGGCAGAGCGGGCAGCGCCGACATGCTTGCTCTTTTGTGTTCTTTTAAACGAACGCAAGTTAGGTCTTACTTTTAAGACGCCAAACAGGAAATTATGCCCTTTAAAAAAAGCGTTGAAATTTATGTAATCATTAGTTATAATACAAAGCATAACAAATAGTAAAACGCTTTCATTAAGAGAGGGTGAAGCAATGAACCTAGCCGGAATGAACATTACGTACAAGCACTTTCCCTTCGAGCACTTCCTGGATTCCATGTCGGAGCTCGGCATCGGTCATATCGAACTGTGGGCGGGTGAGCCTCATTTGTATGTCTACCGGAATGTCCTCGGTAACTTAAGGCAGATCAGGCAGCAGCTGAAGTCAAGAGATATGCAGGTTGTCTGTTACACGCCGGAGCAGTGCGTCTATCCGTTCAACATCGCGGCCTCAGACGCGCATTTGCGGCAGAAGAGTGTCAATTATTTCATTGATAATCTGTACGCCGCGCTAGAGCTGGGGACCGATAGGATGCTTATGACTTCGGGAATCGGGGACTTCTCGGTATCCCGGGAGCAATCGTGGAAATATGCAACCGATTCGATCTACCAGGTATCGCGGGTGGCTGAGAAAGAGGGGGTGACGCTTGCGCTGGAGCCTCTGACCCGGTTCGAATCGAATCTTCTGATCGGTGTGGAGGGAATTCTAAGGGTGATGAGTGACATCCATTCCCCTTCGTTACAAGGAATGATCGATACCGTAGCGATGGAGCTTGCAGGAGAGACACCGGAGGATTACTTTACGAAACTGCCGGAGCTCTGCCATTTCCATCTGATTGATGGAGACGGCTCGTCCGATGCGCATCTGGCTTTAGATGACGGGGTGCTGAATTGGAGAGAATATGTAACAGCCCTTCAAAGCCACGGTTATAAAGGAGCTTGCACCTTAGAGATTATGGGGGCCGGTTATTACCAGAGTCCGCATGAGGCACTTAAGAAATCAATCGGGAAAATAAGGGATTTGAAAGTCTACTCATCTTGATTTGGAGGAACTCGCTATGAGTAATGACACACTTACACGAAAACTGGGTTTCTGGTCGGCCCTGGCTATCGCAGTTGGAACTACGGTAGGTTCCGGAATATTTGTCTCTTCCGGGGATGTGGCAAAAGCGGCGGGTCTTCCCTCAATTTCAATCCTGGCCTGGATTATCGGCGGGATCATCGCGATTCCGCAGGTCATGGTGCTGGCTGAATTATCAACGGCTTATCCGCAAAATGGAAGCGGTTACGTATACTTGAATAAGGCGGGTTGGAGGCCCCTGGCTTTCCTGTACGGCTGGGCGACATTCTGGGCGCTCGATCCGCCGTCCATTTCCATTATGGCTTTGGCCATCGTGGCTTACTTGGCAAGCTTCTTCCCGTTCTTTGCCGGGTTTGCGGGCAAGCTCCTTGGGGTGGCGATTATTTTAATTATCACCTCCATCCATTACCGCAGCGTTAAGGGAGGCGGAAGCTTTCAGGTCATTATTACCGCTGTTAAAATCATTCCTTTCCTGATTGTTATTGTGCTCGGACTTATGTACATGAATGTTGACAACTTCGCTTACACTCCAGCGGCGGGAGCCGGAAGCTCAAGTCTGATCGGAGGCGTATCCGCTACGACCTGGGCGTACACGGGAATGGCTGCCATCTGTTTTATGGCTGGAGAATTCAAAAATCCGGGGAAAGTTCTCCCTAAGGCGTTAATCAGTTCGGTGCTGATTATACTTGGCCTGTATACACTGCTTGCGGTGTGTGTCACCGGCTTGATGCCGTTCGACAAGCTGATGGGTTCCAGCTCTGCTGTATCCGACGCCGTGAAATACATTCCGGGACTATCCGGTATGGCCTCATCCTTTGTGGCCGTTACGGCAATCATTGTTATTCTGGGTTCCTTGAGCTCGTGTATTATGTTTCAGCCGCGCCTGGAATATGCCATGGCGAAGGACGGACTGTTCTTCCAACGCTTTGGGAAAGTCCATCCCAAATTCGAAACACCCAGCTTCTCGATCATCGCTCAGGTTACATTTGCCTGTATTCTTGTGTTTTTTAGCAATCTAACGGAATTGCTGGGTTACTTTACACTCATTCAGCTGGTTATTAACATCCTCGACTTTGCCGCCGTCTACAAATGCCGGAAGAGAGACGATTATAACCCGATTTACCGGATGCCCATGTGGAGAGTAACGACAATCCTGGCGATCGCCGGGGCGGCATGGCTGGCATGGGGAACCTTTACGTGGGCCCCGATTCAAGGCATGATTGCGGCAGCAATTGTTATCGCGACAG
This sequence comes from Paenibacillus sp. JT31N7, assembly GCF_059692095.1. Lineage (NCBI taxonomy): Bacteria > Bacillati > Bacillota > Bacilli > Caryophanales > Paenibacillaceae > Paenibacillus > Paenibacillus sp. JT31N7. The sequence goes on from NZ_JCAUAT010000006.1 coordinate 214,047, forward strand.
GCCTGCCCGTGTACTATTACTGGGAGAAGAAATACGGCTCCAAAAAGTCCGGGGACAGCCAAATCGTTGCTTAGTCAAAAAAATGTTGTTTAAATTGTTATATTAATTTATAATACAAGACATAACAAATAAAATTGGATCATATTGGAGATCGTCTCCAATATGGGGAGGGAACGAACATGTTGAACTTTGATGAACAGTTATTCCTTAAGCTTGTAGAACAAGAGGGCCTTGCCTTTAGAGGGCAGATTGAAGAGATTGTGGACGGAATTTGCAAGAAAGGGTACAGCAACCTCTTTCTGATTGGTGCGGGCGGCACGATCGCCATGATGTATCCTTATGAATATATTTTGAAATCGAACTCGACGATTGACGTGCATGCGGAGATTGCCGCTGAGTTCATGGTGATGAACAACCGCCATTTCAGCAAAGATTCCGTATGTATTTTCACCTCCGTATCCGGGACCACTCAGGAGACTGTGGCCGCAGCCGAGTTCTGTAAGGAACGCGGGGCAACTACCATCGCGCTTGTGGCTGAACCGGATACACCGCTGACGAAGATTGTGGATCACTGCATCACCACGGGCTCGGAGAAACATTCCTTCGATACGTTCTTTATGCTGCTGCACATGGTCGTGTTCCGCTTCATGTATAACAATAACGAGTTCCCTCAATACGATCAGTTTGTCAAGGAAGTCTCCCTGCTGCCGCGTGCGATTCTGGATGCGGTCAAGACCTTCGATCCGAAAGCGGAAGCCTTCGCGAAAGAGCATAAGGATACTGACTACCACATGATGGTGGGCTCCGGAAATCTATGGGGGAATACGTACTCTTACGCGATGTGTATTCTGGAAGAGATGCAGTGGATTCATGCGAAATCGATCCATGCGGCGGAATTCTTCCACGGCACACTTGAGCTGGTGGTTGAGGATACCAGCGTGATTCTGCTAAAAGGTGAAGACGAAACCCGACCGCTGATGGACCGCGTGGAACGTTTTGCCGAGAAGGTCACGAAGAAATTGACCATTATTGATACCAAGGAATTCAAAATGGAAGGCATCAGCGAAGAGTTCAGAAAACACTTTTCCGTAAATATCAACTGGTCCGTACTAAGCCGCATCAGTGTCCACCTGGAGCGTGAGAGAAACCATCCGTTAACGCTTAGAAGATACTATCGTCAAATGGAATATTAAAATGTCGTGAGCACTACTTCGTAGTGCTCCTCTTTTAATCGCAGGGAAGGCGGGAGCAAGATGAGAATCGTTACAGTCGGAGATAACTGCATGGATGTCTATCAGGCCAGCGGCAAAGCCTACCCGGGAGGCAATCCGGTGAATGTGGCCGTTTATTTAACGGAACTGGGTGCACAGACCGCTTATATAGGCTGGGTTGGTACCGACATATATGGGGAGATTATGATTCAGGCTATTAAGGATAAGGGCGTGGATACTTCCCGAATATCCAAAAAGGCAGGAAAAACAGCGGTAACCCAGGTCGAGATGATCGGCAATGACCGCAAGTTTGGCGATTATGACGAAGGGGTTATGGCGCAGTTCTCTCTTACTCCGGAGGAAATTAGCTTTGCCGGAAATTATCAGCTTGTACATTCGGGCATATGGGGGCATGCCGATAAGTATTTTGCTGCGTTTAAGGAAAAGGGTCTGGTGACCTCCTTTGATTTCTCAGACCAGCTCAGCGACGAGCTTGTGCAGACCTTAACGCCTCACGTGGATTATCCGTTCTTCTCTTATACCCGGGACGATGGCTATATCCGGGGGCTTTTGACCGAAGTGAAGCAGAGAGGATCTCGGATCGCCGTCGCTACTCTGGGAGAGAACGGTTCACTGGCCTATGACGGGGAGCGGTTCTATACGTGCGGCGTTGGAAAAGTGAATGTGGTGGATACGATGGGCGCGGGAGACTCATTTATTGCCGGGTTCATCTACGGCCGATTGAGTGGGCTTTCGATTGAGGCTTGCCTGGAGCAGGGCGCAACGACGGCGGCGAAGACCATAGGATATTTCGGGGCATGGTGACTGGAGTAGGCCATCAATGTATAATAGGTAATATATAATCATTGATGGATAAGGATGAATGAACGATGAATTTAAATCCTTCAACCCCCCAGCCGCTGTATATGCAGATCCGGCAAATGTTGAAGAATGATATCCAGCACGGAAGATATAAACCGGATGAACAGATTCCAACCGAGGCGGAGCTCTGTGATACTTATAAGGTAAGCCGGATTACGATCAGGAAAGCGATCGAGGAATTGGTGCGGGACGGCACGCTGACGCGAATTCCCCGCAGAGGCACCTTTGTGGCCTCGAACAAGTTCCACAATGAGCTGTTATCTGTAAGCGGATTCTCGGAGTTCAGCCATCAGCTCGGCATGATCCCGAACTCCCGGATTCTCCGGAGTGAGGTCATTCAGGCCTCGGAGGAGGTAGCCGGGCATCTTCAGATTGAGGAAGGCAGTCCCGTGCTGGAGCTTGAGCGGCTGATGTACGTGGATGACCGCCCTCTTTTCTATGATATTGCCCATTATTCACTCACCCGGTTCCCCGATCTGGAGAAGAAGATTGCGATGAACGAATCGACCTACAAGATTCTGTCGGAGGACTATCATACCGAAATTGTAAGCAATGATAAGATCATCGATGTCATTGGGGCGACTAAAGATTACGCGAAGCTGCTTGAATGTGATATCGGGGCGAATCTGTTCCGGATCTTAAAAATTGCTTTCGACGCGAATGATGAGCCGGTTCACCTCTCCAGCTTCATGTGTGAGACCAACCGGGTCAACTTGACCGTTCATCGAGCCAAATAAGACATGCCTAGCGGCATGAAGACCCCAAAAGAAGGGGTCTTTTTGTTTATTAGGGAGCATGGAACTATTCCAGCCTGAACCCCTGCTTTTCCAGAAACGGCTTCAAATGAGCGCGTACCGGCTGGCGGTACTTGTCCGCCATGCTCCGGGACCAGGTAACGCTCTGTTTGCCCCCGGTCCGTTCCTCGTAATATTTCCGCGTCGTTTCGTCGTACTGGCGGACGCCTTCGTCCGAGCGTTCGCTCTGATAGCCGTTCTCGTGGAGAACGGCCGTTTGGGGGAGCCGTGGGCGGAGAGAAGGCTCCTGATCCGGCACGCCTACGCACATTCCGAACACCGGATAAACGAGCTCCGGAAGCTTCAGCGCTTCGGCGACGCCGTCCGGGTTGTTGCGGATGCCTCCGATATAGCAGATGCCCAGACTGAGTGATTCGGCCGCGATTGCGGCATTCTGCGCGGCGAGCGCGGCGTCCATTGAGGCGACGAGGAAGCTTTCGGTGTTCTGGTGGAACACTTCGCCGGACTGCTCGGTTGCTTTGCGGAGACGGCTCAGGTCGGCGCAGAACACGAGGAAGAGCCCGCACTGCTCGACGTAGGCCTGGTTGCCGGTGAGCCGGGCCAGTTCTTTTTTCAGTACGGGATCGGTGGCGGCGATGATAGTATAGGCTTGTACGCTGCTTGAAGTGGAGGCCATTTGTGCGGATGCAATAATTGCCTGAAGCTGGTCGCCGGGAATCGGGTCCGGTTTAAACTTGCGGATGGAACGGTGTCGCGTTAGCAGATCGATAACGGAATTCATAGTCGCAGTCTCCTTTTTCAGAACATAAGATAAATGTTGATCGGGTTGTTACAGTTAGTTCTATTATAAGCGAAAACTTGGTAAGATCGTACTTATAGCAGGAAATATAAGGAACTGACAGGAGCCGGGAAGGACGGCCGCAAAGCAGCGGTGAGTACCGGAGGAACAAGTGTGGCGGGACCGGAAGCGGGACTGGAATTTAAAAGACGCGGGGGGCCGAATATGGACGAACGGATAGAACGGACCGAGCGGACCGAGCGGACCGAACGGGATGTTGTTCCGCCGATTTCCGAAAAAAATTTGCTGAAAAAGCGGTCTTTTATAAAACGGAGCGTTTTTGTGCTGCCGCTTGTCGCGGCGTTGTCCGCATGCAGTGTGACACACAGTGTGAAAACGGATCCGATCCGAGCTGCCGCCAAGTCCATGAAAAAGAACCTGAAAGGGTATAAAGGGCTTTATTGTACGTTTACCCGACCCGATGTAACCTGCAGGATCGACTGGAAAGGGGAGCCGGACCCGGATACGCATGCTGCCCTGATTACTGCTGTGAAGGCGTTCGTCACGCCCAAGCATATGCGGGAAATTGCCCGCAGTGTGAGCTGGAATTTGGAAATTTCCGAATTCCATTTACTGCTCAATACGGATGACAATAAAACGGACGCGGAGCACATGTATTCCGCCCGTTATTACAAAACGTCGGATGCGAGCGATGATTCCGAAGCCAATATAGATGCTTACAGGACCTGGACGGAAGACGGGGCGAAGGCTGTTCCTCTTGAAAACGGATCTGATTGAATCGGCTGCCTTGGCGGCCTTTTTTTGGCTGGGCGGCAGGGCCAAGCTGTTTACGGTGTCCTAGTATACGGCGCCATGTTTGCATCTGAAGCACTGGGAGTGGTCCAAACGAATCGGGCTTTTTTCAAAAAAACTTTGCGGAGCGGGAACGGTTTTGCTGTTTCTGTTGTCTAATGGGTGGAGGTGAAGGCGTTGGGGGCTCAGCAGGTGAACGAAGAGGAAAAACCGCCGAAAGAAAACTTTCGGGCGTTGATGCTGGATTACGGGCAAGACGTGTGGAACTACGCCTTCTTTCTGACCGGACGCAGGGAAATGGCGGATGATATTTCGCAGGATGTTTTTTTGAGTGTTTTCCGCCACATGGATACGTTCGAAGGGAAAGCTTCCGTCAAAACGTGGCTGTTCGCGATAACCCGGAATACGGCGCGCAATCAGTTGCGGACGGCTTTCATGCGCAGGGTGATTCTGGTCGGCCGTGCGCGGCCCGGGAGCAGCCATCCGTCGGCGGAGAGTGAAGTGATGGAGGCGGCTTTCACGGACGAGATCTGGGAAATAGTGATGAAGCTTCCCGCAAAATTCAGGGAAGTGCTCGTGCTGGATGCCAAATACGAGATGACGATGGGGGAAATCGCTCAGGTGCTCGGCGTATCGGAGGGAACCGTGAAATCGCGGCTGTCGCGCGCACGCAAAAAGGTGTCGGAAGTATGGAAGGAGGAGTCTGCTTATGAACGGGGCTAAACCGGAATGGTACGACAAGCTGAAATCGGGACCTTTTACGAGAAAAACCTTCACGATGGACGATATTTACAGCATCGAGCAAAAGGCGGCGAAATCCGCTCGGGGCGGCCGTATTCGGAAGCCGGGCTTCCCCGGAAGAAGGAGAACGCTGCCCGTATTGGCGGCTGTGTTCTTGTGCCTGGCGGCGGCCGCGTTCCTGTTCCGCGGGGAACTGGCGCCCGCCGTAACCAAGGCATGGTCCGGGTTCTTGAAGCCGACGGAGCCGCCGCAGCAGGAAACGGGGACCTTCTATCTCAAAGGAGACGCGACAGTTGTGTCCGAGCCGGAGGTTTTCGGCGATGAGGAAACGGATACGACGGTAAATTCCGAGAACCCCGTTACGGTTCTGGAGAAGCGGAACGGGTTCGTGAAAATCGGCGAGAAGCGCTGGATTCCGGAATGGTACTTGAACAAAGACGCGGACAAGAGACTTAAAGAAGTGCGGCTCAGCCAATTTTTGACGGAAAGGCCAGTCGTGACGATGAAGCCTTATTATGGCGTTATTGTACATGAGGTCAATTTTTCGCTGTATCCCGGGGAACCGAAGCCTTCCGGCGGGGTTTTGAAGTACGGCCGAGTGGTTCAAGTTATAAGAGACTACCAGGATTGGGTCTGCGTAAATGTGTTCTCCTATGACGGCCGCAAATATGCGGGAGATAAGTGGGTGCCCAAAAAAAACGTGGGAGTCTACGATTCCTCCATTGCAAAAGAAGGATTGCTAAAAAATAGGGTCGAGGCTTTGTTCCCTTCCGGTACGCCGACTTACCTGATCCCGGGTGCAAGAATTGTGATCGAAGGGGAGACAGACGGACTTTATATGATCCGTTCTCAAAGCACTTATACCGCAAAAATTTATAAATCGGATTTTCTCCCGAACCCGTTCCTGGGGCCGGACCGCAAGGAGGACACAGACCCTCAGTGGTACTTCACCCGGGAAGAAATGTTGGACCGCTACGGGGACTTCGCCAAAACCCGAACGGACGACTCGCTCAAAGGGCTGGAGCCGATCGATATTTTCCGCTATTACGTGATGGCTTCGGAAAAAGGGGATTGGGAAACGGTCTATGCCCTTCTGATAAAAGGCAGCGATTACGCCACGCCGAGCCGGGAGGAATACATGACCGATATGGGCAGGGAACCGGATGCGGATAAACAGGCGAAACAGAAATGGGACGCTTTGCGGAAGGATTACACGCTGTACCAGGAAAGCAGCGGGGACTCCGCCTACATTGTCATGACGAAGCGGGGGTCCAGTTCACCGGAGGACAAACAAACGTTCAGCCTGACCCGCAACAAAGCCGGCATTTGGAAAGTGAGTTGGCTGCCCATGCAGTAAAGCCGGATAAAAAGGAAAGAGCCAACTTTGCGTGGTCGGGGCAAAGTTGGCTTTTTAGCGTGCGGGGACCTGTGTAGGTGATGCCCTGTATGATGAAAGCTCGATCAGTTCGTGAAGACGTGGTTCCCGATCACGGCCATTTTCGGACGCGACTTGCTCCAGGATGAAGTGGCGACGTCCGGATTGAAGTAAAACAGCGCGCCCCCGGTCGGATCGGAGCCGTTAAGGGCGGCGCGTGCCGCTTTGTAAGCCGTTTCGTTAGGCTTCAGCCAATACTGGCCGTCACGGATGGCGGAAAACTGTCCCGGCTGGTGAATGACGCCCGGAATGGAATCCGGGAACTGGTTGGACTGCACGCGGTTGATGACGACGGCGCCGATCGCAACCTGCCCCTGGTAAGATTCGCCGCGGGCTTCGGAATAGATGATGCGCGCCATCTGCTCCAGAGCGTTCTGTTTCGGCAGGGCCGCTTTCTCCAGCTTGCCGAGAGTCTTCGAGTCGGCTTCGCCGTCGACGGGAAGGCCGTAAGCGCGCTGGAATTTTTTCACGGACTCCGCCGTTTTCATTCCGTAGTAGCCGGTGACGCCCGCGTCAAAGTAACCGAGCGCGTCAAGCCGCTCCTGAAGGTTCAGAACGTGCTCGCTCTGGGTTCCCGTGCTCAGGGACATGGCCGAGGCCGAAGGGGCCGCGCTGACAAGGCCGATGGCGCATGCTGCGGCAGATAATAATATAGGCATTTTTTTCATGGTTAAAGGAAAACCTCCTCTTGTTTTTATGACCACGTTTTGTGTACGTGCGATAGGGACTTAAGGGCCTACGATGGTCATCAAAAGCTTCCGCCCACGCTTATCGGCGGCTGCAGGGGAGTGACGGCGGGCCGGCTCTATTCCGGCTCGTCCTTTATACTGTTCGGGGAGCCCCGCCGAATTGTTTCCGTAGGAACGAAAAAAATGGATAGGCGTTCCATTTTTAAAAAGAAAGAGACCCACAGCAACGGGCTGCGGGTCTTAAGATTTATTTATTAAAAGGGGGTCGAGTTTTAGTATAGAGCTTTTATATTAAAGGAAGATGAAAACTGGATTGCAGTTATGTTACAAATTGTTATCGGAATGTATTCTCTTCGTCCGCGGAGTGGTATAGTTCTAGGGTGAGCTTTGAAACCAGGCTTGCATAGAGCGGCAAGAGGACAAAAAAGACAGAAGTTGAAGGTGAACGGTTGTGAGTCAGGCCCCTTTTTACACCGTGCCTCCGGGTACGGGACAAACGAACATTCCGCAAGCCGCCATGGCTTCCGCACATACAAGCAGGGAACTGGTCCCGGACGGAGAACGGGACGCTTTTTACTTCCGACGGCTGGAGGCGCAGGGCATCGCCCTGAACGAGCCGCAAATCCGGGCGGTAAGACACTTCGAAGGACCGCTGCTGACGCTGGCGGGCGCCGGTTCGGGCAAAACGTCCGTGCTCGTCTGCCGGACGGGCTATTTGCTCGCGGTTCGCCAAATCCGGGCGGCGAGCATTTTGCTTGTCACGTTTTCCAGCAAAGCCGCCGCCGAAATGAGAGAACGCATCTCCGCACTGCCGGGAATAACGGCCCAGGAAGCCTCCCGGCTTCAAGCGCGGACGTTTCACTCTTTTTTTCTGCGGGTTATCAGGAGCCAGGGGGTCCAAGAAGAGATTTTCAACGAGACGCGCCGGCAGCATATCCTGCTCAAGCAGATTATGCGGGAGCTGGGCATCCCCGATACGTATCAGCCCGAAACGCTTTTGACGCTGCTTTCTTTCTATAAAATGAACCGGACGGAGCTTCAGGACCTGCCGCAGCAAACGAAGGAAGAGAAAGAAATCCGGAGCATTCTGATCCGCTATGAAGAATGGAAGCGGGCCAACGCCAAAATCGACTTCGACGACGTGCTTCTCCGGGCGTACCGGATGCTGAAGGAGAACGAGAGCCTGCTGCGCTCGCTGCAGAACCGTTTTCAATATGTCATGGTGGACGAGTTTCAGGACACGAACGGCATCCAGTACGACCTTATCCGCATGATTGCTTCCCCGCAGAACCATTTGATGGTGGTCGGGGATGACGACCAGACGATTTATTCGTTTAACGGGGCGCGGAGCGAATTTATTCTTCATTTTGAAAAAGAGTTCCCGTCCGCCAAGGTGATTACGCTCGCGATTAATTACCGCTCGGGGGCGTCTATCGTGGGGCTCGGAAACGAAATCATCCGGCACAACAAGATGCGGCGGGAGAAGACGCTGAAAGCCGCGAGCGCGGACAGCGCCCGGCCCCAGTATATCCGCCCGCTGACGACCGACGAGGAGGCGGAAATCGTCCTCTCCCGTATCCGGCAGGATGTGGAGCAGGGAAAACGGAGTTACGGGGATTACGCCGTGCTTTACCGCTCCGCAAGCAACAACCGCGCTCTGCTGGAGCAGCTCGTTCTGCGCGAAATCCCCTATATCGATTACGGGGACGGGCAGCTGCTGTACGAGCATTGGCTGATCAAGCCGATTCTGGATCATATGCGCCTGTCTTTGAACCGCCGGGACTTCGAGGCGATGGAGGGGGTGCTGCCTTCTCTGTACATCAACCGGGAGCACGGGATGGCGTATATCCGCCAACAGGAGGCCCGGCAGCCGAAGAAAGGACCGCTGGTCCATTTGCTGTCCATGCCGGACAAGAAGGACTTCCAGAAAGAGAAGATCCAGGCCAGACTGGAGCTGATCCGGGAGCTGAAAAAACTGAAGCCGATAGACGCGATCCGCAAAATGCGCGTGCATTTCTACGACGCCTACGTCGAGACGGACGGGCGGAAGCAGCCGACCCAGCATAAGGAAATGCTCAAGGAGATGCTGGACGAGCTGGAAACGTCGGCGGAACGGTTCCGCACCACGGCCGAGTTCGTCCTGTTCGTGGACGACGTGCTGTCCCGGAGCAGACAGAGCGGCCGCCATCTCTCCGAGGAGCAGGGCGACCGGGTCGCTTTGATGACCATTCACCGTTCCAAAGGATTGGAGTTTCCCGTGGTCGTCCTGATCGGAGCGTGCGAGGGCAGTCTGCCCCACAGCTCCGTACTGGACCCGAAAGCGGCGGACAGCGCCGCCGATCTCGAAGAGGAACGGCGCCTCGCCTACGTGGCCGTGACCAGAGCCCGCGAGGAGCTCATCGTAAGCTCGCCTTCCCTGTACCGGGGAAGAAAGGCGGGCGTTTCCCGGTTCGTCGTGTCCGCTTTTACGGGGCGGAGCGGCGATTCGCCGGTTTCCGGCCGCCGCGCGCAGCCGTCCTCCGGCAAGCGGACGGTGACGGCGGTGAGCCGCACCGCACCGGCGTCCGGCAGGGCGCCGGAGCGAAGCGCGCCGGCAGGGCCGGTACGCACGGAGACGGTGCCCGCGTGGCTCTGCACCGGACCGGGCTGCAACGCCTGGGTGCGGATCGCCGCCGGCGAGCCCGCTGCGGGCAAGGCCCCCGGCGCGCCGGCGAAAGCCTGCCCGCTGTGCGGGGCGCCGATGACGGCGGGCCGCCGGGAAGCGGCCGTGCGCGCGGCAGGGCGGTGAGGGCGCGGCGTGGAGCCCTCTGACGGGCCGGGCTGCCGGCGAAGGCTTGCCCGCTGAGGGCGGGGCCGTCCCGGTGGGCTGGCCCCATGCGCGTGCCCGAGGCTCCGCTGTGCGGTCGCCGATGACGGCCGGCCGTTGAGGGCAGGGCCTGGAGCCCGCCGCGGGCCGGGCTGTCCGGCTGGCCACGATATGCGAGCCCGGGGCCTGCCCGCTGTGCGGTCACCGACCAAGCGGCTCGTACTCCGGCGGGAATAGCTGCCGGAGTACCGTCAGCGCACCGCTAACGGCGCCTGTGACACTCCCGCAATTCAGCCGGAATCGCACATGCGCATACAACCCCAAAAAAAGAACGGACCGGCATTTCCATACCCGGTCCGTTCTTTTTATTTCCACAATCGGGGGAGCGGCCCGTCCTCACCGAAAACGGGATCCGTGTCCGGCACGGGAACGCTGACGATCTTTTCCCGGATGGCGGGGGTTAAGCTTTCGCCCTTTTTGTGAAGGTCGGGCTCCATGCCGTCCGGATAGGCTCCTACGATCTTGAAGTCGGGGCTGCCCGACAGCTTTTTGTGCCCGGTTCCGGCAGGCAGCACGACCACATCGCCGGTCTTCAGCTCTACCTGCTTTCCATGCTCGCCGCCGAGCCGGACTACCGCGCTTCCGCTAATGACGCCGAGGACTTCGTGCGCGTTGCTGTGGTAATGATGGTAATCGAACACGCCGTTAGTCCAACTGTTCAGCCAGTTATGCCGGTTAAACAGCTTCTCCGTCTGCTCCGCATTTTCCCGAAAAGCCCCGCTGTACAGAAGCACGGGCAACTGGGGGTGGTTCGGAATGTCGCCATCTTCCTTGAAAAAGAATGTTTTCACGTTAGCGTCCGCTGAACTCATTTATAATTCCCTCCCTAAAATCATCTGTAAAAATAAGCTCTTAAAATTTTTGGAACTAAATTTTTGACCCTACCTATAGTTAACCTACCTGATATTTTTTTAATACGAGAAAATAAAACAAAAAACCTCCTCCGTTTTGGAAAGGAAGAGGTCTTTTTAGGGTTTCCATTTTTGGAAGCTTACCCGTGGAAACTTTTAGGACAACTCTTTAAAACCGGCGTTATTGGGGATTGGTTGTCCAGATTCCGGCGGTCTTGATGAATACGCGAGGCGGAAGCTTCAGCGTGGTCGTAATGAGCTCCGCTACGTCTTCCGGCTGCATCATGCGGTCTTCGTCGCCGATTTTGAGGCCCGCATTGCTCGCCAGATCCGTATTGACCGTGCTTGGCGTCAGCGCCGTTACGCGGATGTTGGATTTGCGGACTTCCTGCATAAGCGCCTCGGTCAGACCGAGAACCCCGAATTTGGAGGCGCAGTAAGCCGATCCGGTCGCAAAACCGCGTTCTCCGGCCGTAGAGGCCACATTAATGATATTTCCGCTGTTTTGCTGGATCATGCCCGGTAGGACGGCACGCGTCACATAATAGGTTCCCATGAGGTTGACCTGAATAATGCGCTCCCACTGCTCGGGGTCCATATCCGCCACCGTGCCGAATTGGGCGATTCCGGCATTGTTGATCAAAATATCGACATGGCCGAGCTCTCCGGTTAAGGAGGAGATAGCCTGCTGCACTTCGGTTGATTTCGAAATATCGGCGGAAGCATAGAAAACCTTGACTCCGTAAGTACCGGAAAGCTCTTTACGAAGGGCTTCCAGGTCCGCTGTGCTTCTGGCCAGAAGACCGAGGTTAACGCCTTCTTTGGCAAGCGCGATGGCGGCGGCTCTGCCGATTCCTTTGCCGGCCCCGGTAATGATGGCCGTTTTGTTCTTAAGCTCCATGAATGTCTCTCCTTTATTCCCTTGAGGGATCTTTTGTCTCTTAGCTAAGTTACCATAGTAGTTACAGTTTATCAAAACCGACCGAAACTATTTTCCGGCTTAAAAGAGGGCTTCGCTTCGGAAGCTCTTTTTTTGTACGGATGTTTGTTTTTTTCAAGACCCAAACTGTCTCTTATCCGCGCACATATTCTAGCAGGAATCCGAAAAAGGAGTGAGAGAATGGGAGCTTTAACTTCGATTATTATATTGACCCGGAACGGGCTGCAGCATACCCGGGCTTGTGTGGAAAGCGTACAAAAGTACACGTCTTTGCCGTACGAGTTTATTTTTGTGGATAACGGATCGACCGACGGCACTCTGGCCTATTTATCCACGGTCCGAAATGCCACCGTGCTTGCCAACTCTGAGAACAAAGGCTTTGCCGGTGGCTGCAACCAGGGAATCCGGGCGGCCAGGGGAGACTACCTGCTGCTCCTGAACAATGATGTCGTCGTTACGGAAAATTGGCTGCAAGGGCTGCGCGGCTGGCTCGATTGGGACCAGACCATCGGCATCGTCGGACCTGTTTCCTGTAACGTGGCACCGATTCAGCGGATTCAGCCGGACTCTTATCAAACCATGGTCGAGATGCAGCAGTTTGCGCGCAAGTGGAGAGAGCAAAACATAGGAATGGGATTTTATCCGCACCGGCTGATCGGTTTTTGTATGCTTTTTCATAAAAAACTGATTGAAACCATCGGAGGATTCGATGAGCGTTTTTACCCCGGCGGTTATGAAGATGACGATTTTTGCCTTCGTACCCGGATTAGCGGAAAAATTTTGTGGGCTGCCTGCGACGTTTACGTGCATCATCACGGTCACGCGACTTTTACGGCCAACGGACTCGCTTGGCACGAACAAGGCCTCTACAATGCGGAAATATTCCGGAACAAATGGAATCTGGAAGTTTCTGCGGGCGAACTGGAAAAAACGGGCTACAACCCGAGTCTCATCGTAGAGAAGGTTAAAACCTTTTGCCCCGAAAAGCATTTCGTGCCGTTAGGTGAAGAAGACGGCTTGGCGTGAGCCCGAATTTTTTAACACATGGTAACTCTACAAACCAATTACGTTCGAAGTTAATAGATTAATAGAGGAGGTGAGGTTATGACCATTTTATTTAACAATTTGATTCAAAACGGCGGTTTCGAGCTGGGAAGCATGGATGCCTGGGGAGCCTATAATGCCGTTGCGGTGAGTACAAATCCCAAGGTTGGCGCAAATGCTTGCCTAATGACGGGCGGAAATGTCGGGGCGGGGATCGTTCAGGCGGTTTTCGCTTTGCCGGGAGAAAGCTATGCGATATCCGCTTCATTTGCCAAAACCGGCACCGGTACGAGTCCACAAGTTAACGTAACGCTGGCTTACTATGATTCCTCGTATTTGTTCATTTCGGACGGAATAGCCAGCACGATTCAGCAGGGAACCCTTCCCGACGTGTCAACCGGTACATGGAAAATGCTTTACGAGGTAACCGGTGCGGTGCCTGCGAATGCGGCCTATGCCTCTTTTCTGGTGACTCTTTCACCTTTGCAAAATTCATCGAACGTGCTGGTGGACGAAGTCGTTGTCATGAATGCAAGCGCAAGTGCATCGGGTGTCACGGGTGCGACTGGAGCGACCGGACCGGCCGGACCGGCTGGAAGTACGGGAGCTACGGGGCCGGCAGGAGCCACGGGAGCAGCGGGGCCGACTGGTGCTACAGGAGCAACCGGGGCCGACGGAGCGACAGGTGCGACCGGAGCTGATGGAGCAACAGGTGCGACCGGAGCCGACGGAGCAACAGGAGTAACCGGAGCCGATGGAGCCACGGGTGCGACCGGGCCGACTGGCGCTATAGGCGCAACAGGAGCCGATGGAGCCACGGGTGCGACCGGGCCGACTGGTGCTATAGGCGCAACAGGAGCCGATGGAGCAACAGGCGCGACCGGAACCGATGGAGCGACAGGAGCAACGGGAGCCGATGGAGCGACAGGAGCAACGGGAGCCGATGGAGCAACAGGCGCAACTGGGGCCGATGGAGCAACAGGCGCGACCGGAGCTGATGGAGCGACAGGTGCGACTGGGGCCGATGGAGCAACAGGCGCGACCGGAGCTGATGGAGCGACAGGTGCGACGGGTGCTGACGGAGTGACAGGTGCGACGGGAGCCGATGGAGCCACAGGAGTAACCGGGGCTGATGGAGCCACAGGAGCAACCGGGGCCGATGGAGTGACAGGTGCAACCGGGGCCGATGGAGTGACAGGTGCGACGGGAGCCGATGGAGTGACAGGTGCGACGGGAGCCGATGGAGTGACAGGAGCAACCGGGGCAGATGGAGCAACAGGAGCAACCGGGGCCGATGGAGCAACAGGTACGACGGGAGCCGATGGAGCGACAGGCGTAACCGGGGCTGACGGAGCAACAGGTGTCACGGGAGCCGATGGAGCCACAGGTGCGACCGGGCCGACTGGTGCTACAGGTGCAACCGGGGCCGATGGAGCAACAGGTGCAACCGGGGCTGATGGAGCGACTGGTGCAACCGGAGCCGATGGAGCAACGGGTGCAACCGGGGCCGACGGAGCGACGGGTGCTGACGGAGCAACCGGAGCCACAGGTGCAACCGGAGCTGATGGAGCGACAGGTGCAACCGGAGCCGATGGAGCGACAGGAGTAACCGGAGCTGATGGGGCGACAGGAGTAACCGGGGCCGATGGAGTGACAGGTGCGACCGGAGCCGACGGAGCCACAGGAGCAGCAGGGGCCGACGGAGCCACAGGAGTAACCGGGGCTGATGGAGCAACAGGAGTAACCGGAGCCGATGGAGCAACAGGTGCGACAGGAGCGACCGGAGCCGATGGAGCAACGGGTGCGACCGGGCCGACTGGTGCTACAGGAGCAACGGGAGCGGACGGAGCGACAGGTGCAACCGGGGCTGACGGAGCGACAGGTGCGACGGGAGCTGATGGAGCAACAGGCGCAACCGGAGCTGATGGAGCGACAGGAGCTGATGGAGCCACAGGCGCAACCGGAGCTGATGGAGCGACAGGAGCTGATGGAGCGACAGGAGCAACCGGGGCTGATGGAGCAACAGGAGCAACCGGGCCGACTGGTGCTACAGGAGCAACTGGAGCCGACGGAGCCACAGGTGCAACGGGAGCCGATGGAGCCACGGGTGCGACCGGGGCCGATGGAGCAACAGGAGTAACCGGAGCCGATGGAGCCACGGGTGCGACCGGGCCGACTGGTGCTACAGGTGCAACGGGAGCCGATGGAGCGACAGGTGCGACGGGAGCCGACGGAGCAACGGGTGCTACTGGCCCGACAGGAGCGACAGGTGCCACGGGGGCCGACGGAACGGCAGGAGCCGACGGTGCAGCGGGAACCGGCTTCACTTCGTTTGCCAGCCGGAGTAATACGGGAGGGACAACGGTCACCGCAGGGGGACTGGTTCCGTTCAACACGGCCGGCGTCCAATACGGCACGGCTATTACGTTCAGTCCGGCTGCGCCGACGACGACTTTTCTGATCAACGAACCGGGCTATTACCGGGTAAGTTTTCTCATCTATACGGGAACGCTCAGCCTGCTGTCTTCGGTGGCCGCAAGTTTCAGCGGGACGGCAGTGCCGCAGCCGAGTGCCTCGGTATTTTCACTGGCATTGGCGGGAGGCGTATTGACAGGCGATCTGCTCTTCCAGGCGGTAACGACGGGAAGCCTTACGGTTTCCGTGTCCGGTTTGACGTTAACGCTCAGCGGCACGGGAACGAACGCCCAGATCACGGTAGAAAAACTGGATTAACCCGCGTTCGCTTTCTTTTCGAGGCTCTCTGTCTTGCGGCAGAGAGCCTTTTTTTCAGCACAAGAACCCTCCGAAAAAGAGAGTTGGCTCGCTGCCTCTTCTCCTCTGGAGGGTTCTGTCTTCACGGTAAAACCCGGATATATCCGGATGATCTTTTACTTGTATTCCCCGATTAAATAGTTGTAAAAAGGCTCGTCGACCCAGAACCGGTAAGACTCAACCTTGGTAGCCGGGCTGATTTTGCGGATGCCCTCCGCAATGGCTTCCGACTTGTCGGCAAGGGAAAAGGTCTGGGCGTAGTAGTGACCTTTAGCGATTTTGTTGTTGGCGATGACTTTGTAATCCGGCAGCTCGGTCCGGGAATAATACAGCGGCTGCCACCAAGAGTGAGCAATAAGGCCGCTCTGGTCTTCGCTGTCTTTCTTGGCGTATTTCAGGACGATCTCCTGAAACCGGTCTTTTTGCCCGGCTGTCGCGAACTCGAATGAAAGGTCATATTCCTTGGCATAGGCAATGTAGTTTCCGTTCTCGATCCGCACAACTTTGTAATCGTCGGTTTGCACGGGCTCGCCCCATTCTTTCAAGTAAATGAAAGCGGAGGTTTTCGGCTCAAGTTGGACGCGGGCGTCGATATTTTCGCTGCGGAGCAGTCCGATTAGCTGAAGGGCGTGATCAATTTCGCTGTGTCCGTATGTAAGGGAGCGCCCGCTGTCAAAGTGCGGCGTATACCGGTCGTCTTTTACGTTATAGCCGGTAATCAGATCGGCTTGCAGCGCTTTGTCCACGATGGTTTGCAGATCGGGCTGCTGGATCAGGTTCTGCACATTCCATGCGTCGCGTACCTTGCGGAGTATGCCCGGATCGGAGACCCGGCCCAGCTCATGCTTGTACAGGCCCTGCAGTTCCAGCACGCGTCCGAGCAAAATTTCGGCGTAAGAAGCGGATGCAGGCTCGTTACGCTGAAAAGCGCCGTGCAGCCCGGCGGGCAGAAGCTCCGTATCCGCGGCTGCGGCGAGTTCCTGGGCAGCCTGCGGCGTCAGCTGCGCGATTTCATCGTCGGCATGAAGCTTGGCGAGCGAACGTGCCGCTTTATCGGCGGGATAGGTGTAGGCGAGCTCTTTTAAGCCGGCTGCCTTCACGGCGATGTACACGGCAGTGCTCTGGGTGAGGGGCTGATCGCCATCGAGCCGGTCCTGGGTGAGGATTCCTTTTTCGTACAACGCCAGAGCGGACTTGTAATAGGGACTGCTTTCCTTAATATCCCGAAAAGGATTCGGTTTGCCTGACGGCTCCAGTTTAAGAACCGAGGCCAGAGCTTTAACGAAGTCGCCCTTGGTCGGTGCGGACGGCAGCGTATAGCCGAACCGGTCTTTCAAGAACTGCCGGTATTCCTCGGATAAAAGAGTGGTTTGCTCTGCCGTCAGCGGAGCGGCTGCTGCCGTAACACTGGCTCCCTGCCCGTAAGCCTGGCTGGACCACACGGTTAGAAGCAGAGCGCCAGCGGCAAGGACGGAGCCGAAACGGGTGGCGTTAAGCCGTATAGATGCGTTCATGGAATGAACCCCTTTCTTAAACTTATTTATTCCAATCAGAAAAGTAGGAATTTATCAGGATGGTATCACCCTTTAAATAAGCTGTCAATACAAGGAAAGAACTTTGCCCGCTCCCGGCTTGACTTCGCCGTTTTCATTCGGGTAAGCTAAATTTATTAACGGTAGTCAAAAGTGAGGCGGTAATAAACGTGAGCGAAGTAAAATCCGGATTGTTATACTCCAAAGAACACGAATGGGTCGAAGTGCTTTCCGATACGAAAATCCGTGTAGGCATGACCCCTTTTGCACAAGAGCAGCTTGGCGACATTGTATTCGTCGAACTGCCGAAAACGGGCGCTTCCGTCAAAGCCGACGATATGCTGGGCAGTGTGGAATCGGTCAAAACGGTCTCCGACCTGATTAGTCCCGTTATCGGAACGGTCGCCCAAATCAACGGCACTCTGGAAGAATCTCCGGAGCTGGTGAATACGGACCCTTACGGGGCAGGATGGGTCGCCGAAATCGAAATTTCCGGCAAAGAAGCCTTGGACGGGCTTATGACCGCCGATCAGTATCAGGCTTATATCGTTTCGGGGCAGTAATCGTTTGCCGCTCCGAGCTGCGGCACCCTGTCGGAAATTTCCGACAGGGTGCTTTTTTGCGGGACGAATGAAGCCGCCCGTAAAAAAAGACGTTCCGGTTCGTTTCGAATCCGGAACGTCTTTTTGCCGCTGCACGAGGTATTTTGCCGGGGCTCGCCTAACGCGGTTAATGAAACTAATGTTTCCCGTTATTTAATCCGGCCTGGCGGTATATCCAAAAGCACTTCTGTAATTTTTCCTTTCCTCAGTAAAATCCCACCATTGCTTGTCGCTGCCAGGATTACTAGCATAAAATACAATAAATCTAAATTGATCCTCTACACATGGATCTATTCTCTCCCTATATAACTCTTCCAATTTTTCGAATAAACGTGCACCATCTTTTTCTTTCAGCTCCTGCAATTCATAGTAACCCAGTTTAATTAAATCTTTTGCAAATGCCGGTCCAATTGACGGCACACTTTGAAATTCGGACGCTGCCTTTAATTCTTTGGCTCTTAATTCCGATACCTTCATGATTAAACAAAGATCACTGACTGATATTTTGTGAATCTCACTTAAAAGTATTTTGTTTTTTCTGAGTCCCTGCCGTTCTTGAACGGTTAATTCTAACTTTGGAGTTTTATTTAATCTCATTTTTGCTCCTTATAGAATTATATTTTTGATGGAGGCAGCCGCCCGATTTAATGGGTGAGAAAACTGAAGAGAACAGCCGGCCCGCCCATTCTCAACCTGATCAAATAGTACCACAAAACCGGTTAAACTGAGGAACAAATTGTATCCGCATTGATGCCGTCAGCTTAACAAATAAGAAGCAGCTGCCACCGGCAAGCTGCTCCTTATTTTGTCCACATTCGTTCTCTGTCAGTGGAACCTATGTTAATGATTGCTTTTCCTAAGTGGCTCCGCTTGTCGTTCATCGTTTACGTAATAGTCTTCCCTCAATCATCATGCGTTTCCCAAGCATCCATACGCCATCCCGGTCTTAACGCTGCTTGGAGGCGATCGTCTTCTCGATGGCACTTTTCATCGCGTGTCCGGCATTCGCCCATGTCCACCGGCTCATATCCCTGCGCCCCCGGAGTCCCTTCCGCCTGCACAGCGCGGGATTCTCGTAAGCGTGTCTCATCAGTTTTTTCAGAGAGTCGAGATCCGGCTCCGCCCAAAGCTGCCCCTTCTGGGCAAACAAGTGGCGGAAAGAACGGGAAATCGCCTTCTTCATACCGTCCGCGGGCGGTTTCAGCTTATATGGGACGAGAAAGGAATTGGCTCTTGTCACAAAGTCCATGTGACCGCCCCAGCCTGTCGCGATGACCGGAGTTCCGCTGGCCAGCGATTCCAGGAACGGCAGGCCGACTCCTTCTCCGCGCGTGGGAAGCACGAACGCATCGCCTGCGGTATAGACGCCCCGCACTGTACGGGGGCTGCTGTGACCGGTCAGGAGATGAAGCGGTGCCGTCTGGTGCCGGATTCCCAGCTTTCTTTTGTAAGCCGCGATGCGGTCGCGGATCCATGCGCCCGATTCTTTCGAGCTGAATCCGCTCGTTTTGATCAGCAGCGCCGCGCGGTCTCGGGCGGAAAATTCCTCCCAGAAAGCCCTGAGCAGAGTTTCGGGATTTTTGCGGTGCTGGAAGGTGAAGACGGATACGAACAGGAAGACGCCCTTTTTTTTCACGGCCAGACTCTTGTTCCGGGGGTTAAACGCGCGGGAATTCACCCCATGGGGAACGATGTATACGGGAACCCGGACCCCGCTGTTTCTCATGGCGGTTCTGTTCTGCACGGACGGCACGCAAACGGCGTCGAACCGGTTGATATTCGGGAGCCAGTTCCGGGGGATTTTCGTCGTCTCCCAGACCGCATTCAAGATGAGATAATCGTACTTCTTTCTCGCTTGGGCGATGTTCAGGGTATGCGGCAGGCGATGGTAAACCAGCACCTTAGGCTTCTTCAAGACCAGAGGTCTGCGGGCCAAGGCAAGCAAGAGCCTTTTGGATGGGGTGGAGAGGGCCGAACGCCTGCGAGTTGGGGTTACTTTGACATTGACGCCCAACCGGTGCAGCGCAAGCACATATTCACGGCCGGCGGTTCCGATTCCGTTGTCGCCCAGTACGGGCCCGTTCCATATGACTTGATAATGACTCACCGTTATCCATCCTTTTTCACAGAATAGGCAAATAGGCAAAAAGTGTATCCATACGCTCTCTCTTATATAGGGAGTTCCGTCTCGCTGCCATACTTGAAAAACATTACTTTAGTTTACGGAGGCATTTCAGGCTTTGAAACGGATAAGAAACTATTTTGCCCTATCGCTTGAAGGCTCTTTCCCGATCTTTGAAAAATAGGGTCGGCTGCACAGCGTCCGCTAGAACAGACGCCTTTTCCATCCGGTACCCGCTCTCATATACATAAAGGAGCGGTCTATGAAAGGATGTCTATCCGGATCGGAAAGGTGGCCGAGAGCATGGCGGTTCCCGCGAGGTTTAACAAGTGGTCCAAATATAAGTTTATGAGAAATGCGGCCGGGCTGGTCGCCCATCTGCCGGTAACGAGTCCGATATCGGAACGTTCCTTCGGGGAAATGACGGAGCGGTACGGCCAGGTCGTTGTCAAACCCGTTGGCGGGATGCAGGGGCAGGGTATTTTCCATGTGTCGTGTCTGCCGGACGGTCAGTACGAGGTGCAGCATGAGAACCGCAAGATCAAGCTGGCGGGCAGGAGGAAGACTTACGGTTTTCTGAAAAAGAAAATCGGCTTCCAAAGCTATATCGTGCAGCAGAGTATCGACCGGGCGACGGTCGGGGAGAGGGCTTTCGATCTGCGCATTATCGTTCAGCGGAAAAAAAATTCGCGCCGCTGGATTGTTACCGGGCGGGTGGCGAAGGTCGTAGGCAGCGGCTATTTCGTCTCCAACACATCCAGAAAAGGCAAGCTCCTGCTTTTGGACGAAGCGCTCGGCAGCTCTTCGCTTCACAGGCTGTCCCGGAAAGCTCTCCAGGAACGGATCGATCAGGTCGCCCTTGCATGCGCGAAGACACTGACGGAACATTTTCCGAAGCAGGTCATTTACGGCATCGATATCGGGCTGGACAGGCGCGGCAACGTCTGGATTTTCGAAGGGAATTTGTATCCGGCCATGTCTCATTTCGTGAAGCTTAAAGACAAGACGATGTACCGCCGCATTATGGCTTACGGCCAAGGCCAGTAAAGAACGAGGAAAGGGGACGCGCGGCATGTTCAGAACGATGATGAAATCCAAGCTCCACCGGGCCACCGTTACGGAGGCCAATCTGAACTATGTAGGAAGCATCACGATCGACGAAGACCTGATGGAGCTTGCGGACCTGATGCCCAATGAAAAGGTTCAGATCGTGAACCTTAACAACGGATCGCGGATGGAAACCTATACGATAACGGGTCCCAGGGGATCGGGGTGCGTCTGTCTGAACGGGGCGGCGGCAAGACTTGTGCAGCCGGGCGATGTCGTCATCATTATTTCTTACGCGTTAATGAGTGAGAAAACGGCTGCGGATTACGTGCCCAAAGTGGTTATTTTGGAAGAAGGAAACAAAGTTGCACAGCATCGTTACGAGGAAAAACACTCCACCGTGCTGGATCCTTCCTGACAGATCCCTATGGCGGTGCAGCGAAAAAAGACCCCCGAAGACCCTGCCGGAAGGGTCTTCGGGATTGCCGTTATAGGCCTGCGGAGCGCTGGAAGCGATGGGCGATTTTCATGAGATCTTCCATCGGAATGCCGGGCGCAAATTCTTCGGGGACTTCCTTCGGGCTTATCCGCCTTCGGCGGCTCGACGGCCAGACGGTTCAATGATTTTAGCCAGTAAAATACCAATTTTCCGTTTCGGAATCTCTCATCCGGGTAAGTAATAGACGTAGGCGGCAGTTAAACAAGACTTCCTAAGAAGCCTGCAAATTTACCGTTTGAGGAGTGGATCATCATGGCTGACAAAATGTCTCGAGAAGAAGCAGGACGCAAAGGCGGAGAAGAAACCGCACGCACGCACGACAAAGATTTCTATCAGGAAATCGGCCGTAAAGGCGGCGAAACCCGCGGAAACGAAAGCGGCAGAAGCGACGGCAAGATGAGCCGCGAGGAAGCGGGAAGAAAAGGCGGACGCAGTTAAGACGATGAACGTTATCTCGACATATAAAAGGACTTGCAGCCCCCGGTTGTAAGTCCTTTTGCCGTGCGGATGAAGACAAACCGTGCCGGATTGTTCACGGAATCGTTACAAATAGGGCCCAGGTGAGCTATCCCTCTTTTGCAGGCTTCCCGGTATAATAGGTTTGGTTGATGGGAAAAGATGAAAGCAGCCGTAAAGGCATAACGCCATGCGGTTTAGGGGGATTGAACATAAATGAATGCGCATAAACAGGGAAATTCCGCCGGTCCTTCCGGTTTGAAGTTAACATTCAGGCGCGGGAGTATCGGCACGGCCGTTCTTCTGCTGGTGCTGACAGCGGCGCTTGCCGGCTGCGGTTCGGGAGGCGGCGGACATGAAGGACATGGCGGTCAAGGCGCAGGGACAATCGACACGCTGAATCCGATCGAGGCCAAAGTGAAGCTGCCGGCGGAACCTGTCAAGAAAGGGACGGAAGCGGCGGTTGAAGTCACCGTCACTCAGGATGGCAAGCCGGTGGACGATGCGGACGAAGTTCTTTTTGAAGTATGGAAAGAAGGCACAGCGGATGACAAGCATGAGAAAATCAAAGGCATCCACGGCAAAGACGGCTTGTATACGTTGAAGAAAAAATTTGACGAGCCGGGAACGTATTTGATTATTTCCCACGTCACGGCAAGAACGATGCACACGATGCCGCAGGTGAAGCTGCAGGTGGAATAGCCCGGCACCCGGGTGTGTTTATAATTCCCGATGCAAGCGGGTCGGCAGGTCCGGATGGAGATCATCCGGGCTTCTTTGCTGATAAGCAGCCCGGCGTTGCCGTGTTTACCGGGCCGCGCTATACTCAAGTCAGACAAGCCGTACAGGCTGAGGAGGATGAGTACTTCATGACATTTAAATGGGACGGTCATACGCACACGAAGTTTTGCTATCACGGAAATCCCGCCGAGGAACCGGCATATTTGGACCGGGCGGTGGAGCTCGGCTTCGAACGCTACACCATCAGCGAGCACCCGCCGCTTCCGGATAAATGGATCGACAATCCGCGGCTCATGGCGGAACTGGCCATGCCGATGGAGGAGCTGCCTGACTATTTGGCTTACGCCGAAGAGATGAAAGCAAGATATGCCGGCAGGCTTGAAGTGACTGTGGGCCTTGAGATGGATTATCTGTACGGCAGGGAAGATTTCTCCGACGCCCTGCTGGAGCAGCACGGAAGCCGGCTGGAGGACGTCGTCGTATCCGTCCATTATCTTCCCGGAGCGGACGGCATGCGCTGCATCGACTTCACCGCGGACGATTTCCGGGAGGGCTTGCTCGCCCACTACGGGAGTATGGACGCCGTAGCGGAGGAGTACTACAACCACGTCGAGAAAGCGATCGAGTGGGCGGCCAAACTGCCTATGCGCAAGCGTCTCGGCCACGTGCAGCTGATCGAGAAGTTCCGACAGGCGCTTCCGCCGATCAGCCCGGAACTGATCGAGCGCAGGTTGAGCGCGCTGCTGCCCAAGCTCCAGGAGGCGGGCGTCGGCATCGACGTGAACGTCGCCGGTCTGCGGGTGCCTACCTGCGGGCAAACCTATGTGCCGCGGTGGTTTCTTGCCGCCTGCGCGAGCCGGGGCATTCCGCTGGTTTACGGCTCCGACACGCATAAGCCGGAGCACGTGGGCGCGGACTGGGCCTGGTTCGAGGCCGCTTTCGGCGCGAGCGGCGCGGAAAGCTAGGAGAAGCGGCCCAGTGTATCCGCGCACAGAACGGCGGCCTGGAGCCGCGTGCAGCACCTGAGGCCGTAAGGGAAGTTCGCCCTTACGGCCTTAAACCCGCGGCAGAAGCCGCCGCAGCGAGAAAAGCACCGCCAAGGGAGCGGCCTCGTTGCGCGGGCCGTTTCCGGAGGCGGTGCTTTTGTGCAGCGGGCGGCTTCTTCGCGCTGTAAGTACGCGGGGAGTAACACCCGCGTCCGCTGCGTTCCCCTTGTTCTACATCAGAAGAACAAGGGTCAGCAGATCGAACAGGGCCAGCGTCAGGATCGCGTCGTTGCTCGGGCCGTGATGCCACGGATGGCCGGGAAACGGAGGAGGGAAAAAGCCCCTTTCCTCGGATTCATCGGGCGACTGTCCCTGTGCTCCGGTTCTTCCGTAGCCGTTAACATGGCCGGAGATATACCCCTGCCCGTATTCCGGCTGCGGCGCGTAACCGTGCCCCTGGCCCTGCCCGCCGGATACTTTCAGCCGGACATAATTCGGGTCCACTCCGACGATCATCCCGTCGTAAGTGCGGCCCGATTTGGTCTGCACCCGGACATGACGGTTCATATACGATTTACACAAACAATAAAAATCCTCTTTATACATGGCAAGTATCCCTCCGTTTTTCCTTCTCTTCCCTCCAGCTTATGTACGGACGCCCTGCCGGGCGTGGGCATCCCGCTGTTTTGGGCGACCCGTTCACTTTTATAAAAGGCAGGAATCGCCCTTCAGGGGTTCCTGCCTTTTTTATCTTGACAAGAAGACGTACAGCCCCTAAAGTAGATAAAAATTTACAGGGGGACGCCGAGATGAGAATATGTCAGGTCGACGAAGAAATCAGTCTGGAATTATTGGAGCCCAAACATGCGGAAGCCTTGTTCCGCCTGACGGACGGAAACCGGGAGCAGTTGGGAGAGTGGCTGTTTTGGGCATACGACACGAAAGAAGTCGGGGATTCCGCCGCCTTTATCCAGTCTACTTTGCACGCGTTCGCAGAAGGCAAATCGCTGGCCGCCGCCATCATGGTCCGGGGAGAACTGGCCGGGGTCATCGATTATCACGCGCTGGTTCCCGCTCACGGGAGGGCCGAAATCGGGTACTGGCTCGGTAAGGCTCATCAGGGCCGGGGAATTATGACCCGCGCGTGCCGGGCGTTTATCGGATACGGGTGGTCCGAAATGAACCTCAACCGCATCGTCATTATGGCCGATGTCGAGAACGCGGCAAGCCGGGCTGTTCCGCAGCGGCTTGGTTTTACTCTTGAAGGCGTGATGAGAGAGTGGGAGATTAAGGAGAGCGGGAAGCGCGACATGGCCCTCTATTCCATCCTCCGCAGGGAATGGACGGAAAATTGAATTTTTTGGATAAAAAGAAGAATCCGGCCCGTTCCCATGATAAAATAAGAGTCGGACCGGCACTTTTGTGCCTGATGATTAGAACGGATCAGGAGGAGATTTCATGTTATTAGAAGTGATCGCAACAACAGTCGGCGACGCAATCGCGGCCGAGAAGGCCGGGGCGGACAGGCTGGAGCTGGTGACCGGCATGAAGGAGGGCGGATTGACTCCGAGCGCGGGCCTTATCGAGGGTACGGTGCGGAGCGTGAAAATTCCTTCCGCCGTCATGGTTCGGCCCCACAGCAAATCGTTTGTTTACGACGAGGACGATGTGCGCGCGATGCGCAGGGATATCCGGCTTATCCGTGAAGCCGGCGCCGCCGGTATCGTGATCGGCACGCTTACGCCGCAGAACGAGATCGACGTTCCGGTGCTGGAAGCGCTGCTGGAGGAAGCGGGCGGGCTGGAAGTGGTATTCCACCGGGCCTTCGACGCCGTGGCGGATCAGATTGCGGCCTTCCGGCTGTTATCCGGCTACAAGCAGATTACCCGCATTTTGACATCGGGCGGCAAGCCGAGCGCGCTGGATGCCGTTGACCGGATGAAGGAACTGGTGGAACTCAGCCGCGATTCTCACATCACGATATTGGCCGGCAGCGGACTGAATGCGGAATCGCTCGAATCTTTCGTAAAAGACACCGGCGTGACGGAAGTCCACTTCGGCGGCGCCGTCCGCGGACCTAAAGGCGTAGAAGACGATATCGCCGCCGAGAAAATCCGGGAGATCCGGGACATACTGGCGCGGTGCTAGCAGAGAGGCGCTTCGACACGGATGGAGCGCCAGACTGACGGGCGGCTTCCCGGTCATGGCGCACGGCCTGGCAGCGGGAGCCGAGTCCGGCATCCTGCGGTATTTTAAACCGCCGCAGGAGCAAGCCGGGTTTTTCCTTCGCGGCACATCGGCAATCCTATGCAAAAAAGGCTGTCCCACTGGAAGTGAGACAGCCTTTTTTGCATATTCGATCATGTGGGTACGAACTCGGTTAAGCCGGACAGCTGTTGCAGGAAGACCGAATCGTCGTCTTTATCCCGCTTTCCTATTTACGGCTGGATGTTTGAGTAAGCCGTAAGCAGACTGACCGTAAGGAGCAGCGCGCCAAAGGCGTACTTGTACATTCTTGTCGGCACAGTGGACATGGAAGACTCTCCTCCTCTTTTTTATTCCTCTTCATTATACAATAAACAAAATGCTTCAGTTGTAAACATTCTGTAATGGTTTCTTTCACAGAAGATCTTTATTTCATTTTTTTAAGGTCGGTCAAGGAATAAAACGTCCCGCGCCAGTAAACGCCGCCCTGTTTGAGCGCCAGCCCGACGGACCGGACAAGCACATAGACAAGCACGGCTGCACTCGCCGGAATCGCGAGGGTATCGAGGCCGGGTGAACCTGCCATCATCCGGATCTGCTTCCGGTAAAGGGCCGTCATGATAAGCACGCTGGCCAGATGGACGAGACTGCGCCAATCGCCGTAAAGCAGCATGCCGAGCCAGGGAAACGTAAACAGCAGGAGCTGACCCGCTCCGGCGGCCGCCGCTAAAGAAACTTTGTAGCCGAAACCGGAGAACAGATTTTTCTCCAGTCCCCGGACGGCCGCTCTCATGCTCGGATACCACTCGACCTGCAGCCTGCTCCGCCCCGATGCCAGGCGCTGGCGGAGACCGGCCAGCTTCACCCGCGCGCCGAGCTGGAGATCGTCGTCCGGCCGAAGGGCGATCGCTTCGTGCGTCCCGATCGCTTCATAGGCCCGCCGGTGAATGAGGTTGAACGCGCCGATGCCCATGCCTCCTTTCCGCTCCCCATCCAGATTCGCCCGCCATGGGCGCGTGAACAGGCTTAGCGAGAAGAGGAAATGGCGGATGAAGCTGCGCAGCCAGAACGTGGGCGCCGTCATGGCGGGCGTGAGCGTCAGATGGTCCGCATGCTCGCTCAGCGCAAAGCCGACCGCTTCCCGGACTGTCTCCGGGTGAAAGCGGATATCGGCGTCGGTAAAGAGCAGCCACTGACCGCGGGCCTGCCGGTAGCCCTGGTACAGGGCGTGGTTTTTGCCGAGCCATCCGCCCGGCAGGCGCGTCACATGGATCACCCGGATGGGAATGCGGATATCTCCGCGCTCCTCGGACCACCGTTTGAGCTTATCGAGCGTACGTCCTGTTCCATCCTGCGAGCGGTCGTTCACGACGATCAGTTCCAGCCGGGGATAGGTTTGCGCGAGCAGATGCCGTACGGTATCGCGAATCGTGGTTTCTTCCTCTTTGGCGGCGATAATAACCGAGACGAGAGGAGGGGGATCTTGGAGCGGACCGGAAGGGGGCAGTTCGCGGAACAGCCTTGCGCCCCGCAGGTGATCCGCCAGCATGGCCAGCCAGTAGAGCAGGATAAACAGAGCGAATAGTCCGGCTATGGACATGAGCAGCCTCCTTGTGGAACAATGATAGGGAATAGGGGTAAAAGAGCGGCCGGAGCTTGTAGTAACAGGGCTTTTCTGAAAGTTGGAAAATAACCCGTTGTACGCAGGAAGCATAACAGGAAAAACAGGGTTCTTGCCGGTTGTCTAACTGTTTTATTCTGGCAGGTACTCATCCTATGACGTCATGGAACCAGGACATAGCAGGTAGTCCTAACCATTTATTAAAAAAAAAGCGTGTCAAGAAAGGAGGCTCTTCCATGGACAATTCCCGGAACGACGGGGAAGCCGCAAGCCTTGCCAAACCATCGGCTTCGAAAACCTCCAAAGACGGCTACTGGAAGAAAGTATCCGGAAGACAGCTTCCCGCCTTCTTCTCGGAAATCCGGGAAGAAGCGGGTGCCGGACTTCCGTGCGTGTTCGTGTGCATCGGCACCGACCGCTCGACGGGAGACGCCCTCGGTCCGCTCGTCGGTTCCATGCTGGCCGAAGCCGGCTACAGCGTCATCGGCACCTTGGAGCATCCGTGCGATGCGAGCAATCTCGTGCAGCGCCTGGCGGAAATCCCGGCGGGAGCCGCGGTCATCGGCATCGACGCGTGTCTGGGACAGCCTTCTTCCACCGGGCTGTACCAGGTGTCGAACCGGCCGATTTTCCCGGGCAAGTCGCTCGGCAAGAGCCTTCCGCTCGTCGGCGACTACACCGTCGCCGCAATCGTGAATGCCGACGGCCCCCGGCAGTACGCCATTCTTCAGACGACCTCGCTGAACCGGGTGATCGGCATGGCGCGGGAGATCGCCGCCGCCGTGCAGACGGCGTTCCCGACGGTCCGCGCCTAGGCCGTCTGTTCGGCGACGGATCGATGCGCGAACTCTCGCACCCGTGAGAAGGTCGCACATCGGGGCCATGCCGAAAGCGGCGGCTGTGCGGCTCTTGATTCGTCCGCGCCCGTCCGTTTTGCCCGGGGGAACGACAGCCGCCCGGAGAAACCGGCAGCGTATTTCTCCCGGGCGGGCGGAGGCCGCTTCAATATGCTATCATTATACAATTGCTGCCGTTAAGTTGCGAAGCCTGCGTCCCTGAGTCCGCCCGATAAACCCTGCGGACAACCAGCCGCAGGCTTGTATGCTTTTGTAAACTTTTTAAACCGCACATGAATAAAACAGGGAGATGAACCATACACATGAGAAACGGATTTGGCGGAGGGCTAGGCGAACGAAACGGGGGAAGAATGCCCAAAGCGACCCTCAAAGAAGTGTCCCTGCGCCGCATTCTGGGACTGTTCCGGCCTTACCGGGGACAACTGACCGTAATCGTCCTGCTGGCTCTCGGAGGAGCCGTACTCGGCCTCATTCCTCCGCTTGTCATGAAAGAAATCATAGATATCGCCATCCCGCAGCAGAGCTTCCGGCTGCTTGCCGTTTTTGCCGTTCTGCTCGTGGCTCTGCCGTTGTTCAGCGGCATGCTCGGAGTGGCGCAGAACCACTTGAACACGAAAGTCGCCCAGGGTGTCATGCGGGACCTGCGGATGGCGCTTTTCCGCAATCTCCAGCGGCAGTCCATGTCCTTCTTTACCGCAGCCCGGGCCGGCGAAGTGGTCCAGAGGCTGACGGAGGATATCCAGGCGGTCCAGACCGTCGTCACCAGTCTCGTCGTGTCGTCGATTACCCAGATCGTCATAGTCATCACGACTGTCGGCATCCTTTTCGCCCTCGACTGGCATCTGGCCATCGTAGCCCTGATCATCCTGCCCGCCTTCATATTGCCGGTACGCAAAGTTTCCGGCGTCCGCAAACGATTGCGCGGAGAAACGCAAAAAGTCCGCGCCGATATGTCGGCGCAGCTCGGTGAAATTTTCGGCGTTTCCGGCGCTATGCTCACCCGCATTTTCACGCGCGAGAAAGAGCAGGAGGAGCGGTTCAACGGAATGAACCAGCAGGTCATGGATCTGGAGCTTCGTCTCAATCTGATCGGCCGCTGGTATATGATGTTTCTCGGGGTGCTGGGCCCGCTCGGCACCGCGGTCATTTATATGTACGGAGGATACTCCGTCATTCAGGGAAGTATGAGCATAGGCGGCATCGTAGCCTTCGCGGCCTATCTCGGACGGCTGTACAGTCCTGTGGGCACCCTGCTTAATCTGCATGTGGAAGTGGCAACAGCACTCGGCGTATTCCAGCGTATTTTCGATTACCAGGATATGAAGGCCGAAGTGGAGGAGGAGAAAGGAGCGGCCGAGCTCCCTCCGGTGCGCGGAAGCATAGCCGTACGCGATGTTTCATTTGCTTACTCGCCGGGTAATACGGTTCTATCCGATATTTCCTTCCAAGCGGAAGCGGGTGAAGTTGTTGCACTGGTCGGTCCCAGCGGAGCGGGCAAATCGACCCTTATCAGTCTGATGGCAAGACTCCATGATCCGACGGAGGGCACCATAGAGATAGACGGATTCGATGTGAAAAAGGTTAGTCTGTCGTCGCTCCGCCGTCAGATTGCTTACGTTACGCAGGAATCGTTCCTCTTTCATGCCACCGTCCGGGAAAATCTGCTCTTCGCCAAAGAAGACGCCACGGAAGAAGAGCTTGCAGATGCCTGCCGCCAAGCGTATATTTACGACTTTGTGCAGTCTCTGCCGCATGGATTCGACACCATGGTCGGTGAACGCGGACACCGCCTTTCGGGCGGTGAACGGCAGCGTCTGGCAATCGCCAGAGCCCTGCTCAAAAATCCGCGCATCCTGATTCTGGACGAAGCGACTTCCCACCTGGATTCGGAATCCGAAGCTTTCGTTCAGGCTGCTTTGGAGCGGCTGATGAAAGACCGGACGACGCTGGTCATTGCACACCGCCTCTCGACGGTTCTCCATGCGGACCGCATCCTGGTTGTGCAGAAGGGAAGAATCGTGGAGTCCGGCACTCACAACGAAATGATGGAAGCCTGCGGTCTCTACGCACGTCTGTACCGGACCCAGTTTCGCGGGCAGACAAATGCCACAACGCCCCCTTGAATCTAAACAAAGAACACCGATAGTTCCAATCGGATATTTCGGAGTACGGCGGGAGATGCGTACTGTAACGAATTCAAAGGAGGAATTTCCAATGAAGGAGTTCAGTAAGACGCTGGCAACGATGACGAGGCCCTTTTCATTTGTTCACAAGACGTTAAGCGAGTTTGGTTTCGTGCACCCCCGGACCCATGAAAACCAACTATATATCACCACCTTTGCGGATTCCATCACGCAGCGTGTCTACACGCTGGCCATACCCACCCGGCTTCTGGAGAACGGGCATACGGAAGTGTATCTCGGCCACACCCGTTTCGACACGGAAGAGCAGCCGCCCTCCCGTGTCGTCGAAGCGGCCATTTGCCGCCTGAAAGAGCTTGCCGACTATTTGAGCCAGCCGAATAAACGCTCTCATACCATCGAGACGGCAAGCAACGGATACATGGCGACGGATTCTTACGATATCCGCAGGCTGGGCAACGAAATGAAAAAAATGAAAACCAACAGCGAGTTGAAGCAAACCGGGCTGATTCCCGATCCCATTCAGTAGCTCCCATAGAAAGGGTCAGGAGACCCCGCTGCGGCGCGGGTCTTTTCTGATTCCGCTTTTTACGGTGGCTTCGGCTACGCTGTTCCCATATACGAACAAAAGGAGTGTTGACGATGACACCGATTCATCATATAAACTACCGGAACGAACATAATGAGGTGTACTGCTGCCTGAGAAATAAAGTCGTGGAGCTGGATGACCGGCAGAAGAGTGCTTTCTGCAGCGGCTGCCAGATGTTTGCGGGCTTTGCCGGAGGCAAAGGCGTGGAATGCGAGTGGGAGGACATGAGAGACGTGCCCAACCCGATGCAGGTACACGACCCCATGAAGGAGTTTATCAGCAACCAGATCCGCAAGATCGAATTGGATGATCCGACCGTTTTGGTTCATGGAAATTAAGCCCTATAAAGTATATATACCGCCGAGGTATATATACTTTTTTTATTTCTAATTCGCGCTAATTATCCAGTACATCCCTTATAACTTTGTATGTTTATGCAACAATTATGCATGATTTACGTCTGAAAAGAAGTAAGTCACTTTCATCACATACAGAAGGGAAAGAACAGCATGAACAGTGGAATGAAAAAAGGACTGGCCGTTTTGGCCGTATCCATGGCTATGACAACGGGGGCGGCATACGCATCGCCGGCTGTCGTAACGAAAGCGGA
This sequence comes from Paenibacillus sp. JT31N7, assembly GCF_059692095.1. Lineage (NCBI taxonomy): Bacteria > Bacillati > Bacillota > Bacilli > Caryophanales > Paenibacillaceae > Paenibacillus > Paenibacillus sp. JT31N7. The sequence continues at coordinate 245,832 of NZ_JCAUAT010000006.1, forward strand.
CAACATCGTTCCGATCAGCGCGGAAGTTTCGCAGTCCGTACAAGTGACCGTCAACAATCAGGTTCTGGATGCCAAAGGATATGTGAAAACGGGAGCCAAAGAGGCGATGATTCCGCTTCGCGCCGTGGCCGAAGCGATCGGCATGGACTTGAAATGGAACCAGGAGGATTACTCCGTCGAACTGTCCAAAGACCGCATCTGGACGCTCGTAAAAACCGGCGAAGACCGTTATGTGCTGAACAAAATGTACAAGCCGCTCGGAACCGCTCCCGAGCTTGTAGACAGCAAGCTGTACGTACCGGCTTCGTTTGCCAGCGAAATTCTTCATGGAACGGTAACGGCGAAGGGCAATTCCGTTTCCATTGCTTTTGACGAGAAGAAGGAGAACGTGATGACAAAAGGCGTTGTAACGTCCATCCGCAATGCGGAGGGCTATAAAGCCGTTCAAATTCAAGGCTTCGGTACGGCCGGAATCGTTCTCAATGTGGGCGACGACACGGTATTTGCCACTGACAAGGGAGACAAGCTTACGTTCGATCAGCTTGCGCTCGGTCAAATCGTCGAAGCGGAGCACTCCATGGCCATGACATTGAGCCTGCCGCCTCAAACGCCTACATACAAGATTACCGTGTCCGGTTACTCGGCGGATGCCGAGAAGCTGCTCGGAACTTCCGGAACTGTGGAAGAAGTGCGTACGGGCGATGACGGCAGCCAAAGCTTGACCATCAAAGGTCAAGGGCTCACCGAGCAGTCCCAGAGCGAAATTGTGCTGCGTCTTTCCGATGCGACGGAAGTCGTAGATAAAGAAGGCGCCAAAGCGGATAAAAAGGCGCTCGTTAAAGGCGCGAAAGTCATCGGCTTCTACAACGGCGTCATGACGAAAAGCCTGCCTCCTATCGGCGGAGCGGTGAAGATCGTCGTAGACTCCGAGCCGGAAGCGGCTGCAGTCCAAGCGGAGTAAAGACAAGCTTGGCGGACTCCGCACTGTGTTAAACAAGGCAGTTCCCGTCCTAAACCGGGGGCTGCCTTTTTTTTGTTCAGGTATAATCTTTCTTTTTTAATTGATGAAAAGGAAATATTTTTTAAAAATAATTGAAAATAATGCATAATTCTGGTATCTATAGGATAAGACTATCCTTCTAGGTTTACTATGTTAATCACTAATGCCGTTTAAAATCGGCTTGTTTCGCAAATTACGCAAGGGGGAGGCTCTGCTGATGACAATCTCGATCTACACAGATGACCCGGATATAGCCCATGTACTATCCTATTTTTTTAACGAAATGGTTTGTTCCGTTCACGCGAGATCTGAACTCGGCAGCCTCCCGGAACCGGGCAGCGGGTACGCGATACTGGCTGTGGGCAGCCCGGACGAGTCGGACTGGTTCCGGCTCAAACGTTCCGTCAAACAGGGAACAACGACCTACTTGATGATCCGTGAACCCATGACTCCGCTGGAAACGGTCTATGCCAAAGAAATCGGCGTAAGCGAAATATTAATGGACCCCGTTGCCCGTCTCAAAAGCAAGGCCGCCGAAACGCCGGATAAGCTGATCTCAGTCCTGGTCTGCCCCGGCCTGTACGAAGCGGCGGCCGGTTCCGAGCTGGTCTACATCGGAGAAGGAACCTACTTTCATCCGAAACAGTTTTGCATCAAACACGGCCATACAAGGACCGAACTTTCGGAGAAAGAAGCGGCGCTGCTTTCGTTTTTTGTGGAGAACGAAGGGATTGTCGTGACCAAGCATACTATCGCGGAAAAGCTGTGGGGCGGGTACATCCAGCCGGACGGGATCTCCAAGGTGATCGCCAGAATGAAGAACAAGCTGGGGCCCGCCCGCGTATTGATTTCCTCCAGGCAGTTGGGCGGATTTATGTATGTCAAGGAGCGGGAGGCTGCGGAATACGCCGTTACCCGGCGGCTAAAATAAAACCCCTGCCCCGCTCGTGCGCGGGATAGGGGTTGGAGTAAGCCGTCAGCCGCGGCATTTCGCCCCGGATACGTCTTTTATTTTAAATAAGCCGATTTAATATAGTAGAATTCATAGTCCGAAGCCGAGAAGTTGGCGAAGGAGGCTTTGAGTCTGTCGTTGGTGTGAGCGCTAAACTGCATCGTGACGGTATCGTTGGCTACGACGAACATAACGTGCGAGTATTTTAAGGCGCTGATGAAGCCGCCTGCGGGAGTCGTCGCTTTGGTGGTTTTGTAGAAATAGCCTTTCGTATCCACCATATACTGCTTCAAGCCGTTGGAGATATTACGGCCCGTGTTCACCCAGGCGAGGCTTTCCGGTTTCCAGGTGCTGTCCTTCGGGATGCCGCCGGCATAAATCGCTTGAGAAACGTAGTTGGCGCAGTCGACACCGCCGTTTTCGGTATGTTTGGCATAGTTCGGATTCCATTTGCTCGTGTCGTAGCCGGACGCGTTCGTTGTGTTCGAGGTCCATTTGTTGGCATAATCCCTGGCCGCAATCCTGTCGTAGGTGACGGCGGCAAGCGGCTGGACCAGCGAAGCTTCGGCCGGGTTTTTGACCAGGAAGCTTTTGTTGGTCGTTACGGCTTCCGTGACAAACTCTTCGCCGTTTTCGATCATGCTGGACTCATTGGAAGGAATAAAATAATCCGCGGGAATCCAGTCGACCAGACCGTTCAGAAATTCCAGATTGGCGCTCTTTAGGTCGGGGCTGCCGTTCACGATAGGAGCCGTAATCCGAAACGAATCGTTCTGTTCCGTGGAAGTCCCGATATACTCCTGGAGATCTTTCATCCGGTCGTTGACGACCTGTTCCGCATCCGCGGAGCTTGCGTCTTTGCGGAGTTTCAAGACATTCAGCTTGCTTTTCAAACCTTTCACGTAAGGCAGCTCGTCGACCGATTTCGCTTTGAGTGTTTTATTCAAGGAAATGTTCACACGGGCCGTCAACCGGTTGTCTTTCACCGCGTAATCCGAAGTGGATAATTGAATGGAACTAATCGTGTAATAAGGCGTATAAGCTTTTTTGACGAAATTTTCGACTTCCTTTTGCACGGCCTTCTGATAAAGGTCGTCTTTTGCGCCTCCGGGGACCGTTTGGGCAAAAGCCGAAGTCGTCGTAAAAGCGGAAATCAGCAGCAGAGACGTGACCATTTTTTTAAGCTTCATCATAAATTCCCTCCTAAATGAACTAGATTTAATGGCGGTATTTTCCGTCAGGATAAAATAAAACGTTCCGGTTTTTGTACGTTCACCTCCGTTTGAGTCTGAATTCGGTAAATCCTTTACACTATAAAAGATATACCGGGCGGAATATTCCGGATATAGCCAAAACGGGGATACCGGATCGGCATTACGGGGACAAACCGGGGGCATACCGCGGACAGCATGCTGAGGACAACATACGAGAGAGCATATCGAGAGAGCGTATCGAGCAGAGCACACCGAGTCGAGTAGAGCATACCGCGAGAGCTGATCGAGAGGAGCATACCGAGAGAGCGGACTGAGGACAGCAGATCGAGGGAGAGCAGCCGAGGACAACGCTCCGAGGTTCCCGCATTGAAAAAGGCAGCTCCCGTCATTGAACGGGAACTGCCTTTTTATACTTCCGCGCTGCGCCGTGAACACAGCTGCAGGCTACTTGTTCTTGTCCGGATCTTCGGGCCGCTCGGGCTTACGGAGGGAATCTTCCTCCGTAAGAGGCGTGCGGCCGGTTCCGGACTCGGAAGCTGGAGCCGCCTCGGAACGGGTCCGCTCCGGCTCCAGCGCCGGGTCAGCTCCGGAGCCGCCGTGAGTCCGGGCGTCTGCGGGGGCACTCGGGTCCGCCGGAGCTTCGCCGCCGGACAGCATGCGCACCACCGGGCGCCCGCTTTCGCCGGCAGGCTGCTGCGCCGCCGTCTCCGCCGAAGGCCCGGGAGCGGGGTCCGCGTCCTGCGCCGATGCAGGCGCATCGGCCGCGGGTCCGGCGCTTCCGGCTGCCGTCAGCTCGGCCGCTCTCGCTTCGGCGGCACGCGCTTCGGCGGCTTGTTCGGCCGCCGCTTTCTTTTTCTTGCCGCGGAGGAACCGCCACAAGGCAGCGAGGCCGGCGACAAGAATGATGCCGAACTTTTTGAGAAAGACGAGCAGCAGTCCGATCAGTCCGACCTTTTTGGCGACCGCAAGGCCCGCGCCTCCGAGAATCAGGCCCGACAGGCCGTACTCGGCCAGCTTGTCCGTTTTGGAGTTGTATTCTTCGTACCGTTCTCCGGCCTTAACCTGCAGCTTCGGCAGGATGGAGGAGGTCAGCACCTTGCGGTCCGCAGCGAGATTTTTCGGGTCGGTCACGAGAACGACGGAGATCACGCCCTCCCGGGTAAGTACGTTGACGTTATAGTTGACGAATTTTTCGTCATTGGAATCGTGTCCCAGCAGGGACCAGGAAAGGCTATGTATGTCGTTATCGTAAAAGGGCTTCACATCCCAGCCGTCGACGAACAGGCGGTTGGATACATCCCCTCTTTTATTCGCTTCTTCCGTTCCGGTCTTGTAGCTTTCAAGGAGCTCGTCCGCATCGATTTTATCTTTCTCGTCGTCCTTGACGTGGCCGGTGTCCTCATATTCGAAAATAACCGCCCAGTTCTGATTTTCGTCTTTCGGGAAAACGGAACCGATTTCACGGTTGTTTACGTGGGAACCGTTTTGTTGTTCAAACTTTTTGGTATCGGTATCATTCAGAAACACAAAATTTTTGTCCAGATCCAGCTCGGCGATTTGACCGAGTCCCACTTTTTTCGGACCTTCCACCCAGTTCAAGGTTTCTTCAGCCAAGGCCGGGGCCGTCCACAAAGAGACGCAGAGGGCTGCGCCGGTTATCAAGGTAATTAACTTCGGAAGCTTCAAAATTTTCTCTCCTTTGTTTTTAAATAGTTTATTTATTAAATATCGCTTATTATATAGCTTATTAATTATTTTACCAGACAAATAATGGTTATAATCTCTGTTTATTTGTTTCTCCGCTCTCAATGGTCTACACTATACATAAGGTTCGCACTCTATTTAAGAAATGAGGATGTCCAAGATGTACATTGCCGTAAATACCATTGAAGTTCCCAATCCTCCGCAAATGGTCGAAATGTTCCGCAAGCAGGCGTCTAACATGAAAGAACTCCAAGGCTTTCTCGGATTGGAAGTCTGGACCGACGAACAGGCGATTAAAGTGATCACGAAGTGGGAAAATAAAGAAGCGTTCGAGGCGTATACCCAAAGCGAGGTTTTCAAACGTTCTCACGGCGGCCATGGAGGCCAGGAGATGAAACCGAAAGCGCGCCTCTCGTATTTTGAAGGCGAGACGCTCATTTAGGGAAAGCTTCCGAAACTTAAACGCACATTCATTCGTTTATAGGATAACGGCCCCGCTTCGGGGCTGTTTATATTTGTAGAGGTGCCGTTTGCTTGATCCCCTGTTTTAAGGGATGAGAAGCCGCCGAATGGCAAAATCTACATGTACTTAACCCGTTTTTACGTTTTTAAACCAGGAGTGCTGCTTAATGAAAAAAACTGCCATAATAGCCGGTGCGTCGGGACTTGTAGGCAGAGAATTGATCTCTGCCCTTATCGCCGATCCCGGTTACGAGAAAATTATCGTCTTGGTCCGCACGCGAATCGAGGGACGAGACAGTGAAAGCAAGTTTCATCAGATCGTTACGGATTGGAACCCGGAGCAGCTGGAGGAAGCTTTACGCGGAGAATGGAAGCAGGCGGATGTATTTTGCGCGCTGGGCACCACGATTAAGAAAGCCGGGACACAGGAACAGTTCCGCAAAGTCGATTATGAATATCCGATGATTCTGGGCAAGCTGGCGAAGAAGTACGGGGCCCGCCAATTTCTTGTCGTCTCCGCCATGGGAGCGAAGCGGGATTCGAAATTTTTTTACAGCCGGGTCAAAGGAGATCTGGAACACGGTTTATCCAAACTTGGACTTCGTACACTGCGCATATTCAGACCGTCCTTCCTGCTGGGAGACAGAGAGGAATTCCGCTTCGGCGAGAAAGCGGGAGCCGTTGCCGCGAAAGCCTTCTCTTTCCTGATGGCGGGGGGTCTTCGTAAATATAAGCCGATTACGGCTCAGCGGGTCGCTGCGGGAATGGCAGAGGCCGCCAAGCAAAAACCGGAAAGCATCCGTATCTACGAATCGCATCAGATTTAAATGCGAAAGAGCCTGACAGTTCATGGTTGAACTGAAAGGCTCTTTTTTTTTTGCTTGCGCGGCTGCACGGAAAGCCGCCGTCAGGACATGATCAGCGTCCATAACTGTTTGCCGATCAGCACCGTAGTCATAATCAGAAAAAGCGGCTTGACGAAGGAAGCTCCCTTGCGGATGGCAAACCGCGTTCCCACAAGCGCGCCTCCGATCATGGCGATGCCCATCGGGACTCCGTAAGCCAGACTTACGGAGTCCAACATGAAGAAGGTAACCAGCGCGCCGATATTGCTGGCGAAATTAAGCACCTTCGAATTGGCGGATGCTCCCACGAAATCAAAACCGAGCAGCAGAAACAGAAAAATAAGGAACGAACCCGTTCCGGGTCCGAAGAAGCCGTCGTAAAAGCCGATTACGAAAGCACTGGCCGCCAGCCAGAACCTGCTCCGCGTCGTAAGGCCGCTGAAGGTGGATGCCGCTCCCCAGTTTTTTTTGAGCAGGGTATAGACCGTCACGGCAATGAGCAGCACCACGACCAGCGGTTTAAGAAACTCGGCCGGTATCCGGTGTACCAGCAGCGCGCCGAGCATCGAACCGACCAGGGATAGCGGAAAAAGCGCCGCCGCCAGCCGGAAATGGATTTTTCCGGAAAGCAGAAACGAGGTCATGCTGGTCAGCGAGCACATCGTTCCCGACAGCTTGTTGGTTCCGAGGACGAGCGCTGGCGGAAGACCCGTAAACAGCAGCGCAGGAACCGTAATAAGACCGCCACCTCCGACAACCGAATCTACGAAAGCGGCCAGAAACCCGGTCACAATCAGAAAAAGCAGCATTTCCCAGCTTAAAGCTTCCATTATGTAGAGCCACCGTCCTCCAACCCGCAATTCTTTTTCCCAATTGTACATCGGAAGAAGGCAGGACGACAGATGAAATTGCGGGGCCGCTTATTTCATTTTGGAATCGGAAGGTTTACTTACTCCGCTGGTTGATCCGCGCAGCTTCAGAAGCTCCGATACCGTGACAAAGTGATAGCCCCGCTTCGACAGTTCGGGAAGGATTTTACGGATCGCGTCAACCGTATTCGAAGAACCTTGGACATGATCATGGAACAGGACAATGTCACCCTCGCGGGCGTTGTTCAACACCTTATTCACGACTCGGTTCACGCCGGGAGCTTTCCAGTCTTCCGTATCCTGGTGCCAGGACCATAGAATCGGCAGACACCCTTCTGCCAGAGAGACATGAACGAGCCTTTCGTGGTAATAGCCCCCCGGTGGCCGGAACAGGACAGGTGCGGTTCCATTTATGGATTTGATCACCTTCTGCGTCGCCGCAATCTCGCTGCGGATGCTTTCCGTGGACCGGTTGTTGGTCAGAAAAGGGTGGCTGTACGTATGATTGCCGATCTCATGCCCCTCGGCTGCTTCTCGTTTGATCAGTTCGGGAAACCTCTCGGCCCTTTTTCCGACTACGAAAAACGTGGCTTTCGCCCCGTACTTTTTCAGCTCGTCCAAAATTTGCGCCGTCTGTACCGGGTCCGGCCCGTCGTCGAACGTCAGCGCGATCACTTTTCCTGCGGACGGGACTTCCCAGACGATTTCTCCGCGTTGTTCGTAATAATCCCGATCCCGCGGTTTGGCGGCGGCAGCGTCCCGGCCTTCTTCCGCCGGTATCGAAGCCGTTGAAGCGGCTGAACGGAACCGCTGCCCGTTTGCGGCTTCCGCTCCGGCTGCGGCTGCTCTTGACTCGCCTGAGGCGTAAAGTCTGCCGGATGCAAGCGCGGGAGCGAATGCCAGGGAGAAGAGGACGCAAATGGCGCAGGCCGCAGCCGTACGCCGTAAGGGGGGCACCTTGACGGACCCGGAATGCTTGCTCATGCTGATTATCCTCCTGTCGATTAGCTTATCGGATAAGGATTAGCCTCCCCTTACGTCCCCGTTTCATCCGGCTGTTTAGGTTCTCTCCCACAAAAAAACCGGCACCGCAAGTGCGGACCGGCCTTCATTCTTACCCCCCGTAAGCGCTGCGGAATGCTTTGGACAGCGTATCGGCGTTCACGTTCCACAGGACGGCTATCTCGGGAGCGACGTGTTCCTCCCACCAGTCCGCCTGGACTTTGCGGTTATCCGAATGCTCGACGATGAACGCGATGTGCTGGGCTACTTTCCGGGTGTATATCTCCTCCGCTTCCTCGATTTTTTCCAAAGAGACATACACCTTCAGCCGTTTGACGGTTCGGTAAAGCTCGCGGCTGCACGAACGGCGTATCCCCCGGGCGCTCGGAATTTGCGGCTTATGCTTCTCGTTGGTTTTATTTTTCAACCGGATCGCCTCCTGACTCTGTTTCAGTGTATGCGGTTGATTTGCCGGAAGTGAAGAGGAATGGGAGGGGAGAGAGGGAAGGGAGATAGCGGAAAAAGGGAAGGGAGAAGCCGAAAGTGTGAGGGAAAGAAAGGGGAGGAGGGGGAAACTGGAGGTGACGAGGCCAGGGAGCGGGGCGACAGACAACAAAAAAAGGAAGCCTGAGGCTCCCTGTCAGTCGATGACATTAATATAGGCGATCATCGGGCCGCTGTGGGCGATGTCCGTGTGAGTCGTACAGATGAGCCGGTAGGTTCCCTCTTTTTCCGCTTTGAAGTTGACGACCGTTTCCTTGCCTTTTTTAACTTCGCCCTTGATGTTCAAGCCTTCGATGATAAAAGGATGGCTGGCGCCGTTGACTCCGTAAATACTGAGCCGGATATTTTCGCCTTTACGCACGACAATCGTGCCGGGGTCCCAGCGGTAAGCCTCGATTTCTTTGCCGTTATCCAGCTTCGTGGAAAATTCTCCGGTAACGAGCTGGATTGTCCGTTCCGAAGTGGCTGCCGGATTTGCCGCCGTAGACAAGATTTGCGGATTCCGGAAAAACAGGACCGCCGCGAACGCTACGCAAAGAAATCCGAGAAACATGACGAAGTGATATTTTTTAAGCACAAAAGATTTGAACATGAGCTTTCCCCCCAGACCAGTTTGTACACTATATGCACGGGCTTGTCAGCTCATGATGAAAATAACCGGACAAGTAAAATTTGTCCGCCCGTTCCGCCACACGGTCCGCAGCGGTATGGGCATCGCGGGTTTCCGCCTAGCCCGGATTCCACGCAGCAGCACAATTTCATGCTGCAAATAAGACACGCGTCAAGAAGGCCGGAAAGACCGGCAACTTCATCAAGGCCGCACGCGCAAGTCTTTAACGCTTCCTTTAACGGCCCGGCCGCATTGTTAAGTGGTTGACGGCCTTTCTCTATGGTAGAATAGGGGAGATTATACTAGAAGAAAACGCGGGAACACCCGCGAATCGACAATCATGCTGGGGAAAGTAGGTTGGAGATGGGAGAGTTTATTCATTCGCTTTTGGTATTTTTTGAAGGTCTCGGGTACTGGGGGGTCATGCTCGGGCTGATGATTGAGGTCATTCCGAGTGAAATCGTACTTTCGTATGCGGGCTATCTGGTAGCCAAAGGCGAGATCGGATTTGCAGGCGCCGTCTTTTTCGGCACCGTGGGTGGGGTCATCGCCCAGATTTTCGTCTACTGGGTCGGCCGTTACGGCGGACGCCCTATTTTGGAAAGGTACGGCAAATACATATTCATCAATAAGCATCACATCGACGTTGCGGAAAACTGGTTCAACAAATACGGAACAGGCGTTATTTTTACGGCCCGTTTCATACCGGTTGTCCGGCATGCGATCTCGGTACCGGCGGGGCTTGCCAAAATGCCTTTGGGGCTGTTTACGTTCTATACGACGCTGGCGGTTATCCCGTGGTCCATGCTGTTCGTCTATCTCGGGATGACCCTGAAAGACAATTGGGAGAACATCGACGACATTGCAGGCAAATACACAGTTCCGATTCTAATCGCAGCTATCGGTCTTATGATCATTTATCTGGTAGCCAAAAAAATGCGGGCAAAGCGTAAATAACGCAGTTTGCCGCCAAAGAAGGGATGGATTTTATGAGCACCAATTTATCCGCCGTAATCGGCAAAGGCTTGACGCCGCAGCAGTTTATCGACAGCATGCAGCGCAATCAGGAAGCGTTTCTTGACTGGTACGGGAAGTTCCAGTGGGAGACAGAGGACGACCGGGAATTTTTCGAATCCCTCAACAATCGCGACGACCTGCGCTGCGTTATCATTGCGGCAGAGTGGTGCGGCGACGTAGTCCGCAACATTCCGGTCGTATTCAAGGCGCTGGAAAACAGCGGAATGCCGGTGGAAGTCCTGATCATGGAGGAACATACAGATATCATGGACCAGTTCCTTACCTTCGGCGGACGCTCCATTCCGATCGTTATTATCACGGATACGGGCGGTCACGTGCTTGGCAAGTGGGGCCCGCGTCCTGAACGGGTACAGGCCGTCATGAGAGCCTTCAAAGAAGAAAATCCGGACCGCGAAGCGCCCGATTACAACGATAAAATCCAGGCGGTACGCGCGGAAATGCTCCGCCAGTACGGCGAGGGTGTCGGCTACCAGTCCGTCATCGTAAGTGAGCTCCGCGAGCTGCTTTCCACGTTCTGACAGGAGGGGTACGCATGATCCGCATTGAAACTTTTACGCTTGGCCCCATGGGAACGAACGCTTACCTGCTGACCGACGAAAGCGGGCGGAAGGGCATTGTCATCGACCCCGGCATGAAGCCGGGACCGCTGCTTAAGCGCATCAAGGATATTGAGATCGAAGCCATTCTGCTTACGCATGCGCATCTCGATCATATCGGAGGCGTGCAGGAGCTCCGGGAGCTGAAGAAGTGCCCGGTCTATCTCCACGATGCCGAGAGCGACTGGCTGGGCAGCCCTAAGCTGAACGGCTCCGCGCGCTGGCCGGACGTTACGGACCCGATCGTGGTCGAGCCGGCGGAATACGCGCTTGACGAGGGACAGGTACTCGAATTTTTCGGCACCAAGATCAAGGTGCTTCATACCCCGGGCCACTCGCCGGGCAGCGTCAGCTTCCTGTTCGACAATCACCTGATCGGCGGAGATGTGCTGTTCCGTCTGTCCGTGGGCCGTACGGACCTTCCGGGGGGCGATTGGAACACGCTGCTCGACTCCATTCAGGGCAAGCTTTTTGAGCTTGGCGACGACGTCACGGTCTACCCGGGACACGGTCCGAAGACGACGGTCGGTTACGAAAAACAGAACAATCCTTATATTTAAGGGAAGTAAACCTTTACCGCCAAAAGAAGCCTCCGGAATGCAAGCCGGGCGAACTCCTTTTTGCTGACAGCGGATCCTTCGGGACATCCGCGTCAGCGACAAGCATCCGCCCGAGCACGTCATCCGGAGGCTTTTTTATGCATAAAGCCTAATTTTACGGGGCTGGGTATATACCGTGTTTCGGGTGGGAACAAACCCATAGACTGTTGGTGTAAGGCTGTAAGCCTACTTTCCGCGCAAGATAACTTAAATACGGAACGGTAACATACAGGAGGGAATAACCAATGGAACATGTTAAAAAAACGTACACCGGTCCCGTCTACACCCCAAAACAGACGGGTCCCAAGCCTCAAGCCGTAACGCCCCCGCCAATGCCGATGCCAATGCCGATGCCAATGCCGACACCGATGCCCATTCAAACGATGCCCGTCCAGCCGACACCGCTGCCGTATCCCGGGCCGCTGCCGTCCCCAGTCATTCATACGCCCCCTATGCCTATCGTAAAACCGGTGTATGTGGCAAGCTGTAAGCCGCATTATCCCGTCTGTCACCCGGTTAAACCGGTCGCGAAAAAGTGCTGGTCCGACAATTCCGCTAATATTCTCGTACTTTTCATCCTTCTCGTCATTATTACAAGCGGTTTCGGTTACGCCAAAAAATGTTAGTTCGGCGGTTTTCCGCAAGGAACGCCTGATTACAATAATCTCGCAGAATCCGAATGCGGAGCGTCCGGGTTCTTTTTTTGGGACGAAATGTAATCGGCCCGAAATGCTGGCTAAGGAAGACCGGACTGACTTGCAATAAAAAGCTTGCCTGCACCGCATAAATGTGATATTTTGGAAAAAGAAGACACGAAACGAATCCATTTGTTTGCGAAGAACGCAAACTTTCGGCAGAAGCCGCGAGTTTGCGTTTTTCTATTTTCGTTTTGTGAAGTTCATAAGCCTCCTGTTTTTAAAAAGCTCGCTTGAAGCGGTGCTTCGGCAGCTCCCCGTTTTAACTTCTCCAGTTATTCGCTTCATCCCTCGCTCCAAATGCGCTTCACCGGTTCGGTTTAAAGGCTGCATGCAGTGCGTTCCTGCAGCCCCGGACCAACCCCGCTTCATTTCCGAACGAACAATGAACGAGCTCCTAACCATCCCCGATCGAATCCCGCACCGTTTTCGAATTCCCTCGTGCCGTTCAAGAATGAAAGTCAATCAAACTTTGAGTGAACCTGCATTCAATCTTTTACCTTGGGAACTATTCACGTACCATAATGTAATAAACCTGGAGCCCAACCCAAGTTAACCCTCTCGTTCGGGACATTAGCTTTCAGCTGCCTACCGGCTTCAAAGACCTTCTGACCTCTTTACGTTACGCCGGCAGTAAAGCTCCAAAGCCCGCTATTTATGAGTGGGTTTTCCACTCTCTGCCATTAGCTCCCGCAGGCTGCCCCATGTCCGTTTATTAGCTCGAAATCTGTTTGCGCCTCCCGGTCGTAGCGGGGTATGATGACGGTATAAGAACCGTAGGAAGGGATGGATATTGATGAACAAAACGGATCATCCGTACGCGGCAAGACAGCAGCGGCTGCAGAAGGCGATGCAGGCCGGCGGAATCGACGGCTTCCTGGTCAATCATCATGTGGACTTGTATTATTTCAACGGCTCCATGCAAAACGGGTATTTATTCGTTCCCGCTGAAGGCAATCCGCTGTTCGTTGTGCGCCGCAGCATCACGAGAGCGCGGCAGGAGTCGCTTGCGGAGGTGGAGGAACTCGGCTCCCTCCGTACGCTTAAAGACCGGCTCGCCCAGCGCTACTCCGGCGTATTCGGCTCCGGGAAAGAGCTCGTCATCGCCACGGAGTTCGACGTGCTTCCCGTCCAGCAGTTCCAGCGCCTGGAAGGGGCTTTTCCGGGCGTGAAGTGGAAGGACGGATCGCTGCTCGTCAAAGAGCTGCGGATGATCAAGTCCGCCGATGAAATCGCGCTTATCCGCAAGGCCGCGGCCGTTATCGACCGGACGCTGGAGAAAGCGCTGGCCGGTATCCGGGAAGGGATGCCCGAGTTCGAGCTGATGAGCCTTATCGAGCGGGAAAACCGTCTCCAAGGCCATCTTGGGCTTATGCGCATGCGCGCCTATAACTCCGAGCTCATTACAGGCTGCGTGGCGGCGGGGGCGGCGGCTGCCGAGCCGACATATTTTGACGGCCCGGCGGGAGGCATGGGGCTTAGTCCGGCAAGTCCGCAAAGCGCGGGCAGCCGGCCCATCGGCCGCAACGAGCCTATTCTTATCGACATCGGCTGCAACATCGAAGGCTACGTAATCGATCAGACGCGTACCGCGGTGATTGGCGCTTTGCCGGATGAGCTTCAGCACGCTTACGAAATTTCGGAGAAAATTTTGAAGGAAGCCGAAGCGATGATGAAGCCGGGGACCGTTGCGGAGCATCTCTACCTGCAAGCTCTGGACACGGCGTCTGCCGAAGGACTGGGCGGCCATTTTATGGGATACGGGATTGATCAGGTTAAGTTCCTCGGGCACGGGATAGGTCTCGAAATCGACGAGTTTCCGGTATTGGCCAAAGGGTTTAAATACAAGCTCGAGCCCGGCATGGTCATCGCCGTAGAGCCGAAATTCACATTCCCCGGACAGGGCGTTGTAGGGATCGAGAATACATATGCCATAACGGAAACCGGCTTCGAGAAGCTTACCGTATCCCGGGAGAGCGTTCTGGTCCTTTGACAATAGCTCGCCTCCGCAGCGGCAGTTCAACCGGAGGTCAATAAAAACTCCCCCAAACCGTCCGGAAAACAGGGAGACGTTTATGGACAGCTATCTCTTTTTTTAGTACGATGTTACTAGTCCATGCTAGTTTCGAAAGTAGAGTTTATGCTTTCCGCATCGCTTTAGAAGAATCGGAACAGGGCAACTCAGCCCGCTCTGCATGGGAAAGGGGGAATCCGGATGCTGTCTTTGGGAGCGCGCGTTATCATCGTGGAAGACCGGCTGGAACAGAATCTGCCGATCGGCGATTACGCCTACATCATCGCTTATGACCGCAACAACGACAACTTGTTCGACTATGTCATCCGAGTGCCGAAGCTTAATAAACATTTTTTCGTGCCCGCCTCAGATATCGAACTGGAAGAAGTTCTGCTTCGTCAGGAAGTCGACCGTTTGGAGAAAGAAGCCTTGATCGATTTCGCGCTGGCGACGCGCAACGAAGAACTGTTTAACCGAGTGATGAACGGCGAACCGGTTGAAGAAATCGTTGCAGAGAAGAGCAAAGAAGTTCAAAGTGCCGAGGATTTCATTAAACAGGTGAACCTTCGCGCTTGGATATAGATAATCGTTTTGAGCTTTTCGGGACTTGTTTCCCGTACAAAAGAATGCAAAAAGAGCCTTCCCGTCTTAGATGACCCGGGAGAGGCTCTTTTTGCGATATGAAGAACGCGTTCCCGCCACGACCGAAAAGCCGCAAAATTCCGCTTATTTCTGCGTTTTCGGCCGAGAATCAATTGAGATCAAAAAATAACTAGGCTATAATAGGTAGAATGAATTTGACGTGTACATACAAAGAGAGGTGCGAATCGTCTGTGAGCATTACTATTAAGGATGTCGAACACGTGGCCAAGCTGGCCCGCCTTGATCTTTCTGCCGAAGAGAAGGAACAGTTTACGGAGCAGCTTAACGCTATTTTGAAATACGCCGAACAGCTTGGAAAGCTGGATACGGATCTTGTGGAGCCGACGAGTCATGCCATGTCCGTCAAGAACGTGACGCGGGAGGATGAAGTCCGTCCGTCCCTGCCTTTGGACAAAGTGATGCTGAACGCTCCGGAAGAAGAAGACGGGCAGTTCAAAGTGCCTGCCGTAATGGAGTAATACGAACGCTTAACCAGACCTTGGATTTTGCACGGTTGTCTGTTATTTGAAGGGAGGCACCTTACGTTGTCGCTATTTGAGTTAAGATTACAAGAATTACATACACAACTGCTGGATAAAAAAGTATCCGTCACGGAGCTGGTCGATCAGTCTTACCGACGGATCGCCGAAGTGGACGGCAAAGTAAAAGCGTTCCTGAAGCTCGACGAGGAGACTGCCCGCCGCTCTGCCAAAGCGCTGGACGAGCAGATTGCCGCGGGAGAATCCCGGGGAATCCTGTTCGGTCTGCCTGCCGGAATCAAGGATAACATCGTGACCGAAGGCGTCACGACCACGTGCGCAAGCAAGTTCCTGTCGAACTACACGCCCGTGTACGACGCGACAGTGATGCGCAAGCTGAAGGAAGCCCAGGCGCTTCCGGTCGGCAAGCTGAACATGGACGAGTTCGCCATGGGCGGCTCCAACGAGAACTCCGCGTTCCAGGCGACACGCAACCCGTGGGATTTGGACCGCGTGCCCGGCGGTTCCAGCGGCGGCTCCGCGGCTTCCGTGGCTGCCGGCGAGGTGTATTTCTCGCTGGGCTCCGACACCGGCGGCTCGATCCGCCAACCGGCCGCCTACTGCGGCGTGGTCGGCCTGAAGCCGACCTACGGGCTCGTGTCCCGGTTCGGACTTGTCGCGTTCGCCTCTTCGCTGGACCAGATCGGTCCGCTCACGAAGAACGTCGAAGACTCCGCTTACGTCCTGCAGTCGATTGCGGGCCACGATCCGCAGGACTCCACGTCGGCGAACGTGGAGATTCCCGACTACGTCTCCGCATTGACCGGCGACGTGAAAGGGCTACGCATCGCGGTGCCGAAGGAATACCTGGGTGCCGGTGTCGACCCTCAGGTGAAGGAGAAGATTCAGGAAGCGCTCCGCGTGCTGGAAGGGCTGGGAGCGGTGGTCGAGGAAGTTTCCCTGCCGCACTCCGAGTATGCCGTCGCGGCGTACTACCTGCTCGCTTCATCGGAAGCGTCCTCCAACCTCGCGCGTTACGACGGCGTCCGCTACGGCATACGCACGGACAACGCGAACAACCTGCTGGAAATGTACCATATGTCCAGAAGCGAAGGCTTCGGTCCGGAAGTGAAACGCCGGATTATGCTCGGGACTTACGCGCTCAGCTCCGGCTACTATGATGCCTATTATCTGAAGGCGCAGAAAGTCCGTACGCTGATCAAGCAGGATTTTGATCAAGTTTTCGCAAACTATGATGTCGTGATCGGCCCTACGGCTCCGACGACGGCGTTCCGTCTGGGAGAGCAGGTAGGCGACCCGCTTACGATGTATTTGAACGATATTTTGACTATTCCGGTCAACCTGGCAGGTATTCCGGCCATCAGCGTACCGTGTGGTCTGGCCTCTGGCCTGCCTGTAGGCCTGCAGATTATCGGGAAGGCGCTGGACGAGTCCACCGTGCTGCGCGTAGCTCACGCCTTCGAGCAGAACACCGATCATCACAAGCAGCGTCCGCAGCTATAACGCGTAACAGGAGGGATCTTTTTGTCAGCGACTGAAACGAAATACGAAACCGTGATCGGGCTTGAAGTTCACGTTGAACTGCATACAAATTCCAAAATCTTCTGCGGCTGCTCCACCTCGTTCGGCGCGCCTCCGAACACGCATACGTGTCCCGTCTGTCTCGGACATCCGGGTGTTCTGCCGGTACTTAACCGGCAGGCTGTCGAATATGCGATGAAAGCCGCCATGGCTTTGAACTGCGAGATCGCGGACGTTACGAAATTCGACCGCAAAAACTATTTCTATCCGGATTCGCCCAAGGCGTACCAGATCTCCCAGTTCGACAAGCCTATCGGCGAGAACGGCTGGATTGACATTGAAGTGGGCGGGGAGACGAAACGTATCGGCATCACCCGGCTGCATCTTGAAGAGGATGCGGGCAAGCTGACTCACGTCGACGGCGGTTACGCTTCGCTGGTTGATTTCAACCGGGTCGGAACGCCGCTGGTCGAAATCGTTTCGGAGCCGGATCTCCGTTCTCCGGAAGAGGCACGCGCGTATCTGGAGAAGCTTCGCGCCATCATGCTTTATTGCGACGTTTCCGACGTCAAGATGGAAGAAGGCTCTCTGCGCTGCGACGCCAATATTTCTCTCCGTCCGGTAGGCCGAGAGAAATTCGGTACACGCGCGGAGCTTAAGAACATGAACTCGTTCCGCGGCGTACAGCGGGGTCTCGAGTACGAAGAAATCCGCCAGGCGGAAGTCCTGAACGGCGGGGGCGAAGTCGTCCAGGAAACGCGCCGCTGGGACGAAGGACAGGGCAAAACCCTATCTATGCGGGGCAAGGAAGAATCGCATGATTACCGCTATTTCCCGGATCCGGATCTCGTGAATCTGCATATCGATGCCGCCTGGAAAGAGCGTGTAAAAGCGTCGATTCCGGAGCTTCCGGATGCCCGTAAAGCCCGCTACGTAAGTGAGCACGGACTTCCGAACTACGATGCGGAGGTTATTACCGCTTCCATGAAGATGGCCGATTTCTTCGAGGAAAGCCTGAAATATACGTCCGACGCGAAAGCTGTTTCCAACTGGATCATGGGCGACCTTCTCGGTTATCTCAATGCCGGCGGGCTTGAGTTCGGCGAGATCCGAATAACCGGTCAAGGACTCGGTGAAATGATCGGTCTGATCGAAAAAGGCACCATTTCCAACAAAATCGCCAAAACCGTTTTTAAAGAAATGATCGAAAGCGGCAAAGCGCCCCAGCAGATTGTCGAAGAGAAGGGCCTCGTTCAGATCAGTGACGAAGGCGCCATCAAATCCGTAGTCGAGCAGGTCGTGGCAGGCAATCCGCAGTCCGTAGCCGATTATAAAGCGGGCAAAGAGAAGGCTGTCGGCTTCCTCGTCGGCCAGGTTATGAAGGAAACGAAGGGCAAAGCCAATCCCGGTTTGGTCAACAAGCTCATCGTGGAGACTTTGCAGGCGCAATAAGCCGAACATCGAAAGAATTAAAGCACTTTAAACGGCATGTCCATCAGGATATGCCGTTTTTTTACAACAAGAAGGGCGTAAATCGGGCAATGAGGAGATGAAAACGATGATGAGACAAATCCCCCTGGATGATGTTCAAGCCGTACTGGAGATGCTTGCTCTGCAGACAGCCGCGTATCTTGTAGAAGCCGGGCTAATCGGGTACAAAGACATTCCGCCCCTGAAGGACAGCCCATTGACCCTGCGGTGTTCCAAAGAGACGTTTACGGGGTATTATCTCAGTGATCGGGACGGGCGGGAAGAACTCGCGGGTGCGGTCGCTTGGGAAGCGAACGGAACAGAGCTGACGATTACACGGATGATGGTACATCCCCGTCAATTTCGTCAAGGCATCGCCTCCGCACTGATTCGTCATGCAATCGCGTCTAACCCGCAGGCGGGCAGATTTATCGTGTCTACGGGAGAAACCAATCTCCCCGCTGTCCGCCTCTATGAAAAGTTCGGTTTTCATCCTGCCGGAAAACGCACGATTGCCCCTTCCGTCGCTTTGGTGACATTTGAGAAATTCCAAGGCATATAATGAGGGAGAGGCTGGGACACATCATCACGAAAAGAAGAGGAGCGTGGGAACGAAGTTGAATGATCCTTGGGTAATCGGACAGTTCGATTTGACGATTAGACTGATTTTGGCTTTGGTGCTTGGAGGATTGATCGGCTTCGAGCGGGAGCTGAGCAACCAGGCGGCCGGATTCCGGACGCATATCCTGGTCTGTGTCGGTTCCGCTTTGATCATGCTGCTTTCCATCTATGGATTCAGCCAGTTTTCCAAAGAGCTGAATGTCCGGATGGATCCTTCCCGGTTGGCGGCTCAGGTTGTCAGCGGCATCGGTTTCCTTGGCGCCGGAACGATTATACGCAACGGCTTTTCCGTATCCGGGCTTACGACGGCAGCCTCCCTATGGGTCGTTGCCGCGATCGGTCTCGCGGCGGGCGCCGGTTTTTATTACGCGGCCATCCTATCCACGATTATGGTCATTCTTTCTTTGTGGATTTTAAATAAAATCGAGCACAAATATTTCGGCGCCAAGAAACGCCACCTGATCCGGGTTCATGCGCTGGACCTGCCCGGCAATCTTGGGAAGATCTCGGGTATTCTCGAAACTAATAAAGTGGAGATACGCAAATTCGGTGTGGAGGAAGAAGAAAGAGATGAGCGGCAGACGGTCATGATCTATCTGAATGTCATCATACCGGACTATCACCTGGTTCCCGTCTTGCTGGACGATATTCGGCATCTGGACGGCGTGGTAGGGGTAACCATGGAATAATCGGAATCGTCAAGCGGGGCGGATAAGCCCTGCTTTTTCTTTTTTTATCGAGTTTGAAGGGGTATACTTTTAAGCATCGTCAAAAGATATGTAAATCGGATGTTAAGCGCTATAGTAAAGAGGGCACAAGAGAAAGGGCGGTGAAGCAATGGAGCACCTGACAGACGAACAACTGGTGGAGCAGATAAACCGGGGGCAAGCGGAAGCTTACCGTGTACTGGTTGATCGGCACAAAAGCTACGTGTATACCCTGATTTACCGCATGGTGAACCATCGCGAAACCGCCGAAGACTTGTCCCAGGAAGTGTGTCTGAAGCTGTACCGCTCTTTATCCCATTTTAGAGGGGAGAGCAAATTCACGACATGGCTGTACCGGATGACCGTTAACCTCGTTACCGATTACCGCCGTGCCCAGCGCAGGCGTCCTGTAGTTCCTCTGCTCGACAAGCTCAAGACCTGGTTGGCCGACCGCAGGACCGAGCCCGAACAGCAGGCGATCCGTCATGAAGAGAGCGACTCCATCCACCGGTTGATCGCCGAAATGCCGGAGAAATACAAACTGGTGATGTATCTCTATCACTTTAAACAGTTGTCCTATCAGGAAATATCGGATGTGACCGATCTTCCCCTAAAGACGATCGAAACGCGCTTATACCGCGGCAAAGCCATGCTTAAAGAAAAATGGTTGGAGGTGTATCCAGATGCCCGAACGAACGCCCAGACGTCCCAGTCAGCCCCGGCTTCACGCGCTTCACAATAGCCCGGAACTTCCGCCCGCACTTCAAGCCGAACTAAACGGCATGAAGGTGCTCCAACCGTCCGCCAATTTCACCGACCGTGTGATGAAGGATGTTGCCGCGGGAAATATCGTGCCTGGATTTCGGCCCGTAACGCCGAAGAAACGCAGGCATTCGGAACTCGTCAATCTTTTCGTCGCCACAGCGGCTACTTATATATTTATCAACTCCGGTCTTTTGAAGCTTTTGAATTCGCATGTGGCCGAATGGTCAGAATTCGTGCAACATTTGTCCAACAGAATAGGATAACGTGCATGACGATCATGCAGCAAGGAGGTACGGAATGTCTCAACAATTTTCTTACACCCCAGGAGGCTCACCCGAGATGGATGACTTGAAAGATCCCCACTTTTATGAGGAGCAGCAGCAGCGGAATTATCCGCCTGGCCCCCCTTACGGAGTGCCGCCATATCCCCCGTATTTTCAACAGCCGCCCAAGAAGAAGTGGCTGGCTATGCTCCTTTCCCTGATGATGCCGGGAACCGGACAGTTTTATGTGGGGATGATGCAGCGCGGATTGTTTATCATGATGCTCGTCATGATGGATATCTTCGCGATTGTGCTTTTCGCGACCCGGGATGAAGGAACGAACGTGGCGATGATCACGTTGTTCTCGCTTATTCTGCCTGTTATTTACTTCTACAACATATTTGAAGCCCTTCAGCTTACGGATATTGTAAACCGGCGCCGTTTTTACGGAGAATCCGAGGAATTGACCGACCCTCTGCAAAAGCTGGCCAAAGGCGGAAACTTGGGCATCCTGCTGATCACAGCAGGCGGATTTCTTTTTCTGGCCAGCAGCAAACCGGTTTGGCTGGAGTCTTTCTTTAAGCTTTTCGGTTCTTATTTCGGAGCCATCGTTCTGATTGTCGGCGGAATTGCTCTTTTTGTCTGGGAAACGAAAAGAAAACAATAGATCGGGTGATCGGATTGATTAAAGCGGGCAGATTTACGGCAGCGGTGCTATTCGTCGCGGTTGGCGCATCGATGCTTCTGGACCGGACCGCAGGCACCCATATGTTGGGGCAGCTGATAAGATGGTGGCCCCTTTTGTTTGTGGCCGCAGGGCTGGAACTGATTTTGCTGCAATTCCTGTCTAATTCCAAGGGAGCGGCCGTCAGACTGGACCCGGTGGCCATTTTCTTCTCGGTGGTTATCTGTGCCGTTGTCGTCGGTTCCCAGGGATTGAGCCAGGGGCTGCTGTCCGGGATCAATCTTCAACTCGGATCGGTGCAGGGGCAGAGCTTTGACAAAGAACCGGAGGAGTTCGTACTGAATCCGGCAATAACCAAAGTTCACGCAGTCAACACGAACGGGCGGATTGAACTGACGACCGGAGACGTGGATGCCGTCCGGATACAGGCAACGGTCCGGGTGAATGCCGCCGATGAGCAGGAAGCCCGCAAAATCGCGGATGCTTCACATGTCGAGCAGAGCATTCAAGGGGCAGAATTAACGCTTAAAGCGGTTGGAGAAGAATATACGAAGGCCTGGTTTGTCAAAAATAAAGCGAGAATAGACATTACCGTTACGCTGCCGCGTACAGCATCTCTGGATTATCTGGCCGAAACGGAGAATGGCGCCGTTCATGCGGCGGGCCTCCGGACTCTAAACCTGTTTTCCGCTCATACGAGCAACGGTTCGGTGGAATTAACCGATATCCAGGGTCATGTAGAAGCGGTTACGGCAAACGGCAAAATCAGCGTCAGCTCCATATCGGGAGCCGTCAAGGCGCAAACCGTCAACGGCGAGGTCGTTATCCGGGAAACCGGAGCCGGCGTTCATGCGACCGCCTCCAATGGCAAAGTCACCCTTTCCTCGGTGAAGGGAGACGCGGTGGCGCGTACCGATAACGGCAGCGTTAAAATCAAAGATGTCTCCGGACACGTTCAAGCGGAGACCGAGAACGGTTCGGTACGGCTCGAATCCACCGAAATGGCCGGAGACTGGCAGGCCAGCACCAACAACGGCCGGATTGCGGTCCGTCTCCCCGCGGGAGCGGGCTTTAAGGTCCAAGGCTCCGCAAGGGCGCTTCGGACGGGACTCCCTATCTCGCTGGAGGAGGAAAAATTGAGCGGTACTGTGGGAAGCGGTGAACATGTTCTTGCGATCCGGACGGATGGCGAGATTTCCCTGGAAACCGTAAATTAAACGCATGACGCCTTCATCAGGCGTTGACAAGTGCAATTTCTCACACGTACAATAGAAGAAAGGTTGTATCTGTGTCCACCGAGTACACAGTACTGCCCCTTACTAACAGGTGGTGAGAATCATGTCCGAACATTTGGAAGAAGCGCTTGCCAAACTTAAAACGACAGGTGTTCGCATGACTCCGCAGCGGTACGCGATTTTGACGTACTTGTTCGACTCCTTCAACCACCCTACGGCTGATGAGATTTACAAGGCGTTGGAATCCAAATTTCCGAATATGAGCGTGGCCACGGTTTACAACAACCTGAAAGTGTTCATAGACGCGGGGTTAGTCCGGGAATTGACCTACGGGGACGATTCCAGCCGTTTCGATGCCGATCTGTCCGATCATTATCATGCCCGCTGCCAAAGCTGCGGCAAGATTTCCGATTTTGATTACTCGCCCATCGTTGATGTAGAGCACGTTGCAGCTCAGCAAACCGGCTTTAGGGTAGGCGGACACCGGCTTGAAGTCGTCGGGCTTTGTCCGGATTGTGCAGGAAAGGCGACGCATTGATTCGTCGTTTTCAAACTTCCATACACGTTATTACGCGAACGTATTAGCCGCTCTTCGTTATCGGGCGCGCCGATACGTTTTTCTTTTTTTAGAAAGGATGTGCAGAAGCTTTTGAAGCAGCCCTACATGCGCGGATCGAAGCGCAAAAAGAGTCGGCTCGGTTCTTTTATTCTCTTGCTTATCATATTGGCAGCCATCGCTTATCTGGTCATGAATCGGCTGCCCAATAACAATCATATAACGCCTTTCTACGCAAAACTGGACAAGCCGGTCTTCTATCAGGGGGAAGCTTACGAAGGCTCCGCCCTGGGGTCCAAAGAGGCAATGAAACTTCCCTTGGGACTCATTGCCGAATGGATCGATCCGGCTGTCCGCAGCGAGGCTTCCGGCAATTCCGTTATTTTGACGACGGAACAGGCCGTAGTGCGGCTTCAGGCCGACAAGGCCTCCGCGTCCCGGAATCTCAAAGAAATCCCCTTGGCATCGCCCATGATCAAGCAGGGAAAAGAGTTCTACGTACCGGTTTCCGTTCTTAAGGAACTGTACGGTATAGAAGTCAGGGAGGATGCGGCAACCGGCGCTGTATCGCTTTTTAAACCGGGAGAGAAAATCCGTTGGGGAACGTTTCGCGGAAAGGAAGGGGGCGAACTGCGCAGCGGCAGTTCGGTTCGTAATCCGATCACAGGTAATTTGGCGGATGGCGAGCGTGTCATGATTTGGGGGGAACAGAACGGCTGGTATAAAGTTCAGCAGACCGGCGGACGGGCTGGTTTCGTTAAGGCGTCTCTAGTGAGCGAAGAAAAGGGAGAGGAGATTTCCGAATTTCAGCCTCCCGCCGCGAAGTCGCGATGGAAACCCCAAGGCAAGCTCAATATGACATGGGAACATGTCGTTACGGCGACGCCCAAAACGGCTTCCATTCCTGAGATGCCCGGCCTCAATGTCGTGAGTCCTACCTGGTTTCATCTCACTGACGAGAAAGGAACCATCAAGAATCAGGCCGACCCCGATTACATCAAATGGGCGCACAGCCGCAACTACCAGATTTGGGCTCTTTTTGACAACTCGTTTGAACCGAAAATGACGGGCAAAGCATTGGGGAGCTACGAAACCCGGCTGAACATGATCAACCAGCTTTTGTCTTTTACAAAACAGTATAATTTGCAGGGCATCAACATTGATTTTGAGAACATGAACAAATCGGACGGCCCCAATCTGGTCCAGTTCGTTAGAGAAATGGCTCCGCTGCTCCATGAGCAGGGACTGATTCTGTCTATCGACGTTACGGCAAAATCGGGCAGCGATGCCTGGAGCCGCGTATATGACCGGCCCGCTCTGGCCGCAGCCGTGGACTACATGATGCTCATGGCCTATGACGAGCACTGGGCTTCGAGTCCGAAGTCGGGCTCAGTCGCGTCTCTCCCGTGGGTGGAGCGTTCTCTCAAGCAGATTCTGGATGAAGACAAAGTCCCGCCTTCCAAACTCGTGTTGGGTATTCCTTTTTATACGCGCATATGGACTGAAGAACAGAAGGATGATAGTACGAAAGTCAGCTCGAAGGCAGTATTTATGGAGAAGCCCCGCAAGATTATCCAGGAAAAAGGCCTGACGCCCGAATTCCATGAGGACACCGGGCAAAATTATATCGAATACAAAGAAGACGGAAAACTTAACCGGATCTGGCTGGAGGACGAAACTTCCGTTAAAGCCCGTCTGGAGATTGTGAGTAAATACAAATTGGCGGGGGTTGCTTCATGGCGACGCGGTTTTGAAGAACCGGCCATATGGAAGGTCATTGCCGATGCCCTGCAGTAGGATTAGACCTTTGACTTTATTTCGGGCAAGTTGAAAATCTTCTCTTGAATGAACGCACCGCTCGGATTCATTAAATTCTTACAAAAAAAGCTGTCATCCGTAATGGATGGCAGCTTTTATGCATTAATTTTTAGATGAGTCGATTGAGGTCGGTGCGGAACCGATTTCCTGCTTGCGGATAGTTCCGTCATCTGCGTTTTCGGCCTCCGCGGGTGCCATCGAAGGGTCGACTGTCAAAATCGTCTTGCAGAACATGCAACGATCCGTTTTGCCGATCATTTTCGTCCTTTTGCCGCACTCAGGACAATCGAGCGCCACGGCGGAGGTTGACATCATGCCCGCCCAGAAGTAAATGGCCATACTTCCGAGCATGCTGATCATCCCGAGAATCAAGAAGATAACGGCAATAATTCGCCCGGCGGTGCCCCAGTCGAACACGACTCCGGCCAGGCCGATGATCATAATAAGCATGCCGCCCATGGTCAACAGCAGACCCCATAAGCGGAATTCATTGATTTTACTTGATTTTAAAAGCAACGGTGTTCCCCTCTTTCTACAGGCATTTTCGGAATTAAAACACAATTCGTTCTCATGTAAGCAGGAAACGGCTGAGGAAAGTAGAATTACTTTTCTAACGAACGAATGACGGCTTCGGAACCCGACGAATACTCTTGCGAGGAGGTTATCTTAGCGTGTATTTCCGGGACTCCGTTACAGCGCGGTAATTCGTCTCGCTATCCGCAGCAGGTTGCTTTCATCACAGAAGGATGTGCGATCCTTCTGCTGGTTACTACCAATCATCCGGACACTTACAACTCCATACATCATTATATAGAAGACAATCATCGTATACAAGGAAGATGGTTGAATTCGTCCGTACTTGAACAGGGCTGCTGCAGCGATTAGATCGAATATCGTTAACGGTCTTTTGAAAGGGGAGATCCGATTGGATCGTCAATTGTATTTGGAAGACTCTCGGGAGCGTACGCTTTCTCTGCCGGAAGAGCTGCGCGACCGCCAGCTGCTGTCGGAATTCTCGCTTTTTCTGAACAAGTATTTGAAGAGCAAGTCCTACATACTCGAGGAACATATACTCGACGCTTATCAGAACGTGCTGGAAGCTTTGAAACACTGGGCGCGCATTGTCATCATCGAAGAGGGGGAAACTGTCCAGGAAGCGGTCTGGAATCAGGTTCGTCCAATAAACAGCGGCGTGTACAAATTATATGAAGAGCTGACTACGAGCAAGGAAACGCTGAAGCAAAGAATCCAGCTTGTCCTTCTGGCATGCGAATTTTCCGTGATGTCCAAAATGGAACGCTGCTGCAAGCCGCTGATTCAGCTTCTGGACTCGAGACCTGAGCCGTGGAGTGTAGAAGAACTTCTGGAGCGGTCCGAAATTCAAATTCTAGGCAACAATCTTCAGCAGCTTCTTAACAAGCTTGTCAAAAAAACATTGGTCAAAGAAGTGGCTGTTCCGGCAGATGCGGAATGTTCCAGCCTCTTGCTCCGGTATACGCTGTTCAAAAATTAACTTCAACCGCAACGGGTTGGGGAAGTCAGGCGGCCCGTAAAGGCTGCCTTTTTCTTTTTTTGAAGCCCCAAGCCGTTGTTAAATAAGGCATTAGGGTCCGTCATGTTTTTCCAATATGCAAAAGGGTTGACTTCATAACTGGTTTCATGGTAAATTAATTTTCGCCCCTTCGGAAGGCAAGTTGCTAACTAAGGACAAGCCGCTAACATCGAATGGAGCGCTTGAAAAAAAGTTCTTGCATTACTAACTTCGAATGTGGTATAGTAGTCAAGTCGCCGCCAAACGAGGCAATGCGACAAAGAACGATAAGAACTTACAAATTGTCCTTTGAAAACTGAACAACGAGTGATTGAAGCGTCTCGAGAAATCGAGACATTAATGAGAAGAAATTCTCGTCAGCAACGAATTTTTGAGCTTAATCAGCTTGAGA
>NZ_JCAUAT010000007.1:0-254216 GCF_059692095.1 Paenibacillus sp. JT31N7
ACCAACACCGTCCGTTCTAAAAAGAGATACCTATATTATACAACATTAACGCGGTGTCGCATTAAATGTATTCCATATAAAAATAGCTGTCGAGACTTTCTCGACAGCCTGCAGTTCCTGAAAAGGAACTGTCTTTCACTTTTTCTACGACTACTCCACTTTCAACTTGATTTTCTTGCCGGTAAACCCGCCGCTTGCTTCCAGAACAAAGCCTTTGGCATCTGCAGGTACGTCAAACACTACATAACCGGTAGCGGAAAGACCCGGGTTCAGCTTTTTCAAAAAGAAAGAGTCTTTTTTATCTTTAAGGGAAGATTCCAAAGCAATTAGTGCTTCCGTGGAGTAAGAAAACTCACGTTTTTGATCATCAATCAGTTTAAAGCTGTTGCCATCGATCGTAATGGCGTCTTTTTGATTATTTGTAAGGGTAACTTTCACAATTTTAAAAGCACCTTGCGCTTTAGCTTTACTGAATTCGTTATCCCCAACTTCAGCTTTCGATTCGAAACCGTCTACTACGATTTTGACATCAGAAGAAACGCCCTCTTTGGACAATTCCTGCTGAGCCGGTGCAGCATCCTTTTTAGTCTCTGTGCCCGTTTTCGTAGCGGCTTCCGTAGCCGGCTTATCCTTACCCATATTTGCAAAGATCGCTATGACGATAATAAAACCTACTACACCAAGGATAGCCTTCTTAAAAAAACCGGCCTTTAATTTCGCACCGCATCCCGGACAAACCTTCGCCGAATTTGCAACCTCTTTCGAACATGTCTTGCAAGTAACCATCTTTGCCATTTCTTTACGCCCCTTTTGTACAGTTAAAATTTACCTCCTTCATTATAACACTTACAAAATATTACACCATTCTTTTTTTTACGACTTTAAGGCACATAATAGGTTCTCGAAAGTCATTTTTATAGGTCTATAGACACAAAAAAAAGACCGCCTCTTTATCCGGCAGTCTAACTCGCGTTTTCTTCTCGCTGGGGCACTTTCCAATCGGTCTTGTCGATCTTCTTCTGCAAAAAGAAATGGCCTACGGCCAGAAGCAGATTACTAATCAAGGGAATCATTCCTTTGATGATTTCCGTCATCCTTAAGCGCCTCCTTTGCTTTCTTATTCTTTTATTATACCAGAAAAAACCAGATAAAATTCAATGAAAAGCTGCTGTCTGCTTTAAGCTCTTTTATTCCATACGAGAAATCTCCCGTTTTCGTTCCGTTTTCGGCGACGAAGAACCGCGAGCTTAACAAAAAAACAGACTTCCCGATTCCTCGGAAAGTCTGCTCCGGACCTCAACCCATAATTCAGCGGAAGGCTGAATTACCTCCTGCCGCCCAAGAGGTACACGAATGCCGCAATCATGGGCACAGAAATAAATGGATACGTCCGATGGGTTCGTGATCAAATGTTGGCCAAAGTGTGATCAGCCTCTATCACTAAACTCCCCTAGCAAGCATGTACATGCTTTCTCCGCTTTTAAAAACATGGGTCACTCGACGAAAAGCAGAGAAATCTGCTTCGGGATCACCATCGAGGAGAATGACATCTGCCCATTTCCCGATCTCTAAGCTGCCGGTCTCCTGTTCGATGCCGAGCGCTTCGGCAGCCATGTAGGTAGCGGCGTATATGACTTCCTGCAGGGACATGCCTTCTTCTTTCATGAGCTCAAGCTCCGTTGCAAAATCTCCATGCAGGTTAAACGGGGTACCCGCATCCGTACCGGCAGCAATTTTCACTTTCTCCTTATGTGCCTTGCGAAAGCTCTCACGATGGGGAATCATGGCTTCCTCATTTTTTTTTACCGCGAACTCCGGTATGCCGGCAGCCGTTCCATTCTTTACAATCTGATAGGGAGCGGCCAGTGTCGGGACGAGATACGTGTTTCGGTCTTTCATTAATCGGATCGCTTCATCATCCAGCTCGACTCCGTGCTCAATCGTTGTCACGCCTGCACGAATCGCATTTTTGATCCCCTCGCCGCCTTGGGCATGTGCGGCTGTCCGTTTTCCGGCCTCTCTGGCAACTTGGCAAGCGACAGTTAATTCCTCTTCAGTTAGCTGGGAAGCTCCTGCCTTTACCCCGGGCGTTAATCCACCGCCTGTAGCCATGAGCTTAAGAAAGTCGGCCCCTTCTTTTATCTTGCTCCTCGCTGCTTTTCGAACTTCCTCGATGCCATCTACCTCTGTACCGAACATATGGCAGTGGCCGCCTGTCATGGTAATCGGTTGACCGCAAGCAAAGATCCGTGGGCCTTTTACAATCCCATCTGCAATCGCTTTGCGCAGTTCAATATCCACGTTGTATTTCGAACCGCAATTTCTAACGGTGACTACGCCTGATTGAATCTGTTTCATTGCACTAGCAAGTGCGCGATAGGCGGCAACACCAGCCGAATCCGCTATTGTTTTGCCCATGGAATCGGGACTGCCATCCATTGTCAAATGAACATGCAAGTCAATGAGACCAGGTAGTGCGGTTAATCCTGTGCCATCAATGACCCGATCAGCTTGACTCGTCAGATCATAGGTACCTAATCCAAGAATTCCGGTTTCATCAAAAAGGATATTGGCGCCTTCCGTTTTGTTGCCTCGTCCGTTATATAAAGTAACGTTCCGAATGTAGGTTTTCATGTTAAGCCCCCTTCTCTAATCCAGCGTTATTCATATGAATAGTTTGTTTGCGTGTAAACATACTGACGAGGATTAACGCTGCAGTATTTAGAAGTACGGCGATGAACCCGATATTTAATTCTTGAATGGCTTGCGGCAGACCCGGGAATAGCTGAGCTATCGTAAGGTCGTTCAGTGTAATAACGATGACAGTGAGAACACCGACGAGCATTCCAGCTGCAGCGCCTTGCTTGGTGAAGAATCTCTTATTGACCAGAGAAGCGAGTAAGGGCGGGAATAATTGGGTTACAAAATTATAGCCCATCAGGAGCAGGGTCATGATCGTGCTGCTGTTGAAAATGGCGTAAAACATGCAAACGAGAGCGATAATGGGAACGATCAGCTTGGCAACCCTGCTAAGCCCCGCATCTGTGGTTGCAGGAAAGATTACTTGGTAGATGTTTTTCGCGATAGCTGTAGAAGCGGCCATGAGCAGCAAGGAGCCGGGAACGACCCCTGTTAACAATCCTGCAGCTCCGATTAACCCAACGAGCCAAGGGTCGAAAGTTTGGATCGATATTTTTAACAACGCCAAATCTCCATTGGGACCGGTTAATCCGGGGACCTGTAAGATAGCCGTGAACCCAACGATTAATACGAATGGCAGCATCAGTGTATAAAGAGGCATGATGATCGTATTTTTCTTAAATACGTTCGTGCTTTTCGCGGAAAAATAAGCTGCGAAAGTATGGGGCCACATGCTGAAGCCGATCACAGTGAGCAAGGTTGTCGAAATGAACCAAGAGAAGGATAACCCCTTTTCAGGAACGAGCAGAAAGTTCGGTTTCGCTTCATTCACTGCCTCAAACATCGATTGAATACCGCCATAATAGTGGTAAGGGAGATAAATACCTAAAAAGAGAACGATTATAAAGATTAATATATCTTTGATGACTGCCGTCCAAGCCGATCCATGAATACCGGAAACGCTTACATAAACCGTGATGACGAGGGTAGAGATGACAATGGCAAGAGAGGGCGAAATTGAACCATATGAAGCTGCGGATACGATAATCCCCAATCCTTTAAATTGCAAGATCAGATACGGTATGAGTGCCAAGACTCCTACAATCGCTACCAATACACCTAAGCCTTTGCTTTTGTATTTGATAGCAAAGAAATCAGATTGTGAAACGAGTTTGTGCTCTTTTGCATATCTCCAAATCGGCGGCAGCAGCCAGTACCCAATTAAATAGCTTAAGGAAGAGGTACATAGAATATAAAATGCGGGTCCGCCTTTGGAGTAGGACCAACCGCTTGTCCCAAGGAAAGTAGAAGTGGTGTAAATCTCCCCGGCGAGCAATAGAAAAACGAATACGGTGCCAAATCCTCGTCCGCCTACAGCCCATTGTTCCATATTCATATCTTTTCCTCTTCTCGCCATTAACCCGAGAAAGAGACACAGCAAAAGAAACCCAAGCATAATGAACAGAGCCGTATTCATTAGTCATCGCCCTCCTTATCGAGCAATCCGTTTGATTTATCCAGCTGATAAATAACCAACATCGTAAGCGAAGAGAGAACAATCCACAGCAAAATCCAAAAGAGCAGGAAAGGCAATCCTAATACGTAAGGAGTAACTTGATTAAAGACAACGGCACCTCCGAGCATTCCAATAAACGGAATGATAACCAGCCAATAATAATTTCTCATTCTAGTTAACCCCCTCAAGCTTTTTCCATGATCCGAATCAGCATTCCGCAGAATTGGTATGAACGAGTTGTCCTCCTTTATAGACCCGCTTGATTCTCGCTTTATCTTGAAGGATTTTGATATCATGCAGCGGATTTCCGTCGACGACGATCATATCTGCGATTTTCCCCGTCTCAATGACCCCTAGCTCCGTTAAACGAAGGGCTTCTGCGGCTACTTGCGTAGCACTTTTAATCGCATCCATTTCAGATAACCCATTTCTCACGAGACATTCCAGTTCATACGCATTTTCCCCGTGATAATTAAAAGGAGTTCCCGCATCCGTACCGGCGACAATCTTGACGCCTGCTGCAATCGCCTTTTGTAAATTGGCTTCATGGGCAGTTTGGTAGTATTCCACTTTTTTAATATGGTGTTCAGGGACTCCACCCGCTCTGCCGTATTTAATCGTTTTAAAAGCAGACAGAGTAGGAACGAGATAAGCGTTTTTCTCCAAAAAGAGTTCAATCCCTTGATCATCTAAGAACGTTCCATGCTCAATGGTTCGAACACCGGCTTTCAAAGCATTATGAATTCCCTCTACACCAATGGCATGGGCGGCTGTGACTTTCTCGAATTTCACCGCTTCTTCTACGGCAGCTTGCATTTCCTGAACGGTTAATTGGGCGATCGTTCCCGGACCAGGCGACATTCCTCCGCCTGTAGCCATCATTTTAATGTTGTCGGCACCCAGCTTTAACTGCTCTCGAGCAGCTCTTCTTGCTTGGTCAACACCGTCCAAGACGATGCCGATTCCATCTATATTTACGCCTTCGGGAAACATATCTCCGTGTCCGCCTGTTATGGTCAAGGCTTTTCCGCTGGCAAAAATGGTCGGTCCGACGATGATTCCTTGTTCGACTGCCTTTTTAATGGCGATATCAATATGTCCCTTTTCGCCCATGGTGCGAAGTGTCGTAAATCCTGCTTCGAGCGAGCGTTTGGCTCTTTCTACACCTTTAATTGCGGCGAACGCCGGTGTATCCATGACCATGTCGGTGAAGGTGCTCGGCTCACCTGCCATACACAGATGGACGTGTGTATCAATCATTCCCGGCATCAAGGTCATGCCTTTTAGATCGAACAGCTCCGCATCACCGGCTTGCTGCACGATGGTTTCATCGTATAAGCCGACATACGTGATTCTCTCGTTTTCCACAATGATTAGAGCTTCTTTTTGTACAGTGTTACTTTTTCCATCTATGAGCAAGGCGTTCTTGAAAATTTTCTTGTTAGCCATCTAGCCATTCTCCCTTTTTCTCTATCATTAAGATTGGATTGTTTTTTAAAAGTAAGCGCATACAATTTAGAAATAAATGACTTTTCTCAGCCTGATTGACCCCACAGGCAATAGCCGTTGCACCTGTTGAGCCGCCTGCAAATTACGATTTTAGTTCAACCAGCATATCAATTGCAAGGGCCACTTCTTCTTTTGTATTATAAAAATGAGGTGCCATCCGAATGACGTCATTGCGCGCTGACACAATAACTCCTCTTTCCCTCATTTTCATTTCGATCCGTGAGGCGTTCGGGCATTGAAATGCCGTATTAGCTGCTTTTCGCTTGAGATCTAGCGGGCTTGCGATGGTTAGTCCCTTTTCTTGTCCATAAGAAATGGCAAAGCTTGATAATTCCTTAAGATAGGATTCAATTCGATTTACACCTATCTGATTAATCAGTTCCAGCGCCGCATGAGCGGCGTAAGCGTTGATCATTGGAGGAGTTCCCGTATCAAAACGCCTTGTTCCTTCCGCATAATCCAGTGATTTAACATCAAACGAAAAAGGATCTATTCGGCCGAACCAGCCGGTAATGGAAGGCTGCAATTCATTGGCAAGTTCTTTCTTCACATATAGGAAGGCGATTCCCGGTATCCCGAGCAAATACTTTTGAGCTCCTGCTGCAAGAAAATCTACGTCCATCTCCTTAACATCTATAGCAACACAACCGGCTGACTGATACGCATCAACAAATAGCCGTGCCCCTTTATCGTGCACAAGGGAGGAAATTTGTTTTAAATCTTGTTGAAGTCCATTATAATAAGCAACATGCGACATGGAGACGATCAAAGTTTGTTCATCCACACATTGATCGTAAAATTCAATGGGAATCTCGTTGTTTTCACTCGGAACGAATGCGATTTGGGCCCCCCGAGATTGTTGAGCCAACCAGACGTGCCCGATTGAAGGGAAATCCATTTCGGTGGTCACGATTTTATTCCTGCGAGATGTAAATTGCAGCGCCGATGCAACTGCCGCCGCCGCTAATGAAACGGACGGAAGCACCGCAATTTCATCGGGTGACGCATTAATCAGTGTGGCAAAAGATTGTTTAGCCATCTCTACCCGGTCCACCCAGGCCGTCCAGTCCATGCCTTCTGTTAACCAACCGTCGGTATACTCTTTCATGGCCGCTTCCACTTGAAGGCTCATCGCGCTTTGCGAACAACTGGACAGCTGAATCTTATTTTTCAATATCGGAAAATATTGTCTTTCCTTAGCAAAAGGATATTCCACAAAAATCGCTCGCTTTCAATTTATATTTGAGGAGAATGACTATGACCAAGATAGAAAGCGCTATCAATTCTTCGGTAACCTCTTCATCTTGGCTGGAGAGCTTGGCTTTTCATTGGCATCCGCTCCCTCAACTTGGACAAAAACTCGTTTTACAAAAAAATGCTTTTATCTTTCTTGAAAATCAACCGAATGATTTTGTCTATCTGGTTCTGAACGGACGTATTCGATTATATGCGACCTCCCTTAATGGCGTCGAAAAAACGATCGCAATCATTGGAAAAAACGGAATGATTGGTGAAAACGGCATTTTTGAACACGTTGCCTCGTACAACCATAGCGCTATTGCTGCCAGTAAAGCCACATTAATTAAAATTGATCGAAAAAAATTGGAAGAAACGTTGAAAGACAATTTTGAACTCATGCGACAAGTTTTGCTTTTGGTAAACTTAAAAATGAGAATAATGTCCTCCCAATTGCTGCAACTAAGCTCTTCTTCTGCCATCCAGCGAATTTGTCACACGCTTTTACAGTTAGTTGATACGTATGGGTTAAAAAGCGGCGAAAAAGAGTTCATTGGAATCGGCTTTACACACCAAGAATTGGCCAATCTAGTGAGCACATCGAGGGTGACAGCGGCAAACACCCTAAAAAAATTGGAACTAACCGGCGTCATTTCCAAACAAAACGGCAAGTACGTGATTGAAGACAAGGCGCGCCTGATTTCATTGGGAACCAATCACAATTAATTGGGTATGCATTCATTTTATTAATTGCTTGCTAAATATTCTGTAAAGTACTTTACAATCTATAAAATTTCTCACATCTGATAAACATTTTTTAAAACCTTATCCATACAGGATGAAAAAGACGCACGCAAAAGGCCTCTCAGATATGAACTCTGAGAGGCCTTATTAACAGATCTGGTCAAACGGTCTTCCCCTTTACGGGAAACCTTAATGCACAAGGCTTTGAAGTATTAGATTTTGGGTATGTCGAGACATAATCGTAGACCTGCTAACTGGCCAGGCATATTTTTTAGAGGTAATTGCAGCTCGGTCAATAGCATGGCCCATTGCGAAGGGTGTTGAAACGGGTAAAATCCGGCAACGCCTCCACGAACGATTATTTCATCGCTCGCTCCTCCAATGCGGGTGAATGCCGCAATGGCGAGACCTGCTATGCCAAAAATATTGGAAGCTGCATGATTTAGCCTGTTATCACCAAATTGTGTAAGGCAGATATCATCGGATAAATCTCGTGATGGAATTTCTTCTCCACAAATGAATAAATTATTCTTGAACTCCTTGGAGACATACTCCCACTCGAAATCCCATGGCATTCTATACCCGGTTTTTTCCAAAAAAGACTTTGCTTCTTGTAAGTTAACATAGGCGGGGAATGGGCCGTCTTCGCTATAAAAATCAGGCCGTTCTTCATCGTTTGATAGATTAATATTCTCCTCTAATACCCACTCGTAAACAGGGTATTTCTATTTCTTTACCATTTTGAGGATTTTTTATTAGATATGGTTTAGCGAGTTTGAATCTTCCCGGTAACTTATTGATTATCGAATGGCAAATATCTTCGCGGCGTTCACGTGAAGCATTTTGCCAATTTTCTAGGCTATTGATTTCCGGAATGTTGGTCATTGGGTGCACCATCCTCTTCAGCTTATTTTCCTCGACCCCTTATTGCCGTTCACTGGCGCTGGAGACCGAAATATATGGAACTGCTTATGAATAAGGACGAGTGGGATCTATTATTGAATACGGAGACTTTTCTATGTACATATCAAAAGCATCTATACCTTCTTGTAAAATTATATGTGCTTCTTTATGAGTAATGGGTACAACCCACAAGACACTAATTGTTTCTTCGCCTATTTTTATTTCTTCTAAATCCTCGCTCTCTCCTCTTAGTTCATCAATCAAAAGGGCTTTTGTAGTCCAGTTCTCTGGTGCGAGTGCGCTCTCTGTCATTACTCGCGGGGCTTCCGAAGATTTTATATTTTCAATATTATGGGCAATCAGGTCGCAGAAATAGGAGAATATACGATCCATGCTTTCTTGTCCCAAATCGGGTTCTAAAGCTAGCATCCATTCAGTCTCAGTAGGTTTTCCGGTTTTTCGAATGGAATTAGATAGGCCGACTGTTGCGAATCTTGCAGGAATTTTATCATTAATTGATGGGAAATAATAGATCTCAATATATAGGCCAATCTCCGGTTTTGTCATTATGACTCTATATTCTGGCATAGACCATTCTTTAATATATAAATTAAGAATGATTGTTCTTCTGATGTCGAAGTTCAGAATTTTTTCTTTGCTTGACTCTCTATTGATTTGCACATCCATCACCTCTTTTTTTATTGGTTTTCTCGGTTTAAAGTTTGGGCCGGTCTAGAGTGTTTATATACGAAGTTACTTAGTTTCCTTTCGATGATTGGTGCTTCCTAACAGCTTCTTTTGCTCTAAGGACAACATCATCCACATCGGAAAACTGACGCTCAATAGATGCTAGCGCCTTCAGTAAAAAAAGGCCAAGATTTTTATCTCCTAAGCATAATTCCGTTTCGGCGAAAAATTCGATGTCTTCGAGTTTTTCTATATTTTTTTTATTATTGATGTTTTCAGGGAATTCGATGTATTTATAGAGGGTTAAGACTGCATCTTCGCCCTTGGTTTTAAAATCGCAAACAATTCCATTGAATAGGGTGTCTTTGAATCCTTCCTTGAGCCTGCCTTTTTCATTCAATACATCCGGATGAAAGGTCGCCAAATATTTTTCGTTTCTTATGGCTTGATCATTAACGATGTAGGATATTTTTTCTTCGTCAAGAATCTTTATTATTTCATCAATTGACTTAAACTTTAGTCTTGCAAATCTTGCCGGAGAAAATTGCTTGCGCAAAGAATCTTCATTTTTTGAAAGATATGCCCTAAAAGAAATTTGAGAGTTTCCTTCCAAGAGTTCTTTGAAATAAACAAGATGCCTTTCATCTACCATATCTGCCTCCTGCAATGAGCTTTTGGGTAATAGTATGGTCACGCATCATTTTTTTGATCTGGGATTGGGGATCTGATTGAAAAAGTCGGGGGGCGCACTAAGTTAATAAAATAGGCTTTTCACAAGTTCGATTTGAACTCGTGAGAAGCCTATTTTTATTTCTATGTGGTCAAAATGTGGTCAAACGGCGTTTCCGCAAGCGGAAACCCTTGATGTTACAAGCTTTCGCCTGATTACCGCACTGGACGCTCTCCGTCCAGTCGGCAACGAAATCTACGGTTTAAGCGCGGTTGTTCATCATCGAATTACTTCGACAATGATTTCATTACATCATGCCGCCCATACCGCCCATGCCGCCCATGTCAGGCATAGCAGGTTTGTCTTTTTCAGGCTTGTCGGCGATAACCGCTTCGGTTGTCAGGAACATAGCCGCAACGGATGCCGCGTTTTGCAGGGCGGAACGCGTTACTTTCGCCGGATCGACGATACCGGCTTCGATCATGTTCACCCACTCGCCAGTAGCGGCGTTGTAGCCGATACCGATTGTTTCTTTCTTCAGACGCTCGACGATTACGGAGCCCTCTTGGCCGGCATTCGCGGCGATCGTGCGAACCGGCTCTTCCAGAGCGCGCAGAACGATGTTGACGCCTGTTTTCTCGTCGCCATCGGAGCCTACAGCGGCAACGGCATTGTACACGCTCACGAGAGCTGTACCGCCGCCTGCTACGATACCTTCTTCAACCGCGGCGCGAGTAGCGTTCAGTGCGTCTTCGATACGCAATTTGCGCTCTTTCAGCTCGGTTTCGGTAGCGGCGCCGACTTTGATTACCGCAACACCGCCGGCAAGTTTAGCCAGACGCTCTTGCAGTTTTTCTTTATCGAACTCGGAAGTGGTTTCTTCCAGCTGTGCTTTGATTTGGGAAACACGCGCATTGATGTCTTCTTTAGCGCCAGCGCCGTCGACTACGATCGTGTTTTCTTTGGTTACACGGATTTGACGAGCCGTACCCAGTTGTTGTACCGTAGCGGATTTCAGCTCAAGGCCGAGTTCCTCGGTGATCACTTGGCCGCCTGTCAGGGCAGCGATGTCCTGCAGCATAGCTTTGCGGCGGTCGCCGAAGCCAGGAGCTTTGACAGCCACGCAAGTGAACGTACCGCGCAGACGGTTAACGACCAGCGTAGCCAGCGCTTCGCCTTCTACGTCTTCAGCGATGATCAGGAGCTGTTTGCCTTGTTGGACCACTTTTTCAAGAACCGGAAGGATTTCTTGGATGTTCGTGATCTTCTTGTCTGTGATCAGAACGTAAGGGTTCTCCAGAACGGCTTCCATTTTGTCCGTGTCCGTGATCATGTACGGGGAGATGTATCCGCGGTCGAACTGCATGCCTTCAACCACTTCAAGCTCAGTCGCGAATCCTTTGGATTCTTCAACGGTGATAACGCCGTCTTTGCCGACTTTCTCCATCGCTTCGGCGATCAGTTCGCCAACTTCGTCGTCAGCAGCGGAGATAGCCGCTACTTGAGCGATGCTTTGCTTGCCTTCGATAGGCTTCGCAATGCTTGCAAGCTCTTCGACAGCCGCGCGAACGGCTTTGTCGATGCCTTTGCGGATAACCATCG
The DNA here is from genome assembly GCF_059692095.1 of Paenibacillus sp. JT31N7. Classification (NCBI taxonomy): domain Bacteria; kingdom Bacillati; phylum Bacillota; class Bacilli; order Caryophanales; family Paenibacillaceae; genus Paenibacillus; species Paenibacillus sp. JT31N7. The sequence continues at coordinate 11,508 of NZ_JCAUAT010000007.1, forward strand.
GGTTAGCGCCCGCGGTTACGTTTTTCAGACCTTCGCGAATCATCGCTTGAGCCAGAACCGTAGCCGTAGTCGTACCGTCACCGGCAACATCGTTAGTTTTGGTCGCGACTTCTTTTACAAGCTGTGCGCCCATGTTCTCGAAAGCGTCTTCGAGTTCGATTTCTTTCGCGATCGTCACACCGTCATTGGTGATGAGCGGGCTTCCGAATTTTTTCTCAAGTACTACGTTGCGGCCTTTTGGTCCGAGTGTTACTTTAACTGCGTTCGCCAGAGCGTCCACACCACGAAGCATTGCGCGGCGCGCGTCTTCACTAAACATAATGTCTTTTGCCATCGTTAAAACCCTCCCTGAAATGTTGATTCTGCTTACCTGTTTATGTGCATCTATATCGATTCCGATAACCGGCCTTCAGCCGAGGCGTCAGGCGGTAAGTATTCAAATGAGTCGCTTAAGTATGTGAATCCGCTAAATTAGGCTAAGATAGCGAGGATATCGCTCTCACGCATAATCAACAGCTCGCGGCCTTCGTATTTCACTTCAGTCCCTGCGTATTTGGAGAAAATAACGCGGTCGCCTTCTTTAACTTCCAGCTCAACGCGCTCGCCGTCTTTCAGCGTGCCGCTTCCAACTGCTACAACTTTGCCTTCCTGCGGCTTTTCTTTAGCTGTGTCCGGAAGCACGATGCCACTAGCAGTCGTCTCCTCTTTCGCAATGGCTTCAATGATAACGCGATCACCCAACGGTTTGATCATGGATAAATAGCCTCCTTCAGTTTGTAGTCAATGGATTTTTAGATTTTAGCACTCAAACATCTTAAGTGCTAACAACACTTTTAATGATAATGATTTTGCCATCGTTTTGCAAGTGGGTTTTGTTAAATTTTATTGTTTTTGCCGCAAAAAGCAGAATGGAAGACATTCCCAAGGAAGCGCCTCCCCCATTGTTCCCCGGCCAGCGGAATTTCATTCGTCTTGCAATCCATTTTCCCGGCTCCGGGCGAAAAAACGGTTTCAACTCCGTATCCTATGCGCTGCAGTCTCTCTTAAGACGAGGCGTTCGACACTTTCAAGCGGCAGCATACGGTCTTTTTCTAAGAACAGCCCAAGCTATCTGTCTCATTGCCCGTTCCGAAAAAAAAAGGGGCCGTCTTCCGACAGCCCGTTACTTTGGTTCCCCGTATTCCGCTTCCCAGGCCGCATCCTGGACAAGCTGTTTGCGATAAATAAACCCCGAAAGCAGCACGCTGAACTCATACAGCACAATCATCGGTACCGCCACAAGAATAGCGGATATCGCATCCGGCGGCGTGATGACGGTCGAGAGGATGACCAGAACCATATAAGCGTAACGCCGCATTTTGGCCAGCCGCTTGGGGTTCAGAATGCGCAGTTTAGTCAGAAACATCACCACGATCGGAAGCTCGAACAGAACCGAAAGCGGCAAAATAATGTTAAACATGAACGAAAAATACTGGGCTGCCCCGTAGAGCTCGGTAATTCCCATGGAGCGGCTGATAGCCGTCGTAAAGTAAAAAGCCATCGGAAACACGACAAAATAGCCGAAAGCAAGACCCGCCAGGAACAAGACAACCGCTCCCGGAATGTAAAGAATCGACGCTTTCTGCTCGGTTTCCCGGAGACCCGGACTTACAAACGCCCAAATGTGGTAAAGGATCACCGGCAGTGTAATAAGCAGAGCGACGACAAAGCCGAAATTCATGTATAGACGGAGCGCATCCCACGGTGAAAATACATGCCAAGCGATTGTATCGGCCGGAGGCACGGATTTCAGAAAGAGGATGACGTTCTTGGCGAAAACAAGGCCGATGACGAGGCCGATGATCAGGACTCCCAGCACCCAGAAGATCCGCTTGCGCAGCTCCGCCAGATGCTCGACCAAAGGTTGTTCTTTATCCATGCAGCACCAACCTATCTACGTATAGCTTCACTGAACCGGAACCTTAGTCCGGAAGCCGGCGGGGGTTGTCCGAAACCGCCCGTTCACTGCTCGCCGCCGGCGCGGGAGGGGCTTGCGTCAAAGAGGCCGGCGCCGGAACTTCTTCGGGCGCTGCGGCGGCATGTTTGACCTCGGGTGCTTTCTTGTCCGCCTGGTCATGCTCGGACATCATATCGCGCGCACCCTTCTTGAACTCGCTCAAAGTACGTCCGAAAGCTCTCCCGAGTTCGGGAAGCTTGCTCGGTCCGAACAGCAGCAGACACACGACCGCAACCAGCAAAATTTCGGTAAAACCTATATTTTGAAACATCGGGAATGTTCCCTCCTTCAAAATTTGTAATCAGCAGCCGAGCAGGCCGCCGTATCCCATCTCCGTAATGTCTTCGCGGAAAATCTCTTCTCCGGCGCAGATACGCGGGAGAAGCACATCGAAGGACGTGTACGGGTCATGCATCACGCAGCCCGGCAGCCCCATGACAGGGACGCTGCCGATATAAGCCATCATCAGCATCGATCCGGGCAGCATCGGCGTCCCGTAGCTGACGATGCGGGCTCCCGCCCGGGATATGGCCCCGGGCGTGCGGTCGTCGGGATCGACCGACATGCCGCCGGTGACCAGGATGAGATCCGCACCGAGTCCGAGGAAATGCCGGATCTCGGTTACGATCGCATCCATGTCGTCCGGCGTGAACCGCTGGTCGATCACCCGCGAGCCAAGCGCCTCGACTTTGGCTCGCACGACAGGGCCGAATTTGTCTTGGATTCGGCCCTTGAACACTTCGCTGCCGGTGGTGATCAGCCCCACCCGCAGGCTGCGGAACGGCTTCACGGCGACAAGCCCCGTTTCCGCAGCCGGGCTGCCGCCGGGCGGCTCCAGGCCCCCGGCATGGCTGGCCGGACCGCTTCCGCGCAGGGCAGCCAGCCGCTCCACGCGGGCTACGGGCTCTTCCTCAATGACGAGCGGAATGACCCGGGTGCCTGCCAGAGGCTGCCCGGGTTTTACGACCGCATTCGTTCGTATGGTCGATAAGACGATGCGGCCTATGCCGTTGACTTGATCGACGAACGTTCTGTCGATCTTGGCCAGGCCGTGAATCGCCGATTTCAGCGTCACCTTGCCTTCATGCGGTTCCGTCCGTTCGGTATTCGCCCCGCGCACCGCGCGGGCCAGACGAAGAGCCGCCTCATCCTCGTGAAGGTAGCCTTCGGCAAGCTCCAGCACGTAAATATGCTCCTTGCCGATGCTCAGCAAAGCGGGAATATCCTCTTCCGAAATCTGGTGGCCTTTGCGGAACAAGCGGCCCTTGAACTCCCCCGGGATAATCTGGGTCATGTCGTGAGCGAGGACCAGACCGACCGCATCCTCCACTTTCACTTCACGAAGCATGGGGTCAGCTTTCATCCGCATGCTCCTGCTCCCGGCCCGTTAGGATCGACAACGCATGAGGAAGCACGTCAATAATGGCCATGAGATTTTCATGGACACCCTTGGGGCTTCCCGGCAGGTTAATGATCAGCGTAGAGCCCCGGATTCCGGTCACGGCTCGGGAAAGCATAGCCCGAGGAGACTTCTCGATCGATTTCATCCGCATGGCTTCGGCAAAACCGGGTGCCGAACGGTCGATGACGCTCAAGGTCGCTTCCGGGGTAACGTCCCGGGCCGCAAGACCCGTTCCGCCTGTCGTCAAGATGAGATCCGCCTGAAAGTAGTCGGTCATTTCTATAAGAGCCGCCATAATTTCGTCCATTTCATCCGGTACGACGCGGTATTCAATGATATCTCCTTGAATCTCTTCCTCTACCAGCTCGCGTATGACTTGGGCGCTCGTATCTTCCCGTTCTCCCCTCGATCCGCGGTCACTGGCAGTTAGAATCGCAACTTTCCAGCGCATTTCCTCTCACCTCTTCCTCTACTGTAACAAAATTTGATTAAGAATGGGTATCAAATCTGTGAAAATCTCCATTTTTACCGCCGGTTTTGGATACGAGCATCGTAGGCCCGATCACCATGTCCTTCTGGAGGGCTTTGCACATATCATACACGGTCAGGGCCGCGGCGGATACGGCCGTCAGCGCCTCCATTTCCACGCCGGTAGGACCGGTTGTCCGCACTTCGGCTTCGATGCCGAGCTCCGTCCCGCTTTCGTATACGAAGCGGATGTCCACCCCGGACAGCGCAAGCGGATGACACATCGGAATCCAGTCGGCGGTTTTCTTCGCCGCCATGATGCCGGCCACCTGGGCGACAGCTAGCACATCGCCTTTGGCGAGACGGCCTTCACGGATGCGCAGCAGCGTTTCCGGCAGCATCGTGACGCTGGTACGGGCGACCGCCGTCCGTCGGGTTTCCTTTTTTTCGCCGATATCGACCATTCTGGCCCGGCCTTGTTCATTAAAATGAGTCAGTTTGTCCGACTGCTCCATCCGATCCTCTCCCCTCTTCCGGTCCGCTGCCGGATCCCGGATATATGCGGCGCTCTCCGTAATCAGCACGTCCAGACGGATATCGTGCGGTTCCACGGGAAGGCGCTCTGCAAGCTGCACGTCAAAAGCCGCCGCCGCAAAAAGGGGCGCATCCCGCCCTTCCTCGCGGGCGGTTCTCAACAGTTTTTCAAGAAAGCGGTCGTAATAGCCGCCCCCGTATCCGAGCCTTCCGCAAGCGGTATCAAAAGCAAGCCCGGGCACGAGAACAGCGAAAGCGGCAAGGGGATCCTGCAAAGCTGGGCTCAGGGGGTCCGGCTCCATTATGCCGTGCATCCCTTTCTGCAGGTCTTCCCATTGTCTTATCTCGTGAAAAAGAAGCTCTCTCGACGCATGCAGCGAACGCGGCACGTAAACGCGGATGCCCGATTCCCAGCAGGATTCGATGGTCCTGTGAATCCCGCATTCCGTGCGAAAGGGAACATAAGCCAAAATAATCGGGCTGTCCGAAGTGCCGCAGCTTCCGGCCGCTTCCCGGCTCGCGGACAATCTTGTGCCGGTATATTCGTGACCCGGACAGTCTTCTTCTGAAAGAGCCGTTTCTTGCGGCTGTTTCAACGGCAAAGGCGCCGTGCCGCCGGAGGTATCGGGTGAAAGCTCCCGGCTGGCGATTACGCCTTTCAACCAGGCGGTCAGTCTTTCGTTGACTCGGCGCTCACGGCTAGCTCTTTCCTCAGGCGTTAATTCCGCCCGGAGCCGTTCGATGTGCCGGCGGATTTCTTGTTTATCGGAACCGTTCATGTATGAAGCTGCAACCTCTTTCCGGCTGGGGCTGTTATTTTGGACTGACTGGCAGGAATTCGTAGATGTTTGTCTGCCTGCGGGGCAAAGGGCCTTTTTTATATAGAAGGCATGTGCAGACAGTAGTATACATTATTTTATCACATTGCCGGGAAGTTTGAAAAAAATGTGTTCAGTTTTCCTCGAGGCGTTTTTCCTGTACACTAAAAAGAGCCTTTCTTATCCGCGGCAGAACCCGCTTGCAGAAATTCCGCCAGGTTATTTGCCGGGACTTTACGAAGCAGCCGTATAATGAAGAAAATCGTGCAATCATGGAGGTAATAACGAAAGATGCTTCTCCAAGTGAACGGAATCGGTAAAAGCTACGGCACCTCGTCCGTGCTTTCTAACATATCCCTGCAAATCGAAGACCGCGAAAGAATCGGACTCGTCGGGGTGAACGGAGCCGGCAAGTCTACTCTGCTGCAAATTGTTGCAGGCGACCTTTCTTACGATGAAGGCGACATTTTTAAAGCCAAAGAAACCCGGATCGGCTATCTCCGCCAGAACGGCGGCCTTCAGACGGACAAAACGATCATCGAGGAAATGCGCACGGTCTTTACGGCGCTTTATGCCGTCGAGAGAGAATTACGCGAGCTGGAGCAGCAAATGGCGGATCCGAAGCTGATCGATAACGCCAAGGCGTACGAGGACACGATGAACCGGTATGCCGCCAGGTCCGAGTGGTTCCGTGAGCGCGGCGGTTACGAAATCGAAGCCAGAATACGCGGAATCCTGCACGGTATGGGTTTTGGGGAGTTCCCGCCCGATACGCTGATCCAGACGCTGAGCGGCGGTCAGAAAACCCGTCTCGCGCTCGCCAAAATGCTTCTGGAAGAGCCGGACCTGCTTCTTCTCGACGAGCCGACCAACCATTTGGACATCCGCACGCTGACATGGCTGGAGTCCTACCTGCGCGGGTATCCCGGCGCTATTCTGGTCGTATCCCACGACCGCTATTTCCTCGACTCGCTCGTAACGGCGATTTACGAAATCGAGCGGACGTCCTCCAGGCGCTACACGGGCAACTATTCCCGTTTCGTCGAACTGAAGGAGGCGGACTACGAAATCCGCATGAAGCAGTTTGAGAAGCAGCAGGAAGAGATTGCCCGCATGGAGGACTTCGTGCAGAAAAACATCGTCCGCGCCACGACGACCAAACGCGCGCAGAGCCGCCGCAAAGCGCTGGATCGGATGGAACGGATCGACAAGCCTCTCGGCGATCTCAAGCGAGCCAGCTTCTCCTTCCAGATCGATCAGACATCCGGCAAGGAAGTTTTGCAGGTCAGGGATCTGGCGCTGTCCGTGGGAGAAGGCAAACGCCTTCTCGATTCCGTCTCGTTCGAGTTGAGGCGCGGCGAAACGGCCGCTCTGATCGGCCCGAACGGAATAGGCAAGACGACCCTGCTGAAAACTCTGATCGGCAAGCTGCCCCCCGATACCGGAACCATCCGCTGGGGAACCAACGTCAAGATCGGCTACTACGATCAGGAACAAACGACCCTGAACCCGCAGAAAACGATCCTGGAAGAGGTCTGGGACACGTTCCCTACTATTGAAGAAGCGCGCATCCGCTCCGTGCTCGGCAACTTTCTTTTCAGCGGCGAGGATGTGTTCAAAAAGATCGCGTCCCTAAGCGGCGGTGAGAAAGCGCGCGTAGCGCTTGCCAAGCTTATGCTGCTCAACGCGAATATGCTCATTCTCGATGAGCCGACCAACCATCTGGACTTGTACAGCAAGGAAGTGCTCGAATCGGCTCTGCTCGATTACGAAGGCACCCTGCTCTTCATTTCCCATGACCGTTATTTCCTGAACAAAATGGCGGAAAGCATGCTGGAACTGGAGCGCCGCGGCGTGACCCATTATCTCGGCAATTACGACGATTATGTCGAGAAGAAAGCGGAACTCGCCGAAATGGAAGCCGAGCGCGCCCGTGAACAGGCGGCCCGCGACAGCAAGGCTAAAGCCTCCTCCGCATCTTCCGCGGCGCAGCAGGCCGACAAACCTTCGTCTTACGAAGCGGACAAGCAGGCCAAGCGGGAAGAGCGCAACCGTCAGCGGCGGGTCGAGCAACTCGAGGAGGATATCGCCCGGCTGGAAGAGGAAGTGACGGCTCTTGAGGAGGAGCTGGCCGATCCGGCTGTCTACAACGATTATGTGCTCGTCCAGGAGAAGAACGGCCTCATCGATCAGAAAAAAGGCAGCCTGCAGGCGTGCTACGAGGAATGGGAGACTCTTGTGGGCTGAAATCAGCCCCGGACGGCTCTAAAGTGAATACATGCAAAAAAGAGGCCAAACGGCCTCTTTTTTTGTACCTGTGGTTAGGATTCTTAACCTAAGCTTTATAAGCGGTGATTCGCTCCCCGTTACCGCGCCAGGCGAATCCGATGAATCCTTCGGTCAACCATCTTCCGCCCGAGCCCCGCCGATTACAGCTTAAACCGGCTGATGCTCTGCTTAAGCTCCCGGGACATATCGCTCAGCGCACCGGCCGAAGCGGAAATATCCTCCATGGAAGCGAGCTGCTCTTCCGAAGAAGCGGCGACGGTCTGGGAGCTTTCCACCGTCTGCTGGTTCGTGTGGGACAGCTCCGAGATGGACGCGGCTACTTCTTCCGTTCCCGCGGACATCTGCTGCGAGGACGAGGAAACCTCCAAAATCTGCTTCGCCAGCTCGTCCATATGATTGACAATGCGCTGGAAAGCTTCCCCGCTCTCGGACACGAGCTTCGTCATCTCCGTCACTTCTTCGGCCGTATGGTTCATCGCGCCCACGGCTTGACCCGTACCGGTGCGGATCGTGACGACCAGCTCGGCGATTTTATCCGAGGACTGCTTGGACTGCTCGGCAAGCTTGCGGATTTCATCGGATACGACCGAGAAGCCGCGTCCGTGTTCCCCTGCCCGCGCAGCTTCGATTGCCGCATTCAGCGCCAGCAGGTTCGTCTGATTCGCAATATCCGAGATCAGCGCCGTAATGCCGCCGATCTCCTCGGACAGCTGCGCAAGCTGGTTCATCGATTCCACCGAATGCTGCACCGTTTCGTTCATCCGGCTCATCTGCTTCACGTTGTGCTGAATCATCCCGTTGCCGCGCGCCGCCTCTTCGGAAGCGGATTCGGAAGACTGCGCCGCATAGCCCGCGGATTCGGCAATCCGCTGAATGCCCGTCGCCATCTCTTCCATGGCGTTCGAGCTTTCCTGCGTGCTCTGCAGCTGGCGCTCCGCTCCGGACGCTACCTGCTCGATCGCCGTTGCGATTTGATGCGTGGCCTGCGTCGTCTGTTTCGCGTTGGTGTCCAGCACCTCCGCGGCATGACTAACCTGGTCGGAAGACTCCCGGATGCCCAGGATAAGGCTGTGGATGCTTGCGGTCATCGCGTTGAAGTTCCGGGCAAGAATACCGAACTCGTCTTCGCTGCGGACCGGAATGGAGACCGCCAGATTGCCTTCCGCCACTTCCAGCGACAAACGGGAAAGCTCCCCGATCGGCTTGAGAATCCTGCGGGTGAATAAACCCAGGAGAAAGGCGAACAGCAGAGCGGCGCCCAAATAAAAGGCCAGGCTCATGAGCAGTCTTTTGTTCAAATCCCAGGATAGCGTATCATAGTCGAAGTCAATCCCGACATAAGCCATTGTTTTGCCGGCCTCGTCCGCAATGGGGCTCAGAATGGTCACCCATTCCCCCGCCTGATCGGCATATACCGGCGTTACGCCCTGGCCTCCGGTCTTTTTAACTTCCTCGAAGGCTTTCGTGTACTGCTCGGTGAAAACGTAATCCGACAAAGGCTTCAGCCCCGCCTTATCCAACGTCTCGTTCGCGGCGATAACCGTCAGAGCCTTTTTGCCGTCCGCCGTTTTTTCTTCCGGGTAGTATAAAGCGACGTTCGCCATATCCCCTTCTTTTACGTAATGTTCCAACATCGTGCGGAGCGCTTGAAGCTCAGTGGCCGCAGCATCGGGTTTTCCTGCGCTTTTCATTTGATCCATCGCTTTTGTAAGGAGAGGGAGCTGCTGCTCCCATCCCAGTTCCACGGCCCGCTCAATCGATTTGAGCTGGGCAAAGTAATCGCTTCTCTGCGATAAATACGTCAAGGTCATGATCAAGGCGCAAAGGACCACCACCATTGCTGCCATCATCGCGATCATTTTCACCGTCACGCTTCGTTTTAAGTATTTCATAGTTCCCCCCAAATAGTTAGATAGGAACTATATCGACAGCATTCGACTATTTTTTTAACGTTCTATACAAAATTCTATAGCCAAGCTCCTCCAGCTCGATATGCATCACGCCGTCCACCGGCTTGACCTCTTCCTGCGAAAGCGCATCGCGCCAATCTTCCGCCACCATAGGGTGCTGCAGCGTAATCCGCTCCTCGGTATTGTTCATCCAGATCGTAAAATGCGTATGGGCGTCGATCCGCTCGTAAATGATGCAGGGATCGCCGTGATCCGCTTTCAGAAACCGGAAGCTGCCTTCCCGGAGCGCCCGGTTTTCCTTCCGCAGGTGGATCAGCAGTTTGTAGAAATCCAGCAGCTCACGGTCCTGCATATCGGGATGCCATTCCATACACTGGCGGCAGTCCGGATCACCTTCTCCCTGAATCCCCACTTCGTCGCCGTAAAAAATACACGGCGTCCCCATGTACGTCATCAGGAAGACTACACACAGTTTCAGTCTTCTTTTGTCGCCGCCTACTCTCGTCAAAACACGCGGAGTGTCGTGGCTGCACAGCAGGTTGAAAACGACCTCGTTGGCCTGCTTCGGATACCGCATCAGCAGGAAGCCCATGCTGCTCGCGAAGGAGTAGCCGTCCATGCCCGGACCCGAGAAGAATTCCAGCACTTTGTCCGAGAACGGATAGTTCATGACGGAATCGAACTGGTCGCCCAGCAGCCACATCAGGGAATCGTTCCATACCTCCCCGACAATGTAAGCTTCCGGATTGGCTGTTTTGACCACCTGCCTGAATTCACGCCAAAAGCGGTGATCGATTTCATCGGCGACATCCAGCCGCCAGCCGTCGATTCCAATCTCCTCGATCCAGTACTTGGCTACATCGAGCAGATACTTTTTCACTTCGGGATGGGCGGTATTGAACTTCGGCATGCCTTCGAAAAAGCCGAACGTATCGTACGTGGGAACCCCGTCTTTTACGGCAACCGGGTATTCGTTGATATGGAACCAGTCGGCAAAGGCGGACTGCTCCCCTTTCTCCTTCACATCCTGAAAAGCGGGAAATTCCAGTGCGCTGTGGTTGAAAACCGCATCCAGCATGACCCGGATTCCACGCTCGTGGCAGGTCGCGACCACTTTCTTCAGCAGAGCGTTATCGCCGAAATGAGGGTCCACCTGCGTATAATCCAGCGTATCGTACTTGTGGTTGGAAGGAGACTTGAACACCGGCGTGAAATAGATCGCATTGATGCCGAGGTCTACGAGATAATCGAGATGATCGAGCACTCCCTGCAGGTCTCCGCCGAAAAAGTTTTCCCGCTCCGGCTTTCCGCCCCACGGCTGCACGCCTTCGGGATCGTTACCCGGGTCTCCGTTGGCAAAGCGCTCCGGGAAGATCTGATAAAAGATCGCATCCTTCGCCCAGGCAGGAGGACTGAAAAGGTCTATTTCATGAATATACGGGAACGCGTAATAGCCGCCGGGCGGATAAGGCTGCTCGGAATGAATACCGGTTTCCGTCATCCACAGCCGCTCGTCTCCGGCACTCAGCCTGAAGCAGTAGGACAGGCGTTTGTAGCTAGGCACCACTTCCGCCTCCCAATAATCGAACAGAGAATCCGAAGCGTTTTTAGTCATGGAAATTTCCTGGTAAAAGGTGTCCCAATCGTATTTATCGCTGGCGATCACCGTAACTTCATCCACGTCGTCCCTTTGTGTACGGACTCTCAAGTGAATCGTTTTGTTGTCATACGCATAAGCCCAGTTGCTTCTCGTCCCATGATAGAAGGCTTCTCTATTCATTCAGGCTCACTCCCTGCGGATAAGTTTTGCCTTTTATATACACATTTTTTTCCACCGCCGAACCATATTTTTTATCCACACATTCATCCACAATTAAAATATAAAAAAGCGCCGGATTTTCGGCGCTTTAAGCACTTATGAACAGGTTTATCCACATTATCCACAGTTTCCTTTAAAAATGTTATCCGAGAGTTATACGGAAAAGCGAGAAAAAGCGGGAGCCTGAAAAATACGGAGTTTTTCGAGTTATGCACATTATCCACAGGGGGTGTGCATAAGTTCTTCACACCCACCCTGTTAATAATTTAAGCCATTAAGGGTACACCTTGTGAAGCATTCGGATTGGCCCGCACGGCCTGGTTGCAGGCCGAAAGGTAAGCTTTGGCCGCCGCAAATAATATATCTACATCCAGGCCTGAGCTTTTATAAGTCTGCGTGCCGCAGGATACCGTCACTGTCGCTTCGCCGGTCGCTTTTTCGCTGGCGGACAAGGAGTACAGCTCCAGATCGGCGAAGGTCACATCCATCGGCACCGCTTGGCGGATGCAGTTGACGATCGCTTCGATCGGTCCGTCGCCGGTACCCGACCAGGTTGCCTCTGCTCCGCTCTCGTTATCGCGGATGGTGGCCGATGCCACCCGGCTGCGGTCGCTGGAGCTGACGACTTGGAGCTGCACCAGCGAGAAGCGCTCTGCCGCGGAAGCTCCCGCGTCACCGACCAGACTCAGCAGCTCGTCGTCCGTGACGTGCTTCTGCTCGTCGGCCATGTCCTTGAAGCGGGCGTACACGTCTTCTAAGGATTGGGCGTCCAGATCGACACCGTACTGGCCGATCCGGTGCTTGAGCGCGTGACGGCCGGAATGCTTGCCCAGAATGATCATCGAACGAGGAATTCCCAGCTTTTCAGGCTCCATGATTTCGTAGGTGCTGCGGTTTTTCAGCAATCCGTCCTGATGGATGCCCGACTCGTGCTGGAAGGCATTGCGGCCGACGACCGGCTTGTTGAACGCGATCGGCATATTCATCATCCGGCTGACCATCGTCGATGTATTGTAGATTTCCTCCAAAGCGATGCCGGTTTCCATGTTCAGCGTGTCTTTGTGCGTTTCGATCGCCATAACGATCTCTTCCAGTGAACAGTTGCCCGCCCGCTCTCCGATGCCATTGACGGATACTTCCACATAGTTCGCCCCGTTGCGGATGGCCGCCAGACTGTTCGCAACCGCAAGCCCCAGGTCGTTGTGGCAGTGGGTGCTGAATTCCACCTTGTCGGCGCCTCTCGCATGCTTCCGTACATCCGAGAACATCTTGCCGTAATCCTCCGGCATGGCGTAACCGACGGTATCCGGCAGGTTGATGATCGTTGCGCCCTCGGCGATGACCGCTTCCACCAGCTCATACAAATACTCCCGGCCCGTACGGCTGGAATCCATGGCCGTAAATTCGATCCGCTCGCAGAACTGCTTCGCGTAGGCAACCATCTGGCGCGCTTCCGCCAGCACCTGCTCGCGCGATTTGCGGAGCTGGAAGTCCAGGTGAATATCCGACGAGGAGATAAACATATGGATGCGGCGCAAAGCCGCGTCCTGAGTCGCCTTCACCGCGGCGTCGATGTCGATCTTGACCGCACGCGCGAAGCCGCAGATTTCCACCCCCTGCAGCTCTCGGGAAATCTGCTGAACCGCGGCGAAGTCGCCAGGACTCGAGATCGGGAAGCCCGGTTCGATCGTATCCACGCCCATTTTCACAAGCTGCCGCGCGATACGGACCTTTTCTTCGGGATACAAGGAACATCCCGGCGCCTGCTCGCCGTCTCTCAAAGTCGTGTCAAAAATTTTAATTTGCCGTTTCGTCATTTTCGTTATCCTCCTGATTACCCGTTTCGGGTTTATTAAAAACTCCTTGCGGGAGTTTTATAAGAACATGCCGGCCTCGGTCGCCCTGAGCATGCAAAAAAGCCGCCGTCTCCAGAAAGAGACGACGGCTGTGCCGGCGCGGTACCACTCTTGTTGACTCTCCACACGGGAAAGTCCGCTTACGGCAGCGAATACGAAAGGGTCTTACCCTTCATCCGCTGCGCGCCCGATAACGGAGGCCAACCGTTTGCAAGCTTGAGTCACGGCCGCCGCTCAAGCGGCATTCGTAACGTTCGGCTCCCGGCTCCCAAGCGAGTTCCCATCCCTTACGGACTGCGTCGCACCTTCCCGCAGCTCTCTGTACCGTTACCGGATCGTACTACTCTTGTTCATTGCCTTTGTGAATATACTTTTGGGCTATACAAGTGATGCAATTTCCCGGGCATCCTGCTGCTAACCGGCTGTCCCGCTCTGTTCTGCTTGCGATGCTCGCCAGGCTGTGCCTGCAGCATTCTTGCTTCGCTCGTACGATCGACAGGTGATCACCGTCGTTCCGCCTTGCTCAGCCTATGTCCATCTATCTCACTGTTGTTTATCGAAGCTGTCTGCACATCCGTATTCTTCCAAGGATGCAAAAAAGACCTGCCGTCTCTAACTTAAGAGACGACAGGCCGTTAGCCTTCCGCGTTACCACTCTCATTGATCCGCCGTAAGGCGAATCCACTCGATGCTTTTGGAATCAAGTCGGCCGGTATCCGGATACCGGGACGTTCCAATCGCTGCCCGATCACGGGGGCCAGCCGTTAAAACTTACTTCGCCGGATGCTTCGAAGACTTCGGACCTGACCGATGGGACATCTGTCTCACGGATTCAGGACGGCTTGCCGGCGTTGTTCAGTTTTACCGCTCCCGGGCGAGTTCAGGGTTCATCCGGCTGCGTTGCACCAACCCGCAGCTCTCTGTGCGACATGAATGACCTTACTTTTCCCGTTCGTTGCGTGTACGGTTTGAACTTGTTGTGATTATAATATGCGCGAAAACACAAAGTCAATACTCAATGTCAAAATGTTCAAAATTTTAAGCGAGGGCGGAAACAATTCGCTAACTAAAACTCGCCCGTTGCCGGGGCTTCATCCCAATGGTAAGGTTAACATGGGGATTTCCCCTAAGATCGATAGGAGGGCGTTTAACATGGTTATCCACTTCATGCGAATCAGGTAAATGCGAGTCACACTGACACACCACACCTGCTCTTTTTTCAAAACGAGAGATCAGGCTTATTTGTGCTGCCCCGTAAGGATGCTTTCATAAGATTCGATTACTTGATTAAAGATGAAGAGGTGCTATCCGATATGAACGACTCCGTAAAAAAATCAATACCGTTAACGGAACAAGAACAACTCAACCAATTCCGCCTCCTGGCGGCAAAATATAATCTGGAACTGGACCTCTCGCAGCCTGTGGAACTGAACGATTCCGGTCTGGACTTTCTGGCGGCGACCGCCCGCTCGACAGACGGCGCATCCTGGATACTTCGTATTCCTAGGAGACCGGACGTTATACAATCAGCCGCTTACGAAGCTAACGTGCTGCAGCTTGTAGGCCGTTTGCTGCCCGTTGCCGTTCCCGGCTGGCAAATCAACCGGCCTGACCTCATTGCCTACCGCAGACTGCCCGGAACGCCCGCGGCCACCGTGGATGCCGCTGCCAAAACCTATACGTGGCACATAGATCCCGGGGCACTTCCCCCCGAGTTCGTTCAATCCCTTGCCGCAGCAATGGCCGTCCTGCACCGGATAGACGGCCGTAGCGCCGAACAAGCGGGCCTGTTAGCCGTAGAAGCCGTTGACCTGAGAGCAGCCGCTGCGGCACGCATGGAAATCGTCCGGCAGGCCTTCGGCGTTTCGGACGAACTTTGGGAACGCTGGCAGGCTTGGCTCGCGGATGCTTCCTACTGGCCGCAGCATACCTCGCTAATCCACGGCGACCTTCATCCCGGCCACATCCTGGTCGACGAAAACCAACGGGTTTGCGGACTGCTGGACTGGACGGAAGCGGAGTGCGGAGACCCCGCTACGGACTTTGCCCTGTATTCCGCCGTTTTCGGCGAAGAAGCCTTGTCCCGTCTGCTGGAGGAATATGAAAAAGCAGGCGGACGCATCTGGCCGAGAATGAAGGAGCACATTGCCGAAGTGCTCGGGTCCTACGCCGTCACCATCGGCTTGTTCGCCCTTAAATCCGGTCTTGAAGAATATGCCGACATGGCACGCGAAGCTCTGGGAGTGCCTGTTCATACGTCGGCGGATTAAAATCCAGTTGATGCTGCATCAAGAGTTTTACGATAGGTGAAATTCTGAATGGCTTCTAACTTTCCATCCATAGCGCACACCAAAATGGCGCGATGAATAAACAAAGACAGCCCCGGATGCTTAAAGCTTATCTCGGAGGCTGTCTTTGTTTGTTTATTTTGTTAACCCGCTAAACGAAGCAGGGGTAAACTTTCCAACTATCCGTGAGAGAGCCTAAGCTCAGTATCCCCACTTCTCCAGGCTCAGCACCGGCTCCGCCTTAAACTCCGGCCCCGTGATATCCCCGCGGTTCCATTTGAGGAACGCAGCGGCCCCGATCATGGCGGCATTGTCGGAGCAGAGGTCCATCGGCGGCAGCAGCAGGGGCACGCCAAGCTCCGCGCAGCGCTTCGTCAGCCCTTCGCGGAGTCCGCGGTTGGCCGCCACTCCCCCTGCCAGCAGAAGCTGCTTGGCGCCGTATTCCCGGACGGCCCGCGCGGCCTTCTCTACCAGCACGTCCACCACGGAGGACTGAAAGCCTTTGGCGACATGGGCCGCCACGGGCTCCTCTCCGCGCATACGCGACTGGTTAAGGACGTTAAGTACCGCGGATTTCAAGCCGCTGAAGCTGAAATCATAGGAGTCGTCCAGCCAGGCACGGGGCATCGGAATTTCCCCGTCCGCTTCCTGGGCGAGGCGGTCAATGTGCGGACCGCCCGGATAAGGAAGCTTCAAGGCTCGCGCCACTTTGTCGTACGCTTCGCCGGCCGCGTCGTCACGCGTCTGGCCGATGATCTTGAAGCTACCTTCGCTCTCCATATACACAAGCTCGGTGTGGCCGCCGGAAACGACAAGCGAAACCAGCGGATATTCCAGCTTGTGGACAAGCTGATTCGCATAAATATGCCCGGCGATATGATGCACGCCGATCAGAGGCAGACCGAGCGAGAAAGCCAGCGCTTTACTCGCCACTACGCCGACAAGCAGAGAGCCGACCAGACCGGGCCCCTGGGTGACCGCGATAGCGGACATGTCTTTCATCGCAAGGCCCGCCTGATCGAGCGCTTCCTGCAAAATCCAGGTAATGCTCTCGACATGCTGCCGGGAAGCGATTTCGGGCACAACGCCGCCGAAGCGCCGGTGGGTTTCGATCTGGCTTGAAACCACATTGGACCGGATAACGGTCCCGTTCTCTATCACCGCTGCGGATGTCTCGTCGCAGCTTGTTTCAATGGCCAGAATGTACACAGGCTTTGTAGTGTTCATGAGGTTTTTTCATTCCCTTTTATCGAGTGCGAATAGGACGCTGCCGCCGCTTTAGGCGGGTTGATTCGTGTCGGGCAAATCCGCCCACATGATGATCGCGTCTTCGTTATTGTCGGTGTAATAGCCTTTGCGGACGCCGACGTACCGGAAGCCCATTTTATCGTAAAGGCGCTGAGCGATGTGATTCGACGCGCGGACTTCCAGGGTCATGCGGACCGCCCCCAGCGATTTTGCCTTGGATTGCAGCTGGTGCACGAGCGGAACTCCCAGCTTGCGGCCGCGGAACCGGCTGGATATCGCGATGTTGGTCACATGGGCCTCATCCATAATGAGCCACATGCCCCCGTATCCCGCAATGACGCCGTCTACCATCATCACCGTATAATGGGCAAAATGATTGCTCGTCAGCTCGTTGTGAAAAGCGCCCGCCGACCAGGGCGTCGTAAAGGCTTCCTGCTCAATTTCGCAAATGTGCGGGATGTCGTCCAGCCTCATCACACGGAAAATCGGGGTTGAAGCAGGCTGCTCCCATCTTCGTTCGTCCAAAGAACCCCTCCCCTTTCCGTCAGGATTTGGCCTTAGCCATCAGATTCACTTCAGCCTCCGTAAGCTGGGTGTAGTTCGGAACGAACGTATACTTGTCGATCGTTTCCCCGCGTTTTAACCGGGGCAAGCCAAGCAACCCTACCTCGGCCGCCGTCAAATCGTAAGGGAGGACGCGCACAGGGATGTTCAGCTCTGCCGCCGCCTGCGCAATCGTCTCTTCGAAAAAGGAAGTCTCCCCGACGAAAACGATCTCCTGAGGTTTTGCAAAACCCGAAGGCACCCTAAAAGTTCCGCCTTCGCCCGCGATTTGCGCCTCAGCCGTCCCGGAGGCTTCCGCTCCCCTCGCAGCGTCCCCAATGTGCCGCGTAAACTCCGTCACGAGGCGGATGCCGTCGGGCTGAAGCCGGGCCCATCTGTCGCCCGTGTTGCCCGATGCCAAGCTGCCGCTTACGCCTTCCGAGCCCGCAAGCTCAATGGCCGGCTCATTCCCCGCCGATGCGTAAAGCGCGGTAAAAGCCTGCCCCCGCCGGGCATTCATCAGGGGCACGAACCAGCGCACGGCACCGTCCGTACCGCCCCCGGCCGCATCGGCGAGCAAAGCGGTCCGCCCGCCCAGCGCCAGCGCCTCCAGACTGGAGACGGCGGCCGCCGGAATGCCGAGCGACCAGGCGAAGGTTTTCGCAACGGTTACCGCAATCCGTACTCCGGTATAAGATCCCGGCCCCTGGCCTGCCACGACCGCGGCAAGATCCTTCGGCCGAATACCGCGTGACGCGAGCAGCTCCTGCAAATGAGGCATGAGGTGAATCGAATGATTGCGTTCCACGATCGTGTGCTTTTCGCCGACTACGCGGCCGTCTCGAAGCAGGGCAACGGCCAGCGAAGCCGTGGACGTATCCAGCGCAAGCACATACCCGTTTCCGTCAAATACGGACCGGCTGCCGTCGCGGCCTTCACTATCTCCGGCCAGCGTAGAGTGCGTCACCTTTTCCCGCTCCTGCGTACTTTTTCCGTTCCCGCTGCTCATACCAACCATCCGTTCTCTTTCAAATTTGCGCACCAGCTCTCGTAAGGCTGTCCGGTCGGTTTCAAGCGGAACACCCGCTTGTCTTCCCCGCTGTGCTCGATATAAATTTCAAGCCGGTTCGGCGGCAATAATTCTTCCACCAGACTCGCCCATTCAATCAAAGTCAGGCCCTCTCCGTAAAAATATTCGTCCAGCCCCAAATCTTCGGCTTCTTCCAAAGAGATCCGGTAAACATCCATATGATAGAGAGGGAACTCTCGTCCCTCGTATTCTTTAATCAGCGTAAAAGTCGGGGAGTTGACAACGCCCTGCACCCCGATCGATTTAGCCACCGCCTGCGAAAAACGCGTTTTGCCCGCGCCAAGATCGCCGTCCAGCGCGATTACGGCGCCGGGACCCGCCAGCATTGCAAGCTGAGCTGCCAATGCTTCCGTGTCCCGTTCGTCTGCGGCTTTATATTGGTAAGCCATTTCCGTCGCTTCCTCTCATTTCGCAGCAAAGTGATTGTAGCCCCGCTTCGGCAGGGGCTGCACCGTCCCGTCCGGTCGTTGCAGCCGGACCCCTTCATCGGCGGTCGTCACACGTCCGATGACGTGCAGGGGCAGCCCCTCGCGCGCAAACGCTTCGCGGAGGGATGCCAGATCCGCTTCTGCGGCCGTGCCCAGAAGCTGGTAGTCCTCGCCGCCGTACAGCACCCACTCCAGCGGGTCGGCGGCCAGCTTCTCCGCGCAGGCGAGGAGCCCCTCCGCCAGCGGCAGCTTCTCCTCCGCGATGAGGAGCCCGACTCCCGAAGCCTCGGCGATTTCGCCGGCTTCGCTCGCGAGTCCATCGCTGATGTCGTTCAGCGCCCGGCATAGGCCCGTGCGCTGAAGCAGCTCCCCGGCCGCAGCCTGCGGCAGAGGCCGGGTGTGGGCGCGGACGAGCTCCGCCGCTTCGGCGGGCAGCTCGCCCCAATGCGCCGCGTTCGTGCCGCGGTGCAGGAGGTAGCTCAGCCCCGCGGCCGAGCCGCCGAGCGGCCCGGTCACGAAGACGGCGTCGCCCGGCTTCGCGCCGCTGCGCAGCAGAGCCCGGCCTGCGGGGACTTCGCCCAGAATCGTGACGGTCAGCACGATTCCGCCGCGCGTGGACGTCGTGTCGCCGCCGATGACGGCCACACCGAACAAGTCCGCGCACTCATACAATCCGGCGTAAATGCGCCGGATCTGTTCCGTGTCGGCATCCTTCGGCAAAGATAGCGCGACAAGCGCATAACGCGCCTTCGCGCCCATCGCGGCCATATCGCTGATGTTCGAAGCCATCGCTTTAAATCCGATGTCCTCATCCCGCATCGTCACAGGCAGGAAATGAATCCCTTCGGTCATCGTGTCGCAAGAGGCGACAAGCTGCATGCCGGGAGACAAAGCCGTAACGGCCGCATCGTCTCCGATGCCGACGACAACTCCTTGCGAACGCATTCCGTCCGCCTGCTGTCTGTCCCCCGTCAGCAGGCGGATCAGGCCGAATTCGTCATGCTGCATAGATGCCGCTCCTCCGGTTTGGTTTGCCTCCTATTATAGCCCTCTCTCCTTCCTCTAGCAACCGGGATATGCGGGTTCCGCCAAGGCACCGCCGCCCTTCCGACTCCTTCCCGTCCCGCAAAAAAAAGCGCCTGCATGTACTTTCCTTCATGCAGGCGCCGTCCTCACTCTTCCTTGTCATCCGTTACGGATTCGGGATATCCCATCGTATCCGTGGTGGATTCCTCGATCAGACCGTTGTGAACCGTAACCTGGCCGCCGCCAAGCCCTTCATTGATCATCCGGTCGATGTCCATGTAATAGTCGTCCCGGCCCTGATGGTTGCCGTCTTTGACTTCTTTTTGCTGATTGTCGTCTCCCATTTCATTCACCTCCACTCTCCGGAGTAAACCTGGCTCCGGTTAGCGTGGCACAAATCCGCCTAAAGCATTCATATCCGGCGAATTTTTTGGACATACTGATCCTAAAAAGAAGTTTGGTCACTGAGCGGCCGGTCCCATGCGGATCCATACAATAAGCCCGTTACGCGGGTACCCTTAGGAGGTTTCCCCTCATGCATACGGTCTGGAAAGGCGCCATCAGCTTCGGTCTGGTGCACGTTCCCGTCAAAATGTTCTCGGCTACGGAAGAGAAAGACATCTCCATGCGTTACATTCATAAACGCTGCACCACCCCGCTTTCTTACGTAAGAAAATGCACCACCTGCGACACGGAAGTGGAGTGGGCGGAAATTACGAAGGGCTACGAATACGAGCCCGGCCGCTTCGTTCTTTTTGAGAAAGAAGAACTGGAGCAAATCTCCGGAGAAGCGACTAAAGAAATTAAAATCCTGGATTTTGTCAATTTGACCGACATCGATCCCATTTATTTTCAGAAGACTTACTACCTCTCTCCGGGAGATACGGGGGCCAACGCCTACAATCTGCTGCTCGAATCGATCAAACAGACCGGCAAAATCGGGATCGCCACCATTTCCATCCGTTCCAAAAGCAGTCTCGCCGCCGTCCGGGTTATCGATAACTGCATCGCTTTGGAGACGATTTTCTACCCGGATGAGATTCGCGCAATCGGTCAGGTTCCCAATCTTCCGGAAGCCTCGAACGTGAATGACAAAGAGCTTACGATGGCAAAAATGCTGATCGAACAGCTGTCTACGCCGTTCGAGCCGGAGAAGTACCAGGACGATTACCGGAGCGCTTTGATGGAAGCGATCCAGCAGAAAGTCGCCGGCGAAGAGGTCCAGGTCGCTCCGGAGCAGAAACGCACCAACGTGATCGACCTGATGTCCGCGCTGCAAGCGAGCCTCGAAGCAGTCAAGCCCGTCGCGGCGGACAAGTCGGACGCCAAGGCCAAAGCGAAGCCCAAAGCCGCGGCCAAACCGCGCAAGCCGAAGGAGAAGGCGAAGGAAACGGTGTCCTGAGCCCGCACACAGGAAACAACAGCAGAAACGAGCCGCCTATTCGGGGGCTCGTTTTTGTTGTGCCGGCTTACTTTTCCCGCAGGAACGTACATTCCTCGGGAGCAACGGATAGAAAAGCCTGGATACTCGGCTGCCGCAGGGTCAGATACCGGGTCCATTCCATGAACTGGATCTTAACGGTTAACCGCGGCTGCAGCCAGGCGGCCTCCCTGCTCCGTTCCGGTTCGTTAATAAACGGCCTCTCCGGCACGATAAGAGGCTTCGTTAAAGCCGTCAGGTCGATCCAATCCTGGCGGCTCAGCTTGCCGGTCCCCGCGTGTCCGATGTATACCAGCTGCCCCTCTTCGTTATACAGACCGAGCAGAATCGCATTCACGACACCTGAGCGATACGTCACTCCGCCGATAACCGCATTCACATCCAGGTAGTTTTTATGTTTGCGCCAGCGGTGATCTTTGCCTTTGAGCGCATAAGTACTCCCCAAATCTTATTGAAGTATCTACATAAAAGTTATGGACATTAATCGTAAAAATTTATATCTTTTCTTGTTTTATAAGGGTAACAAATGTTAATAAATACATGTACATAAATAATGCGTTGTACATTAAGTCATGAATTATGTACACTCACTTACTTGTGTATTTGATTTATTGTGCATTCATTTTTATCAATATCAACAATAGTTTGAATACTTGGGTGTCTCATTGAACCACCGGGAGTAAATTCAAGATATTCAACCTTCACGGTTAACTCTGGCTTCACCCAAATAACATCTTTGGATTTCTCAGGATCATTTGAGAATGGACATTTTGTTGAAACAATCTTATTCGTTTGTTCAGTGAGGAATGCCCAATCATGACGTGTTAATTTCCCTGTACCTGCACTACCGATATAAATAAAGTCATCTTTAGAGGTATACAGACCTAATAAAAGTGAATTAACAATGTGATTAGTTCGTGTTACCCCACCTACAACTGCAAATAAATCATTCACAATCTTATGTTTTCTCCATCGATCATCTTTACCATTTATTCTGTATCTACTGGAGAGGTCCTTATAAACTACACCCTCCATTTGATATTGACCCATAAGATTAAAAAGAGCTGGTCCATCGCTGAAGTTTTGTACAATTTGTATATTATTTCTGGGTACGATAATTTGATCAAGCAGTTGTTGTCTGTATTCTAATGATTTATCAGTAACCCAGGTGCCGTTGTAAAACAAGATGTCAAAAATCATATAGGTCACAGGTGTTATGTTTAAGGAATGACTTATACTTTGTTCTTGTTTCAAACGATCCCTTTTCATAACTTCATGAAAGGAAGGCTTAGTGTTGTCAAAGGCAATGACCTCTCCATCAAGAATGACAGAATCAGCTTTGCAGAAGGAGTTAGTGTCAAGTAACTCAGGATACTGTACTGTACGATTATTCAATCTCCGATTGAATAATCGAGATTCATTTCCATCACAGTAGTGTAAAAGTCTTACCCCATCCCATTTTACTTGGGCCACCCAGTTAGTTCCTGATGGAGGATTCTGCATCCTAGTTGGTTCAAATGGAATGACTGGATCTAGTACCATAACTTATCCCGCCCCCTTGTATTCTTAAATTTCATTCTTTCCATTTTTAGAATTTTTATGGATAGGACCATTTAAACTCACAAAAATAGTAAAAAGAAATACCGAAGGACTACCACTTCAGTGGAACAGTCCTTCGGTATTTCAAGTTAGGAAGAAGGTAATTCAATGTGGTATTTAACATATTGGGATGTTAACTTGGTTAAAATTAGACCAAATAGTGATCGTTATCATAGAGACAGTAAAAGTTACTATGAGCCATTTATAGAGAAATTTAAAACTGGAGGAAGCAGAAATCGGACACTTTCTAATATGATTTTCCTAAATAGTTATTTATAGGAAAAACTGCTGTACTCCTTCAAATATAAGCACTCTTCGCCAACGCCTCTATGTTTTCTTATCCAAAGTACGAATATTCTGAGCTTAAAATTTGTTTTGGAAATGACAGTGATGAAAAGAGAGCGACCGAAGACTGTTAAAATGATTTTGACGAGAGGGTCTTATTGGCTAAAGGGTAGATAATATTCATTTTAATACTTAGAAACAAGACTAAGCTAACAGGAAACGATAGCTCAATAATACGAAGAAAGCAGCTGATCAATTTGATCGGCTGCTTTTGTTCAACTAACGGGCAGTTATGCGTAACTTCCAGGGAATGTAAACGTCTAAATAAAGTAAGGAACGAGGAGGCAGACATTTCATGGGAGGAACGAATGTATGGGATGCGGAGTGGGAGGTTAACGAAGAGCAGGCGCGGACGCTGATCGGCAGACAATTCCCTCAGCTGTCATCGAAGCAAGTGAAGCGATTGGGCTGGGGCTGGGACAATACGGTTTTTCTCATCGGTGACGAGTACGTGTTCCGGTTTCCAAGAAGAACGATTGCAGTTGGCTCGATTCGCATGGAAGGGAAGCTGCTGCCGAAGCTGGAGGCATATATGACCATCCCCTATCCGAAACCGTTGTTTTATGGCGAAGCAAGTGACGAATACCCGGCACCATTTCTTGGCTATGCCTACGTGCCAGGAGATTTCCCCATCGGTTTGACGGAAGAACGCCGGGCTTTATCGGCAGAGACGCTGGCGAAATTTTTGCGGAGATTGCATGAGTTTCCGGTGCAGGCGGCGCTGAAGTGCGGAGTTCAGCAAGATCATCGAAGCTTGACGGACATAGCATCGCGCAAAGTGAAATTGGAGGGCTTTCTATCGAAGGTGGTTGAACACTTGTCGCCGGAGGAGTCCGGTGTGATCGAAGCGTATATTAGCAGGCTGCAAACGGACCGTGTCGAGGCGGTGAATGCACTGCTACATGGCGATCTTCATTTCAAAAATATGCTTGTGAATGAGAACGGGATCGTTTCCGGCATCATTGATTGGGGCGATCTGAGCGTAGGCCATCCGGCTTGCGATTTGAGCGTTGCTTACAGCTTTTTACCACCTTACGCTCGCGGCGTGTTTTTCGAAACTTACGGAGGAGCGGACGAGGAAACGAAGCTGCTGGCGCGGCTGATCGCGGTATACATCCCCGTACTGATCTTGATGCAAGCGGTCGATGACGGGAATGAAGCGATTGCGGCAGAGGCGAAATCCAACATCATGCGAGCACTGTCGGATTAGGCTCATTATTTCGTTGCAGCTATGGGGCTATGGCTATCGGTACCATTTTGTCGTTTAAAGGCCGCGATAAGGTACGATTCGCCTTCTCTGATGCCGCTTTATGTTGAGGAACACGAAATTCAACAGAGTAAGTCGTTGCGCTAACGGGGAACGATAGTTGAACCCCAAGTTCATTCAGGCCGCCGATTTTCTTCAGTGGCTTTCGTGCATTAGTATAGTTTTGATTATGATCCTCTTGGAAGGTTGGCCAACACACACCGCAGCATGCTCCTTCGCATTTTTCGCCGATAGACCCGTTAACCTTATCACAAGTGACGGCGAAAATTGAGTTTTATGGGATCATTTAATCCAAACCTGCTCAAACTAACGGGCAGAATGCAAAAAATCGGAAGAAATCCTCTTTTGCATCAAGATCAACAATGGTAAAATTGGCACATGAATATAAAAAGAGCAGTATGATGCTTGTACTTCTTAATGGTTCACTTAAATCCGGTAAAACGTATAGTCTAGTTTGTTAGTATACTGTAACCAGAGGTGATGCTGAATGATTGACATGCATTATATATACGATCTTGAGGCAGAGATGGATATAATGAAGCTTGTAGATAATTATAATGAAATAAAATCAATCCTGCAGCAGTACCCTCAGGAACAATGGTCATATGAAATGATTTTAGCATATGCAAGGGCACTGAATTATCTGCAAGATTATTCCGACCAGACCAATCCATTTGAGCAAGCATATGGGCTGCTACAAACTGTTTCTGATACGGGAATTACGGACGCTGAATGGCATTTAATAATGGCTTCTGTTAGTTTTAATCTACAACTTTACGCTGAGGCAGTAAAACATGCTGAACAAGCAAATACGATCATAGCTGGCTGTGCTGATGATATGCTTGAGCTATACTCACAATATTACTAGTAGAAGGCTTCTGAAATAACGTTCTTGTTCAACTTCGCCCCAACCTATGTTTTCATCGAAAAGAGACCGGAATTAAGAGAGATACGCTAACGGGGAACGTTAGTTCAATTAGTTCAATGCACCGCTCAACATGAGCGGTGTTTATTTTTGACGAAAATCAAAAGCACACAATGGTTAGACTGATCGCACCGTCCGTTCATTAAAACAGTGGTGCAGTTGGCGGAACGGGTGGTGACTCCGTCCCACTTAAACTGCGCAATCCATTCCTCGCCCGAAGGCGCCTGATCCGTGGAAACCGGCTCGAATGGAACAACCGGTGGTAGATTCATGTAAGGGTGCCTCGCTTCCGGTACTTTTTACCCTCCATTATTGCCAAAAGCTCTCCGCGGAATCCCGCTTCTGGCCTTGTTCTTTGCGATCTCCGGAAAGACGCCGCTCTTGCAAAGAATAGACCGCCTCTTTTTCGTCCACAATGGGTATAAATGCTTGTACGTCCGGAAGGAGTGCGCGGGATGCCCACAGGGTACAAGAAGACCAAAGGCACGATCATAGTCGAGGGGCAGGAACTGACGATTACCAACCCCGAAAAGCCCCTCTGGCCCGAGGCGGGAATTACGAAGCTCGATTTCCTCCAAAAGCTGATTGAGCTGTCCCCCTATTTGCTGCGCTATTGCCGGGACCGGCATCTGACGACGATCCGTTTCCCTCACGGCATTCACGACAAATCGTTTTACCAGAAAAACACCCCGGAGCCCGTTCCGGATTTCGTGAATCTCGCTCCGCTAGACGGCATTCGGTATGTGAACTTGGATTCGCTTCCGACGCTGATCTGGCTCGGCAACCTCGCCTGCCTGGAATTTCATCCTTCGTTTCACCGCATCGGGGAGACGCTGCCGGCCGAGTGGCTCATAGACATCGACCCCAGCCTGGAAGTCGAACCGCGGATTATGGAAGCCGCTCACTTGATCGGAGAGGTGCTGGATTCCCTCCATATCCAGTCCGTGCCCAAAACGTCCGGAGCGACCGGCGTACAAATCTACGTCCCCATCCAGCACGGGTACACCTTCGAGCAGCTTCGCAAAATCGGCTATTTTATCGGGTCCTTCGTCGTCAAAAAATATCCGAAGCTGTTTACGATCGAGCGCTTGAAAAAGAACCGCGGCGATCTCATCTACTTCGATTACCTGCAGCACTGGTACGGCAAAACGCTGTCCGCTCCCTATACGCCGCGGGCTAAAATGCCCGGCACCGTCTCCACCCCGCTTCTGTGGAAAGAAGTCGAGCAGCGCTCTGATCCGAGGGATTTTACCCTGCATATTATCGTCGATCGAATCAAGCGGATGGGAGACCTGATCGAGAAGGTGCCTCCGCAGAACCTGGATGCCGTTCTTTCTCATCTGGAATAGCGCGGCGGTCCGTCTGGACCGAGTTAGACCTCTCTCTGTTTGGCGGGAGGTCTTTTTGGCATGAATGTAGAATTTCCAAACTTTCTTTTCCAATGGCTGCGATTATGAGGTAAAATAATAACATACATTAACTGCTAATTATGGATTTCGACAATAGTGTTTTATTGATTTAAACAACCTTTAATATGGAGGCGATGGCTGCCATGAACTTTAAAGAGGCACTAAAGGGCAGAACGTTCATGCTGTTTGGCTTGTTCTTTTCGCTGCTGATATTGACTAGAATGTTCCCTCTGCTTGATGCCGATCAACCTACCTTTTGGCCCACCATAATCTTCGTTATATGCATTCTGATGAACATGTCATGCAGCATTTATTTATCCCCCTTCCTTAAAAAACCGGATGAACGGATGAAAGCGATCCGGTCTAAAGCTTTTTTCTATTCCTATTTCGCCACTCTGATTTATATGGCTGCGGCTGCGGTTCTTGTTCTAATGGAAATGACTCCGATTCCCGTTCCCCTGATTTTCTTGAACCTGGTCGCTTTTGCGGGCCTGACTCCCAACCTCCTCCTGATTCTGTTATCCAAATTGCCTGTAAAGCTCTCGTCGTAATGCCCAATCTCCATACACACCAAAAAAGCCACGCTTCACTTTTAAGTGAAACAGGGCTTTTTACATGTGCCTTGCCTCTTAGAACAAAGGCGACAGCAATCTTCCCAGCACTTCTTTGCCGCGCTGGAAGCGGGAGCGTTTTTCGAACTCCGACAGGATGATGCGCTTGCTGTTTTTTAGGTCCTCCAGGAAATCATGCTCCAGCCGCTCGATCGATTCTTTGTCGTACAGGATGGCATTCAGCTCGAAATTACTGTAAAAGCTGCGCATATCCATATTGGCGGTCCCCACGGTGGCGAACAAATCGTCAATGATGGTGACTTTCGCATGGACGAATCCGGGCTGGTACTGATAGAACCTCACTCCCGTCTGCATGAGCTCATGAATATAGGACAGGGAAGCGTAATGGACAATCCAGGAATCGGGAATTTGCGGAAAAATGATTTTCACATCCACGCCGCTTATGGCCGCCGTTTTAAGCCCCATCATCAGACTGGCATCGGGGATAAAGTAAGGGGTCGTAATATAGATTCGCTTCTTTGCCGTCGTAATTCCGCCGAAATAGGATTCCAGAATCGAGTCCCAATGGGCATCGGGCCCGCTCGCCACGATTTGAACGGGTTTCTGGCCAATACACGTGTGTTCCGGAAAAAAATTCGTATCCACCAGCTTCTGGCGGCAAACAAATTCCCAATCGGACAGGAAGGTACTCTGCAAATAGTACACCGAATCCCCTACCAGCTTCAGATGTGTATCCCTCCAAAACCCGAGGACCGGATGCTTCCCGAGGTATTCGTCCCCTATGTTGATGCCGCCTACGAAACCGACCGTCCCGTCCACCACAATAATTTTGCGGTGATTGCGGTAGTTCATCCGTTTATCGAAAAAAGCGATAAAGGCCGGAAGAAAACAGTAGGTATCGATTCCGGCTTCGACCAATTCGCGTATATACGAGGAGGCAAGCTTGTAGCTGCCGATTCCGTCATAAATGA
Source organism: Paenibacillus sp. JT31N7 (assembly GCF_059692095.1). Classification (NCBI taxonomy): domain Bacteria; kingdom Bacillati; phylum Bacillota; class Bacilli; order Caryophanales; family Paenibacillaceae; genus Paenibacillus; species Paenibacillus sp. JT31N7. Next base: position 39,752 of record NZ_JCAUAT010000007.1, read on the forward strand.
CGCGCACTTTAACGCCCTCGCGCGCTTTGCGGATAAGCAGTTCCTGAAATTTTTTACCGGTGTCGTCGTGCCGCACGATATAAAATTCAAAATGAATATGGTGCTTCGCATTCTCCATCGCCTCGAACATAGCCTCGTAAGCCGCCTCTGCGTTGGTCAGCACCTCCACCTCGTTGTTACGGGTGATCGGCGAGCTGGGAATGTTGCTCAGCAGCCCGAACAGCCGCGGTTCTTTGACAATGCTGGGGACGGGATAATCCCGGCCTTTTTTCGTGTTCTCCAGCTCCCGGCGCATTTCCCGCTGCATTTCCCCGAGCACCCGCCGGTTTTTACGTCTTACGTTGCGCCGCTGCGAGTATTCTTTGGCCAGAAAATAGTACATAATAAATCCGATGACCGGCAGGATAAACAATATCATCAGCCAGGCGACCGTCTTGGTCGGGTTGCGGAATTCCACCACCACGATCGTGACGATTTGGAAAATAAATAACAGCAGCGCAATGACAACCCACAGCATTGGCCGGTTCTCCCCCTTCTCTATTCCATGACCGGCCCTTGCCGGCCGGGATTGCCGTATCTTTAGGTTTTACGTACTCTTAATCCACTATTCGGACCCTATAAACATAAGCCGATCACGTTGCCTTGTAAAGCTGGGTTATCTAATCCGGACATGGTATAATAATCGTTAAACCTATCTACAGAGACCAGGAGAGAAGGCACATGAGACAAACCATTTTGTTCGATCTGGATGACACCCTCATTCACTGCAACAAATATTTTAATGTCGTGATTCAGCAGTTCGTGGATACGATGCTGACCTGGTTCGCCGGTCATCGCCTTACGGATGAAGACATTAAACACAAACAGCTTGAAATAGATTTGGCGGGTGTGGAAATCCATGGTTTCAAAGCGGAACGTTTTCCGCAGTCATTTATCGAAACGTATCATTTTTACTCCGATTTTTACGCCAGAACTCCTCAGAAAGAAGAAGAAAAGTGGCTTTATCAGCTCGGCAACAGCGTTTACGAACATTCGATCGAACCGTATCCGATGATGGACACGACTCTTCAGTCCCTGACGGATCAGGGGCATGAGCTGTACCTGTACACGGGCGGCGACGCAACGATCCAGATGCGCAAGATCCAGGAAGCCGGGCTTCACCGCTACTTCGGTGAACGGATTTTCGTAGCGCTGCACAAAACCCGCGAATTTATGGAAACTCTTATTCATACCCAGCAATTCGAGCGCGCACGCACCTGGATGATCGGCAACTCCGTACGGACCGACGTCCTCCCTGCCATCGAGGCGGGAATCAATGCCATACACATTCCGGCCCAGCTGGAGTGGAAATATAACATCGTCGATATTACCGCAACGCCGCAAGGCGCCTTCTTCACGCTGCCTTCCCTGACGGAAGTTCCGCAGGTCATATCCGACTACAGCGGCAAACAGGCCGTTAACCTGTAAACGCAAAAAAAGGAGCCGAATGGCTCCTTTTTTTATTTTTCCTTACGGAAGGTTCGAACTGCCCATCAGGAAACGGTCCACTTCGCGTGCCGCTTCCCGTCCTTCGTTAATGGCCCAGACGACAAGGCTCTGTCCGCGGCGTACGTCACCTGCGGCGAAGATGCCTTCCACGTTCGTTTTGTACTTGCCGTACTGTGCTTTCGCATTCGAACGCACGTCTCTTTCAATGCCAAGCCGGTCAAGCAAATTCTGCTCGGGTCCCGCAAATCCCATTGCCAGGAAAACGAGCTGAGCCGGGTAAACCTTCTCGCTGCCTTCCACTTCCTCAGGCACGAGACGGCCTTGGTCATCGCTTCTCCAGCGGACTTTGACGGTTTTGAGCCCCGTTAGGTTGCCGTTCTCGTCGCCGACAAAGTTTTCGCTCAGCGTCAGGTACTCACGCGGATCTTTGCCGTGGACGGCTTTCGCTTCCTCGTGACCATACTCCAGCTTGTAAACCTTCGGCCATTCCGGCCAAGGGTTGCTCACCGCACGTGTTTCCGGCGGCTTCTCGCGGTATTGGAACTGCACAACGCTTTTCGCTTTGTGGCGCACAGCGGTCGCAACGCAGTCGGTACCGGTATCGCCGCCGCCGATGACGATCACGTCTTTGCCTTCGGCATTGATGTACTCGCCGTCGGCCAGGTTGGAATCGAGCAGACTCTTGGTGTTCTTATACAGGAACTCCATCGCCGGGTAGATGCCTTTAAGCTCGCGTCCTTTAATATCCAGTTCACGGGGACGTGTAGCGCCGATAGCCAGAATAACGGCATCGAACTCGTCCTTCAGCTGATCGACCGGCACATTTTTGCCGATTTCCGCATTTGTGACGAAGTTAACGCCTTCCGCCGCCAGCAGGTCAACCCGGCGCTGCACGAGATGCTTCTCGAGCTTCATGTTCGGGATGCCGTAGGTCAGCAGTCCGCCGATCCGGTCGTCACGCTCGTAAACGGTCACGGTGTGACCCGCTTTGTTGAGCTGCGCCGCCGCCGCGAGTCCGGTCGGACCGGAGCCGATGACGGCGACTTTCTTGCCCGTACGCGTTTTCGGCGGTTCCGGTACGATCCAGCCTTCTTCGAAACCGCGGTCAACGATCGTTTTTTCGATGTCCTTGATCGTAACCGGAGAATCGATCAGCCCCACCGTACATGAGCCTTCGCATGGAGCGGGACAGACCCGGCCGGTGAATTCCGGGAAGTTGTTCGTCTTGTGGAGCCGGTCAAGGGCTTCGCGCCATTGACCGCGGTAGACGAGGTCATTCCATTCCGGAATGAGGTTGTTTACCGGACACCCCGTCGTTGATCCGGCAATAATTTTGCCTGTATGACAATACGGAATGCCGCAGTCCATACAGCGTGCTCCCTGAACCTGCAGTTTCTCTTCGGAATTTTTATTGTAAAATTCCTTCCAGTCCTGAATCCGCTGCAGAGGGGCGCGCTCGGTGGGCAGCTCGCGTTGAAACTCGATAAATCCGGTAGGTTTTCCCATTGCGCTTCCTCCATCGTTTAGAATCTGTCCTGCTCGTTATGAATTAGTTGCCGCCGACACGGGCCAGATCGCGCGTGTTTTCTTCGAACGCCTTCATAACGGCATCCTGCTGGCTCAGTCCGGATCTCTTCATCCGCTCGATAGCATCGAACATCCGTTTATAATCCTTCGGAATGACTTTCACGAATTTCCAGATATATTCATCCCAACGGCTCAGCACGCGGTGTGCGATCGAGCTGTCGGTAAAGGTTGCATGATGCTGAATCATCAGCTTCAGTTCGTTGATTTCATAGCTTTCTTCTACCTGCTCCAGCGACACCATTTCGGTGTTGCAGCGGCTGGCCATCGTACCGTCCTCGTCGAGAACGTAAGCTACGCCGCCGGACATACCTGCCGCGAAGTTGCGGCCGGTCTTGCCGAGGATGACGACGCGTCCGCCGGTCATATACTCGCAGCCGTGGTCGCCCACGCCTTCGACAACGACGCGCACGCCGGAGTTGCGGACAGCGAAGCGTTCGCCCGCGATACCGCGGATGTACGCTTCCCCGTCGGTAGCGCCGTAGAAGCCCACGTTGCCGATGACGATGTTGTCTTCCGGCACGAACGTCGATTCGCTCGGCGGGAAGATGACGATTTTACCGCCGGACAATCCCTTGCCGACGTAATCGTTGGCGTCGCCTTCCAGCGACAGCGTCACGCCCTTCGGCACGAATGCGCCGAAGCTTTGACCTGCGGAGCCGTTGAAATGCAGGCGGATCGTGTCGTGCGGGAGCCCCTTCGCGCCGTAACGGCGGGTCACTTCGCTGCCGAGAATCGTGCCAACAACACGGTTCGTGTTGTTGATCGGCAGCTCGATGCGGACGTGATCCTGGTACTCCAGCGCCGGCTTGCAGAGCGGAAGAATCTCGCGCATGTCGAGCGATTTCTCCAGGCCGTGATCCTGCTGCATCTGGTTGTAGCGGCCGACCTCTTCCGGCATCTCCGGCTGGTGAAGCAGCGGGCTCAGATCGAGGCCTTCGAGCTTCCAGTGGCCCGCTTCTTCTTCCTGGGCCAGGAATTCGGTACGGCCGATCATCTCTTCCAGCGTGCGGAAGCCGAGTTCCGCCATCGTTTCGCGGACATCCTGCGCGATGAAGTGCATGAAGTTCACGACATGCTCCGGCTCGCCCATGAAATGCTTGCGAAGCTCCGGATTCTGCGTCGCTACGCCGACCGGACACGTGTCGAGGTGACACACGCGCATCATGATGCAGCCCAGCGAGATGAGCGGAGCCGTGGAGAAGCCGTATTCCTCGGCTCCCAGCAGCGCTGCGACGATCACGTCGCGGCCGGTCATCATTTTGCCGTCGGATTCCAGCACGACGCGGCTTCTCAGGTTATTCAGGATGAGCGTCTGGTGAGCTTCGGCCAGGCCCAGCTCCCAAGGAAGTCCCGCGTGGCGGATACTCGTCTGCGGCGAAGCGCCCGTACCGCCGTCGTAGCCGCTGATCAGGATAACGTCCGCCTTGCCCTTGGCCACGCCGGCCGCGATCGTGCCGACACCGACTTCGGAAACGAGCTTCACGCTGATGCGGGCCTGAGGGTTTGCATTCTTGAGATCGTGGATCAGTTCCGCCAGATCCTCGATGGAATAGATGTCATGGTGCGGAGGCGGGGAAATCAAGCCGACGCCGGCCGTCGTTCCGCGCACTTCCGCTACCCAAGGATATACTTTCTTGCCCGGCAGCTGCCCGCCTTCTCCCGGCTTGGCGCCTTGGGCCATCTTGATTTGAATCTCGTCGGCATTGACGAGGTAATTGCTCGTTACGCCGAACCGGCCGGAAGCTACCTGCTTGATGGAGCTTCTGCGCAGATCGCCGTTCTCATCGGGCGTGAAGCGGTTCGGATGCTCCCCGCCTTCGCCGGTGTTGCTGCGGCCGCCGATACGGTTCATGGCGATGGCGAGCGCTTCGTGCGCTTCCTTGCTGATGGAACCGAAAGACATGGCGCCGGTCTTGAACCGCTTGAAGATCGCTTCGATCGGCTCGACTTCCGACACCGGAACCGGCGAGCGGTCCGATTTCAGCTTCAGCAGGCCGCGCAGCGAAGCCGCTTTCTTGGACTCACGATTGATGAGCTCGGCGAATTTTTTGTACATGGAATAGTCATTGTTCCGCACCGCGGTCTGCAGCGAGTGAATCGTTTCCGGCGTGAACACGTGATCCTCGCCGTCCTGACGCCACTGCAGTTCGCCGCCGGCATCCAGAACGCGGTCGCGTCCGTCACGCGGAGAATAAGCCCGCTGATGGCGCTGCAGCGTCTCCTGAGCCACTCCGTCGAGGCCGATGCCTTCGACAGGCGTATAGGTCCAGGTGAAGTACCGGTCCACGAATTCCTGGCTGAGGCCGACCGCTTCGAAAATCTGCGCGCCCCGGTAACTCTGGATGGTCGAAATCCCCATTTTCGCAAGGACTTTGACAACCCCTTTGGTTGAGGCCTTGATATAGTTATAGGAAGCTTTCTCTTCCGTGATATCTCTCATTTGACCGCTGCCGATCATATCTTTAAGCGTCTCGAAAGCGAGATACGGGTTGATCGCGCCCGCTCCATAGCCCAGCAACAGAGCGAAATGATGCACTTCGCGCGGTTCGCCGGACTCGACGATCAGGCTTGCTTTGGTTCGGGTTCCCTGACGGATCAGATGATGATGCAGGCCGGCAACGGCCAGCAGGGCCGGAATGGCCGCCTGTTCCCCGTCCATGCCTCTATCCGAGAGGATCAGGAAGGTAGCTCCGTCCGCAATCGCTTCATCGGCAGCCGTATAGAGCTCTTCCATCGCCCGCTCAAGCCCTTGGCTTCCCGACGATGCCTGGAAGATCGTCTTGAGAATGACGGATTTAAAGCCTTCACGCTTGATGTAACGCAGCTTCGCCAGTTCCTCGTTGGAAATGATCGGAGTCGGAATACGGATCTGACGGCAGCTCTCCGCTTCCGGACGGATCAGGTTGCGCTCCGGACCGATCGTCGTTTCCTGCGCCGTGACGATTTCCTCGAAATTGGAGTCGATCGGCGGGTTCGTTACTTGAGCGAACAGCTGCTTGAAGTAGCTGTAAAGAAGCTGCGGGCGTTCCGACAGAACGGCCAGAGGCGCGTCGTAGCCCATGGAACCGATCGGATCGACGCCGGTTTTGGCCATCGGCTCCAAGAACTTGCGGAGGTATTCGAAGGTGTATCCGAATGCCTGCTGGCGCTGAACGAGCAGGTCGTGAGCCGGCTGCGGCTCGGAAGCGGCTTCCGGCAGTTCCCCGATGGAAACGAGATGCTTCTTGAGCCATTCCTGGTAAGGCTGCTCGTTAATGATCTGTCCTTTGATCTCTTCATCGGTCAGAATGCGCCCCGCCACCGTATCGACGACAAGCATGCGCCCCGGCTGCAGGCGTTCTTTGCGTGCAATGCGCTCCGGCTCGATGCTGAGCACGCCGACTTCGGACGATAGGACGATGAGATCGTCATGCGTGATGTAATAACGGGCCGGGCGCAGACCGTTGCGGTCAAGCAGGGCGCCGATAATGCGGCCGTCCGTGAAAGAAATCGCGGCAGGACCGTCCCACGGCTCCATCAGGGTGCTGTGGTATTCGTAGAAGGCGCGTTTTGCCGGATCCATCGTTTCGTGCTTGGACCACGGCTCCGGTACCATCATCATGGCCGCGTGCGGCAAAGAACGTCCGGAAAGCGTAAGGAATTCGAGCGTGTTATCGAGAATTTGAGAATCGGAACCGTCGGTATCGACAATCGGGAGCAGACTTGGGAAATTTTCACCGAACAAATCAGTTTGGATCATTGCTTGGCGGGCGTGCATCCAGTTAACGTTACCCCTCAGGGTATTGATTTCACCGTTGTGGATGACGTAGCGGTAAGGGTGGGCGCGTTCCCAGCTTGGAAAAGTGTTGGTACTGAAACGGGAGTGAACGAGGGCCATAGCCGTCTCGAAGGACGGATCTTGCAGTTCCGTGTAATAAGCGTCTACCTGCTCGGGCGTGAGCATGCCTTTGTATACGATGGTTCGGCTGGATAAGCTGGGGAAGTAAAGCTGTGCGTTATCCAGAGCGCGGGTTTCATTCTCGATCCGTTTGCGGATGACATACAGTTTGCGTTCGAAGTTCAGTTCGTCCTGGATATCTCCGCTGCGGGCGATGAACAACTGACGCACGAAAGGCTCGGAAGCTTTGGCCGATTCGCCGAGGGTGGCGTTGTCGGTAGGCACCGTTCTCCAGCCCAGGAACTGCTGGCCTTCTTCCTTGATAATCCGCTCCGCGATGCGCTCGCACTGCTGTCTGGCTTCCAGCTCCTGCGGGAGGAAAGCCATGCCGACCCCGTAAGTTCCGGCTTCCGGCAGAGAAATGTTTTCCTCGGAGCAAACCTTGGTCAGAAAACCGTGCGGAATCTGCAGCAGGATACCGGCTCCGTCACCCGTATTGGCTTCGCTGCCTTGGCCGCCCCGGTGGTCCAGATTGCAAAGTACATTCAACGCCTGCCCGACGATTTCGTGGGAAGGCCTGCCTTTTATATTCGCAACAAAACCAATCCCGCAGGCATCATGCTCGAACCGCGGATCGTACAAACCTTGTTTGGAAGGGGAAGCGTTTCTGTTCATGATTGTGCAACCTTTCCTCTTGTTTATTTGGGTACAGCATCGTTTCCATGCCTGCATTAAAGGGGTGAAGTCCGGAAATACGCGCGTAACTTGCCAAATTCGCCTGTATTTGCCCAAAAACCGAATCTTTTAGCGATTCGCCTCGATATTTTTCTATTATATTAACATTAGACTTTCTAGAGTGCAATTTAAAAAAAGGTTATGGGTTGAAAAAAAATTTTGATGGGAAACACTGGACAGGGCTTGAAACTCAGAGATTCCGCGGAAAAATTTCGATTTTTACGAATCTACAAATCTACCATTTAATGTTAGTTTACAATATTTTCAAATCCGAAAGTTAACATGGACTTACCCTTAAAATGTTTGTGTTTGGACAAGGAGATTTAGCCGATCCCTATCGTCTTTAACAGGCGTTCGCCCATAAAATAAGTAATTCCGGCGCATTCGCGCAGCGTATAATAGTAGATCGCCACCGGTTTGATCCGGACCGGCTCAGCCGTTACGTTCATGTTTAGACTCTTTGCCATAAGCAGGGACCGGTAGGTATGAAAGCCGTGCGTCACGATAATCGCCGTCTCCCACTTCTCCCTCTCCATGATCTTGCGGCTGTTGTCCAGATTCTCTATCGTGGAAGTAGATTCATCCTCCAGAAAGACCGCCGATTCTGGGATGCCTTTGCCGACAAGGTAGCTTCGCATTACACTGGCCTCCGTCGGTTCGCTTGTCGTCGTTCCGCCCGTTGCGATAATGTTCTTGGCCAGCCCGCCGCGGTAGGCTTCGACCGCGATATCCAGCCGCTCTTTCATCGCGTTGCTGGGCTTTCCGTTCCAGACGGCCGCACCCAGAACAATGATCGCGTCACTCTCGGTACCGCGGGAATTCTCTCCCACATAATGAATCCATCCGCTCATTCCTACTATATATAATAGAATAGCTCCCATGCAGAACATGGCGCCGTACAACCGTCTTTTCCACCGTTTGCTCTTCCGTCTGCCTTCCCGTACGGCCTTCATTCCGCCTTCATCCTGCCTCTCTTTTCCGGTACCGCTCCGCTGAACGGAGGCCCGCCCGTCCCGAGCGGCCGTGTCTTTATTGTTCTATCATAACTTGCCGCAAGGAAGTTATCTACACAAAAAGACAGGTTTTTCCACTTTCCTCCAGCGCTTGGATCCGGCTTCCATCCATGCCCTTTTTTCTGACGCATAAAACATGCTATGATAGCATATACCTGATGGTTTATTGGTAACAGAGAGGACGACACCTGTGGCTAAATTATATTTCCGGTACGGAACCATGAACAGCGGCAAATCCATTGAAGTGCTCCGCACTGTTCACAACTACGAAGAACAGGGTAAGAAAGTATTACTCTTCACCCCCTCGGTGGATGACCGGAGCGGAGTCGGCACCGTCGCCTCCCGCATCGGCATGCAGAAAAGCGCCATCGTTATTCAAGACGGGGTAAATATGAAAGAACTGGCGGCCAAAGAACGGCCGAACTGCATTTTGATCGACGAAGCTCAGTTTCTGAATGCCGGACAGATCCAGCAGCTTGCCGAAATCGCGGACGACCTTAATATACCGGTTATCGCCTACGGGCTGCGGGCGGATTTTATGGGTCAGCTTTTCGAAGGCAGCGCCAGCTTGTTCGCCATCGCCGATAAAATCGAGGAAATCAAAACCGTGTGCTGGTATTGCGATAAAAAAGCTACGATGAACATGCGCTGCAAGGATGGCGTTCCTATTTTTCACGGGGAGCAAATCCAGATCGGCGGCAACGAGAGCTACATTCCCGTCTGCCGGAAATGCTACACAGATAAGAAAAGAGAGGCGGAGCAACGCTGACCTCCGAATACAGAATGCCCGATCCGGTGCCAGACTTCCATCCAGAATTCAGAGCCTGCACGCGCGCTTCCCGGCTATTTTGTCGATTAAGGAAAGGTGAGGTTTCTTGAGAAAAAAACGAATTCTGCTCCTTTCGGAAGGATTCGGATCCGGACATACCCAGGCGGCTCACGCATTAGCGTCCGCTCTGCGCAGCACGAATCCCGGGCTGATCATCCGCGTGCTGGAACTCGGTGCGTTTCTTCATCCGACGATAGCACCCTGGATCTTTACAGCTTATCGCAAAACAGTCGTTTCCCAGCCGAAGCTGTACGGGAAGCTTTACCGCTCCCAGTCGAAAAAGCCGCTGAACTGTTTTTTACAGCTTGCCCTGCACCGGATTTTCTACCGGAAGGCGGAAGCCGTGATCGAACAGCTGCGGCCGGATATTATCATCTGTACCCATCCTTTTCCGAACCTGATCGTGTCGCGCCTGAAAAAACAGCATGGGCTTAATATCCCGCTCTGCACGCTGCTGACGGACTATGATGCCCACGGATCGTGGATCAACGAGGAAGTGGACAGGTATTTCGTCTCGGCTCCCGACGTCAAACGCAGACTTGTGGCGAAAGGCGTTTCCTCCCGCAGAATTAAAGTGACGGGCCTGCCCGTTCACCCGAGCATCAGCGAGCAGTATTCGGTCGATGAGATTTACCTGGAGTTCGGACTCCGGGATATGCCGACCGTGATGCTGATGGGCGGCGGCTGGGGGCTGCTCGACGAGAAGCTGCTGAAGCGCATCGTACAGTGGCGCGACCGCGTCCAGCTGCTTTTCTGCCTCGGCACGAACGAGAAGGCGCGCCAGCAGCTTCAGTCGAACGACCTGTACCGGCATCCGAACATCCATTTGTTCGGGTACACCCGGGAGATCGGCAAGCTCATGGAGGTGTCCGACCTCCTGATCACCAAGCCGGGCGGTATGACCTGCACGGAGGCCATGATCAAAGGCGTGCCGATGCTCTTCTATAATCCGATTCCGGGCCAGGAGGAAGAGAACTGCCACTACTTCACGGAGCACGGCTACGGGGAAGAATTGACTTCTCTGAGCGAGCTGGACGGCTATTTTACCCGTTTTATGGAAAAAAGGCGCGATAAAAACACCCGCAAAGGCAGCGGCCGGCGTCTGTCCAGCCTGTTTGCCAAAAGCGTCATGCAGTTGCTCCGCTGACGCACTTCTATCCTGGACTTCACACTATACTCACATCATATGAAAGAGCCATGTCTTCTCCTTCAGAAGGGGAGGGCAGGGGCTCTTTTTCGTTTATCCTCAATTTTTTTCAGATTCTGTTTTTAGCGTAAGAACAGGCATTTCAGCCTCTTTGCCCGTTATTTGTCCGAATTTATGCGGCATGTACGCCAAAAGTCCTGAATACAATTCGGTAGGGGTTCGGTTTCGCGCGAAAGGAAGGTTCATCGCATGAAGACCAAAGAGGACAAGAAAGAACTGACGCTCATGTTCATCCCCGGCGCCGACAAGCGGGTCGTCCGTTTCAGGGTTCCCCGCATCAGCCTGTATGCCGTTCCATCCGCCGCCGCCCTTGTCATCCTAGGCTTCTCCCTGACCGTCTACGTACAGAACACCAGCCACCGGAGCACGACGGAGCAGCTTACCGAAACGTTTAGCGGTCAGGAAAAACAGCTTAACGAACAGTTGATGCTGAAAGATTCGGAGCTAGAAAAGCTGCAGATCGAACTGATCGATTTATCGAAACAGGCCGAGCAATTCAAAAGCAAGCTGGAGGAAATCCGCAAGCTGGAGAACAAGATAAGTCCGGGCACTGCGGTTTCTTCCGGAAAAAGCACCGCTCTCCCGCCTTCGCCCGCTTCCGATGTCGGCGGCACGGAAGTACCGGTCGGCGCCCGCGAGATGAATGAACTGGCGGCGCAAACGCGGTCCAGCCTCTCCGGAATGATCGGCGATATCGACGGTCTGCTTGTCCAGTTGACGGAGAGCGAGCGCAAGCTGCAGGAAGCGCGCCGGCTGAAACGAATCACCCCCACCATCTGGCCGGCGGATTCCCGCACGGTCACCTCGGGTTTCGGGGTGAGGCAGGATCCTTTCACCGGACGGCCTAATGCGCACACCGGTCTCGACATCGACGGCGAGCTGAACGATCCCGTCTATGCCGCTGCCGACGGCACGGTCACTGCCGCCGGATACGATTCCCAGCACGGGAATCACATCCTCATCGATCATACGAGAGGCATCGAGACCGAATACCTCCATCTGAACAAAATGGAGGTACAGACAGGCAGCACCGTCCGGAAAGGGCAAATTATCGGACGCATCGGAACGACCGGGCGAAGCACCGGGACTCATCTGCATTACGAAGTCCACAAAAACGGCACGAAAATCAACCCCTCTCCTTACCTCATTTCCGATCGAAAGGATGATAACTGACATGGTATTCGATAAAAAACGGAATACGGACAACAAAACGACCGACACAATCATCGGAGAAAGCACGGTCTGCGAAGGAAAGATTCTTTCGGAAGCCAGTCTTCGTATCGAAGGACAGGTGCTTGGCGACATCGAGTGCGCGGGCGATATTGTCATCGGGGAAAATGCCGTCGTTCATTCGTCCATCCAGGCACGGGACGTCACGATAGCGGGCAAAGTCAAAGGCAATGTGGCGACTAAAGGCAAACTGACCGTGATGAGCACCGGCGAGCTGATCGGGAACATTCAGGTCCGGGCTTTCATCATGCAGGAAGGCGGCGTTTTCCAGGGAACCAGCACCATGACGGCTTCCGGGCAGGATGACAAAGCGCCGAGCCCGATCTCCAACGCTCCTTCGGCCAAGAACCGCAAAGAAGAGCAGTCACTGGCCAGCGCCAATTAATAGAAGGAAGACATCTTAAGGCGCAGCGGTGTGCGCGCATATACATTCATAGATCAGGCATACAGAAGAACGGGAGGTTTTACGGTGGCCCAAACACCCAAGCTCAGCGTATGGACGGAGCACCGTTTCTGGCTAGGCATTCTTTATGACCATGCGACCTTCGTATGGCAGGCCCTCGCACCGAGCGAGCAGCCTCTTATCCAGACGGCGAACGGATTCCGCCAGGCCTTCGCCGGCCTTATCAAACAAGTCGAGCTGACTCCGCAGGATCTTCCGGTATCATCACCGGTGATGATCAAGCTGGCCCAGGATATTCTTCCGGTCGCAAGCGGCTACTACCAGTTCGAAGGACATATCCAAAGCCTGCGGATAAGCAACAAAATCGTACTGGAGCTGACTCCCTCTTACTTTAACGGAACGTTAATCGAGAACGAGGAATATCTCCGGCTGCTCTCGTTCTGGACCCGGGGCGTCGAAGCGGAAGAATTGACGCTGTACGGACTGCTGGATATGTGGCTGGAAGATCAGCTCGGTCATGCCGTTCTGCTCTGGGACCATCTGGATCCCGTAGAAATCGAATTGTCGGAACAAGCCCGACGGTATTCCAACACCTTCCAGGCTTATATGGTCAAAAACCGCGCCATGGGAGGCTATCTCCGCTTTACTCCTCCGGGCTTCCCGGCTCAGCGCCGTTTCGCGGCCGATGTGGCGGTGGCCATCGTCAACTTCTACGATTTTGTCGTGAAAGTAATCGACATCTATGTCGATGAAGAGCTTCTCAGCCGGCTGACACTGCGGTTTCTGGATCATCATCTGCCGGAAAGTTGTTATTTCCTCAATAAATTAGCCGTTTACGAGCCCAATCTCACGATTCCCGGTAACTGTTTTCTTTATAAGCCGATAGCGCCCAATGAAAATATCCCGTACCCGGAGCTTACGCCGCCGCAGCCCAGGGAGGATTAATCCGCTCTTCCCCTGGGTAAAGGGGTATAGATGCGGGTTTGGCAAGGTCCCCCGCTTACTTACAGAAAAGAGGCGGTGGAGATCGTGAACGATTCACAATTCGATACGCTTATTGTCGGTTCGGGCCTCGCGGGCCTCAGCTGCGCGTTTGAGCTCGCCGAACAAGGGCAGCGCGTACATATTATAGAAGCGGCGCCTTTCGCCGGAGGCCGCACATCGAACTGGGCGGATTCCGGCATGGAAGTCGAGTCGGGTTTTCATAAATTTATCGGATTTTATGAAGCCCTCCCGAGTCTGCTGAAAAGAGCACGGATTAAGCCGAACAGCATGCTGACTTGGGAAAAAACGTTCGAAATCCGGCTCCCCGACGGGGAAACGGCCGGAGAATTCGGAATCGCCCCTTTGAAGTCCCCCATTAAAACGATTGCGGGAGCTTTCACCAATAACGATATTATTTCTCCGGCCGACAAAGCTTCCCTGATGCCCTTTGTGGCAGAAGGTCTCAAACTGCTGTCGGAGGACCGAATGGAGCTGGATACGTACAGCGTAACCGAATTCGCCCGCAAGCACGGCGTCAAGGACGAGGCGCTGCGCCATGTGCTGGGGCCGCTTACGTCCGGCGTCCTGTTCCTCCCGCCGGAGAACTATTCCGCGCTCGTCTTCTTCGGGCTGTTTGCGCCGGGGGTGCCGAAGTTTTACAAGATGCAGATCGGCGGATTCAACGGCGGCATGACCGACGTGATGATCAATCCTCTGCTCGCCGCACTTGAAAAAAGAGGCTGCCGGATCAGCCTGAGCACTCCGGCCGAGGGACTCAGCCTTGAAGACGGCCGGGTCACGGGCGTCTCCCTGCAGGAAGGCGGGACCCTGAGCGCCGCTCACGTCGTCATCGCCACGGAAATCTCGGCGGCCAAGCGGCTGCTCCAGCCGCCTTTCGGAGGAGAGGCATGGTATCAGCCTCTCCAGGAACTGCCGACGATGCCCGACGTGACGATTCAGCTGGAGCTCAGCGAGCCGCTCCTTCCTCAGGACCGGGTAACCTTCGGGCCGGGCACGTGCATCGGCAGCTTTAGCGAGCAGTCGCGCACGACGTTCCCTCACCTGCCCGGCCGCGTCTCCATGATCCTCTCACCCCCGGACGAGTTCATCGATATGCCGGATGATCTCGTTTTCGAGCGGGTGTGCGCGGATGCGGACAAGCTCGGCCTCGACCTGCGCGCGAAGGCCAAGGATTACCGGGTGATCCGCAGACCGGATCACTTCTACTCCGTCCGGCCCGGAAGCGAGAGGCTCCGCCCCGAACAGCGCACGCCTGTGCCGGGCCTCGCCCTTGCCGGCGACTATACGCGCCAGCCGATGTTCGCGACGATGGAAGGCGCTGTCATCTCGGGCCGCAAGGCGGCCGAGGCCGTGCTGGGCCGGGAGCTGGGCTGAGCTTGGTTGGCGGCCGCTTTGGTTGACGAGCCAAGCTTGGTTGACGGGGCCGAGCTTGTTGGCGGGCCAGCTTATTAGCGGGCCAAGCATGGCGGATCCTAAGCTTGCCGCCGTTGTGCCCGGCTGTGTTATGCGATGCTGCCAGTTCGACTAATCGGCATAGCACTACGCTGCACCGCGCCGTGCTATGCTGTACCGGCTTTGCTGTGCTGTTACGCGCTTTATCGTACTGTCCTTACTGTTCCTTACGTTCCGAACTGTGCCCATGCTATGCTTAGCTCTGTTAAGCTTGTTGAACTAAGCCGTTTGAGCGTCACGGAGCGGACTCCCGCCCCCATATCAAAAAGGACAGCCGGATAACCGGCTGTCCTTTTTCCAAACTCTTTT
Source organism: Paenibacillus sp. JT31N7 (assembly GCF_059692095.1). NCBI lineage: Bacteria > Bacillati > Bacillota > Bacilli > Caryophanales > Paenibacillaceae > Paenibacillus > Paenibacillus sp. JT31N7. Next base: position 54,887 of record NZ_JCAUAT010000007.1, read on the forward strand.
TTCACAAGAATTACTTTTTCTCTTTTTTCACTTCGTCCAGAAGCGACAGATCCAGGAACTTGCTCAGATCCAGCTCTTCTTTCTTCACGTTCTTGATGAAGCCGGCGTCGATCGACACTTTTGCCATTTCTTCAATCGCTTCCTTGCTCACATCCGGAGTCAGATTGAGACGGGAGAGCGCCGCTTTGATCAGTTCGTTATCCAGACCTTTGCCGCTCAGCTTTTTAAGCTGGTTGTTGATGAGATCGTAAGACTGATCCTGACTGTTTTTGATGAAGTTAATCGCATCGATATTCGCCTGGATCGCACCTTTGGCCATATCGCGGTGATCTTTCAGGAATTTATCGCTCGCGACCAGGATCGTCAGCGGGTAGTTGCCGTTGTTCGGCGGGATTTTGTCCCAATCCACAAGGATTTGTCCGATGCCTTCCTTCTCCATCTGCGTTCCCCACGGTTCCGGAATAAGCGTAGCGTCGACTTCTTTCTGGCGCATGGCGATCAGCGTATCCGCCGGAGCGCGGGCGATAATTTCCACGCCGGATTTATCCGTCGTCACTTTCAGCCCTTCCTGCTGGAGAAGCAGGCGCAGCGAAATCTCGTTCGTACTGCCGCGTGTCGGGATGGCGACGGTTTTGCCTACAAGGTCTTTCACGCTTGAAATTCCCGCGTCTTTACGGACAGCCAGTACGGCGCCGCCGTTGTTGGAACCGGAGATCACTTTGAAGTTTTTGCTTTTCAGGTATTGGTTGGTGGACGGTCCGGGACCGACGAAGCCGAGGTCAATCTGGTCCGTAGCCAGAGCGGTCGAAAAGTCCGAACCGTTATCGAAAGCCGTGACTTCCACTTTGACGCCTTCGCCCCAATATTTTTCGAAATATTTATTTTCGAGCGCCACATAACCCGCGGCATGCGTAACGTTTTTGAAAATACCGACGCGGACCGTTTCCGGCTTTTTGCCGTCGCCGCTTCCGCCAGAGCTTTTGGAATCCCCGCCGCCGCATGCGGTGAGCACCGTACCGACCAGCAGAATGAGCGCAAGCAGCCAAGCTGTTTTTTTCATTGTAAACTCCCCTTTATGTGTTCTTCTATTTCTCGCTTATTTACCGCTTGAGGCAAGACCGTAGCGGAGCAAAATTTTATCCTCCAGCTTTTTGAAGCAGAGATGGTCGGAAATCGTACCGAGCACGGCGATGATAATGACAATACAGAGCATAAGTGCCGTATCCGCAATATCGCGGCCCTGTTGAAGCAATTGACCCAAGCCGACGCCTTTGGCGATCAGTTCCCCGGCTACCAGTGCCCGCCAAGCGAAAGCCCAGGCTACCCGCACCCCGTTGATGAGATGAGGGAAAGCCGCCGGCACCATGATCTGCCAGAACATCCGCAGCCCGTTGCCCGTTCCCATGGTCTGGGCCGCTTTCAGGTAGATCGGCGGGATGTTCATAATCCCCGTGCGGCTCGACATGGCCATCGTCCAGGTGGCCCCGAGCGCCGTGATGAAAATAACGGAGGTGTCCGTCAAGCCGAACCAGATGATCGCGAACGGCAGCCAGGCGATACTCGGCACCGTCTGCAGGGCAACGACGACAAACCCGAGCGTGTCGTCCAGAAACCGGAAGCGTGCGAAAAGGAAACCGAGCAGTGTACCTACGACGAGTGATATGCAGAACCCGGTCAGAAGCCGTCCGAGCGATCTCAGCGTCGCCTCCAGAAGCTGCCCGTCCATAAACCCGAGACGGAAGGCATCCAGTGTCTGGAACAGAGACGGAAATTTCCATCCCCAGTCGAAGATTCTATATCCCGCCTCCCACGCTATCAGCAGAATTACGAGAAAAATCGTTCTTCTTAAGGCTGTACTCATCGCCCATCTCCTCCTTTACCACTTTCTCGAGTTCCTCGGCAAGAACGTCCATGATCGCGCTCTCGACATGATGGATAACGGAGTCGGCATTGTCGCGCGGGCGCGCGGCTTGTACGGCGAATTCCTTCTTGATCGTTCCGGGGCGGGTCGACATGACGACAACGCGGTCGGACAAAATAACGGCTTCACGGATGTTGTGGGTAATAAACAGGATCGTTTTTCCCGTTTTCATCCAGATTTCTTCCAATTCTTTATGCAAAATGAGGCGAGTCTGTTCATCGAGCGCTGCGAAAGGTTCGTCCATGAGAAGAATTTCCGGGTCCATGGCAAGGGCACGTGCAATAGCGGCACGCTGTTTCATGCCTCCGGACAGTTCGTGCGGATAACGGTCGGTAAATTTGCTGAGGTGGACCGTCTTTATCTGCTCCATCGCCCGCTCGTACCGTTCTTTCTTCGGAATGCCCTTCTGCTTAAGGCCGAAGGCGACATTGTCGAGCACGGTCAGCCAAGGAAACAGCGCATGCTCCTGAAAAACGACGACGCGGTCGGAGCCCGGTCCGGTCACTTTCGTCCCGTTCACTTCAATCGTACCTTCATCATAGCCTTCCAACCCGGCCACCATGTTGAGCACCGTCGACTTGCCGCAGCCCGAGGGGCCGAGCAGAGACACGAACTCGCCTTTTCTGATGGTCAGCGAAACATCGTCAATAGCGGTAAATGATCCGCTGCTGCGCTGCTTGAAGGTTTTGCGAACATGCTTGATTTGTATCATCGCTTGATCTCTCCTTCAGGCTCGGACGAAAGCAGAAGCTTCGTATATCCCGTTCCTATTCTTATACCAACTTATTTTATCGGAATTATGTTATTTGTCAACCATTAATTGCATAAAGTTCTAATAAAAAAAGCCCCTGTGAGGGGCTTAAAGGGCTGATATTAGCCGATTGAACGGGGTACGAAAAAGAGCAGAACCCGAGTTTTCGGAGTGCCGGCGATTCGGGGCACCGTCGCTCTTGCTCATTGCGGCATTTCAAACGGTCAGATGGAGATACGCGGCTGATTACCACGGTTGCATGGCTAGCGCTGCACGATATCTGCTCGCCGAATGGGACAGAGGTGCTACCGCCGACACTGCCCGCGTTCCGCGCGGTGCTTGCTTTCGGCAGCCGCACCGGCGAAAGGCAAGCTCATCCGCGTGCTTGGCGGCCCCGCCGGACTTTGGCGGACTCGGACTCCGCCACGACGAGCACGTCCATGCTGCGCGCCCCGCGCATGATCCGTTTCACGATGGAGCCGTGAAACAGGCGCTCCCACAGCGACTCGCGCGCCTGGCCGATGATGAGCTGCGTAGCGCTCAGCTCCAATGCCCGCGCGAGCAGCCCGTCCGCGGTGCGCCTCCGCCCCGCGGCTTCCAGCACTTCGAAGCGGCCGCCGAGCCGCTCCGTCAAGGTCTGCAGCGCGGCGATCCGCGCTTCCTCTCCTTCGGCGGCGCTCGAGCCGCGGCGGATGTAAGCGACGTGCCAGCGTGCCTTCAGCCGGTAAGCGATGCGGAAGCCGCGGCGGATGATGCGCTCTGCGTGCCGGTTCAGCTTCACGCAGACGAAGATCACTTCCTCGCGCCGCCAAGGTCCGCGCAGGGAGCCGACGCGTTCCCACGCCTCCAGGCGTTCGTCCACGTCGTCGGCGATTTCGCGCAGCGCGAGCTCCCGCAGGGCAATCAGATTGACGGTTTTGAAAAAGTGGCCGAGTGCCTGGTCCACTTTGTCCATTCCGTAAATCTTGCCCTCCTTCATGCGCTGCTGCAGCGTTTGCGGCGTGACGTCGATGAGCTCTACCTCATCGGCAAGCCGCAGGATGCTGTCCGGGACCGTTTCCCGGACCCGCACGCCCGTCAGCTGCTCGACGGAGTCGTTCAAGCTTTCGAGATGCTGGACGTTAACGGTCGATATGACCGAGATGCCCGCATTGAGGATCTCCAGTATATCTTCGTATCTCTTCTTGTTGACACTCTGCGGCACATTCGTGTGAGCCAGCTCATCCACAAGAACCAGATCCGGCATCCGGCGGATCACCGCCTCGGTATCCATTTCCTGCAGATCGGTTCCCCGGTAGGTAATGATTTTGCGTGGAATCAGCTCCAGGTCGCCGACCTGATCCGCTGTCTCTTTACGGCCGTGCAGTTCGAGAAGCCCGATGACCACATCTATATTTTTACGCAGCAGATCGTTCCCTTCCCGCAGCATGCTGTAGGTTTTGCCGACACCCGGCGCGGCTCCGATATAAACCTTGAAGCGTCCGCGCCTTGCTTTACGGATCTGCCGCTCCATCTCCTGGGGACTCGGGCGGCGGTAGAGCTCAACCGGCTGAAGGGCATCGCTCTTTCGTTTAACCGGAAGGATTCGCTCTCCGTCCCGCTCCGCCCGGTCGGCAACCACGAACAGATCGATCCCTTGCAGACGGCTTACCGCATCGTTAAGCACCGAGCCCTGCCAGAACTCCTGCCAGCGGCTGTGCTTGGAGTGTCCCAGCACGATCCGGGTCACTTTACGGTCGATTCCGTAACGAATGAGCGCCTGCGCAAGCTTCCGCCTTCCCGGGAAAGGAAGCTCATCGAAAGTGCCGCCGACTTTCTCGGCCAGCTTGATGATCGAACGGCGGAACGTAGCCGCATCCTTGGGTAAAGCTTTTCTCAGGTCGGTAAAAGAAACGATGAACAAATCGCCGCTCAGCCGGTCCGCTATCTGTTGGCCCCGCCGGACATAGATCGACCCGTTCCAATGGTACTGGACGGAAACCAGAATCCGCTCGTCGGCCCCCGAAGGTCCGGTCATCCCCATTTCTCCCCGGTGCTTTTCCAGGGATTCGTTGACTCCTTCAGCCACGAGCCGAAGGGCCAGCTCCCGCAGCACGCCGATATTGCCCCGCTCCAGCACCTTGCGCTCGTGCCACTGGCAGCCCCTCATCCCGCCCTCCTCAAGCCGGTTGAGGATCGTTTCGGGCGTGGCGTCGATAAGCCTCACTTCATCGGCCAGCTCCAGGGTATCCGTCGGCACCGTATGCTGCACTTCGATGCCCGTCATTTTACGGGCAAGCTCCCGGACTCCCTCCAATTCATATACATTCACGGTTGCGAGCACGCTGATCCCTTTGCCCAGCAGAAATTTAATGTCCTCCAGCCTCGTCGGATAAAGAGCCCCCGGCCGGTTGCGATGAGCAAGACCATCGGTCAGCACCACTTCCGGATTACGGGCAACGAGGTCATCGAGCGGTAAATCCTGCTGCCTCACTCCGTCCTTCATCCATTCGATGCTTTCATGCCGTTCCAGCCCGCCGGCCTGTTCCAGCGTTTCGGGTCTTCCCTCCATGGAAACCGCGCACAGCACGACATCAATCCCCTGTTCACGGAGTGTCTGTCCTTCCCGCAGCATATGATACGTTTTCCCCGAACCGCTGACAGCCCCGATATAGATTTTCAGCCGACCCCGGTGGATTTCCGAAATCGACAGCAAAATTTCTTCGGGCGTTTTTCTCCGGAAATTATCCATCCTCCGGCTCCTTTCCCGTCCTTTGTCCCGCATACTTAAGATTGTTCCGGGATCACAATTGAGTTCTTATACCTCACATTATTCTCCCACGTATTTCCCGTTGTCTTGTAAGCATCATCCAAGCCTTCAGAGTACGAAAACATGGGTCCGGGTGCTCTGGCTGCAAAGGAGCCATATATAATAGTAGAAACATATTTTTCACAAAGGTGAATTCCGCTTTTTGCAGCTTCGAAAACCTGCAAAACGCATGCCCTCCTGACCGGATCGGGCATGCGTTATTTAATGGCTGCCGGCTTTTGACATCCTGTCCGGTCAGGCAGTCCGATTGTTGCCTTATAATAGTTACGTTAACCTTGCAGCAGGATTGCCGATTTTGGTTTCCAGTCTACTTTTTTTCTGGGTTCTGGGTTCTGGGTTCTGGGTTCTGGGTTCTGGGTTCTGGGTTCTGGGTTCTGGGTTCTGGGTTTTCGATACAATGTCCGGCATACCGGTTTCCCGCTATTTTCCGGTTAACTTTTTCAAATCCAGATTCAATGCCAGCACATTCACACGAGGCTCGCCGAATACGCCCAGATCCCGGCCGTCCGTGTGCTTTTTCACCAGTTCCTGAAGCTGGGCAGTGGATACTCCCGTCACTTTGGCAATGCGGGGAATCTGGACCAGAGCCGATTCCGGCGTAATATGAGGGTCGAGACCCGAAGCGGAATTAGTGAGCAAAGATACCGGAACCTGATTGACGGGCACGTCCGGATTTTCCTTTTTCCATGTATCGATGGATTCCTGTGTGCGTTTTACCAGTTCCGGATTGGACGGCGCATAGTTGTTGGAGCCCGAGGCTTCCGCTTTATACTCGATGGAAGAAACGCGGCCGTGGAAATACTTCGGATCCGCAAACAATTGGCCGATCAGCTCCGAGCCGACGATTTCCCCCTGTTCGTTTTTGATGACGCTGCCGTTAGCCTGTTTGGGGAAAATGACCTGCGCCAGGCCTGTCGACACAAGCGGATAAATAATCCCGCACAGGACGATTAACAACACACTGACACGAACGGCGATAGACAAGACGGATCCGTTCCACTCGCCGCTTTCTTTAGTTACCGAAGCGCCTGGATTCATCCTTTTTCAATCCTCTCTGTAAACCGGGGGAAGCCTCCTAAGGGTATCCCCGGCATATGTTGTTCTTTAGTTACATGCGTTTATATGATTCTTTATCTCCGAACCGGGAACCTAAATCCAGACATGAACGACCAGATCAATAATCTTGATTCCGATAAAAGGAACGATAACCCCGCCCAGCCCATAAATAAAGAGATTGCGGCTGAGCAGCTTTGTCGAGCTCATCGGGCGGTACTTGACCCCCTTCATCGCAAGCGGAATGAGCAGCGGAATGATGACCGCATTAAAAATGAGAGCGGACAGTACCGCCGATAGAGGCGACCCCAGCTTCATAATGTTGAGGGCTTCCATCTGTGGAATCGCGAGCATGAACATTGCCGGAATGATCGCGAAATATTTGGCGATATCGTTGGCGATCGAGAAGGTCGTCAGCGCTCCGCGTGTCATCAGAAGCTGCTTGCCGATGCCGACCACTTCAATGATCTTGGACGGATCGGAGTCCAGATCGACCATGTTGGCCGCCTCTTTGGCTGCGATGGTGCCGGTGTTCATCGCCAGGCCCACATCGGCCTGGGCAAGCGCAGGAGCGTCGTTCGTGCCGTCGCCGGTCATCGCGACCAACTTTCCCTCCGCCTGCTCTTTGCGGATCACGGCGATCTTATCCTCCGGCTTGCTCTCGGCGATAAAGCCGTCCACGCCGGCTTCTTTGGCGATAGTAGCCGCCGTAAGCGGGTTATCGCCGGTACACATGATCGTTTTGATGCCCATTTGGCGCAAAGTATCGAAGCGTTCCTTCATGCCGGGCTTCACGGTATCCTTCAAGTAAATCAGGCCGTATACTCTTCCGTCCACGGCAACGGCAAGCGGAGTCCCGCCTTCCGTGGCGATTGCGTCCCCGTTAGTCTTAAGATCGGCAGGAACCGTTCCGCCCTGCTCCTGCACCCAGCGGACGACGGCGTCTACGGCGCCTTTGCGCACTTTTCTGCCGTCTTTCAGGTCGATGCCGCTCATCCGGGTTTCCGCTTTAAAATCGATGAACTCCCCGCCTTCCGCGAGAGATGCCTCGTAAACCAGGTTTTGCTTCTTCATCAGCTCCAGCACGGAGCGTCCTTCCGGCGTTTCGTCTTTAACCGAGCCGACGGCCGCCCAGGCAGCCGCTTCGCTCGTGGAGACGCCGCCTACCGGGATAAATTCGCTGGCCATCCGGTTTCCGAACGTGATGGTCCCCGTTTTATCCAAAATAATCGTATTGATGTCTCCGGCCGCTTCGACCGCTTTACCCGACATTGCCAGAACGTTGAACTGGGTGACCCGGTCCATCCCCGCAATACCGATCGCAGACAGCAGAGCGCCTATTGTTGTAGGAATAAGGCAGACGAGCAGAGCGATCAGGACGGCCGTATCCAGCTCTACATTCACGAACCCCGCGATCGGCTTCAGCGTAACGACGACGATCAGAAAAATAAGCGTCAGCGTGATAAGCAGCGTGTTCAGCGCGATTTCGTTCGGCGTCTTCTGACGGGACGCTCCCTCGACGAGAGAAATCATCCGGTCGATGAAAGATTCGCCGGGATCGCTCGTAATCCGTACCCGGATCGCGTCGCTCACGACCCGCGTGCCGCCCGTAACGGAGCTGAAATCGCCGCCCGCTTCTTTAATGACCGGCGCGGATTCCCCCGTGATCGCGGATTCATCGACAGAGGCCAGCCCTTCTATTACTTCCCCGTCGCCGGGGATCATTTCTCCCTGGGCGACGGTAACGATATCGCCCTTGCGGAGTTCCGTGGACGGAACGACTTTGATGCCGCTGCCGACCACCTTGTTGGCTTGAATTTCCTGCTTGGACTTCTTCAGCGAATCCGCCTGGGCTTTCCCCCTGCCTTCCGCCAGCGCCTCGGCAAAGTTGGCGAACAGCACCGTGAAGAGCAAAATCAGAAACACGGTCAAGTTAAAACCGATCCGGTCCTGCGTTCCGAAGTAGCCCGGCAGTACCGTCATCAGAAGTACCATGAAGGTTCCGATTTCTACCACGAACATAACGGGATTTTTCATCATCGTAACCGGATTTAATTTAAGAAAGCTTTGCGCGACCGCCTGTGTGACGATGTCTCCGCTCAGCATCGATTTTCGTTTCGTTTGAGAAGCATTTGAGCTCATCCGTTTTCACCCCATCGTTTCTAACGCAATGTCAAATATTCGGCCACCGGACCGAGCGCGATTACCGGCAGGAAGGTGAGCGCCCCAATGATGACGACCGTACCTACCACGATTCCGGTAAACAAGGCATTATCCGTACGGAACGTACCGATTGTTTCCGGAACCCACTGCTTGCGGCCCAGTGAGCCGGCCACACCCAGAAGGGCGATGATCGACACGTAACGGCCAAGCAGCATCACAATTCCCGTGGAAATGTTCCAGAACGGCGTATTGTCCGCAAGTCCTTCGAAGCCGGAGCCGTTGTTGGCCGCCGACGACGTGAACTCGTACAGCACCTGGGAGATTCCGTGGAATCCCGGATTGGTGACGGCTCCTTTGCCAAGCTCCGTCATAAACGCGATCGCCGTCGGAGCCAGAATGATAAGCGGATGCGCCAGAATCGCAACGGCGATCAGTTTCATCTCGCGGGACTCGATTTTGCGACCCAGAAATTCCGGCGTCCGGCCGACCATGAGGCCCGCCAGAAAGACCGCCAGAATCGCGTACATGAGCATATTGACCAGTCCGACTCCGTCGCCGCCGAATACGCAGTTCAGCATCATTTGAGCCAGCGGAACCATTCCGCCCAGCGGGGTGAGCGTATCGTGCATATTGTTGACCGTACCCGTCGTCGCCGCCGTCGTTACCGTGGTGAACAACGCGGACTGCGCTATGCCGAAGCGCACCTCTTTGCCCTCCATACTGCCGATGGACGAGTCCGCGCCAAGGGCGTTCAGGGCGGGGTTGCCGGCCTTTTCCGAGAAGAAGGCGACCGACAGGAAGACCAGGAACAAAGTCATCATCGCGGTGAAAATGACCCAGCCCTGCTTCCGGTTCTTCGCAAACCGTCCGAAGGTATACGTCAAGGAGGCCGGAATGCACCACATGGACAGCATTTCGATTACGTTGGTCAGCGGAGACGGATTTTCAAACGGATGGGAAGAATTCACCCCGAAGAAGCCGCCCCCGTTCGTACCCAAATGCTTGATGGACACAAGCGACGCTACCGGTCCGATGGCGATTTGCTGTTCTCCGCCTTCAAGCGGCTTTGCGGCCAGCGACGGGTCCAGCGTTTGCGGCACTTTCAGGCCGACAAGCAGCAGCGTAACCACGATAGCCAGCGGCAGCAGCAGACGCGTATGTCCTTTTACAAAATCCGCAAAAAAGTTGCCGATGGTGTTGCCTTTAGACGTCAGCCCGCGGATAAACGCAATCGCGACCACGATCCCCGTTACGGCGGACGTGAACATCATCATCATAATGACGGCCATCTGCGAGAAATAGGACAAGCCCGTTTCCCCGCTGTAGTGCTGCAGATTCGTGTTGGTCATAAAGCTGATGATCGTATTGAACGACAGCGTCGCTTCCATATTGTCGATCCCGTTCGGGTTCAAAGGAAGAGCATGCTGCAGGCGAAGGATCAAATACCCGACCGCCACAAGCACAACGTTGGTCAGCACGAGGCTGCCCGCATATCTTTTCCACGTCATGCCGTTCTCGCTGCGGATGCCCGCAAGCTTGTAAATGGGCCGCTCCAGCCAGCCGAACCATTGGTCCGTCCGGTTTTTCTCATTCGAAAAAACATGATAGATATAAGTTCCAAGCGGTTTCACCAGCAGGCAAAGGACCGCGATTACGATTAAAATTTGCACGATCTCCATAGATTCCTATCCTCCTCAAACAACTCCGCGCAAGCAGTTCACCGGCTGCCCGAAGGCGCCTTAAAATTTCTCAGGATGTATGAGCGCGTAAATCAGATACAGAAAAAGCCCAGCCGTAAAAAGCGCGATAATCATCATGAACGGCCGCCTTCCGAGCCTTCCACCACATGGTCACACCAGATCAAAAAACCGTAAAAGATGAAATAAACGACTGCCAGCAGCAGAATCATATAAAGGTCCGTCATGCGTGTCGGCTCCTTTCTTTCCTATTTAAAGGTTCATATTATAGGTTCATTCATTATCGTTCGGTTAGTGAATTTAAACGTTAGCGCAAAACTTCTTCGGGCACTTGGCCCGGTGCTGCTCCAAGCAGGAAAGAGACCTGACGGGTATTCGTATGCACCACATGGTCGGCGCCGAGCGCTTTATAAATCAACCGCGGTGTGGCATTCGTTTTCACCACGAAAATCGTTCCGGTTGTCCAGCTGCGGACCATCTGAAGATACCGGCAGCAGAGCGGCAGGCTGTCTTCGAAAAGATAAACGTCACCGACCGGAAGCCCGGGGACTTCCCAGGCTTCGTGGCGCACGGTATCCACTTCCACGATATGCCGGACTCCCAGCTTCTTCATCCGCTGTCCTTCCGCCGGGTTGTTTACAAGCGCCGCGAAGGGTCTGCGGTAAATATTCAGCAGTTTAATAAAGTTCTCGCCGGTGACATTCGGTGCGGAAACCAACGTATAGGTTTGGATCTTTCTCTCGTCCACTTTTTATCCCTCTTTCATGTTTTGGGCAGCAAAAAAAGAAGCCTGCGGAAGAGGAACTCTTCACGCGGCTTCTTGACGGTCACAGCCTAAAAAGACTATAGCCGAAGCGCGATAGCAGTCGCCTCTCTCGGTACGCTTACGAGGTTAGCTGTCGGATTCGGGCGTGAGAGTCGCCCTACCATGACGGCACGGATGCCGCTTCTGGATTCACCCCATGAGGACCGGGCCGTTAGGCCTGCAGGTCCTCGTTGGTTCCCCCGTTTTCCGCTTCATACGGAAACTCAGCGATAAAAACGCATGTTCATTTATTTGGCACATTTTTCTTTTTCGGATGTTTTTGAACATAACAAAACCACAGCGAAACGAAGTCCCTGTGGTCGATGCCGATCACAAGCTTCTTCAACCCCTCCCGAACTCATGCGCTTACGAGGTTAGCTGTCGGATTCGGGCGGTGAGAGTCGCCCTACCTGACTGCCGGGTCCATGGATTCCGGCGCTTCAGGATTCACCCCTGCAGACATGGCCCCGGCTCTCACACCGGATCAATGCTGCGATGGTTCCCCCGCTTCCCCGGATGGGGAAATTCAGCGAAAGCAAGAAACTGTTTTTTTCAATTGATGGAATGAATATTACACCTCCGTACGTGCTTTGTAAAGATATGGGGAGATTGGTTTTAAACCGATTTAAGCCAAAGAAATCGCCTAATGCGCTTACATTTCCTCTTTTTGTGCGCTAGCTTGTTAATGCGTCGAAAATCTCGCGTTTTTGAAAACGGTTTGGACATCCAGCCTCTTCCCACAACGGAAAAACCTGCTATACTACTTGTAAACGTTCCCATATTAACCAGTTAGGAGGAAAATTTATGAAAAACGGATGGAAATCAATCTTGCTCTGGGGGGTGATTTCCATTGTCGGCGCGTTCGCTTTCGGGCTTGTCGCACTTAATCGCGGAGAAACGATCAATGCCGCCTGGCTCGTCATTGCAGCCGTAAGCTGTTATGCGGTCGCCTACCGGTTCTACAGCCGCTTTCTCGCCCGCAAAGTCTTCGTGCTCGACGACAACCGGAAAACACCCGCAGAGCTGAACAACGACGGCAAGGACTATGTGCCGACGAACAAATGGGTGCTGTTCGGGCACCATTTCGCGGCCATTGCCGGCGCGGGTCCCCTCGTAGGGCCCGTACTTGCCGCCCAGATGGGCTATCTGCCCGGAACGCTGTGGATCATTCTCGGCGTTATTCTGGGAGGCGCCGTCCAGGACTTCGTCATTCTTTTCGCTTCAACACGCAGAAACGGTAAATCGCTCGGCGATATGATCAAGGATGAAATCGGCAAGGTGACGGGTACGATCGCCATGCTTGGCATTCTCGGCATTATGATCATTCTTCTCGCCGTGCTCGGGCTCGTCGTCGTCAAAGCGCTGATCGGCAGCCCGTGGGGCATGTTCACGATTGCCGCCACCATTCCGATCGCCCTCCTGATGGGCGTGTATATGCGCTACATACGGCCCGGCCGCGTCGGGGAAGCGTCCCTCATCGGCGTCATTCTGCTGATTCTGTCCCTCATCGGAGGCAAATTCGTCGCCGAGAGCGCAGCGCTGGCCCCTCTCTTCTCCTTCAGCGGAGAAACCATCGCTCTGATGATGATCGCCTACGGCTTTTTCGCTTCCGTCATGCCGGTCTGGCTGCTTCTCGCTCCCCGCGACTATCTCAGCACGTTCCTGAAAGTCGGAACGATCATCGGCCTCGCGCTCGGCATCATTTTCGTCCTGCCGGATCTGTCCATGCCGGCCACGACCCGGTTCATCGACGGAACCGGACCCGTCTTCGCCGGGAACTTGTTCCCGTTCCTGTTTATCACCATCGCCTGCGGCTCCGTGTCGGGCTTCCATGCGCTGATTTCCTCCGGAACGACGCCCAAAATGCTGGAGCGCGAATCCCACGCGCGTCCGATCGGCTACGGCGCGATGCTGGTCGAATCCTTCGTCGCCATCATGGCGCTGATCGCCGCCTGCATTATCACGCCCGGCACTTACTTCGCGATTAACTCGTCGGCGGCGGCGCTGGGCGGTACCGATGTGGCGACCGCGGCGGCGACCATCACGAACTGGGGCTTCACTATCACGCCGGAACAGTTGACTACGCTGTCCAAAGATATCGGCGAGAGTACCATTCTCTCGCGGACGGGCGGCGCGCCGACCTTCGCCATCGGCATGGCGCAAATCTTGTCCGGCGTGATCGGCGGCAAGACGATGATGGCGTTCTGGTATCACTTCGCCATCCTGTTCGAAGCCCTGTTCATCCTGACGACGATCGACGCGGGCACCCGGGTGGGGCGTTTCCTCATCCAGGATTTGCTCGGTTATGCCAGCAAGTCGCTGGGGGATACCCGGTCCACGGTCGGCAATCTTATCGCTACGGCTCTCTGCGTAGCGGGCTGGGGGTATTTCCTCTACCAAGGCGTTGTGGACCCTCTGGGGGGCATCAACTCCTTGTGGGCGCTCTTCGGCATCGCCAATCAGATGCTGGCCGGCATCGCGCTTGTACTGGGTACGACCATTTTGTTCAAAATGGGCAAAAAGGCGTACGCCTGGGTCACGCTCCTGCCCACGACGTGGCTGCTTATCGTGACCATGTCCGCCGGTTGGCAGAAGCTGTTCCACGAGAAAGCGAACATTGGCTTCCTTTCTCACGCCAAACAGTTCCAGAGCGCGCTGGACAGCGGGAAAATCGTGGCCCCGGCCAAATCGGCCGCGCAGATGAAGCAGATCGTGATGAACGATTACATCGACGCGGCCTTGTGCGGATTTTTCATGATCGTGGTGCTGATCGTGTTTATCTCGGCCATCCGCGTCTGGCTGAAGGCGATTTCGAACAAACCGCTGGATCTTTACGAAGCCCCGTATATCCCGCGCGGCGGGCAGGGCAGATCCGAGGCGACGAAATATGTTTAAGCGCCTGAAACTCATCTGGAGCTACCGCAGCCAGTTTATTCATCTGATGGTGGGCGTCCCCCACTACGAAACATATGTGGCCCATATGAAAAGCGCCCACAAAGACCAGCCCGTCATGAGCCGTGCGGACTTTTTCCGGCAGGCCCAGGACAACCGCTATGACGCCAAGGACGGGAAAATCTCCCGCTGCTGTTAGGTGTTTACGGCAGCACGCCACGGCAGCACAAAAAAAAACCAGCATAGCCTTCGGGCTGCTGGTTTTTTTTACCCTGCGTTTGTAGAGGAGCTTTTTGCAAGGGTCAGTGGATATCCTTTTTCTTGAATTGTCCGCCCTTCACATCGTGAATGTTGCCGACGGCAATAAAGGCGTTTTCGTCCCATTCTTCGACGATGGATTTCAGCTTCGCTTCTTCCAGACGCGTAATGACGGTGAAAATCACCTTCTTGTCGTCGCCGGTATAGGCCCCTTCCCCATGAAGGTAAGTCACGCCACGGCCCAGGCGCTGGGTGAGCGCATCGCCGATTTCTTTATAATTTTCACTGATGATCCATACGGATTTCGACTGATCGAGACCTTCGATCGTCACATCAATCATTTTCATCGCAATGTAATAAGCAATCAGGGAATACATCGCATGATCCCAACCGAACACGAAGCCGGCGCTGCCGAGAATGAACAGGTTGACGAACAAGACGATTTCACCGACGGAAAACGGTGATTTCTTATTGATCAGAATAGCCACGATCTCCGTACCGTCAAGGGAACCTCCCGAACGGATAACAAGCCCGATCCCGACGCCGAGTATAACCCCGCCGAAAACGGCTGCCAGCAGCGGATCGATGGTGAAAGCTGGTACCGGATGAAGAAAGGAAGTGCCGACTGACATCGCGATAACACCGAACAACGTCGAGAAAGCGAACGTTTTACCGATTTGTTTGTAACCCAGAAACAGAAAAGGAAGATTTAAAAGGGTTAAGAAAATACCGAGAGGGAGATGGAAGAAGTGGGACAGCATAATCGAAATACCGGTTATACCGCCGTCGATAATATTATTGGGAACGAGAAAAACTTCCAACCCGACCGAAAATAAAGCCGCACCTAGCGAAATAAATATGATTCTTTGCAGAAGCTTTACCGCAGTAGCCGTACGTTTACCTGTTTTTTCTCCTTGAAAAGTCGATTTTTCCACACTCAATGGCCGACACCCCTTTTATTTGTATTTATCTAAAGTTTGCCTTAACCCGAAAAAGGAGCCTGTTTGCGACAGACTCCAGAGCAGCAACCGGCAAACAAACATCGAATACATGTATTATACCATATTATTCGCCTAGGATCACTGAATTTACCGAAATACGGTCAAAAACGGCGATCGGCATTCTTGACAAGCCTTACGGGAGTCTAACCGAAGCCTCTCGCCATCCAGCCAGCCGCAAGCTTCACTTAGCTTTCCCGCGGGTTCAGCTTTCATTCCAGTCCGCATTGCCGTACTGCTGAATGTGCTGCTGCATTTTCTTGCTTAAACTGCCTCGCACCAGCAGATAGGAAACGTCCACCATATCCATGATTTCCTGCGGATCCAAGCTTCCGTCCAGCCGGACGGTATTCCAATGGCGCTTGTTCATGTGATAACCGGGCTTTACGGTCTCCGGATACTGCATACGAAGCAGCTCCGCTTCCTCCGGCGGGCATTTTAACGTCACACTTCCCTCACCCGGAGCGGCACCCGAAGGCAGTAAAGCGAACATTTTTCCTCCTACGCGGAGTACATCGGTCTCATTGTCGAAGGGACGGTCCGCGGCAGCGCCCGGTTTGGATAAAGCATAGTCCATAACCTCATTTGTATTCATAGCATGGGTGACCCCTTTCATCCTAAAATGTTTTGTTTAAACCGGATTCGCTCCGTAACGCGAAATTCCTTTGCGGCCAAAAAAAAGAACACCCCGTCGGTTCGCTTAGGCTTATGCCTTTCGACTTATTGGGGGTGTTCTTAACTTCAGCAGCTCTCAAACTGCCGTATTAACTTTGAGCCTTTACGCTTTCGGCTGATGGCCGTTTACGAGCGCCACGACTTCTTCGGCCGTCGAAAGCTCGATCGCACGGGCGGCGAGCTGCCGCATCTCCGACAGGGAGAGCTTCACAATCTGGCTGCGTGCAGGCAGAATGGAAGTGGCGCTCATGCTGAACTCATCGAGACCGAGTCCGAGCAGAAGCGGAATAGCGGTCGTATCTCCCGCCATCTCCCCGCACATACCGGCCCATTTGCCTTCGCGGTGAGCCGCGTCGATCACCATTTTAACCAGCCGCAGAATGGCCGGATTATAAGGCTGATACAGATAAGAGACACGTTCGTTCATCCGGTCGGCCGCCATCGTATATTGAATGAGGTCATTTGTTCCGATGCTGAAAAAATCGACTTCTTTGGCAAACTGGTCGGCCATGACAGCCGTTGACGGGATTTCCACCATGATACCGAGCTGGATCTCGTCGGAAGCCGGTGTTCCCTCCTCCGCAAGCTTCGCCTTCTCTTCGAGAAGAAGCGCCTTCGCCTGACGGAACTCATCCAGCGTAGCGATCATAGGGAACATGATCCGCAGAGAACCGTGTACGCTGGCACGCAGCAGGGCGCGAAGCTGGGTGCGGAAGATATCCTCGCGTTCCAGACACAAGCGGATAGCACGGAAGCCGAGGAACGGATTCATCTCCTTCGGAAGCTGCAGATAAGGCAGCTCCTTGTCCCCGCCGATATCCAGGGTACGGACCACAACCGGCTTGCCCTCCATCTTCTCGAGGACCGCCTTGTAGGCCTTGTACTGCTCTTCCTCGGTCGGCAGCTGGTCGCGCCCCATGTACAGGAACTCCGTCCGGTACAGGCCGACAGCCTCGCCGCCGTTCTCCAGTACGCCGGCTACGTCGGCGGGTGTGCCGATGTTTGCCGCAAGCTCGACATGGTGACCGTCCGGGGTCACCGTCGGCTCGTTGCGCAGCTTGGCCCACTCGGCGCGCTGCTCCGCGTAGCGCCGCTGCTTCGCGCGGTATTCTTCGACCACTGCGGGCTCCGGATTGATCAGGACGTCGCCGTCCAATCCGTCCACAATCAGCAGGTCTCCGTCCTTGACAAGATCCAGCACGTTCTTCGTCCCGACGACGGCCGGGATTTCAAGCGAGCGCGCCATAATCGCGGAATGGGACGTGCGTCCGCCGATATTGGTCGTAAAGCCTTTCACGTACGTGCGGTTAAGCTGGGCCGTATCCGATGGAGTCAAATCCTCGGCCACGACAACCGTCTCCTCGGAGATCGACGACGGGCTCACGAACTTGACGCCGAGCAGATGAGCGAGCACCCGCTTCGTCACATCGCGCATATCCGCCGCACGTTCTTTCAGATAGTCGCTGTTCATGTTCTCGAACATTTCAACGAATGTCATCGCAACTTCGTTCATCGCAAATTCCGCGTTGACCTTCTCGTCGCGGATTTTCGCTTTCACCGGATCGACCAGCTCGGGATCACCGAGCACAAGCAGGTGAGATTCGAATATTTCCGCTTTCTCTTCTCCCATCTCCCGAAACGTCTGTTCCTTGATAGCCTCGAGCTCGGCGCTGGATTTCTCCAGAGCCATGTCGAATTTGGCAACCTCGGCTTCCGTATCCTCCACGGTTTTGCGGATGACGGTCAAGTCGGGGTGTTCCAGACGGAACGCCCGGGCGATGGCAATTCCCGCCGAAGCGGCAATGCCACGGATATTAGCCATGAAGCTCGCCCAGCCCTTCTTTAGTCATGATTTCTTCCAAAGCGGCGATCGCTTCCGCTGCGTCTTCACCTTCTGCGGAGAACGTAATTACATCGTTTTCTTCCAGTCCCAGGGAAAGCACGCCCAGAATGGATTTCATGGTCACTTTCTTGCCTTTGCTCTCGGCGAATACGTCCGCTTTGAATTTGTTGGACGTGTTGACAAGTGCTGTAGCCGGACGTGCGTGAATTCCTGTATCGCTGGTCACTTTAAATGTTTTTTGCATAGTTGATCATCTCCACTCGATAATTTAGTTGTTTACTCTATCTTAACCGAAAAGGAGGGGGTTAGAAAAACAAGGCCCTTCTCCCCCATTCCTTTTTACTTAATCGTAATAATATTTTTATCGCCCGATTTAACGTCGCCCTGTTTATTCAAACGAATTTCCGTGCCTTCCGGCAGGTTCGTAAAGATAATCGGCGAGATAATGGAAGGAGCATGCTCTTTCACATAATCGAGATCGACTTTCATGATCGGCTGGCCGGCTTCCACGATATCCCCTTCGGAAACAAGCACTTCAAAGCCTTGTCCTTTCAGTTTCACCGTGTTGACGCCGATATGAACCAGCAGTTCTTTACCCGCATCGGACTGAATGCCGATGGCATGCTTGCTCGGGAATACGTTGAAAATTTTGCCGTTTACCGGAGATACGATCGTTCCGTTTTTCGGCAGGATAGCGAATCCGTCACCCGTCATTTTCTGGGAAAAGACTTCGTCCGGAACGAGCGTGATATCCATCAGTTCGCCGTCTGCGGGAGCTACGATCGTTTCTTCTTTCATCAGCTCGCTGCCGCCCGTATCGGGAGATTCCACAACCGGCACGCTCGCCGTGGAAGGAATGCGGCCCGCCATAACATCCTGGATCTGATTTTTCAAAGAATCGGAACGGGTTCCGAAAATAGCTTGTACATTGTTGCCGACTTCAAGCACGCCGGAAGCGCCCAGTTTTTTGAGACGCTCTTTATCCACCGCGCCTTTGTCCTTCACCTGAACACGCAGACGCGTGATACAAGCGTCAAGGTTGGAAATGTTCGGCGCGCCGCCCAATGCCGCGAGAATGCTGCTCGGCAGGTCGCCCGTACCGCCGGCATTGCTTGCGCCGCTGACGGGAGCATCGTCCGCATCGGCTTCCGTTTGAGCTTCTTCGCGTCCCGGTGTCTTCAGATTGAACTTGGTAATCGCGAAGCGGAACACCACATAGTAGATGACCGCGAAGACAAGGCCGACCAGAATCGCGAGCCACCATGGCGTACGGTTCGGCAGGACACCGAGCAGCAGGAAATCGATCGAGCCGCCGGAGAACGTAAAGCCGAGCTTAACCTGCAGCAGCGTCATGATCGCGAAGGAAAGACCTGCGAGCAGGGCATGGAATACGTAGAGAAGCGGTGCTACGAACAAGAATGAGAACTCGATCGGCTCCGTAATCCCCGTAAGGAAAGCCGTCAAAGCGGCGGAGCCCATAATACCGGCAATCAGCTTTTTGTTCTCGGGACGTGCCGTATGGTAAATGGCCAGACACGCGGCCGGCAGACCGAACATCATGAACGGGAAGTTCCCGCTCATAAACGTACCCGCCGTAAGCGGTACGCCGTCTTTCAGCTGAGCGAAGAAAATTTTCATATCCCCGCGCACCAGAACGCCCGATTTATCGATATATTCACCGAACTCGTACCAGAACGGCGCATTCCAGATGTGATGCAGACCGAACGGAATGAGAGAGCGGACACCGACCCCGAACAAGAAAGAAGCCAGAACCGGATTCGCATCGAGCACGGAACGGGAGAAAGCGCTCAGTCCATGCTGTACCGGAGGCCAGATAAAGATCAGGATAAGCCCGGTCAGCAGCGCGGCAAGGGAGGTAATGATCGGAACGAACCGCTTGCCCGCAAAAAAGCCGAGGTACGACGGAAGCTCGATTTTATGGTACCTCTTGTAGAGGAGCGCCGCTATCACACCCATGATAATCCCGCCGAAAACGCCCGTTTGCAGAGTCGGTATCCCCAGCACGCTCGCGTAAGAAGGATCTTTCAGCGTCAGCGAGAAAGGGGTTACACCCGCCAGAACGCCCATAGTTACGTTCATAATCAAGTAACCGATCGTGGCTGCGATACCGGCAACGCCGTCTCCGCCCGCCAGACCGATCGCTACCCCGATTGCGAAAAGCAATGCCAGGTTCGCGAAAATAATGTCGCCTGCGCTCGACATGAGGTGAGCCGCAACCTGAAACCCGTTTCCGCTGAGGAAAGGCATAAGCTCAATCGTATCCGGGTTTTGCATGGCCGAACCGAACGCCAGCAGAAGGCCCGCGGCAGGAAGAATGGAAACCGGAAGCATGAGCGCCTTGCCTACTTGCTGGAGCGCGCCGAAAACGCCTTTTAACATGTGCTTCACTTCCTTTATCTGGTCATAGTGTCTATGGATTATTCAACCCCACAGGCAAGGCCGAAACAGCAAAAAAGGCATAAGCAATCAAGGAATGCCGGAAATAGCTGCCGGATAAGGGTTAATATAACCCAACTCGGAGCGTTTCCATTCATTCTCTTTCTTGCTCATGCCTGATCGTATCAGTCACACGCGCATATCGCCTGTTCAGTTGTATAATTCCTAAGCACCGTCATTATAGCATGACAATTCTCAACAGACAATACCATTTTTCGCACTTTCGCACGTTAAAAAGGAGACCTCCCGAACGGGAAATCTCCGGTTAAAAAACGGAAGTGGGTGCGTTCCGTGAAAGGAACGTCGCCCCTTCCAAAGGGGATATCGTTTTATAAGATACCCGCAGGATATCTGCAAGATATCTGAAAGGCAGCTGCTTAAGTCGTCCGTGGAAGTTGACTGCCCGAACAAAAGCGGAGGGCCTTTCGGGTTGGTCGGATCGGTCGGGTCACTCGGATCGCTTGGATCACTCGGCCCGAGAGCCGCCTTAGACGGCCCGGCGGATTCGGGTGGCATGAGCCTACCCGGCCGGTTTGGGGGGATAGTCCGGAGTCAGAATAAACGCCGTCTCCTCCGCATCGAGGGGAGGCTGCTGGGGAAGCACGCGGTCGATAAACGGGGTCGTATCCAGCTTGGCAAGCTTGACGCGCCCCGGTCCCCAACCGATCTTCTCTCTCCAGCTGCCGAGCACGCCGGATTCCGCAAGCTCCCGCTCATTGACGCTTACCGCTTCATCACCGTATGGAGACACGTAAAGCGCATCGACCGGGCAGTAAACCTCGCAGATAAAGCAGGTTTGGCAGTCGTCCTGCCGTGCGATAACCGGTACCCGGCCCGGGCCTTCGTCGAACACGTTCGTGGGGCAGACCTTGACGCACATGCTGCAGCCTACGCAGCGGGCGGAACTGACCAGCTCGATCATGCCAGCGTCACCTCCTTCCGCACGGCATCTCCGCCGGAAGGTTGAAACGGATCTTGCCCCGGCTGCCCGGGATGCCCAGGATGCGACGCCGGGGTGATCGCCGGCCGGGGCGGGACTTCCCCGCCGCCCTCGAACTTGACGCGGATGTCGTCCAGCCCCGACACGAGCAGGCGGCGCTGGTAGGCCGGATCGGTATGCGGGTATTCCGCGAGCGTGTGCATGCCGCGGGTTTCCCGCCTCGCCAGTCCGGCGGTATGAATCCAGCGGGCCGCCGCCGCCATGGCGGCCGCTTCTCTGGCACGGACCCGCTCCCTCGCATCCCCGCCGGGGATACCGCCCTGAACGAGCGGCCACAGTCCGTGCAGTCTTTGAAGAGACTCCCGGAGCACGGGCTCGCTCCGGAAGTAGTTGATCTCCAGCGGGAACACTTCCCGCTGGACCGCCCTTACAATCCCGGGGACATCCGTCGTCATCGCGGATGTCCCCGGTGCCCCTGCCAGCCCGGCGCCGCCTGCCGGGCGGAGATGGCGCTGGCCTGCCCGGCCGCCCAGGGCAAGCGCATATCCCGCAGCGGCTCTTCCGGACCAGGTCCCGGACGAGATCGCCCACGAGGCGTTGAAAGCGCCGCCTCCGGATTGAGCGCCCGTGACCCGCTCCCGGGTGGCCGCATCGCCGGCGGCATAGAGCCCGGCCACGGTCGTCGAGCAGTCTTCGCCGACGAGCCGGATGCCGCCCGTTCCCCGCACGGTTCCCTCGTACCGGAGGGTCAGCGGGAACGGCTGCGTGAACGGGTCAATGCCCGCACGGTCGAGCGGCAGGAAGAAAATCGCGTGCGAGCTGCGAAGAATCGCCCGCTTCTCCGGGGTGTCCGCCTTGTCCATGACGGCGTACACGGGCCCTTTGCTCAGCATCTTCGGAAGGAAATCGTGCGGCCGGGGCCCCTCTGAATGCAGAGGCGTGCCGTCCTCGGCATAGAAGGTCGCCCAGTTCAGCAGACGTCCGCGCGTGTTCGTGCCGAAGGCCGCGCTGGGGGCGTACTGGCGGCTGAACTCCATGCCGGAGAGCTCCACGCCAAGCTCGGCGGCCATCAGCAGGCCGTCGCCGGTCAGGACGTTGCAGCCGAGACCCTTGCTCAGGAAGGCGCAGCCTCCCGTGGCGATCACGACGGCGCCCGCCCGCACTTCCCAATCCCGGTTATCGAGCCGGGATACGCCTCTGGCTCCGCCGGCGCCATGCTCGTCGACGAGCAGCTCCAGGGCCGGAGACTGGTCCAGGATGCGGGCCCCCGCCTTGATGACGGCCCGGCGCATAAGCTTCATGTACTCCGGCCCCTGCAGATGATCCCTCATAGGGACTCCGTTCTCGTCTCTGCGGAACGGATACCCCCAGGATTCCACCAGCTCCAGGCTTTCGTACACCTGATCGAGCACGCCGTGAATCCAGGAAGGTTCGGACAGGAAGCCGCCTCCCTTCATCCGCTTCCTAACCGCTTCTTCCCTCAAAACGGGATCCGGCGGCAGGTAGAGCAGATTGGTTCCTCCCGGCGCCGTCGCTCCGCTGGAACCGAGAAATCCTTTGTCGGCCACGACTACTCTGGCTCCGCGGGAAGCCGCGCTCCATGCCGCCCAGGCGCCAGCGGGTCCGCCGCCGATTACCAGGACATCGGCCGTTAATTGAAGCGGCTGTTTCTGACTCATGGTTCTCCCTCCCTGTTCTGCCGCTTATTTTACTGCAGCCGGTTTTTGTGACCGGTTTATTTCACCAGCCATTCGTCGATGTTGAAGTCCGTGTCGGCCAATTTATCCCCGACCAGAAAATCTTTGGTCGCCTTTAGAGCCACAATGCCGCTGTCTGTGAACGACTCTCTCTGAATACGGGAGACGGCGCTCGTTTTTTTAACTAAATCCAGCGGAGTTCCGGTATTCTCGACGACAAACGCATAATAAGCGTCTTCCTGCGTTGTCAGATCGTCCAGCGCTTTGATTCTCAGATCGTTCCACACTTTTGCGATATCCGGCACTTTCTTCAAATAACTCTCGGATACAACGGTTACCCCCGCGCCTACGAGAGCGGGATGATCCTTGGCCGCTTCGTCCAGAACGGGAAAGCCTTGAGGAATCAGCTTGAGCCCGCGTACTTCCGTAGTGGCGATAGCGTCCACTTCTCCTCTGACCAGAGCGGCATCCGCGTCTTCATCCAGCAGATGGATCAGTTGCACGTCTTTAATGCTCTGCTCTTTGAGAAGACCCGCCAGATAGCGGTGCATGTAGGAGCCTTTCTTCACGGACACTTTCTTGCCTTTCAATTCGGCCAACGCTGCGGGACCGTTCTTCTTCCCGAGAATAAACGCGTTGCTCCCGGAGGAATTCAAGGTAATGACTTTGGACGGCGCCCCTGCCGAACGGGCCAATATAGCCGGCGTATCGCCAAGAGAGCCGATATCGATCCGTCCGCTGATCAGCGACTCGCTCAAGTCCGGGCCGTTGGGAAATCCGACGAACTGCACGTCCGTGATCCCCAATTTTTTCAGTTCCTCCCTGGCCCCGCCTTTGTGGAATCCCCAGCCTTCGGCGCCGCTCGGAAGGTTCAGCTTGTTCGCGCCGATATAGCCGATGCGCAGCACGGAAGGCGTCTTGCCTCCCGGGTCCGCTCCCCCCGACGGATCGGCTTCCGCCCGGCCGCAGGCCGAAGCCAGCAGCACCAGCGCGACAAGAATGAGCAGCAATCCGATAAGACGAGTATGTTTTTGGATAAATGGCGAACGTGTCATGCTAATCCCCCTCTGTATGTAGAAAATCTTCTCCGGAAAGCTTTGTTCCCGTCCCCCTTTCCTTTTCAAGCGCAAACGTCCTTTCTCAGCCTTCAAAACTGTCCCTCCACTGCAGCAGCTTCCCCTCCAGCAGCCGGACGAATGTATCCACAAGCTTGCCCACGACCGCAAACAGGATGACCCCGACAAAAATAATTTCCGTCGCCGAGTTCTGCTTCGCAAAGTTGATCAGGAAGCCGATGCCCGACTGGGAACCGATCAGCTCCGCTACGACGAGCCCCAGCCACGAAACGGCCAACGAAAGCCGCAGCCCGAGCAGGATGTTGGGCAGGGAAGCGGGAATGATCAGCCGGATCAGCTGTTTGTAAGGGCTGAACTGCAGCACCTTGGCAACATCGAACAGTTTGTTATCCACGCTCCGGATGCCCAGGTAAGTGTGGACATAGAGCGGAAAGAAAGCTCCGTTCGCGATAATGAGCGTTTTGGACGTTTCTCCGAATCCAAACCAGAGGATAATGAGCGGAGCCGCCGCCAGATGCGGCACGAGACGAATCATCTGCAGCGTCGGGTCGAGCAGCTGCTCGGCTTTGCGGAAATACCCGGTCAACAGGCCGAACAACAGCCCGAGACTGCCGCCGAGCAGGAAGCCCGTTAAAGCCCTCCACAGCGAAATTCCCACATGCCCCGTCAGTTCGCCGCTCATGGCCAGTTCTTTGAGTGCGGCGCCGATCATCAGCGGAGTCGGCAGAAAAAACGTCGAAATCCAGCCGAGATCGCCTGCCGCCTGCCACACTATGAGCACAAGCACCGGAAGAACGGCACCCAGGGCAAAATCGCCCGTCTTCGCTTTCAGCAGCGTTTGCCCGTATTTGCGCAAGCTTCCGGGCTGTTCATGTGTTCCGGTGAGCCGTCGAAGCGCTTCCCCGCTACCGTTCATAGTCGCTCCCTCCTTTTACTTGCCTACGTAGCTGTCCTGCCATTGCAGAAGGCGCCTTTCCAGCAGCCGGACCCCCGAATCCGCCGCCTTGCCGATCACGGCAAACAAGATAATGCCCACGTACACCACGGCGGTTTTGTTGAACTGCCGGGCTTCCGACATCAGATAACCGAGCCCCGACGAAGCCCCCATCAATTCGGCGACGACCAGTCCGAGCCAGGCGATGCCGAGCGAAACTCTTATGCCGAGAAAAATATTCGGGAGCGCCGACGGCACAATAAGACGCACCAGTTGTTTGTAAGTACTGAACCCCAGCACCCTCGTAACTTCAAATAATTTTCTGTCCGCGCCCCGTATCCCCAGAAAGGTATTGATGTAAAGCGGGAAAAAAGCTCCTTTGGCAATCAGCAGCACTTTCGAGGGCTCGCCGAATCCGAACCAGAGAATAAACAAGGGCGCAATGGCCAAATGGGGAATCATGCGGATCATCTGCACGGAGGGATCAAGCACTTTTTCCGTTCTGCGGAAAAAGCCGACCAGCATGCCCAGCAGAAGACCGAGTCCTCCTCCAAGCGCGAAACCTGCGGCTGCCCTCAACATGCTGATGCCCACATTCTCCGCAAGCACGCCGGACTCCAGCAGGCTGCGAAACGATTTGGCGATGGTCCAGGGAGTCGGAAAAAGCAGCCGGGATATATAGCCCGCGTCACCCAGCACCTGCCACAAGATGAGCGCGGCCGCAGGTACGATCGCTCCCAGCCAGAACGATTCCAGCCGCGGTTTCCGCTTGGAAGAGCCGGCGGGCGCAGGTTCTGCCGGGACAAAGTCAGGAGTAGCGACCGATAAGGTTGAGCCTGTACCTTGCAGAAGATTTGACGGCTTGCCCACGATGCTGCACCTCCTTCATCAGATTCCTGCGCTTTCAACGAGTTCAAGTTCATCCAGCTTCTCGAATTCATTTAAAATTTTGTAGCGGATTTCCTGAAACGAGGTACTCGTTTTCTTTCTCGGGAAAGGCAGATCCACCGGAACGATATTCCGGATCGCACCCGGACGCGGTTTGAGGATCACAACGCGGTTCGCAAGGAAAATCGCTTCGTCGATATCGTGGGTGACGAACACCATGGTCGTCCGGTTGGCCTGCCAAATATCCAGCAGCACCTCCTGCATATGCGCTCTTGTAAAAGCATCCAGCGCCCCGAAAGGTTCATCCAGCAGCAAAATTTTCGGATTTCGGAGCAGGGCGCGGGCAATGGAAACACGCTGGGCCATCCCGCCGGAAAGCTCCCGCGGATAAGACTTCTCGAAGCCCTGAAGCTTAACCAGCTCGATCAGATTATCCACCTTGGCGCGCACCTGCGGGTCTTTGAGCGAGAGATCGGCCGCGATATTCTTCTCGACCGTCAGCCACGGGAACAGGCGCGGTTCCTGAAAAATAAACCCTTTATCGATTCCGGGACCCGTCACTTTCTCGCCTCCAAGCCGGACGTTCCCGTTGTGATCGGTATCCAGACCCGCCACGATTTTCAGCAGCGTGCTTTTTCCGCATCCGCTCGGGCCGATGACCGTGATGAACTCGCCCTCTTTTATATCCAGATTGATATCGTGCAAGGCGTGGACAAGCCCCTTCTTCGTCTCAAAAGCCTTGTTCAGCCTTCCGACTTCAAGCAGCAGATTCCCCATCGTGCATCCCCCTTCGTTTTAACGAAAATAAAAAAAGCGCATGCCGTACGGACGTCTTCTCGCATCCGGATCGCAGGCGCTTCTAGTTAACTAGTCAGCAACTTTTAAATTATGGATTTCCACATTTAAGCAGGTAAACAATTCGTAGGATATACAAGCGTTTCTTTATTTCATACTATTCTTATAGGATTAGACAAATATTATCACCATCGCCCGGATCGGTCAAGACCGTTTTTCAAATAAAAAAGACCGCAAAAAAACGAGCCTCGCGCAGCTGCGCCGACCCGTTTTAATCACTCCGTTTTTTTTGAGGAGAAGCGATCTTGCCGGAAAATGCGGGCATTCCGGAAATCAACGGTCTCCTGCAGGCTTCCCCTTCTCGAGGGAATCGTCTTTCTCCATAAGGCGAATCAGGTGCATGGTCAGATAAACCGCCTCCGCTTCGTAAACCGGCTGCCGCAGCCGGCGCTGCATGACTTTCATCAAAGTCCAGGCGATGGAGTAGATCTCCGGGTACTGCTGTTTAAGCAGCTCGCCGAGCTTGTCCGGCTCGTGGACCGCCTCTTTCCGCTTTACCCGTTCAATGGCAAAACGGAGATGGCGCAGAAGCCGCGAGTACGCGATGGTGCTGCGGTCGATCGTAATATGCATCTGCCGCTCGATCAGACCGATAAGCTCTCCGATGAGGCGGGAATATTCATTGACCTCCGATACCGGACGGTTCGTGATCGCGCCGTGAATATGGAGCGTAACGAATCCGACCTCGGCCGGCGGCAGATGCACCTTCATTTTATCGTTAATCGTCCGGATGACATAATCGGCTATGACGTATTCCTTGGGATAGAGTTCACGGGTTTCGAGTAAAAACGGATTCTGCAGCACGATGCCCTGCTCCAGCCGTTTGATCGCAAACGCGATATGGTCCGTCAAGGCAATATGAATATGTTCATTCAGCGGCGCCCCGGCATGCTCCGAGATATATAAAATGACCTCGTTCATGACCTCGATCAGCTTCTCGTCGATTTGGGGAATCAGCTGCTGGTATTGTTCTTTTTCTTTTTCATTGGTCAAAATGAACAGCTTCTCGACCGCTTCCGAAGGAATGAGATCTTTGGCCTTCCGGTTAAACCCGATGCCTTTGCCGATCACCACAACTTCGCGATAAACGGGATGCGCTGCAATGATCACATTGTTATTCAGCACCTTGACCACTTCTATGCTGCTGTTCTTCACTTCCGCACCTCTTCCGTGCACCCTGTTGATTCCTCCAGATTACTAGAAAAAGGCGCTTACATCAAGTTGACGAAATAAAAGCAGGCAGGCAATCCCCGGTCTTCCGGAATTACCCGCCTTTTCCCGCCATTCCTTCCGGAAGCTCCTGAAGAACCGCACCGTAAGCTTCCTCCGGATAATAGGCGCCGGAGGAAGGCTCCGCCGTGCTCAATCCGGGAGCATAGCGTTTTTTCATCTGGCTGACCGACATCGCGATAATGCGCGGATTCAGCCGGGCGCTGTTCTCCTGCAGGCGTCCGAATCCTCCGGGATGAAGCATCCCCAGCAGAATACGCAGGTACAGCGTCGAGGACCAGCGCCACAGGGGGTTTTGCAGCGGCAGGACGGTAAATCCGAACTGCTTTGTACCGCGGTGGATCATTGAGATTCCGTACACGCCCTTAAGATCGGCAAGAGCCGGGTCCGCCAGCAGGCGGCGCGCCAATCTGGGCATGGAATTGCCCATGGCCCGGATCATCTGCACGGCCAGCTTCATCGCGGAGGAGCTTTGCGATCCGGCCCGGCGAAGCCATTCGTTGTCGAGATGAAGCTCCGCCACTTTGTCGCCCGGACGGATGATCTCCCCGTCGTCGAGCACCAGCTCCTGCCCGTGGTACGTCCGGATGCGATAGTGGAGGAAGCGGTGCTCGGGATCTCCGGGCTGCACCCGGTACAGCCGGTGAAACAGCCGCTCCCACAGCATCCATGCGCGCAGGGCCACGCCCCGCTGCTTCTCAGGGGGCGGAGACGGCTGGTTTTGCGGCGCCTCAAGGGCGGGCGCCGCTTCCACGGGCTGCGGGAGCGGCGCGCTCGCGGCCTCCCCCTTGGCCCGCGAGCTGTGCAAGACCGCCGCCCCGCCGGCTGCCTGCGGGTCCCGCACGGTCGCAGCCGTTTGGTCCGCGCCCTGCGGATGCTGCACGGTTGCCGCTGCCCCGGTCGCCGACGCTTCCACCGCGGTCTGCGCGTGCTGCGATTTCGCCGTCGGCAGAACGGTCATCTTCTCGGCCCTGCGGCGGACGAGACGGTCCGGAAGCCTCCGGCCCGGGAGATGCTCGTCAATACGCGCAAAACGGATGCCCCGCCGGCGGGCATCCTCCAGCACATCCGCGAGCGCCTCGATCATATAACCCGGCGCATCGGGGTTCGCGCCCAGTGTGTCTCCGCTGTCGTGCAGGAGAATGACGGCTCCGTCTTTCACTTTGCCGATCAGCTTCCGTTTGATCTTGTCGGTCCCCCCTCTGCTGCGCCAGTCAAAAGCGGCCATGGACCACAAGACGATACGGAATTTGCGGATCAGCAGAAAGTCGAACACGTTGAAAACGCCCCACGGGGGACGGTAATGAACAGGGCGTATCCCCGTAATACGTTCGATAACGTCGGCCGAATGCTCCAATGTACGGCGCACCTTCCAAGGTGTCATGAGAGCATTGGAATGGTGCATATAGTTGTGCAGCCCGACCAGATGCCCCTCCTCGTGCATACGCCGGATCAGATCCGGGTGATGCTCCGCTTTGGCGCCCAGCACGAAAAAAGTGGCTCTCGTGCCTTTCCGGGCAAGCAGGTCCAGCAGCTGCGGAGTATACTGCGGATCGGGACCGTCGTCAAAAGTCAATGCGGCGGACGGTCCTCCGCTTGTACTTTTAAACACGCCGTATCCAAAGCGCCGGATCAGGAATGTCGGCACAAGTGTGTAGATCAGATAGAAAATAAAAACGACCCGGATAATTCCTTCAACCACGGTACGTCACCCCCTTTACGGCGGCTTCGCCGTCTTTCTTACCCGAAGGCTGAAGCGGTACCAGTATGTACCACAGCGCGATGGCCCCCAGAAGGACCGCGCTTGCCGCGATCACGAAAACCTCGCTGTATCTGTCGGCCAGCCATCCCCCGAGGACCGGCCCTATAAAAGCGCCCAGCCCCTCGACACTGGAAAGCGTCCCCCAGCCCATCTCCTGGTGCCCTTTGGGAACGTAGAGAGCCATCAGGGCATTCCAGGCCGGCAGCACGCAGGCGTAGGAAACGCCAAGCAGCGCGGCCGTCAGCAGCGCAAACTCCAGTTCTTTTATAAACGTCATGCCGTAGAGGGCCGCCGCCAGAAACGCAAACCCGAGGATCAGGAAACCACGGATCCCGAAGCGGTCGGAGAGCTTTCCCATCGGCATTAAACAAATGACCGTGCACAGCCCGCCGGCCAGCAGTACCATGGAGTATTCCGCATACTGCAGGCCCATGACCCCGGATGCGAACCCCGGAAGAACAGGAACAAGCAGCCCCGCCGCAAGAGTCTGCAGCATCATCGGAGGCAGGAGCGGTCTCGCTGCGCCGAGCTGTTTTTTGAGAACGCCCGCCTGAACTTTCCACGTGACGGTTTTCGTCCGCGTCCCTTCCGCCCTGCCCCCCATTCCCAGAGAAAGCAGGCAGCCCAGCACCCACAGTCCGAGCAGAATAAAATACGTGACCGACAGACTGTAGTCCAGCACAAAATTTATAACGACGGGGCCGGCACCGAGTCCGGTCAGCCAGACGGTATACAGGACACCCATTTGAAAAGCGCGCTGTTCGGCCGTTACCCGGCTCAGGCAAACGAGCCAGATCGGGGAAATTCCGACCCCGAATAAAGCCGCCGACAGGAGAAAAATAAACACGTTGTGCGGCCCCTGCAGCAGAATAAGCCCGATCAGAGAGAAGAACATCCCTCCGCCGACGATAACCCGGGCGGGAAACCGGTCGAGAAGAAGCCCCGCCAGCCCTTTTACAACCATATCGATTACATAGTGAATGGAAATCGCCAGGCCGACAATCGTCACGGGATAATGAAGCACATTCGCCGCATATACGGGCAGGTAGGATAGCAGGTAAGCGCCCCGGACGAATTCCACGACAAAAAGAATGAGTGCGTACCCGATTAATCGGGCGGAAAGCCGGCGCTGTTTGTTCTCATCCATCGTTCTCACCTCGCTCGTTCGCTGCTGCGGGCAGGATGATGCCCGATCTCTTCTAGAATATGCGAGACAATCGTCTGGCCCGCATTTTTTTTGTACAGATTGCGGACGGATGTGCGGGCCGATTCCGGCGGCCATTCACTGCGGATAACCCGCCCGACCTGCCGGACAAGCTCATCCGGGTTAAAAGCGGCCAGCGCCGCGCCCTTTTTCACGAAATAATCGGCGTTTTCTTTCTCCTGCCCCAAGAACGGACGGTAAACGATAACGGGTACGTCCAGCGCCAGGGCCTCGGACAAAGTAACTCCGCCCGCTTTCGTAATCATGCAGGCGGAAGCGGCCATCAACTGGTGGATGTCCTCCACAAAACCGTGCACGCACACGCGCTCCTGTCCGGCGAAAGCCGTTTCAAAATACCGCTTCAAGCGCTCATTACGGCCGCATACGAGAACGATTCTCACGTCCGGAATCTCTCTCAGGAGCTTGGCGCAGAGCCCTCGCAGACCTTTCAGCACGCCGTACGCACCGGCCATCAGAAGCACAAAAGGAGCCGCCTGTCCGGCCTCTCCGCTTGTTAATTCGGCGTTCCCCTCTCCTGTATCCTGAAAGGAAGGCCGCAGCGGGATACCGCTGACTTTGATGTTATCCGCCGGTACGCCTTTCGCGACCAGCAAGGTTTTCAACTCTTCCGAAGGAACGAAATAATGCCTTACATCCGGGTGAATCCACCGGGAATGAAGATCGTAATCCGTCACGATCGAGAATGTCGGAATCGTCCCGCCGCAGTGCGTTCCCGTATCGGGCATCCCCTTGAGGGGGAAGGTGTTCACCACCGCCGCCGGCTGATGTTCGCGGATCATTTGGCGGAGCTTGCGGTCTCCGAGGGAGTGGAGCCATCTGGAAAGCAGGGCATCCGCCCGCATATCCTGCGTCAGGTAGTAGCTAAGGCCGTACAGGCCGATGGAAGATGTTTTCAGATACACGAAGCGGGTGAAGGAATTGAACCAGGGATGCGCCTGGGCGAACAAGTCCACAAGCTCTACGTTGCTGACGCCTTGAGTTTCAAAGCTCTGCCGCAGGGCCCGGGATACTTGCAGGTGGCCGTCTCCGTAACTGGCATAGAGGATGAGTATTTTGGCATCGGGGTTCATGGGCATAACCACGCTTCCTGTTATGGAATAGGGTTATTATACGAAGTTTGCGTAAACATTATTGGCGCTTTTACCAAATTTCTTGTAAAGCCGCCGCATAGCGCCGTTCGCTGCGGGTTTCCAGCACGATGCGCACCGCTTCGGCCGAAGCGTTGGACCGGCGTGTTCTTCCCAGGTTCTCCCGCATGGTATAAAGCAGCGCCGGACTTCTCAGCAGAACGCCCAGTTGACCGATCAAGTCGTTCATGTTCTTCGCTTTCACGGCGATCCCCGCCTGCAGCAGGAAACGGGCATTGTCCTCTTCCTGTCCCGGAAGGGACTTGTAGATCACGATCGGCAGCTTCATGGCCATCGCTTCCGAGATGGTAAGGCCCCCCGGCTTCGTGACGAGCAAATCCGCCGCGGCCATCCATTCGTGTACGTTGTTCACGTAACCGGTAGCGAGGATCCGGTGGCGGGAATGAGCCGCCAGCTCCGTAATCTGCGCGCGGAGTTTCTCGTTGTTCCCGCAGACGACGACCATCTGCGTCCGGACCGGCAGCGCTTCGAAAGCTTCGAGCTTGCTCGCCATCTCGCCGCCCATCATCCCGCAGCCTCCTCCCATGAAAAGGATCGTCGGCAGCTCGGGGTCGAGTCCGAGCAGGCGGCGTGTCTGGGCACTCTCGTAGGTGCCCTGAAATTCCGGCCGGATGGGGATGCCCGTTACCTCGATGCGCCCTGCAGGCACGCCCGCCTGGATCAGCCCATCCCTGACGGTGTCGGAACCGACCAGGTATTTGTCGGTCTCCGGGTAAACCCAGTAGCTGTGGTCCGTGTGATCCGTTATGACCGTTGCCGTAGGCACATCGTACAGCCCGTAAGCCCGGACCGCGGACATCGCTCCCGCAGCCGGAGGGAAGGTGGAGACGACCACCGTCGGCTCCACTTCACGGAGCAGCTTCATCATGCGGCCGAGGCCGAACCGATTGAACTGCTTTAAAATATACGAGAAAAAGTTGGCTTCTCTCGTTTTGTTGTATACATATCCGTACGCCGACGGGAACGTCTGGAGTCCTTTTAAAAACATGTACCGCCCGATGGAATTCATGAAGGGATGCGTCCACTCCATAAAATCGAGCAGGACCGTCTCCGCTCCCGGATACCTCTGAGCGATCTCGCGGCGGATCGCTTCCGCCGCCTGTTTATGCCCGTCTCCATAGCTTCCCGAGAGAATCAATACTTTATGTCCGTTCTTTTTCATGGTCCGCAACCCTTTCCGTTAACCTTGTTCTTGTCACTATTCTACTCGGTCGGGAGGGGGAATCAGAACCGACTCACGACGGTTTTTATACCTGGTCTTAGGTCCAGGTAGCCCATTTCCCCGCCGACTCTTCGGACATCCGGCAAGGCAAAACAACAAAAAGCCTCCGGGCAGCAGCGGCTGCAGAAGGCTTCTGTTCTAAGAGGTTGCGCTTGGTTGAGTGAGCTTCTGCGCCGTCAATCCGTTATCCGTACCGTACGGGGGTAAACACGGATGCTTCGTTAAACAGACTCGGTTTGTTCCGCCAGGCGTGAGATCACCGGCTCGCCGTCCCATATAATCGAGGATGGGGCTTCTCTTTGACGCATGTGCGGTTTATCCAGCAGGGTAAAAAAGTTTTCCGAAGGCAGTTCACCCAGACCGTGCTTGGCGCACAGCCTGCCGAGGTACGGGTTTCCTTCCTGCCGGTTTCCCGAAACATTGTCCCCTTTCGGCGAGAAAGCGTAAAGAACGCTCGCAACGGGCACTCTGGCAATTTTATAAGAACCGGCGGTTCGGAGGAAGAAATCCCAGTCCCAGTAATGATGCACATCGGGATCGTAAGCGCCCAGGGTGTCGTGAATCGCCCTCCGGTACAGGGTGCCCGACGGGACATACGTCGAAAATTTCCTCATCTCCGCGAGATCGAACTCGTAAGCGAACAACCGGCGGCTGACCGGGATACGCGTGCGGCCTTCCACCCGGTAATCAAACAATTCCGCGTCGGAATAGGCGAAGTCCGCTCCCGTCTCTTCGAGAGCGGCAAGCATGCGCCTGATATGCCCCGGCGTCAGGAGATCGTCGTCGTCGCACAGCAGGATCAGCTCCCCCCGGGCAATACGGAGCGCTTCATTGCGGGCATGCACATGCTTCAAATTGACCGGCTGGTTAATAACCGTAATAGCCAGCTCCGGATAAGCTTCCGCCACAAAATCCACGGACACGCCCGCATCGTTCACAACCAGGACTTCCAGGTTCGTGTAGTTCTGCGCCGCCAGCGTCTCCAGCAGCTCGCCCAATACGTAAGGGCGGTTATATGTAGGAATAACAGCCGATATAAACGGCTCTTTGGGTGTTTTCGGTGCTTGCGGTTCTCTCACTTGGCGATCGTTCCTTTCCTTTTGCAGCAAGAGTCATCAAATCGTTTCCTCTCTACTATACATGATGATGCCCGTCCGCGTCTGTATGTTCATAAGCCTGTTGATAAGTATGCTTTTCTATGTCATTATGAATAAAGATTTTCAAAAATAGGACTATGTGCCTACACATAATACCTAGTCATTTACGAAACCAAGGATTTTTTCTTTCATTTTAGACAAAAAAAGGATAGAATGTAGGGTATAAACCTTTTTTGTTAGGAAAAAAGTAACGGATTGTCAAGTTACACCTGGAGTTTTTTTCCTTTTAAAGCACGGGCAGCAACTAGGAGGTTTCTTCATGCAGGCAAGTAAAATTCTTGTTGTCGACGATGATCACCATATTTTGGAGATCGTTTCCCTGTATTTACGGCGTGAGGGCTTCGAAGTCATCACCGCCGATCACGGGGATCATGTGCTACAACTGGTCACGGAACAACGTCCCGACCTTATTCTTTTGGACATTCTGCTTCCCGGCATGGACGGTATAGAACTGTGCCGCCAACTGCGGAAAACAAGCGACATCCCGGTTATTTTCCTGTCGGCGAAGAGCGAAGACATCGACATCATTCTCGGTCTGAGCATAGGAGGAGACGACTACGTCACGAAACCGTTCAGCCCCGCGCAGCTTGTCGCCCGCGTGAAAGCGCTGCTTCGGCGTTGCTCTCCGTCCCGCAATCCGGCGGATCAGCACGTGCTGAAATTTCCGGATCTGGAGATCGATCTGCACAGTCATATCGTCAAGGCTCAGGGGCGTCCTATCGCCTTGTCCGCCAAAGAATTCGATCTGCTCAGCCTGCTGGCGCAGAATCCGAACCGCGTCTACCGGATTGAGCAGCTTTTCGAGCAGGTCTGGAGCCTGGAGAGCTTCGGCGATCCACGGACTCTCATCGTTCACATCAGCAACCTGCGCAAAAAAATCGAGCCCAACCCGTCGGACCCCCGGTATATCATTACCGTACGCGGAGTCGGCTACAAATTCAACGGTAATCCGGTCTGACCGGATGCCGGAACGGTAACGGAAGGGTACGGCACCCTGGCACGGCGGCACGGCACGAAAAAACGGCGTAACCAGACGGTTACGCCGTTTTGATATGGACGGGCAGTATGATATCAATGGTCGTTCCGAGGCCCAGACGGCTGGACACCCGCAGGGTACCGGCATGGTTCTCGATAATTTTGTTGCTCACCATGAGGCCCAGCCCCGTCCCGCTTTCTTTCGTCGTAAAGAACGGTTCGCCGATCCTCCCAAGGTGGCCGGGCTCGATTCCTTTTCCCTGATCGGCGAAACGGATTCCCACCCTATTCTTAGGCAGAGCGGCCACCGTAATATGCAGCAGCCCTCCTTCCGGCATCGCTTCGATCGCATTTTTCACCATATTAATGAAAACCTGCTTGAGCTGGTTCGGATCGCAGTCTATCTTCGGAATCGCGCCTTCTTCCTCAAGAATGGCGCTCACTCCCGCCTCTTTGCGCTGGTTATCGAAAAGCTGGAGCGTTTCCTTGAGCAGAGGCAGCACTTCGTGCCGGTCGAAACGGCTGTTCACAGGCTTGGACAGCAGCAGAAAGTCGTCGATGATCTCGTTCATCCGGTGCACTTCCGAGCTCATCATGCCGAGATAAGGCGCATCCGGCGCCTGCTTCCGCGAAAGCTGCAGAAAGCCCGAGATGATCGTTAGCGGATTGCGGAGCTCGTGAGCCATGCCCGCGGCCATCTGACCGACGAGCGAAAGCTTCTCCGAACGTTTAAGCTGGAGCATGATGTCCGCAAACTGGCGGATGAGCAGCACGATCAGCAGCAGGATAAAGACCGAGACGCCCAGGTACGTCATAGGCGAAAACCGGATCATAATGTTCAGCCGGTTCTGGAAAATATCGATCAGGCCGGTCAGGGAAATAACCCCGATTCCGACCAAGAGCAGCTTGGCCCCCCGGTTTCCCTTCATCGCGCAGACCGCCGCCCGGACGATCACAAGGGGCATGCTTACAATCAGCAGCAGTTGGTACCAATCAACGATTTCCACGACGGAGATTACACGGCAGGCGAGCAAAAGCAGAGCTCCCGCACTGTAAGCAAAATGCAGCTGCCAGGCTCTTCTTATGTAAGCGCCTCTGCCGGAACCGAGCAGCTCCTCCACAAATAGCAGGATACCGATTACGCCTCCGAACAAAGCGACCAGTTCCGCATAGGTCAGTATGGCCGGGTGATCGAATACGAGGTAGACGACCGATGACCGGCAGATGCTGTAAATGCCGAAAGAGACGGAAAATAGGCTGAAATTAAGAAAAACTTTGTGGCTTCGCAAACCGAGAAAAACACTAAATGCTACGATGCCGGCCAGTATGTAGCTGACACCCAGCACGGCCCGGAAAAATTCCTGCCGGACCATCTGCTTGACAAAACCGCTTTCGGAGCCGTACATGGCCCCGTCCTCTATCCCGATATTCCGCGACTCCGACTGGAGATGTATATACAGCATCCCCTGCGAATTTTCCGGCAGCGGGACAATTCTTCTGGGCGTCCCGTAATAGCGATACTTCCGCCCTTCCTGCCAATCTCCGAAGCGGTAGGCGAGCCCTTTTTCCGTATACACTTCAACATTGTCGAAGGCGCGGACAAGCAGGCTCGGATCGTCCGCTTTATAGGAAGGGAGCGGGACTCGCAGCCACAGATGGCTGCGGCCCATCCGGTCCTGCGGATTGAGCAGCTGCCCGGCGCTTTTCCAGTCCCCCGTGCTGTGCGGGGGCACTCCCGTTCGTCCGGTCCCCTCTTCTTCCGCCCAGCAGTACTCCCAGTTTTCCAGAAGGACCGGCGGGGCACTCACGCGCATAGGCGGAGAAGGTTCAGCCCCGACGTCTTTCACCCCGACGAATAAGAAAAGAGCCGCAAATACGAGCCCTAATGCAATAGCTTGAATAAACTTAGTCATGTTCTACCCTCTTGCCAACCTCAATTGCCGATTTTTCAACAATTCTTGGTTTTTCTGTAAGTAGATGTGGTTCTTTACCTACTTTTCGATTCGGAGGGACCGTTTCCTGTCCCTCTATCAAATTTTTATGATTTTCAACAATTATCGACATTTTATGCGAAAAAGATTAGAACTCAACCGAAATTTTTTGTCGAAATAAGGACCATATTATAAGAAGAGAAAGGAGGGTGAGTCATGTCCAAAGACAAAACCATGGACCCTATGAGCCACGAAACAGTTGAAACGGACGGCATTTATGCGGACGAAGCCGGCCGGGAAGTCACGTTAAAACGAGGCGATAAGTTCCCCGCCGATCTTGTACTGGGCGAAACGACTTGGGAGATGAAAGGCTTCTCCCTGAACGAAGCGGAAATCGATCACCAGCAGACAGAAAATACGCCGCCGCGTCTTCATGTTAAAACCGGCGACCGGTAATTGCCGAAAAGCGGGCCTCCGGGCCCGTTTTTTTCCGCACCTCTACCCCCTTACGCACCAACCCGGAATAGGTCTCAAGCTTCCGTTTCCGCATCGTGATCGTAGATGAGGCTCTTGACGAGTATCGGCCGGCCGGGGGTTAATTTCCTGCCTTGCCGCCGGGTTGACCTTCCGCCATGCGAGGCTGCAAGGAACCGCCCGGAATTCGCACATGCCGGAAAATTGTATGCCTTCGCCCGCTGCTTCGTGTTCTTCCCGTTCGTTTCCGGTTATCGGAAGCTGTGGTATAATGAAGCTTCCATTTTAATGAACGGAAGGAGCCGTTGTGCCGTTATGACGCTTACGCAGCAGCGGATTTTCATTGTCACGGGGGGAGCTTTCGGCCCGTGGGCGGACGAGCATCTGAAAACACTGAACCCCGGTACGGATCTTCTCGTCGGAGCCGACCGCGGCGCTCTCCGTCTGATCCGCAGCGGTTACCGCCCCCGGCTCTCGCTCGGGGATTTTGATTCCGTCACGCCAGAGGAACTCGCCGAAATCCGCCGCGGCAGCGAGGAATTTATAGCCTGCGATCCCGTGGACAAAAACTGGACGGATACGGAGCTGGCTTATAACTGGGCATTGGACCGCAGTCCATCGGAAATCATTCTTCTTGGCGCCCTGGGCACCCGCCTCGATCATACCTTGGCGAATATCCACCTGCTCCGCAAAGGAACGGAGGCCGGAATCCGCTCCCGGATCATCGATGATCACAACGATATCGAGCTGGTGCAGGACAGGATCGAGATTACCGCCGGTCCTTACGCCCAGGTTTCTCTTCTCCCCTTGACGACCGAAGTAACCGGCATTACGCTGACCGGCTTTCAGTATCCGCTGGAAAATGCGACTCTCCAGATCGGACAGTCGCTCGGAATCAGCAATGTGCTTCAAGCCGGACAAGGATCGATCTCCATCGGCTCGGGACTTCTCCTCGTGATCAGAAGCAGGGATTAAAGGCCGGACCGAACCGGCGCCGAATTTACCGCCCTTCAATTGGAATCATATGTAAGTTATTTGATGACGATTGATTCTCAAACACTTATGTAACAAGACTCCGGCACGATCCCAATTGGAACATTTTAGTACGTACCGGCTTAAAAATCAAACAAGCCCCGGAGCGGAAGGGAGTTTCCCGCCGTTTCCGGGGCTTGTTTGTGCAGGCTGAGCCTCCCGAAGGAGCCCCTGCGCTTACCCGCCGCGCCATTTACTGCCAATTCATCCGCTCTCTAAGCGAGGTAATATGAGCGGTATGATGCTTGCCGTGCCAGACATACAAGCCGAGACCGCGCGCCAGCGTAGTCGGCCCGTTCACCGGATGCAGGAACGTCCGGGCCCAGCCCGCTTCATCCACCGTGCGGAGCCACCGCACCCACCGGTCGTGCAGCGCATCCAGCAGCGCCAGCGAAATCTCCGGCGGAGCCGTCTTTCCGTCTTCGAGTTCCGCCCACAACTGCTCTTCATAGGGCTTGATGACAGGCTCCCGCTCCGTCGCGCCCAGCTTGAAGCGGACATAGCTGTTCATATGGCTGTCCGCCACATGGTGGATAACTTGACGCACGGTCCAGCCGCCGGGGCGGTAAGGCGTATCGAGCTGCTTCTCGGTCAGTCCGGAAGCGGCCCTGCGCAGCCGGGAGGGAGCGGCCGCAAGTTCGTCGAGCCAGGCCTGAATTTGTTCCGGGGAAATCTCTCCCTCGTAAGTAAAAGTTCCGATCGGATAACGCAAATCTTCTCCCATATCGTTAACGCCTCCTCCGCTTTTGGGCCATTATAGCACAAGCCCCTGCCGCCGCCGAAACACTTTTCCCCTTTCCTTGGACATGACAAGGGTCAATTCCCTCCTCGTCTGCCATGAACTGGCATATAAGCGAACAAAGGAAAGCCGTTTCCACCAAAAAGTTCGGGTTTTCGACATTTTCTTCTTTTCAATCCTCCGTTCTCTGGAGTATAATGAAGCCATCATTCAACAAGCCAACCGAAAATCAGCCAGCTCGTATAAAGGCAGGAATAGGCCTGCCAGTCTCTACCCGGTCACCGTAAATGACCGGACTACGGGTGATGACAAATTCCGGATCCACGGACGGTTTTTTACCGCAGGAAGACCTTTGCGTCCTCTCTGGGGAAAACCCCATTCCGCGGCATGTGCGGTTATTTGCCTTTGTCACTCGATGAACACGGCCCTATGGGGTCCGGTGCAGATTCGGGTTTTTTGCGTTTTTCGTTTCAGCTCATTATTTCATTTTATGGGGGATGCCAGCATGGAGCTATTAAAAAGAAAAATCGAAGATGAAGGAACGGTCCTGTCCGGACAAGTTCTCAAAGTGGACGCTTTCCTGAATCACCAGATCGACCCGGTTCTGATGTTTGAAATCGGCAAAGAATTCAGCCGTCTCTTCGCCGGCGAAGGCGTAACCAAGGTTCTGACGCTGGAATCCTCCGGCATTGCCCCGTCCGTGATGGCGGCGCTCGAAATGAAGGTGCCCGTCGTGTTCGCCCGCAAGCAGAAATCGCTCACGCTGACCGACAATCTGTATGTAGAACGCGTCTATTCCTTCACCAAACAGCAAACGAACGAAGTCACTGTGGCCAAAAAGTTCCTGTCCGCCGATGACCGCGTCCTTATTATCGACGACTTCCTCGCCAACGGCGAAGCCGCTCTCGGCCTGGCCAACATCGTCAAAGCGGCCGGCGCCGAAGTAGCCGGTATCGGCATCGTGATCGAAAAGTCGTTCCAGCCGGGCGCGGACAAGCTCAAGGCCGCCGGCTACCGCGTCGAGTCGCTCGCTCGCATAGCTTCGCTGGATAACGGGGAAGTCACCTTTATGAACAACAATATCTCCGAGGAGGATACTCATGCTCAACTGGTTTAAGACCGGCTCTCTCGGACTCCAGCACGTTCTCGCCATGTACGCGGGCGCCGTGATCGTACCGATCATCGTAGCGGGCCAGCTTCATCTCCCGCCCGAGCAGCTCTCCTACCTCATCTCGATCGACCTCCTCACCTGCGGGATCGCGACCCTCCTCCAGGTTTGGGGCAACCGGATCTTCGGCATCAAGCTGCCGGTGATGCTCGGCTGCGCGTTCCAGGCTGTCGCTCCGATGATCGCCATCGGCGGCCAGCACGGCATGACGGCGATTTACGGCTCCATCATCGCATCCGGGCTGATCATCTTCGTGTTCGGCGGCCTGCTCGGCAAGCTCGCCCGCTTCTTCCCGCCGGTCGTCACCGGCTCTGTCGTCACCATCATCGGCCTGACGCTCATCCCCGTCGCCATTCAAGACATGGGCGGCGGCCCGAACAGCGCCGATTTCGGCAGCCTGCAAAATCTGGCCCTGTCTTTCGGGGTTCTGCTCTTCATCCTGCTCATGAACCGCTTCTTCGGCGGCTTCATCCGGGCCGTCTCCATTCTGCTCGGCCTGATCTTCGGCACGATTGCCGCCGGCTTCATGGGCAAAGTCAGCTTCCAGGGCGTGCTTGACGCCTCGTGGTTCCATATGGTCCAGCCGTTTTATTTCGGCGTCCCGACCTTCCATCTCACGTCCATTCTGACCATGACGCTTGTGGCCATCGTATCCGTTATGGAATCGACCGGCGTGTTCATGGCGCTCAGCAAAATCTGCGACAAAGACCTGACGGACCGGGACCTCGCAAGAGGCTACCGCGCGGAAGGACTCGCAAGCATCATCGGAGGCCTGTTCAACTCCTTCCCTTACACGACTTACTCGCAAAACGTCGGGCTTGTCCAGCTGACGAAAGTCAAAAAGAGAAGCGTGATCGCCTCTGCCGGCGTTATCCTTATCCTGCTCGGCTCCGTGCCCAAAATCGCGGCGCTCACGATGCTGATCCCGACTGCCGTACTCGGCGGAGCTACGATTGCCATGTTCGGGATGGTCGTGTCCTCCGGCATCAAAATGCTTGGCTCGGTAGACCTGAACCAGCATGATAATCTGCTGGTCGTGGCCTGCTCCGTGGGCATGGGCCTCGGCGTAACGGTAGCGCCGACGCTGTTCAGCCACCTTCCCGAGAGCGTGCAGATTCTGACCGGCAACGGCATCGTAGCCGGAAGCTTCACGGCGATTGTGCTGAACCTGATTTTTTCCATCGGCAAATCCCGCTCCAAAGCTCCGGCAGACCACAACGCTCCGGGCCAGGAAAAACATGAATTCAGTCTGAAGGCGTCCAGCTGACACTGGCTGAATTAACCGATCCCGCTTAGAGTTTCTCGAACCCTAAGCGGGATCGGCTCCGGAAACCGCTTCGCTCCACAGAGCCGAAGCGGTTTTTTGGCGTTTAATCCGACGTTCGCCCTTTTGCTGCT
The DNA here is from genome assembly GCF_059692095.1 of Paenibacillus sp. JT31N7. NCBI lineage: Bacteria > Bacillati > Bacillota > Bacilli > Caryophanales > Paenibacillaceae > Paenibacillus > Paenibacillus sp. JT31N7. The sequence goes on from NZ_JCAUAT010000007.1 coordinate 97,060, forward strand.
GCTTTAGCGCCCGGTCCTGACGTTCGCCCTTCTGCCGCGGCTGCGACGCCCGGTCCCGACGTTCGCCTCTCTGCTGCGGCTTTGGCGACCGGTCCCGCTGCATCCCTCTTTCCGGCGTCCGCTCCCGGCTGCGCGGCTCTTGGGCAGGAGTCGAATCTCGCCGGCCGTGCACCCTTCTAATAATTGCGGATGCTTCAGCCGATATAAACGATAAGTGAAACGGACCGCCGTGTCCGTCGCTTATACGTCTTTATACGCACCCATCACTCGAAATGAAGAGGAACCCGATATGAACACTAAACTTTTATCTTTGAAAATCATCCTGGCGATTTTACTCATTCTGCCGTTGTTTCCGGCAGGGCCTGCGCGGGCGGGCTTAACCTCCACCCCGTTCCCGGATGTGGACAGCGCGAAATACAGCTGGGCGGTCCAGTCCATCACCTTTATGGCTCAAAGCGGTATTTTGCAGGGATATCCCGACGGAACCTTCCAACCCGGCCGCTACGTAAGCAAGGCGGAATGGGCGGTGATGGTTTACCGGCTGTTCGACAAATACCGGCCGAGCTTAAGAACGGACATATTGAATTACAGCAGGGCATCATACGCGGACGTCCCCTCTTCTCACTGGGCTTACCGGGAAATCAGCGATACGTTCGTCGGAGTCGCGGATACGACCGTCACCTCCCGTAACGGCAATCCCCTGTTCAATCCCGAATATGCGTTTACGCGCTGGGACCTGGCTCTGATGCTGTACGGGCTATACGGGATAAACGGAGGACCGGAATCCACCAACGTATGCGGCGACATGAACCGGTTCAAGGATATTACGACCCGTCTGTTTAATACCGAGAACGAGCTGGAATCTTTCCGGAAAACGGACACCCGCTACAACTCGGAACTGCCGCCGGGCGGGATTTACCCGATTCTTCTTCTGAAGGAAGCGGATGGTACGTGCGGAGCCAATTACGACGACTACAGCGCACTGGCCGCCAACTCGCTGCTTGAAGTCCACAAAACCGGGATTCTCACGGCGGATGCGAATGGGAAGTTTTATCCGTCGGCCAAGCTGACCCGCGCCGAGGCGGTGACGGTGCTTCACCGGATTCTCGATCACCTGAAGACGCAGGGAGTTCTCGGGAATTATTCCAGCATCAACCCTTCCGGCATTCTCCGTCCGGTTCCCATGCCGGCTCCTAAGCCCGGGGAAGCGGCGGAAGGACCGGGACCGTTCGATCGCGACCTCCAGCGGGACGGCGAGTTCAACACGATCGTTTACCCGAACGGGAAAAAGTACATGCGGCTCGAGCTGACATCCAAAGATGCCGCAGATCTGTACCTGTACATGAACGGAGACATTGCGTTCCTCCGTCAGGAAGAGCTGCCCCGGTACGTCCAGGTAGACCGCGTCAGCCAGATCGGGATCAAGTCCCAGAGCCGCAATCCCGAGAAGCGGTCGCCGCTGGCCGCCTACCCGGCTACGCTTAAGGTGACGTTCCACGACGAGATTTCCTCGACGGGAACCGGCACGGGCAAGCCGGGCAAAGACAACGGCAACGGCGGACAAACCGGCGGCGTGACGGCACCGCCCGGAGCGGCGGCCGTGCAGGACCTGAAGAGCCAGGGCGAGATCAATCAGACTTTTGCCCCGAACGGATCGAAGTACATGAATGTTAACCTGATCTCCCAGGATAAAGTCGATCTTTATGTGCAGCTCGGGACGGGCACCGCTTTCCTGAAGCAGGAGGAACTGCCGGCCAAGATCAACGTGCAGGGCATGTCTTCCGTTACGGTCAGAACCCAGAGCCGCAATCCGGAGAAACGCACCAGCCAGCAGACCTACAACGCTTACCTGTATGTAACTTTCTCCAACTGACAGCAGGTCCGGTAGGAGCGTTTGCCGGGAACGAGATTGCTCACCTGCCCAATATGAGGCAGTCATAAGGAAATCAAGAAAATAAAATCCAAAAAACGCAAGGTTCTCTTTTCGAGATCCTTGCGTTTTTCATAGCTGGATTCAGGTTACGGCTGTCTCCAGATACCACGCCCCTAACCCGTCCGGTGAACGGATCGAAAAGAGCGCGGATTCGTGAAACGTTCGGCGTCATCCGCCTATTCCCCGCTGTTGCGGTTAGCGTGGTTCACCGCCGCAAGTAGCTGCTTCACCTGCTCCAGCAGTTCGCCGGCCTGTTCTTCCGTTCCGCCCGCGCGGGTCATAAGCTGAGCCGGAATGCACGTGCTGGGCTGCTCCAGCGCGCGTCCTTTGTCCGTCAGCGTGATGACGACACTCCGCTCGTCGCGGCTGGAGCGGGTGCGCTTCAGTAGGCCGGAAGCTTCCATTCTTTTGAGCATCGGAGTCAGGGTGCCGGAATCGAGAAAGAGCCGTTCGCCGAGCTCTTTTACGGTCGATTCGTCTTTTTCCCACAGCACGAGCAGCACCAGATACTGAGGGTACGTCAAGCCCAGCTCTTCAAGCATGGGGTGGTACATCCGCGTGATCTCACGCGAACAGGCATATAACGCAAAGCAAAGCTGATTCTCAAGCTTAAGCTTAGATGGTGAATTCATAGGGCCTCAATCCTTATTCTGCTTATTCCGCCAGCAGCTTCTCGATATCTCCGGAAATTTTGGACGGAGCGGTCGTAGGCGCATATCGGCTGACCACGTCACCCGAACGGTTAACGAGAAACTTGGAGAAATTCCATTTGACCTCTTTGGACAAAATTCCTGCCGTATGGCGGGTTAAATATTGGAACAGCGGGTGCGCGCCGTTTCCTTTGACATCAATTTTAGAGTACATCGGAAACGTAACGCCGTAATTGACCTGGCAGAACTGCTCGATCTCCTCATCGGATCCCGGTTCCTGCTCCATAAACTGGTTGCTCGGAAAACCAAGTACGACAAGACCTTGGTCCTTGTAGGCGTCATAAAGCTCCTGCAGTCCTTGATACTGCGGGGTGAAGCCGCACTTGCTCGCCGTGTTGACGATGAGCAGCACTTTGCCCTTATAGTCTTCAAGCGGTTGTTCTTCTCCGTTAATCCGTTGAGCCGTAAACTCATACACACCCATCTTCATAACCTCCCGGGTTTATTCGACTGTTTCCATTAAATTGTGCAAAATTAAAACATCTAAAATTAATATACGTCTGCGGGAAGAAAAAGTCAAATCACCTTGGGAATGGATGCGCCTAGAGCCGCTGCCGGCTCCTTCCCCTTCGGCTTTTGTTTCACGCCGGAACCGGCACCCGTGTCGTTCATTCGAAATCCGGACCGGCATGTCCGTGCGCCGGTGTTCCGGTGTTCCGCACTGCGGCTTCTACACGCTGAAAGTCAGCTTCGCGGCTTCATGGATCGTGGTGCCCGAATGAATGCCGGTCACGATCTTTTTCATGGAACCCGGCTTGTCGAAGTTAAACACGTGAATGGGCATCCCGTAGTCCCTCGCGAGAATAAAAGCGGACTGGTCCATCACCCGCAGATCGCGCTGAAGCACATCGTTGTAATGCAGCGATTCGTACATGCGGGCATCCCCATATACGTTCGGGTCCTTGTCGAAAACGCCGTCCGTCCCCTGCTTCGCTACCAGAATGGCATCGCAGTTGACTTCGATGGCCCTCTGGACCGAGGGATAATCCGTCGTAACGAAAGGCTGGCCGTTACCGCCCGCGAAGATGACGATGTAACCTTTTTCCAGATGGTGGATCGCTCTCAAACGTATATACGGCTCCGCCACCGACGAAACGGGAATCGCGGTCATCACGCGCACTTCGGCATTCGTTCTCGCTTTCAACACGCCGCGGAGCATAAGGCTGTTAATGACCGTAGCAAGCGTGCCGATGTTATCGGCCTCCGCCCGCTCGATGCCCCAGTTCTCTCCCATATTCCCGCGGAAAATATTGCCTCCGCCGATAACCAGCGACACTTCAACGCCTAGCTCCAGCACCGACAAAATTTCACGGGCGATGTGTTCCAACCTCTCCGGGTCGAATCCGAAATCTCCGCTTCCGGCTACCGCTCCTCCGCTCAGCTTGATCAACACGCGTTTGTACTTCATCCCTTCACCTCCGGAAAAATAAAAAACACCAAAGCCTGAACGGCCTCAGTGTTCCAAATAGGAAATAGGAAACGATGCAAGCTTCTGAACATCCCGGTTCCACCGCTTCATATCCCCCACACCTTTCCCAATGTCTCAAGAAACTATTATAAGCGTATGAGCAAAGATTGCAAACATGAACGCGGCCCGCCGGATTTCTTCATGAAAACTTTACAGGACCGATTCCTTCACAGGCAGAATCGGAGCCTGAGCGAGCGGCGAGGACAAGACCACGAGCGTGGAAGGCTTGCCGAATTCCATAGACGCGTCGATAAAAGTCTCCAGCTCGCGGACGGTGCTTGTCACCAGTTTGGTCAAATAGCTGTAAGGTCCCGCGATGCGGTGGCACTCGGCAACCTCCGGAACCTGACGGACAAATTCCACATACCTGCGGCAGTGCTCCGTCTCCATCAGGATATAAGCGATGACCGCTTTACCTACGGCTTCCGGAGATACGACAGCCCGATATCCCGTCAAAACTCCCTTATCTTCCAGGCGCCGGACCCGTTCGGCGGCCGCAGGCGACGTAAGACCCACCTGCTTGCCGAGCTCCGTCATACTCATTCTCCCGTTCTCCTGAAGCAGCGCGAGTATGCTGCGGTCTGTCTGATCCAACTCTTTCTCCCCCTGCTCTTTCTTTTTTAAAACGCAGCCGTTCAAAAGCTTTCAAAGTCAAGGCGAACGGATTCTTTTCCTTTCAGTATAACCTGTAATCCGAGTGCTCTGACAAGTAAAATGAATACCAACTACGAAAGGAGCTGTTAACCGATGCAATTAACCGATAAAGCGGTTCTGCTTGTTATTGATGTCCAGAAGGCGTTTGACGATCCGCGCTGGGGCAGGCGGAACAACCCCGAAGCGGAGAGCAACATCGCCCTTCTGCTGAAAGCCTGGAGAGAGACCGGACGGCCGGTTATCCATGTGCAGCATATCGGGGTGACGCCGCAGTCCTTGTTCCGAGCCGGCAGCGCTTCGGTAGAGCCTAAGCCCGAGGCGCTGCCTATGCCTTACGAAGCCGTTATCCGCAAGTCGGTGAACAGCGCCTTCATCGGCACGGACCTGGAGGCGCGTCTCCGCGTGCTCGGCTGTACCGAGGTGGTCGTCACCGGCCTCACGACCAACCACTGCGTGGAGACGACCGTCCGCATGTCCGGGAACCTCGGGTTCCGTACGATTCTCGCAGCCGACGCTGCGGCGACTTTCGATCGTACGGGCCCGGACGGACGCCTTCATGCGGCCGAGGACATCCACGCGATGACGCTGGCGAACCTGCACGGGGAGTTCGCCGAGATCGCGGATACCCGCATCTTGCTGGATGCGGTGAAGTGAGCGGGGCTGCGGCGGACGGACGGCGAAGCCTGTTTTTCTTTTAGGTGACAAAAAGTCCATGGCGTGTATGATTAAAGCAGCGAATGTTTTGCGGGGCTGATGACTCGCATCTTCAACCATTTACAGGGTGAGATACAAACACGCGATTCCCGAGTAAATACCGGCTTCTTACAGCCGTTACATCCTTTATTCCAAAGAAGGTGAACGTGTGAAAAGAGGGATCAGCTTTCTGCTGCCCAATCTTTACGGAACTCCGCTTGCCGACTTGCTATCTCCCGTTGAGCTTACCGCGTACAATTGGCTGGTTGATGGCGTAGAATCCTATGTCCTTGAGGAAGACAGGCTAGGGGAGCTACTTTTTCCAAATCCCATCGAAACGATGGACGGCAGCCGTTTCAAGGAACGGATCTGCACCGGCAGGCATTACCTGATTTTCGTGGACATCAAAGCTTTCCCCGCAGGATCGACGGTGCAGGAGGTTACAAATTACGGGCAGTTTACGTCCTCCGGCTGCGAGCTTGCACTGATTATCGTGGATTCGGTTTATACCGCTCTCTACTGTAAAGATCGGGAGCTTCTGGCCCGTCTTAAGGAAAATGCCGTCCGGCAGGGCTACACAGATGTCGCTTACATAACGGACGACAACGATTGCCGGACCGGATTGGTGGCGTTTTAATTCCCGAAGGGTTGAGCTTCTCTCAACTGGCCGTGATACAGGGAACCGGCGGCAGGGCTGCTATTCGTCGAAGCGGCGGTGTGCCGAATATTCCTTGGCCGACGGCCCCCTCCCCCTGCACAAAAAAGCGGTTCCGGATAGCCCGGAACCGCTTTTTCTTTTATATGGAAAGCACACGAACTATGCCGTATGGACGGTCTTGGACGTTTTGCCGCCCATTGCCTGAAGCGCCTGGAGCCCGATAAATCCGCACATCCCGATGGCCCCGTATATCACCCACGGCCAGACCGTGCCGCCATACTCGCCGATGAGCCACGTCCCCAAATAGTTGCCGATCGACCCGCCGATGGCGTAAGAGAGCCCGAAAGCCCCGTAGAAGGCGCCCGTATCCTCGTTCATGCTGTACTCCGCAATTGCGATGTCCACCCCCGGCAGCACAAGCGTTTCGCCCGAGGTAAACAGCAGCACGCAAAGCAGGACCCAGAGTACCGAGGGAACCCACGGAACCGCGAGAAGGCCGAGCCCGATAATAAGCATCCCGTATTTGACGATCACGGCAGCGGAATTTCTCTGAAAAACGCCCCGCAGCAGAAACATAAACAGAACCGCATACAATCCGTTGAAAAACACAACGCTGCTGACCAGCCGCGCGTTTTCGCTCAGCCGGTAAACTTCGAGAGGCAGCGAGACGGATAACTGCGTGAACAGGATCCAGAACATCACCATCGCACCGGAAAAAGCGAGAAACGGTCTGTTTCGCAGCACTTTTTTGTAGCTGTCGAGCATTTTGGCCGAGTGCCGGCCTTTCGGAAAGCTTTTGGCCTGTGTCAGAAGCAGCAGCGAAACCAGGAGAAACAGAACGCTTCCGAAAAGCATCGGATACGACGTTTGAAAACTGACAAGAATGCCTCCCGTTACGGCTCCAAGAACCGCACCCGCGTTCAGCGCCTGATTGAAGTAGGTGAACGCCCGTCTTCTTAGAGCATGCGGCAGGTTGCCGAACAGCGATTTGATGGACGGCTCGTACATGGCCGGGCCAATGCCGATAAAACACGCAGCGAGCACAAGTCCGCCGAAGCTGTCCAGCGCGTAAATCCCCAGATACCCCACCGCAGCCAGAAAAGTCCCGGCTACCAGCATCGTGCTGTAGCCGATCCGGTCCCCGATCATGCCGGAGAAGAACGGGACCACCTGGTTGATCAGCAGGGCAACCGTCAGGACGGTTCCCGACTGCCAGGCGGGAAACTGCAGCGTATGGGTCAGGTAGACGGTCAGAAACGTAAACACGGAAAACCGGCCCATGTTAATGAAGACGGTAGCCGCTATGATTTTCCGGGCAAACCCCGGCAGGGTCGTGTTGTGCGTATTTGGCATCGTGATAACGTCTCCTTACGTCATGAATTCTGCCGTATGCGGCCGTGCGGTCCGGGAAATCGGCATATCCGGGCAATATAAAAACGCGACCCCTCGAAAGCGAGAAACCGCGTTATTCCAATGGTTGTATAAAGATGCTGGTGAAGGGAATTGAACCCCCGGCCTACGCATTACGAGTGCGTTGCTCTACCCCTGAGCTACACCAGCATATTCCGAAGTAAATCATGCCGGGCCAAACCGACATGTATAAGAATATACCCGCCCGCAAAAATTGTCAAGACTCTTTCCGACCTCTTTCGGCTGACAAAAACAAGATCCGACAAAGCTCGTCCCAACCCGGTATAACAAGGAAAAATCAGTCAGGTTTCTCCTCGTATGAAGTCCGCGTCAGATATGATATACTAAACGCAAACATACGTTCTTATTCACTATTCTGAAACGGGAAGGTAACCAGCTATGAACCCTGTCCGCTATGAAAAGATTACGGCCAAACAAGTGCTGAACCCGGTGAAAACCCCGGCGATGCCTTTCGAACATTCCATCAATCCGTACCGCGGCTGCCAGCACGGATGCAGCTTCTGTTACGCACGGGCGATGCACGCATTCCTCGGGCTGAACGGCGACGATACATTCCGGACGAATATCCTGATGAAAGAGAACGCGCCCGAAGCGCTGCGGGAGCAGCTCCGCAAAGCCGCACGTTCCCGCAAAGGGCTGGCCGGGATCGGCCGTATCGCCATCGGAACGGCAACCGATCCGTACCAGCAGGCGGAAGGCCGCGCCAAGCTGACGCGCGGCTGCCTCGAGGTGCTCACGGAATATCCCGTGCCGCTGACGATTACGACCCGATCCCCGCTGATCCTGCGGGATTTGGACCTGCTCCGTAAGCTGCCCGTATACGCCGCGAATATCAGCCTGAACACGCTGAATCGGACGACCTGGCGCAACTTCGAGCCGGGCGCCCCTTCCCCGGCGAAGCGGCTGGAGACGGTGCGCGCACTGACCGATGCCGGGATACCGACCGGCATCTTCATGGCCCCCATGCTCCCTTACATTACCGATGGCCGGGATGAGCTCGAAGAGCTTATTGCGGCCGCGGCGGAGCATGGCGCGCAGTTTGTGATGGCGTCGTACCTGCGCCTGAGCGCCTCGGACGTCAAGGTGTGGTTTTTCGAGACGATCCGGCGGCACTACCCGCAGCTCGTCGGCAAGTATGCCAGGTTGTATGCCGCCTCCGCCTATGCGCCTCGCGAATACCGCGATCCCGTCCGCACGTACATCGACGGGCTGCTGGAGGGGTACGGGCTGCGCGACATGGACGACGAGGAAGAAGCGCCTCGTCCGGAGGAGCGGGCCGCCGCAAGCGCCGCTGTCCCAGCACCCGGCCGTTCAAGCGGGAAGCCGCTTGAAATCGCCTGGGAGCCGCCTGCGGCCGATCCCGCCAGTGCCTGCGGCGGTTGTGCTGCGGCTAACGCGGATCCTGCCGGGGACGGCGGATTCGCCGGCGCAGCCGAAGACAGCGCAGGCCGCAGGGAATTCGCCGGCGGTTCAGGCATGGCGCGGCGGGGCGCCGGTACACCCGGCGCAGCTCAGGCAGGCGTGGCCGCGGCCGGCACGGCAGCCGCGGCGGGGAAGCTCTTGCCGCTTGCGCCCGACTCGCCCCCGGCGCAGCTCGTTTTCTCCTTCTGAGCTACTGCGCTCTCAAGGAGTTCTCCCTTCGCGCTCCATTAGAGTCCGGGTTGCTCCGGGCTCTTTTTTCGTTTACGCTTCAAGATAAGACATAGGCTGGAGCCGCGTTCCGGGTAAAGCCGGATCGAAACTCCTCCAAGACACGGAGCTTATTTTACCGGAAAACGGGGCCCGGCTGCCCAACTGCCTTTCCCAACCTGACGAGGCCTGCAGAATCCTCCGGACAGCCGCAGCCCGCAGGATTATAACCCGGTTATGCGCAGCGGCTTTAGCCTGCCTACTTTTTAATAGAAAGAAGGAATTCCATGACGCCCGAAATGTTCGATATTTACGACGAAAACGCCAACCGGATCGGGACCGCTTCACGCGAGGAAGTCCATACGGCCGGGTACTGGCACCAGACCTTTCACTGCTGGCTTGTCCGGCCCGAGGGAGAACGCCGCATGGTGCTGTTTCAGCTCCGCTCGTCTTCCAAGGATACGTTTCCGGACCGTTTCGATATTACGGCGGCAGGCCATTTGACCGCAGGCGAAACGATCCAGGGAGCGTCCCGCGAGCTTCAGGAGGAGCTGGGCCTCTGCATTCCGTTCGACAGGCTCTCTCTTCTGTTTACCGTGCGCACCGATGAGCGGGGAACCGTTCGCGGCAAACCGTTTATCGACCGCGAAATCAGCCACGTCTTCGGTTATGCCAGCGATTGGCCCCTGGAGGCGTACACGCTTCAAGAGGAAGAAGTCTCCGGGTTGTACGAGGCCGAGCTTCACCGGCTGGCCGCTCTTTTCGAAGGCACGATCGACTCCCTGGAAGTCAGCGGCGTTTTGGCGCAGCCTGCGAATCGGCCCGGGGACGGCAGCTTGCCGCGTTCCGTTCTGACCCGTGAATCGGTCCGCGCCGTTACCAAGAAAGATTTCGTCTCCCATCCGGACGACTACTATCTGCGCGTGTTTGAGCTGCTCGCGAAGATCTAGGCACTCGAACGGGCACGGAGGAATACGATGGAGCATGATAATCGCCTATCCTTATTATTCAGGAGGTTCAGCATGTATCCCATCTATCCTTATGTCGGCAAAGAAACGAAATGCGAGGAACAGCCGATTCCGTTTCCCGCGCAGCATCAGCCCCGCCAGCCCGGCATCGAATCGGAAATGGTTCCCCGGCCGATTGCCGAGAACCCCTATTACACCGGCAGCGGCAAGCTGCTGGACCGCGTGGCCCTCATTACGGGCGGAGACAGCGGCATCGGCCGCGCGACGGCCATTTCTTTCGCCAAGGAAGGCGCGGCGGTGGCTATCGTGTTTCTGTACGAATGGAGCGACGCCGAGGAGACACGGGCCCGGATCGAGCAGCTCGGCGGACGTTGTCTCCTCATTCAAGCGGATCTGCGTGCGAAAGCCGCCAGCTGCGAGGTCGTCGCCAGAACGTTATCGGCGTTCGGCCGACTGGATATTCTGGTGAATAACCATGCCGTTCAATTTCCGCAGCAAAGCATTCTGGATATTTCCGAGGAGCAGCTTTACGATACGTACCGGACCAATATATTTCCGTTCTTCTTCATGACCCAGGCGGCTCTGCCCCACCTGTGCTGCGGGTCTTCCATCATCAATACCGCCTCCATTACGGCTTACAGAGGCCAGAAGGATCTTATCGACTACTCGTCCACCAAAGGCGCGGTCGTCTCTTTCACGCGCTCTCTCGCCCTGTCGCTCGTGGACGAAGGCATCCGGGTAAACGCGGTCGCGCCGGGCCCTATCTGGACGCCTCTTATTCCCTCCAGCTTCTCGGCGGAAGAAGTCCGTACTTTCGGGACGGAAGTGCCGATGAAGCGGGCCGGTCAGCCGTTCGAGCTGGCTCCCGCGTACGTGTACCTGGCAAGCGACGACTCCAGCTACGTGACCGGGCAGACCATTCACGTCAACGGCGGAGGGATGGTCACGTCCTAAGCGGATCGGTAAAGCCGCCTTCTCCTGCGGTAAGGCGGCCGGTCAGCCAATACCCAGGAATCCTTTATTGCTTTATCAGGGTAAAAGACCTATAATACTTCCCTACACTAAATTTCATGCACTTAAGCAATAAAGGAGTCCTCATTTATGTCTAACGAGCCGCGCAAACTCGGTTTGCTCCCTCTCATTTCCCTTGTCGTAGGTTCCATGATCGGCGGAGGGATTTTCAGCATGCCTGCAGATATGGCGCAGGGTGCGGGAAGCGGCGCCGCCCTGATCGGCTGGGCGCTGACCGGTATCGGAGTCATCATGCTTGCCCTGACCTTCCAAAGTCTCGCCAACCGGCTGCCAAGCCTGGACAACGGCATCGTCCGTTACGCCGAAACCGGCTTCGGCCGTTTTGTCGGCTTTATCAGCGCATGGGGCTACTGGCTCGCCAATATGATCACGATCGTGGCAAGCTCGGTGCTGCTGTTCGGCGCTCTGGATTACTTCGTTCCCGTATTCGACGGCGGCAATAATGTCCTTGCCATCGTATGCGCTTCGCTGCTCGTATGGCTGCTCCATAGTTTACAGCTCTCGGGAATCCGGGAAGCGACTCTCGTCCATATCGTCACGACGATGGCCAAGCTTATCCCGATCCTGGTCTTTATAGCGGCGCTGACGACTGTCTTTCATGCGCCCACTTTTATCGCGGATTTGTGGAAAGCCGCGACCGAAACCGCCGGGTCTCCCGTCAGGTTTACGGATATAGGAAGCCAGGTCAAACAGGCCATGTTTATTACCGTTTGGGCGTTCCTCGGCGTAGAAGGCGCCGTCGTGCTTTCCGGCCGCGCCAAGCGCAAATCGGACGTCGGCAAAGCGACAGTCATCGGCCTCATCGGTACGCTGGTCCTGTATATGCTCGTGTCGCTGCTCTCTTACGGGGCAATGAGCAGGGCGGCTCTCGCTTCGCTTCCTACCCCGTCTGCCGCCTACGTACTGGAAGCGGCTGTCGGCAAGTGGGGCGCCGTCCTGATCAACGCCGGCCTCATCGTCTCTCTGCTCGGGCTTCTGCTCGGCATGTCTCTGCTTTCCGCGGAAACGCTCTACGTAGCCGGGAAGCAGAAACTCATGCCGGCCTGGCTGTCCGGCGAAAACAAGAACGGCGCCCCCAAAGGCGCACTCTGGATGACGACGGGGTCCGTCCAGCTTTTTCTGATCCTGGTCGTCACCGCCTCGTCCACCTACCATGCGCTTTACCTTGTCGCGACAACGGCGGCGCTTATGCCTTATCTGCTGTCTTCCCTCTTTCTCGTTAAAACGGCGATTGGCGGAAAAGCCTATATCCCGCAGGATACGCCCGGCGGCTCCCTACTCTGGAACGGACCGCGCAAGCGCGAGCTGGCTTACGGAGCGGCAGCCACGCTCTACTCGCTGTTTCTGCTTTATGCGGCAGGGCTGACGAACCTGCTCTATGTGTGCATGCTTTACACGCTGGGCCTTGCCTTCTACTCCTTCTCGGGAAGGGAAAAAGGCATCCGGGCGATGTACGAGCCCGCCGAGGCTTTCGCCGCCGCAGCGATCGTCGTGCTGGGACTCTACTCGGCTTTCCAGTTCATATCCGGACATGCCGGATAAGCTCTTGCGGCGTGCATTTGGAGAAGCAAGGCCCAAGTCGTGGCACGATAACCGAAAAAACAACGCAGGCCCCTTAATCGGGGCCTTTTTTTGAACCGGCAGCTTACGGAAAGGTTGGCGGCGCACCCTCACGTGGTACCAAGTGCCCCGGAGGTATTGCGCAAGGTTCGACCGACCGACGCGCAGCGTCTCAACGCGTGCGTCGAGATCGCGGAGCAAGCGACGGTGTTCTGATAGCGTATACGGATCGCACAGCTCTCTGGCGTGATAAGTCCGGCCGCATGATATCAGCCGACCGCATGCCAAAAAACCGCGCGGCCTCCGTAGAAGTTCGCGCGGTTATCCAGGCAAGCCGCTGCGGCCCGCCTTTTTGTAAGTGTCTACTTAATCGTAAAAGCGGAAGCCAGCTTCTGCATCTCTTCCGCCATGGAGCTGAGCGATTCGGCCGACGAGGAAATGTCGTTCATCGAATGAAGCTGCCCGTTCATGCTCTGGGCGACCTGCTGCATCTGATTCAGCGTCTGCTTCGAAATATCGACCATTTCCTGCGAAGAAGCGGACACTTCTTCCGTGCCTGCCGAGATTTCCTGGGTGGCTGCGGACACTTCTTCGATCTGAGCGGACACATCCAGGATGGCCGTCTGGATGGAACGGAACGACTGCGCCATCGCGTTCATCAGGTCTTCGCCCTGGGCGACTTCTTCCAGACTGCTCTCGATGGACTGCGTGCTTTTGCCCGTGGCCGCGACGATTTCATCCAGAATCTCTTGAATCTCCACGGTCGAATGGCTTGTCTGCTCCGCGAGCTTCTTGACCTCACCCGCCACGACGGCAAAACCCCGGCCGTGTTCGCCGGCTCTCGCCGCTTCAATGGACGCGTTAAGGGACAGCAGATTCGTCTGTCGGGCAATATCGGAAATCGTGTTCGCGATCTTCTGGATTTCCGCGGATTTCTCCTGCAGCGAATAAATCGTACCCGCCGAATCCCGCACGTTGCTTCCTACGACCTTCATCTGGTTCAGCGTCTGCTCAACCGTCTCGCTGCCCCGGTTTACCTCGGAGCGTACGCTGTCCGTCGTTTCGGCCACCTGGGTGGAGGAAGCCGCAATCTTCTGGATGCCGATCGCCATCTCCTCCATTGCCTGGGCAGTCTGCTGAGCCGCGTCATGCTGGGTTTCGGCTCCCACGGCCGTGGAATTGGCCGTCTGGGACGTGCGGGAAGCAACGCCCGCCGATTCGGCTGAAATAGCCGTCAGCTCTTCGCTGGACGATGCCATATGGTCGATCGCGTTTTTCATCCGGTCCAAGATGGAGCTGAAGGAATCCATCATGCCGTTGATATCCGCGTTGAGCAGGCCCATTTCGTCTTTCCCCTTCACGTTGAGCCTTCCGGTCAGATCGCCGGCGGCGGCTTTGCGCATCATCCCCGAAATGTTCATCAGCGGGCGCAAGATGGTGCGGGAAGCGAGGATCGAAATCAGAATAACGAGAAGAACTGAGACCGCGATAATAATCCCGGCCAGTGTTTTCGCCTTGGTCACCGTACTGTAAACCTCGGCTTTCGGAGCGCTGATGAACAGCCTCCAGCCCGTTTTCTGCACTTCGGAGTAAGCGACGGCCGCCTCTCCTACCGTCCCGTCGTCGGCGTATAAATAGCCCGTTTTGTCCGCAGAAGCTTCCAGCTTGCTGTCCAGATCCGGCGCGATATCCTTGACGGGTTTTCCGATATCCGCCGCGTCCGGGTGCAGAAGAATATTGCGGTTGCCGGACAGCAGGAAGGCATAGCCTTTTTCCCCGAAATGAATCCGCGACACGAGCGAAACGATCTGCTTCGGACTCACGATCGCTTGAATAAGTCCGGCATATTCGCCGTTCTTGTCCAAAATTGGCTGATCGATGATGATAATATCTTCTTTGGAGCCGACATCTTTCAGAATATCCGTGATGGCCAGCTTTTTGGACGTTTTCGCGTTTTTAATGTTTTGGAAAGCGGACACGTCCGTTACCCCGCCTTTTGTATCGTGGGAAACGTCTTTGCGGTCGATGTAGGCAAAAAAGAACATTTCCGGATCGCTGTCCTGCAAATTTTTCAGATAAGGCAGCACTTCTTTCTCGGAAGCTGCAGACGCAAATTCAGGATGCGCCTTTACGAGTCCTTCCACGGCGTTTATTTTCTGCCCCATCCACAAGTCGAGATCGGCCGCACCCATTTCCGCCCGTATTCTCATGTTTTCTTGGGTTTGCTTAGAAATGTAACCGTTGGAATTCGACATCAGGATAAGGGTCGCCGCTATTAAGGGAACCGAGGTAATCACAAGCAAAAGCAGAGAAATCTTGATCCGCAAAGACAGGTCGCGGAATTTTAAGGAAAAACGGGGTTTCATCAATTTCACTCCTTGACAGGTTTCAATTTCTATGTCACTAATCCCCACTTTCGACAACTTTCTACACGCCTCCTCCGCAATAAGTTCCATTTCTTAAATTTGGATAAAATTTTCAGCCGCAGACGGCCCACAGACACGAAAAAACGGAAAGCCGTAAAGGCTTCCCGTTTCCATACTTTCGTAATTCATAGATGAACCGCCCGGTTCAGGCGTGCCCCTTGTTAGTCAAGTTCAGCAGCGCCACACCGGCAATGATGAGAATAATTCCGATCACACCGGCCACGCTCAGTTTCTCTCTCCAGACCAGAAAACCGAGGATGGCGGTAAAAGCGGTTCCCACTCCCGACCATATCGCGTAGCTGAGGCCCAGCGGCAATGTTTTGAGCGCCAGGGACAAGCAATAAAACGCCGTTCCGTAGCCGAGAATGACACCCGCGCTCGGAAGCCATTTTGTAAAGCCTTCTGAAGATTTCAGCAGGCTGGTCGCAAAAATTTCCCCGATAATGGCAATGGCCAGATACACATATCCCATTCCTGTAAAACTCCCCTGCCAAATTCATCTAGTTCCTAACCCCTTCATTATACCGCAAACTCACGCAAAAAATAAAAACGGCACCGGCCGGTTAGGCCGATGCCGATACAAACCGGAAAAATTCCGGTTGTCTTTTACACTAATTCCGTACGGGTATTTTATATCGAACCTCCGGAATCCACTTCTTGGCGTAGAAATCCCGGCCTTGAATCGATACTCTGTCTTCGTACACTTCTACATATAAGCCTTCGCTCTCCTTGGCGTCCTTAAGCTTCTCCCCGCCTTGGCCGTCTGAAGTCCACGGACGTTCCACGGAAGAGGAATTGACCATCGTAAACTTGTCCTTCACGAGGGTGTTGGGTTGGCGAAGCTCCCAGTGCGTGTGTCCGCTGAAAAAGATCACCTGCGGATACTTCGACAAAATGCTTTTCAACTCCTCATGCTGGACGACCGGACGCTTGTTGGAAGCTACCGACGTCCCGGCTACCGTTCCGGGAAGCGGCTGATGCAGGAAGACGAAAATCGGCTTCCCCGACTCCTGGCCGTGCTTAGCGAGCGACTGCTCCAGCCAGTTCAGCTGCTCCTTGGAAAGGTAAGCGTCCTCCATATTATCGGGATTGGTCTGGCGATACTGCTCCGAGCCCAGGAATATAAACGGGTAACCCTTGACTTCCTCTTCATAGTAAACTTTCTTCTCTCCGGTATAAGATAAAAACCTGCCGATGGATGCCGCTTCGGTTTCTTTATTGGGGAAGCTGTTCGGACTCCAGTTTCCTTTGGCGTTCAGCCAGGCGGAATAAAATTCATGGTTGCCGATGGTTGCAAATGTTTTTGCGGGGTGCGGGGCGCTTTTCATCAGTTCCTTAAGCCGCGTATAATCGCGGGCGGAACCGCCGGTCAAATCCCCGTTGATTACCAGAGCATCGGCGCTCGGATTAACCCGGTTAAGGTCTTCCAGAGCTTCCGTAAATTTACGCTGGGACTCTTTCTTGGAGGCGTCGACATGCACATCGCTGATTACCGGAAAAGTCAGAACCGGCTTGTCCGCTCTCTCCTGGATCGCACCCGCGGGAACGGTGGAAAGTACGAGCAAACTCGCCGACAACAGAAGCGTCAAACCTGCTTTATTCTTCATACACATTCCCTCCATTTCATCTCAGGACGGGGAGAAAAGGTCAAGTCAGGAGGGGCAGAAACGTTTTACGGCGGAAAAGAAAGAAGCACGTTCCAAAGAGACCGTGCCCCCATCCGGTTGTGCCTACGGCGTCTGAACAGCGTTGTAAGAACAGTCCGCGCCGTCTTCTATATCGTGAGACAATCGTTCTGTCTGACTCTGGTCCCGGTTCGTTTCTCTATCTCATTCTCTCTACACTCTCCGACTCGTCCAATCTGCTTAGGTCTCTCTCCTACGAAAAAGCAGCGGCAAAGATCCGCTAAACTTGTGTCAGGCTTGACCTTTTCTCCCTTATAATTGGAAATTCATAATTTTTAATACCCGTTACGATTGAAAGATAAACCCTTATGTTCCGCGGGATGCGAACTTCCACGCCATCCAAATTGTGCCTTTTCTGATTATATAGATTCCGGACAAAAAAAGACACCCTTGCTGGTACCTTTCGGAAAAGAATCTTTCCAACAGCCGATTATTGGCGGTAGTAATCTCCATAGGAGCCGTCCGGATTCAGTTTAGAGCGAGGCCCGAGTTCAGCGAGCCGCTGTTTTTACTTGGAATAGTCGGCGTCTATTTTCCCAGCACAAAAGCGCGGATTTCCCGACAGGAAAACCCGCGCCAATAAGCCGTAAACCGCCAAATATCAGGTTTGAAATCCAGGATTTGGGCGCCCCTAAAGTTGCTATAGCGGAAAATATATGGTAAAATGAGTTATACGTATATTTTTAGTTCTTAGTTCACATATTACAAAGGATATCACGGAATGGGTGCACTTTGTAATGTGTGAACTTTTTTCCTAAAAGGATATGGGTAAAAATCTTTAAATTTCCGGGAGGTTTTACAAGCATGGAAACAGGAACAGTTAAGTGGTTTAACGCTGAGAAAGGCTTCGGCTTCATTGAAATTGAAGGCGGCAAAGACGTTTTCGTCCATTTCTCCGCGATCCAAGGCGATGGCTTCAAGTCCCTTGACGAAGGCCAACGCGTCCAATTCGACATCGCTCAAGGCAACCGTGGTCCACAAGCCGAGAACGTTGTAAAACTGTAAGCAACTACACAAACTTATAGAAGGAACTGCCTTTCCTAGGATTAGGCAGTTCTTTTTCATGAACTTCTATAACCTATACGGTCTTGCGTAGACTATAGAGAAGGCCGACTATCTGAAGGAGGGTCACTATGCATTATTCCAAAAAGAACATGGAACCTGTTCCAGAAGAAGAGATCACCGTTTGGGCGTGCAGCCAAGAAAGCTGCGTATGCTGGATGCGGGAAAATTTCTCGTTTAATCAAGTCCCTCTCTGTCCGATTTGCAAATCCGAAATGGTTAAGCAAGTCAAGATGCTTCCTGTGCTTACAAACCATAACCATAACGCTCTGGGTTAACACCGTCCCGTTTCATTAAATCAGCAAAAAAAGCCGAGACCTCACGGTCTGGGCTTTTTTTGCATGGTTTGGCCGCTGCGTTTGCCGGCCGAGCGAGACGGTACCAAGCCTCCGCATCCCGGCCGGCCCGGTCTTGCGGCCAGCTGCGATGAGCCCTCCCAGCCGTGCTAGCCGAGCCGCTTCGTCGGCGTAAACGTGAGCGGCAGGCTGCTCACGCCGTGGACGATAAACCCGCGGGCGGGCGTCAGCGGCTCCTGGTCCGCCCGTGCCGGATCCGGCAGGCGCTCCAGAATAGCCTGAAGCGCTACACGCGCTTCCAGGCGGGCCAGCGGAGCGCCGAGGCAGAAGTGCATGCCGTGGCCGAAGGCGATGTGCGGGTTCGATTCGCGCGCGATATCGAACTTGTCGGCATCGGCGAATTTGCCGGCGTCGCGGTTCGCCGAGCCCATCCAGGCCACGACACGGCTGCCGGCCGGGATCACCTGCCCGCCGATCTCCACGTCCCGCGCAGCGGTACGGAACATAGCCTGCAGCGGCGACCGGAAGCGGAGCACTTCCTCGATAGCGGACGGCAGCAGTTCCGGCTGCGTGCGCAGTTTCGCCAGCTGCTCAGGGTGTTCCAGCAGCGACAGCACGGCGTTGCCGATCAGGTTCGTCGTCGTTTCGTTGCCGGCCACCAGCAGAAGCGCGCAGAAGGAGAGAATATCTCCTTCGGACAAATGCGTGTTGGACTCTTCGGCGGCAAGCAGCGCGCTGATCAGATCGTCCCGGGGTTCCTCGCGCCGGAGGGCGATGATTTTGCGGAAATAAGCGTTCATTTCCTCATGCGCTTTCTGGGATTCGCTGTTAGTCGCTCCGACGACGGAGTCTGCCGACGCCACAACCTCATCCGACCAGTGCTTGAACTGCTCGCGGTCCTCGCTCGGGATACCGAGCATTTCCGCAATGACAATGACGGGCAGCGGGTACGAGAAATCTCGGATCAGATCGATGCGGCCCGTTTCCGATACCTCATCGAGCAGCTCATGGGTAATCGCGGCAATACGCGATTCCAGCGCGGCGACCGCCTTAGGCGTAAACGCCTTGCTCACCAGGGTCCGCAGCTGAGTATGCCGGGGAGGGTCCATCGTAATGAGGCTGAATCCGCCTTCCCGGCTCTCCTGCTCCGTACCTTCCTCAAACTTCGGGGGATGCTCGGAAGAAAACCGGGCATGGTCGAACAGCACTTGCTTGACGTGTTCATAGTCGAAAACCGACCAGATCCCAAGCGGTTCCATAAACATAACCGGCTGATTTTGACGAAGCTGAGCGTACAAAGGATAAGGATTTCTCAAAAAGTCGGGCGAAAAGAGCGTATTCATGTTATACCGCCTCCAGATAGGGTTTAAAGAGAGTTGTCCGCTCTCTCGAAAGGGAATGGGGAACGAACCGGCCGGACTTTATCAGACTTTATCAGACTTTCCCGGGCTTTACCGGGATGCTTTTGCTTGCTGTCTTCTTATCTACGACTTCTTAGCTTGCTATCGGATATCCGTGCCCAGGGCAAGCCGCAGCTGCGAGGCCATTTCATCCAGCGCTTCCTGTGCGGCAGGGACGAACTTATGAAAGTTGGCAAAACCGTGAATCAGGGTTTCGTAATTCTTGTACACCACTTCGACTCCCGCCTGAACCAGCTTGTCCGCATAAGCCTTGCCGCTGTCCCGCAGCGGGTCGTACTCGGCGGTTACAATCATCGCGGGCGGCAGTCCGCTAAGATCTTTATAGTGAATAGGGTATGCATACGGATTCTTAAGTTCTTCCTCCGTGTTCAAATACTGCTTCGAAAACCATTCCATCATCCCCGCCGTCAGCAGGTAACCTTCCTTGTTCTCGCGCAGTGAAGCCGGGTCCTCTTCGAGGAAGCCTGCGGCCGGATAACAAAGCAGCTGGTAGACGATTTCCGGGCCGCCCGCTTCCTTCGCCTTGATGCAGGTTACGGCCGCAAGCGTTCCTCCCGCGCTGTCGCCGCCGACGGCAATTCGCGCAGGATCGATGTCGAACTCTTCCGGGTGGGAAGCGATCCACTGAAATGCCTCGTAAGCGTCGTCCACCGCGGCCGGAAACTTGTTTTCCGGTGCAAGGCGGTAATCCACGGAAATGACCCGGGCATGAACCGAGTTCGCCAAGTTCCGGCAGATGGAGTCATGCGATTCCAGGTCCCCGACTACAAAGCCGCCACCATGAAAAAAGACGAACACCGGCCAGGGACCCTGACCTTCAGGCGTATAAATCCGGACGGGAATATCCCGCCCCTTCAGCGGAAGCTTCCGGTCCTCTACCCGCTTGACCTCCTCCACCCCGAAGGTGAAGGCGGCATTTCCCGTGCCTTTGCGGAGGTCCTCCGGCTTCAAGTCCTCCAAAGACGGCATCGGATACGAATTCATCTGTTTAAGCATCATGGCAATACGCGGTTCTACCGGCATAACACTTCTTCCTTTCGAATTAAGCGTTCCCCCGCGCAAATGAGGGGGACAAAAAGGAACGGGAGACATTCACATTCGCACTCGCAAGCTCGGATATGGACTCGGATATTTGGTTTCATAGTGAAATATTTAAACACAGAACATTTCACTTATCTAAATGTTAAATGCCGGGGAACCGAAAGTCAAATTTCGCCGGTTTTCCTAGTTTTTAAAGGGCTGTACCTGTTCTGTTCCCTACAAAAAAACAGCCCGCCTGTGCTTGTCCGAGGCGGGCTGTTTATATATCGGCGTGCTCCGGGTGAGGATGCTTGCCGGGTAGAAAAGAAGTTTGCCGTGACGATCCGGTGCGGAGCAGACGCGATTCCCCCGTCCCCTCTCCGGCCCTTGGCCGGATGCCTCACTCCGCGACAAAACGCCACGGATAGTCCACCGCTTTGGTGATGCCGATCCGCGGCGTGACGAGAATCGGGCCCCCAGGAAGGGCCCCACGCTCCAGCGCCAGTCCCTCCTGCGGAACCGCAAGCAGATCGCAGCCGTTCAGGTCGCGTGTGATCCCGAGCCCTTGGGCCAGCTTGCCGGGACCGTTCAGCAGGTTCCGGTCGGGGGCGCCCCCGCGGTTGCCGCGGATCAGCTCCAGCCCCTCCAGGGGCCTGGCCGCACGCAGCAGCACCGCGCCCACTCCGCCCGGCTCATGGGCGACGACGTTGATGCACAGGTGCATCCCGTAAATGAGGTACACATACAGACGGCCTACCTCGCCGAACATAAGCCGGTTGCGCGGGGTGACGGCCCGGCTGGCATGGCTGGCCGGATCATCGGAGCCTCTGTAGGCTTCCGTTTCCGTAATCGCGACGCGGATCAGGCCTGCCTCCGTCTGCCGGACAAGCTCGCATCCGAGCAGTTCTTTCGCTACCGTAACGGTATCGCGTTCCAGAAATGACGCGTCCAATTTTCCGCCCCCTTTTAATTGCCGTATTTCTCCCGCCACGCTTCGCTCCAATCCGGATAAGAAACGGAATGGACTTCTTGCAGCGTTTTACCGTCCAGCGACCAGTAGCCGCCGACCGCACCGTATTGATCCTGAGGAAACGAGGTCCCGCCGAACGGCTCCCCCTCATTTTCGTACACATAAACGTCGACCTTTCCTTTGGAAAGCGGATGGCCTTTGACGACAAACTTTTGGACCCGGATCGTTTTGCCCAAATACCGATCAGGGTCTACGGACTGAAGGCCCCAGTACATCATCCCGGGCAATTGACTAAGCACATCCTTCGTCAGTTCATAGCTTTGGACTTCGCCCTCGTAAGACAAAATGCGGTAGCCTTTATCCTCCAGATAACTTTTGGCCAAACTGTGCTCCCGGGGAACATCAACTTCCCCGCTGTCTTTACATGCTGCCATCAAAAGGAGAATGAGGAGCGCGGCCCATCCCGCTTTCATAGGAATCCCTCCTTCCGGCGCTTGAATAAGCTTACCGGCATTCTTATTAACGCTGTAAAAGTCCGGCCGATGCACGTCGACGGCTCGGGACCCGGCAGACGCCCGGTTTACGGCGGGCCTCTCTTTTGCATATATAAACAGGAAGAAAAGTTTTTCCGCTTAGGAAGGAGGCCGGTGTAGTGCCGCTTAGACGGAAGAAACGAATCCGTAAAACGGAGCATTCGGGATCCCTGCGCGTCCTTCAGGCAAAAACGGCCGTTTTTGTCACGTTTTCCGATGGAATTCGGCGCATATACAGAAATTGCGATCAGGATCTCTCCTACGGCCGGGTACGAATTCCGGATCCCCGCACCGTGTCCTATACTAACCTGTTCGTAAACGCGGTCCTCCAGCCGTCCAGCGTCTACCGGGTAAGCCGGGGGAAATTGAAACTCCGCTCGCCTGAAGTTCCGGAAAAAGGCGTGCCGATCATTTTGCAGTTCGTCACGATTCTGGGAAAGCACTCCCGCGGATGCCGGGGGCGAAAGACCGCGACACGCCGCCGTTTACCGCATAAGGCAAACAAGCAAAAGAGGTGATCGCACATGCCCTCATCTTCAGGAAGGCGACCTCTCAGGGGGTATTTTTAATGGGCCGCTCTCTGCAAACTTTGAAGCTCCGACCAGCCGATGAGCCGGATTCCTTCGGCGGCAACCAGCTCTTTTATCTCCGGATCGCGGAAAATGCGGAGTTCCCACTCGCGCTTTTGCCAATGAGGGTTGATCGCCTTTAGTTCCTCGGCGGGCAAAGCCGGGTGAAGAATGAGTTCCGAGACCCCGGGCTTCAGTGCCTTCAGAAGCCGCGTGACGCTTCCCCGGAAGCTCTCGTAGGTCTCCCCTTTTTCCGTATGAAAAGGTAGGCCCAGCAAATAATCCAGAATCACCACGCCTTTGGCATCGGCCTGTGCCGCGCGCAGCCCGGCCATCTTGGCCGCTTCGGCCGGCACCTCCAGCCCCATGTCCACATAACGGGGAATGCGGAAAGGAAGCCCGTAGGACGCGCAGATGTCAAACACGATGCCGAGAAAATCACGTCCGGTGGCGAGGCCGTACAAGCTGCCCATGTGATTGTCCAGATGAGTCGGCATAATGCCCATCCGCATGGCCAACTCGATCTGGCTCACGATCTCCGTCCGCACCTCTTCGGGGTGGGCTCTCCGCTCGAATGCCGCGCAATCCGCAGGGAAGAAACCTTCCTGCGTAACGAGTGACGCGACGCTTCCATGCCGGGTAACCGGCCCCCATTTGTACGGCGTCCATTCGCTCGTAAACGTCAGGTGGACCCCCACATCCGTCTGGGGATGGGCCGCCGCCCATTCCGCGGCTTCTTTCGCCCAGCCGCACGGCATCATGACGGTCGCCGAAGAGACCGCGCCCTCGGACAGGAGCTGCGCGATGCCTTCATTCGCGGCATGACACATGCCGTAATCGTCCGCGTTGACGATAAGCAGTTTTTCGTCCGGGCGGTAGCCCAGCGCTCCCGCAAGACTCATCTTTTCCCCTTCTTTCCGAAAGTAAAGGTTGACGAAACCGTTTTTAGTACTATATAGTAGTAATATGAAAACGACTAAACGACCTTCCAACCGGGATAAAGCCCTGAATACCGCCGAGCACCTTTTTCTGACAAAAGGGTTTCTCCTTACCAGTATGGACGAAATTGTAGCCGAGAGCAAAGTATCCAAAACGAATATTTACTATCATTTCAAAAGCAAGGAGGAGCTGCTCGGGGCCATTACGGAAAGACTCGTCGGACGGTACGAGGCGCTTATCCGCGAGGCCGGTTCCCGAAGCGAACTGACTATCCTGCAGAGAATAGCGGCAATCGGCGATTTGCTGATGCGGAGAGAGGACGATTTCCTCGGAGGCTGCCCGTTCCTGACGCTGTACGTACAGACCTCCCGTGAGGCCGGATTCGTGAGGGAGCGGATCGGACTTTTTTTCCGGGAACAGACCTTGTACCTCGAAGAGCTTCTCGCGGAAGGCATCCGAAACGGAGAGCTCAGAGCCGGTTTGGACCCGGGCTCCGCTGCCGCCCTCATCATTTCCAGTATAGAAGGCGCGCTTTTCCTCCAGCATGCCAGCCCTGATACTACTTATATGCACAAAGTGCTGCCTGCTTTAGCCCAGCTGCTAAAGTAATTTTTTTAATCATTTTTAGTACTGATTAGGAGTATATTTTCAGAAAAAGAGGTGTTTATGCATGGCTCATATTTTTATCACCGGCGGAACCGGCTTTATCGGCCGGCACGTTCTCCGGGCTTTATCCCTTCCGGGGTCGGGGGAACCCCATCAGCTTACCGTCCTTGTCCGGTCTTTAACCCGCTTCGATTCTATTCTGCAAAAGGAGGGACTGGTGCATTCCGCTTATATCCGTCCCGTGAAAGGTGACCTGTCTCTGCCCTCGCTCGGTCTGGACGATACCGGACTGGAGCTTGCCGGACAGGCGGATATTCTCTTGCATATGGGCGGGCCTATGGACATCGGGCTGGGGCAAGAGGAAGCCGAGAGCGTGTTTTTCCGCTCCGGCGAAGAGATGGTGTCTCTGGCGAAACGTATCGGCCGCAAGACCCGGGGACTGAAGCATTTTATTCATCTGGTGGGATTTAAGAGTCCTTATCACGAAAAAAACACCGATATCCCCGGACACGTCGGGCATCCCGGCGAGCCTCCTTACGAGAACAGAAAGCTGGCCGCAGACCTGTATATCCGCCGCGAGCTGTACCGGGAAGGAATTCCGCTCTCCGTCGTGAATCCCAGTGTCGTGATCGGAGATTCTGTCACCGGCGTCACGGAGCAGACGGGAGGCCTCGGCATTCTCGTCGACTCGGTCCGGCGCGGTCTGATGCCCCTCTCTCCCGGCGGTTCCGGGCACTGGCTGCCCATGGTGCACGCCGACCATGCCGCCGCATTCATCGCAGCGCTGGTCCGGGAAGAAGAGCCGGAGAACGGCACGTATTTTCTGCTGGACGAAAAAACCGGCAGCCCCGATATGCGCGAGTTGGCAGGAAGCATCGCCAAAGAAGTGCGTGTCCGGGGCCCCTTCGGCACGATGCCTCTTCCTTTGCTGATCAAGGCTCTGGGGACAAAATGGGGCCGGAAAACCGGCATTCCGGCGGAATCCATAAATTTTATCGCGGATGCCGATTTTCCTCTTGCCTCCAAGCAAGCCGTGGAACGGAAATACAAGCTGGATGCGGGGCTGAACAGGAAGATACTGCCCCACACTATCGCCGATCTGGATTACCGCCTCTCTCACGGGGATGCGGGACTTCCGGATGCGGAATTTAAACCGGGCAGGCTGGGCAAGCTCGCCGTATGGTCCCGCCCGGACGGCTCCGGCATCCCCGTTGTGCTTCTGCACGGGGCTTTCGGCGGGGCTTTTCCGCTGCTCCCGGCCGCTTCACGGCTGACCGGCCATCCTGTATATGCCGTGGATTTACCCGGATTCGGACGATCCCCCTACCACCATGGCCGCGATGTAGTGGCCGGTTATGTCGAGGCGGTCACGAGTGCACTGAAGGAGCTTGGACAGCCGGTTGTACTGGTCGGGCACTCCTTCGGAGGGCTGATCGCCGCCAAGGTCATGGAACAGCTGCCCGGTTACGTCCGCAGAGCGGTGCTTCTGCAGCCGGCCCTGCATGCGGCTCATGCGGCTGCACCCGCCTGGCTCGCCGGGGCCTATATGAAGCGGATGACAGAGCGGTCGTTGGTCCGGAAGCTGCTGGAATCCGGCAGCTTTGCGGACGGGGAGGACATCCCGCAGGACTACGTGCGCTATGTGCTCCGGGATTTAGCCTCGTCCCGGGTCCGCAAAACGAACGCGGACGTATTCACCGCGCTCGGTAATGCCGGAGCGTTCGACCTGAGTCCCGGAAAGTGGGACGCGGGCAAAGTCAGCCTCGTCTGGGGAGAGCTGGACCGGCAGTACCGCATTCCGCAGGCTTTCCGGCACCTGCCCGTAACGGAAATCCGCGCCGGGCACCAGTTTCCGATCTCCCATCCGGACCGGACGGCCGGGCTGATTCTGGAGCATACGGGAAATAGCGGATCCGATCGGACGGTAAACGATTAGGCCAGCCGGAAAGGAAACTTTTAAAACAGATGGGAACCCGGCAAACTTACAGGTAAGAATAGCAGCCGCTTTTCAGACAACCCGCAGCTTGTTTACTAACCTCAAACGGATTGCTGCACCATAAAGGCAAAGTGCCCCAAATACAAGGATCATAGCTTATCGATGAGCTATGATCCTTGTAGGGTTTCCTTTTATTTTGCGAGCTACGGACTTGTCATTATTCTAAATTGTTTCGCAGCCTCAACCTTTCCGAAATAAGGTGCGGTCGCAGCCGTGTAGATCGTACGCGTTCCCCCGCTCAATTCCTGCAAGGTAAGCGTACGCCGGAGCACGAGGCCCGGCGGTCTTCCTTGAATCCCTCCGTTATCGTTCCATATCGTTTGAAAGGTATCAAGCGGCAGTTGACAATTATCCAGAACGACTGAAATTTGAGGATAGGTCCCGATTATGCCGGGAGTAGGCTCCCTTAAGCCGGAAAAGTGCACAAGAATTTCAAAAACAGGATGATTTCTCTGTCCCGTAAGAGGCCTCAGCAAAATCAGAGCATCTGTATAAACGATACCAAGCGATCTTTCAGAAGAGCGGTTAATTTGAAAATCGGCGACAATACGCGGGATGGCCGCCTGGAATTCGGCTACCTGCTGCATTTTTTGAAGAGCGGGGACCGCTCGCGAACGCAAACTCCTGTATTGTACCTGCAAAGTTCTTACTGGCACGGCTTCCCGAATGGCACGGACAATGTGCTCCGGTGTCAGGGTAATCCCGAGCGGAATTTGCGGATTGCCGCCCGGGATCGGAATGAGATCCCCGAGACCGGCATTATTCAGAATTTTATCCAGGGCTTCACCGAGGCTTTCATCCCCTTTTAAGATTCCGCCTAAGTCGCCTACCACATCGCCCAACCCTCCTATCGCATCCCCTAAGCCCCCTATGTTTCCTACTCCTCCGCCCAAATCGCCTATGCCGCCGATTCCGCCGTATCCTGCCGGCCCTCCTCCCGTAAAAGCCGGACCACTGAGCGGCCCGGGAAGTTTAATCGGCACTTTAATACTCAGGTTCAGATTTAGATTCGAACGCTGGAGCTGCTGCAGAATCTCTTGATACAGATAATCCGTGAAAGCGGGGAAGTTTCCTTGACCCGCCATCGTATCCAGTACCTTTTTAGGATCTAAGGTTACTTTGCTGAGTCCGTTCATGATCGGATCTAATACCGCATCGGGAAGCAAACTATTGATGGCAGCGTCTACTCCGTCCGTTACAAGGGATTGAATGCGTGGAGGTAATTTGCTTATTACTTGACCCACGAGTTCGCGGATAACACGTCTGAGAGGCTCTGTCAGTACGGTCCGAATAAAATTTCGGAGGGCTTCCCAGGCTTCGTTGAGAATAAGGCCAAATTTATCGATCAGGTCCTGAAGCTCCTGCAAAAGAACTTCAAGGAAAGCCTGGAGCACGACTGCGATGATTTTTGAAGTAAATGTCGTTGCTCTAGTCAAAAGGATGCCCAGCAATGTATTGGCGACATCCGACAGATTGCCGGCTCTCGGCGTCCAATCCGTCTTCCGCAAATTCTCGACAAACGAAGCAGTAGACCCGGCATCTATCGGAGTAAAAATAACCAGCATCTGATCGAATGCCTGCTGTGGTATAAAATCCGCTACCTGTACAGCCGCCTCTCTGAATCCTGCCTGTAAAGGTCGGATGAGATAACGGTTAGTCGGCCCGGTTAGCTCAAGCAGCTGCACGACAGCAGGGTTGGACAATTGATTGGCCGCGCCATTGAGCAGTTCGCCGAGCTGCCCCTGGATCCGCATGGTAATCCCGTTAAATATACGGACAAGACCTCTTCCGACAACGGCCAGCAGCGCGGAGGAAAGCGCCTCTCGGACGAATGTCCGGTCATAACCGCCTTGATTCATAACATAGGGAAGTCCGACACTGGCCGCAATCTCCAGAGCGGGAATCAGACCGTTCTGGAGAATAACGCCCATTTCCCTGCTGCCCGAAGCGACTTGCTGAATAGCTTGTTTAAAAGCCGGTGTGTTTAACTGCTGCCCTGCATAGGTTTGGAGGCCGGAGGCTAATCCTGCCAAGAGGCCGGCCGGGTCCGTATTGCTGCCGGTGTAAGCAAAGATTGCTCCTGCGCTTGTTTGCGGATTGCCCGGAAAAGCCGTTTGGAAGATGTTCAGAATGAGACGCGTCTCTTCCGATTGGGAAAGCAGTGCCTGAAGCGGCTTTGCGGTTAAGTAGGCTAACAAGTCTGTTTGGGAAAGCGGGGTGCCCGGATTTCGGCCTAATTCAGTGTTTATGTCATTCGCTATGTTTGACGGCACTTGAACTTCCAAGGGTCCGCTGAATGGATAGGGAGACACCTTACTCTCCATATGTTTGTTTAACGAAGTTAACAGAGTATTGGCGATCCATTGTACGGTGCCGTTCGAACCTGTCTCCAGAAATCGTTTCAGCAGCCACCGCTGCCCTTCCAGGATAATGATCGCGACACTCCGTTCACCGGCCTGTTCTCTTGGCAGCTCACCGATTTCATAAGCAAGCCGCGCACCGATGATTACAGGTGCTTCGAGAGAACGAATCAGAGCGAATTGTTCCGGGGATATACTCTGACCGGCAGAAGCAATCATTTTGGTGATAGCGGCTTCTGCGTAACGATTAATAAGCCTGCGCGGATTATCAAAATTCACCTCAACGAAAGCACGGTACCCGCCGCCCACCTCAAAGCCGTAACCCGCTTCAAAAATATACTGGAACCCGGGCTTGCTGAATCCGTCATTCCCCAGAAAAGTTCCGGAAGCTACGAAATTGGCGTAGGCCATTATTGCAACGGCCGCTTGGGCATGCATCTCCCCTTGTATCGTAATTTCTTCCAGCAGAAGCCGGAACATCTCCATCGGAGCCCCCTTCATATCGGGCAATCCTCCGACGGCGTCCGTAAGTTCTCCGATAGACATCCTCGGTCGCAGTCCAATTCCCGCAGCAAGACGGGCGATGGCTTGAAGCCGTACCGCTAATCCGGCCTCTTCGAATAGATCCAGCGGTGCTTGCGCTTGCGCGCGGAAGGTTACTTCACCACCAACTTGGGCAAACACAGGCACGTTTTTCATTTTGGCGATGAACGTTTCCGCAGCGCTCACATTTAAGTCCACCCCCCTCCGACGGGTTGCGGAGTATTCGACTTTCTGGCTGCCTTTTACTTGGCTCCACGGGATAACGGAACCAGATTGATCACTAAAGATTTGCCGGTTGGGTTGATTCTCTGGCAATAGATGACCACTCCTTTCTATTTTACTCATTCCAGTATATGGATATTGGAGTCATTCATGTTTCCAAGTGAGTGCCGGGTTTGACCGCAGGTTAAAAGGACAAGAAGGCGAACATACTCTTTGCCCGTCAAAAAAAATACAATCTTTACCCTAGAACTGTCCGGAACGACCTGCTATGTAAATCATCCGTCCAGTAAATAATCCATCCACTGACGAAAAAAAACCTGCATCCCCACATCAGTGGGCTGCAGGGCTTAAGCACGGTCAGCATCAGATCGCGCAGCTCGGCCGCCAAACCTCGTCCAAACGAGCCGCCTCCGTGCAAGCTATATCGCTCCGCATGCACCGCATAACGGCATGCAAGCGTCTAAAAACGGAGCGCGGACTATTCATCCGCGCCCCTCCGTTACTCTCCCGTGAAATTCAGGATGCTCTGATCCACGGCGGCCTCCGTCCCCAAATCCGGCTTATCTTCCAGCCGGACGGAAAGCCGTGCCGTGCCGTGAAGCTCGAACAGGACGATCTCGTTCGTCCCTTTGCGCAGCAATGGCCCCGGCACATACAGCGATTTCTGCGGGCCGCGTTCCCAGTAGCGTCCCAGGTTGAAGCCGTTGACATACGCGACGCCTTTGGTCCATCCCTCCAGCCGGAGGAACGTGTCGGCCGCCTCCTCCACTTCGAAGAAGCCCCGGTAGAACGCGGGCCTCTCGCCTGCCGCGTCCGCATGATGAGCAGCAATGGCCGGCATCCGGTCATCCTCGCTGGAAACGACCGTCTCTTCCGCGCTGCCTGAACCTGCCGCTTCCTCCGAAGAAGCTGAGGCTTTACCGGCTTCCATGGCTGCGTTTGCAGACTCCGAAGCAAAGCCGGCCGCCGCTTCGGTCCCATCTGCCGCCTTCACCCGAGCAGCCCCAGCTCCTGCTTCCGCGTCCGCGTCATCCGGCCATGCGGCCGTCCCGAACTCAAGCCCGTCCAGCGAATCCAGCGGAAGCGGATAAATGTCCCAGCCGTACTGGAACTGGTTATCGATCCGCACGCCTTCCGTGATTCCCTTATGGTCGCGCAGCAGCGGGCCGTAGTTGACGCGCCCCATATTCTCGACGAGAATATCGAGACGCGCTCCTCCGGCCGGCACATCAAGCTTGAGCGGCCGGACGTCCCACCGCTCGACGGCGCCGATATAGCTGCCGTCCAGGAACACTAGGGCGCGGTCCCGCACCTCCTGGATGTTCAGCTCCTGGCCCCGGCGCGGTCCCGTCACGAACGCCGAGTACAGAATGAAACCGTAATTCTGGCCCAGCTTCTCCATCGGTTCCGGCGTTACCCGCCGGACCGGCTGCGACAGCTTGCCCAGCTGCGCAAACAGATCCGCGCGCCCGGTCATTCTCACCTCTCCGTAGCTTCTTATAGGAAGAGGTTCGGGCAGCGCGCAGCCTGATTCGCCTTCGTGCTTGGAGATGACTTCACGGAACGCTTCGTACTTCGCCGTCAAATCCCCTCGCTCCGTCAAAGGCGCATCATAGTCGTAGCTCGTCACCGTAGGCTCGTACGTCTTAATATGATTCGCTCCGCTGTAGAAGCCGAAGTTCGTTCCGCCGTGGAACATATAAAAATTGACGGAAGCGCCGGCGCCGAGCATCTCGTCCAGAACCCGGGCGGCGTCTTCTCCGTCGCGCGTGTGGTGTTCTTCCATCCAATGGTCGAACCAGCCGTTCCAGAACTCCATACACATCAGCGGCTCATCCGGTCGGTATTCTCTGAACTTGGCGAACGATTCTTCCGGCCTGGAACCGAAATTCACCGTAGCGAGGACGTCAGGCAGCGTTCCGCCCTGCAGCATCTCGTCGGTCGGCCCGTCCGAAGTGAACAGGAGCACGTCGATGCCCCGGGCAATCATGCCATCCCGGAGATAGCGCAAATACGCTTGGTCATTGCCGTAGCTGCCATACTCGTTCTCCACCTGCATGGCAATGATCGGGCCTCCGTTCGTGCACAGAAGCGGAACGAACTTCGGCAGCAGGACGTCGTAATAGGCGTCGACCTTCGCCAGAAATTTCGGATCGGAACAGCGCAGCTTCATCTCCGCATCCTTGAGAAGCCAGGCGGGCAGGCCGCCGAATTCCCATTCGGCGCAAATATACGGACTCGGGCGCACGATGACATGGAGGCCCAGCTCCCCGGCAAGCTCCACAAACGCGGTCACATCCGCGATCCCGTCGAACTCGAATTTGCCTTCCTCCGGCTCGTGAACGTTCCATGCCACGTAGGTTTCCACCGTATTGCAGCCGCAGGCTTTCATCTTCAACAGCCGGTCGCGCCAATATTCGGGGACAACCCGGAAATAGTGAAGAGCTCCGGAGATAATCCGGAGCGGTTTATCGTTCAAAAGAAATTGGCTGCCCTGTACCTTAAAGCTTGTCATAGGCTTTATCTATCCTTTCAAGCCGCCCACATTGATGCCGGCGGTTATTTTACGATTTTGGACTCCATGGCTTCGGAAGACGGTTTGTAGGAGAAATACCCTGAAATCACGAACGGGACCAGAAAAAGCAGCAGGAACGATACGTCGCCGGACATCCGTTTAACGTGCAAGCGATCCGGCCCGGTTACGGGCTGACTCAACTGAGCGCTGATCATCATACGGCCTCTGCATGTTTCATTGATAACGCTTACTTCTTTGTCGGCTGTTCTATGTCTCTATCCCTGTCCACTTTACCATACTGAATATTTCCGCGCCTGAACATGAACAAAAATGACCGATGCGTGCACTTTTATTACTTCTTTCGCCGTAAAGCCAAAAAAGAAGCTCAGCAGCGGTTGAGCTTCTTTTACTGCGTTTGTATAAACCGGAATACTTCTTTGCGGCTATTTGTTTTTCGCGTAAAGCCAGTTGTAATAGCCCGCATGTTTGATTTCATCCGTCATAATTTCAAATATCCAGTCGCGGTATTCTGGACGAATGTTTAAGTAGATTTTCCTGTATTTTTCGAATGCCATGAGCTCCCCGAGCAAAGCCTTCTCAATTCCTTCCAGATAATTCGTCGGCAGGGCCTCCCCCGTTCCCGTTCAGCCGGGCCGTATAGGTGAAGGCCCTCTCCTTTATCGGGAAGCGGTCAGAAACCTGACCCGTCCGATTTTGGAACGCCTGCGCCGGAGGAACATATGCTGTACAATAATGGCTTTGAGGGATAAGGGTGAAAAAAATGGACAATGAAGACGGTAAACGTATTGTCACGTTTATCATCGTGATTATTGTTGCCTCTGCCTTTATAGCAGGGTTCGGAAAAGGAGAGGGTGGAGGTGTTACCGGCACGGTTATAGTATAAAACGGATGGTGACGATCCATGAAAAGAGGGAATGGAGCTGCGGGCGGGAACGGCGGTGTATTCGGCGGCAGAAACGGAAACGGCACTAAAAACGGCAGCCAAAACGGCAACGGCAATGGCAAGAAGAAAAAAGAAAGCAGGCTTACTCCGCAGCAGCTCGCGGTCGTGGTCGGACTGCTTACGAATTCCCTCGAAGTGTTATCCGTGCTGATAGACAAGGATCAGAGAATTGAAATCGTGCTGGAGGGTTCGATCCGGAAAAGAACCGAAGCGGACCGGGTTGCGGAGGAGCTGGAGAATATCAGTGTGGCTGAGCTCATAGAAGCGCTGATAAGGAGAGGTTAAAGAATCCGCGTGAAGAAGCTCCCGGCGCACGGTGTTTGTCACCGCATGAAGGCGGTGGAGACGCCGCTTCAATCAAGCAGCCTGAACCGTCTCAGCTGATCGTGAATGCCTTCTTTCCATAAAATTTCTTTCTGCTTGGGGCCGATCAGGTCAAAATGCGGAAACGGGGCCCGGTTATGAATGTACCCGGGATTCAGTCCGTGAGAGGCGCACCAGTCGGACAAGCGGCCGAGGTCGGAACAGCCGACTTTCGTAACCGTCGTAATGCCGGGAAAGCGCGGGTCCAGCCAGTAATGCGTCAGATACGCGATGTCTCCTCTTGATACCGCCGCTTTCCAGCGCTGCAGTTCCTCTCTTTTCACTCCGAAAGCCAACCGATTCTCCCCCTTTCCGGGCATAATTATGCATGTCATACGGGCTGTAAAGGCCCGGCGCGCGAGTCAGCCGAGAAGCTAATTATACCGCAAAAAACCGCCGGGCAACATACGCCCGGCGGTTATCCGCGATACGCTTCGCTTCGCCGTCACTTGGCGGCCGCCCAAGATTCCGCGGCGGCGCGCAAATAATAAGCCAGACCGGTCTGCTGGCTTTCCAGCATGTGCCGGTGGAAATCGTCTTCCATAAAAAACTTCGTCTGGTCGACGTAGTCTTGGGGCCCGAACATATTCCCCGCTTTGTTCAGGAAATCCAGATGGTCCCGGAGCAGCGTCCGCACGTCCTCGTGGTCGAACTTCACTCCGCTTTTGAGTGCGGCGGCCATTCCGTCCGTAAACCGTTTTGCCTCCGCCGCCTGCTCGTTCAAAGCCTCCACGTTGATGGTTCCCTTCTCCAGAAGGTCGTACCCGTACGTTTCTTTCAAATACTCGCTTTGCTCCGTCAGCGCCTCTTTCCATTCCTCTTCTCTGCCGAATCCCTTAAACATGTCTGCCATTTCCATCCCTTCTCCTTCCGAGGCATGCCGGATAGACTGCCGAAGCGTCCGAAGAAGCTGGTCCAATCGCGTTTTCCGCGCCGAAAGCAGCTCCTCCTGCTCCGATAAAATAGCCGCCCGCTGCGGCTTTTCTTCCAGCACCCTCCTGATTTTTTCCAGCGGAAAATCCAGTTCCCTGTAAAACAAAATCTCCTGCAGCCGCTGAAGCTCCTCCATCCCGTACAGCCGGTAGCCCGCTTCACTGATTTCCCGGGGCGGCAGAAGACCGATTTTGTGGTAATGGTGCAGAGCCTTTACCGTTACACCCGACACCTGTGCGGTTTCCTTAACGGTCAAGAGTTTGTCGCTGCGCATGGTATTCCTCCTTTCCTGTCAAAGTCTAAAGGCTCCTCCAAGAGGAGGGTCAAGACGAATCCGCAAAAAAATTTTACATTTTAACGGTAACCGGGTATTAGTAGGGGATACTGATCAAAACGGAAAGAAAGGCGGCTTATCCACCATTTTAACGAAATTTCCATCCGAATTCTTGTCCCGCTTTTGCTAATTATAAATCCCGGCGCATGCAAAAAAGCCGCCCTTCCACGGGCGGCTCTAGGTTTGTGACTTCTTGGCTCTGTTCCTCCAGAAGAGGAATAAAACCGCCGCGGCGAAGCCGATAGCCAGGACGAGCTTCGTTTCCGGAACGATCAGAAGCTGGGACATATTGTAACCCCACTGCCGCCCGATTGCGTAAAAAATGAGCGTCCATACCCAGGCTCCGCTGTAAGCGTACAGAGCGAATTTGGCATAGCGTTTGCCGTAGGCGCCCATAAAAATCGGCACGATATACCGGACACACGGGATAAAACAGCTGATGCAGAGCGCTGCCGTGCCGTATTTATCGAGAAGCTGCTCGGAAGACGAGAAATACCGCGCGAATCTTTCCTTCCCTTGCAGCCGGTGAATCAGACGTTTGCCGAATACCCGGCCGATTACAAACCCCATCGTGACTGCGGTGATCAACCCCAGAAAAATGCATACATAAACGAGCCAGGGATTAAGCAGCCCTTCGGCTCCGATAACGCCGCCTGTCATCACGGTCACTTCATTGGGTACCGGAATGCCGAAAGGTCCCAGCGCCAGGGCCGCGTAAAAAAACGTATACCCGTACTGGTCCACCAGCTCCAGGATGAGATCCCCCATCACCCTCCGACCTCCTTCGTGTATATATAGGTACCTTTCCGACTCCAATCTTAAACTAAAATTGTTACGTTTTTTTGATGGAGAACTTGAGAAATACCGGAAATGCCGGTGCCCGCAAAAAAGAGGATACAAATAAGCGAAACGTCACCTTGGGACAAGGATCGGTTTCGCTTTGCTGACGTTATGATTTGCCGGAAAAGGGCCTGCTCCCGGAAATACCGTCCGAGCGGTTCCGCATTGGCCGTCTTCCGCCGCCGTAGTCGGGGCGCTTCGCGTTGACAGGCCTTAAACCGCCGATCAAGGGGGCGGGCCGAACGGCCAGCGGCGGCTAAGCTGCCCCGCCCTTAATCCGCGCCATACCGGAGCAGCACTCCGAGCGCCGGTTCGCCGCCGCGGAAGCTTTCGTACGCTTCCGCGGCCCGGCCGAACGGAAGCGAGGTCAGCAGCGGGGCCACCGAGATGCGGCCTTCCGCGAGCAGACGGATGTACTCCGCGGTATTGCGGCCTTCCGTCCAGCGGACGTAACCGACGGGGTAATCCCGGTTGTCGCGCTCGTACATCGGGTCGTAGCGCCCGGGCCCGCCCGCCCGGGAGATCAGCACGCGGGCCTCCTTGCCGAACATCTGCCCGCGCGAGAAATTCGCGCTCACGTCGCCGACAAGGACGACCGAACCGCGGTCCCGCAGCCAGCCGAACGCGCGGTTGATGAGCGGCTCGCCGTCGCCGCCCACGCAGAGCAGCACGCTGTCGGCGCCGAGGCCGCCGGTCACCCGGGCCAGCTGCGCCTCCAGCTCCTCGGCGCCGGCGAACGCCTCGACGCCGCCGGTGCGCAGCCGCTCCGCGCGTCCCGCGTCGAGGTCCAGCCCCGCCGTCCGGAAGGCGGCGGCGGAGGCGATCTGCGCCGTCAGGTTGCCGAGGATGCCGAGCCCGACCACGATGACGGACTCGCCGAACCGCAGTTCGGCCGTACGCAGCGCGTGGATCGCGATGGCGCCCAGCCCGGCGAACGCCGCTTCCTCCGGCCGGACGTGATCCGGCACCGGGGCGGCCAGGTTCGCCGGGACGGCCAGCGTCTCGGCGTGCCGGACGTAAGGGGCGCCGTAGCAGGCGACGCGCTGTCCCGGCTCCAGGCCGCGGACGCCCTCGCCGATCTGCTCGACGATGCCGACCGCGCTGTAGCCCAGCTCGACCGGCGTATCGCCGGACCGGCGGAGCATCGACAGCTCCGTTCCGGGGCTGATCGCGGAATATTCGGTACGGATCAGAATATGCCCCGGCAGGAGCGGCGGTTCCTCCAGTTCACGCAGAACGATTTTTCCATGTTGTGCCGCAACGCATTTCATTGTTTTTCCCTCCATACCCTTCGTCAGCTTCCCGTATGCCCGCCCTATTGCAGCCTAGTGATGGAGAGAGTATTATTCGGGCGGGGTATCCCGGGAACAAGTGCTGTTTCGTTAATCGATGTCTCATTATTCGATGTCTCATTATTCGATGTGTCGTTATTCGCAGTGCTTGTAGTTCCGTTATTCATGTTCTCGCTACTCTTTATGAACTTTCGTTAGGGCGTTTTTAATTACGCTTCATTAATTATTGCGCCCTTAGTCATTGTGCCGCGTTACTGTTTGGGTAGTTGTTCTATCCGGATGACGTAAGTTGGGTCCCATTAAACTTAATGAGGAGAATAGGCTTACTGCCTTTAATCCGGACGCGTTAATCTTCATTCAGCTATCTTATACACTTTCATCTTAACGCCGCTCATTATCGACCCGGTCAACCTTTCGCCAGGCAACTTTCGTTCCTCGCTTCAAGCGATCCTTGGCCGCCTGAACCACTTTTGGCATCCAGTCAGGAAATCGACTTTCTTCTGTATTCGCTGGGCGAAATGCCGTTGTATTTTTTAAACGTGCTCGTAAAAGTGGACGAATTCAGATACCCCGACTTCTCGCCGATTTCCGCCACCGACCAGTCGGTCGTCTTCAGCCATTCCTTGGCGTGAGCCATCCGGACCTTGTTGAGATATTCCACGAAATTGATGCCGAACGCTTTCTTAAAGTAGTTCGAGAAATATTTCGGGGTTGTTCCCAGCAATTCGGCCATATGATCCAGGTGCAGGTTTTCCTTGTAGTGCGTGTTGATATACTGGGCGATAAATTCCGCTTCCAGTTTCGTGTCGCCGGCCGGTTTCCGCCATTCCGCAAAGCGGCGCGCGGCATATTCCAGCGCGGTTTCGATTTCACGGTAGTCCACCGCGTGATGAACCGACCGGATAAAGCCGTCCTGCAGCCGGATCAGCTCCTGCTGATCGACTTTGCCCGGCTCCACGTACTGCTGCATGTGATAGTACATGCACTCGGCGACGGGAACGAGCTGGTGATGGTGGACATGCCGCTCGGCGTTCTTCGCCAGAATGGCGCGGATCATCGCTAGGCATGCCTCCACGTTCCCTCCCGCAAGGTGGTTGGACAGCTTCTCGATTTCATGCAGCGGGAAGTACACCTTCCACGTATACCGGATCGCCTGCGTATCCGTGACCGGGCTTGCCTCCGAGAGATCCCGGTACATCAGGCCCCGCTTGACCTCGCGGTAAGCGTCCTGGCAGTACTGGATCTTCGAGGCGTAGAGCCTGCTGACGGCCGCCATGACAGTGACGTCCTTCAGCGGTCCGCTCCCGGCTTGCTTCAGCACCTGCCCCATACGCCGGATGACCGGCTCGCGGTCCGAAGGCCGGTCGAGGCCGATCAGCGCCAGGAACTGCAGGCTTCCCGCGTGGAAGACGGCGCAGTGGCTGTTGGCCTCTCCGGCCGCTTCACGCAGCACGGCCTGCAGCGTCTGCTCCAGGGAAGCGGCCCGCAGCGGCGCCGGCGGTTCGCCTCCGGCATCCGGGCTTTCCTTTGGCCGCAGATGAATGGCGGCCATCATGAACTGGCCCGTCTGGAAGAAATCCGCGAAGATGTGCTGCATCCGGTTCTCGAATTCGCGCGAATGCGAGAATTCGTCAAGGGCATGCAGGAACACGCCGCGCCGGATTTCGGAATGCACCGTCTCCATCTGAATTTTGACGGAGGCATTCTCCAGCTGGATCTGCTCGATGCCGCTGCGGATGCGGCTGTAATCCGCCTGCCGTTCCGCCGTTTTTCCGCCCAGCAGGCGGACCAGATCCCCGATCGGCCGGTACAGGTAGTAGCTGAGGAGGATGGAGAGGCCCACCGCCGACAGAATGGCGATAATCATGATCATCCGGTTCCAGGCGACTACCGGCGCGGTGCCCGCGAGTTCCACCGGCATTTTATCAATATAAATAAAATCGTTATAGTCGGATTTATAAAACAGATACTCGTAATCCCGGCTTTTGACCGTCGCTTCCTGCCCCGGGTTAAAATACACCTCGTTCAGCATTTCCACGAGATCCCACTCCGGGTCCGTACTCAGAATACGGTTGCGCTCGGCATCCATCACCATCAGGGAAGTGCCCTGCATCATCGCGGTCTGGTTGACGTGCTTCAGCAGCTTATCCACGTCGATCAGCAGCATAATGTTGTACGTCGAAATCTGGTTGCTTCCCATCAGCACGATGAGATTGCGGCTTTGGACAAGCCGGTCCGCGACCCTCACTTTGAATACGCTTGCAGGAAACACTTTCTGCGTCCGGTTCGTCTCGGCAAAAGACTTCCAGTACTCCGCGTTGTACGTATCGTGCCGGTACTGCTCGTTGAAGAGCGCCTCCAGGCTCGAAGTCCCTTGCGAAGTAATCGCGAAGGCGGACCCTTTCTCGAACAGAACGACCTCTTCCAGATAATCCATGGAGGACACCAGGGTCGTCATGTTTTTCTGCATCAGATACACGTCGTTCATGTTGATCCGGTCATCCTCCATCACCTCCCAAGACTTGTAGGGCAGGGCGTGGATCGAATAGATGAGGTCGTTCATCTCTTTGAAAGCCTGATCGAACGACCGGATGACATGCTTCACAACCAGTTTGTTATTCTCGCTGACTTGACGATAAATACCCGAAATCGAATTCTCGAAGACCAAGTAATTGGATGCGAACATGACAACGGCCACGAGCAGAAGCGACAAGAAAATCTTCAGCAGCCCCATGTTCACTTTCCAGCGGATCCTCGGCATATTCCGTCCCCCTCGCTCTATAACGGAAATGACGCTGTTAGTTCCCTTAATCTTCGACACCCGGCCGGGCATCCCTTCTAGCCTTTTTCGGAACCGAGCATAATGCCCTTGGCGAAATATTTCTGGGCGAACGGATAAATAAGCAGCACCGGAATCATCGAAATGAAGATGGTGGCGTTCTTCATCGCCTCCGGCGTCAGCGCGGCCTGGTCCACAAGCCCC
This sequence comes from Paenibacillus sp. JT31N7, assembly GCF_059692095.1. Classification (NCBI taxonomy): domain Bacteria; kingdom Bacillati; phylum Bacillota; class Bacilli; order Caryophanales; family Paenibacillaceae; genus Paenibacillus; species Paenibacillus sp. JT31N7. Next base: position 136,668 of record NZ_JCAUAT010000007.1, read on the forward strand.
GATTCCTTGGCCTGATCGAAAATAAGCATATCCCGGAGCACCACCTGAAGCGGATAAAGGTTGGCGTCGTTGAGATAAATCAGCGGCAGGAAAAAGCTGTTCCAGTGTCCCATGAAGTAGAACAGGCCGATGGAAGCGAGCGCCGGTTTGGACAGCGGGAGGATGATGCTGAACAGAATCCGGTACTCCGACGCGCCGTCGATCAGGGCGGATTCACGCAAGGACGAGGACATCGACTCGTAGAAGCTTTTGAGAATGAGCAGCTCGATCGTCCAGATCGCGTTGGGCAGCACCAAAGCCCAGATGGAATCCAGCAGGTGAAGCTTTTGCACGACGATGTAAGTCGGGATGATGCCCCCGTTCAGGAACATGGTGATGACGATGGCGATCATAAAATATTTCCGCCCGAAGAACGTTTTCCGGGAAAGCGGATAAGCGGCCACGGCCGTCATTAGCAGATTGATAAGAGTGCCCACGCCCGTATACAGAATCGTATTGAGATAGGCGCGCGGAATACGCGGATTTTGCAAAATTTCCTTGTAAGCGTCCAGGTTAAAGCCCCGGGGCCAGAGAAACACTTTATTCTGCACGATATAAGCCGAATCGCTGAACGAAACCGCGATGATGTACAGCACCGGGTAGACGGTTGCGGCCGCGACCAAACTGAGAATGATCACATTCATCAGATCGAAAAGACCGAATTTGCGGAGGTTCCTCCCCTTTGCGGTTACCATAAGCTGCTGCCTCCCGCTCTCCGGCTGATCATATTGCTGACCAGCAGCATCACGAGCGCGACCAGCGCCTCGAACAATCCTACGGCAGCGGCATAGCTGTAGTTCGTTTCAAGCAGACCTTTGCGGTAGACATAAGTCGAGAACACGTCCGCCACGTCGTAGGTCATCGGGTTGTAGAGCAGAAGCACCTTCTCGTAGCCGATCCGGAACATCGCGCCCGTTTTCAGAATGAACATGATCGTGATCGTCGGCAGAATGCTCGGAATCGTGATGTAGCGCATCATCTGGAATCGCGTACAGCCATCCACGCGCGCCGCTTCGTACAAGGTCGGACTGACGCCTGCGATTGCGGCCAGATAAATGATGGCGTCGTACCCGATCGTCGCCCAGATATCCGAGGACACGTAAATGGTACGGAACCATTCCGGGTCGATCAGGAAATAGGTCCGGGTAAAGCCGAGCGCCTCGATAATCGTATTGAGCAGCCCCCGGGTCGGCGACAGGAAATCGATAATCATGGACGAGATAATGACGACGGACAGGAACGCAGGCAGATAGCTTAACGTCTGCACCGTCTTTTTGAAAACTTGCAGGCGCACTTCGTTGAGCAGCAGGGCGAACAAGATGGGAAACGGAAAGCCCCACAAGAGAGTAAACAAGCCGAGCAGGATCGTGTTGCGGAACAGCATCCAGAAATCTTGGCTGGAGAAAAACGCTTTGAAATGCTCCAGTCCCACCCATTCGCTGCCCAGGATGCCTTCATAGACGTTGTAATTTTTAAACGCGATAATCAGCCCGTACAAGGGGCCGTAGCGGAACAGGATAAAGAAGACGATACATGGGATGAACAAAAGCAGGAGCTGGCGGTCCCTCTTGATGTGCCGCAAAATTTCCGCTCCTTTGGAACGCTTCGGTTGGCTGACCGCCGTTGGGGCCAGCTCGGGTTGTGCCGGTTGCATGCAGGGTACCTCCTTCAAGGCGGAAGGGGCACCCGCCAAAAACGCGGATGCCGTCCGTCTTTGCTCTGTTTCTTGCGGAAAAGCGCGCTTATTTGCTGTCGAACCGTTTCTGCGCGTTGTTGTAGGCTTCGATATAGGCGGAAGCGCCCATTTTCTCGGCGGTTTGCAGCCATTCATTCCACTGCGCGTCGCCGTAGCTCTTGTTCAGAATGTACTTGGTGCTGAACTCGTTGGCGGATTTCTGCAGAGATGTCAGCACATCGGCGATTTTCTTCGTTTCGGGGTCGGTAAATTTCAGAACGGGGTCCAGCACGTCGATCTTGTTGTTTTTGGCCATCTTGTCCTGGGCCTCTTGCTCCTTCTCCGTAAAGTTGTAGTACACGCTGCGGCTGTCCGCACGGACGTACATCCCTTCCAGCCAGAGCCCGTAGCGGTCCTTGAGGACGCCGATGTCGACGTTAGGCACGTCTTTCAGCTCGGGATAGACGGCCTTACCGCCTTCCATCTTGAAGGTCTCTCCTTCGACGCCCATCGTGACCAATGCCGCCCCGGACGGGCTGGACAAGTAATCGAGCAGCTTGAGCGCCACTTCCTTGTTCTTGTTGTTGGATACGACGATCCCGTAGTTGTCGATCTTGGAGAGCTGCTTGATTTTACCCGTCGGTCCTACCGGATTCCCGTAGCGCAAGTTGTAGTCCGGATTCTGGGACTTGACCTGGTTATGGAATAGATCCAGACGGCCGATCCAGTCGAACGTGACGAAAGACTTGTTGTTCGTCGTCATTTTGGCGGTCCAGGACGCATCCGTATCCGTGACGAATTCGGGATCGAGCAGCCCCTCGTTGTACAGCTTCTTCATGAAATCGAGCATTTGCTTATATTCCGGCTGGATAAAAGCAAGCTTCCACGTCTTCGCATTCTCGTCATAGACCGCCGGATAACTCGCTCCGCCAATCCCCCAGCCCGGCGCCCAGTCCCGGAAAATATAATCTTTCGTTTTGGACGCGTACGGATAAGAAGTCGGGTACGCTTCTTTCAATTTTTTCAGCGCCTGATAGAATTCTTCGGTAGTGTTCCATTCCTGGATGCCCAGCTTGTCGAAAATATCTTTGCGGTACAGGAAGCCGTGGTTGACATCCCGGTTGATGTTGTAAATCGGCCAGGTGTAGAGGTTCTCTTTGTCGTCGGACCAGGACTTCATCACCCAGCTGCTGTCTTTGTTATCTACATAAAGGCTTTTGAAGTTAGGCAGCTTGTCGAGATAGGAATTGATCGGAGTCAGGGCCCCCTGCGAACCTAATTTGTTGGCTTCCGCCGGTGTAAGTCCGTGAAAAACGTCCGGCAGCTTGCCCGAGGCCATCACCACTTTTAACTTATCTTTGTAGTTGGCGGTGGAATAGGCCTGGATATTCAGCTTGATGCCGGTTCTTTTCTCGATTTCCTTCACGATGAGCTTGTTGCTCAGATCCGGATTGTCGCTGACCAGCATCCAGTTCAAGGTAACGGGTTCGTCTACCAGCGGAAGCTTGAGCCCGCCCGTGTCCCCGTAGTCTGCCGCGGCGGCGGTGCTCGGTTTCGTATTTGCAGAAGATGCCCCCTCCTGCTTGCCCCCGGCGCACGCCGATGCGATCGATGCAAACAGCGTCAGGGATAAAAACGTCGATAGAAGCTTACGGGTCATACTTGTGCCTCCTTGACCTCAATGATGGATTTGCGCTAGAGGCGTTCCGGTGTTCGGCTTCTGGCGCCCTCCGCACACCCCCAGTATAGAAAGCCCGGAGAGATTCCGTAAATAAAGCGTTTTCACAAAACTGCGGATTTTTCTCTACTCCTCCCCGAAAAATGATCAAAGTCCTTGACAGGCAAGGGACGGAGACGATGTAGAAAATGATAAAGCGGTAGAAAATAATAAAATTCCGGCTCTTTGTGCGGCTGCCGCGGGCGTACAAAAAAAGCACCCTCAACGGATGCTTCTGGTACCAGACGCCGGTATGGAGCGTGGACCAGCCCGTTGCGCTCCACGTATAGTTGGAGTTGGCTTTCGTCGTTCAGCTGTAAGCGCCGTTTGCGGCGAGCGCGTCCAGATTGACCGTGTTGGCGCCTTGCAGAGCGTCCGGACGCGTGCCGTCAGTGTATGGTCTTATTGTTAGCCCCATGTTAGGCGGGTTTTAATCTTTCATGCAGGTGAGCGGTTGCGTCCATTCCATTTCCAGTTAATATGGAGTTCATAAATGCATGATAAATTTACGGCATAGAACATAAACCACAGAAAAAGATTGTGTGGCCACACAGTTTTACGGGAGGAGAACATTTAAGATGAAAGAAACTATACAAGACAAGAAAAAAACGGGGAATTGGCGGCTTTTCCTCCGCATGATTCAGGATACCCATCCTTCGAAGCTGCTTTTAATCGCCGCCCTTGTGATGAGCGTGGCAACGACCGGGGTCGGCTTTGTCGTCCCCCTCTTTACGAAGAAGCTCGTGGACGGCTTCTCGATTCAAGCGATGGATCCGTGGCAGATCGGCCTGCTGGCGCTGGCGTTCATTCTGCAGGCGGTGGCCAGCGGCTTGTCCATTTACCTGCTCAACCGGGTCGGCCATCATGTGGTAGGGAGCCTGCGCGACCGCTTGTGGAAGAAGCTGCTTCACCTGCCGATTTCTTTCTATGATAAAAATGAATCCGGCGAGATGTTAAGCCGGGTAACTAACGACACCGCGCTCGTCAAAGAAGTGATCACCGAGCATCTGGCCAACTGCATCACCGGTGTGCTGTCCATTACCGGTTCGGTCATTATCCTGTTGTTCCTCGATTGGAAAATGACGCTGGTCATGCTGCTCGCGGTCCCGGTCGCCATGGTGGTGCTTATGCTGCTCGGTAAAAAAATGTTTGCCATTTCGCGGGGCATGCAGGAGGAAACCGCCAAGTTTACGGCGGTACTCAATCAGGTTCTGCCCGAGACACGTCTGGTCAAAGCGTCCAATGCCGAAGAAATCGAGTACGAGCGGGGAAAAACCGGCATCACGAACCTGTTCCGGTTCGGCCTGCGCGAAGCGAAAATCCATGCGCTGATCAGTCCGCTCATCTCGTTCGTCCTGATGGCCGTGCTTGTCGCCATTATCGGTTACGGCGGCGTCCGCGTATCGTCCGGAGCGCTGACTGCGGGCGACATGGTCGCCTTCATTTTGTATCTGATCCAGATCATAATTCCGGTCACCCAGTTGACCATGTTCTTTACTCATCTCCAGAAAGCGATGGGTGCGACGGAAAGAATGATGACCGTCCTCGAAGAGGAGGAAGAACACCTGTACGAGGGAACGAAACTGGACAGCGTCTCCCGCCCGATTCATGTCAAGGACGTCGACTTCGCTTACGAGAACGAACACATATTGTCGCACCTTAACTTTACGATCGAGCCGGGCAAAGTAACGGCCATCGTCGGTCCGAGCGGCGGCGGCAAAACCACGACGTTCTCGCTGCTGGAGCGCTACTATAAGCCGACGGGCGGCACGATTACGCTCGGGGATACGCCGATCGAGCAGTTCTCGCTGCATTCCTGGAGAAGCCATATCGGCTACGTCGCCCAGGAAAGCGCCCTGATCTCGGGAACGATCCGTGATAATATCTGCTACGGGGTCGAACGGGAAGTGACCGATGCCGAGCTGCACAAGGTCGTAGAAATGGCTTACGCGGGCGAATTTATCGCCGAGCTGCCGCAGAAATTCGACACCGAAGTCGGCGAACGGGGAATCAAGCTCTCCGGCGGACAGCGCCAGCGGATCGCTATCGCCCGGGCTCTGCTCCGGGACCCGCAGATTCTGATGCTGGACGAAGCGACATCGAGCCTGGACAGCCAGTCCGAGATTTACGTCCAGAAAGCGCTGGACAATCTGATGAAAGGCCGGACGACACTGGTCATCGCCCACCGCCTCTCCACCGTCGTGGACGCCGACAATATCCTTTTTATCGAAAAAGGACATATTACGGGAAGCGGCACGCATGAGCAGTTGTTCCAGACCCATTCCATGTACAAGGAGTTCGCCTCCCAGCAGCTGAGGCTTCAAGAAGCGTAACTTTTCGCAAAGCAATGAGGATGAAAGACTATTAAAAAGGGGGCACAGCCGATGGCGAACATTCTGGTTGTCGACGATGATGCGCATATCCGGGAGCTTGTGCTGATCTTTTTGCAAGCGGAGGGACTTCAGGTGTTCGAGGCCGTCGACGGGATCGACGCTCTCTCCAAGCTCGAAACTCACAAGATCGACATGGTCATTCTCGATATTATGATGCCGAAGATGGACGGATGGCAGCTGTGCCGCGAAATCCGCGCCCATTACGGCGATCTTCCCCTGCTTATGCTGACCGCCAAGGGCGAAACGAGCCAGAAGGTCAAAGGCTTCAATCTGGGGACGGACGACTATCTCGTCAAGCCGTTCGAGCCGGCCGAGCTGGTTGTCCGGGTAAAATCGCTGCTGAAGCGGTACCGGATTTCGGTCTCGCAGGCGGTGGAAGTCGGGTCGGTGACCATGAGGCGCAGTACGTACGAGCTGCTGTGGAACAACGAGAGCCTGACGCTGCCCTTGAAAGAGTTCGAGCTGCTGTTCAAATTGGGAAGCTATCCGGGCAAAACCTTCTCGCGCGACCAGCTTATCGAGGAGATTTGGGGCTACGATTACGCGGGCGACGAGCGGACCGTCGATGTGCATATCCGGCGGCTCCGGGAGCGGTTTCCCGAGGAAGACTGCGGCTTCAGAATCCGCACCATACGGGGGCTGGGCTACCGCCTGGAAACGGCGGAATGAGGAAAAGCCTCCTTGCCCGGGCCCGCACGGCCGTTCTTATTCTGCTTGCCGCCGCAGCTATTATGCTGCTCTGCACCTACGTGGCGTACACCGGCTTGCCTTTCCTGTATTCCCTGCTCGGCGCGGAGCCGGTTCCCTACTGGAAGCAGGCGATTTTCGCCACCGTCGTCTTCATTCTTTTCGTCGGCTGTGTCGGCGCGATCTCTTCCTTAATGAGCAAAAGGCACATGCTCGTCTGGGATATGATCCAGGACGCCATGCGGCGCATCGCCAAGGGTGACTTCTCCGTCAGCATCGATATCCCGCTGGATGAGAAGGACCGGCTCGGCACAATCGTTTCCAACGTGAATCAGATGGCCGTGGAACTTGGAGCGCTGGAAAAAATGCGGCAGGAGTTCATCTCCAACGTGTCGCACGAAATCCAGTCTCCCCTGACTTCTATCCAGGGCTTCGCCAAGGCGATCAAGCAGGAAAATCTCTCGCCGGAAGCGCGGCTTCGCTATATTACGATCATTGAGACGGAGAGCGAGCGCTTATCCAAAATCAGCGACAATCTGCTCAAGCTGACTTCGCTGGAATCGAAGCATCACCCGTTCGAACAGGTTACGTACAGGCTGGATAAGCAGCTTCGCAATGTCGTGCTGGCCAATGAACCGAAATGGCTGGAAAAGAAGCTCGACATGGAAGTCGAGCTGGAGCCGGTCACATGCCGGGCCGACCGGGATCTGATGAGCCAGGTATGGATCAACCTCCTGTCTAACGCCATCAAATTCACGCCGGAGGGCGGCACGATCCGCATCATGCTAGTCACCCTGGAAGACCGTGCCCGCGTGACCGTAGCCGACACCGGGATCGGGCTGACGGAGGAAGACCGCCAGCATGTGTTCGAGCGCTTTTACAAAGCGGACAAATCCAGAACCTCTTCCGGCGGAGGAAGCGGGCTGGGGCTGTCGATCGTGCAGAAGATCATCGAGATGCACGGCGGCGAAATTTCCGTTGAGAGCCGGCCGGGCGAAGGCACCGTTTTCCATGTGACATTGCCATTGGAGGCTCAGGAGCCGAACGCGTGAAACCCCGTTTTCCGCTTGTTCCCCCTTGGAAGTACAGGGATCCGATGAGGCATAAGCTCCTCTTTTAAAAGCATACCTGTGCCGGGATAGAATCGGTGATAGAACCGGCGCCCGAAGCCGTGTGTGCCATTTTTTCCATGCTACAAAAAGACTCCCGCCAAGAAAACCGTTGTTCAATTCTTCCGATTCCACTACAATATTGAAAGCATTCCGGGACCGCTTTTCCTTCCTCGCGGAAACCCTGGACAAGAAAAAGGAAATGGAAGATTGGAGCAGCCGGTACGAAGCGAAAAGCCGTAAGATAAAGGAGCAAATCACGAAGCTTACGGGTCGCGAAACCTTTGCCGTGATCGAAGCGACGCAGAAAGAAATCCGCGTCTATGCCGAGACCGGCATTGCCGATATGCTTTACCGCGATCTCGGGCTGTCCAAGGCTCCAGGCTCAGCACCTTCCCGACCCTTGGGGCGGGAAGGTGCTGAGCCCGGAGGCACTGCCCGCCATCGATGCGGATCATATCGTCCTTTTGGCGGACAACGAGCAGAACGCGCTGGAGCAGAGCCGGCTGTGGGGCGGGCTGCGTGCCGTAAAAGCGGGCCATGTCTACCGGGTGACGAGCAGGCAAAGTTACAACGAGGCGTTTTTCGCACTCGGCAAAGAAAATCTGATCGGACAAATCGCCGAAGATATTCTGCAAAAAAATAAGCGTTAAGTACCCTGCTGACGCCGAGAACGTAAAAAAGCCGGATCTCTGAAAAAGAGAAAATCCGGCTTTTTGCATACTTACTGGCTTTGGGCTTTGGCCTCTGGCTTCTGGCTTAACTTTTGCTCGGCTTCAATCCGCGCTCTATGCCTTCGCCTCTAGCGGGTTTTGCCGTGTGCTCCCCCGCCTTTCAGCTCGCCCTGTACCGGGCAAGCGGCCTCCAGCAGCTTCGGCTAGTCTTCGAGGTAGTCCAGCAGCAGCGCCTGCAGCTCGCCCACGGCCGATGTCCGCAGGCTGTACCCCGTGACGGTTTCCCCTGTCACATGGGCCTTGAGCAGACCTGCGCACCGCAGGCTGAACAGATGCTCGTGGGTAATCCCTTTCGATATGCCCAGGTACCGCACCACCTCGATAAAGCTATGGGGTTCGCTGCGCAAAAACCGAAGGATCCGCAGGCGGCTTTTCTCGCTCAGGCTGCGGAGCATCCGGTACAATTTCGGCGACGGCCCCTCCTCATGGTCGTGACCGGGCATAACGGCCGGGTACTGACAGAGTGTAACGGGCCCGAAGTTGTAAAACACATTCCCCGGCACAAAGTGGTATTGCGGCGTCAAAACAACCTTTTCCAGGCTTCCGCCCGGCTCGAAATACATGCCCCCTGTCGTCTGCTCCGTCAGTTCGACGGCAGGCATCCGTCCGATGAGGGCGCGGTTTTTCTCCGCGTCCTCATCGAGGGCGGTTAGGATGCCGGGGTCAACCTTCGCGAAGTACTGGCTGTTCCACTCCGACAGGAGGTGGACAAACTTGTCCCGCACCGCCTGCATGTCGGCAGGAAAATTCTGGACGTACGGCGACAGGAGAACGTACAGGTCCCCGAGGGACAAGTTTTCAAGCCACCGCAGGAAGCCGGGCACGCTTTTCTTTTCGGGAGACAAGTAGGCAATAAGAAAAATCAGCCGCCATTCGGGCGACAATTCCATCGAATCGAGTTCCTGCCGGAAATCGCCGGTCAGTCCCGTACGGATTTCGGGGGCCCAGTCGGGGCCTAGATCGATTCTTTTATACCAGATCTTGCACAGATACGTATGCAGACTGACGATCAGTTCGTTCGCAGGCTGAAACGAAAATTCAACTTCATAAGCCATTGCCGTTCACGCTTCCCTTCGAACCCAGGCTATAGTTGTCTGGTTGCCTGTCCTGTATGCGCCCGTTCAATGGAGGGCGGTCAAACAGCTTGCACGAGATACCCGGGCGGATATTCTGCTCAAGTATACGGACTGCTAGAAGAAGTGTACATGGCGTCAAACCAAATGGCAAGCGACATAATGCTCGCCCCCTACGCTGCGGTATTCGGGAACGGCTTCCCTGCACACCGGCTTGGCGAACGGACACCGGGTGTGGAATTTGCAGCCGGAGGGCGGATCCACCGGACTCGGGATATCTCCGGTCAGCACGATTCTCTCCCGGCGGATTTCCGGATCGGGGATCGGAATGGCCGAAAGCAGCGCCCGCGTATACGGGTGAAGCGGATTGGCAAACAGCTCGTCGCGCGGAGCCAGCTCCATCAGGGAGCCGAGGTACATGACGCCGATGCGGTTGCACAAATGCTCCACGACACTGAGATCGTGAGAAATAAACAGATAGGTCAGATTTTTCTGGTCCCTCAGATCGCTGAACAGGTTAATAATCTGAGCCTGAATGGACACGTCCAGAGCGGATACCGGCTCATCGGCGACGATGAAATCCGGGCCCAGAATAAGCGCCCGCGCAATGCCGATCCGCTGTCTCTGTCCGCCCGAGAACTCGTGCGGAAACCGGTCGATATGATGCGGAGCCAGTCCGCACACCGACATGATCTCCAGCACCCGTTCCCGGATCTCCGCCTTGGAGGCGAGCCCGTGGTCCAGCACGGCCTCCCCGATGGCGTCCCCTACCCGGATGCGCGGATTAAGGGAGCTGTACGGGTCCTGGAAAATGATCTGCATGTCGGTGCGGAGCGTGCGCAGCTCCGGTTTGGACAACGAGAAAATATCGCGGTCCTTGTAGATCACTTCACCGTCCGTTATATCCGTCAGACGGAGAATGGATCTCCCGGTCGTACTCTTGCCGCTTCCCGATTCCCCGACCAGGCCGAAGGCGTCGCCCTTGTTGATCGTGAAGCTGATATCGTCGACCGCCTTGACGTGATTCACCGTCCGGTTCAGAAAGCCGCCGGAAACCGGGAAATATTTTTTCAAGCCTTTCACTTCAAGCAGTTTCGTACTCACCGGACTCCCTCCTCGTATAACCAGCAGGCCGTTCTATGGCCCGCGCCCGTCTCGAGCATCGGAGGCTGTTTCGTGCGGCAGATCTCCATGCAGTGCTCGCAGCGGTCGCTGAAATAGCACGATTCCTGCAGATCCACCAGCTTCGGCACCTGCCCCGGAATCGTGTACAGCCGTTCCTTGCGCTGGTTGACGACGGGCTTGGCCCGCAGAAGCCCCTGCGTGTACGGATGTTTCGGATTGCGGAACAGATCCAGCACCGGCGATTCCTCGATGACCTGGCCGGCGTACATCACGACGACATGGTCGGCCATCTCCGCCACGACCCCCAGATCGTGCGTGATCAGCAGGATCGAGGTGCGGCGCTCTTCCTTGATCTTGCGCAGCAGGTCGAGAATCTGCGCCTGGATCGTCACATCGAGCGCCGTAGTCGGCTCGTCGGCGACGAGCAGCCGCGGATTGCAGGAAAGCGCGATGGCGATCATGATGCGCTGCAGCATGCCGCCGCTAAGCTCATGCGGGTAGCTGTCGTAGATGGATTCGGCGCGTGCGATGCCGACCATCGTGATCAGCTCCAACGCCTGCTTCTTCGCCTCTTTCCGGGAGACGAGCCGGTGCTCGATAATAGGCTCGATCATCTGCTCGCCTATGGTGAGTACCGGGTTCAGCGACGTCATCGGCTCCTGGAAGATCATCGCGATCTCATTGCCGCGCAGATGGCGGATGTCTTTCGGCCCCGCCTTCAGCAGGTCCTTGTCGTCGAACCAGACCTCACCCGCGACCGTCTTCCCGCCCGGCTCCTGAACGAGCCTCATCAGTGACATGGCGGTTACGCTTTTGCCGCAGCCCGACTCGCCCACAATGCACAGCGTTTCTCCTTCTTTCAGGCTCAGACTGACGTTGTCTACGGCTTTCACCGTTCCTTCGTCGGTATAGAAATGCGTACTCATCTGTTTAATTTCAAGCAATGGTTTGTTCATTAGGCTCACCTGCTTTTCATTTTCGGATCCATGGCGTCTCTCAGTCCGTCACCCAGCAAATTCACGGCAATGACCGTGATAAAGATGGCGAAGCCCGGCGGCGCCCACAGCCACGGCCGCTTCTGGAAATCGATCAGCGAATTGGCCGCGTCGATCATGTTCCCCCAGGAGGCCGTCGGAGGCACGACGCCGAGCCCGAAGTAGCTCAGCGTCGACTCGCCGATGATGGCCCCGCCAACCCGCAGCGTCGCGACGACAATCAGCAGCGGAACCGTATTCGGCAGCAAATGGTTAAACAGTTTGCGCCGGTCCCTCAGGCCGAGGGCATCGGCGGCCTGGATGAATTCGCGTTCGCGCAGGCCCAGAATCTGGCTGCGCACCATCCGGGCGAGTCCCGGCCAGCCCACCAGGCTGAGCATGATCATGACGATATACAGCCGGTAATCGGACGGCACTTTCCATTCGGACAGGACGGCGCCCATAATGAACAGCATCGGCAGCTCGGGAATCGTCATCAGCACATCGGCAACGCGCATAATGACTTGATCGACGACTCCCCGGTAAAAGCCCGCGAGAATGCCGAGCACCGATCCGATCAGGACGGACAGTACCATGGATGCGAGGCCGACTGTAAGCGAGATGCGGCCCGCCTGCATAAGCCGGGTCAGAATGTCACGGCCCAGCTGGTCCGTACCGAGCCAGTGCTTCAGGCTCGGCGGCGCTTTGATCAGGCCGGCATCCACTTTACCCGAGCTGTACGGCGAGAACAACGGGCCGATGAAGCAGAGCAGAAATATAAAAATAAGAACCCCCAGACCAAGCATGGCCATCTTGTTCTTCCTGAGCCTCAGAAACGACTGTTTCCACAAAGAAGACTTAGGAGCCGACGGCTGTCCTGCGGCCGGGTTTATCGTATGTTGAGCGCTGACTGGCATGCAAGAGCCCTCCTATTTCAATCTTACGCGCGGGTCCGCCACGCGGTAGAGCAGATCGGCGATCAGGTTGCTGATCACGGTCAAGGTCGCGATAAAAATCGTGAACCCCATCAGAACCGGATAATCCCGTACGGAAAAAGCCTGCATGTACACCTGCCCGATCCCCGGCCAGTTAAAGATTTTCTCCGTGATGATCGCTCCTCCGAACAAGGAAGGGATCTCGAAACCGAGCAGGGTGATGGCGGGCAGCAGCGCATTGCGCAGCGCGTGCTTGTATACGACCGTCTTCTCCTTGAGCCCCTTGGCTCTTGCGGTCCGGATAAAATCCTGCTTGATGACCTCCAGCAGATTCGTCCGGAAATACCGGGTCAGCGAACCGACGCTCAGCATCGTCAATACGGCAACCGGTAGAGCCATGTGTCGAACGACCTCCCATGCATAAGCCAGACCCGTCGACGTGCTTCCGGTCGTGGTTTTGCCTCCCGGCGGAAACCAGCCGAGGTCGACCGCGAGCAGTTTAATAATGAGCAGCCCCACGAAAAAAGCCGGAAGCGACATGGCGGCGAAGACCAGAAACGTAATCAGGGCGTCAAACCAGGAATACTGCTTCGTAGCCGAGAAAACCCCGATCGCTATCGCGATCAGCCACGTGAAAATCATGGAGGTGAACGCAATCAGAAAAGAATTGCCGATAAAGCTGACGACCAGCGAGGTCACCGACTGCTGGTACTGCAGCGAGAAACCCAGATCGCCCTTGAGCAGATTGCCCAGCCAGATAAAATAACGCTCGACGACCGGCTTATCCAGTCCGTACAGCTCTTTCAGCTCGATCTTGCGCTCCATGGACAACTTCGGGTTGGAATCGACAAAGTCGCCGGGCGTCAGCGCATACAGCATAAAAATAAGCAAAGAGGCCCCGATCAGGGTGATCAGCATATAAATCAATCGTTTGATTACGTAAGACTTCATTGTGTACCTCCCAAGAAAGATGCCCAGCCTGTAAGCTGGGCATAACTCTTTCCGCTATTGATAGGATAGAAAAGACTACTCGATCTTCAGCTTAGACAGGCTGGAGGAAATGCCCGTGTAGCCGTTTGGTTTGAAGCCTTCGATTCTCGCGTTATGCGCGGAAATGATTTTCCGGTACGTCAGCAAAATAAACGGCGGATCGTCGGACAGTTCCTTATACAGCTCTTTATAAGTCGCTTTTCTCTGCTCGATGTCAAAGGAAGAGATTCCTTTCTCGATCAGCTCATCCACTTTCGGATTCGCATAGCCGTTCGTATCGGTGAAGCTGCTTTTGTTCTTGGAGTAGAAGCTGATAACACCGTCGGACGGATCGGGCAGCAGCGTGGTCGAGAAGGAAGCCAGATCGTGATCGCCTTTGCTTGTTCTTGCCAGCAGGGCGTTGTAGTCCATCAGTTCCGTTTCGAGCTGGATGCCGATGTCCTTGTAATTTTCTTTGGCAATCGGAACGAGCACGTCGCTGAGCGGGCCCTTCGTCGTGAAGTAATGGACTACCAGCTTCGCGCCGTCTTTCTCCCGGATGCCGCCCTCTCCCGGTTTCCAGCCCGCATCGTCGAGAAGCTTCTTCGCTTTTTCCTGATCGAACTTGAACGTATTGACGCCTTCTTCGGTATAAGCCCAGGAAGCGGGAGAAATCGGCACGTTCGCTACCTGGCCGTAGCCCTGGTAAGCGGCTGCGACTATTTTCTCGCGGTCCAGGCCGTAAATAAACGCCTGACGGACGTTTTTGTCTTTAAAAATCGGCTTGCTGTGGTTGAACTTGATAAAGCTGTAAGCCGTAGAAGTGTAGATGTTTACGTTCGCGTAGCCGAGACCTTTGAGAAGCTCCAGGCTGTCGTCGTTGGCCGGATAAGAGCTGTAATCCACTTCTCCGGTCTGGAAGAATTGGGTCGCGTCGCCGGAGGTCGTTTTATAAATAAAATGTTCCACGGACGGCTTGCCGCCGAAGTAGTTTTCGTTCGCGATGAAGCGGACTTCCTGTCCCGGAATGAATTTCTCCAGTTTGTACGGGCCCGTTCCTACCGGCTTGGAATGAAGCGTTTTTATGTATTCCAAATTGCCGGGCGTGTAGTTTTTGCCGTAGTAAGCTTTGGAAAGAACCTGGCCGCCCAGCAGTTGAAGCGCTCTGGCGTTAGCTTTCTCCGTCGTGATTTCGATCGTTTGCGGATCGGTAACCTTGATGCCTTCGATTGTGGAGGCTTTGCCCTCTTTATAAGCCTGGCCGCCTTTAACGACCGTTTCCGTAATATCCGTTTCGCCGTCGTAAGCTTTGTCGTAGAGCACGCTCAGGGTGAACGCTACGTCATCCGCGGTCAACGGGGAACCGTCGCTGAATTTCAGGTCTTTTCTAAGATGGAACGTATACTTCAGCCCGTCCTGGGAGATGTCCCATTTCTCGGCCAAAGCCGGGATCGGCTTACCGGTTTCGTCGATGTCGACCAGCGGCGTGAACATGACCGAAGTTACGTTGCCGTCGTAGCCGTTGTGATAGAAATAAGGATTGAACACTCCGCCGGGTTCCGTGAGAGTAACCACGACCGTATCCTTCCTTGCGGTAGCGGCGGCCGGCGACTTGGATTTGTCGGTAGCGGCAATAAACTGATCCGCGCCCGTCTGCTGTTTGGCCTGGTCGTCCGTTTTCGGCGCTTCCGATGCGCCAGGTGTCCCGGAGCTGCTGCAAGCCGACAAGGCCAGTGAAGCGGCCAAAATCAGACTAACAGCATATGAAGCTCTTTTTTTCATGGTAGTTCCTCCCCGTTTTTAAGCTGCATCCCATCCGAATGCCAATTTCTTAATATCCCATTGGTAAAGTAGGAATTAATCTATCGCCATTATAGGAGGATTTTTCAGTTCTGTAAATAGGGAACTTAAAAAAAATTCTCCGAAAACAGTACCGATAAACACTTGATAAGTATTGTCCGCCAACAAAAGCATTTTAAATATATTTTTCTTTTTAATGGTTTATGATACAATTAGTACCTGTTAAGGAGTTGAACCATGAAAAGAAGGTAAAACATTCAAAGCAATCCTTCTCATCCCATAAAAAGTGCTATCCACATAAATAGCTGATGCTCATTCTTGAGCACCAGCTATTTTGATACATCCGAGTAAATGCATGAGTTCTCATCCATATATATTTTCTATTTTTTTTTAGTTTGAAGGTATTATTTATATCCCTTATAGTTTCTTCATCGTCAAGTTTAAATGATAACTGAAAAGGAGGAGCTGTATCTAAATGGAATTCATAGAAACAGGACTAAAACTATTTGTGTTTATAATAGTTATTTCACTATTCTTTACTTTGGTAGGGTTCCTAGTTAAAAGATATCTAAGTGACTTCTTTCAAGATGTTTCTAAAATAATAATAAAAATATTTAGTTCAATTAAAGAAGTTTTTAGAAAAACGGGCTGACCCTATTGTTAGCCCGTTGAACCTGTTGAGAAACCTCGCTACTCTAAGCAAACGTCCTCTCAGACTGATGATTCTGGGGACGCTCATTACGGCGACATATCCCTCAGCGCGGGCTGTTTCAATCAGTTCAGTAAAGGTCGATTTTTCTCCTCCTTTTTGTACTATTGCAACATAATGGTTATGAGCAATACGCTTTGTTTAAATTCTCTATGCGTCTATTTTTTCTTTAATACGTTCCTGACAGTTAAGACAATATGCAGGCGTTCCTTTAAACCGTTTTCACATTTTATGACCGCTTACGCCGAATGATAACCGAATAAAAGCGGCACAAAAAAGACGCCCGGCCGTAAAAGCGGGGGTCTTTGTTTCGTGGGCGGGCGGCCTTCGAAGAGGGCGCCTGTTTATTTAATTTGCGGCTTCGGGCGTGTCTGGGTATACGTTCGGGCCGGTATTCCTCTCGGGTTTCCGGCCCTGCCCCCGGTCAGCCGTTATCCCGCACCCTCTTCCGAACCGGGCGCAAGCTTGCTCCCGCCGCGGAAAAAGGCCGGCAGCCGCACGTGAACGAACTCGGCCGCCAGCAGCGTCACCGTCAGCCCTGCCAGAGACAACGCGACGGCGAGCGGTACGTCCCAGATGCGGGGAGTCTCCGTAAAAAAGGGGATCAGGGAAACGGCGAGAATCGGAGGCGCGTTCCATTTGACCTTGTTCAGCCAAATGATGATAAGCGTATTGACGAAAAGCGCCAAAATGCCGGGAACGAGGTAATAAATCAGGGTGCCAATGACCGTGGCCAGCACAGCTCCCGCCGAAATGGAACTCATCGCTTTCGCGTTGAACGGACGGGAAATAAACAGGAAGCTGAATGCCCCCAGCGCGGGGAAGAACAGTCCGTGCATGGCCGGGTAGTGCTTCGAGGCCCCGTAAACGAGCATGATGTAGAGCGCTACACCGATTATTTTCACATTCATGACGAGCTGTTCCTTTCTCAAGCGAAAGACACCAAGTCCCGGAAGCGGGCTTGGTGTCTTCCTCTCCTTTATTGACCATTTACAAGGATTTGTGGAAGGTTCACGAGTTTCTTTGAAGTTCATATTCATTCTGATGCAGCTCTTTAATCATGGTTCTCAGAAAGCTGCTTTCCTGCATACCGAGACCTTTCGTATTGTCTTTTGCAATCATGTCTCCGATGGTACGCTTTAAAATCTCACTGCGTCTTCCCAACATTTTCGCATACGTCAATCCAAGTCAACTCCCGGTTCGTTTATTTCGTGTGTAGAACACTCTTATAAGTATAAAGAAGGAAGCCGACTTTGGAAAACGGACTCAGCCCTCCTGACGGAGGCTCACCCGCGCTCACCCCCGACGAGGCGTACTGAGCCGTGACGTTCGGAAACATCCTCCGGTATCCTCCCTTATCCTGCCAAGAATCCCGAAGGGGCCAGACGCAAGGCGAGCCGGGACCCTACTGAAGCCCGCTTCTCAGCCGCTCAACAAACGTCTTGGAAATCCGCGAGAAATGGCGCCCTTCCGAGCGTACCCAGCCCAGGTAAACCGGCGGGCCCGCGTTGAATTCCAGCTCCGCCGTCATCATGTTGACTTCCGTGAACATGGGAGCCCATTCCCGCCGGAAGGAATAATCCATCCCCACGGTGACCGCATTCTGCTCTTCAACCGCCTTGCGGATGGCGTCCGTGTTGTTGGTCGTGAATAAAATGTCCACCTCGCCGTGCTCCGCGGCGAACCGGTTCATAAACCACCGAACGTACTCGTCGTTATACAGCACGACGGGCTGGGTACGGAGCATCTCGGGCGTAACGGCTCCCCGGTAAGCCAGCGGAGACTTATCGCTCATACCCACGACCATTCTTCCTTCCAGCAGCCGTTCGAAGGTCAGGCCCTCCCTTTTTTTGAGCAGACTCTCGAAGAAAATGATGAATCCGATGTCCAGCCTGTTATGGCGGATATCATCGAGAATTTCCTGCGAGCCTTTCTCCGTGATTTCCATCCGCACCAGCGGGTAGTCTTTCTTAAACCCCGCGACGGCATCGACCAGAAGGGACATCGGCCCCGGAATGGTGCCTATCCGAAGCTCTCCGCTCAGCGTCTCGCTCCAGCCCCGCGCCGCTTCTTTAAGCTCGTCCAGCTTGCTCAGCACTTCGAACGCTTTGCGGATGATCACCTGGCCTTCGGCTGTCGGAACCGCGCCCATCCGCGAGCGCGCGAACAGAACAACTCCGAGTTCGCCTTCCAGGTGAGTAATGGACTGGCTGACCGCGGATAAGGACACGTGCAGATTGCGTGCGGCGCTAGTGATCGATCCCGTTTTCGCCACTTCGACGATATATTCCAACTGCTCCAGATGCAAAATTCCGCCCCCTTCCTTAAGTGTGGCTTAAGTATAGCTTATTAAGTTTAAATAGTTCTATAGGAATAAAAGCGATACAATAAAAGCAAGATGATGAGGACTTGCCCTATGGCAGGGCCTGGATTACAGAGCCGTAACGACCGTTCACCCTATTTATGAAACGGAGAGATGCCTCATGAGATTTACGGACAAAGTAGCCATCGTAACCGGCGGTGCCAGCGGAATCGGAGAAGCGACAGTCCGACTGTTCGCCCAGGAAGGCGCAAAAGTCGTCATCGCGGACTTTTCCGACCGCGGTCAGACCGTAGCGGACGAGCTTAAAGCGGAGGGCCGCGATGCCCTGTTCGTTAAAACCGACGTCACCAAGGAAGACGACGTTAAACATATGGTTGCCGAAACGGTCAAACAATACGGCAAGCTGGATATTTTATTCGCCAATGCGGGCATTGCCAAAGACGGCCCCGCCGACAAGCTGAGCTGGGAATCCTGGCAGAAGACTATCGACATCAACCTGTCGGGCGTCTTCCTCAGCGACAAATACGCGCTGGAGCAGATGCTTGCCCAGGGCACCGGAGGCGCGATCGTGAACTGCGGCTCGATTCACAGCCACGTCGGCAAAGCCGGCGTCACCGCGTACGCTTCCGCGAAAGGCGGCGTTAAGCTGCTTACGCAAACGCTGGGCATCGACTATGCGCAGCACGGCATCCGCGTGAACGCCGTATGCCCCGGCTATATCGACACGCCGCTGATCGCCGGACGCACCCAGGCCATCACGGACCACCTCGTGGCCCTGCATCCGATGGGGCGTCTCGGCAAGCCGGAAGAGGTCGCGAAAGCCGTGCTGTTCCTCGCCAGCGACGACGCCTCCTTCGTGACCGGCACGACGCTGCTCGTGGACGGCGGATACACCGCCCAGTAACGCGACGCACGATTCGCCGGATTGATATTTCCTGCCGGGGAATATCAATCCGGCTTAATAAACCTTAAACCTCCTTAACCGTTTAGCCGGTTAAGGAGGTTTTTTGCTGCCCGCGGGAGCGAGACCCGTACGCCCGTCGCGGGCAAGCTCTCCGGCGCAGTCGAGGCTGCCGGTACGCGGGCCAGCCGGCGCGGCCGACGTAGCCGGGGCAGCCGCGCCAAAAAGGCTCATCCCGCTTGGCAGGATGAGCCCGGCAAAGCGCCGGACGGACGGCCGACGCACAAGAGCCCCGGGGCAGCCGCGTCCCGAGCTTGCGGTGAGGCGTCTGCTCCAGGCCCGCGGTAAGGCGTCACGTGACGGTGATCAGCCCCGGTCCCGCTATAAATCTTCGCATGAAGGCGGCAGCCCCCTGCTCTTTTTCCAGGCTAATCTTCTTCGTGCTCGTCCATAAACGGCTTGTTCACGTAATGGTACATAACCGCCATTAGGATACCGCCGCCGATAAGATTGCCGAACGTCACCGGAATCAGATTATGGAGAACCCCGCCCCAGGAAATCGTGTCTGGATGCTCGACCACCAGCGCAATCGCGAACGTACACATATTGGCAATGCTGTGCTCGTAACCGGAAATAAAAAAACAGAAGACGAACAGCATCATGGCGAACAGCTTCGCCCCGTCCCCTTTGAGCGACATCGGAATAAAAAAGGCCAGACACACGAGCCAGTTACAAAGAATCGCCCGAAAAAAAAGCTCAAACGAAGGCGCGTTCATCTTTTTTTCCGCTACGCTCAGCAGGAATCCGTTCACGTCGTGCTCCCTGAAAAGCCCCGTCGCCAGAATCAGCAGCGCGAACGCCACGGCTCCGAGAACATTGCCTCCGTAGCTTGTCAGCCATAACCGGATGACCTCCGGCCAGCGGAGCTTCCGCCTTAATGCGGCAAACGTATAATAAAACGTATTTCCCGTAAAAAGATCCCCGCCGCCGTACGAGATCAGAATGATCGCGGCACCGAAAGTGATCGCGGCCATCGGATAAGTGAACGGGGAATGCTCCAAATAGAAGAAGCTTCCCGTCTTGAAGGCGACGATCACCCCGAATCCGATAAACATGCTCGCCAGCGCGGAGCGGGATAAATAGCGGAGCTTGCTCTGCTTATAAATTTTCATTTTTTTCATAGCCAGTTTCTCAACTTGCAGCAGCGGCTGTACTTCCATAACCCGGTCTCTCCCTTTCCGGTGTCTTCACCTGTTGTTGATATTTTCCATTCCTATGTAGCTTATTATGAATCCCGTTTTTAATAAAGGGCTATATAAGAACTCGTGCCAGGCTATTAATCGGGATAAGAGATAATAATATAAAATCTAACCAGTTCATCCGTAGAATTGATATAAATATGTTCGGTATTCGCGTTAAATTTAATCGTTTCATCGGGGGTTAATTCAAACTTCTCCCCTTGAACATCGAGTGTAAGTACACCGCGTTGTATAAGTACATATTCCTCGCCTAGATGCTTTTCCGAAACATGACTAAAACCCGGTTTCAAGTCTACCGTGAAAACTTCAAACTTTTTGTCCGGATTAAAGGGGAACATAGAATACACGAGATAATTTCCGTCATCATCGATCAAGGGGTTCAGCTGGTTGATGTTTATTTTTTCGATTTGCGGCTTATCCGTTTCCTTTAAAAAAACGGAAAAAGATACGTGCAGCCCGTTGGCAATTTTCCAGAGAGTGGTGACAGTCGGATTCGATTTTCCGTTTTCAATTTGAGCCAGCATCGCTTTACTGACTCCCGTTAATTCCGCCACGGTGTCTAGGCTCAATCCTCTTTTTTTTCTCAACTGGGCAAGATTATGAGCGATAACCTTCTGAATAAACTCCATAAAACATCTCCTTGACTCTCTTTTTTGTTTAATATAGCATACAAATATACAATATAACATACAAAAAGGTGAGGAAATGATGCACGAATTAGCTCATGAAATGACTACCGAAGAAAATCTCCCTACCTTCTCCCAAGGCGTAAAAGATTGCATTCCGACTTTATTCGGCTATATCAGCATCGGAATTGCCATGGGCATTGTCGGGGTATCATCCAATCTAAGTATACTAGAAGTTACCCTTTTATCGGCATTGGTTTACGCCGGAGCGTCTCAATTCATTATTTGTGCATTACTTGTTTCGGGAAGTCCTGTTTCAGTCATTCTATTTACGACTTTCGTTGTAAATCTGCGGAATTTTTTATTGAGTATGGCGTTGGCTCCCCGCTTTGCGAAATATTCTTTATTAAAAAATATCGGGGTTGGAGCGTTTGTAACGGATGAATCGTTCGGTGTAGCCATGAACAAGATTGCCAAAAGAGAACCGATAAATGTCCAATGGATGAACGGACTGAATGTAACCGCGTATATCTTCTGGGTTTTATCTTGTATGGCGGGGGCTTTCTTCGGCAAATGGATTTCAAATCCCGAAGTATTCGGTTTAGATTTTTCTTTGACCGCTATGTTTTTGGCGCTGCTTGTTTTGCAATTACAAACTATTAACAATGGAAAGTTGAAGTTTTATTTAACCTTAATTATTTATGTCGTTATATTAATGCTGGTTCTATGTATGTTTGTTCCTTCTTATGTAGCCATCATTTTATCAACGATTATTGCTGCAACTATCGGGGTGGTAAAAGACAAATGAGTATTCAGATCTCCTTTTTATTCATCATTTTAGGGTGTACCGCCGTAACCTTCCTTCCAAGAATTATCCCGTTTATCGTTATAAGAAATATTAATCTTCCGAAAGTTGCAGTCAAATGGCTTTCGTATGTTCCCGTCTGTATTTTTACTGCGCTTATCGTCGAGAGTTTCATTAAGGAAGATGAATCCTTACTGGCGATTGACTGGAGTGTTCTCACGGCTATCGTACCGACTCTTGCTGCGGCCCTATGGACGAAAAGTCTATCCGTTACGGTTATAGTTGGAATAGTGTGTATGGCTGCTGTCAGGTTTTTGATTTCATGAAATCCGATTCTTCTATTTTTATATAACCTTCTTGTCATTTGCCGCACAAAAAAAAGGATAGGACAAACAAAATTTCTGTTTGTTCCTAATCCTCTTCTAAAAGTCTTTTCCCTTATTTCAAGTGTCTTAGTGCTGAATCAAGCTTCCGGCAAAATACCGGGCCGGGCCTCACGCTGACAGCGGCAGATCCGCTGATCCGCCGCCGCGCTGGATCATGAACGCTTTCTCGCTCTTCGTAAACGTATTGTCGGACAGAGCGGCATAGAGACAAAAGAGACCCCTCTTCCACCTCGTACAGCAGATATGAAGAGTCTCTTCTAAATAATAAAGCTATCTGGCCGGAGTGCCCTGGCACGCGATTTCCCTGCCGGACCGGGCGGATTCATAGGTGCCCAGTATGATCTCCAGTGAATGCCTTCCCTCCGTTCCGGGCACGAGGGGCTCTCTGCCCTCCCGGACTGCAAGAGCCATGTCCCGGATCTGGATCCGGTGTCCGTCGGGAATTACCTTGAACGGTTCGAATTCCGGGAGTTCCACAGGTTCACCGTCGATTTTAAGCGCCACGATATCGTCGTCTTCGATCACCAGGGAGCCCCTCTCCCCGTGAATTTCGACGCGGTGCACAGGCCCCAGGTGCGCGGTGGTCGTAATTTCGAGCAGGCCCAGCGCGCCGCTCTCGAACTGAAGCACCGATACCGCGGTATCCTCCACTTCAATATCCCTCAGGACGGCTTTGGCTTTGCCGTACAGGGAGGCGACGGGGCCCGCCAGCCACTGGAGGAGGTCCACCGTATGAATTCCCTGATTCATCATGGCCCCGCCCCCGTCCATCGCCCAGGTGCCGCGCCAGCCCGCGCTGTCGTAGTAATCCTGGCTGCGGTAAATGTTCACATAGCCTGAGCATAGGCTGAGCTTGCCCAGCCGGCCCTCCCGGATCAGCTCCCGGGCATAACGGGCCGCCGGGGACATCCGGCGGGGAAATACCGTCGAGAGAAGCACGCCGTTCTCGCGGCTAACCCGGATCATTTCGTCGAGGTCGGCCATGGTAATGGCCATCGGCTTTTCGACGAAGACATGCTTGCCCGCTTTGGCGGCCTGCACGGCCTGCCCGGCATGGAGCCCGCTCGGCGTGCAGATGCAGACCACGTCCAGATCGTCGAGGGCGAGCATCTCTTCGATGCTCTCGTAGACCGCTGCCGAGTAGGTCTGTCCGAAACGGACCGCGTTCTCCGGAACGAAGTCATATACCGCGGTCAATTCCGCTTCCGGCGTCTCTTGGATTCCCTTCGCATGGATGTCGGCGATGATGCCGCATCCGATAAGGCCGAACCGGACTGGCTGCGCCTTAACCGGTGTTGTCATAAGAAGTCACTTCCCTTTCGATAGTAGGCTAACTGCCGCCGGGTGCGGACACGGATGATGAGGATGGAGATGCCGGCGCCGCTGCAGATGCATTCGGGGATACCGGTGCCGTTGTTGTCGGCGCTGTTGCCGGTGCTGTCTTTGCCGATACCGGTGCTGTTGTCGGTGCCGGTGCTGTTGTTGTCGGCGCTGTTGCCGGTGCTGTCTTTGCCGATGTCGGTGCTGTTGTCGGTGCCGATGCTGTCGTTGTCGGTACCGTCGTGGGTGCCGCGGCCAATACCGTCTCCCGGATCAGCTGCCGGACCGCGTCGCGGTCATGGGCAAGCTGCTCCAGAGGCGGGTACGGGGCAAAGCATTCGAGCGTCACCCAGCCCCCGTATCCCGTCTCCCCCAGCGCCTGGAAGAGCTCGCGGTGGTCCACTTCCCCTTCGCCCAGGCGGCACTGGAGGAAATGCTCTTCTCCGAGGCGGGTGACGTTGCGGAACGTTCCCGTTCCCGGCCCGCCCGCTGCGGCGATTCTTTTCTCGTCCTTCACATGGACATGTTGCAGGCGGCTGCCCAGCACCGTCACGGAAGCGCGGCCGAAATCGGTGTCGCTGATGTACATGTTGCCCGCGTCGTGAATCAGCCCGACATTGTCTTCACCGATCATCTCCAGCAGACGGAGGGAGCTTTCCACGGTTTCGATCAGGCTCACATTGTGAATCTCCAGCAGGATCGTCTTCTCGTGTCTGCGGGCTTCCTCCGCGCATTTTCTGAGCCAGTGGGCCGCCTTCTCATAATGATAATCGGCAGCCAGGAAAGCGTTGGGCCCTCCCGGAAAAATACGGATCATGTCCGTTTCCAGATAATCCGCCCGCTCCAGCAAGCCGAGAAACTCGTCGTAAGCGGCTGCGCATTCGGAATCGCCCGATTCGGAAAACCGTCCCATATAGCCGCCCAGCACCGGGATATCCAGTACATGCTCATCGGCGAGCCTGCGGATCTCTTTCACCCTCGTCAGAGAAGTCTGGGGCGAGAGATGGGGCTCCCGGCACGCGATTTCAATCCCGTCGAAACCGAGATTCGCCGTGATTTTCATCGCTTCCTGAATGCTGTACTCCATGAGAGCGCCGCTAAATGCCGCGATTTTCATAAGAGAGCCGTCTCCTTTCATTTAATGCCCGAGGCACTGTGGTTCTGCACGAAATACTTTTCCGCGAACAGGAAAACAATCAGAATCGGCACCAGACTGAGCAGAGCGGCCGCAACCATCAACTGCTCGTTGCCGAACCACTGGCCCCCGAGGGAAAGAATCCCGATCGGAAGCGTAAACTTATCGTTCGAGGTCAAATAAATGACCGGCGTCAAAATTTCGTTCCATTTGCCCATAAACGTAAAGATCGCCAGCGTAGCCAGGGTCGGCCTCGCCATCGGCATGAAGATCCGCCAGTACACCTGGATCGGGTTGCAGCCCTCCAGTTTCGCGGACTCCTCGTACTCCTTCGGAATGTTCATGAACGCCTGTCTCATCAGGAAAATACCGAACGGCTGCGCGAGCCATTCTATGACCCATAGAGGCGTCAAAGTATCAAGCAGGTGCAGCTTATTGAAAATAATAAAATGCGGGATAATGATGACGACCGGCGGGATCATCATCGTTCCGAGCACCATGACGAACAGGGCGTTCTTCAGCGGAAACCGGAGTCTGGCGAACGCATAGCCGACCATGGAGCACGAAAGCAGCGCCCCGAACACCGATAAGAGGGCAACGGTAAAGCTGTTCAGCGTGTATCCGCCGATATTGCCGAGCTTCAGCACTTCCGCGTAATTCGACCACTGGAAAACTTCCGGTATCCATTTCGGAGGTACGGTCGTGTACTCCTTATACGTTTTGAGCGAGTTCATCAGGGCCGTCGCAAACGGGACGATCATCACCAGCGACGACAAGATAATGGCCGTATAGCGGAGAATCGTCGGCAGCCTTTTATGTTTCATACAGGGTTCTCCTTTCCGGCGGCGGAACCGCGCTAAAGTCCATCCCGGACGATACGGTCAATCGTAGTGGACCCATTTTTTCTGCACCTTCATTTGAATCAGAGTAAGTGTAAACAAGATCATAAACAGCACCCAGGCGATAGCCGAGGCATAGCCCATCCGCATGAAGGTGAAGCCCTCACGGTACAAATACAGCATCAGGACTAGGCTCGAATTGTTCGGGCCGCCCGCGGAACTGATATCGCCGCCCCCCGTCAGAACGTACACCTGCTCGAAAGCCTGGAACGTGCTGATCGTACTCAGAATGACGACCAGGAACGTGGTCGAGGAGATGAGCGGAAACGTAATCGACAGAAATTTGCGCAGCGTACCCGCTCCGTCTATTTCGGCCGCCTCGTACAAATCTTGGGGCACGCTCTGCAGACCGGCCAGATAAATGACCATGATGTAGCCGATCCCCTTCCAGACGGCAATCAGAACCAGCAGCGGGATCACGAGCTTCCCGTCCTGCAGCCAGCGCTGCGGATCGATTCCCAGCAAAGCCAGAATCGAGTTGGCGAAGCCGAAACGGGGATTGAAGATGGCGTCCGATACGTACAAAATGACCGTCCACGATGAAATCACGGGAATGAAATGGGCCATGCGGAACAGCTTCAGCCCTTTCAGCTTCTGGTTCAGCACAACAGCCAGGACCAGCGCCAGAATCGTCTGGGCCGGAACGAACAGAACCGCGAAATACAGCGTGTTCCACAGCGATTTCCAGAAGAGGGCGTCCCCGAACAGCCGCCCGTAGTTGTCCAGCCCCGTCCATTTGGGCGGGTTCATCATGTCGTACTGAGAGAAGCTGAAATAGAGCGAAGCGATAAGAGGTCCGGCGACGAACACGATAAAGTGAAGCAGGTAGGGGGAGACGAGCAGCAGTCCCCATTTCCCCTCCTGATCAAGCGGTTTGAGCTTTCTTGCCGGGGTCTGAGCTTTCGCATAGGCTTTGCCGTTCACGGTGTCGTTCATAGAAAGCCCGCCCTCCCTTCCGTAAATTGCGGTTTACTTCTTATAAAAATCATCCAGCACCTTCTGCACCGCCTTATCGGCATCCGCCAGCGCGGCGTCTATCGGAGCGTCTCCGAGGAAAGCCCGCTGGGCGTTCTCGTTGAACTTGCCGACCCACTCTTCCCACACGGCGTTGTTGTCGAGCGTCTTGGCGAATTCCAGGCTTTGAAGAAATGCTTTCCGGTTAGCCGGCTTCTCGCCCGCTTTCAGGAACACGTCGGAATTCGCGACGGATTTCTTCACCGGAATCGCTTCGCCGAGCGCCGCCCATTCCTTCTGGACGTCGTCCTCCGTGGCCCAATATTTGATCCATTCCCAAGCCGCCTGCGCCTTCGCGTCCGCCGACTTCTGGTTCACGACCCAGGAGTTCGCGATGACCGGCGACACCCGCTTGCCGTCAGGTCCTTTGGGCAGCAGCGTCACATCGTAGTTCAGCTTCGCTTCGTTGGCGGCCAGCACACGGGCGTAGATGCCGATGCGCATCGCCGCGGAGCCGCTCGGGAATACCGCCATGGAGCTCTGGAAGCTTTTCAGATCCACGGGGTCGGTAATAATGCCTCTCTTCATGCCGTCCACCATCCACTCGAACGCCTGCTTGTTCTGCGGGGTGTTGATGATGGATTTCTGGGCCGTTTCGTCCAGGACGCCGCCCCCGTAAGACTTCATCACGGAGAACCAGCCTTCCGTAATGCTGAAGAAGGTCAGCCCGAACTGGTTGACGTTCTTCGGATCGAAGCCGGATTCGTCCGCCTTCTTGCCCTTGGCGTCAAGCGTAAGCAGCGCCGCATTCTTCTTCACGTCTTCCCATGTCCAATTCTCATCGGGATAGGCAACACCGGCTTTGTCGAACAAGTCCTTGTTGTAGAAAAGCGCTCCCACCTGAATGCCCTGCGGCACGGCCCAGTACTTCCCTTTGGCGTCTTTGTTGAAATCCAGCCCGTAGTAGTCGTCCTTCTTCAAATCTTTGCCGATCCATTCGGTGAGGTCTTTAACCGCGCCCCGCTCGGCATACTTCATGACGTAAACCCCGTCCGAGAGCCACACGTCAGGCGCCTGGCCGGCCGCGATCTGCGTATCGAGCTTCTGGTAAAACTGCCCGTAAGGCGCGCTCTGGGTGTTTACTTTAATATCCGGGTGCTTCTTCATAAACTTATCGATCAGTTCTTTCATCTTCGCGTCCGACTTCCCGTCGGAATAATAGCCGAGCAGGATTTCGACCGGCTTGCCGCCGTTGTCTTTGGGACCGCCGCCCGTACCCGTCGTTTCCGTCGTCCCTTTCGAGCAGCCGGCGCCCACCACGGCCAGTGTCAATGCCGATAGGAGTACCGTCGTCCATGTTTTTCTTCTCATCTCTCTGTTCAGCCCCTTATCTCTTCAAAATGAAGTTGCTCATTCGGTGGTTGACCACCGTCGATTGTCGCAGCACCGCGGGCCGGAAGCCTCGCGCGGTGCTGCGACATTCGCGCGTTGAAACCATTTCTCATGAAGTCCGCTGCCCTCGCAGATGCGGTTCACCGGCTTAACCGGCCTTCGGGGTCCGGCAGGCCGCCGAAGAGTGCCGCAACGCACACCTGCGATTCGCGCACGCCGCTTAACGCCGGAAGCTTGGAATGCCCGCCCCTACTCCTGCGCACCGCCCCAGACGGCCGAAGCTTCCCGGGGCTTGTCGTAGGCATGCGCCCAGTAATAGCCGCCCGCCATCACCCGCCGCGGGGCGAAGCCGATCTCGCCGGACGCCGCCTGCACAAGCTCCGACACCGCGGCGAAAGTCCCGTCGCCGGCGGACCGGCCGTCCACGTACTTGCCGCCCATCCGGGTGAACCGCCCGTGGACCGCGGCCGCGACGGGCCCGCCCGTCCGCATGTCGGCCGTTTTCAGCCGGACGGTGGCTCTCGTGCCGTCATATGTCACCTGCATGCCGTCCACGATCATCGGCTTCAGGTCCGTGACGCCCGTCTTCGCGGATACTTCCGGCGAGGCCGGGCCTTCGTTCCCCGCCGCATCGAAAGCCGCTACACGGTAGTAGTACACCGTGTCCGGCAGGAGCCCGCCGTCCTTGAACGCCAGCCCGCGTGCCGTACCGGCCAGAAGCTCCCGCGTAGGCTTGAAGCCCCGCACGGTGCTCCGGTAGATCTTGTAGCCCTCGACTTCCATGTTATCGGAAGCCCGGCCGTAGGCCAGATCGATCCGCTGGTAGTCGAAAGCCGCCGCTTGTGGCTTGCCTTTCACTCCGGAAGGAGGCCGGTTGTCGGCCGGCGGCTGCCAGAAGCGGGCGCCGGGACCCCAGGCGGAAGGCAGCCCGCGCAGCGTATCGTAGTGATGCAGCGCGATTCCGCCGAATGCGGCGTTCCCCTCGAACGCGGCATACACTTTATCCAGCTCCCGCTCCATATAGGAGCGCCCTTCTTCGCTGAAGGAGATCGTTTCCGGATCGCCTCCGTCCGCGATGTCTTTGGTCTCTACGCCGAGGATGACGGAGTTCGGCTTTCCGATTTTGTTCGCGTAATCCATCTCTCCCTGCGCCTGCTGGATGATGCCGACACTGCCGTCGGCCTGGTCCCGGTAATCCATGATCGCGATATAATCCGCCGTATCCTGGATGTGTTCGGAAAGCCATTTCGTGGAACCGTTCCACGTAATACTTTTCGCCGTGTCCGACGAATCGTACCATCTCGGGATGGCGGGGCCGACCGGCAGGGACAAGCCCGACGCGTCTTTGCGCTCCATCAGCGCGGCCAGCATATCGAGATACTGGATCTGGACGTCCGGGTAGCCCGTTTTAAAATCCGGCAGCGAATACGGCTCCGTATCCACGTTCACTCCGTCAAACTGTTCTCCGGCTTCGGAAGCCAGGTTGTAGTTCAGCACTTTCTCGAATTCCCGGAGCGCCGCTTCCCTGTATCGCGGATAAGTTCCGAAGTACGGCGGAACCGTCCCTCCCGCTATCAGCGCCTGTACGCGGTATCCTTGGGCATGAGCCCATCGCACGAAATCCCGAACCTTGGGCCTCTCGTCCTCCAGCATGTCCGTGTCCCCTAATTTGTCGACCCCGAGATAAAGCGTCGTAACGGGGTCCTGCCCGAACGTCTTCGTATCCTTCGCCATCGCATCGAGTACTTTGCGGGAGCCCTGCGTCTGGATGAGGTTGTAGGACGCGTTCTCCCAGATCCACATGGAACGGTCCTGGCGGGGCAGCACGGTGACCGGCTTCGTTCCTCCCCCTCCGCCCGTCTGAACGTAGGTCGTCAGGCTCCGGCCCGTATGGCCCCGTACATCGGTCGCCCGGGCCTCGATGCTGTTCGTGCGGCTTCCCGTTTTCTTCGTCTCCCATTTGTAGGAATAGCCGCTTCCCTTCTTCTCGGCCCGCTTCCAGTTCCCGCCGTTTATGCGCACCTCCACGGATTTAACCGGACTCGCGCCGTAAACATTCACCGTTACGTCGGCAGTGCCGCTCACCTTGTCGCGATCCGCGGGACTCGTAATTGTTACCTGAGGCACGCCTGCGGCCGGATTATGCACCGTCAGGCGGGTGTAGGCCGACCAGGCGTTGTACCGGGTCGCCGTGTCCTTCGCCCTGGCGATCAGCTCGACTTCCCCGTCGTATGCGGTCGTATCCAGGTCATAATACCAGGTACCCGCATCATCGCCGTCGGGATCGTCTATATGCGCATCGGCCACTTTTTGACCGTTGATCACCAGCTCGACCTCGTAAGCTCCCGCATAAGAGCCGCCGATTCTTACCGTCCCGACCTCCAGCCGGCCTCCGTCCCTGTGGGAGTCGATCGTCAGCAGCGAAGCCGCATTCCCCCTGGACACCGGAAACGTCATTAAACCGAGCAGAAGAACCAGTGCGAGAAGAGAACCTTTTTTCCAGCCGTTCCATACGGATGTCACGGGATCATCCTCCTTGTCGGATTCATGTTTGTTTTGCGGCCCGGCAGGCGTAACGCCGTTTTTCCCCTTACCCGCGGGCGCTTTTTAACGAACCGATAAAAATAAAGCGTTTTCAATGTGTAGTTGTAGTATACGAGATGAAAAAGCGGCGCCGCATGGTTTTTTATTTACAATTGGTGTTTTTTTGCTACACTATTTTTAACTTGGACTATGAAGAACGGAAGAGGAGTGTGACGATGAAGACCCGGAATTCCCATCGCAAAATCATTTCGATCCACCGGCGGCTGTTTATTCTGATCATTTTCTTCATCGCTCTGCCCGTCCTGGTTATGGGGTGGCTCTGGTACGAATCCTCCACCCGTACGATCGAGCAGTCCGCCATCGAAACGAACCGGCGCTTTATCGAACAAACCGGTAAAAACCTGGACTTGTACATCTCCAACCTGGAAAACTCCACCTACCCCATTGTAACCAGTCCATTGACCCAGCAGTTTCTGGCGTCCGCTCTGCCTTCCGCTTACCCCTACTTCCAGCTTACGGAAAAAGTCGAAAACGATCTGTTCGCGCAAATGATTTACGGACGCTCCGATATTGTCGGTATTTCCCTGGTCGGCAAAAACAACCTGCAGATTAACGATTTCAGCAAGGCGAAAGAAATCCTGGATATGAACACGATCCGCAGCCGCAACGTCGAACTGCTGAAGCAGCTGGACACCCTCGACAATTTCGAGGTGCTCGGCTTAAACAGAGTCGGCTCCAGTCCCGTTCTGACCGTTGCCCGGAAGCTGCACAGCAGCTCGACCTATTTGTACGGGGGACTTCTGATCGTCGACCTTAACCTGCAGCAGATCGAAAATATATGCAAAGACGAATCGCAGGGGAGCTTCAATGCCTGGATCGCCTCCGCAGGCGGAGAGCTGGTCTACCATCCCGACGCCTGGAAAATCGGTACGCGCATTTCCGGGGAGCAGTTGAATCAGTTTCAGGGAGGGGAACCCGCTTCCGCTTCCTTCCGGATGGATACGCCTCAGGGAGAGGAAATCGTCATTTATGAAACCTCCCGGGTGACCGATTGGATCGTCGGGGCCAACATTCCGATGGAGACCATTATCGGGAATATGATCCGCTTGCGGAACATCTCTCTTGCCGCCGCGCTGCTGCTGTTCATGATCGCGCTTTCAATCGTAGGCGGCTATTCGCTCTCCATCACGCGTTCTCTGACCTATCTGCAAAGATTGATGGCGAAGGTCGAAAACGGAGATTTTAACGTCCGGCTCACCTCGACGCGGGAGCGCAAGGATGAGATCGGGCTCGTGTTCCGCAGCTTTTCCAAGATGGTCAGTGAACTGAACCGGCTTGTCAGGGAAGTTCATTCTTCCAAACTGAAAGAGCAGGAGCTCATTATCAAGCAGAAGGAATCGGCTCTGCAATCCATGCAAGCGCATATCAATCCGCATTTTCTGTACAATTCGCTGGAAATTATCAATTCTCATGCCATTCTCGAAAACAACCGCAGCATCAGCAAAATGACGGCGGCCCTGGCGCATATTTTCCGCTACAACACGGGGAACGCCGGACCTCTCGTGTCGCTCGGCGAGGAAACGGCGCATATCCGCTCCTATCTGGAAATCCAGACTTCCCGCTTCCGCAATCTCCAGGTGGAGATTGACGTCGAAGAACCGTGGCTCCATACCGTCTCGACCGTCCGGCTGACGCTGCAGCCCCTGGTGGAAAACGCGTTCATTCACGGGTACCGCGACAAAAAGCCCACGTATATCGGCATTATCGGCAAGCCCCGCGAAACGTACTACGCCGTCGAAATATCCGACCGCGGCAGGGGCATGAGCGCGGAGACGGCCGGGAGGCTGACCTCGCTGCTGCTTGCCGGGGTCACCGGGGAGGGGCCGGCGTATCCGGAACCGGGCGGCGCTGCTCTGGTAGGTCCGCGCGAAGCTCCGCCGGACGGCGACGTCCGCCAAGGCGGAATCGGCCTGCTCAATGTGCACCAGCGCATCCGGCTGACGTTCGGGAAGGAATACGGAGTCTTCCTCCTCTCATCCTCTCCCGGCGCCGGAACTTGTTTCGAGATCCGTCTGCCCTATACCAAATAATGAGGAGGTCTTGCCATGTACCGGATGATGATTGTCGATGACGAATACATGATCCATTTGAGCGTCCGCAAAATGGTGGAAACGTCCGGGCTGGACATTGTCATCGCGGGCGAAGCGGAGGACGGAGAGGAAGCGCTCCGGCTGCTCGGGAGCTGTTCCCCGGATATCGTCCTGACGGATATCCGCATGCCGGAGCTGGACGGGCTCTCTTTCATCGAAGCGGCGAAAAAGCGGAATGAACGGACCCAGTTCATTATTTTGTCGGGCTACAGCGATTTCGAGTACGCCCGGCAGGCGATCCGCTTCGGTGTCTCGGATTTTCTGCTGAAGCCCGTCGATCCCGACCAGTTCCGCGAAGCCCTCGGGCGGGTGTACGATCAGCTCGCCCGCAGCGAGACGAAGCTGTCCCGGCAGCATGATTGGCTGCTGACGCTGCAGGGGCTGATCGGGGAGCTGATCGAGCAGCTCTGGGCCGCCTGCGAGGACAAAGCGCAGCTTCTGGCCGGGGAGGCGCTCCGGCATTACATGAGCTCGGGCCCGGTCGAGCTCAGCCCTCCGCAGTTTGCCCAGCATTTCACGGGCATGCTGGAGACGGAGCTGGGCAAACGGGATTTCCGGTTTGCCCGCCCCTACGCAAGCCGCGAATGGCCGGCCCGTGCGGCGGATCTCGGGGAGGCCCTGCGCCAAGCCTTGAGCGCCATGATCCGCGAAATCAAAGGGACCCGCAACCTCGGGTCCCGGCAGAACATCCACAGGGCGATGCAGTACATGCAGGAGCACTTTGCCCGCGAAGATCTCTCGCTGAGCGTGGTGGCGGAGGCCATCGGCATGTCCGATGCGTATCTGAGCCGCATGTTCAAGGAGGAGACGAACGTGAACTTCGTGAAGTACCTCATCCGGTTGCGGATGGACAAAGCCAGAGACCTCCTGGAGCATACGGATTGTCCGACGACGGACGCCGCCTATCAGGTCGGCTTCTCCGATTACTCCCATTTCAGCAAAACGTTCAAAAAAACGTACGGACTTACGCCTTCCGAGCTTAGGAAGCAAAGCCGGCAGCAGCCGAACGGATAGTCCCGCATAAACAGAAGCCGCAACGGCCCCCGCCGCTTGCGGTTTTTTTGCATGGTGATCAGGTCGGAACGAGCAAAACAAACGCCCATTCTCTGGTAATTTGATTACATTTCTTGGTAACTTGATTATAACTTTTTAATTAAATAGATGAAATTATTTACATTTTTTCAAGAAGTGATAAGCTTTTTTTGTAAGAACCCAAAAAACTATAAAGGATGTGTGCCGTTTGAAGAAAATGAAGACCGCTCTCGCTTCCAGTCTCACTCTGCTGTCCCTTGTAGTCTCTCTCGCCCCTGTGTCCGCTTCGTCCAATAACCGGGAGCTGGAGAAAGAAGTCGCCGCCGGAATTACCGGTCAGGAGCGTCAGCTCATGATCGACGTCATGAAAAACCTTCCCAAAGAAGAGCGTGAAAATGTCATTTACATCGACGACAGCGGGCAAATTCATGCTAACAAAACAGAGTTGAAAGATGTCTTCGGCAAAGTAGCGGTATCGGAAGAGAATACCGTAACCGTCAGCAGTCATGAAACCTTCTCCCTGCCGAAAAACACCGACTCGCCGACACTGAACAAGAGCGCCTCCGTTACCCCGCTGGCGGGTTATGCCTGCGGAGAAGCGGGCGGCCCGTACAGACGCGTTTTCTCGAATCCCGGTTACTCTTGGTGGTCCGGCAATGTATACCTGCCTTCCAGCACCAACAATGAAGTCTACGTGAACAACGCTTCTTCCAACGATACTCCTTACATTTATACGGGTGGACACGCCAGCAACGGAGCCTCCGAAGTCGATGCCGGATTCCAGTACAGCAAAACGTACAACAACTGGGCCCACTCGATCTTTACCGGCGGTGTCTACTACCATAACAACTCGTTCCGCTTCAAGGCCGGACAAAATCTTACGTTCAAATTCTACGTACCGGCAGACGGACAAGTCGCTCTATATGCCGCAGGTATCCGGTATGACACGAATACGGCGGACAACTACACCGTTGTAACCAATGCGTCCGGCTGGAAAAAAAGCGGTGCCGGCAACGAGCTCAAACGAATCACGGCCATCGCGAGCAACGCCTCTAAGCCTTACAACACCGGCACCTACCTGAAAAACGTCAAATGGTCGAATTCTATGATCGGCACCAGCTCGACCAGCAATCATCAATGGCTTGCGTCAGATACGGGCGGCTACTGCACCTATCCGAACTCCACCCAAGTCAGCGTGAACTATGTCAACGCGGGTGAGGAGACCGTCAACATCAGCATGAACTAGCCGGGTCAGCTTTCGATTCCATTCGTTCCCGCACTCTTTCCATAAACTCATCCCTTCGGACAGGGCTTAAATAAGATAATCGGCCCTCCGTACGTAAACAGAAAAGGTATATCCCCCGTCTTGAGGAGGATATACCTTTTTACAATTTGGTTTACCCGAGCAGAGGAACGGATGCGGAAGCCCGGCCCCGCCGCCATCCATCCGCTTCTGACTGACTATCTGTCCGGTGTCCGGCATCGCGGGATAACCCTCCTGGCATAGCGGCCGCCTCCCTTTAATCAGCGAAAATGCCTCCGAAAAATTAATTCTCTATTTGAGACCAAGAAATGCCTCTCCGTAGAATACCGCCCCCCTTATCCCCATATAGTGTAAACGCAGCCTGATTTAAATCCAACTAAAAACAGAGGAGATGAGTTAATGAACGTAAAAAAATGGGTACTCGGCTTAATGACAGCCGCCCTGCTGTCGTTAACGCTGATGATCAGCGGAGCGGCCGCGGCGCCGGTAACGAGTGTACACAGCATCTGGTCGACGAAGCCTATTCAGGTGGTAGATAACGGTACCGCTTACAAAGCAAAAGCGGGGAATGTCATCATCAGTTGGACGAATCAGCCCCTGTCATCGGGTGACAGCGGTTTTTTCAACGCAATCGTTCAAGCCAACGGCAGCCAGTATGAGTTCCGGCTCGTATCGTTCGGCTCCAGCACAAACGATGAGATTATAGGCAAATTCGACATTTACAAAAACTCTACCCTGGTCGCGTCCTCCGTTGCCGGAACCGCTTACGGATTGAGCCAGCCGGTCGGCAGCTATTTCAAGTTCTACGACACAACCCAACAGTGGCATGTCTCGGCTTATATTACGAGCCGGTTCGATTATTAATCTTTAGGAAAAAGGAGATCGTGTAAATCCATACATCTTTCCCGAAAGCAAGGCTGCGAAAAAAAGGTACATTCTCCCTCCGGGAGATGTACCTTTTTTAAATCGCGACAACGTTCCTCATCTTAGAAATAATACTGTACATATCTTTCTTTTGAAGGAATTCTTTCATCATGCAGCAGATCTACTTGCAGCAATTTAGTTTTATTCTCTAGCTTGGCAATGAAAAGTGCATAAAAGTCACCAGAGGTCGGATAGCAAAATAACCCGTATCCCCTTTTCGATATGATTTTATTAGCTTCCTTTATCTTGTCAGGTAACAATTCATATTCAAACTCTCCAAGCTCCTCAAGTTCTTCTTGTGAAGCTAATTCAATGTTACGAGCAAACTCATAATCTAAAATGTAATTCACGATCTCGCGATCATGCTCACCTTTATAATCAAGATAGAGAAATTGCTTCGTAGACAGTCCATATTTTAATAGACCCTCGTGGATATCAAAAATTTCTGGGTCACCTAAAATCGCTTCTACATCTTTCCTATCATCAAATATGAGTCGCACGATATGTTCATCCGACATGCTGATATCCTCCGTAAAAATTATTGGAACAATTCCCCGTGTTTATTGGGAATATATTCGGGATAGTTCTTGCGATAGAAGTTGTCGATAAGACGCAGTAAAGGGTCCCACTCCGGGTAGGGTTCGGGATCTTTAATGTCCATTTTTGCTTCCGGCGTATTCATTAATAGATTGTCAAAATGCTCGGGGACCGATAAGCCCATCTTATTTCTTACAAAAATAAGGAACAAAATCTCATATGGGTAGAAGGCATATACAAAGTCCCCAAATTCTATGGACTGTCCCAATTCTGAAGCTAGTGTTGAATGAAATAAAGTCATTTTATTAATCAATGTCTCAATTTCTTCAAGATCAGGAGCCGACCACCGCTCCAATACCTCCTGATAAACATCCAGGTCTTCAGGTATTAAATCGCATCGCAATCCATCTTCTTCAAATTCTTCTTTTACAGCTAGATGTACTTTTTGATTGGTTCCCATAAGGGCTATATTTTTATACTGCAAATATAACTCCAGTAAAAACCAGGTATGTTTGTTCCACTCGTTAGCCCCCATCACATTTCCACCGAGGTGCACAACAATAAAGTCAAACAATATGTTTTCTTCTTTTTCCCAACCAAACATCGTGAAGTGAATTAAAGCTGTGACGACTTCTCTAAAAGAGTATCTTACTCTCATCTTAGGATAACGGATCTTATAAAGCTCTTGCGCCATACATTGATAAAACACGACCATTTGCATTTTTTTTAATTGTTCTGTTTCTTTCCCACCATTAATCAACACGTCGTTCTTCCAACCTGAGAGATAATAGGAGGAAATTGAGTCAAGAAGTATTAATAAAATATGATCTTTCTCTACGGCATTCAACTCAACGACATTGATAATTTCACTTTTGCCATCTTCATATTCTTCTTTGATATCCTCAAATTTGATCCCATCAACAAAGTTTTTTTCGTATCTTTTATACGCCATTTCTAATTTTTTAGGGTTTAGCATTATATTCTCCTTAAGGTTAATCTATTTCTTTATTCTGGCACTATGTGGAGACTAATTCATGACCCCCAATAGGAAACCTTGATAGACTTAGAGCCAACCAAGGTCAACAGGCCCCTAATTTATAGAGGGTTTTCTTTATCTATACTTAGCAAACCTAATAAAACTTTAAAGGGCAACATCTTGGTATCCTACCTTAGCGACTTCTTCATCTATTAGACGTATACCAACCCCATTTTCCACGTCCCATTTACAGTCAAACGTTAGTCCGATATATCTGCCTTCAAAGCGTCTCGCAGAAGGTACATAAATCCCTACTAGCCGGATATTTTTTAGAAGTTCGTCGATGGTGTCGATTAAGGGATAATTCTCATTGTATGAACCATCATATCCAAGCTCAAACCGTTTTTGTTGGTAATCATCTAAAATTGGTTGCAAAATACTTTGTTGAAGGTGTCCCCAGTTTTCTACTAGAGAATGAAACGAGGCATACTGATTTCCACTAAATTCACCATCGTCTTCACCGTCTACCATTAAAGCAATATCGGCTTCTTTTCCACAAAGTTCAATGGTAGCATTTCTACTCCACACATAATCATATTCAAGCTCACCGAAAACCGCATCATTAATTTTCACTTCGATAAATCTCCATTCTAATTGGTTGTAAATCCATCCTTTATTGTGGAGAGTAAAAAGATGATAGTCGGTTTCACCAACTATCATCCTTCAATCATTATGATGTTTTATGAGAGTAGACACGTAGTGATTTTTGTTCGGCATGTATATCTAAAGTTTACTTTTGACTACTTCAATGACTCCTTCATCAAATATAGCCCCATCTATTAAAGCACCAGTCCAAACTACACCATCAAGCATGGTATTTCTAAAATCTGCTTCTTCGAAATTCCCTTCTGTGAGGGTTGCACCTGTAAGATCTGCATTAGAAAAACTTGCTTGTTGAGCATTTATTCTGGATAAATTCGCGTTTTTAAATGATGAGTTACTAAACGATGATCCAATTACTTCCCCACCAGAAAAGTCAACTTCATCAAAGCAAGTTCCTCTGCACATACTTATATTAATCTTGGCTCCTTTTAAAATAGCTTTATAAAGGTTCGCTCCATTTAGAACACAATCTCCCATATCTATCTTCTCTAAGTTACTGTTGCTGAAATCAGTTTGTTCAAAATCACAATCAAGAAAGGAAGCTCTTATTAATGATGATGCTCTAAGATTTACTCTTACCGCCTGAATACAGTCTCCCATTACCTCAGATAAGTCAGTATAAGATAAATCTACACCGCTCATCTCTAGTCCAGAAATAACTTCCTTGTTTATTTTATAACTATTCAATATTTTCAAGACATTACTTCGGTCCTGTTGCCCTGTCACTTTAACCACATCCCATCTGCACTTTACCTATTGAGATAGTTTTGCCAAGCGGCGCTAGGACTAAACGTTGCGCCCATCCGATTATTGGAAAATTTCGGAACAGCTATCGCGCCAGAGGTTTCTAAATACTTCATTACTTGCAACCACCTGTTAAGTAATTCACTAGAATCAGCTTCCCATGGCTTCTCAATTACATCCATACAAATTCCTTCCCAATCAAACTCAGATACATGACCAGGTGAATTTTTCAAATACTCTCTTCCAAACAGTTCAAGAATATTATTACTAAAATAAGTTCGAGATCCTACCCCCAAAGGACCGTTCTGCAGAAACTCCACTGGTACTGGTTGTGAACACAAATTCATCCATATTTGATTACGTTCATTTTCAGTATTCCAAGGATATGCTGTTGGCCAAAATATATTTGTAATTCCGTAACGAGGTTTTGCAATATTTGATATTTTGTCAGATATCTCAAAAACCATCGACCAATGCTTTTTAGAAAGGGATTTATGGAAATTAAAATATAAAAATGATCGATTACTGAGATTTACATGAAAATAACCAGAATATTTGATAGACTTATCTCGATGAAGATGAATTTCTGTTATTCTTCCTTCTGTAACTTTCTCAATAATTTCATTTCGATTATACTCGACCTTAACCCGTTCATCATTTCCCCAGTGGGTAGGAACAAGCTTTTCATCTGACTCAAAAACATCTAAAATACGACCTAACACCTCTTCATTACTAAAAGATACTGTTGGATACATTTCAATTAAAAATAAATTTGGTGTCATTTCTATCCTCCGCTCAAAGAAATCAATCACATGAATCAGGGATCTACCCAGTAACCCCCACCTTGAATGCTTTCATCCACTTTCCAAATGCGAGTAATCTTACCACTTTCAGGATCGACATAATAAACCGTGCTCTCTTTTCCCAATGGCGCACTAGGTCTCGGTCTAGGAGGAATTGCATCTAAATTAGGGTTATCACTTGAAATAGTCACAATATGCTTACCATTGCCCGCCTCAAGCATTTCTCGTTCAGCCCGCATTTGACTATCATTATAAACAACTTGATCTTCGGAACTGGATTTGTGTTTATGGTCATGGATAAGATCAATTTCACCTTTTTCGTTTCGTGCAATACTATCTGGACGAGTAAGATGTCCTTCACTTGATTCGAAAGTAAGAACTTCACCAGTATTATTATCTTTCAATTCTCTACCTAATTGCTCTTCGAGTGCATTTCTACCTGTAATCTCCTGTTCTATTCCATTTGCTCTATTCTTTCTTAATTGTTCAGTTAATTCATCCCACTTTTTACGAGAAACCGGCTTTTCACCCTTGTCTAGCTTCTCTTCACAATAACGCTCATACCGAGCATCATCGGCTGCTTTCTGATCTCCTCGTGCGTTCGCTTCATCAATTTTTTGCCGATAATACTTTTTCCTATCTAGAGGTAGTCCTTCACTTCCACCTTTACCCGTCCCCCCAGTTCCCCCGCCGCCAACCGTACGGGTCACAGCCTTAGAAGAACTTTGTAAGACGTTCGCACTGTTTGTAACGGATTTCCCTAAATGATTGCCTATTTGATTGGCAGGCAACGGTGGGCCATCAAAAGCAAATTCGTAACCGAACCTTGGCATCTGGACGCTATTCTGAATTTTCCGACCCAGTTCTTTGCCCATTTGGCCTAAATCGGCAATGTCTTTGGTTAATCTGTTGACGGATTTATTCAGTGTTCCGGTTACAGAACCCGCTATACTTTGAGCAAATTGCTGGGTTTCCTTCATGTAGCCCTTGCCCAAACTCGTACCCCAATCATTTAAATTCCCTACAAATTTTCCAAAACCTTCTCCTATTTTGCCAAATCCGTCCGCTATCCACTTAGGAGCTATTTTAGTGGCTCCCTGTGAGATATATTCACCTATCGTCTTCTGGGCTATCTTGGCATCCAGCAGACCTGCCGTTCCAAAACCGACCCCTGCAGTGAACAGCACTTGTCCCCAACTGAATCCCGAATCGCCGTCGGTAAGTTGACTGACGATACTTTCGGCGGCGCCTGAGACGCCCCCTACAACCATCTTGCCCAGTATCGGGGCGCCTGCGCCCAATGGTCCGAATACGGCTCCGGATACGGCTCCGATAACGGATTCTCGGAAAGCATCCGCCGCATAATCTCCAAAGTCACTGACTTCTCCGCGCGAGATATCCGAGATGGCCTTAGCCGCCACTGCCGCTGTTCCGGCGGCTGCCGCTCCGGCAGCCACGGCGGCAATGACAACGGTACCTGCCCCCAATGTCGCTACCGTTACGGCCGCAACAACAGCTACGACCGCTACAATGGCTAGGGCGCCGACAACATTTCCAAGCAGCTTCCCCCAACTGA
This sequence comes from Paenibacillus sp. JT31N7, assembly GCF_059692095.1. Classification (NCBI taxonomy): domain Bacteria; kingdom Bacillati; phylum Bacillota; class Bacilli; order Caryophanales; family Paenibacillaceae; genus Paenibacillus; species Paenibacillus sp. JT31N7. The sequence continues at coordinate 177,820 of NZ_JCAUAT010000007.1, forward strand.
ACTTCTTCTCCGGCGGCGGTTCGGGCGGAGGTGGCGGCGTCCCCTTCTGCGGCTCATCGTTGTACGGCGGGTACGAAGTCTGGTCCCTTCCCTCCGCAAGTACGTTCTCGCTGAGGAAGTGGTACTCGCCTTCAATCGCAAATCCGCTCTGCGCCGCCAGCTTCTTCGCCATCAACTGGCTCGTCGCCTTGATCACGATCCGTTTGGGCGTATACAGCGAGATGTCCTCTCCGGCATTCAGCGTCAGCTTCTTGTGGCTCGTAATGGTGACGCCGCTCGCATCGTCAAAGCTCAGCTTCAGCGGCTCTTTGCTGCCGCCTGCCACGTTGACCGCCGTCGGCGTCAGCTCGACTTCGCTTCCGTGCTCCGTGCCGAAATACCGGTTGCTCGGATTGCCCGTCTTGGCGCAGCTGTCTCCGTTCTTGCGCACGCAGTCGATCACCTTCGCGTTGCCGCAGCTGTCGTCGGGCAAATATAGGCTCGCATCGGTGCCGGCCTTCGGCATGCAGTACATGGCATTGCCTGTCGGCGGCGCAAAAGCGAACCAATGCGCCGAGGCTTTCGGCTGCTCCTTGTCGATCGTCAGGTGAAGCTTGACGAGCTCCCCTTTTACGTCGAGCACCTTGCCCTCCAGCGAGATACCGGTCAGCTTGTCGTTATGGAGGCTCGGCTGGTACATGCCCTCCAGACGTGAAAGGCGGTACGTGTATTTCAGCTGTCCCGCTTCCATCCGGCCGGCTGCTTCACTGACCCGCATCGGCTTGTCCTTGAATCGGAGCTCTTCCCCAATGGCATAGCGGCTGCCGCTTTCGAACTCATAGCCGAAGAAATCCGTATCGTGCAGCCCCGCTCCGCTGCCGCCCGCTTTCTGATACGCCAGCAAATCCTTAAAGGCTTTGTAGGACGTATCGGAAGGCAGCGTACGGCTCTTGAGCTTTGGGATGCCGAAACTGAATTTGGGCTGAACGCTCCAAATATCGCTGATGAGCACCGTGTGAAAACGGCTCGCCAGCCGCTTGAGCAGCTCCCAGTCCGTTTCATCGTACTGGATAACCGGAGCGCCGATAGGCACGCCTGCGCCAGCTTCGCAAATGACATCGTGGCCGGGATAATCCGACAGGATGGCGGCAATCAGAGCGGGATAATCCATATCTGCCTGCTGAAAAGAACGCCGTTTCCTGCGGACATCCAGCAGATAGCTGCCGGCCATCGCCTCGATTTCAAGGGTGTATACCCCCTGGGTAAACACGACCTGAACGTCCGTGATTAAACCTTTGAAGATAGGCTCATCCCCATCTTCGCCGCTTTCAACTACTTGTATTTCATCCTTCAAGGAAGCTTCGAGTACCGCGCCGACATGATCCGCATCATCCACGATGCCGCGCAGTTTCATCCGTCCGTGCTCGCCCGGCTTCCAGGTAATCTCCACATGATCAATCCGCTTCATCCGGTAGGGAGATGTTACCCTGATCTGGTCGTAACCTATCATACTCCGTCAGCCTCCGATCGGATTAATTGTCATGCTGTCCGTCGCTTAAGAATTTAATGACACCCTCTAGCTCACAGTGCAGCTCGGAGTCTGTCGTTAATGCCGGCTTGCCGGCCACCTTTGTAGTTTCTTTGGAATGGGTCCATTTGGCCAATATGGACGGCAGACACGGTTTCCCGGAAATGGTTTGTCCGCTCTCGCTGATCAAAAAAATCGTTTCCCCGCTTTGATTCAGCGGACTTGTGCAAATACCGAAATGGGAAATATTATCCGGCCTAAAATCCTCTTCGTTCATCATAGGTTTCTCGTTCACGTAAGAGCCGTGGCTGTTAGGCAGATTGATGTGCCTTTTATGGGTTCCGCACTGGCATTGAATGTACGCTCCCCTGACTACATACCGGGGTCCTGTCATGACGTGCCGCCTCCTCGGTCAACATGATTTATAACCGTTCTATCTGTTGTTTTTGCTTAGCTAAGGCGTCTACAGCCGCCCCGGCCCGTTCCCTACCGAGCTTCTCGCTCAGCTTATCCACAAATTCCGCGGATCCCACGCTCATTAGGGGAACCTTGACGGCTTGACGCGTCCCCTGCAAAATAAACCGGCCGCCGAAAAAGCGGGAGTAGCCGACTTTCTCAATATCCGAAAAGGAGATCGTTTTACTTGCGAACCAGCTATGAGAACGTACTTCATGATCGGTCACGATCGTTTTAGACAACAGCAGGAAAATAGCGAGGAATCCGAGAATGAACGCACACGCCCCGATAATCGCTATGAACTGCCCGCTTTCTTCCACATCCATCTCCATAGACGGCATCAGAAGCAGAGCACTTACCGCACATAAGAAACCAAGGCTCACCAGCCAGCGAAACGTTCCCAATCGGACCAGTTTCAGGTCTCCTGCGGAGTTTCTTTTTGCGGGTCCAAACATGGGATTAAGCATTTTTTCTGTCATTTTTCTTACAATTGAGATGTACATGGTCCCAAATAATCTCGCTTTCTATGAATAATTTTCGGCTATCCCAAGTTTCCCGTATCTTCTTCAACCGCCGCGCGTTCCAGCCGGATTCCGGCGAAATCTCGTCGCAGCAGGCTTTCGGCGACATCCAGACGGATGATGATCAACGGCTTGGCGCTTTCTTTGATCTTGAAAATTTTGCGTCCCGCCAGCTTGCTTCTCTGAAGGACCAGCTTCTTGATCACGGTTCCGTCCCGGTTGAGCTCGCTGGAGGGGCTCAATACCTCCGCCTCTTCAAAAAGAGGCAGATAGTAATTGCTCTGCTTCCGCTGAACCCTGTCCATCAGGGGAATGAGCTTGACCGGCAGATCCGGCTCATAGGCGGCCGCGATTCGTTTCAGCCGGTCGGAGATCAGATACAGCTGCCCGTCCAGCACATCCGGGTACTCCGTTTCCAGGGTTGACTTTACCTGCATTACAACCGTGTCGGCAATCCGGTGTGCTCTATCCGGACGAATATCCCGGAGATCGATCCGGCTTCTCACATCAAGAAGAACCGGCGCGTCCGTGCAGCGCTCGTCCTGCTTCAGCACAAAGTAATCCATCATCCGCTTAGAGCCTCCCCGCTTGCGCCGCTTTGCGATTCCAGCGAACCGTGCAGAAGCTGGCACTCATCCCGGTATTCCCCGGCCAGTAAGGCGATTTCCGGAACCTTGTTCATCTGTTGATAGTTCTTGCAAGCAAGAAGCTGCGGCACCATATTCCTCATAAATTCCACGGTCAGCAGATGATATTTCACGGCTTCGATCTGCTTGATACGGTCCAAATCTGCGGAAGTGATACGCCTTGCATAAGATTTCTTCGTCTCCTCCAGCGCTTCCATGCGCCGGAATAACGGGGTGAATATAAATTCCGCCCTCCACTCCGACCGGCAATCCGCCGTATCCGTCAACCAGTTCTCATCGTAAGCCTCAATCCGGTAACAAGGGCTGTTCTCCATTACACTTGTCCGCATAAGGGAAAAGTAGATGTACCGGATATTTCCCTTACACCCTTTGGCTTGGAGTTCGGCCGCTTGTCCGCAAACCGCCTCGAAAGCGGCAAGAAACTCCTCTTCTATCCGCTGCCGGTGTTCTTGATAGACGGCATCAACCGTCATCAGATCTTCCTGCCACTTGCCGAATATGTGCTTCTCCAGGAAGTCCTCCATCGCCGCCTCTTTATCCATCCGTCTGCTCATTCGATGTTGACCTTGGCGCCGCTGATTTTGACTTCATCCATGATGCTCAGGCTTGCATCTGCCTGCTTCAGGTCAATGCCTTCTTCCCCTTGAATGAGCACCTTGCCGCCTCCGGTAATTTCGATGTCTTCCATCGCCGATATGGATATTTTTTTGTGGCTGTTGATCTCGATTCCGCCGTCGTCGGTAAGACGCATCAAGAGGCTGCCGCTGCCGATAATCTCAACGGAGCCGGGCTTGAATACAATTTGCTTGCCGTATTTGGTGCTGATGCTCTTAACGGAGGGATCGCTGCGCTTCTGGGGATCGGAGGAATCGGTATCCACGGAACTGGCGGCATAGGCGTTCTTCTCCTGCTCGTCCGGGAAATACAAACGGACCTCGTCCCCGACCTCGGGCATGCAGTACCAGCCACTGCCGTCGGGAGACGAATAGACCGTCGAGTACGGGAACCACAAGGCTTCATCGGAAGATGATTTCCCGTCGATATGAAGCTTGACCTTCACCTTGTCTTTGGATACGTCCTTGATAGACCCGAACAGTGAGGTGCCGGCCAGCTTATAGGCATACAAGGTCGGGCAGCTGAAGCCCTGCTTGTCTCTTAATTCATACCGGCTGGTCAGCGTGCCACCTTCCATCCGCGTGCTGGCCCGGTATACGTACAGCTTCCTCCGCTGAAACGTAACCGGACTGCCCAGCTCCAAAATCATGCTGCTGCTGACCTCATAACTGATGCTGTTCTGTTCGTCGATGCCGGAGACGCCGTTCTCCGACTTCCGCTTGAAGTCCTTCAAATTTTTGCGGATGCTGTAGTTGTAGGCGTCGAGTTTATGAGGCTCTCCCAGGTCAGGAACGCCGACATAGCATTTCATGCCCTTCTGCGAACAGAGCGGAATCAGAGGCAGATGCAGACGGGAAGCCAATCTCCTGGCGAATTCCCAGTCCGTTTCCTTGTATTGGACGACCAGTCCGCCAATGCTTGTTCCTCCGGAAGCCTCCACGACAACGTCCGAGTTCGGATATGGACCCGCGATGCGCTCTAACAACCCGCGATAGGTCTGCTGCTTATTTTGAAAAGAACGGGTAGCTTTCCGGATGTCCATCAGTAGTGTCGAACTCTGGGCTTCGATGGTTAGAGTGCGGACATTGTGCACAGCCTTTACGGCCATATTGGTTACGATTCCTTGGAAAATGACCGTCGCACGCTCTCCGTCACGCACCGAAACGGCAACCTGTTCATTCTCATCGGCCTGCTCCACGTACCGGTCCAGCATCTCTTCCGGAACGATCCCGCTGATCGTCAGCTTGGCATGCTCATTGACTGTTTTGTCCAGACGGAGGTCCATAATCTTCTCGAATTTGTACGGCGCAACGGAAATGTCGGCAAATGAAAACACCGTTTGGCTCATGCTGGCTCCGCCCCTTCCTCCACTTGAACGACCCGGATGGCGCGCACGATTTGAAAAGCCACGTCCCTCCAGGCCTCATACTCGTCGTATTTGCAGCTGAAAGTTCCCATGAGGGTCTTGCCTCCCAGCTCCAGAAAAAACATCAGATTATAGAGAAAAGCATCCAGCGCCGGACTTTTGAACTCGAAATAGCCGACCTGTTTTCCATGGACTTCCTCGATGCCTTCCGTAAAAAACACGTTGGAGGGATTCACTTTTTTAAGGATCGTTTTCATCCCCTGAGTCAATTCCTCGACCCATCCCTCCTCCAGGTCTTGATCGATCCGGTTAAGCGTAATATTGATGCTGCCGTCCTCATTGGTTTTGATCGTTTCCGGCCGCTGGGAATGAGGGTATTTGATAGCACTTAATGCTTCGGGCATGTCCGTGAATTCTTTCGGGATAAATACCAGAAGCTTGTCATCGTAAAAAGCCTGCTGCTCAAACTCGTAATAACGTTGTCCGATCCGCACAGGCCCTTCGCCAATGGTGTTTGTTTTTTGGGATTCTTCCATCTTGTTCAGCATCGCAATAATCTTCTCGTCCGAAAACGCCACGGCACTTCCCGCCCTTTCTTCTTTCTGGATTAATCCACGATCATCCGTTGAGGCGCCCCGAATCTTCCTCCGGGCACCGGGCGGCCCCCGCTCCCCGCTTCCTCCAGAATCCGGGACAAATGGGTGTGGATCTGTTCATTGGTATAAGGCTTGTATTCCCTGCCCATCCGTACCGCCAAGTAATGAAGAATCGCCTCCCGGTCAACGGGCTGCATACTCAGGCACTGCATGGCGAAGGCAAAATCCTGGGTGCCGGAAGCCCGGCTTTTCAACATTTCTGCCGCAAAATGCCGCATAATTTCCGGGTGAAGTGTATTCTGCCGGAAGCCCGCATATTGTGCATGAAGCCGGTTAAGCGTGTTGTACTCGGTCGCCAAGTCCGCGAAATTGCGGTAGTCCGAGCGCAGCCTCGCTCCTTCCTTCAACTTGAACCGCGCCAGCTCGAGTTCCCCGGAGGAGCCTGATACGTACTCGTCCAGCAAGGGCTCGGCCCGGCAGACGGTAAAATCGCCCTCGGTTTCGGCAGGATGGAACCGGATTTTCAATACGGTCTCCCGCCCCGTGGCCGCGTAGGGAAGCTCAATTTCACGAGTCAGCGTGTAGATGAGCCCTCCGTGCTTAACCATTCCGGGTCCGATGCACAGACTGTCTTCGCCAACCCGGATTTCGGCCCCGGCTACGATACCGTCTGAATAATCCCTGAAAAACAAATCCGTCAGCTCGTGAGGGTAATCCCTCAAATTTTCAAGCATTTCCGTTTTCAAAATCCGCCCTTTGGCGAAATTCGGATAGGTACGGGTAAACATGAACACCCCCCTTTCGTCCGCGCTTCTTACTTCAGGCCGTCGAAGAAATCAATTTCCGACAGATCATTTTCAAAGGCAAAAAAACGTTTGGCGCCCAAATACAGCTGTTCCTGGCGGCGCGCTACCGGCACTACGTGGAACCCCCAATTTTGGCCCCCTCCGAAGACGAAAAATTTCACTTCTTCATTGACGATGGAATCGGTCTCGTCCTGAGGAATGTTGCGGCCGTAAGTCTCCGCGATGTCTTCATAGAGCACGGGTTGGAAGCTGTCGGGCCGGCTCGGGTAGCTGTATTTCTGCCGGAGCTTCCCGTTCATATCTTTGAGGCAGAACTCGATCTCGGCGGCTCCCCAAGGTCTCGAAATCGAGCCTTGCGCGGTATTGACGCGGTCCAGCGTGCTGATCAGCACCTTTTCGCTGCGGCTGTGCGTATAAGCCGTGACCGCGTAAGGGATAACGGCGGCCTGATGCGTCACATGAGTCTGGATGATTCCGGCCTTCTTGTCTCCCAGATAACGGATAGCGCCTCTCAGACAAGCCAGCTTCAAATCCGGCACTCGATCGGTTTCGCCTGCCTTTTGCGTAAATTGAATGGTTCTGCCAGGCACAAATTCTTTCAGCGCTTCCCGGAAGACATCGATCCGGCAGGACTGGCCCGTCAGCTTGATGATGGAATAAGTCTGCAGCTCGCCGCTCTGGTAGAAATCTTCCAGAAACTTGCGCACAATTTCATAAATGTCCGCTTTAATCAAATGATTAACTTCCTGAATGGTGAACACCACATCCGGGAATTCATACCGGTCCTTGAACCTCCCCTGCTCACGCACGGACAAATACCACCGGTCCACTCCTGTGATTTTGAGGTCATGCTCGCGGACATCTCCGCTGCCGGAGTGAAACCGGTTCCTCAAGATGCCGGTTTTGCGGAAAAACTCCGTCTTCATGTTCTCCGCCATTTCCCACAGGAAATGAGAATTGTTACGAACCCGGTTGTAATCCTCCCGGGTATGGCTGCCATACTCCCGGAAACGGGTAGGAAGCAGCAGTTCCGCTTCCCTGTACCGTTCTTCCAGCCGTTCGTATACCGACGCCACCCCAACCTCGTCGACATGCCGGAAAACATCTCCGCTCGGAATCCCGATAAGACTGTCGATGTCCGTCACTGTTTCGCCGCAGCTGTAATATTCGGCGAACACGATTTTCATGTACTGCATGATGCGGTAAGTCAGGTTATTGCCCCCGAAGTTGGTGTCGCCGTTCTCATACGTAGTCTGGACGTCAAGCTTGTAAGACATATGGCCGTCCTCGATACGGAACCGGCAGGAGGACAGGTCCGTCGTGCCTCCGCCGCAATCGATAACGAGAGCTTTGTAGGTTTCTCCGTCTTCAAAGCGGTTCTGCTGGAAGCCGTCCGCGATCGTGTTGTAAAGGACAGCCATCCCTTCATCCAGCGAATCTTCCGTTTCCAGACGGTATTCCGGCATAATATCCGTATACATGTCCAGGAACTGGGCTTTGAGCTTGACCGGGCTGGACATATGCAGATTCCGGAAGCGGCATTTGAACTGATGCTCGGCAGTCTCGATAATATAAGCGAGATAGGCGCGGATAATATCGCTTCTGCGCACATGCGTGCTGTTGCCGTTCGCATCGCTTACTTCCTCGGATCTCGCGTAATCGTTCACCCACCGTTTGATCCCGTGAAATACGGTCGCCTGCGTGCCGGATCCGAGTTTCTTCCGGTATAGAAGGGCTTCGTGTCCGAACTGGTACCGGGGATTCAAAGGATCGGAACAATCCGCCACGCGGACGACCGTCGGCAGAAGCTCGATCCATTGACCGTCCGGGGCGGCCGGATCGGGGAACGCCGCGTAGTTAATCGCATCGAGCCGGACCGTTCCGTTCAGGAGGTCCTGGCTGCATGGCGTTTGAACGTACGCACCGTCGAGATAAGCCCCCGCCGTCGTATTGGAGGTGCCGAAATCGATGGCCAATACGGCTTCCGTCAGCTCCGGCTCCCGGATTTCCAGATCGGCTGCCGGCAGGCGGCAGTAATGCAGATTAACCGGGGGCAGGGGCTTGTTCTGGTGGTAGATCCGGTACAAATAATCGGAGTCGTGCCGGCTGAAGAAGAGCAAGCTGTAGTTGCGGTTGGCCGAGCGCTTCAGATAGGCGTCCCGGTTCCTCGTCAGACAGAATGTACCTGGCTTCGATACACTTTGGACCACATTCAGTATGCCGCACAGCTCCATCTGCTCATTTACAAGGAGGGCGTTCGTTCCCGAGAAAGAGGCGGCCCCCTCCAGCCTGCAGCCGTCCCGTTCATCGAGACGAAGTCCCTCGTAGAGCGTGATTCTGGCCGGGACTTTGGTGCCCCTCTCCCCTAAAGGCGTACGCAAATAGCGCCGGATCGCCGTCTGCAGCCGTTCTTCGCCGCCCGGAACCGGGCTTCCGATCAACAGGCATTCTTCCGTCCCCCTGTATTTGAGGATAGTGGCGATGAAGCCTTCACGGTCCAGCGTATTGGCGAACCCTTCAATCAATTTCTCTTTGCTGCAAATGGCCCGGAGCTGGTACGTCGTCATTTCCGTCAGCTCCTCACGGCTGTAGCGCACGGCGCCCGGATCGGCTATTCTATCCTCCGGATGTTGATACAGCCTATATGAGTATCCGTTCATCGTTGTCCTCCTTCACGGCTGGTCAATACATCGCAATGCGGTCCAGCCGCATGGTCTCTTCTACGCCCAATATGCCGAAATGCCGGTTCCAATACAGCTCCGTGTGAAAACGGACGGGGAGCAGCAGATCCAGCAGCAAGCTGATTTTGGCCCGGCCGGATTCATTCTCCTCCTGGTTGATATAGAAAAGAAGCTCATTCTTCTCTTCGCAATTTGCATAAATAGTGGACCCGGGGAACAAAAGTCGGGCGGTCCGCTTCAATGTAAAGAGCGCATCCCCGGTCTGAACCGTCTGCAGGACACTTGCCGCCACAATATCCTGCTCCTCCTTGCCGCACCTCTGAAAGTTCCGGCGCACCTTGTCTCCGAAAATCCCGGCTTCTATGTCACGGCGGACAAACCGAATGTAAAATTCCCTTTTGTTCATTCCTTGGAGCAGATCGATTTCGCCCAGAAAATGAATGAGAATATCGAACAAGGCACGTCTGAATTCCGGGTACTCCGTGTAATTAATATCGAGCATCCCCCGGAACATCTCGTCAAAACGGTAGAACGGATTAATTTCGACCTGTTTCTCGACATGACTTGCGTTCATATGTTCCAGGCTCAGCTCCATATACGGGGAATACACGGAAGCGGCGGAAAATTGAATGTCTTTCTTGTCCAGACCGCACTGCTCAGCCCGGATCAACAGATCCCATATGTAATTCAAACCCATACCCCTTCGCATGTGTATTCGGGCAGGTACATTTGAACCTCCGACACGACAAAGCTCATAAAGTCGTTTCTTATAAACTCATCCCCTCCGAACGACCGGCCGGGCCGAAAGCTCAGACGCAGCGCCGCCTTGCCGCTTGACGCCCGGACCTGGTCACTGATGAAAGGGTTCATTTCGTACGTAACTGCCGTTGAATCGGCTTTGTCCACGATCCGGGTATCCTCCAACGTCAAATATTCGGAAGCTTCAAGGGAATGCACAATCCTCGCCACTTCCCCTTTGGAGCGCACAATCACGGCCTGCTTTCGTGCATACTTGCCGACAAAACTGCTGGCGCAGCGGTTTGAGACAAGTGCGTATTGAAGTCTCCCGATCTGGATATCAACCGGTTGTACAACCTTCAGCACGTTCCAGACTCCGGCTTTCTCTTGCGGCGAAACGATCGTCAGCTCTTCCCCGGATCGTTTGATGTACCGGATATCGTCCGTGTGCCCATCCACCAGATATCCGTGCTCCATCCCCGTTTTCCTCAGTGACAGAACATGTTCGAAATTAACTTTGTCTGAAGCGGGAACCGGAAACCCGCTGTTCTTGATCTCAAGCCGTTCCATATTCCAAAGCGGAATCCGGTCCGTCCGCTTGTAAGCTTCGAACTCTTCCAGATCCACTGAAATTTCCGTAACGGTCTCATCTTCACCGGGTAATTCGGCGCATTCCGTCAGGACGACGTCGATAAATTTATAGGCAAACGGATGGTTGATGGTCCGCCATGGAATGCCATTTTTCAGGAAGATCTGATACAGATTCTCGATCTCTTTGATGTACTTCTCGCAAGGCCGAAGCGCTACTTTAATCGGATAAGTTCCTGAAAGCGTCTTGAGATGTCCGTCGAACAGCCTGCCGCTCTTCGTCAGTTCCCGGATCCGCACGGAATCACATTCCAGGAACAGAGAGATCAGCCGCTCTTCTCTGCCGTCCCTCAGCCCTTCGATGACGTGAAGCATATCAATCAAAGCAGTCTCCACATCCTCCGGGCACATGGGATACAAAAATTCATGGAGAGGGTCCCATTCATCCCGCGAACATAAGCTGGCATAAATATCAAACCGGCCTTCCCAATCTTCAATCTCGTCAAAAACCCGCTTTTCCAGCTGCCGGTTCATTTGCTCCTGATAGTCCACCAGATTGAGAAAAATCCCCGTCATTAACTGCTTGAGCATACGGCGCTGCTCCAAATCCTCCATTTTGTTCAGCCGGTCCAAAATAATATCCTTCATGCGGGGGGATTCCCTCCTTCGCCCTTAGCGGGCCGAGACTGCCCTTCTCCGCCGGTCGGCGACCCGGATGCTCCCGCCGACGAAGAAGGAGAAGATTGAACGGTTCCTTGTCCTCCTGCGGAGGGTGGTGTCTGCGGCTGAGCCGGCTGATTCGGTCCGGATGGAAGATCCCCCGATCCTTGACCCGGAAGAGCTTGTCCCCCTTGACCCGCAGGAGCTGCGGGCGGTGCCGCCGGGACAGGATTTTGCTTTTCCTCGGCTTTGGTAATCTTCCTCTCCATACCGAGCACCCGTTCCAGCATCTTGATTTCCTGATAAATCTCTTGGGCCGAAGCAAAAGCCGTGATCGCCCCGGCGTAGTCCTGGGCGGCCATGCTGCGGTCCCCTTTTTTGTCCAGCTTGTCCGCTTCAAGAAGCTTCGTCTCTTTCTCGAGGCCGGCGATCTTTTCCTGAGTCTCATCCAGCTTTCCCTTAATGAGCTTGTCCCCGTCCGGGAACGAAGCTTCCGCGGATGCCTGCTTCGCTTTCTGGTAAATCTCAAGAGCGCCTATGTAATCGAGAGCGGCAAACTTCTGATCCCCTTCTTTGACCGTATTCATTACAGCCGAATAAGCCTGGACACGCCCTACGCGCTCTTCCAGATGCTGAGGATTAAAATCGGCCTGATTTTTGATCTCGGACTGGGCTTTAGTAAAACTCGCTGAGGCTTTATCGTATTCCCCTTCCTTGAGGAAGGTGTCCCCGTCCACGATATACTGGGCGGCACGCTGTTTTTTGGTAAAAAGAACGGTGTGCACCTTATCTTTGATCTTCTGGGAATCGCTGCGCGCTTCGCTGTATTCCTTGAGCGCCTTGGCATAATCCCCCTCAGCCGCATAGTCGTCCCCGCTCTTTCCGTGCTCCAGCATGCCCTGGGCCGCTTCCGCTTTACGTGCGGCTTCTTTGGCCGCGTATACGTAGGCTCCGCCTCCGACCAACAGCAGGGGAATGAGAATCAGCGCGATCCGTTTGGCCCACTTCCGCTTTTTCCCCTTCACTTCTTTGTAGACTTTATTGGCATAAACAGCCGCCGCCGTATAGTTCGGAACCATCCGCTTCTGCCTGCTCAGAAGAACCTCTTCCAACAGATCCGTAAGCTCCGCCGGTCCTTTCGCTTCCTCAACGGCGTCCACCATCTCGGCGGATGCGACGTTTTCCCACATTCCCGGAGTGCTCATCAAGAGCACATCCCCGTCTTCCAGCATCATTTTCGGAGAGACGTACGGCTCAAACACATCCGGTTTGCCTGCATAATTCAGCAGGTTATGTCTTTCTTCATGCCGGTCCACGGCTTCGAGCGGAATACGTTCTTCATCCGCCCAGGATTGGGCCAGACTCTGGTCGCGGCTCCGTTCTACGAGCCTGCCTCCCCGGATCACATACAATCGCGCGTTGCCCGCAACGGCCCACACGATTCTTGTGTAGTCCGTCACGACGATCAGCACGCTCGCCTTAAGGCGGACCCGGCGGCTTTCCTCATTCAGCCATTCGCTGGCTTCCTGCATGGAGCGTTTAAGCCGGGCGGCCGACAAAGCGGGCTTATTCAAAAAGCGGGACAAAATACTGCGGACAACCATTTCCGCACTGTTTACCTCGCTGTCCGAATCAAGACCGTCCGCCAGCACCCAGCAAGCCATATCTTCAAGCTCGACAAAGGCAAAGTAGTCCCTGTTCTGCACAAAGGTCCCCGCTTCGGTAACGAAACCGGTCTTGAAATCGCTGTTTTCTTTTCTCATTCGTCCCCCGCTCCCTTTGGTCAAAACCTGTTTCCTTCATCCGGCTCTACCAGCCCTGCTCCAGAATGATGACCGTTGCATTATCCTGCTTATGAAGCCCCTTGGCTTCAATCGCATCGATCATGCCCTGTGCGGACTCCTCCGGCGAGCTGCTGCCTGTCAAGATCTGCTCCATTTCAACCTCTGTTAACGTGTTATACACCCCGTCGCTGCAGAAAATGATTTTGTCTCCTGTCTTTAGCCGGAACGGCGTCTCACTGATTTCCATGTTCTGAAACTGCTCATACCCGAGGTAGTTAACCAACTGTCTTCTCTTGGGATTGGCGGCCATTTCATCCTTTGTAATTTCACCCGACAAATATTTCTGCTCCAGCACGTTCTCATACGTATGTTTAGGATTAACGGGAAGAAACTCCCCTTGCCGGAAAATCAGAATCACGCTGTCACCGACTGCGCCCCAATACAGGCTATCCCCGTTGATGATTCCCGCCACAAGAGTCGTACCGCCCTGAGCCCCTCTAAGCTGTTCCAATATCTCGGAATTCACCCTGCGAGCCGTTTCGCTTAAAAAATAAGGGATATGCCGTACATCCTCCACATTCAAGAATTTCTTCAGGAACGTGGACACCGCAAGTGTACTGCACATTCTGCCGTTCGCCAGTCCGCTGATTCCATCCGCCAGTACGGCCAAAGTTCCAATGGCCGTTGTGGTGCTCGCGAAATAATCGTCCTGCTCGTTCCTGGCTCCGATGGTCTGTCCGTTCCCTATCCGTACCGCGGGCACTTCAGGCTTCCGCTTATTCAGCCGGCTCCGTACATATAGCATCAGCAAAATGAGGAGAATGGCAGCCCCGACAATCAGATACGGTGTTCCCTCTGATCCCGTCGGCATTAGCCGATCCCCGCAGCGGCCGTATTATTCCACTCGAAATGGGCTCCGCACAGCGGAATGAAAACAAATTTGCTCCGCCCGAGCTGGAGCAGATCATAAGCGGTCAATTCCACCGGCGAATAAACCGCCTCGTTATTGTGGTACGCCAATCCCGATGCATCTCCGGGCAGCAGATAAAAATTCCGCTTCTTCGGGTCGTAGACAATGACCGCGTGATTCCGTCTGGAAATCGCGTTGTCACCGATAATCCGGATGTGCATTTCTTCCGAGCGGCCAATAAAATTTTTCTCGGCCATGATGCGGTAATCTTGTCCCATCTGAGGCCCTTCGATGCAAACCAGCCATCCCGCAACCGGTTCAATGCCGGTCGTCTCCCCCAGAAACGGCATCGTCTTATCGTCTTCCTGCACTCTCTGCGGCCTCGATTCCTCGGCTCTTGAAGCCGGCGGTTCGACCACTACGCTGCAGTAAGGGCACGTATTGCCATGTTTTCTGGTGCTGAACATGTGTCCATTGGCGCATCTTGTCAAACTCATCCTGTTCATTCCTCCGTTTGTCCTGTCGGATCGGCTGTCAGCTTCTTCTCCGCTTGCTCCTTATTTGCCTTATTTCACCAAAAGCCTCGTATTGGCTATGTATACAATATCTCCGACATCCAGCTTGTGAGGCTCCTCGACTTCTTGTTTCTCTCGGGGACCCCTGCCGCTTTTCTGGATGCCCACACCGCTTTCGGAATCGACGTCCTCAATAAACCACTGTCTGCCGCTGCGGTTTAACACGGCATGTTCGCTTTGGATCAGCGATGCATATTCGGCATCGGCCAGATCTATATCAACCTCGTTTTGACCGGAGCTTTTGCCGATCAGCAAGGATGTTTCCCCCTGGATATACCACTCCTTCACGCTTTCCCCATCCTCATTAAGCAGGACAAGCTTCGCGATCGCCTCCCGTTCCGGCCTTTCTACCGGCATACGGTAGTATACGAACCCCAGAACGGACAGCCCTACCGCCATAAGAAGACTGACGAACATTTTCAGCGTATTGTCGGTATTGATAAAATAGACATAAATCAAGACGGCTGCCGCCAGCCCTGCAATGAGTACGTCCAGTAGAGTAATCCATCCGGATTTTCTGCCTTTCACGCCGGTTTCCCCCATGTCCCTCGCATTATTGCGTACCAACATTCGCGCCATCGGGAACGCAAAAAAGTTCCCTTCCTGACGGCAAGATGTCTCCGACACATCCCATACACCGTAGAAGTGGAACATACTGCTTCATTGGCACCCGCCAGCTTCTTCACCAGAGGGGCATCCCGCAAGCCGACTTTGCTTACGCGTTGTTACCGAAGCAGACTACTTCTTCTTCGCATTGAAGAACCGGTTAAAGAGGTCTGTCGTATCCATCGGATTTTTCTGAGATGGTTTGGCTTCCCCGCCTCCGGCTTTGCCGGCAAAACCGAAAAAGCGCTCAAAATTCTTTCTTACGTCGTTTGGATCAAATTCAGCCTGCTGCGCTCCGGCACGGCTGCTAGCCGCTTTTTCATGCGAGCCCTTGCCGCCGTTCCCTCGCCGATCCTGTCCGTCGAGTTTATGATCGTAAGCGTTTCGCGACGCTCCATCCTCCAGCGTCTGGTACGCTTCATAGATCTGCTTGAACTTGCGCTCCGCATCCGGATTGCCTGGATTAAGATCCGGATGGTACTTCTTGGCCAGCAGCCTGTACGCCTTCTTGATCTCCGCTTGAGGAGCGTTCCTTGCCACGCCAAGCACCTGGTAATAATCCATTCTGCCCTCGTCCCTGCACATATGAGATAAACCTCTGCCAAGGTCTTCCGAAAATAAACGACCGCGGTGTAGAGGTAGGTTTATTCGCTAATCAGGATCGCTTTCCGATGCATAGATGGCCGGAAAATTCCGGAACAGAATTCAAGAGGCGCAACGCCTCTTAAATTCTGTTCCGATGAACGGCCGGAATTTATACGGAGTAGCCGCCTTCGACTTTCGCGAATTCGGTTTTGTCCTTCTTCTGCTTAATAAACAGGCTGAAACTTCCAACACCTTCGGTGTCTCCGAAATTCTCGGTGTAGTCCACTACGAAAGCATTCGGGAAATAAATCTTACGGACAACTTGGTCAGCCGCAATGACTTCAAGCGTCACTTTTCTGTAGCAGTCCGCTTTCTCGGCCGGAACCAGCGACCACAGACCCAGCTTCAGCGTGTCATCCGCGCTGTCGCCGTCCGTAGCCGTAATAATTTTGCCCGAGATTCGGAGCGTTGCCCCTACATCGGTCGATCTTGCGTTGGAATCGTTTGGCGTGTCGGTATCGTAAGTCACCGTTTGAATGTTATCCATGCCCAATTCGAATGTTTCTGCGCCTTCTACTTTAAGTCTGAAACCCATTTGTATTACCTCCTTGAATTTGGTTGATAAGGTTCCCGGCAGCAAGGATTGCTTACGGGATTTATGTATAAAGGCAGGTATGGGAAACCATGCCTTTAACATACGCTTTAGTGCGCCGATCATACTTTGACCGGCGACGTACCCTTCGTGATCGTCACTTCCAGGTTCTTCACGTTGCCGTTAAATACAAGATCGATATGGCACAGGTTGCTCTTGTCGTCGATGATGTAGCTCATATCGTCTCCGTCCTGAATGATCGAGTTTACGAATCCCCGGGTACCGAGCCATTTGCTTTTCTGGCTGCTTGGATTGTTGCTGAAAAATTTAACAATGTTCTCATGCTTGAAATCACCGGTCTGGAAACGGAGAATCCGTTCTATGTAAGTACTGACCAGTGTTTTATAAATGGAATCGAATCCGTCTTCCGCCATCGCAAGACTGCGGGCCTTATACACGGTAATTCGTTTGATATCCCGGTCCTGAAGCTGGGCATTCTCCGAAGAGAAAATGAATCCGAAATTTTTGCGGTTAATGGCATCCTTGATGTTGTTGGTGAAGCCGGATATTTCCTTGGCCATCGTGGACACGGCCCGCAGGCTGTGATCGCCCGCCTCAATATCGAAGCGCACGCCCGGATAGTCTCTGCTGACGCTCTTAAACTGTTCCCGCAAATATTCCGGGCATTGGTAGGCGGAAACCAGGCCGGCCGCCACGTAACTCGCGCCGATATAAACGCCTTCGATCCACAGTTTCAGAATGTCTTCCTTCTCCTGGGACAGACGCGCTCCGTCTTCGGTATGCAGCATACGGCTGTCGATCACCACACCCGACTTGTCTTTCGGGATAATGGTAAAGTTCGGAACGCACGGGACAGCAAACTCGCTGTACTCTTTGCGGACAAGCACGCCGCATTTGTCGATATACTTATCGATTCCCGCTGTCGCCATGCTGTTGAAGGTGGTGTCTTCACCCGATTCGAAGCTGAAGAAAAGCTGCACTTTATACTCCTTAAGCACCTGGAGCAGCATGGACAGCGATTCCATCGTATTCCCGTCAGGCTTCATAACCTTCTCATTGCCCTTGAAACGCTCCCGGCTGACTTTGACTTTGCCGGCCGTTTCGAGTTCAACGGAAGGCACGATGCCAAACCAGATCGTATCGCTGAAATCGTTCTTGGAGTTGACTGTGTTGAGGTAGGTCTCCAGACGCGGAATATTGCTGCTCTTCACCGTCATGTCCAGCTTGCTGTTCGTCACGAGCAAAGTAGGCTGCATGCCTTTGTTCTTCGTGGCGTACTGTTCGAAAAACATTTTGACGCCCAGTATCTTCTCGACGAGAGGCTTTACCGTTTTGACGAAGTCGTCCTTCGCGTTTTTGTAGAATTCCAGATAGGTGTTGTAGTTCTGCACTTCCGTCTCCACATCCACGGTGCTCTGCACAGCGGGAAGCGGGCAGAACGTGCGGACAACCAGATCCTTCACATAACCCGACGGCGTTTCCGTGATCGATTCGTAATCTTCCTCGAACACCGAAACGAGCTCGTTGGAGCTGTTATCGTCGAGCAGCATAAGTTCCGTGCTTCCGCTCTTCGGCGCCTCGATGATTTTGAGCTCGCCGTTATTGCCGATCGTCAGCATACCGATCTGGAAGGCCTCCGATTTGTTCTCTTCCTGCGCACTGCCGAGAAGAAGCCGGGTTTTGATATCCTCGATAGCAAGCGGAAGCATCGCCATGACGTTGTTGTAGTTCTTGCTCGCATCTTCGAACATCCCGTTGAGCTTGTCACCCAGATCGAATTTCTTCGGATCACCTTCGTCCAGCTTTTCGTACTGTCCGTATAAATAATGGATTTCTTTCCGGACCTGGCGGATATCGTCCATCACTTTTTTTGGGGAAATCATGTCGAGCAAATTCTCGAACTTAAAATCCACATTGGGGATACCCTGGCTGCGTTTGGTGTCGATCAGGGTGAAGAGCATTTTAAGAAAATCATTGTTCTGGTCGATCCTGATTTCAGAGATGGCGTCGTCCGCCAATCCTTCCGGCTTCTTTAACGTGTACATCACTTTCTGATTAGCCGCATTGTAGAAGGAGTAGACCGTGGGAGAAAATTTGTCGAGAAACTCGTCGAAATTACGTACAAGCAAATGCCTGTTGATTTCCTTGATTTTGTCATCGCTCAAGCTGTCAATGGCTTTGACATCTCCTACGATAGTCACTAGGTCTAATTTCTCAGGATTAATCTCCTCAAAAAGCATCGTTCGGTTCGTTTGATTGATAATGTCCATAGCGGTCAGCGGAAAGTTTACCTGATCAAGGCCTTAAGCAAGGCTTGTTTAATGGCGAAACAGTAAACCTGCCGCCCCCTCCTTCCTGTGAGTTTAGAACTAGTTTCTTCTAATTAAGTAGTTATAAAGAACTATTTATGTAAAAACATAACTCCACATTCCGAAAATGTAAAAATATCCGGTATGTGACTTTAGAAGTAATCATAATGATGCGTATTATAATTTGTCAATATTTATTAATATAGGGATAGAACACCTTTTATATAAGTAAAAACGTTGCTTAAAAATAAAAATTTACTTTTTTTATCCACGATCTAACATTTTTTCTTTTCAAAGCCGATGAACTATTTTGAGGAATAAAAGAAAAAATGACAATTATTTGTAATTTATAAGGAAATTAGTCCGATATCTCTACAAAAAGGTGATGTCATGTCTCTCGTTCGCAAGCTTATTCGCTCTAAAAAATGGCTCCGAGCCGCGTTACTCGTGTCTCTGGTTGCAGGACTGTGGATCTATCCCGGGCTACTTTTTGCTGCAAAAGTGGAAACTCCTCAAGAGCTTGATGCCATGTTTGTGCTGGACACGAGCTTTTCCATGAATGAAACAGACAAAGACGGCATTGCAGCCGAAGTGGTCAAAATGTTCATGGATCTCGAGGGAACCAGCCATTCCCGTGTCGGCTACGTAGCCTACAACGATAAAATTGTCTCTTCGCTTCCGCTTTCGGACCTCGGATCGAGCGAACGCTCCAACGCCTGGAAATCAACACTGGACGGAATCAAAAAACGCGGATACTCCGATATGGGGCTTGGTCTGCGTAAAGCGGCCGAGCTATTGGAAAACGGTTACGATCCCGACCGGAAGCCGTTCCTTATTCTGCTGTCCGACGGGGGGACCGACTTCGGCAAGCACACGAGCGGAAGAAACGCGGACATTTCGGGCCGGGACGTGGAAGACTCTATCGGCATCGCCAGAAAGCTCGGCATCCCGATTTATACCGTGGGATTAAACAGGGACGGATCCGCCCGTAAATCGGAACTGGAAAACATATCCGCCGAAACCGGGGGCACCTCTTTCATGGCGGGCAGTGCGGATGATTTGCCGGAGATTTTCAATCTCATCTTCGCCAAACAATTGCAATCGTCCCTTATTTCCGTATCCGCCGTCTCGGCAACGGGCGAGCTTCAAGAGGTAACGGTACCCGTTGCGAACTCAAGTATAAGCGAGGCAAATCTTATTCTCTTGTCTCCGAACCCTTTAACAGAGGCACAGGTCTATTCCACCTCCAAAAATGTGCGGCTTTACAAGTCGGACAATTACACGCTTTTGAAAGTGATCGAGCCCCAGAAGGGCAATATGAGGGTCATGTTCCGGGGGAAGCCGGGCGATCTTGTGAAGGTAAATCTTCTCGCGGGCTATAAGCTCCAAGCAGGGGTTGAAATACCTGAGGAAGCGCAGAAGGGAGTCGCCTCTCCCTTCACAGCGCGCTTGTATCATGCCGACGGTAAACCTCTTGGGGATTCGGACCTATACGACTCCATCAAAACGGAACTAGTCGTGACAAATCCGCAAAAGAAAACAGAGGAGCGCTTTCCGTTTAAGCAGGCGGGAAACGGCTTCGAGCTTGCACATATTTTCCCGGCGGCAGGTACTTATTCGTGGAAAATCGTTATGACCGCCCCTGATTTTTACCGGGAAACCACGCCGGCCGAGCTGAAAGTGCTCAATACCCCGCCCGAAGCGAAACACGGAACGATCAAAATCAGCAGGGAGGACGGCGAACAGAAAATTGACCTCGGGGAATACTTCCATGACACGAACGGGGATAAACTTACGTATTCCATCTCCGCTGATGACGGCCGGAAATCCGTGGAAGCCAAACTCCAAGACGGCTTCCTGCTCCTAAACCCTCTGGGCACCGGCGATAGTGAACTGCGGGTTACGGCAACCGATGAAGAGGGCGCGAGCGCAATGGCAGCCTTGGCCGTAACAGTCGTTTCGATATGGACGCTTATTACGAAAGTCCTGCTCGGAGTAGCGGCCGCCGCAGCTTTAGGCGCGATTCTTTACTTCACGCTTCGTCCGAAACCTAAATTCACGGGACGCCTGGAAGGTTATTTTCTGCAGACCGCCAGCGGCAATGACATCCCGGTAAAATATTGGCCGCTGACTTCTTTCGATACGCGGAGCATCAGTCTACAGGAGCTGTTCCGCAGCCTGAATGTGAGCGAATCGCTGCCCGAGGCTGACC
This sequence comes from Paenibacillus sp. JT31N7, assembly GCF_059692095.1. Taxonomy (NCBI): domain Bacteria; kingdom Bacillati; phylum Bacillota; class Bacilli; order Caryophanales; family Paenibacillaceae; genus Paenibacillus; species Paenibacillus sp. JT31N7. The sequence continues at coordinate 198,595 of NZ_JCAUAT010000007.1, forward strand.
GCATCTTCTTCGAGGCACGTAAGGACGGCAGCCTCCGGTTCCGTCACAGCACACGCTGTTCGGTACAGAAAGGCTCATCTCCGCTAGGCAAGAAGCAGAAAGAAAAGCTGGAATACGGGGATAAGCTTTACATCACTTTCGAAGACGGAGTTACGGAGATCGAACTTCGTTATAAAGCCGTGAAGGCCAGTTATCAGCCGCAAACCCAAGAAGCGCAAACCGCCCGGATCTAAACGGACGGGTTGCGCTTCTCGAAATTCGGGAGCAAGCTGCGAGTCATGAGGATCGGCTTTCATTGATGAAGCGAGGCGGGTGTTAAGAAGAACTAAACATCTGACTTAACCAGATCTTTCTTCTTACTGGAGGAGGCCGCATTTCCCGGTGAGGACTTTCTCCCGGGGCGAAAGTTTGCACGTAAGCCCTCTACCGCTTTCCACAAAAGCGATTCCGTTTTTATCGCGGTTCTCAAACGCCGCAAGCTTCCCCTCTGTCCGGCATCCATGGACAAGCAGTTCATAATGCGGCGGGACAGCAAAGGCGTCACTCTACCGCCCCGCTTACGTAAAACTTGTTCAACCGGGTCATGGAACAATCTCCGGCTAGCCTCAACCGGCGCTTCTCCGCACAGGCAGTAATACAGGGTTGCACCCGTGCTGTACAGGTCGGAGAAAGGACCTTGGCGGGATGCGGCCGAATAAAATTCTAAAGGAGAATATCCCGCCGATGTAAAAATAGGCTTGTCCTCACTCAGCGAGTGAACGGCCGATCCGAAATCAAGCAGCTTAGCCTGACCGTCCGGGCCGACGATAATATTGGAAGGTTTGATGTCACGGTGCAGCACGCCCTGCTCATGAATATACTCAAGAGCATCAAGGAGACTGGGCACCATTGTTGCATAAAATCGGCTTTTCGAGCGTAAAAGCTTTTTACGGATGAAACGCTCCAACGACATTCCGCGGCACCGTTCGAGAACGATATAGGCCGTCCCGTTCTCCTCCACTCGTCCAATAAGTCCCACAACGTTCGGGTGCCGCAATTGTTCCAGAATCACCGCTTCATTCCAGAAGACGGACTTCAATGTCTCGTATTTGCTTCTTAAAGAAGGAGTCCGGCATAGTACGGACCTCCCATCCACATCCCGCAAAGCCAAACTTTTAGGAAAAAATTCTTTTACGACGCACGCGGCGCCTGTTCCGGTTTCCCGTGCCGCATAGACGATGGACAGCTCGCTGTAAGCAAGAACTCTACCGATCCGGTAGGCTCCATCGTGAAGGAATGTCTTCGCCGCTAGCCCGTACTCAATTCTTACCGACATGCTCCCTTTTCCTCGCTCCCCTGCCAAAACGGCAGCATCCTGATAAACTTCATCAAGTCTCAAATAATATGCTCATATTAACATATGGCCCACCATTTGGTTAATACTAATCTTGTTAAAAAAGCTACCTACATAAAAAGGCTCCCTCTTGAAGAAGGGAACCCGTTAGATCGTGTAAAGTCCGGAGTTGCGTTCAGCCAGCCAATCCCCGCTCATACTACCGTCACATTATGCTCCTGCCGGTATTCTGTAGGCGTCTGCATGAATTTTTTGCGGAACACCTGCGTAAAATGCCGCACATCCTGGTAGCCCACCCGCTCGGCGATTTCAGCCAGTTTCAGCTGCGGGTTGCACAAGAGCTGCTTGGCTTGATCCAGCCGCAGGCCCGTTACATACTCCTTGTAGCCCTGGCCGGTCTTCTGCTTGAACAGCTGGCTAAAATAGACCGGGTTCAGGAAGACGACGGAAGCCATCTTCTCCAGGGACAAGTCCTCGGAATAATGCGCCTTGATATATTGAAGCGCCACCTCGATGGATTTGTCTCCGCTCACTTTAATGCTGTCATACTCGACCGCAGCGGAGGCCTGCCTCAGCCGGGTGACGATTTGCGGTACGCTTTTAAAATCATGATGAAGCCCCGAGTTCAAAATCTGGAACGGTACCTTCAGGTAGTGCTTGAGATGACTTTTCAGCACATCCAGCAGGGTGTCGATCCGGATTCCATCGCTCAGCGCTACGAGTCCGAGCAGGCTCTGGCGGTCGTAACTGACGACGAAACCCTGTCCATGCGTCTCGATCATCTCGGAGAGGACATTTTCCACGATAAAATGCTCCAGATGAACGCTCTTGTTCCCGGCATCCATCTGGACGAACACGAGGTAATAGTCCGGGAAGTCCTCCACGAACGACTGAATATCGAGGTTGCCGGTATCCAATCCCGCCGCCAGCCGGAGAAAAACCGCTTCGCGCAAATATTTCAGGCTCGACTTCAGCCTCACACTTTCTTTGCTTTGGAGGTTCTCGCGCCTGATCTCGCCGGTCAGGCTCTCGATCAGCTCGATCAGCTTGGGCTTGCCGATCGGTTTCAGCAGATAGTCGCGGGCGCCAAGCCGGACAGCCTCCTGCGCATAAGCGAATTCGGAGTGGGCCGAAATGACGACCCACTTGATGGCCGGATGCTTCCGCTTCGAAATGCGCATAAATTCGAGACCGGTCATGCCCGGCATAATAATATCGGTGAGCACGATGTCCACGTGCCGTTCGCCGAGGATCTTGACCGCTTCCTCGGTAGAAGCCGCCAGATGAACGCCGTAGCCGGGATAGGCGTTCTCGATCGTGCGCTTCACACCTTCCCGGATAACACTTTCATCGTCCGCAACGAGAATGTTCATACGTCTCTCTCCTCCTTCGGAAGCGGGACCCGCACGATGACGGTCGTTCCCTCGCCCGCTGAACTTTTGACGGTGACGCCGTATGCTTCGCCGTACATGTGCTGCACGCGCCGGTGCAGGTTCTGCAGGCCGATGCCGCCCTGGGACGACGCATCTTCCTCACGGCGGCCTACAACCGGCCGGGAAGGAAAACCCGCATCGGGCGAAAGAGCCGGAGTGCCGGCATGTGCCGAAGCCTTCGCCGTGCCGGAGGAAACACCAACGGCAGCGGCAGTTCCGTAGGCGGACGCATCGGCACCTGAGGTGGCGGATGCTCCGAAGGCAGCCCTAGCACCGCTGCCCGAGCCTGCGTCGGCACCGCAGGCGGCGCATTCGCCGTACAGCGACTCGCGCAGCCTGCGCAGCTCCTCCTCTTCGATGCCGACTCCGTTGTCCTCGATTCGGATCGCCAGATCCCGGCCGTCCGCGAAGGTCGAGATGGTGAGCATCCCCGGCCGGTTAAGCGGCTCCAGACCGTGCTTCACGGCATTCTCGATGATAGGCTGGAGCGTCATCTTCGGGATACGGATGTCCATGTACCGTTCATCCGTTTTCAGCTCCACCTCCAGGCGGCCTTCGAGCCGGAGGAGAATAATGGTCAGATAGTGGTGAATCTGCCGGAATTCTTCCCGCAGCGTAACCTCCGCCCCTTCTTCCCACTGGCTGCTGTAGCGGAACATGTGGGAAAGCGAAAGCACGACTTCGCCCAGCTTGTCGTTGCCTTTCTCGTCCAGCATCCAATAGATCATATCCAGCGTATTGTACAGGAAGTGGGGATTCACCTGGGACTGGAGCGCGTGAAGCTCCGCGTTCTTTTCGCTGACCGATGAAATCTTCACGCGTTCGATCAGCTCCTCGATCCGGTTCACCATATGATTGAACGATCCGACCAGAATGTTGATCTCCCGGTAGGACGTCACATTCACGATCCCTTTGAAGTTGCCCTGCTCCACCTGCTTCATTTGCCGGATCAGCCGGATGAGCGGCATCGAAATCCGCTTCGATACAATGGAAGCGATAAAAGCCGAGACGAGAACGAGAATCGTTCCGATCAGGATAATATAACGCTGCATCTGCACGAGCTCGACGTTCAGGTCTTTGTAGGGTGTAAGGCTGACCACCAGCCAGTCGGCAAAAGGCAGCCTGGAAGCTACCGCCAGCCGCCCGTTTTTCTGATCGACGATCATTTCCTGGGAATCGTCCGGCAGCTGGATATCTTGGAGGGAAGGCAGCGCTTCGGCCGAAGCGGTGGAAGACACGAAACGTCCCTTGTCCGAGACGAGGTACACCTCGCTGTGTTCGCTGAGCTTCAAGTTATTCAAAGCGGACAAAATCGCCTGCGGATTCGCTTCGTAAAGCACGATCCCGATCGGCTTATGCTCGTTGAGATCGTAAATCTGGCGGCCGAAGGCAAACACGGTCCGCTTCTCGTTCTGGTCGATCAGGGAGTGCGGAAATACGCCCAGCCAGACCATTTTGCCCGAAGATTGACGGACGTCCCGGTACCAGTCGGTACTGCGGTACTCGGGATCGACCACGTTCATGTAATTGCCGTAGTTGTAGATCTTTCCTTTGTCCATGATGACGTGAATGCCGATCAAATCTTCCCGGGAGTAGAAAATCGCCCCGATCATGTTAGTGACGGAGCGAGTGTTAATATAATCGAGCGCGGGCTCTTGCGGCGATTCCGTCAACAGACGGACGAGATCGAAATTGTTGCCGATCGTTTTGGACAAGCTGTCGTAGCCTTTGAGCAGCAGGTCGAAGAGATCGACGGTCTGCGAGACGTTTTTCCGGGAAAGGTCGCTGATCTTCGTCTGGAATTGCTCCGTCGTGCGGCTGTAGAACAGCAGGGAGATGATAATCAGGATGCCGGACATGCAGAACAGGAACAGAAAAAACAACCGGTGATGGATGGATTGGAAGCCGCGTCTCAAGGATTCATCCCCTTTCGTTGTTTCGCCCGGTTCCCCATGCCGTCAGCACAGCGCCTACCCTTTTACCGCCCCGGCAACCATGCCCTTCGTGATTTTTTCCGCAAGAATGAAATAAAGGAGAATGACCGGCACTGCCCCCATGACGAGAAAAGCCCCGATGTTGCCGTAATTGACGGAATACTGGCTCACAAAGGTGTACACACCGAACGGAAGCGTCTTCAACTTCTCCGATGAAATGAAGGTCGCCGCCAGGATATATTCGTTCCAAATGTTGATGAATGTCAGGATGCAGACCGTCATGACAGGCGGAACGGAAATCGGGAGGATAATGCTCCGGAAAATGCGGTACACACTCGCCCCGTCCATATAAGCGGACTCTTCGATTTCGTGCGGGACGGATTTCATAAAACCGCTCAGGATAAAGACGGCAACCGGCGTCTGGAACGCGATGTAAGGCAGAATCAGGGACAAGTGCGTGTTGAGTATGCTCATGTTTTTGAAAATAATCATCAGGGGCAGCAGCGTAGCCTGCAGCGGAATCATGAGCCCGATCAGGAAAACAAGCATGACAGCGGGGGCCAGCTTCCAGCGGAACCGCGAGATGGCGTAAGCCGCCATGGAGCTCAGCAGTATGACGCAGACCATCGTCACAACCGTGACGAACACGCTGTTGAACAAATACTGCAAGTAATGCCCCGCCTCGTAGGCTTCTTTGTAGTTGCCCCATCTCGGGGATGCGGGCAGGGAGAAAAAGCTGCTGCCGAGAATCTCTTCGTTGGTCTTCAGGGAATACGTAAGCAGCCAGAGAAGAGGATACATCTGGGTGACGATCAGAATCGCGAAAAGCGTAAAGACGATTCCTTTTTTGACGGATTTCACAGGTGTTCCTCCTCCTAGCTTACCTTATTTTCCAGACGTTTGAAAACCACATTAATCAGCACCGTAAACGCCAGGCACAGGATGACCAGGAACGTGGCAATCGCGCTTCCGTACCCGTATTTCTGGGAGAGGAACGACATGTTGTACATATGCGTCGAGATCACATCCGTGGAGTGTGCGGGCCCTCCGCCCGTCATGACCATTACGAGATCGAACGCCTGCAGGGAGCCGATAAAAGCGAGCACGAGCGAAATTTTCAGAATGGGCACGATCATCGGGAACGTGATGTATCGGTCGGCGGTAAAGCCCTCCGCGCCGTCGATGCGGGCCGCCTCGTAGATCTCGGCCGGGATGTTCTGCACCCCGGTGAACTGGATGAGCAGGTGATAGCCGAAATACTGCCACAGGGACACGATATACAGGCAGAACATCGCGATCTTCGGCTCGGTCAGCCAGCTGTGCGTCCATTCGGTCAAGCCGAAAGCGGTGAGCATCCCGTTGATCATCCCGCCCATCGAAGCCGGGTTGTAGACGGTTTTCCAGAGCTGCCCGATAATGACGACCGACAAAATCACCGGCAGAAAGTAAATCGACACGAGCGAATTGGCTTTTTTCACGTACCGGTTCAGCAAAATCGCCACCAACAGGCAAATCGGAATCTCGATCATGGAAAAGACCGCGTAAAGCAGCGTCCTCCGGACAGACGGCCAGAAGACCGGATCGTCGAAAAACATCGTCTTGAAGTTGGCCAGGCCAACGAATTTGGAGCCGGATATGCCGTTCCAGTCCAGCAGCCCGGTGTAGAACGAGACCAGGATGGGGACGAACACCATGCAGACGTACAGCAGCAGGCTTGGAAGCACGAAGACGGCGATTGTACGAGCAGGTACTTTTAACACATTCACACAAGTACGCCTCCTGTAGACAAACGGCCGCTTGCTTTTTCTCACGATGCTGCGGCCCTTGCGAAAAAAATGTCGATGAAAAAGGGGTCCGGTCCGAACCCCTCCATCGCAGCACTCCGTTTTATTTGTTGGCCTCGAATGCGCTCTGATGCTCCTGCGCGACCTGTTTCGGATCGGCCTTCTGGATGAACAGATTCTGGATACTTCCCAGGTGGACTTGAGCGGTAGCCGGGTTCATCGTGTTGTCGAACGCGAGGTCGCCGCCTTTGACGTTTTTGAACAGATCGAGGATGGAAATCGCCAGATCGGAGTAACCCGCCGCTTTAAAATCCCCCTCTACCTTCTGTCCGATGCCTACGGCGTTCTTCAGTTCGAACTGGACTTTCGGCAGGTTCAGCGTGAAGTAGTTCAGGAAGTCCTTCGTCTCCTGCAGGTGCTTGCTGTTGGCCGAAATGGCGAATGCGCTGCCCGGCGCGATCATGTACTGGTTCACGTCGCCCTTGCCGCCTACCGTCGGGAACTGGAACACGCCGACCTTGCCGCCCACGGAAGAAGCGTCGATGGCGCCCGTTTCCCATGTGCCTATGATGTGCATGGCCGCTTTGCCTGTTTTGAAAATGTTGCCGCCCGCGTTGTAATCGACGGACGTCGCACCCTCGTTAAACGCGCCGGCCTGTACCAGCTCCTGGAACTTCGAAACGGCCTCCGTGAACGCCGGGTCGTTGAACGTCTTCTTCTTGTCGAGCACGTCCTGGAGGAAGCCCGGACCGCCGTTTGTGCGAAGCAGCATATTCATAAACAGGAACGAACCCGTCCAGGAATCTTTCTCCCCGATGGCGATCGGCGTAATGCCTTTCGATTTCAGCAGCTTCACGTCTTCAAGCAGTTCCTCGAACGTCTTCGGCGTATCTTTGATGCCTGCCTGCGCGAACAAGTCCTTGTTGTAGTAAACGACCTGAATGTTGTTGCCGTCCGGCAGCGCGTACACGTTGTTGTTAAAGCTGTAGTAATCGAGCAACCCGTCCTGGTAAGTCCCTTTCAGGCCGTTCTTATCCAGCATGTCGTTCAGCGGGGCGAGCAGCCCGGCATCGACGAAAGGCTTCATCTGGGCGGCCGGGTTGACGATCGTGATGTCCGGGATCTCTTTGGAAGCGGCCTGGGTTTTCAGCTTCATTTTCTGCTGGTCGGTGTTCATGGAATCAAGCTCGATATGAATATTGGGGTTTTCCTTCTCATACTGCTCCACGATTTTATGAAGCATTTTGTACGTAGGCGTCGTCGGATCGGGGTAAATGTTCTGGAACGTAATGGTGACTTTCTTGTCCCCTCCCTTGGATCCCGTGTTCGTATCCTGCGTGTTCGCCGTACCCGCGGATTCACCGGCTCTTCCGCAAGCCGCCAAGCCGACCGCCAAGACACCGACCAGAGCCGCGGCGGAGATGCGAGCTGTTTTTCTGCCCATTTTCCTAACCCCCATTAAGTTCGAAATGTAAGTTTATTATCATCGTTTGGAGCGCTTTCAACAATGCAAGAAATTTAGGTTTGTGGTTTACTTTTTCAAGATTGTGAAATTTTTTCAACTGAACAACCAAAGTTAAATCCTTCCGCCAACTGGCAAAGCGCAGTAAAACGTTCCCCCGCACAGCCGTGCTACACTAGTACAAAACGGCCTTGATCTATGCCGGAGAGGATGGTTTTACAGATGGAACATGTCCGCATCGGAATCATCGGATTAGGTAACATGGGTTCGGCGCACGCGAAATATTTGATTGAGAACAAAGTAAAAGGCGCAGTGCTTGCAGCGGTGTGCGACGCTCGTACCGAGCGGCTGGAGTGGGCGGCCCGGGAATTCGGAAACGGCGTGGAGCGCTTCACCGGGATCGAAGAAATGTACGCCTCCGGCACGATCGACGGCGTGATCATCTGCACACCGCATTACGGCCACCCGGCGGAAGCCGTTGCGGCTTTCCGGCACGGCCTGCACGTGCTGACGGAGAAACCGGCGGGCGTTTACACGAAGCAGGTCCGCGAAATGAACGAAGCTGCCGCCGCATCCGGCAAAGTGTTCGGCATCATGTACAACCAGCGCACGCAGCCGCTGTACAAAAAGCTCCGGGAGCTGATCCGGCAAGGCGAGCTCGGGGAGATTCGCCGGATCAACTGGATCATCACCCTCTGGTACCGGTCCCAGAGCTACTACGATTCCGGCGGATGGCGCGCCACGTGGGCGGGAGAAGGCGGCGGCGTGCTCATCAACCAGTCGCCTCATCAGCTCGACCTGTGGCAGTGGGTGACCGGCATGATGCCCACGCGGCTGCGTGCCTTCTGCGCTTTCGGCAAGCACCGGGACATCGAGGTCGAGAACGAAGTGACCGCCTACGCGGAGTACGAGAACGGCGCGACAGGCGTATTTATCACGTCCGCCTGCGAAACACCGGGAACGAACCGGCTTGAAGTGGCGGGTGACCTGGGCAGAATGGTCATCGAAAACGACAAGCTGACCTTCTACCGGCTGCGGCAGTCCGAGACGGAGTTCAACCGCACCTACACGGGCGGCTTCGGGGAGCCGGAGGTGTGGAAAATCGACATTCCCGTCGGAGGAGAACGCGGTCAGCATTCCCTCATCACCCAGGATTGGGTGAACGGGATTCTTCACGGCACTCCCCTGATCGCTCCGGGCGAAGAGGGCCTCAAGGGGCTCACGCTCTCGAACGCCATGCTGCTGTCCGCCTGGACAGACGAATGGGCGGAGCTGCCGCTGGACGAGGACCGCTTCTATGAGCTGCTCCGGCAGAAAATACAGGCTTCCGGAGCCGTGAAAAACGCGGAGGAGAAGACGCTCGATACGACGGGTTCTTACTGACGGGCGGGGGGACGATGAAGCACAGTATCATCTATGAAGTCCGGGCATAAGGAGCTCGCCTTCGGTTGCGGGAGTCTTAACGAGCATGCCGCGATGTTCAGCGCGGTTGCGGACACCTGTCCCTGCCCTGTGACGGACCGCCGTCACAAATGACAGCGCTCCCTAGTCACACAGTGTGCCGCAAGACGTACGACACTCTGGACACACATTCTCTTCAAATAGAAACAGGAAGCGCTTCCATGCTACACTAAAGATAGAAAGGCCGCTTGCCGGCGGCCCTTACATCCCGATAAAGCGTGGTGCTCTCCCGCATGTTCATGAACCTGCACGACCGCGAAGTTACGCTCGGCCTGAGCTATCGTAACGAGGGGAAGGTCGATTCCGTTTTTCATTCCCATGCGTATTACGAAATTTATTACTTCCACGGCGGAAGCTGCAACTATCTGATCGGCGGCAACATTTATATGCTCCAGCCCGGGGATCTCATCCTCATGAACGGCATGACGCTCCACTGCCCCAAGGTCGACACTGCCGTCCCTTATATCCGGACGACCGTGCATTTTGAGCCGGCGGCCCTTAAACCGTATCTGGAGCTGCCTCATGCGGTCAATGTTCTCCAGCCTTTTCAGGAGTTGAAAAACTGCCGCCTCACTCTTCGCGGTCCCGAAAAGGAAGAAGCGGAGCGCATCCTGCATGAAATGAGCGTCCATCGCAAGACGGACGGCTTGACCGCCTACAACCGCCTCCACCTCGCATTCCTGGACCTGCTGTATTTCGTTCACGAGCAGTGTCAGCGGACGCTGCGCGCGGGGCGCGAATTTTCTTCCGAGAAAGAAAAACACGTCCAGCGCATCGTCAGCTTTCTCGAAGAGCGCTTCGCGGACGATCTGCACCTGGAGCATCTTCAGGAGCACCTGAACTTCAGTAAATTTTATTTATCTAAAATATTCAAGGAAATCACGGGACTGACTATCTTTCAGTTCGTGTACCGCCGCAGAATCAACGAGGCCAAAACGTTGTTCCTGCACAATCCCGGCCACTCCGTTACCGATGTGTGCCTGCAGGTCGGCTTCAAGCATCTCGCTCATTTCAGCCGCTTGTTCAAGCAGCAGGTCGGACTCACGCCGGAAAAATACAAGAAAACGGTCCGCGAGCAGCTTTCTTCGTAACGGCCGGTCACAGGGGATCGGCTAGCGTCAATTCATTCGTCGTGAAGGTTGCCACAAGAGCCGCGGTCTCGGTGTTCCCCTCATTCGAGAAGGGTTCTCACTGGCTGCAGCAGCCGGATACATCGCCGTACAACATCTCATATGAAACCTTTTCGTAACGGGTATGATCCTACCATCATCTGAAAGGAGCATCTCTTTTGAGCAAAAATGACGGCATGAACTACGCGCCGGAAGGCAAACCGGCGCCGGTCGTCGCGAAAGGCGAGTTTATTTTCGCGGCTGCGGGATTGGAGCACGGCCACATCTACGGCATGTGCAACGGCCTGCGGGAAGCCGGGGGCGAACTGAAATGGGTCTACGATCCCGATCCCTTGAAAGTAAAAGCTTTCCTGGCCGCTTACCCAGGTGTCCGCGCCGCCTCGTCGCTGGAAGAAATTTTACAGGACGGGGAAGTCCGGCTGGTAGCGTCCGCCGCCGTTCCATGCGACCGGGGGCCGCTTGGCGAGAAAGTGATGCGCAGCGGCAAGGACTACTTTACGGACAAAACGCCGTTTACCGCGCCGGACCAGCTTCAATCGGCCAAAAAAACCGCAGCCGAGACCGGCCGCAAATACGTGGTCTATTTCAGCGAGCGGCTTCATGTCGAAAGCGCCGTCTTCGCGGGACAGCTCGTCCGCGACGGGGCGATCGGGCGCGTCGTGCAGGTGCTCGGCCTCGGCCCGCACCGGCTTAACGCCGCTTCGCGTCCCCGCTGGTTCTTCGAGCGGGCCAAGTACGGCGGCATCCTGTGCGATATCGGCAGCCACCAGATCGAACAGTTTCTGTTCTTTGCCGGCTGCCAGGATGCACAGGTGCTGCACAGCAAGGTCGCCAACTACAACAACCGGGAGTATCCGGAGCTGGAGGATTTCGGCGACGCGACCCTGCTCGGAGACAATGGGGCGACCCAGTATTTCCGCGTCGATTGGCTGACGCCGGACGGGCTGTCCACCTGGGGAGACGGGCGAACCGTTCTCCTCGGCACGGACGGGTACATCGAGCTGAGGAAATACGTCGATATCGCCCGAAGCACGCAGGGCGACAACCTGTACCTCGTGAACGGCGAAGGCGAACGCCGGCTTGAGCTGAGCGGCAAAGTCGGCTATCCGTTCTTCGGGGAGCTGATTCTCGACTGCCTGAACCGCACGGAGCATGCGATGACCCAGGAGCATATTTTCAAAGCGGCCGAGCTCTGCCTGTTTGCCCAGCGGAATGCGGTCAGGGTCGAATAGCGGCACGTTTTCCGCCTTTTACGTACGTTACTTTTTCGGCGCAGAGTCACTTGGCCAGTGAGCTATTATGCACTCTTTAATGGCGCTTGCTTCTAAGCTCACATCTTGGTTATCGGTGCACTCCACATCCTTTCTCACTTCACACATACTTGGGGATCTTAGCCGATAATCTGGCTGTTTTCCTCTTGACGATGGATCCTAGCACTCACTGTCCGATTCCCGGGGTAATGTCTGAGGCATTCAGAGTTTAACTGGACTTGGCAACCCTCAGCCCTAAACTCCGTGACCACAGTCATGCGATGCCGCATAGAGCGCTGTAAGCTGCACACAGTGTGGCGATTTACTCATAACCAACTATCCGACCGGAGGTGTCCTACCGAATGAAATTGTCCGTGTTTACTGTCGCTACACCCGAGCTGTCCCCCGAACAGCTTGCCTCCGCCGCAAAAGAGGCCGGAATCTCCGGCATCGAGTGGCGGTACAAGGAAATTCCGCCCGAGATGGCCGGTGAAGCGCCGTCCTTTTGGCGCAACAATCTCTGCTCCATTTCGCCGGACTGGGACGATGCCGAGCTGAGCCGCTTCCGTGACGCGGCCGCGCGTCACGGGCTTCGCTCCCTCAGCGTGACGCCTTACCTCGACGCCGGCGATCTGGAAGGCACGGAGCGCGCGCTCGACGCCGCCCGGCGGCTCGGAGCTTCCTTCATCCGGCTCGGCGTGCACCGCTATGACCGGACGCGGAATTTCCGCGAGCTGTTCGGACTGCAGCGGGCCTATCTGCGCGAGGCGGAAGCCTTGTGCCGGGAGTACGGCGTGAAAGGGCTCGTCGAAACGCACCACGTGACGCTCGCACCGAGCGCCTCCGCCGCCTACCGCCTCGTGGAAGGACTGCGGCCCGAGCATATCGGCGTGCTGTACGACCCCGGCAACATGGTCTATGAAGGGTTCGAGAATTACCGGATGGGGATGGAAATTCTCGGCCCTTACCTCGCCCACGTGCATGTCAAGAACGGGGGCTGGGCGCCGGGCGCCGATGAGAACGGCATGACCCGCTGGGTTTCCGCCGCCCGCCCCATGAACCGGGGGATGGCCGACTGGCGGCAGGTCATCGCGGATCTGCGGGCGGTCGCCTACACGGGCTGGCTGGGCGTCGAAGATTTCAGCGGCGAGCTGCCCGGTCCGGAGATGCTGAAGAAGTTCAGCGCTTTTATGAACGGGCTGATGCAGCCTTCCTAGGCATAGAGGCACCATTCGAGCAATGAAAAAACCAGCCAGATTGTCCGGCTGGTTTTGCTTTTTCAGGGGGGAGGGAATTACAACGATTAGAATGAGTGCCATGAGGGTGAAAAGGTCAGCAAATTTTTTTCATAAAAACCCATTTATAATTATAACCCAAATTAATTGTTACATTTCGCTGTAATTTAATAAACCCGCGTTAAGAATTTGCTATAAATAAAACTGAGGAGGTTGAGAGTAGCCCTACAATAAATAGTATGGACAATATCCATTTTATTCTCTGCTTGTACTTCTCATCTTTAATAACTTTCCTTACTAGAACAAACAATAGTAAAAAAACTATTGCCTGCAGTATAACAGCAAAAATAAACTCTTTAGTATCCATCTAAAATACGCCTCCTTTCGTCAATTTATTAATCCCTTTCATTTCTATAGATACAATTTTTTTGAAATTTATTATACTATATAGGAAAGTATACTCTAAGCTCCCGATCACTTTTGTATAGACCCTTAATCAAAGTTGCTGGCCAATTTAAAAATGGGATAAACCGGAGAAAGGAGGGTTACCTCCATGAAGAAAATCGTTATATTTCTACTGCTGACTGTATTACTGGCAGGATGCCAAAACCGCCCCGAAGCCGAACCGGCCCCAAAACCGTTAGCTAATTTTTACCAAGTCGATTGGGATAAAATCGATCGGATCGATATCCGAAACGGTGCCACCGGTGCGCTAAGAACTTTTAACGAGAAAGAAATCGTCCGAAAATGGATCGACGAAGCCCGCTTTATAGAGATTACCCCCGATCCTAACCAGGAAAAGAGAACGGGTTTTAGATATTCAGCAAATTTATATGAAGGCGATCAACTGAAGTTCGGCTTTACAGATAGCTACATCGGGAACGTATACACACTCTCTTCAGAACAGCTTTATAATCAACTCAAGAGTTTGTTCGAATCATAATTCTGGTTAAAAAAGACCATCCGGTTATTATCTATGATAACAACCGGACGGTCTTTCTTGGAATGCGTTTTATTCAAAAACTTTAGTACTCTGAAGTTTTTCAACTTGTAACGGATCACTCTCATCTGTGGTAAAACTGGCTGCCTCCGCCAAGACGCCCTTCATACTCCGAAGATTATATTCAAGATCGGCTTTGGGATCCGGAGGAATGACCTCAGCTTCAAGTTTTCCCGTTTCAATTCCCAGTGACTTAACCTTTTTACCTTGTTCTACTTTTTTCTTGATTTCCTCTTCCGTGTTACCAGGCATTTTTTCAAGCTTCTCTTTTTCTTTTGCAAATTGATCCTTTTTCTCGGAAAGTTTTGTTATACTCGGAGAAGAATCCGCGTAGGTTTGATAACTGAATAATGTTCCGAGGGAAATAACTAAGCCTGCCGATATAATTAATGTTGTCTTCTTTACATTTTTGGTTTTCATCTTTACCCTCCTTGAATTAACCTCTTTGTTTTACTTGCAGTGTAATAAAATACCCGCCATATGGAATTCTGTTTTTAATTTCATTTTTTAAGTCCAATGCCCAATCCCAACTACCATCATTGGTTGATTGTACTATCTCACCTTTCCACAAATCACTATACACCTGGGAAAAATTATAATAAGCATCTTGAATTTTATATTTCTTCATTTTATAAACTTTTTTCCTCCTTCGCAACCACCCCCAGTGTTGTCTAAATTGATGAGCACCTGTCCAAGTTGATGTTCTTGGATTTGAAGCAGGTGGTATGTTAGGTCCGTAGTAATACCAGTCTATCGAAACGTATTTAAGGTGTGCGAAGCACGGCAACCGAGTTATTTGATCTGCGGATAGTGAGTATGGAGAGGCTTTGTTTATCAACAATTTTTGCGGAGAAGTGGTGGGCGTAGCCCCGTAGGCAGCGAGAAAAGAAAGAAGTAGTTCACATAAAATGAAAGGTTAGCCTGGCCACCGCCGGCTTTTCCCGCCCCCTATTTACTGAAAAATATTTATCCAGTTTGTAACAAAAAAGTATTTAAATGCGTCTATATATTAAGGAGGGATTTCAATGAAAACCTTAATAATACCATCCATGTTGTTGTTTTTATTAATACCAGTATTAGGATGTGAAGGAAAATCATTAAACGCAAACATTTCGGAGTCAATTAAGATGTCTAAGGAGATTAAAGTTATATTCGGGGACGGTAACGAATTAACCATTTCGGATAAAGTAACACTTGAAAAAGTTCTAGGGGAGATCAAATCCATCAAGTTTGAACGCATAGAAATTCCCGATTCTGTTGGGCAAAACTTTTCATTGAGGTTAGAAAATGGTCTAGAATATACCAGCACCGGTTATTTAAAAATCAATAAGACTTATTATAAGGCAAAGGATACAAAAATAGTTGTTAATTTAGACAACTATATAGTAGCCTTAGGCAAAGAAAAAATACCTGGCTTACTGGGTGATAAGTAAAGGAGAAGGGCTTAAAGCCCCTCTCCTTTATTTAATTAAGGCTGTACTTTTACTGTTTCATTCCAGGACAGCTGTGGCAGATAGATGTAAACGTCTTTAGGAGTTGAATCCCATGTATCATGTACAATTACATATCTGTACCATTTCAAATTTTCCGATGGTTGTTGGTATTCCTCAAAGCCAACTCCTGTCATATCGTGGTTAGAATATGTTGCATCTCCAACAACATTTATGATATCAGGACGATTCGCATTGATTTCTGTTTTATGATCTGAGAAGTTAGCTGAATTTCTTGTGACCGATACAGTATAGCCGCGGTCAGACCAAAACTTTTTCATGCCAGTAACACGAGTGTCCCAGTCTGATCCTCCTTTTGAATCTGTGTTCATATATGTTGAGCTTGCTAGTACATCTATTAAAGTATCGGATGTTGTTGTGCTCTGTAGCAGATTTGTGTAGCCTTGTGAATATCTATAGTACCAAATGATATTTGAAAAGCTTGTAGGACTACAACCTTTTCTCCAAGAAAAGTCAGGCACTGAAGAAATAGTTTTTTTGGAATAACTTACAACATTATTAACAACAATTGCTTCAGATGATGATAAGTCAACAATGTTTGATTCTTGTTCAGTTTCTGGTGCTTTTTTTAAACCGTTTAATGAGCCTTTGGATTTAAGACTTTTCTTGCTTATCGATTTTTTTTCACGGATATCATAGTAGTCATCATTGTTCTTTTTAATGTAATACTGTGTAGGACCAACATACAAGGCTTTCTCATTTTTCTCAGCTTTTAAATAGGGGCTATTCCCTTCGCGGGCAGATTCAACTACTACTGGCGAATCATCGGCAGTCACCACTAAATAACCGGCATCCCCTGTCGCGTTATTAATGTCAAACAAGAAAGCCGTGACATCATCTTCAAAATCATACAGAGGATATTCATAGGTGATTTTTGCTGTTTCCCATGAATTAAACCCATTCTGGCTTACAACATTCACATACTTTTGTGCTGCCAATAAAGCATCCTGCTTTAAATTTGTGAATTGAGATTTTGAAAACTCATTTGCAACTGGAGAACTAGCAAATGCTGATATAGGTGATAGAGATGCCATCAAAACCATTGAAACTCCTGCTAACAACATTCTTTTTACGTTCATTAACCACACCAACCCATATTTGTATTTAATTACATAATATTAGACAACATATATTGGAAAAAGTTTCATGCCAATATCATATTTTTATTTTGCATAAAGTGGCATCAAGGACATGTAAACAACGTATTGGCCTCCTTAGCGTACGAAATCCGCGTTTTGTTGGCGACCCCTAGTATACGATATGGACGTTGCCATCCCCCGATCTCTACTCTTGTGTAGCAGTTCATGTAGTCCATGCCGCTTGCGTATCCTTGCTCGATCAGCGCCCGGTGTTCGATTCGTTCCGGGCGGTCGTTACGCTCGAACACGCGGTTCACTGTTCACGCCACTGGCCAAGCAACTCCCGGTCGTTCCATTGGCACACCTTGTTGGCATCATCCATCTCATTAATGGACGGACAAGGATGAGACGAACAGAAAAGCCTGCTAAATCCATTTTTCCTTTCCGCAAAAGAGGGAATTAATGATGTAACAACCAAAGTACTTACAAGTGCTAAAAAATTTCCGTGGTCTAAACTTTTCTGGAAGGTCACAACCATTTTTATATAGTCGTAAAAAAGCAACTCCGAAGACTTCGGAGTTGCTTAACATCAAAGATATATTTTCGGCTCTACGATTGTAATTATTTCAATTGACTTTATTTATATCTGATATTTAGTTTTTAATGAACGGGCTCTCTAATATGCCCCTATCTCGCCTCTCTGCCCAAAAACCGCCAGAAATTGCGATGATACAGGTCATCGAAGTCGCGCTGTATCTCTTCCTCCGTCACGTACCAGCCGCTGTCGTACAGTTTTTCGTACTTGTCCGCAAGCACCCGGCCGATGATGGAACGGGAATGCTCCCACTTGTAAATAAGCTGCTCAAGAACGCGGCAGTCCGAGTGCTGCGGAATGACGGAGGTTCCGAGAAGCTCCACCCGGAAGCGGGTCATCTCCTCCACGATCGATTCCACGTGCAGGAACCACCAGCAGCCGAAAATCATCAGGTTGCGGAATTTGCGCGCAAGCACCGCAAGCTCATGCTGATTTTCGCGGGCCAGCATCGTGACCAGAAATTTCTGGTCCGGATAGCGCCGGCAGAGGGCTTCCACCGCGGTCACGTCCGAGTGCATGCTCATGTCGCCCGCCAGACGGAGGCCCGGATTGACCGAACGCCGCACCCCGATCATGAGCGCAAAAGGAATGCCGTGCTCCCGGCACACCGGAATCATCGCTTCGTCGATCATCCGGCTGCGGTGATCCTCCGACGGATACACAAAATCCCCCGGCATGGAAACCGCCAGGTAGAGAGCGTCCATTCGCCGGACCCATTCCGACAGGAAGCGGCGGACTTCCTCGCGCGTCTCCTCCGTCCATGCCTCCTCTACGCGGTATCCGAGCTGCTTCAGTTCCCGGACCGCCTGCGGCCAGTTATTCAGAAGCGCATCAACACGCAGGGCCGCGGAGAAACGCGGATCGGTATTACCTCCGCGGTCCAGCCACACCGTCCGCTCGGCCGCATCGAACGGGTCGTTCGTCATGACGATGTGCTCCACCTTAGCGAGCTTCATGACCGTGTCGAGCTGTCCGCGCAAATCCCGACCTGCCAGTATGCGGCGGTATTCTTCCAGGTTGCGGCTGGAAACATCCAATCCGAGACGATTCAAAATCGTGATCAATCCGCTTGCTGCCTCACTCACCGGAGAATGATCCGTGAACAGCTTTTTCCAGATGAGATCCGCCTGCTCCCTTTTCGGCATCGCCCAGAAAGCATCGTATGAATCTTCCGACCAGCGGAAAGATTCCGAGATCAGATAATGATAAGTCAGCAATTCATCGATTCCCCAGAGCAGAGAGTCTTCAAAATCCGCTGAATATAGATGGGTATGCATATCGGTGACCGGGGTGGAAGCGGCCAGCCGCCCGACGATTTTTCTAAGCTCTGCCGCGTTTTGAATCGTTTGTGCCTTCATGGTTCCACATCCTTTTTCATAGATTAGATTACGCATTAAAGCCCCGCCAAAAAGCGCCCGGCTCTAAATCGTCATAGCTCCGAATCCCCCGTCGACCCGCAGGATAGAACCGGTTACGAACCCCGAGGCCGCGGATGAGGCCAAGTACACGGCGGCACCTTGAAGCTCGCGCGCTTCACCGAACCGGTTCATCGGCGTATGGCTCATAATGGAGGAAATCCGTTCCTCCGAAAGAATTTTGCGGTTCTGTTCCGCCGGAAAAAAACCCGGTACGATCGCATTCACGCGCACCCCTGCCGGAGCGAACTCCCTTGCCAAATATTTGGTCACGCTGTTCACACCGGCCTTCGACGCGGAATAAGTGAACACCTTCGACAACGGCGGATCGGCCGATACGCTTGAAATGTTGATAATGCTGCCGCCGTGGCCGCTTTCCACCATATATTTGCCGAAGACCTGGCAGGCCAGCATGACGCTTTTCAGATTGACGCTCATGATGCTGTCCCACTCCTCCTCCGTGATCTGGAAAAAAGGAGTCGCGCTGTTTTTGCCCGGACAGTTGAGCAGGATATCCGCTCTGCCCGTCCAGTCCAGCACTTCGTCCAGAACACGCCGCAAATCTCCCGAGGACGTCGCGTCCGCCTGGAGGCAGCGGGCCTTACCGCCCCCTTGCTCTATACGGTCCCGGACTGCGGCGGAGGTATCCGGGTTGCGGCCCACAACGGCCACCTGTGCTCCGTGTCCCGCCAGTCCGGCCGCCATCTCCCCGCCCAGCGTGCTGTTGCCGCCGATGACGACAGCCGTTTTGCCCGTTAAATCGAATAAGTTCATATGAGTGTGACTCCTTTGGGGTGCTCCGGCTGTGACGGACTGTCCGATTATATATAATAAGGACACTAACTATCCTCTCCCACACATAAGCCGGGCCTTTTTGTAAAATAAACGGATTCGCTTTATTAATCTGCTTCTACCGTACCATGAGATGCTGTAAAACGCTTTCTTCTCGTTATGCACCTGCCTTTATTTATTTATATCTGGTTGGTGTGATTTTCGGAGAGGCCATGCTAAACTGTGTGTAAGATTAACTTGGTTTATTAACTGATCAGATTCCCGAAAATCCGGAGGATAGCCGAATGAGCCTGATGGAATCTTTTACGAAGCCGATAGAAGCCCTGTACAATACATCCCGCATTCCCGCCGGTTTTCATTCCCATCTTTATTATGAAATTTATTATTTTCACAGCGGACAATGCAGCTATCTGGTCGGGGACCGGATTTACAATCTTTCTCCGGGCGATCTCCTTCTGATGAACGGCATGACTTTGCATTATCCCAAAATCAATCCGGCATTCGAGTACTGCCGCACCATTGTGCATTTCGACCCGGCCTTTGCCGAAGGGCTTTTCCGCGCCCCTCTGCTCACTCCGGTGCTGAACCCCTTTAAAAAGGCGGATAACCGGCTGATTTCCCTGGAGCCACGGGAACGGGAGATTTTGGAGCCGATGCTGGAAGAATTGTGCTCCCTGTCCGGGGAAAGCGATTCTTTATGCCGCGACCGGTTCCTCACTTCCTTTATGCGGGTGCTGCTTCAAGTGTATGAAATCGCCGACAAACCCCGTAACCGGAGCCACGAGCCCGCCGGACCCAGACA
Organism: Paenibacillus sp. JT31N7; assembly: GCF_059692095.1. Lineage (NCBI taxonomy): Bacteria > Bacillati > Bacillota > Bacilli > Caryophanales > Paenibacillaceae > Paenibacillus > Paenibacillus sp. JT31N7. The sequence continues at coordinate 218,811 of NZ_JCAUAT010000007.1, forward strand.
GCAGCATGTGCAGCAGCTCATTTCTTATGTGGAGGCGCATTACGCCGACGACTTGTGCCTGGATGACATCGCCGCAGCCGTCCACTTGAACAAGCACTATCTCGTCAAAATGTTCAAAGAAACGACCGGTATTACCTTGTTTCATTACTTGTACCGGCGCCGCATTAACCAGGCGAAAGTTCTTTTCACCCTGGAGCCTGAAAAAAGCATCACCGAGACCGCCTATGAGGTCGGCTTCAAGCATTTATCGCACTTCAGTCAGACGTTTAAAAAGTTCACCGGCCTAACGGCGGACGAGTTCCGCAAGCAGGTGCTGAACATCTATCCGAAAGAGTGAGGTGCTGTTTGGAGTCTGCTTCGCGTTAAAACATAAAAAGGCACCGCAGTCTATTGCTGCGGCGCCTTTTTGTTCCGTCGGGTAAACCTCCCCGCAATGTTTGCTCTTGCTCTTGCTCTTGCTCTTGCTCTTGCTCTTGCTCTTGCTCTTGCTCTTGCTCTTGCTCTTGCTCTTGCTCTTGCAAAATCTCCCCGGTACGGGCCGCCCGTTATTCCGCCAGGCTTCCGTCCCTTCTTCGCCCCCGCGAATCCGTCACGATACCGGCAGCCGGGTCGATAGCTTTCACAATGGCCTTCAAGCGGGCTTCCTCCATAAAATGAACGGTGTAAGAAAGGCTTTGGCCCCTGCTGCGGCTGAAGCCTTCACTCATCGCTTCATTCGGCGCTCTTTCGTCCGGCTCCCGGACGCTCCCGTTCGCCCCTCCCCCCGCAAACTGGCTCGGCTCGATAGGCCGGAAGTTCGCCATGACCCGCCGGGAACGCCGGCTGAAAAAACGCTCGGCAGCCCGCTCCAGCCCATAAGCGCGAGGTTCTCCCGTTATCGCTCTTTTTGCAGCCGCCTCACGCTCTCCCGCCTTTTCAGCTTCACAGTCAAATGCCTTCCGTCCCAGCCTGGCCTCCATCTCCTTCTCGATTTCGGCGCAGTGCCCGCTTACAATCGTAATCCGGCGGTGCACGGAAAACCCTCTCAGGCTGAAATGGACCGTTTCATACGCGAGCAGATAAGCGAGAATGGAGTACATCGCCTGCTCCCAGCCGTAAATAAAGCCCGCTCCCGCCAAAATAAAGCAGTTCAGCAGCATGAAATCCTGATCTTTAAAGCCGAATTTCACCAGTTTCTCGGTGTGATCCCGCGTTTCCAGCGTATCCAGCGTACCCCCGTAGCGGATGACCAGACCGATCCCCAATCCCAGAGCGACTCCTCCGCAGAAGGCGGCCGACATCGGATTTTCGATCAGGGCCGGTACCGGGTGCAGAATAAGGGCACTGAGCGAAAATACGAGCAGGCCGAGAATCGTAAGCACTGCGAAGTTCCGCCGGACCTGCCGGTACGAGAGCAGAATAAGAGGCAGGTTCAAAACGAACAGAAACAGACCGAGCCTCATCTCCGTAAAATGGGCCGCCAAAGCGGACAGTCCCGTCATCCCCCCGACCAGCATGCGGTTCGGGATCAGAAACAGCTCCAGCCCGACTGCGGCCAACACGCTCCCCAAAATCACCATCAAGAGCTTGAAACACCACTGCGCCAAGGACCAGCCGCCCATTGTTTCTCCGGCCGGACCGATCCGGACATTTTGCAAAAGTTTCATCGGAATTCCTCCTCATCGCTTAGATTTCGTCCTTACAGGACTGTACAATCAGCCAGCGTCCGAGTGCGGATCTCCTTCGGCATTACCCGCTTCCTTCTTTTCGCAGGACGGTTTTGCCTTCTTTTTTGCCGGGCGCGTCTTTGAAGGGAATTATTTTATTCAACCACTTGTAGATGGTTTTGCTTTCCTTGGTAAGCAGCGGCCCGAGAATCGCCATGATGAGCACGTACAGAGCCGCGAACGGCTGTAAAACCGCAAGCAGTCCGCCCGCTTTGCCGAGATTGGCCATAATGATGGAAAATTCGCCGCGCGACACAATGGTCAGGCCGATGTTGGACGAAGCCTTCGAAGGGAGACCGGCGCTCCGCCCCGCCAGAAATCCGGCGGTCAAGTTGCCGATCAGGGTGATCGCGACGGCCCCCAGCGACATCCAGACAGCCCCGCCGAGTGCCAGGGGATCGATGGTCAGCCCGAAGCTGAAGAAGAAGATGGCGCCGAAGAAATCCCGGAACGGCATGATCAGATGCTCAATCCGTTTGGCGTGCTCCGTCTCCGCCAAGACAAGCCCGACGAGCAGAGCCCCGATCGCTTCCGCGACATGAATCGTTTCGGAGAAGCCCGCTACAAGGAACAACGCCGCGAAAACGACGAGCGCAAACAGCTCGTTGGAGCGGATGTTCAGCAGCCGGTTCAGGAGCGGAACGGCTTTTCTGCCCGCTACGAGCAGCACCAGCATAAATCCGAGCGCGATGAGCGCGGAGAGCAGCACGCCTCCCACCGTTGTGGAACCGCTCAGGACGAGTCCTGACAGGATAGAGATATAGACGGCGAGGAAAACGTCTTCAAACATGATAATGCCGAGGATCATTTCGGTTTCGGGATTGGCCGTTCTTTTCAGATCGACCAGAACTTTGGCCACGATGGCACTGGAGGAAATCGTCGTAATTCCGGCAATCACCAGAATTTCGGCTAGAGGAAAACCGAGCGCCCAAGCGAATAAGACGCCCAGCGTAAAATTAATGAGGATATAAATCGTACCGCCCACGGCGATGGAACGCCCCGACTTGATAAGCCGGCCTACCGAGAACTCCAGTCCCAGATAGAACAGAAGGAACAGGACCCCGATCCGGCCCATAAACTCGATCAGCGGCGCGCTTTCAATGAACCTGAAGTCAAAATGCCAAATCTCCAGCGCGTGCGGACCTACGGCCATCCCGATCAGAATGTAGAAAGGAATGACCGAAAAGCGGAGTTTGGCCGACAACAACCCGGCCGCCGCAATAAGCGCGATAGCCAGACCCACCTCGAATACCAGATGATTCATCTATTTAACCACTTCCATTCTTTAAAATGTGCCGGAACAATTTTTGCTGCTGTCTTTCCCCGACCACGATCAGAGTCGAGCCGGCGGACAAGACATAATCCGGTCCCGGATTAATCTGTTTGCCTTGATTTTTTTCGACAACCGCGATGATGGTCGCTCCCGAATTTTGCCGGACGTCCAGCTCTCCGATCGACTTGCCGATGCAGGCATACTCCGGGTCCATCTTGTACCACTCGATGATCAAATCGTCCAGAGCCACTTCGATCGACTCCAGCGCCTTCGGTTTATACGTCAATCCGCCTACGATTGCGGCAAGCTGCCGGGCTTCATCGTCGTCAAGGGTAACCATGGACAAGCTCTCGTCGGGATCGTCGTAGTGAAAATGGTACATTTCACGTCTGCCGTCGTCATGAAGGACAACGACGATCTTATCTCCGCCGCGGGTATTCATCAGGAACTTCTTTCCTATCCCCGGCAAATCGGATTCTCTTACGTACATAGCGGAACAGCCTCCTATAATTGAGTGTAAGTTCGGACCGTCCGGTCCTATTTCAGTCTTTATTCGACCGGTGCATTTCACCGGTTCGAGTTCTTGGAACCGCCCGCGCCCTTCCCGCCGTAAGGAGTCCAGGAATTCGGACAGACGGGGGCCTTACCGCCAGGCTCATTTTTTCGCCGTGGCTCTCCATCGTTCTTTGCATCAATTCATGTTATTTTTTATACATCCTTATACAATATTTATGCATTTAAGCGACTGTCGGACAGACTCAAAGAAACCCTCTCTAAGCGGCCGAAAAAATTTTACAGCAGGTAACTTCGTTCAAAATTCGGAATGGACGGGACTATACGATTTGCCGGATAACGGCAGAGAAATTAAACCACGTAATTCGACGTGAACTTGATGGGAAGAAGGAGCTTTTTGCGCCTTAACAGGCAGACGAAGGGTTTGTACCGGTTCCCGGGAAGGGGGGCTTTAAAGAGGGTAAACAGGCACAGTACGAATAAAACCACGAGGGTGTTGGCCGCCTTCACCATTTTGGCAAAATGATGGGTAACGGCTTTGCGGATGACATACTTGGATTTGTGTTCGCTAAGCGGAGGGATAGACTCATACGTAGAGGATGACTGGCCGGCCGCGGCTTCCTGAGTGAGCGGCACGGGCGCGGAGAAGCCCAGCAGCAGCGAAAGAGCAAAAAATAGACACAAGCGAATGATCGCGTTCCGTTGCTTCATCGTCTACCCCCTTTGTTATCTGTTACAACTATGATAACACATTTCGTGCATTTTCGAAACAGTCCGGCACTTATTTTATGCATTTTTTTGTTTGATTATGCAAAATTTCCGGCACCCTGTCCTTATGTCCCTGCCGCGTCTGTAACTTCCCAACTCGTCCCTCAGCCCGTACTATAGAGAAGGGGATAATTGGATACCCCTTAGAGAGAGAGAGGAGCAGACCACAATGGCAGCAACAGAACATGAGCGTCGTACAAATTTACGCGAGGCGGAAAAGAAAGCACTTGCGCTTTTTGAAATGGCCGAAGCGAAAGGAATTCTGCGCAGCGGCGTTACGGAAAAAGAATTGAACCGTGAAATTTATCAGTTCGCCTTCGAGCTTTACGGGATCAAAAAGTACTGGCACAAGCGGATCGTGCGTGCGGGAAGCAATACGCTTCATCCGTACCGGGAAAATCCGCCGGACAGGCTGGTGGAGCCGGGAGACATTCTCTTTATCGACTTCGGCCCGATCTTCGAAGATTGGGAAGCCGATTTCGGACGCACGTACGTGTTTGGAGACGATCCTCTTAAAAATAAACTGCGGCGGGACGTCGAGCTCGCCTGGCATGACGGCAAAGCCTTCTTCGAATCTCGTCCGGACATAACGGGCAGCGAGCTTTACGATTTTATGACCGCATTGGCCCGCGATTACGGCTGGGAGTATGGCGGCCCTCACGCCGGTCATCTTATCGGGGAATTTCCTCACGAGATCGTACAGGGCGAAGAGGTCGAGAATTATATCCATCCCGACAATCACATCAAGATGCGGGATAACGATAAAAACGGCCTGCCCCGCGACTGGATCCTAGAGATCCATTTTGTGGACCGCGAGCGCGAGATCGGCGGATTTTTCGAGCAGCTGCTGACCGTGGACTAATCATCCCTTAACAAAAAGGAGCCTGCACGGCACTCAAACGAGTACCGTGCCGAGCTCCTTTAATTTTTGCAGGATGTTTTCCTCTGTCCGGTCGTCGACGGCGATTTTTTCTTTGGCCAGTTCAGCCAGCGCGTCATGGTCCCCGATCAACACCGAATGCTTCGCTTTCCGGAAAAGCGGCAGATCGTTATTGTCGTTGCCGAAACAAATGAACTCATCCAACCGGAGCCCGCAGCCGCTCAAGGCCGCCATCTTGTTGACGCCTTGGCGGGTTACATCCAGAATACCCTCCGAGGAGTGATGATGGATCGTAACGTCCAAGGCTCTCAGCTTCGCGGACAGCTCCTCAAACCGGCTGCAGGAGAGCACGACGATTTTGACAAACGATTGAATGTCGTCCGGCTCCACGCGTCTCGCCAGCCCATGGGGGTCCACATTAGCCAGGAATGGATGCTCCGGACTCAGACGGTAAGCATAGTTCCATGTATCGTCGATAAGATATTCGGCCTCATAATCATTCAGCAGGTTAACGATTTGCCCGGCTAACGGCCCGGGAATCGGCTGGTACGCCAGCGGCTGCTCGCGGTAAAACGTCATAGCGCCGTTGGCCCCGATCAGCAGATGTCCGCCGAATCTTTCGTCCAGGACGGGAAGCATATCCCGGCAGGGCCGCGCCGATGCGAAGCCCACAAAGTGCCCGCCATCCTCCAGCTCCAGCAAAACATCCAGAATGCGCTTCGAAATCGGCTGTCCTTTGAAGCAAATCGTTCCATCCAGATCGAAAATAAAGTTCATGTTCACGCCCACCTTACTCGGTTGATGTACCTAATCGTAACGGGTACGGTCCGGCCGTTAAAGGGACAGAACGCGCAAAGTGAGCAGGACACCCGGCAGGCGTGCGACAAACTTGCGGCAGGTTCCGCCTGCCATGTAATGACCGTTCAGGCCTGTGAGCCGTAAGGGGCGTTACTGGCTCGGGCGGTACGGCACAGCCGCACTTTCCGGCAATGCGGTGCGAGGCCGGGCGTACAGGGCACAGCCCCGCCTTCCCGCTCAGAGCCTGCGCAGCGGGAACAAGCGGCCCGCCTCCGCCACAATCCGGCGGCTCAGAACCACGCTGCCGCCAGCGCCTTCACGCCGGCGGCAATTTCCTCACGGCCCAGCGCCCCGTATCCGAGCAGCACTGTCGGATACTCGTCTCCGGGCCGCAGCCAGTACCGGGCGGTGCCGTACACCCGCACGCCCTTCTCCAGGGCCGCTTCAATCAGCTCGTCCTCCGAACGGTCCGTCCGTACGGTCAGGAAAGCGTGAAGCCCCGTGTCTTTTCCCTCGGCCCGCGCTTTTCCCGGCATATACCGTTCAAGGGCCTCCGAGAAATACCGCTGCTTCTCCTCGTAAAGCCGCCGCATCTGCTGCAGATGCTTGTACCAGTATCCGTCGGACAAGTACCGGGCGAAGGTGAGCTGGTCCAGTCTGGAAACCGGCTGGTCGTACTCCGGAACCTTCGAATGAAACTCGGAAAGAAGCCCGGAAGGCAGCACCATATAGCTGAGGTTGAACACCGGAAGCAGCGCTTTGGATATCCGGCCGATGTAAACCGATTTCTCCGGGACCATGCTCTGAATCGCCGGGAGAATCCCTTCCTCGTATTTGAACTCCCATTCGTAATCGTCCTCGATGAGATATTCGCGGGAGCGGGCCCAATCCGCCAGCTCCGCTCTTTTATCGGCAGGCATCGTGATTCGGTTCCTGAACTGCTGGGAGGGGCTTACGTACATCACGTTCGCGCCGCTCTCCGTCAGCTCACCGAGCGAGACGCCGCTGCCGGTCAACGAAATCGGGTGCACCCCAAACCCAAGATTCAGGAACGTATTCCGGGCTCCGTCGTACCCGGGATTTTCGACGCCGATCCTGTGCTTCCTCACGTCGAGAAGCTGGCTTAACAGCATCACGAGCTGCTGGGGGGCCGCCCCCACGATGATCTGGTCCGGGGTAGATATAACGCCTCTCGATTCATATAAGAGCCTGGAAAGCTCCTTGCGAAGCGGATATTCTCCCTGATTCGTTCCTTCGACGGCATAGCGGCTCTGATACTGCGCGATCATAAGGTTCCGTACTTTGTTCCAATGCCGGAAGGGAAACGTCCCGAGTTCAATATTGCCGTAGCGGAAATCCGCCGTAACCGGGAATCCAAGAGCACCCGCAGCCTCCGCTGCCGTATCCTCGCGTGCAAACGCCTCCGGCTCATACGTCACGCAAAAGCCTTTTTTGGCGATATTCCGGAGATACCCTTCCGAAACCAGAAGCTGATAGGCGCTTTCTACGGTATTTTTACTGATGCCGAAGGATTGGGCGCAGCTGCGGATGGAGGGAAGGTAATCTCCCTTCCGAAGCTTCCCTTCTCTAATCCCGTTTTTGAAATAGGTATACAGCTGATGAAAAATCGGCTTCCGGCTGGCCGAAAAATCAAGAGTAAATTCACGCATGACGCGGTTCACCTCCTAAGCTTGGATGCTTCCTCCGGCTTTACCGGAGAACGCTTTTGTACACGGCAGCCTTATCCACAATGAGTGCCGCACCTCCTAATTTATCGTGCATATCCTGTTTTTCCGGTCCACAATTTCAGTCATATCTTCCCAAACTTCATTTAAATTTTCAAGTGAACATATTTTAATAGAAATTTGTCGTTATTTGTCTTAAAAATTTACATTATTTTACCGATATACATGTAGAAAGGGGAGAATTCCTGAATGACAAACGTAACAACCACCAAAGAAGAAGTTGTCGAAAGAATCAGCGGGATCATTTCATCTGAGCTTGAGCGTGTTAAAACACAAAATCCGTTCTTTTTGAATTTCCCGGCGGAAAGAGATCCGCAATATTTTGTCTGGTGCAACAACCTCTACCATTTGTCCAAACATTTCGGCGAGCTGCTGAAGCTTAGATGGGAACGGTTCCCGGATGTGGACCACGATGTTTTCTCCACTCATTACGACGAAGAGAAAGATCATGCCGAAATGCTCCGCAAATGGATGATCGGCATCGGTTTGGACGATCCCGAAAATCATACGGCCAATTACGAGACGGAACACTTCATCTCTCTCCAATACCGCGCCGTTGCGGCCATGGATGAAAATATGTCGCTGCTGATCATCAACAGCACGAGCGAAGGCTTCGCTCACGCCGTCTACCTTCACGCCTACAAAATCTTGCAGGAAACCGGCTTCACGGATCTCGAATACTGGGCGATTCACTGCGAGGCGGACGAGGAACACAGCCAAGTGTATCATCTCATCCAGAATATGACCGAAAAACAGCTGCAGGAAGCCGAACACCTCGTGAAGTATACCTGCAACACTTTGGACGTCATGCTTGGTTCTTGGTTTAAATAATTCGCGAAGGGGTATGTAAATGAGCGTTCAACTGAAAGATAAATTCAGCTCCAGCATGGATAAGGCCAACCTTGTTTTCGCCTGGCAGGTTGTCGATAACCTGACGGTCGAGGAAGCCCGGGAAGCGGCTCGCATTATTACCGAAACTGTGGAAAACAGCGCCAAAGCAGGCAAAGTAAAGCTGCTCGTCGACAACCGTTTTATGGAGCGCGACGGACGTCCGATCGTGTTCACGCCGGAAGTCAACAGCATTTGGGAAGAAGCGCAAAGAACGGTATTCCCTCATGTTTCCCACATTGCCGTGCTTTGCAGCGGTTCGATCATGAAGATGCAGATGGACCGCATCTCCAGAAACTCCAACATTTCCGATATTCAAAAAAGCTTCTGGAATAAAGAAGATCAGGCTATGCTTAAAGAAGCTTTCGACTTTTTGGGCGTTAGCTCCAACGATCTCGTTAAAAACAAGTAAAAGCTAAACGACGCGAGCCCCGAGTTTCCTACGAGGAAACCGGGGCTTTTTTTGCGCATCCGCCTTTTGCCGTAAAAAAAAGCGCACAGATCCCGAAGGATCGTGCGCCTTTCCCCTAGCATAGGCTTCCAACGCGCGGTTCGAAAGAATAGGCTTCTGTCAGCTCCGGTCTTTAACTTCCCGAACTTCCAGCGTGATGGGCTGCGTATACAAGTCGTACTTGCTACCGCCGTCGATTACCGCCGTATATCTCAGCAGAGCGTGAGCTTTACCCGGTCTTTTCGCCGTGATCCGGCTTCCGTAAGCTTCCACGCTGCTTTCGCCGTCGAGCAGGATGACATCGGCCGCCTTCTCCAGCCGGTCGCCTTTGAACGTCTCCATCAGGACGGACAAGTCCTTGCTTTCGTAGTTGCCGACGACGATATGGTCCTGTACCGGTTTAACGGAGGCCGCCCAATCGGAAGCCCAGAACGCGTAGTCCGTCGTAATGCCGAACGCGCCGTAACAGAAAAATTTCGCAAAATTGCTTTTATCGTTAAACGTCCAAGGAGAGATCAGAACTCCCCGGTGCTTGGCGGCTTCCATAAAATTCGGACCCAGTCCTTTGTAAGTGGTGTTGAACGTAGTATTTCTCATCTGCATCAACCGCAGCGTATTGGTCAGAGACCCGTCGATATTCGCCTCGTTGGCGGTTTCTCCGGTGAGCAGCCCCATCGGCATTTCAGGCATCAGCTCGGAGAGGCGTTTCAACTGGTCCGGATTGAAAGACATCATGTTGATCAGATCTTCGGCGCCTTTATCTTTAACCACCTTAACAAAAACGTCCATCGCCGCCGGGTTCTTCGATTTCATCTCGGCCATAATCATCTTGCCCTGGCTCCGGGCGAGATCGATCTGTTCTTCGAGCGTCGGAATCTGGACGTACGGGAATCCGGCCGGATGCGGTTTGTTGGCGTTCAGCTTTTTCAGCTGGGCCAGCGTAAAGTCCTCGACCTTGCCTTTGCCGTTCGTCGTGCTTTCGAGCAAAGGGTCGTGAATGATCACGAGCCGGCCGTCTTTTGTAAGGTACATATCGTTCTCGATAAAATCCGCTCCCGCCTCAAGGCCGAGCCGGTTGGAGACGATCGTGTTCTCGGGAGCCTTCGACGGCATTCCCCGGTGTCCGATGATGTAGGGCTTGCGGATTAGCGTATTCCCGTGGGAATACACTTTCAGCGCTTTGTAGGCCGCCTTGGGCGAATCGGTCACAATCCCGTTGACCCCCGCCGTAATCAGCGTGTGCAGACCCAGATCCGGGCTGGCCTTCGTTCCCGCCTCCTTCGTCCAGACGACGATCAGCCTTTGCTGAAGGTACGCGACGGAGGAGCGAGAGGCCGAAGCCCCGGGCAGAATGGCGATCTTGGCCAGGCTGGCCGTCGTTTTGCGGCGGATATTCAGCAGATCGTCCGCCGACAAATTACCGGCCGAGCTGAAATCCACGATGCCGCGCACGGCCGGGTACAGCGTTCTCGCCCGCTTGACGAGCTCGCCTTGGTCGGACACGACGAAAGCGTCCTCGATGCCGCTCTTCTTAAGCAGGCCGGCGACGCTGTCGGCCGTCTCTTTGTCCCGGACGTAGAAAGCCGGGATCATCCGGCGGCCCAGCGCGTCCAGAACGGCACCCAGCGTACCGAGCTCCGTCTTGCCGGAAGGGTCCGTAACGCGAAGCCCGCTGTTCACATGGAGGATGACCGTGGCGGGCTTTGCCGGACCGGAGAGACCCTCCAGCTGCTCCTTGCTGCGCAGCTCCGTCACGATTGTCGGCGCGATGGCGATGCCCGTCTCCGGCTCCGTGACCTGCACGAGCTTCCCGCCGACCACCGGGGGCTGCTTCGCCGGCTGCGCAGCGGCTCCGGCGCCTGCCCCGACGGGTGGAGGCGTCCCGCCCCTTCCGGTGGAAGCTGCCGCTGTTGCAGCTCCGGTTTGTTTCGTTTTATCCAAAAGGATGTTCGGGTGATCCGGGGTTCCGCCTGCAATCGTCGTGCCGCTTCCAAGCGCCTGACTTCCTGCATCGGCCATATGAGCCTGCGGCATGCCCGCACGAAACGGAACCGCCATGCCCACCAGTGCCAACGTAACTCCCACATAGAAAATGTTCCAACGACGTGTCGACTGTTTGCGCTCTTTCCCTGTGGAAGGTTTCAGGTACTTGAAAAATCTTGCCGGTTGCTGCACGGCTCTCCCCCTTACATGTGGTGAAATGTCTCCCACTCCCGATAAATCCCTTGTGTGTTTGCAGTTTAGGGTGGATACACCCTCATTGTATCAAGTTCTCATTAGCAGGTAATCAATTCTTTATAAAGAATGTTTGAATTTTCCTTAAACTTTTCTTACAAAAATAAAGACTTCCCGACCATGGATCGTCGGGAAGTCTTTTGGTAAATCCGCGCTTACTTAAGGCGGAAATTAAGGCAGCTGGTTGAGGAAAGGCTTAACCGTTTTCGCGAAGTTGTAGCTGTTCATGCCGTCCCAGTTGATGGACCAGGTCATGGCACCGCGGATGTCCGGATATTTCGCTACCGGCTTGTAGCTTCCGCAGCTGTTGCCGGTTGCCAGGCAGTTCAGCGCGTTGTTCACGACCGATGCCGATACATAACCGCCGCCCGCAGCCGAAGAAGTTGCCGGAACGCCGATACCGAGCTGGCTAGGATGTACCCACTGGATAGCAAGGTCCGTAAGAGCCGTCAGGAAGTCGACGGTTCCCTGCGAGTAGCATTTGCCGTCACGGCCGAGCATACAGCCGGAATTGTAGTACTGGGTGTTGATGACTGTGGTAATGTCTTTCACATTGTTATAGAACTGGATGTAGCTTGTTTGATTGTTCTGCATGTCGATCGTTTGCGGAGCCATGGTCAGGATGAAGCCGGAGCCGACTTTCGCCTGAATCTGGCGGACCGCCGTGGTCAGGTTCGGCACGTTGAAGCCGTGTTCCAAATCCACATCGAGGCCGTCAAATCCGTATTCCGTAATAAGGCCGGACATGGTGCTGACAAAGTTCGCCACGTTCGGCGAAGCGCTGCTGAGGTCGATGTTGCCTTTCTCGCCCCCGATGGACAGGATGACTTTCTTGCCCTGCGCCTTTTTCGCTTTGATATCGTTAATCAGATCCGCGTTGCTATAACCGCCGAGAGCTTTGGACAGATCGGGATCGATGCCGAAAGTGACGCCGCCCGGCTTGGTGCGGTCCATCTCCGCGAACGATACGGCAATGATGTCGTACTCGGCCGGCACTTCGCTCAGCTTGAGGTTCTTCGCTCCGTTAACGAAGTTCTGCCAGTAGCCGGTCACGATATGCTTCGGCAGCTGACCGCCCCCGCCTCCGGTCGGCTGGGTTTTGGCCGTAACTGCCGCACTGGCCGGAGACACGTTGCCTGCCGCGTCTTTCGCCTTCACCGTGAAGGTGTAGGAGGTGTCGGCCGCCAGGCCCGTTACTGTTGCGGACAAGCCCGTTACCGTCTGCGCCAGGGAGCCGCTGTTGTAGACTTCGTATTGGGTTACGCCGACGTTATCCGTCGCCGCGCTCCAGGACAGGGAGACGCTCGACGTGGTCGAGCCGGTCGCAGCCAGGTTGCCCGGTGCCGTCGGCGCCTGCGTATCGGAGCCTCCGCTTGTAGGCAGTGTAGTCACGCTGAGCGCGCTGCTTGCCGCCGACACGTTGCCTGCCGCGTCTTTCGCTTTCACTGTGTACGAGTAAGCCGTATTCGGCGTCAATCCCGTGTTCGTATAAGTCAGCGTGCTGCCGGAAACGCTTCCAACAAGTGTAGCGCCTCTGTATACATCGTAGCCCGCCACACCGACATTATCGGTGGACGGATTCCAGGCCAGCGTGATGCTGGTGGAAGTCGTCGTTCCGGAAACCTTCAGGCCTGTCGGCGCTGTAGGAGCCTGGGTGTCGACTGTCCCTCCGCCTTGAACTTCTTTCCACAGGGCGGGAACGTTAGGCGGCTCCCAGCCGTTTAATGACGTATGCGGTTGTACGACCTGATAAGTTTTGCCGCTGTATGATACCGTATCGCCAACCGCGTAAGAAACCGATGACGCCCAAGCTCCGCGATCGGCCGCCGAAGCCATCGCGGGAATTAAAGAGGCGAACAAAGTCGCGGTCAGCAGAAAACCGGCGGTTTTCTTCACAACTGATTTTGAACCGGTTAAAATCTTTTTCATAAATGAGATCCCTCCTGAATTGGTTGATCTGCGTTCCGGGGAACGCGGAATGGAATGCATGCTGCATCCGAAGTGCGGAGCGTCGTCTTCCCACCTCCTCGTGGATATAAAAAACGGTTGGCGAAAGGAATGTAAGCCCTTTCCTTACTTCCATTTAAACACGGGCAGATAACCAAAAGTAGGGATAAATCTATTGAATATAGGGAGAAGATTACAGAATAGGACACATAAAAAAAAGCGCCATTCCGTCTGGAATGAACGCTTTCCCAATTTGCGCCGGTCCATGCCGGCAATCTTGGTTCCTTATACCGGGTCCGCTACTCCGCAGAAAATCCCGTCCCATTGGAAGGTCTATTCTTCTTCACGCCGCCAAATATCGTGATATTCCTTGTGCCGCTTGAAAAGGGCATGCGCGTAAGAACAGGCCGGAACGACTGTCTTGTTCTCTTCCCTCGCCTGATCGACGACAGCCCGAACCAGCTCTTCGCCCACTTTCTGGCCCCGCAAAGCTTCGGACACGAAAGTATGATCGATCACCAGCGACTCGCTGCCCAAGGGCTGATACGTAATTTCTGCGACCGCTTCCCCGTTTTCCATCACCGCGTAGCCGTTTCCTTGTTTGACGGTTTCTCTCATGGTTTTGGCCTCCTCCTGATCTGGTCTTTTTATTATTAACCATTTTTTAGCCTTTCTATTTTCTAGACATCTTGGCAAACCCAATGGAGAACTAGAGGCCCGAGCCCCTATAAATTGCTTTTTTCCGATTCATTAGTCGATATTCTATAAAAAAGCCTTAACCCCTATTTGCGGGTCAAGGCTTTCCTTCCGTGAACGATTTAATGCCATTGATTATTTCGCCAGCTGAAAATCGCCGGAACCGGTTCTTACTTTGAGCTGCACTTCACCGCTGCCGAATTTGCCTTTCAGCCGGTCTTTCTTATCGTTCTTCTCTTCATAGGAGAAGGTTTCCCAGTCGACGCTTCCGTTGCCGCTGCCGCCCTCGAAGTCGACGGCCAGCGATTTGGGCTCCTCGGTCAATTCTACCTTCACGTTGCCGCTGCCGGATTTCAGGTCCGCATCCCGCAGAATTTCGCCCGCTTCTATGCGGATGTCACCGGAATGCGTCTCTCCTTGCAGGGAAGCTTTGCCCTGCCTTAATTCGACATTCCCGCTGTGCCCTTCGAATTTCAGGGAGTTCGCCGCATACTGCTCGGCTCTGATATCGCCGGAATCCGCTTTAAGCGTAATCGCGTCTCCTTGAATATCAGCCAAGGAAATAGTGCCGCTTCCGGCATTCGCAACCAGCTTGTCGAATTTAATCTCACGGAGTGAGGTATCGCCGCTTCCCGCTTTGGTCTCGACGGCATTTCCTTTCAGAGATTCCAGATCGATATTACCGCTGCCGGATTGTACACGCACGGAATTCCAGTTTCTCTCGGGCAGCTCGACAGTCAGCTCCACGTTGACAATCGTTACGCCCACCCCGATTTCGCTTGGTTCTTCGATTCCGATCGATAGCGTATCGCCTTTGGAATCGACCTTGAGCTGAAATTTCTCGGCCTGCTTTTTGCTGACGCTTCCGTCCAGGCGCACGTTCACTTGATCGCCCTCGCCTTTGACGATTCGGGCGTCGGCGCTCCCTGTCTCTACGGTAATATTTTGTAAGGAAGCTCCTTCCGCCGTTTTCTCCAGATGAATGTCCTGCGTTTTGAAAGAAAGTCCGTTCCAGGAGAACACACCTACCGGATTAAAGTAATACAACAGCGCCAGCACCCCCGCGCCAATCAACAGAAAACCCATATTTCTTCTCATGTAATCCTTCCACTCCAATCAACCGACATTGTTCTTGAATTCAGCCGAGCCTTACCTCGCTTTCAAAGTATATCACCAGATATTGACTGCCTGCATTGGACCTGCGAAGGTAATTCTTCCCCGTCTGAGGTCCAGGGGGACGGCCGGGCACCAACCTACCGCTTTTTCATAAACTGAACAAAAGAACGTTCGGAAAGGAGCCTGTAAGCATGTACGGTCCCCCTTATCCCCTCCCGTATTCGTTCCGTCCCCCCGCCTTCGCGCCTCCCGTTCATGGTTGGCCGGCAGGACCTCGGACGTTTCCCCGGCTCCCGGAAAATGCCGGATACCCGTCCGTCGATCCGAAGCAGCTGATCTCGTCGGCCGCTTCTTCCCGCAAGCTCCTCGCCGACGGCAATGTTGTGCTCGCCCGGCTGTCCGACGAGCCCTTCGCCCTCCGGCTGATGACGGCGGCGCAGGCCGGCCGCAAGCAGGAGGTCGACCGGCTCATGAAGGGTATCGCCGTTTCATCGGTCCTGGCCGCCCGCTACACTCCGAGCGGACTTGTCGTGACCGTGACTCCCGGCGCCCAGGAACTCGCATGCTGCGTCCTTACGATGTCCCTGAAGTGGGGACAGTAAGGACCTCAGCGGCGGGTGTGATCGGGCACCATGCGGGCTGCCAGCTCCCGGGCCGGGCGGCCGCGGACCGGACTCTCCCGGAACTGCCACGGAGCGCCGCAAGCTTGCGGTCTTGGAGGCCCCAGCTCATGGGCCACGGGCGGCCGCGCCTGCGGCTCTGACAAGGCACCTTACAGTCCCAGGCAGCTTTCAGACCGGGCAAGCCGGGCCTGGCGGCTTTCGGGCGGAGCAACGCCGGGCCTGGCGGCTTACGGACCAGACCGATGCCGGGCCTGGCGGTCTCCGGCCTGCGCCCGGGACCGCCGAACGCGGCGCCACACACTGCGCGCCCCGGGCTGAGTGCGCTGCGAAATCGGTCCGCACCGCCGCGCAAACCAAAAGACCGGAGGAATAATCTCCTCCGGTCCTTTCATCGGCTGGCGCGCTTATTTCTCTTGCGCCAGACTGGTTTTAAACCCTTCGCGCCAGCTCGGGTACACGGGCTCCCAGCCGTAATCGCGCCGGGCCTTGGCGTTGGACGCTCCGCGTTCGCCCCGGCCTTGGCCCGGCTGGAACACCGGCTCCGGGGCTCCGAGCGCCGAAGCGTAAGCGGGCAGCCAGAGCGTCCCCGGGGCCGGCTCGTTGTCCACGATGTTGACCGCCCCCGAAGGCCACTCTAGCGCTGCCAGCGCGGCTCTGGCGGCATCTTCCACGTGGAGGAAGGAGCTGACGCCTTCGATCGCCCTCACTTCGCAGCCGCGGACCTTATCCGCGACAGCCCCGTCCCGGGCATACCAGGTTCCGGGGCCGTACAACAGCCCGTAACGCAGAATGACGGACTCCGGCATCTCCGCCGCTGTACGCTCCAGTGCGGCTACTCCGTCCACCGTCGTTTTTCTCGGCTCCGGGGCTTCCAGATCAAGAGGCACGTCTTCACCGGCAGGCCCTTCACCGGGCTCATACATCCACGAAATGCTCTGGGCAATCATTTTCCTGGCGCCCGCCTCCCGTGCGGCATCCACCAGATTACGGGTGCCCAACTTCCTGATCCGGGCGTTCTCTTCCAGATTATAGCCGCTAAGCGCCGTAAGCTGATGAATCACGACCTCGGGCTCTGCCCTTCGGAGCTGTGCAATCAGTCCTTCCCGGTCGAAGGCATCCGCCTCCACCGGTACGGCCCCTTGTGCAAGTACCGCTTCCTTCCCCGCCCCGCTGCGCACCATGGCATATACGGTATGCCCTTCCTTTACCAACAGCGGAAGCAAGGATCGTCCGATCACTCCCGTAGCGCCTGCCACAAAAATTTTCATCTCCAGCCCTCCTGTACGAGTTCCCTAAGCGGAATTCTTTTCCCCTGTTAGACAAAGGAAGGCGCGTTTTCGTGACAGGCCGAACCCCTTTAAGATAATCAATCATTAAGGGAGCGAACGATCAGCGGAAGAACCGACTCCGTCATTTCAACCCCCGTTAACTCTTCACCCGGTAAACCCGGGCCTCGTACGGCTTCATTTCGCAAGAAGAGCCGTCCGGACCGTTCACCTCGTAATTCGCAAGAATCAGCTCTTTTTCCGCTGAAGCTATGGATCCCGGCAGCATGCAAACCGTACTCTGATCCGAAATATTCAGCAGGATCAGCCATTTCTCGCCGTCCAACACGCGCAGGAACGCATAAATCCGGTCATCCTCTTCGAGAAAAGGCTCGTAAGTCCCATAGATCATGACCGGGTTTTCCTTGCGGAGTCGGATCAGCTTCTGATACGTGTAAAAAACGGAATCCGGATCGGCGAGCGCCTGCTCCACATTGATCTCCCGGAAATTCGGGTTCACCTTAATCCAAGGGGTGCCGTCCGTAAACCCGCCGTTGGCCGAGCCGTCCCACTGTACGGGTGTTCTTGAATTGTCTCTCGCCAGGTGAAGCAGGCTGCGGAAAACTTCCTGCGGATCGCGGCCTTTTTCCACTTCTTCCTTGTACTTGTTCTTTAGAGCGATATCGTTGTAATCCTCGATCGAATCGAACCGCACTCCGGTCATGCCGATTTCTTCCCCTTGGTAGACGTAAGGCATTCCGGGAAGGGTGTGAAGCAGCACGGCAAAGCATTTGGCCGATTGCACGCGGTACTCCTTGTCGTTGCCGAACCGGGTTACGAGCCTGGTGTGGTCATGATTGTTCAGGAACTGGGAGTTCCAGCCCCGGCCCCACATGCCGTCGTACCACCTTTTCTGAATCGCCTTGAACTTGTCCATCTTCCAGTGAGCCATATAATCGCAAACCTCGAAATGGAACAAAGTGTTGAGCTCGCCGCGGTCTTCGCCTACATATAGCAGGCCGTCCTCCGGCGTGACGAACGGGATTTCTCCCACTGTAAAAACGTCGTAATGCTTCAGGACCCGCTCGTGCATTTCCTGCAAATATTCGTGTATTCCCGGATTATTTCCCAGATAGGAGATATTCTCCGGTTGCTCCGCATCGGGAAAACCGGCCTGCTTCGCGAGCAGATTAATGACATCCATCCGGAAGCCGTCGATGCCTTTGTCGAGCCAGAATCGCATCATATCGTAAATTTCCCCGCGCACCTGAGGATTTTCCCAGTTTAAGTCCGGCTGTTCCGTTGCGAAGGAGTGAAAATAATACTCCTCCGTCCGTTCGTCGTATTCCCAGGCGGATGGCGTAAAATAGGATCTCCAGTTGTTCGCTTCCCGGCGCCAGATGTAATAATCCCTTTTGGGATTATCTTTGGACGAACGGGATTCCGTGAACCAGGGGTGCCGATCGGACGTGTGGTTGACCACCAGATCCATAATCAGTTTCATACCGCGGGCATGAACTTCCCGGAGCAGCTTCTCGAACGTCTCCATGGTTCCGGCCTTGGCCATCACGGTCCGGTAATCCGATATATCGTACCCGTTATCGACATCCGGCGATCCGTAGATGGGATTGAGCCAAATCACATCCGCGCCGAGCTCTTTTATATAATCCAGTTTGCGGATAACACCTTCCAAATCCCCGTACCCGTCTCCGTCCGTATCGTAAAAACTTCTCCAGTACACCTGATAGACAACCGCTTCTTTCCACCACGTTTTTTGCATGCGCTTACACTCCTCGCTGTTAAGGTCGGCATCCAGTTCTACTAATTCGGGCTTGCTGAACAAATGTCGACTACGCCAATCGTGGGGCAAGAAACCTAAAGAGCAAGCATCGAAAAATTGGTAAATAGAGAAGACGTAGTTTCCTCTCCAGATTCATGATGAGCAACTGAATAGCGATGATGGTTTCGCTGGTTTCACGAAGGTGTGCTCGAATACGCCCCAAGCAACCGTAGGAGCGTTTGCCTTCGCCAAACTTTCCTTCAATCGCGTTTCGTACGGCAGCGTCTTGTCTGGTCATGAGTTCTGCCTTGTTTTTTTCGCAGCCATGCCTTGCATAGTACGCTTCTACCGCGGTTTGCAGGGTGTGCACTCATACACCAAACCCTTGCTTCTACTGGATTTTTATCGTTCAGCAAGCCCCAATTAAGTCTATTGACTACCGTCTCCGAAGTTAAAAGTCGCCGGTTTCTTCCTCCAATGGAAGTGAACGGCGACTTCATATTTTCAATTCATATTTATATATAATTACATTTTATTGCTTATTGGAGTAGAAGTTAAATATCCCTATTAAGGCGAGTAGTACTGCTATTCCAAGTATGGATATCACAATCCATAAGATCTTTTTCATTTGCAAAGTCCTTTCATTTGCTTTTGGTATAACCCCATCCTTCAATCTTTCCATTCTGATCACCTTTAACACCTAGATAAACATTTCCAAGTTGTACAATACCCAACTCTAGTATACCAATTTTATAAGTAAAAGTAACTTCCGCATAATATATTCCGCTTGTAACATAGTCATTATAATTTCCTAATTCCGTTACAACAGTTGGATTATAGTTTTGAACTATAACTCCTTCTACAGACAGGTCAGTAGTTGCGCCATTAGAATTATATTCGTATTTACCTGTAACTCTATACTTTGTCCAGTCAATTCCGAAACTTCTGAATACTAACTCATGATCTATAGTGCGAACTGGAGTTGAGGCAGCTATACGATTACCAGACAGAGAACTAGTGTCTGACACTTGTTCTAATTCAACCGTAACGTAGTTTTTATAAACTCCCAAATCATTTAGATTTCCGCTATAAATAGCTCCCAACAATTTGGGAGAGTTAATGATATTGATAAAAATTTGTTGTTCTTCCTTTTTCAAATTCTTGAATTGTTCTAAGACTGTTTTTGCATTTGTTTGAGCTTCTATTGCAAGTTGTGAATCGGTAATACCTGATGCATATGCATCGTGAGCTGAATAATTCTGCAAGTAATTGGTATAACTCTCAATTGTCAACTGATTAGAACCTTCATTCGCCAATGCAGATGAAGTTATTGAACAAACTACAAAAACGCAGGCTAGAAAAAAAACAATACTACTTCTTACTACTTTTTTTAATCCTGTCACACCAAATACCTCCATTATTTTATTTTCTTAAAACACCTCTGTAGTTTAACAAAATAGTTAATATTTGTCAATATTAACTATTTATTGTTTTTTTAGTGGATTATGATGTACATATGACGAATAAGGAAAGAGCTGTAATAGTACTTTTGAGCGGAAGGCAATTTATTTGATTAATAAATTCGGGCTTTGCTGAACAAATGTCGACTACGCCAATCGTGGGGCAAGAAATCTAAAAAGCAAGCATGGAAGAATTGGTAAATAGAGAAGACGTAGTATCCATAGATTTCCTTGCCCTTGAATTCGACATAAAACACACTAAACCCTTGCTGCTACTGGATTTTTTTATCGTTCAGCAAGCCCCAATTCGGCACCGGGGCACTCCACCCCTTCTAAAGCAACCAGCTCGCCGGCTGTCCTATTCAATAAGGCAGCGCCCGGCTCTCTCCGGATTCATCAAATCAAAATATATTTGTTCGGTAAAGCGTGACAACGGTGTGAACGGCACTGTCAATATTATACCCGTGGTCAATAACCTATGGTCAATTCCATTTGCCTTCTTTTCGTCCCCTCCCCTCTCACCGGGCTTTCCACCGTTAAAAATTGCTAATTTTAGTTAAATTTTATAAAAAATGTTTGACAGCCATGTGAACGCGTTCTATACTACAGATATTAAAACAACTTTTCCTACCTGAATACTTGTATATGTATTCTGTTGTTCTTTCCCAGTCCCGCCGTTTCCTTGACGGCAGCTTTTTTCGACCCACTTGGAAAGGGGTGATGCCACTCGGTTTGTAATGCTGTTTGCCAACCGCAGCTTAGATCAACCGGCTAACGCGTTTTGCCCAGGCGCCGCACGGCGGCCATCAACCATTTCCTAGGAGGGATTATATTCATGAAAAAGAAGCTGACTTCGCTCGTACTCGGAGGAACACTCCTGATCGCATCCGTTCTACCTGCAAGTGCAGCAACCACCGAGGTTGCAACGCCGAAATCCGTAACCCCTAAGTTTATCGGGGAAACGTGGAAAGCGCCGGCAGGACTTTCAAACGAAGAGAAAGTGTGGGGCTTCCTCGATCATAAGAAAGAAGCGCTAAGCCTTAGCGGCAGCTTGAAAGACAATCTGAAAATTGTCAAAAAGCAGACCGACGCTGCAAGCGGAACGGATCACTATCGCCTGAAGCAGTACATCAAAGGAATTCCGGTTTACGGAGCGGAGCAAACGGTGCATCTGGATAAGAGCGGAAACGTGACTTCTTATCTCGGAAGCCTGCTTGCGGACTCGGAGCAGGAAGTGGCTAACGGAGTTAAAGCCCAAATCAGCGCTTCCGATGCGATCAAAACCGCTATTGCGGACACCGAGAAAGCCGTCGGCAAACTCGGCCAGCAGCAAAAGCCCGCACAGGCGGAGCTGACGATCTATCCGCTGGAAGGCAAAAATGTGCTCACCTATGCGACAGAGGTGAACGTATTGGAGCCATCTCCGATCCGTACCCGTTACTTTATCGATGCGGTTGACGGCTCTATCGTGAAGAAGTATGACCTCCTCGACCATGCGGTCGGTACGGGTACAGGCGTACTGGGTGATACGAAGCAGTTTATTACGACACAGAGTGGCACGACATTCCAGCTGAAGGACACCACGCGCGGCAACGGCATTGAAACCTATAGCGCCAACAACGGTTCCTCTCTGCCTGGCGTACTTAAAACAAACACCAACAATACCAACTGGACCGACCGGGCGGCCGTAGACGCTCACGCTTACGCGGAGAAAGTCTACGACTTCTACAAAACCAAGTTCGGACGCAACAGCCTGGACGGCAACGGAAAGCTGATCAAATCAACCGTTCACTACGGACAAAACTATAACAACGCCTTCTGGAACGGCGTACAGATCGTTTACGGAGACGGCGACGGGGTCAACTTCCTGCCCTTCTCCGGCGATCCGGATATCATCGGCCACGAGCTGACGCATGCCGTAACCGAATATACGGCCGGCCTGGAATATTACGGCGAGTCCGGCGCCCTGAACGAATCGATTTCCGACATTTTCGGAAATACGATCCAAGGGACCAACTGGCTGCTCGGAGACGATATTTACACGCCGGGCAAACCGGGCGACGCGATCCGCTCCCTGTCCAACCCGGAGCAGTTCAACCAGCCTAACCACTACAGCAAACGTTACACGGGCACTTCCGATAACGGAGGCGTTCACACGAACAGCGGCATCAACAACAAAGCGTTCTACCTGATCGCGCAAGGCGGCACTCATTATAATGTTTCCGTAACGGGCATCGGCCGTGACAAAGCCATCAAGATTTACTACCATGCCCTGACGTACTACCTGTCTCCTTATTCCAACTTCTCCAACATTCGTGCGGCCGCCGTGCAATCCGCGGTAGACCTGTACGGAGCCGGCTCCGCCGAAGCCGTATCCGTGGGCAAAGCCTACGACGCAGTCGGTGTGAATTAAGCGGGCGGCTTAGCCGTAAAGGCTAGTCTGGCGGCAGCGGCGAGTTTCCGCGAAATTTGCCGTTGCCTCACCGCCGGGTAATAAAAAAAACCGCAGTCCTCCTTTAGGAGACGACTGCGGTTTTTCACGTTAGCTGTACGCCGCTTTGGGACAAGAGTGCAGCGGATAGGTTCTTTTTACCGGAAATAAGTATGCTGGGTTTTCCACTGCTCCAGCTTGATGCCCGCCCAGAAGAAATAAATGCCGAACGTGACAAGGCCGAGCAGGAACCACTTGATCCAGGAACCGAAAAGTCCGACTGCCGTTCCTTCGAAACGAAGCCGGCGTCCTTCAATGACCGTATGCTCAATTTTCCAGCGGTAGATGATAACGAGACTCCACGGGTAACAAATCCCGGCCGTAATCCCCGTGATGATGGCCCCGAGCAGATACAGGCCTATCAGTTCCAGCAGGCCTCCGTCAAAATAAGATTCGCCGCCGCCCTGCGGCCTCCGGTTAGAGTCGAAATCGAAATCCTTCGGGAGCGTTACGTTGATCGTCGTATTGGCCATGTCTTTTGCGATCTTCCCTTCTTTATTCAGCTTAATGAGTTTTTATTTGCCCGACTTCCACTTATCCATCTCGGCCTTGGGTACTTCACCCGCAGGAACTTCTCCGATATAAGCGGTAGACGAAGGGCCGTAGTAGTTAACCGGCAGCTCCAGAATATCGCAGGCGGCTCTCATCGGAACGTATGTCGTTCCGTCATACAGAAACGTACTTGCGGCAATGCGTTCCCCGTGCACCTTCACCTGCACACGATCCAGATAAACGTCGATCGTTCCGCCGCCCGGCACCAGCGTTCCGGCTGCCGCATCCGCGCTCTCTTCCAGACTCTGCTTCTCCCACTCGTCGATAACCTCATCGGGCACTTCACCGGCGGGGAGCTGGCCGATATAGGCGGTTTGGGTCTCCCCGTAATAGTTCACGTCCAATTCGAGCAAATCAGCCAGATCCCTTATAGGCAGATAGGTAGTCCCCTCGTACAAAATATTGGGCGCCACGAAAGCTTGGCCGTTCACCTTGATGTTCATCCGGTTAAACTGGACATCCAGCCGGGCCTGCACGGCGTTCCCTCCCGATTCCTCCCCTCCGCTTTCTTCCGCAGAGCAAACGGGCGTATCCGGAAAATCTTCACAAAAATTTTGGCACAACTGGTCTGCGAAATCTTCTTCGCAAATTTCGATATAAGCGCTGTGAGGCAGAAGATAATCTCTTGCCATTGCCGCTCCCGAAAAGCTTGCCACGGCCATCATTAATAGAAGCGCCGCCAGAAAAGACGTTTTTTTCAGCACGTTGTAATCCTCCTTCTCCATATTAGCAGCCTTCCTTGTAAAAAAGCTGCCTATCAATAATAGGCTTATCCTCCTATAATTATCGGTTTTTCCAGAGTTATTAGTGAGTCGTTCGGCCTAATTTATTCAAAATGTATTTATATTAAAAGCCAGGGGACAAAATTCAATACGCACTTCTCGTGCGGTAAGGCATGCCATGAATGAGGGGGCGTTCTCCCTGCAAAACTTTGTATAAAAAAAACCTGCGCAGAAGTTCTGCGCAGGTGTGGGATCGGGTGCTTCCGCTTGCCTTAGTTGATGAAGCCGGCGGTGACAAGGAACCGCCGCAGCATCGCCGCGGACTGAGCGCGGGTCGCTTCGCTTGCCGGCGCCAGCGTGCCGTCCGTCATGCCGTTCATGAGACCGGCATGAACGGCTGCGGCTACTTCCGCCTGCGCCCAGCCGATCTTGCCCGAATCGGTGTACCGGGCAAGGATCTCTTCCTGCTGCGGCTTCGTGAGCGCCGCAGCGGATGCCGCGCCCGCATAAGGCAGGGCGCGGACGAGCATGGCCGCCTGCTCCTCGCGGGTGATCGGGCGCTGCGGACGGAACGATCCGTCCTCATAGCCGCCGATCAGACCCGCAGCCGCCGCTGCGGCCACATCCCCGGCGAACCAGTCGGCGGAGCCGACGTCGCCGAAGGCTGCCGGCCCGGCCGCTTTCGGCAGGCCGAGCGCCCGGACGAGCAGCGCGGCGAATTCGGCGCGCGTAATGCTGCGTTCGGCGTCGAACCGGCCGCCGCCGCTGCCTTCCACGACGAGCTTCGCCGCGAGCAGCTCGACATCGGCCTGCGCCCAGTGGCCGGCCATGTCGGCGAAGACGGGCGCGCCGCTTACGACCGCGTAGAAGCCGCTGCCGCTGCGCTTAAACGTCACGGCCGTCTTGGCCGTGCCCGCCGGTGCGAAGAGGGACGGCGCGAATGAGAATTTCTTCTCATTCGGGTAAGCGCGCACGCCTGTCGCGCTCTTCGCGTCGAAAATACCGTCCAGGGTCAGCTCAAGCTGCCCCTGTGTCTCCAGCGCCGCAGAGCCGCCGGATTGGGCTTTCGCCGCGATTTCCAGTTGCACCGTTCGCGTGGCCTGAAGGCCTGCCGCTTTCACGGCCGCTGCGATCGCGGCCGCTTCACTGTTCGCCGCATAGCGGAGGGTGTAGCGGACCGTCAGGCTGCGGGCCTCGTCTCCCAGCCTACGTGCCGCTTCATTCAGCTTCAAATCCCCAAGCTGTACGGTGTACTTGCCTGCCGGACCCGCGATGACGAGTGTCCGATTGTTCGGAGCGGCGTCCATCAGGGCGGACGCCGGGATTTCGACCGTGTCGCCCGTATAGGCGATTTCTACGGTCGTGTAGGTTTTGAGCGCTTCACGCAGGGCCGAAGCGTCCACTTTACCTTCGGCGGCCGTTACCTTACCGGCAGAACCCCCGTTGTTACCGTTGTTTCCACCGTTATTGCCGTTATTGCCGTTGTTGCCGTTGTTGCCGTTGTTGCCGCCATTATTGCCATTGTTTCCGTTATTTCCTCCGCTTCCATTGTCCCCGCCACTGCTGCCTCCATCACTGCCTCCGCCTTTTACTTCGACAGTAACCGGCTGGGTGTAGAGGTCGTACTTGTTAGCGGCATCGATAGAAGCCGTGTACCGCAGGAGAGCATGGGCTTTTCCCGCTTTTTTGCCTGTGATTTGACTGCCGCTTACGTCCACAACATCCTGACCGTCCAGCAGGACGATATCCGGCGCGGCGTTCGTTTTCGTTCCTCTGTAGGATTCCACTTCCAAGGAGAGTGTCGTTTTTTCGCCCGGAGACAGACTGTACGAGCTCTTTCCCGGTTTAACCGAGGCGGCCCAATCCGCGGACCAGGACGCATAATCGGTCGTAATGCCGAAGGCCCCGAGCCCGAAAAACTTAATAAAATCGTTCTTGTTGTTGAATGTCCACGGAGAAATGATTACGCCCCGGTGTTTGGCGGCTTCCATGAAATTTTTACCGAGTCCTCCGTAGCTCGTGTTGAACGTCGCGTTCAAAGGCTGAAGCACCTTGAGCGTTTCCCTCAGCGATTTGTTGACATTGGCTTCGTTGGCATAGCCGCTTGTCAGCAGACCCGAAGGCATTTCGGGCATCAGCTCGGCAAGCCGCTTCAGCTGATTCGTGTCGAAGGACATCGCATCGACGAGGTCTTCGGCTTTCTTTTCCTTGATGATTCTTACAAAAGCATCGACTGCCGCCGGGGTGCTGGTTTTAATTTCGGCCATTACCATGCGGCCCTTCGCTCTAGCCAGGTCGATCTGTTCCTCCAATGTAGGTATTTTCACATCCGGATATCCGGTCGGGAACGGTTTGTTCGCGTTGAGCTTTTTGAGCTCGGCGAGGGTAAAGTCTTCGACTCTCCCGTTTCCGTTCGTCGTATTTTGCAAGACCGAATCATGAACGATGACAAGATGGCCGTCTTTGGTCAGGTACATGTCGTTTTCGATAAAATCGGCTCCGTATTCAATAGAAAGCGCGTTGCTTTCGATGGTATTCTCCGGAGCTTCGGATGGAATGCCCCGATGGCCGATAATGTAAGGTTTACGAATTAGAGTCGTTCCGTTGGAATACAGCTTCAGCGCCCCGATAGCCGCTTCCGGCGCATCCGTCACGATGCCGTTCGCTCCGCCCGTAATCAAAGTGTGCAGGGACACGGTTTTGTCCGTTTGGGAAGATTGATCCTGCGCCCACACCACCAAAGTCCGCTGCTGGAGATAAGCCATACTCTCACGCGTAGCCGCTTTCTGGGACAGGAGCGCGATTTTGGCCAGATTCACGGTCGTTTGGCGGCGGATTTCCATCAACTCTTCGTTCGTAGCCGCTTTGGCCTGGCGGAAATCCACAATGCCGCGGAGGATCGGATACGCCAGACGCGCTTTTCTGACCAGCTCGCCTTTGTCTGACACGATGAACGCGTCTTCGATTCCTCTCGCTTTCAGCGTCTCGACTAGCTTGCCGGCGGTCTGCTCATCCCGGACATAGAAGGCCGGAATCACTTTGTTGTTCAACGCTCCCAAGATGTCATCCAGGCCGCCGATTTCGGCACCTCCGGGAGCGGTGATTTTCAGATTGCCGTTCACGTACAGCATCGCCGTTGCAGGCAGGGAAGTACCCTGCAGCTTAACCAGGTCGGCAGAAGATTTAAGCTCCGTGACCACAGTAGGGGCCAGGGAAATCTTCGTTTCCGGCTCCACAACCTGCACGAACCGCTCGGAAGGCAGCGGAGGAAGCGCATCCTGCTGCAGGGTGACGCGGATATTGTCTACCTTCATGAGGCTTCCGTTCGCCTGGAGACCGATGCGACCCGTCTTATAAGCGCCCGCGTTATCGGTGTCAACGAGAAGCTTGTCGCCGATCCATTCCTGTACGCGGTCGCCGTAGGCTTTTACGGTGTAACGATACATTTTCGCGGGGTCGATCGCTTCGGTGTAAGAACCGCGGTCCATCACATTCCACTCGTTAGCGGGTGTCCGTTCCGCAAATTCAACCCCGTTGACGGCTGCCGCGTTTTGTCGCACGGCCATCTGGTAATAAGGGAGGTTGTCGTTTTGGATACGGAACATGATCGAATGCCATCGTGCCGCATCATTAGCGGACAAATGCGTGATATCCGCTTCGATTTTGTAATTGCCGAACAGTCCCAAATACTCGGGGAGCAGCACGCGGGAAGGGTTGTCCGGGGCAGCGGAGGCGTTCATTTCGAATGCGCCCGATTTGACGGCTGCCGCAGATGCGGTTGTTCCTTCTTTGCGCGTCCAGTCCTTCGGAAGAGTGCCTTCGGCCGTTTGATCGAAGTTTTCCTCGTAGAGGGTATATTCCTTTTCCCCCGGATCTTTGGCAATGACCATCAAGGTGAGCGACGCGTTATCCTTCTGAACCGTAACCGGATAGGCGCCTTTTTTGTTCACCTGCAGAGTACCGTTTCCGGCTGAAACCTCTTGACCGGCCGGTTTCCAGAGAAGCTCTCCGCCTTTCAGCGTCCCTTTGGAGAAATCGCTGAATTCGGCTTGGAAGCTCAGCGTATTGAGATCCAGCTTTACACCGGTATCCGTCAGCACGTAGCCTTCCGCATGCTGCAGCTTAACGGCTTGGGCGCCCGTCGCCGATGGAGTGACGGTGATTTCACGCGCCGCTTCCGCATTGGCGTAGACCGCTTTCACGGTCGCTTTGCCCGCTTTTACCGGATAGAGCTTGTTGTTCACGATTTTTACAATCGTTTCATCGGAAGAATACAGGCGAATGGCGTCTTGGCCGGGAATTTCCGTGATGCCGTCCGAATAATACACGCTGCCCGTAACGGTCGCGGGTCCCGTCAAAGCTTCCAGCGTGCCCGGAATCGTCACATCCAGCCGTTCGGCCGTTACCCGCGTCACCTTCAGGTTATCGAACGAAACTTTGCTTTGATCGGCCTGAAAGCCGACTTTTCCTTTTTCCAGAAGATCGGAAGAAAAGTTCTGATCCATGAGAAGCGTAAAATCCGCCTCGTCCTTGGCTTTGATGTATTCTTTGACGTTGTTTCCGACTGCGCGGACTTTCAACGTATACTCCTTGTCGAGCTCCAGCGGTTTCCACATGCCGCTTACAGGCGTAGGCGAAGCCCAGTTGTTATTGGGCATCCGGTAAGCCAGCTCGAATGTCCCGTTGCGGCGGACCGCCATCTGGTTGTACGGATTTTTCCCGTCGGCCGCTCCTCTGAACATGAGAGCCGCCCACCTGGCATCGTTCAGCACGCCTTCAAACCTCACGTCGGCTTCGACGGTGTAGTCGTCCCACTGGACAGGCGCGGAGATACGGGCCTGCTTCCCGGAAGCTTTGCCGTCGAAGTTCAAGCGGCCGTTCCCGTATGTATCCTGAACGACGGTAAAGGGAGCGCTGCCCGCGTTCACATCGGAAATCCAGCCGTCCGGAGTTTGCCCAGCCGGATAACCGTCGAAGTTATCCTGCAGGAGCACGGGATTGATTTGAGCGGAAACCGGATTCTCGTCTTTCAGGTTGAGAATTCCGTAACCGGCCGTGTCGTTCCAGAACGATTTGGAGTTAAACGCGCTCCAATAGCTCGTCCGCTGCTTGCTCGTATCGGCTTCGTAACGGTCCGTTACGCCGATTTCAAAGCCGAGCTGCTTCTGCAAACCTGTATCAAAACGGAGCATATCCCACGGAATCGCGGTTTCCAGCGTCCAGCCGCCCGAATCGGTTCCGACCGCCCTCAAGATTTTCTTCTCGTCTTTGCCGCTATGGTTGCCCAGCGCCGCCCCGAAATGAAATTCCGGCGTCGAGCCGGGCCGGTACACGAATCCCGCCTGCATATCGTCGGCTGCGAAAGGCGCCGACTGATGAAGGGTCGGATCGAAGAAGAAATTAATATTGTCCTGTTCGAACCAGTACCCCGTTCCGCTTGGGAACAGCGTGTCGTCCTCGGCTTTCACGCCGATATACAAATACTTGTTGTCCCACAGCATTCCGAACCGGGCGTTTTTAAACGTGCCTTCGCCCGTCCGGACATTCATCGTTTCGCTGACGTTCCAGAGCGACTCGTCAAGCCTGCCGTCGATTACGGGCGGCGTCAGCGTCTTTCGGACGTCCAGTGCCTTCCTCCCCGGGTCGGCGGCGTGCGCCGCCGCATCGAACAGGCCAAGCGGAGCCGTACCGCACAATAAAGCGGCGGTTAGTAACAGGCTCAAAAACCGGGAGAATCTTCTCATTTCGTATCCATTCCTTTCGGATGAGATATCCGGATCGGTTCCGGACGGACAAGGACGAGAACAACAAAAAAACCCTCTATCCATCAAACCGGAAAATGCCGAAGCAAGACATTTCCGTTTGTGCATAAAGGGTTTTCTCCTGGACTCTTACCCTTGGATATTCAGTTGTTCCTGCATGTCTCTTACTCTACCAGTACTATGTCAGCGCTGCGTTAAGTATGCTTAAAGATTTTGTAAGCGTGCGAATCGAAGATGGACGGGGCACATTCCCTAGGAAGGAATGGAAAGGATTACGCTTCAACAACGTGCTCGCGGTGCTGTTCCTCCTCCTGTCCGTGCTCTCGTTCTCCATCGGCTGGACGGCGGCGGGCTATGCATTTGCGGCATGCTGCCGGCTGCCGCCGGAACCGCTCTGCTCGGCTACTGCATCGGCTGCACGGTCTACTTCCAGTACAAACAGTTCCTGGTGAGAAGACGCCTGAACCGCTTCTGATCCTCCGCACCCTGCTCAAAAGAAAGAACCCGCCGGCCAACCAGCGGGTTCCGCAAAAAGACATGACGACTCTTCCTTCGGTGTAACCGACGGAAAGAAAACCGGTAGGAGTGCTGCTCCTTCCGGTTTTTATTTTAAGCGTACAGCATAAAAAAGTTCAGCTCATGACCGTTCTGCTTCAAATAATTGTACAGCTGCGAACGGTGGTGAAAAAGATGCGTCACGATTTCGATCAGCCATTTGATTTGCGGCATGCCGTGCTCCAGATAGAAGGCTTTCGTCTCTTTGTTCAAAAGCTCGTCTTCGCTCAGCGAAACCATATAAGCTTTCAGCGTATCGAAGTGAGTCCGCAGCCGCTCCGCCAGCTGCTCCGGGTCCGTAATGTCCTGCGCGCCGTTCTCGACAAGTTCAACCTCGGGCTGCGATTTTTCCTGCAGAATGGCCAGATCCGATGCCGGGATGGCGACAATATGATGAACGAGCTGAAGAAGCGTCCGCATGTTTTCGCCCGGGGTGAACGCCCACTCCTCCGGTCTGATCCGCCTGATCAGCGTCTCGCTTGTCCGGACCGACAGCTCAAGCTCGTCCAGAAGATGATCCCTGATTTGCATAACTCCGTTCATAGATAGCTTCATCCTTTCTAATTTCCATCGAAGATATATATCAGTATAACCAAGCCCGGCCGTTTACCGATTGGATAAATCGGACATGCCCCTATATTCGGCTGCCGCCTGCATCGGAGAAGCCCCGTAAAATCTTTTGAATTCCCGGATCATATGGGCCTGATCGAAAAATCCGCGCTCTGCCGCCACAGCCGCCCAATTGCTGACGGTACCGGCTTGAATGTCTCTAAGGAGCGTTTGAAACCGCACCACTTCGGCAAACTTTTTGGGGCTGAGACCCACCCATTGCCGGAAAGAACGGTGAAGCTGCCTCGTGCTGATGGTCTCGGACCGCGCCAGCTCGCTTACCGTTGCCTCGCCGCCTGTAATAAAGACGCGGTACAGCGCATTTTTCATCCGGGCGTCCCCGTCCGTCCCCTTGTCATTCAGCTGCCGCATCAGGCACGCTTCGACCGCTCCGATTCTTTCCCGGAAAGATCGGGCTTCCCGCACGCGTTCCTCGGTTTCCGCCCCGATAACCGGACCGATCTGCCCGGCCGCAACCGCTTGATCGTGAAATTCCGACACCGCCGTCTTCAAGAACGGATACGCCCCGCCGGGCAGAAAACGGATTCCGAACTTTCTCACTGGCGCCCCCTCCGCGTAGGCAAGGGTAAAAGCCTGCTGGAAAGTGCCGCAGTACCTTACGTCCAGTTCACCCGTCGTCAGATTCTCCGTAAATATGATATCCGTACAGCCGTCGGGAAGAACCCGATCCACCGCATCCGGCTGAAAGAGCAGCTGCGTATCCCCGCCCACGCGCGGTTCGGACTGCCAGTAACAGCATACGTACGGCTTAAGAGCGGGAGATGGCGTTTTTTCTGCATATATATAGGTAGAAACTCTTCCGTTCGCCTGAACGGGCCGGAATAAGTCGTGCAATCTCGCATCCATCTTTGCCCAGAAACCCCCTCACCCTTTTATCCTCTATCTCCCACTATAAGCCCGCAATAAAAGCCGAGCAAGGCTCATTTTAAAGGCAATTTCCAACCCATTTATGACGAAAATAAAATATTTTCTGTAAAAAAGCTGAAATTATCCATTTTTTATGGAATACATGACCTTTAGGAACTGTCTTACATAGTGTATAGGCCTAATCTTGAAAAAGGGAGGAGGTTCCGGATCGTTCACTAGCTCGTTTATTGTTCAAATATGAATGAAAAGAGGGAACTAGTTGAAAAATCGCCATCTCATCCAAAAAATATCCGTGATGTCGCTCGCGTTTGCATTCGTTGCAGGCACGGCGCTGCCTCATGCCAGTGCAGCCCAGTCCGGCAAAAGCATCCAACCGCGTACCCAGCTCAATGGTTCTCTGAATCCCGGTACAAACTCGATCCCGGGCCAGGTCAAGGGGTATATTTCCCCAAAACTGAATACGGCCTCCACGAATTCCGTCCGTGTTATCGTCCAGCTGCAAAATCAGCCGGTCGCCGTAGGCAAATACGCCGCCAAGCTGGGCATGTCCGCTCTGGCAGCCGAATCTACCGAAGCGGCCATCACGCAGGAGCAAACCGCTCTGGTCGGCGCCGCCAAAAGCAGCGGAATTAACCTCCAGGTCAATTACCAGTATAATACAGTTTTGAACGGACTAGAAGTAACTGTTCCGGCCAATAAAATTCCCGCGCTGGCAAAACTGGCCGGCGTTAAATCGATTCACCCCAGCGCCAACTATTTCCCGATCCCCGTAGATGAACCGAAAGGGCTGGATGTGAGCAGCCCCAATTATGACATCGCTCCGCTGAAACAGATCGGCGCGGATGTCGCCTGGGCCAAAGGCCTCACCGGCAAAGGCCTCAAAGTCGGCGTAATCGATACCGGAGTCGACTATCTTCACCCCGACTTAAAGAATGCCTACAAAGGCGGCTACGATTCCTTCGAGAAGGATAACGACCCTTATGAAGAACCTCCGCTTACTCCGGAGGAAGACCCTTACGGCACCGGATTTGAAGGGACGTCTCACGGCACCCACGTATCCGGAACAATCGTAGGAAGAGCATCCAACCCAAGCTCGGACATCGTTCAAAAAGGCGTCGCTTACGAAGCCGATTTGTATGTATATAAAGTACTCGGCCGGAATCCCGAAACGGGCAAAGCGTCCGGCTCCTCGGCTCAGGTCATCGACGGCATCGAGCATGCGGTTAAAGACGGTATGAACGTCATTAACCTGTCGCTCGGCTCCGACTCCGAGAAAGACCCGAACTCTCCCGACGTTGTCGCCATCAACAATGCCGTGCTTGGCGGCGTAACCGCCGTTATCGCGAACGGCAATGCGGCGGACAAAGGGCCTTACTACTATTCGCTGGGCTCGCCCGCGACTTCGCAGCTCGCTATCTCCGTCGGCGCCGTAACAAGCCCGAAAACGCAGTACACGGCATCCGTATCGGAAGCGGTCTATACAGCGCCCGTTACCCCAGCCGCCGGCGCAGCCGCAACCTCGCCGGTAACACCTGCGGCCGCCGGATACAATCTCAACGTGTTGGCCTGGGAAACCGGCCAGGAAAACTTCGCCTCCATTCTGGGCACGAACCCGAGAGACGTCGTGTACGTCAACTTGGGCCAGCCTCAGGATTATGAAGGCAAAGACGTAACCGGTAAAGTCGTGCTGATTTCCCGCGGTAATCTTGCCTTCGTGGACAAAATCGCCAACGCCAAGCAAAGAGGCGCGAAAGCGGCGATTATTTTCAACGGCAACACCGAACGCGCGGACGCGACTAAAGCCGATCTTTCCGAATCGGTCATCGGCCGTGACGGCTTTATCGGTTCAGCCGCTTACCTGGGCGACGGCTTCGAGTACATTCCGACCTTCGACATGAAAGGTACGGAAGGACGCGCTCTCGCCAGAAAAGCGCTGGCCGCTCAAAGCCAGACGCTGAAGCTTGCTTTCGGGGCCAACTATCCGAAGAGCGAAATCCCGGGCGATACGATGGCGACGTTCAGTTCGCGCGGCCCGAATGTGGACGGCGACCTGAGCATCAAGCCGGATATCAGCGCGCCGGGCGTGAGCATTCTGTCCACCTGGCCTGCCTACGGCAAGCAAAAGCCGGGTGCGAACTACAATACCGCCTACAGCCGCATCAGCGGTACCAGCATGGCCACTCCGCACGTAGCCGGACTTGCGCTGCTGCTGAAGCAGCAGCATCCGGACTGGTCGCCGCTGGATATCCGTGCGGCGCTGGCTAACACGTCGGACAAAATCAGCGACCTGGACGGCAAGCTGTACGACGTATACTCGCAAGGCGCAGGCCGTGCGAACGTGGGTACTGCCGTGAAGACGCAGGCTCTGCTCCAATCCGTGGAACCGATCACGCTTCTCGATAAGTACTGGCAGCCGCAAGCCGTGACGAACTACAATCCGTCCGTCAGCTTCGGCCTTCTGGCTCCGGGAACGAATGCCCAGAAGGAGCTTCAGCTGAAGAACGTATCGAAGCAAAGCGTAACCTACACGGCCAAAGTCGTGCTGCATCCGAACGTAACGTCGGATCCTAACGCTCCGACCCAAACGCCGGATGTCGCGAACCTGACCGCCCAGCTGCTCGGCCTGCAAAACGGTAAGCTGACCGTTGCGGCCGGCGCTTCCAAAGGTTTTTATCTGTCCGTAACACCGAAGAACAATGCGGTTAAAGGCGTCTATGAAGGCGAAGTGCTTCTGGAAAGAAGCGGCCAGCCTTCGCTGCATCTGCCTTTCGCCGTTCACGTCGGCCAAGATAAGCCGGAAACCGGATTCGGTCTGCAGGAACTGGAGCAAACGGAAACTGCCATTTATCCCGATAATCGTGACGGCTCCCCGACCACAACCGATCTTTCCTTCCGTCTGACGGCCAAGGACGTGAACGTGATTTCCCTCTGGGCTGTGGGACTCGATGACAAAGAAATCGGCATCATCGACGAAATCACCCGGACCGACGCTAACGGCCACCTCAAGCTGATTGAGCCGGGCGTTTACTCGTTCGAAGGCATCGACGGTTCTTATGTGGACGGAGAACTGGATGCGAACGGTGACCTGAAGGTGAAACAGCTTGCAGAAGGCACTTACAAGCTCTCCGTAATCGCTCAGAAGATCGACGAGTTCGGCAACAACGTGGACGGTATCTCCTACACGGCTTACAGCTCCCTGCGTATTGCCAACCTGGAGAACGACCGCGTCGCCAAAGCAAAGGACGATTTTAAAGCTAAAATCGTCAATACGCGCAAAATCAACCAGCCGGTTCTGCAGCTCCCTAAAACGGACGGAATCGTGTACAAGGTCACAAACAGCTCCAATAAAGCTTACGTCGACAACAGCGGCGTTCTGAAGTTCGTTCCGAACAGCGGAGTCGTCAATGTCGAGCTGACCGTCACGATCTCTTCCGCCAAGAACCCGGCCCTCAAAACCACGGTCAAAGTTCCTGTCGTGCTGAGCAAATCGTCTATTCCGCAGCGCCAGACAGCTGATGAAGGCGTGCTTGCCGAATAAGGCGGATCAGGTGACTCGAACGGAATAAACCAAGCAGCGGCGTCAGCGGCGTCAGCGGCGTCAGCGGCGTCAGCGGCGTCAGCGGCGTCAGCGGCGTCAGCGGCGTCAGCGGCGTCAGCGGCGTCAGCGGCGTCAGCGGCGTCAG
>NZ_JCAUAT010000008.1:0-190354 GCF_059692095.1 Paenibacillus sp. JT31N7
TGCATGTATTAGGCACGCCGCCAGCGTTCGTCCTGAGCCAGGATCAAACTCTCCGATAAAGTTGTGCCGACCTTACGGCCAGCGGTTTATCTCAAGCTGATTAAGCTCAAATTTAAATCTATGCTGGTTGTAAATAAGTTCTGTTCAGTTTTCAAGGAGCTTACTTAATGTTTGCGTCACTTGCGGTGACAAGAACTAATATTATCAGGCTTTTTAACTATTTGCAACCCCTATTTTAAATGAATTTTCTTCCAGGTGTTTAAGGAGGTTGAAAAATGGGTACAAGCCCGGGGTTTAGACATTTTCTCCCCTTTAAGTGCCTATAAGTGATCGCTAACTTTGTTCATAATAGCGTACGGTACTTGGCATCTATTGCGGCAGATCAATGTATTGCGGCCGTAGGAGAAACCGCAGAATGAACCAATCCGTGCCGGAGTTCTCCGGCGGACTTCTTCTATATACAAGAGTAAAGACAAGGCCCGAACGAACAAGCCTTGTCTCTTGTATCCCAGCCGGGCTTATCGTTCTCCGAGCAGCTCCAGAAGTTCCTGCTCGTTATCTATAATCCGGATGCCAAGTGACTGGGCCTTGGCAAGCTTGCTGCCGGCGCTTTCCCCGGCGATAACGATGTCCGTCTTCTTGGAGACGCTGCCGGTTACTTTGGCTCCGAGGGCTTCGAGCTTATCCGCCGCTTCGTCCCGGCTCATCGCGCTGAGCGTACCTGTCAGCACGATGGTTTTGCCGAAGAGGGGATGGCTCTCGTCCGCCGCGGCGACCGGCTTTTCTTCCGCGCGAGGCGTGACGCCCGCAGCAAGCATGCGGGAAATGCTGTCCTGCATGAGCGGGTCGTGGAAGAAGCTGTAGATGCTGTCGGCGACGATACCGCCGACATCCGGCAGCGCGATCAGTTCTTCGATCGACGCCTCCATGACCTTGTCCAGGCTGCCGAGGTGCTCAGCCAGCACTTTGGTCGTGGTTTTGCCCGTATTCGGGATGCCTAAAGCAAACAGGAAGGACGACAGGTCGCACTCCTTGCTTTTCTCGAACGCGGCAAGCAGCTTGTTGGCTTTTTTCTCCCCGAAACGTTCCAGCTTGATCAGATCGTCATAATTGAGCCTGTACAGGTCCGCAGGATCGCGTACGCCCACCTCCTGATAGAGCTGTTCCGCCGTCATGACGCTGAACGTATCGATGTCCATCGCGTCGCGGGAAGCGAAATGAGTAATTCTGCCGATCATCTGAGGTCTGCAGCCCAGGCGGTTCGGACAGAATAAATGGGCCCCCCGCTGTTCAAGCGGAGTTCCGCAGGCCGGGCAATTTTCCGGGTAAACGATCTCTTCTCCGTCGGTCTCTTCCGTGGCCTTACCGAGTATTTCCGGGATCACGTCGTTCGAGCGGCGGATATAAACAAGACTACCCAGAGCATGCTTCAAGTTTTTGCGTTCGATATCGCCGATATTGTTCAGCGTGCAGTTTTGTACGGTCACACCTGCCAGATCGACCGGTTCCACACGCGCTACCGGCGTTATTTTACCCGTGCGTCCCACTTCCCAGGATACGGATTCCAGAACGGTCGTAACCTCTTCCGCCTCAAATTTGAAGGCGATGGCCCAGCGCGGAAATTTCTCGGTATACCCGAGCACTTCCCGCGTACGCATATCCGCCACTTTGACTACGGCACCGTCGATAAGGAAGTCATAGCTCAGGCGATTGCTTCCGATACGCTCCAGTTCTTCCATGACATCGTCGATGGAGTCAAAAAATTTGATTTCCGGATTAACCTTAAACCGGTTCTCTTTAAGGAACTCCACCATTTCCTGATGGTTGGTGAACCGGAGATTATCGGAATAACCTACATTATAGAAGAAGGCACTCAGTTTGCGTTTGGCCGTTACTTGCGGATTCAGGTTGCGAAGAGCACCTGCGGCCGCATTGCGCGCATTTTTGAACGGTTCGGCCGCCTTCTGATTGTATTGATCCAAAACGGACAGGAACATCAGGCCTTCGCCCTGCACTTCAATGACCCCGTCTTTATAGGGAATCTCCAGAGGGACGGAACGGATGGTTTTCACCTGCTCCAATATTCCCTCCCCTACCGTTCCGTTGCCGCGGGTGGAAGCTTGGACAAGCGCCCCCTTGTCGTACGTCAAATTGAGCGTGAGCCCGTCAAATTTAAGCTCGACGACGAAGGTCGGATGCGGCAAAGGATTGTCCGGATTCTGTTTGTTGTGCTCGCCAACGAGCTTTAATACGCGCGTCAGCCACGCGTTAAGGCCGTCTTTGTCGCGCGTCTTGTCCAGACTCCACAGCCGGGAGAGATGACGGTGGGGTTCGAACCCTTTCAGCAGCTCGCCGCCGACACGCCTTGTGGGAGAATTCGGAAGCGTCACTCCCGACTCCCGCTCCAACTCCACCAGCCGGTCATACAGCTTGTCATATTCGGCATCGGTAACTACCGGGCGGTCCAGCGTGTAATAATTGTAATTGTGCTGCTCGATAGCTTCGATGAGTGTCTTCATCTCCGCAGTGAAGTCGGCCATCAATCTTCTTCCTCTCGTCTCATCTATTCCTTAATTCGTGTTTTATTGCTTCGTAATCGGCGCAAACTTGGCTAAAAGCCGTTTGACGCCTACGGGCGCCGGGAAAGCGATCTGGAGCTCGGTATCGTCCCCTTTGCCTTTAACCGCCACGATGACACCTGTTCCCCATTTGCCGTGGGATACCTTGTCCCCCATCTTGAAGTCTGCCGGCTGATTTCCTGCCGCAGCGGGAGCCGTACGCGGGGTACTGCGAACCGTCGAGGCTGCCGGGGAAGACTTGCCGAATGAGGAAGTCTGGCTTCCCCAAGAGGAGCCGCCCGCGGCAGATTGTCCGAAGCTCGTGGAACCCGAGCTGCCGAAGCCGGAGGATGTGCGTCCCCCGAAGCTTGTACCGCCGCTGCGGGACCAGCCGGAGAATGTGCTGCCCCCTCCGCCGGAAGAGACGATCTCCATAAGTTCCTGTGGAATCTCTTTGAGGAACCGGGACGGCGGGTTGGCGCTTGTCCGGCCGAAAAGCATCCGCATCCGGGCGCAGGAAAGGAACAGGTTTTCTTCGGCACGCGTGATGCCTACATAAGCCAGGCGCCGCTCTTCTTCCAGTTCCTCGTTGTCCGTGGCAACACGGCTGTGAGGGAAGACGCCTTCCTCCATGCCTATGATAAAGACGACGGGGAACTCCAGGCCTTTGGCGCTATGCATAGTCATTAAGACGACCGCGTCCTGAGGTCCCGCATCTTTGTCCATCGTATCTATATCGGCAATAAGCGCCAGATCCGTCAGGAACGCGACAAGGGACTTGTCTTCGTTACGGGTTTCAAACTCGCTGGTAACCGACAAGAACTCGTCGATGTTCTCCAGCCGTGATTTGGATTCCAGCGTATTCTCACGCTGCAGCTCCACCCGGTACTGGCTCAGTTCCAGGACCTTCTCGGTTAATTCCGTAACGGACAAGTAGTCCACCATCCGGTGAAGGTTATGGATCATGTCGCGGAAGTCCGCAAGCGCGTTGCGCGTTCTCGCCGAAATTTCCAGCGATTCCACTTCATCGAGCATGGCGAACATGGAGATACCCCGTCTGCCCGCGAAATCGGCAAGTTTATCGAGAGTAGTATCCCCAATTCCCCGCTTCGGAACATTTACGACCCGCGCCAAGCTGATATCATCGTCCGGATTGGAGATAAGTCTTAAGTAAGCCAGAATATCCTTGATCTCTTTGCGGTCGTAGAACTTGACGCCTCCCACGATTTGATAAGGAATGTCGGATTTAATTAAAATTTCCTCGATGACCCGGGATTGGGCATTGGTCCGGTACAGGATCGCGTGATCCCCGTATTTTTGCGCGGAACCGACGTTCTTATTGATTTCACCGGCGATAAAATACCCCTCGTCATGCTCGGAATCCGCCTGGTAGACACGGATTTTATTGCCTTCTCCTTTGTCCGTCCAGAGATTCTTGGCTTTGCGGCCCGTGTTGTTGCCGATCACCTTATTGGCTGCCTGCAGGATGGTCGAAGTGGAGCGGTAATTCTGTTCCAGCAAAATGGTCGTGGCGTTCGGATAATCTTCCTCGAAGTTGAGGATGTTCGTGATATCCGCTCCCCGCCAGCGGTAAATGGATTGGTCGGAGTCACCTACGACACAGAGATTCTTGGATTTGTCCGCCAGCATCTGGCACAGCATATACTGGGCGCGGTTCGTATCCTGATACTCATCCACGTGAATGAAGCGGAATTTATTTTGATAAAATTCCAGCACTTCCGGCACATCGGTAAAAAGCTGGATCGTCGCCATAATCAGATCGTCGAAATCCAGGGAGTTGTTGCTTTTGAGTTTTTTCTGGTACAGGGTATAGACTTTGGCCACCAGACCGTCAAAATAATCCCCGATCTTCTGCTCGAAACGCTGAGGGGTGACCAGTTCGTTCTTGGCTGTGCTGAGTGCGGCCTGAACGGCTTTGGGCTCGAATTTTTTTGTATCGATGTTGAGCTCTTTCATGCAGGTTTTAATAACGGATAATTGATCGCCGGAGTCCAGGATGGAAAAATTCGAAGTAAACCCGATCCGGTCGATATCGCGGCGCAGAATCCGCACACACATGGAGTGGAACGTGGATACCCAGATGTCGCCCGCGGACGGGCCCACAAGCTGTTCGACCCGTTCACGCATTTCGCGTGCGGCTTTGTTCGTAAACGTGATGGCCAGAATGCTCCAAGGGGCCACCCGCTTCGCACCGATCAAATAAGCGATTCTGTGGGTCAGAACTCGGGTCTTGCCGCTGCCCGCTCCCGCCATAATGAGAAGAGGCCCTTCGGTCGCTTCCACGGCTTTACGCTGCTGAGGGTTGAGCTTCTGAACGGCTTGCTGTATATCAATCATGAGATTAACTCCTTCCACGGCTGACCGGCCGCAACCGGTCCCCGCTTGTTATATCAACGCCCGCACCGTTTCCAGTGCACGGTCCAAATCTTCGTATACAAGGTTGCCGACCACAATCGTATCGGCGGCTTCGGCCGCCAGCTTCGCTTTCTCGGGACCGTCAATGCCTCCGCCGTAGAATAACCGGGTGCCTTCCAGGACACGTCTCGTCCTTCTGACGAGCTCCATATCGCCGAACGTCCCGCTGTATTCCACATAAAAAATAGGGAGCCGCAGCAGATGCTCCGCCATGCGGGCATAAGCCACAACGTCACGCTCGGTCAGGTCCGTACGGGCTGCCGTCACCTTCGCGGCGGTAGATTCCCCGTTCAGAATGACATATCCTTCGACGAGAATCTCGTTCCAGTCCATGATAGCCCCGTATTCTTTGAGCGCCTCATGATGGCGTCCGAGAATCCACTGGGGATCTCCGGCATTAAGCACCATAGGGATAAAAAACAGGTCAAAGCCCGGCACAATCGCTTCCGAATCGGATACTTCCAGTATGCAGGGCACTTCAAACCCGCGTATCCGCGCAAGCAGATCCACGGTATTGTCAAACGTTACACCGGACGATCCGCCGACCAGAATGGCATCGGTGCCGGACAGGCAGATACGCTCCAGAGCCTCTTCGGATATTTCCCGGTCGGGATCGAGCTTAAAAACATGTTTCCAGGTTGAGCTGTCTACGATCAAAACGTTTCTTCCCTCCGCTCAAGCATAGGCGAATAAGCCGCCTGTCTGCACTTCAATACCCTCAGTCTATGCTACGCGTCCGGGTGTGTCAAATAAGGAGACAGACCTCTTTTTATTATAAAACAAGAATGTACGTTCGCGAAAGAGGAACTTCCATTTTGAGAGGTGGGAGTGAAAGGAAGTTCGCGCTTGGAGCTAGGAAAAAAGAAAAAGAAACCGTCCGAACACGAGGTTCGTCCGGTTTCGGTTTTTCGGGATACCCGTTTATGTAGGCCTTGAAAGATCGGGATTACTTTTTAACCGTTACATCGAATACCTTTTCCACATTTAAAGGAACATGGTCGTTCTGCTGGAGGGACAGCTTGATCGTATGTTTGCCCGGAGGAATGTTTTCCAGACGAACCGGGGCATCTGTCTTCAGCATCGCTTTCTGAACGCCGTCCACGTAAATGTGGAGGTGGCCTTCTCCCTGTTTGGGCGCTGCACCCATGCTGTCACCGGCGATCGTCAAATTGCTGACCTTGTAGGAAATAACGGCGGATGTGCCTTCCTGCGTCAAGGTTGCGTCGATAGTCGGGGCCGCTCCCGAAACGGCCTTGCTGCCTACCTGATCCGATTTGTTCTGGAAGCCGCATGCCGTTAAGGCGCCGCTGCAGGCAAAGATGAGGAGAAACATGAGCACAAAAGATCGTTTACCGCTTATTTTACGCATGATTTGGACACTCCTTTAGTTAGTTAAATGGCTGAGAGGGACATCCCTGTAACTTGTATATGTGGCGTAATGAGGAAACATGCCAGCATCTTTGGGAAGGGTATAATGTAAACGGCGGAACGGACCGGAGAGGAGAGGCGGTTATGGTCAAAAAGAAAGAGCCGGGCACCTGTGAATTATGCGGACGTCACGAAGTGAAGCGGACCGAGCATCACTTGACCCCGAAGGAGAAAGGGGGAACTTTTCTGCCGACGGCTATGCTTTGCATTCCCTGCCATAAGCAGATTCACGCCCTCTTTACGAACGAACAGCTGGAACGCGGGCTGCATACGCTTGATGCGCTGCGGGGCGATGAACGGATGAAGGCTTTCCTCAAGTGGATCCGCAAACAGCCATCGACAACTCTTCCGCGAATCCGTAAGCCTCGGGAATTAAGGCAATAAAAAAACGCCTTTCGAGGAGGCGTTTTTTTAGGACGGCAGCTTGTATTGTGCCAGGCTGCCGACAGGATTCTAAAGACCGGGGCCAGAGCCGTTAACCCTGCGGACGATGTGCAGGCGGCCTGCCGCCGCTCTCTCCCCTATACGGGGAGTTGTAAGGCGGCTGCGCAGACGGCGCCGTGATTGGAGCCGGGTTACCCTGCTGCTGCGGCTGGCGGGCGTACGGCTGTCCGTACCGCT
Organism: Paenibacillus sp. JT31N7; assembly: GCF_059692095.1. Taxonomy (NCBI): domain Bacteria; kingdom Bacillati; phylum Bacillota; class Bacilli; order Caryophanales; family Paenibacillaceae; genus Paenibacillus; species Paenibacillus sp. JT31N7. The sequence continues at coordinate 7,044 of NZ_JCAUAT010000008.1, forward strand.
GGGGCTGTCCGGCCGAGTAAGTGCCTGCCGCGGGCTGACCCTGCTGCGGTCGGGACTGGCCGTAAGGCGCACGGACCGGGCCCGGGGCCGGACTGCGGAAGCCGCCGTAGGACGGCGCAGCCGGTACGCCGGAAGGAGACGCGGGCTGCCCGTAGGCCCCGGGCAGCACTGACGCTGCAGGCGTACCGTAAGGCGCCGCTCCGCCTGTGGCAGGTCCGACGGCGGGACGGCCGTACGTGGAGCGCGGAGCTCCGTACGCGAAGGCGGGGCTGTCCGCCGACGCGGGAGCCGGCTGCTCAGGCGCAGCGGGAGCGGGCGGCCCTCCGAAGCGCGAGGGTGCTCCGTTCGCGGAGGCGGAGCTGTCCACCGACGCGGGAGCCGGCTGCTCGGGCGCAGCGGGAACGGGACCACCTGCGGTCATTTTCGCAGCTTCCGCGGAAACGGACTCTTCCTCATCCGGATCTGACGGCTCGGAATGATAAGCGTCTACTCCTCCGTAGGAAGAATCATAGACGGAAGACGCGGAAAGAGAAGAATAATAATCGGGACGTTCTCCGAATATTTCAAGTTCCTTCTCTTCGTATGTAAGAGGCTTTATTATGGTTTCATTCTCCTCAAGAGCTTGAAAAGACGCTTCCGGCGACGCCCCCGAATCAGCTTCTGTCTCTTCCATTCCGGCAAAATCTTTCCGGATAGCGGCTTCCAGCTCGGAAAGCGCACGGTCATGGCTGGCAATCTCCTGCAGTACGTCTTCCCCGCTGGCGTTCTGGACCTTCTTCTTGTCCCCGCGGGCCGCCAGGAGCCTGTACAGCTTATCCTGATCATCCAGCGTCTGCTGGAGAAGCTGGCGGTAAAGAGCGCGAATGCCAGGCTGCCGGGCATCCCATGCGGCCGATGCGTATCTGGACGCAAGCCGTTTAAAATCGGCCATCGTCCGTTCGGCATCCTCCCACTGTTTGTCCACGGCTTGTTCCGTTTGAAGTTCCTGTTTCATCTGCTGCCACCTCCATTTAGTCCATACGTCTGCTCATAGAGATCCTCCGCGGCTTAAGAGCCGGAGATCTAAGGTAAGGGATCATAGTTCCGTGCTTCTCAGCGCAGCCAAAAGCTGCCGGGCACAGCTGAGCCGGAGCACCGCCAATTGCCCCAGCACTTCCTTAAGCTCAACATCCGTTGAGGATTCCGCTTCTTCGGCACAGCGTTTGGCCAGCGTATGTTCAAAACGGATCAGGTCTCCTAACGACTGAAGCTCGGGAAGAGTGACTCTCTCCAAATGTTCTTCTTTGTAAACGACACGGTGCTCTCCGGCATGACTGATTGCCATTTCCCTCAACCCCCTGATCTGATGTTTTATTAGCATGCCCATTTTTACCCATCCTATGTAATGCTCTCCTCCTTCACTTTAGCACCGGCCGCATCCGGGTAAAAAAAAGAATAAAAGCGCCAGGCGCTTTTATTCTTCGGAATTCCTTCCTTCCGTTTGATATCGGAGAGGAGCAGACGTTGCTCTGTTTTTTTTCTTCAAGGCTATAGCCTCCTGCCGGGACACCTAAAGCCGCTACTCCTTTTTTACGTTAGAAGCCGCTACTTCTTCCATGGCCGCTTGCGGAATGGCATAGGCCCAGTCTCCGCCCTCCTTGGCAACCCATACGGATTTGCCGTCTGCGCGGCCGCTATACGTATCTTTCACCTCTTTGCCGTCAACGGTACGGACGATTTCAAGCGTCCATTCCCCCGGCTTGATCGCCGCATCGGCGGTCTGTTTCGGCATTTCCTCCGTTTTCATGAAAAGCACCTTGTCCAGAACCTGGGTCGCCTCCGTTCCCTCGGTCTCGCGGTCCGGCAGCTTCCATTTGGACTGAGCCGCCGGTTTATCGGCCTCGTTTTTCGTCAGGGCCCATTTGTGATCCTTCCAGGAGAACGTGACGCTTTTAACCTGATCGTAATCGAATTTCACCGGACTCGTTTCCACGAAATCCAGCGGCGACTTGTTCAAGGCGGATAGCGAGGATTCTCCCACCTGATAGACGGCAGGAGAGCTTCCCAACTGTACGTAGACGTATCCTTCCACCGGTGTAGGAGATCCCGCCTTCAATTCTTGGGTAGTGCCGTCCGAAAGATTCACCTTATAGACGGCAGAAGGTTTGTCGAGACCGTACTTGGCCAAATCGGACGCCTTCTCTTCCACGACTCTCTCCTGTGTCAGCAAATTGAAAGAATCCATCCACCCTTCGGTCAAGTTAGGGTTAAGCGGAGCGGCCGAGGGCTTGGTCATCGTCCATTCGCCGCCCTTGCGGACCAGTTCCGTCTGCTGGCCTCCGCTTACGATAGAAAAGCTTTGGACATCCGCAACATTTACGTGGACAAGAGGCTTGGATGTTTCCACTTGTTTTTCCTTGAAAAAATCCTGGCTCCAGGCATACCAGAGACCGCCAAGAAACACGAGAATCAAAAGCAGCGCGGGCGCGAATTTTTTCACCCTTTTCTCCTCCTCCACCAGATAAATCCACCGAGCAGCAGGAAGATCAGCGGCATAAAGACAATCGCCACGAAGAAGATGGTTTTGGCCTGCCCCGGCGTCAATGCGGCGGTTTGATAGGCTTCGTTCTGTCTGGGCCGGATCGTCACCTGATCTTTTTTCTCCTGAAGCCACCCGATGCTGTTCATCGCAAAATCGCGGTTGCCCTGCACATTGATCTCTTGATCCATCAGGAACGTGGAACCGCCGAGTATGACAGCCTTAGGCTTGCTGTCTTTATCTTCTACCGCATAGCCCAGGTTGAGCGGACCTTTCACATCTTTGTCGTCCTGATTCGTCTGGGATTTCATCAAACCGGCGATATCCGTTTCGCCGTATGCTTGAGCCGACGTCTTCAAGATCGGCGTGCTTTTAAAATCTCCCTCTTCCTGGGCGTTCAGGGCAACTGCCAGCGACATCATCGTCAGGAGATTGTAGTTTTTCAGCTTTGTCGTGATGTCATGATCCCCGTACTCCGGAATAATCGTAAGCGGATCGTACAGGGTGCTCTGTTTCGCTTCGATGGCGACCGCATGCTGGTCCTTGACGCCGTACGTATTCATAAGGGCATCGATGTTTTTCCATTTGGACGCCATTTCATGGCTGAAGCCGAGAGAGACGTACAGCTTGCCTTTCCCGCTCAGGTACTGCTTGATCAGTTCCGCCTCTTTGTCGTTCAAGTCGGTTTGGGGACCGATCAGGAACAGCATGTCGGCATCATCCGGAATTTTGCCTTCCCGGTAAAGATTAAGATCTTTAACCGTGTAATTTTCGCCTTCCAGACTCGATTTCAGAACGGTCATCTCCTGGAGCGTTATTTCCTGGTGCCCCGATAAGAAATAGACTGTATGCTTTTCGGTGCTGGTCAGGCTTTTGACGGCCTGGGTCATCTTCTCTTCCCCGGCAAACTGATAAGAGCCGGAGCCTTGGCCGGCCGTGAACATCTCCCGGAAGGTGATCACTTTTTTCTGGCTTCCGCTTTCGAAAACAAGACTGCTCTGCTGAACGCCGTACTGCTGAACTTTGGAGGGTTCTTTCAGCATGTCGTACTGGTCATATGTAATCTTTCCCGTGCGCTTGCTGAATTCCTGAACCATATCCGTCACTTCGCGGGTCAACACGCCGTCCGGATCCTCCTGAGGATTCGTAAATGCCGTGATATGAATGTCCTTGTCCAGACCTTTCAGGGTTCCAAGCGTTTGATCCGAGAGTGTGTACATTTTATTTTTGGACAAGTCGAGCTGAAAATCTTTCAACGAATGAAGAAAGAAGGTCAGTAGAATAAAAATTCCGATGACGGCGATTGAAATTACCGCCGTATTTGTACCGCGCAGCCATTTCTTCATCGCTGTCACCTCCACCGTTTTCTTTCAAGGGTCTGCATGCTGAGAATAAGGAACAAAGCCGCAAGCGTCACGAAGAAAAGGATATCCGCTCCTTGAAGAATCCCCTTCTGCATATTAGCCATCCGTCCGCTCATCGAGAACTGGATCACCCATTCCCGGAACTTGCCGCCGAATCCGTCGGCTATCCAGTCGATCAGCCAAAAAAACAGAAGAAAAGCAAAACCTGCAATCCCGGCCACCATCTGATTGTTGGATAACGTGGAGGCAAACAGGCCGATTGCCATCATGGCGGCTCCCAGCAGGAACATACTGAGGTACGACAGCCACAGAATCGGTTGATCCAGCGTGCCGAAGGCCAACATGATCAGCGGGTAGACCAGACTGCACAAGGTAAGCAGAAACTGGACGATAAGCGCAGCCATGTACTTGCCCAGCACAATTTCGCCGATTCCGGCGGGTGAAGTAAGCAGAAGCTCATCCGTGCCATGGCGGAATTCATCCGCCACCAGACGCATCGTAAGCAGCGGGATGATGAACAGGTAAATGAACGTAATATTTCCGACCACATACCGGATATCGATCAGGCTGGGCTGCACCATGACGAAATTCAAGTAAAACATAATGCCCGAGACCAGCACATAAAAAGCGAATGCGACATAAGAGGTCGGCGAATAGAAAAATAGTTGCAGTTCTTTCGAGCAGATCGCCCACGTTCTACGCATCTTCGCCGCCTCCCTTCGATTGGCCTGCCGCCGTACTTCCGGATTTGTCCTTCAGCGGCAGCCATCTGCTGACACGGTCCAGCTTGGACGGCTGTCCCGGACTGCTTTCCCTATCACCTTCGGCAGCGGCGGACAAACTCTCGTCGGTCGTCAGCTTAAGGAAAATATCTTCGAGGCTGAGGCTCTCCCGCTTCATCTCCAAGATAGGATAGCCCGCTTCCGCAAGACGGAAGAAAAGCGGCTCGCGGATGTCCGTGCTGTCGGCTGACGAAACGAGCAGCTTGACCGTGCCGGGTGTATCCGGCGCACCGCCAGCGGGAGAAGCATCCGCCGGGCGGGAGACCTGCGTCGCGGAGGATCCGGCCGCAGCCGGGTCATCGACGGAGCCGATAGAGTCCGGCGCTTCCGGCGGCGTATCCGGCGCGCCTGCCGGATCAGCGCTCAGCTGCATATCCGCCTGCGGTAGAATCGAGGCGTCGGCTCCGGTGCCTGCCGGATCAGCCGGCTGCGGCGTATCGGCTTCAGTCGGCGCATCTGCCGCGGCGGTCGCAGCGTCCTTAGCCGGCGCTCCGGCCTCGCCCGCCGGATCTCCTGCGCCGCCAGACGCCGCTCCCTGCGCTTCCGCGCCCGTAGTTCCGGCTGAGTTAGACGCACCTGCCTGGGCCACGGGCAGGCCAAGCGTCCCCGCGTATGCGCTGCCGGAAGAATCCGCCAGCTCCCGGACGGCGGCAATGCCGGCGGTAGAGCCCAGCAGCGAGATGACTTCCTCGCGCGGGCCCTTCACTTCCAGCGACACCTCGAATGTGTCGCCCATCGTCGCGCCGAGCATCTCCGGCTTCTCGTCGAGCACAATCTGCCCCTGGTTGATAATGAGCACCCGGTTGCACAGGGTGTTCACTTCGGGCAGAATGTGCGTGCTGAGCAGCACCGTATGATTCTCTCCCAGCTCGCGGATCAGGCTGCGGATTTCAATGATCTGCTTCGGGTCCAGACCCGAAGTGGGCTCGTCCAGCACAAGCAGATCGGGCTTGTGGACGATTGCCTGCGCAAGTCCCAGACGCTGCTTGTAACCTTTGGACAAGCTGCGGATAATCTGGTTTTCGCGTCCGTTAAGCCCCAGCTTGTCGATAATTTCGTTAACCCTGCCTTTTTGCGCCCGGACAGGTACGTCTCTGAGATCGGCCACAAATTTAAGGTACGAACGTACGGTCATTTCCGGATAAAGCGGCGGCGTTTCAGGCAGATATCCGATCTTGCGCCTTGCCTTGCGGGGATGGTCGGCCATGGACAAGCCGTCCACCAGAATGCTCCCGCCCGTCGGATTCAAGTACCCCGTAATCATCCTCATGGTCGTCGTCTTACCTGCTCCGTTGGGGCCCAAAAAGCCCACAATTTCTCCTCGCTGCATAGAAAAATTGATATCCTTAACTCCCCGCGAGTTTTCGTAGAGCTTGCTGACACCGTTCACTTCCAGCAATCCTGCCCCCTCCTTTAACTGTAAAATAGGGTGTTCACCAGCCACATATTCTGGGATGTATAGACAACGTTCTTTTGTAGAAGCCGTACTCAATATATCCAGGGCACAATAAAACAAGCTTAAACAAAACTGAATTTTGGATTAAAAAAATGTGTCCGAATTGTGAAAGAAATATTTTCACCGAATTGCCGACGATTCTCTCTCTTGCTCCGTCTAATAAAATAGAACCTGGAAGGAGGGACCTTTTTCTGGACACCGAAATGCTTGTCCGGGCGGCACGGAACGGAGACGATCAGGCTTTTACCCGGCTTATGGAAGAGGAAAAAGCAAGGCTGTACCGGATTGCCTACGCCTACCTTCACAGCCGACCGGACGCGCTGGATGCCCTGCAGGAAACGGCTTTCCGGGCCTTCCGCAGTATTCGCAAACTGCATGATCACGCGCTGTTTTCCACTTGGATTACACGTATTCTGCTGAATTATTGCGCCGACGAACGAAAGCGCCGGAAACGTACCGTTCCAACGGATTACGCGACTCCAAAAGAAGTCTCCGGTCCCCAGCCCGACAACCTGGATTTATATATGGCCTTGGACCGCTTGCAGCCTTCCGAAAAACAGCTCATCATCCTCAAATATATGGAGGACTGGACATACCCTCAGATCGCAGCCTTGCTGCAAATGCCGGAAAGCACAATTAAAACCAGGGCGCGCAAGGCGCTCGATCAGCTAAAATCGATTCTCGGAAGGGAGGATGAAGCTTGTGGATGAGCACGATTGGCTGCAAAAAGAACTGCGCGGAACGGCAGACGGCGAAATACCTGCCGCGGCCGATCTTGCCATAGCGCGAGGTATTCAGAGAGCGAAAGCATTAAGGCGGCGGAACCGGACGGCTTTAACCGCCGCGGCTTCCTTTCTCCTTCTGGTTACTGTATTTGCGGCCTTAATCCACGTGTCTCCGGCTTTTGCCTCTGCGATCCGTCAAATTCCGGGTATGGAGATTTTCGTCCGGATGCTGAGCACACAGGATAAAGGGTTGGCGCGGGCATTCGATAACGAGTTTTTTCAGCCGCTCAACGTATCCCACACGGAAAACGGAGAAACCGTCACGCTTAACGGCGTCATTGCCGATGAATCGCGGATCGTGGTCTTCTATTCCTGGAGCAACGCCCGCTCAGCCTCGAAACGAGGACCCGAGGTAAAGCTGTTTCCTGCCGACGGAAGCCATATGCCGGCTGTTATTGGTTTTCAGCATTCGCCCGTCCCTGCCGAACCTGTATCTTCGGGCAGCGACTATTTGGATGCGATGCTGGCAGAGGACGTGCCGATGCCGGAAAATTTCATTTTAGAAGCCAGACTAGCGGACGATGACGGCCCGGTTTGGAAAATACCTTTCGAGCTCGACCGGGGACTTTTCATGAACCGGGTGGAGACGATTCCGATCGGCAAAAGCGTCGTTATCCAAGGTCAAACGGTCACGTTTAATGAAGCCAAGCTCTACCCGACCCGTGTTCTGCTGGACGTTTCGTATGAGGAAAGCAACACGAAGCAGCTTTTCGGGCTGCGCGACGTTCATTTGGTCACCCAAAAAGGGGAACATCTTCCGAGTCGGGGTGCATCCAACGATAGCGAGAACAAAAAGAGACTCGCCTTCGAAAGTTCCTACTTTACCCAACCGAAGGAACTGTATGTGGAAGGCAGCCTGGTGACGGCTCTGGACAAAGATCAATTAACCGTGAAGCTGGATTTGGCGAACAAACAGATTGTATCTCCGGGCAACCGGCTTCAGCTTCTGAAGCTGACCGACAGGGGCGACAGCTACGCTGTTTCCCTTAAACTAAGCGGGCTCGATTCCTCCTGGGACAACATGGGTTATATGGCGGGATCGGGCACCTGGAGAGATGCGCACGGGAACACTGTCGAAGTGTCGAACCATACTTCAAGCAGAACTTTAGGAGAGGATCCCGAATCAAACGCATCCGTCGAGTCTTTCACGATTCCCAAAAAAGATTACGGCGGCGTGCTGACCACAACCTTGCAAGAATGGCCGAATGCCCTCAGAGAACCGTACCGCATTCGAATCAAATAACGGCTTTTTGTAATGAAAAAAAGGCCCGCCGGTTTGCCGGCAGGCCTTATTCTTGTTCCGATTCGTTGCTTATTCCATCGTATCCACGCGGCCCCATTTAACAAGCTGACCGCGGGTAACGCCCAGCTGGTTGGTCGCTTTGAGCGTCTTCCAGACCTGCGTGCCTGTCATGTTGCCGCGGATCGCCCGGCGGTACAAGTCCAGCACTTCCTTGACCTTCTCCGGCGATTCCTCCAGGAACTCGACACGGTACGAGCGTACGCCCAGCTCAAGGAAGTGGTTCAAATATTCGGCGCCGGACTGCTCAATGGCGTTGTAGACTGTGTTGCGGCAGCCTTCATCCACTCGAACCGGATGAGACATACCGATCCGGTCCTGCAGGGAGGCGCGGTGATCTTCGCAAGGACGCCCGCAGTTCGTGAAGTCGGTGCCTTCGCTCATAAACGTGCAGTACACGCAGTGCTCCGTATGGAACATCGGCATGTGCTGCTGGATCACCATCTCCATCTTCGACGTATCCGTGCGCGACAGCATATCCACCATCTGCTGGATATTCAGATCGTACGACGGAGTGACCATGGAGCATCCGGCATCTACGAAGAGCGAAGCCGTCTTGTGGTTGGCGATGTTCAGCGAGAAATCGCCGATCAGTTCCGGCTGGTACTCCTCCGGGTTCTCCGCACGGTACTTCATGAAGAAGTACATTGCACCAGTGTTCCGGATAAGTACCGCATCCGGCCGCAATTTCAAAATATTGCGGAAGTAGCCGGTCTCGCCCGGCATATGAATGCGCGGAGTCGCCAGCGCAATCTTCTTGCCCGCGGCATGAGCGGCCTCCACAGCGGCCGGAAACTGCTTGATGAACTCGAAATCGGCGTAGATCATATCGACGTCGGTTTCGACGGCCGCAAGCACCTGCTCGATACCGCGGCAGAGCGCGGTCAGGCGCACGCCGTAAGGCTGTGCCATGACGCCGGCGGAAGGAGCGGCTCCGATGCCATCTGCGGCCTTGCTGCCTGCCGCGTCAGGGCCTGTCGGCGGTGCCGGTGCCGGTGCAGCTTCCGCAGGCACCTGCTGTGCGGCCGCATCCGCGCGGCCGCTTGCCCGGCGCTCTTCGACGCTCACCGGCACCTGGAGCAGCTGCTCATCCGCGTAAGCGTCGACCTCGCGCTTCAGGTAGCGGCGCGGCTTCTGGCGCTCGGCTTCGAGCAGCTCCACGGCGCGGCGGCGCAGGGCGTTCAGCTCGCGCATCGGGACGATCACGTCGCCGCTGAGCTGGACGTCCAGTCCGGCCAGCTCGAAGATCGTGCCGCCGAGACGTCCCAGCTGCTCCGCCAGCACCTCTTCGCCGAGAGGGCGCTTCAGGGCCGCTTCCAGCAGCGCTTCGCTTTCCACGAACACACTGTGGTTCGAGGAAGGATCGCTCCACCAGGTCTTCAGCGGCTGGCCTGCCGCTCCTGTGACGCGAAGGTGAACCGGAAACGTACGGTACGGCTTCTCCGTTTCGTACGTTTGACGCAGACGCTTGTCGAGCGCCGGATCGCTCGTCTTCCAGATCCGGTCTCCGACGCGGACACGTCCGAGATCCACATCGTTGCGGCCCGGCACGATCTCGATCAGACCGCCCTCGGCTTCGCCTTCCATTTTGACGCCTTTACGGCGCAAGTCGTATACGCGGCCGCCCTCTTCCTTCTTCGTCGGGTCGCCCGCATCGAACACAATCCCGTCTCCGCGTTTGAGCGGCGCCTCAATCTCGCAAATGACCGCATCGCGCAGAACCTGCTTCACACGGCCGAGGAATACGCCGCGGCTCTTCGGGAACGTGCCGTCCACAAGCTTCTTGTTGTTCGTTCCTTCCAGGAACCCGCTCGTGAATCCCCGGGAGAAGCTCTGCTGGAGCTCGCGGATTTCTTCCTTCGACGGCTTTGCATCCTTGCCGTCGAAATAAGCGTCGATAGCCCGGCGGTACTTGCTCACGACGTTGGCGACATACTCCGGACTTTTCAGGCGTCCTTCGATCTTGAACGAGGTCACGCCCGCTTCGATAAGCTGCGGCACCAGCTCGATAGCGGCCAAATCCTTGGGGGACAGCAGGTAAGCTACGTCCCCCAACGGCTTAGGCTCTCCGTCGACGATCAAATCATACGGCAGACGGCAGGCCTGGGCGCACTCGCCGCGGTTGGCGGAGCGCCCTCCCCACATTTCGGACGTCAGGCATTGACCGGAATAAGAGACGCACAGCGCACCATGCACGAAAACTTCCATCGGAAGCTTCGCCTGGTCGCCGATCGTTTTGATCTGCTTCAAATTGTTTTCGCGTCCGAGCACGACACGCTCGATCTCGAACGGTTTTGTAAACTCCACCGCTTCCGGCGAAGTAATGGTCATCTGCGTCGACCCGTGGATCGGGAAATCCGGGGAGATGTCGCGGATCATTTTGACAAGACCCAGATCCTGTACGATTACCGCGTCCACACCCGCATCCACGCATGCCTCGATAAGCTCCTTCGCATCGCGGAGCTCGTCCTCAAACACGAGAATGTTGAACGTCAGAAAGCCTTTGACGCCATATAAATGTAGAAACGACATAATGTCGGACAGTTCATCCATTTTGAAATTGTGCGCACGTGCGCGGGCGTTGAATTTTTCAACCCCGAAAAAAATCGCGTTGGCGCCGTTCGCTACGGCCGCCCGCAGGCAATCCCAATCGCCGGCAGGAGCCAGAAGCTCTATATCTTCTCTGCGTAAAGAGCGCATGATTCATATCCTTTCATTGTGCAAATCAGGTAACATAACTAGTGTACCTTTGTGCATCTTCGCCCGCAACCCGCAAAAGCCTCCGCGGCCTCCTTTTTTTGTCATACGGTTGAAAAAATAAGCCTCCCGGACAAATTCGTCCGCAGGCGGCTGGCAGTTCCGGTCTTTAACGAAACCGTTCTCCGCAGCACACGGCTTATTCAGAGCACGTTACCTCCCATTCCGCAAAAAAAGAACGCCGTCGTTAGACAGCGCCCTTTTCTCTTCCTATTAAGATCGTAAAAAGAATAAGTGCTTAGTGAGGCAGATCGTTGGAGACGACCGTTTGCAGAGTTTTGTTGCTGTCCGCTTCCAGCTCCCAGAACATCACGCCGCGCAGTCCTTTGGACTTCGCATATTCGTTCTTCGCGTGGATCGAAGCTTCGTCCTCGTAAGTGATAAAGATTTTGCTCGTCGGGTTGTACAGGTAAGGTGTCTTGGTCACGTCGTTCCAGTAACGCGTGAAGCCCAGGCCGCCCACCGTATATTTGCCGCTTGCGTCTTTCGTCAGGTAGCCTTTGTTCTGCAGGTACGAGAAGTTGAAAGTGGAACCGTCCGAGCCCGTGTTGGCGGAGCCGGTGCAGCTTTGATACAGACCGTCGCCTTTGGCTCCCGCGTTACAGCCGTTCCAACCGTAGCCGTAGAAAGGTTCGCCCACCGTAATTTTGCTGGCCGGCACGCCTTTGTTCAGATAGATTTTGACGGCGGAATCCACATTAAACTGCGGAGTGCCGGACGGATCGCTCGGGTCGTTGTAAAGCGGTGCTACGTGATTGCTGGAAGTATCCCAAGGACCGTGGAAATCGTACGTCATGATGTTGATCCAGTCCAGATAGTTCGCCAATTGGGTGATCCAGTTGGATGTGCCGCCCGCATCCGCCACGAAAGTGGAGTTAGCTCCGGAAGCGATCGTGATATAGTACTGCTTGCCGTCCTTCTGACCGGCCGTATCCAGTTGCTGGCGCAGAGTCTGCAGCAGCAAGATATAGTTGGCTTTATCCGCCGAGCGCTGGCAGGTTTGACCGGAAGCGCACGGTACGCCGATAGCGTTCGGATATTCCCAATCGATATCGATGCCGTCAAAATTGTACTGGCGGAGCAGAGAAACCGCCGAAGTCGCAAAGTTTTGACGGGCTGTCGCATCCGCAGCCGTGTTGGAGAACTGGTTGGACCAAGTCCATCCGCCGATGGAGAAGAACAGTTTCAGCTTCGGATTTTTCGTTTTCAGCTGAGCCAGCTTCTTCAGGTTCTCGTAGCCGCCGCCTTCGCCGACATCATCGACATAAGGATCGCCCAGTACGATGGAACCGTTCGGTGCGTTGTTCGCGGCTCCATTGCCGTCTTGGCACGGCCAAGTTTGGGCATTCGGATTTTCGGGGTCATTGGAAGGGTTGCCATGCCTGCCGTTCCAGCAAATATCCAGGAACGCGTAGTTGATGGCGGATAATTTCGTTGCATCTACGTTAGCCGGTGTGAAAGAAGGCGTATTGTACGAAGTCCAGCTCGGGAAGTAACCGATAATCTCGTTGCTTCCGACCGGCTGAGTCGTCGTCGTGGCCGTTACAGCCGCGCTCGCGGGGGACACATTGCCCGCCGCATCTTTGGCTTTCACGGTGAATGTGTACGCCGTGTTCGCCTGCAGGCCCGTCACCGTGTAGCTAGCCGAAGACGTGGAGCCGGCAAGCGCGGAACCGTTGTACACGTCGTAGCTCGTCACACCGACGTTGTCGGTAGCCGCTGTCCAGCTTAGCGCTACACTGTTAGCGGTTATATTTGCAGCCTTTAAATTAGTCGGCGCAGTCGGCGCCTGCGTGTCCGGGGCTGCCGTCGTAACGGTTACCGCCGCGCTGGCCGCAGATACATTACCGGCGGCGTCTTTAGCCTTTACGGTAAACGTGTAGGACGTATTCGGCTGAAGGCCGGTTACCGTATAAGCTGTCGTCGTCGAGGTTCCGGCCAGAGCCGTACCGTTATATACTTCGTAACCGCTTACACCAATGTTATCGGTAGAAGCCGTCCAACTGAGTGCGGCGGAATTCCCCGTTACGGTTCCGGCCTTCAAAGCCGTAGGCGCTGTTGGTGCCTGAGTGTCCGGAACAGCTGTCGATTTCTTCCAAAGCGCCGGTACGTTCGGCGGCTCCCAGCCCTGCAGTGCCGTGTGCGGCTGCACACATTCGTAGAGCGTTCCGCTGTAACTGACGATCTCACCCTTCTTGTAAGCCGTTCCCGGTGCCCATTCCGACGCGCCCAAAGCGGTCAGCGGCAAGGATACGAGCAGAAGCAGGACGACCAGAGCGAACGCTAATCCTCTTTTTGCTTTTCCATTCATCCGTTAATTCTCTCCCTTCATAATGAGGAAACTTTCCGGGACAACCCGTTTAACCCGTCCGGGCACAGCCGTTTCCTTGACTGTCTTTCGTATCTTGCTCGTCAGCGTCGTTCTTTCGTTTATCTCCTCCTCCGAGTCTCTGCAAAAGTTAAATGGCTTTAACTTTACAGGCTGCAAAATGTGCATCTGCGGATGCATGCGTCCGGGTCATTTTTATAGCCGCAGTTCTCTTAATACCTAAACAGTTCGACTCTCAATATTTTTTTCCTTCCTTTTCCATAAAAATATTTTGCGTCACGGCTGCGCATCTGCCGCATTGATTTTTTTGCACAACTTAGGTAAACTATTCCCAACTGCATACGATGCGGCCGTGAAGGACCAATAGTACCTGAATTTCCTTCGAATCAGCGATCCGGGAATGGTGGAAGCCCGGGCAAGGAACCAGCGAAACGGCAGTCCGGAGCCGCGTGCGGAAAGAAAGGGGATGCGCCAGCCAGGCGCCATTCACCGCAATCCGATTTTTTGTCCGATGAGCAGCATGTCGGATGGACACGGAATGACGGGGAACGGCGGATATCCGGGCGAGCATCAACTAGGGTGGAACCGCGGGTGCTCAAGCTCTCGTCCCTAGGCATATCGGATGCCTGTGGGATTGGGGGCTTTTTCGATTGGGCGGCGGAAGGCTCCGTACGGATCTGTGGAGTCTGCCCAGCCGGAAATTCCCATAACCCGGGCAGCGATCAGGCGATTTGGCTTGCATCATGTTTTATCCCATTCCCGAAATACGCAAAGGAGCGAAAAAAAATGAGTGTCAACATGGATCAGATCGTAGCTCTGGCCAAGCACAGAGGTTTTATTTTCCCGGGTTCCGAAATTTACGGCGGCCTGGCCAACACGTGGGATTACGGCCCTCTCGGCGTAGAACTGAAAAACAACGTGAAACGAGCCTGGTGGAAAAAATTCGTCCAGGAGTCTCCGTACAACGTCGGTTTGGACGCGGCTATCCTGATGAACCCGCAAGCTTGGGTCGCATCCGGCCACGTCGGCAACTTCAACGACCCGATGATCGACTGCAAGCAGTGCAAAGCCCGCCACCGCGCGGATAAAATCATCGAAAACGCTCTGGATGCCAAAGGCATCGAGCTCGTGGTGGACGGCCTGTCCTTCGACCAGATGAAAGCGCTGATGGACGAGCACGAAATCGCCTGTCCGGATTGCGGCAGCCGCGACTTCACGGACATTCGCCAGTTCAACCTGATGTTCAAAACGTTCCAGGGCGTAACGGAGTCCAGCTCCAACGTCGTTTACATGCGTCCGGAAACCGCGCAGGGTATTTTCGTTAACTTCAAGAACGTACAGCGCACCATGCGCAAAAAGCTTCCGTTCGGTATCGGCCAGATCGGCAAAAGCTTCCGGAACGAAATCACGCCGGGCAACTTCACCTTCCGTACGCGCGAGTTTGAACAGATGGAGCTTGAATTTTTCTGCAAACCGGGCGAGGACATGAAATGGTTCGAATACTGGCGCGCATACTGCCGCGACTGGCTCTTGAACCTCGGCGTGAAAGAAGCCAGCATCCGTCTCCGCGACCACTCCGATGACGAGCTGTCCCACTACAGCAACGCCACAACGGACATCGAATACCGCTTCCCGTTCGGCTGGGGCGAACTATGGGGTATCGCCGACCGCACCGATTACGACCTGAAGCAGCATATGGAACATTCCGGCGAAGATTTCAACTACGTGGATCAGGAAGCGGGCAACGAGAAATATGTGCCGTACTGCATCGAGCCTTCGCTCGGCGCCGACCGCGTCACGCTTGCCTTCTTGATCGACGCTTTCGAAGATCAGAAGCTGGAAGGCGACGACAGCCGTACCGTGCTTCACCTTCACCCGGCGCTCGCTCCTTTCAAAGCGGCTATTTTCCCGCTTTCGAAGAAGCTGTCCGAAGGCGCGCAGGCGATCTTCTCCGACCTGGCCAAGAGCTTCATGGTCGATTACGACGACACAGGCTCCATCGGCAAGCGTTACCGCCGTCACGATGAAATCGGCACACCGTTCTGTATCACGTACGACTTCGAGTCCGAGCAGGACGGCCAAGTTACCGTGCGCGACCGCGACACGATGGAACAAACCCGGATGCCGATCAGCGAGCTGAAGGCATTCATCGAAAGCAAAGTTCAGTTCTAAGTCAGCATGAGCTGATTAAAAAGCCCCTTATGGAGCGGGACAGCCGGAATCTAAAGGCTGCTCTCCGCCCCGCAAGGGGCTTACTACATGAAAAGCCCGGTCACCGCAGGAATCTGCGTCGGCCGGGCTTTTTGCTATGCGGTTAACGATCCGGTTCTACACCTTGAACTTCGACAGCGAATCGCTCAAATGGCTGGATACGTCTTCCAACTGCCCAGACAGGCGTACCAGCCCTTCGCTCACGCTCTGCTGCTCGCTGCTGAGGGAAGCGACTTCCTCGCTTGTCGCGGAAGACTGTTCCGCAACGGCGCTAACGTTGGTCATCGCATCGGCAAGCGTCAGCTGGGACTCGTTCAGCTCGTTGATGGAAGTCGAGACCTCATCCAACTGGATGAGCAGGTTGTCCATCTCGTTTTTCACGGAGGAGAACATCTGGTTAGCCTCTTTCACCGATTCCGTCTGTTCGCGGAACAGCGGGTAAGCGGCCGACAGCGCTTCTACCGTAGCGTCCATCTCGCGCTGAATTTCTTCGGTGATCTGGGCTACGTTGACGATGGATTCTCTGGATTGGTCCGCCAGGTTGCGGATCTCTCCCGCAACGACCATGAACCCCTTGCCCGCCGCTCCGGCGCGCGCCGCTTCAATACTCGCGTTCAACGACAAAATATTCGTCTGCGCGGTGATTTTCGTAAGCACATCCAGAATTTTGCGGATGGAGCTGGTGCTCTGCTTGAGCGTATCGACCCGGTCTACGAGAGAGTGGGTCATCTGCTCGCTCTGCAGGGTTTTCTGCGTCAGTTCATCCATCTGCTCGATGCCCCGCTCACTCATCTGCTGCACTTCCGAAGTGGCGATAGACATCCGGATGTTTTTCTCGATCACGTATTTCATCTGCTCGGAAATTTTGGAAGTCAGATCGTTTCCGTTCTCGGCCGCAACCGCCAGGCTTGTCGCCCCTCCGGCGATATCTTCCGTAGCCGTCGCGATTTCACGCGCCGAAAGCGCGGTTTTCTTGGAAGCGTCCGTAAGTTCCCGCGCCGTTTCGAGCACGCTGTCCGCCGAACGGTTCGTCTGGTTGACGAGATCTGTGATTTTGCTCATCATGCCGTTAAAGCTCTTGCCCACTTGACCGATTTCATCCTGACGCTGGGTGAAAAGAGTGCGCACCGCCAGGTTGCCCTTCTCCCCTTCGTTCATCAGGTGGCCCAGCTCGACCAGCGGCTTGCCGATCATGCGGCTCATCAGCCAGCCGACCACGACCGCAAGCAGGGCGGAAATAAACGCCACCAAGACGGTCAGCGCGAAAATGTCGCTCGCTTTTTCCGTGATTTCATCCAGCGGTGCGAAGCCGTAAATGAGCCAGCCCGTCTGTTTGCTTTTTGTATAAACGATCAGATTCTCTTCGCCGTCGACGTCCGCCTTCGTGCGTCCCTGATCCTGCAGCTGGCCTTCCAGTTTAATCTGTGGCGCCTGGCCGATATGGTCGGCTTTCTCGGTCACCATCAGCTGCTGCTTTGTATTCATCGCTTCGATCCTGCCCGTCTGGCCGACGCGGATGCTGGAAAGCTGGTTATACAGATAGTCCGTTTTGATCTCCAGCAGAACCATATAGTTCCCTTGTCCGTAATCGTTCTTCATTACACGCGCGACACCGAATGTAGGGAAGGAAAGCTGTGTAAAGTAGCCATTGATTTTCGAATCGAACCAGACGGCCTTGCCGTCCCCGTCCTTCACGTTCTTAATGAGGGCGGCATTCTCTTGAATCAGCTTTTCCTGACCGTAGCCGGTAGGAACCCCTTTTTCCGTGACCGGAATAACGTAAATACCCGCCAGATTCTCGTCCGTTTGCGAGTATTTCTTGAGGTTGCTGTCCAGATTCATCCGGGCGATGGCGATATCCGAGTCGGAAATGTTCGGACGTGCCAGCTGATCCACCGAAGCTCCGACCGTTTTGTCGATCATGATATCCAGCGACATCTTCTCATAAGTCCGGAAAAGAAAATCGAGCTTCTCCCCCGTCTGGATTACGGTCTGCTGGGCCGCCTTCGACACCTCTTCTTCCACTACGTTTCTGGATGTCCAGTAAGACAGCGTTCCCACAATCAGAACGGCGATCAGAATGCTGAGAAAAAAGATGACGAACAGCTTCGTTCCTACGGCTTTCAGCGCGGGAACCGAATTCCCTCCTGCTCCCGGGCCGGAAGGGCTGCCCGCCGCATTCTTGGCCGGGGCAAGGTTTTTTATCTTTCGGGCCGCGCTCTGCCAACCTCCGGCTACTTTCTCACTCCACTTGTTACTCATAGCAACTCTCCATTTGTCAGAATGATTTTGGATTGTAAATATTCACCTTTTGTATATATCGGCGCCCGGGGTTTTAATTATGAACCTATTTTTCGGCAAAAATTTTTCGGATTCGACGAATGCGCGGAACCGCGGCGCAGCCGCCCCCAAAGTTAACAAACGGAGGGAGAAGTGCTATAATGGCAAGGATCATATACAAAAATCGAGGGATGAATTTGTCGAAAAAACGAACCGCCATAGCGGTATTTTGTCTGGCCGCCCTTCTTCTGGCAGTCGGAGCGGCAGCCTTCCTCACCGGGAAGAAGGAGCAGGTCCGCCTCTTGTACGCTACCGGCGGCGATCGCTATGATACGGCGGCATTCGAACAGTTCCGGCAGTCGCTGGCGGCGAATCTGGAGCTAGAACGGAAACCGATGGATGGAGTGTCGGCCCGCAAGCTGCAATCGTACGATGCGGTCGTGCCGGACCCGGAGCTCGCAAACATACCCGACAACGGATACATCCAGAAGCTCCAGGACTATGTGCAAAACGGAGGGCATTTGCTTCTCGACAATGCGTTCGCAAGCAAGTTTCCCGCCGATTTTCTGGGAGCCTATCAGACGCAGCTTATAGCGCCGCCGCAGGCCAAACCGCAGTTTCAGTATCCGGCCGTCCCGGTGAACGCACAAGGCATGCAGGAAGTCATCAAACTTTTCAGCGATAATTTCTTCAAACGCGAGACGATGGACAATCTTCCGGGCTTCTATTGGGGCTACGGCCTTGACCCTTCAACGGCGCAGCCGCTGGTTACGCTGAACGGACAAGCGCTCGTCGCCGTCAATAAAGTCGGCAAAGGAACGGTTCTTCTGAGCAGCACCTTCCTGCCTAACCGGTACTTTATTACAGGATACGATCTTCAAAGCGGCATGGACCCCGCGCAGGGGTTCGGCAGTCTGGCCGCCAAATACGATCAGCAGCGGAGCCTGAAGCCGGGCACCGCCTATTTCGACAAGAAAGACCTGAAGCTGGAGCCCTACTTCCACTTCGCTTTCTCGGCAGCCAACGCCCAGTTCCGCACGGAATTTGTCTCTTACGTGTCCAAGGAAACCTTCGGGTACAGCGTGACCAAAGTACTCGGGCCTTACGGACGTCCGGCCATGTCCTACCAGAACCATTTCGAGGCCATGCCGGCGTTCAAGGACAAGGAAGCGATCCAATGGGCGGAGCTGACGAAGAAGTACAATCAGATCCCGTCCTTCTCGCTGGTCCGCTCCGCCTTCTACTGGGGTCAGTGGAAAGAGAGCGTCTCCGTCCACCTGAACGGCGGATCGAACGAGAAGCCGCAGTTCAGCGGGGAATCGCCCGCTTCGTACTACAGCAGCGGCATGCATCTGCAGTCCGAGGAAGGCGCCGTACGCCTGGCGGAATACCCGGACTACAAATCGCTGGCCGACCCCGTAGAAGGTCCGCACCGGCTCGTACCGGCGTTTGCGGATATCAACGGGGACGGGAAGGAAGACCTACTCGCCGGCAGCAGCGACGGATACGTCTACGTGTATCCGAACCTCGGGCCGAAGCCCGGGGCTTACGAGCGCGATCCCGCGCCGGGCGGCCTCAACTTGCCGGATGTGTACGGCAAGCCCGAGAAGCTGCTGCTGGCAAACGGCCAGCCGCTCAAGACCGGTCCGCATGCTTCCGTGCATGCGGTGGACTGGAACGCCGACGGGAAGATTGATCTTCTCGTCAGCGATGCCACCGGGGCCGTGCAGATCGCGCTCGGCCAAGGCGGCGGGCGGTTCGCACCGCTAACCGCCCTGCAGGACCCGTCCGGGCCCATCAAGGTGCCCGGACCGGCTCTCGCCGCCGCAGGAGACCTCGGCGGCCAAGGCTTTCCGGACCTGGTCGTCGGAGACGCCGACGGCAAGGTCCGGGTGTACCGCGCGCCGCAGGCAGGCGCGCTGCGCCTCTCCGCCGGCGCCGTAGTCGCGGACGTCGGCGCCAAGTACGCCGCGCCGTCCGTCCGTGACATGGACGGCGACGGCCGGGCGGACCTCGTTGTCGGCAGCAACGAGGGAGATCTGCGCGTGTTCCGCCAGGAAAACGGCGGAACCTTCACCCCCCAGGGAAGCGTTAACGGCGCCTCGCTGAATCAGATGGGCACGAACGCCCTGGTCGGCGGGCACAACTCCGTGCCGGTATGGCACGACGTGAATCACGACGGCGTGGTAGACCTGATCGTCGGACAGCTGGAGTTCGGCTCCCCGGTTCCGGTCGATTCGCCGGCTTTCCCTTACAAGGCGGAACTGCAGGAGTTCCTGCAGTATACGAAGCAGAATCACCTCGAATTGTATCCGCACATTTACGTGCACAACTTCGTCAGCGACGCCCAGGAGAAGCAGGAGATCGCCCTGCACAAGCAGGCGTTTGAGAAGCTCGGTCTCCCCTGGACAATGCCCGGGACGAACCAGCACACCTGGCGGATCAACTTCCCGGACCGTCTCCAGACGCTCCGCAACGAGAACGAGCAGGGAATTTGGTTCAACTTCGGCTTTACGCCGTCTCATACGCCTACGGAGCCCCGGCTCGGTACGGATTACATCTGGGGGCTTCCTTTCCTGTTGACGAAAGACAAGACCGGCAGCGATCAGCCCATGCTGATTTACTCGCCGGCTCCGGTGCTTCGCAAAACGGGTGAAAGCTCTACGGTCGATATTTACGACTCTTATGTTAAACGCGATATGCCCATTGATTACTTCGAACACATTGAGTATCATTTCCCTGCCCGTGTGGGGGAATTGGAGGATTTTGCTTCCTTCCTCGATGACATTCGGAATCAATACGATTATAACTTTATGACGGAAACCCAAATGGCCCGTTCCTTCCTGACAACTCTTAAAACGCAGGTTACCGTGAAGCGTACCTGGGCCGACTATATCATGGACGAAGTGAAAGACCGGATTTCCGGCAAAGGCCTTCATCTGTCTCTCACGATAGAAGCGGATACGTCCGCCGTGCCGAAACAGGCGGCCGAATACGCCAATACGCCGGGCGTCGTCGTGGAAAAAGGCGAGAAGTACGCGCCTTATTCCCTTGCCGCCAAGTCCGACGTATACACGGAGCGCAGCGGCAAGCTGTATCTCGGCCTTGCCCGCGATGCGCAGCTTCATATCGGCAAGCCTGCCGGGGAAGCTCACATTGTCCGTGCCAATGTGCCTTTCGAGCTGGATACCCGTGAGAGCGGCACCTGGAAGCTCGATCTGCAGGCGGCCGGACTGCAGCAGATCAAAATCTACAGCCCGGGCGGGCTGACGATCCCGGGAAATCCCGCCGATATCAAGCTTGAGCAGGATGCGGCGACCGGCATGTATACACTTACACGTTACGGAGACAAGACGACCGTCAACCTGTCTCTGACCAAATAAAAGGATCGGCCGGGTTACGCCCCCCGATCCCGTGTGCAGCCGGTGCCTGCCGTCCCGACGGCCCATCCGGCTGTACGCCTTCTTTACACAAACCTATTCTACCTGGGAGGCCCGACTGACAATGGAAGAAATCATTAAGCAGCTGGAAGAACACATCAGAAGCCGCTATGAGATTGAAGAAGACGACGAGGATTTCGGCGTAGACGTTCATCTGTTCGATTACGGCTTTATCGACTCGATGGGTGCCACGGCACTGATCGCTCATATCGAGCAAACGTACGGCATTCAAGTGACCAATCAGGATCTGATGCTGTATCCGATGAACACCGTTCGCGAGATCGCCCAATTCATTTCCACGAAAACCGGGAGGTAACACCATGGAATGCAAAATATCGCTGGAACGGCTTTCCGAAAGCCAGCACGGACAGGTTAAATACGCATCCGCTTTCGTGGATGAGCACATTCAGGAAATTTCCCTGGAAGACGGACATCTCCGGATTGTCCATACGTCCCCGAACGGCGACGAAGCGATCCGCGAACGCGTAGAGCGTCTTATCGAACGCTTCTCCAAGGGCGACTTCGGTTTTAAAGAAAACGTCCTGTTCCGCAACGAGGTTTCCGTTCCATACAGCGGCGACATTATCCGCGAACTCGTGGAAAGCAAAAGCATTAAGGTGCTGGAGCCGGGCCTGTTTATTTTCCGCGAGCCGTTCTCCTCTCTTATGCGTTTTCTCGACTATTCGTTCGTAACGAAGATCGCGAACCGCTTCCAGGTGAAAGAAGAGTCTTACCCTGCCGTGATTCACTCGGAAACCTTGAACAAAACGAATCACTTCACTTCTTTTCCGGAGCATATCCACTTCCTCACGCATCTGCGCGAAGATTTGGACGTGATCGAATCCTTCTCCGACTCAATCCGTGCTACCGGCGGCTGGAAGGACGAGCTTCCGCTTGATCTGAACGCCACCATGCCGAAGCCTAAATTTACGATGAACCCGTCCACCTGCTATCACTGCTATGAAGGCCTGCAGGGAGAGACTCTCGAAGGAGACGGAATCGTTGTAACGGCTGTCGCGAAGTGTCACCGTTTCGAGTCCAAGAACCATACCGATTTCGGCCGTCTGCTCGATTTCTCGATGCGGGAAATTATTTTTGTGGGAAAACCGGATTTCGTGAAGGAAAACCGTCTGAAATCCATCGAATATATTAAAGAGCTT
Source organism: Paenibacillus sp. JT31N7 (assembly GCF_059692095.1). Taxonomy (NCBI): domain Bacteria; kingdom Bacillati; phylum Bacillota; class Bacilli; order Caryophanales; family Paenibacillaceae; genus Paenibacillus; species Paenibacillus sp. JT31N7. The sequence continues at coordinate 29,426 of NZ_JCAUAT010000008.1, forward strand.
GCCGTAGAGTGGGAAGTCGACAGCCTGCTTGAAATTGCGAACGATCCGTTTTTCACCAACGATTTTCAGGTAAAGGCGTCCTTCCAGCGCAATCAGGAGATGAAATATGAACTGCGTTTGACGATTCCGTACCTGGACAAGTCCATCGCCTGCAGTTCCGTCAACTTCCACAGCAACACTTTCGGCAACGCTTTCGACATCAAAGTAGGCAAACGTGCCGCCGTTACCGGCTGCGTAGGATTCGGCATCGAGCGCTGGGCGTTTGCATTCCTCGCTCAATACGGCATGGATGAGGCCGACTGGCCGGCGTCTTTCCGTGAGCAGTACCATGCTTGGCAACAAAAATCCCTATAAAGAGTGATCGTGTGAACATACTCGCTTTTTTCAAGAAGAACAGCTTCGTCTTGGGGCTGCTTCTTATTTTTGTGGTCGCTGAAGCTCTCGTCATGTGGTGGAACCCTCTGGAGACAAGCCGCCGGTTCGGCAAAGACGACTTTACGAAGACGCTCTATCATCACGACTGGTCGCGCACAGGAGCCGTATTTTACGGCAATTCCTCCGTGACAGGGGCGTATATCGAGGAGAAGTCGGCAGCCAAGCTGGTTGAAATGGGCTTATCCTACGGGAAGCTGACGGATTTGCAGCAAATTCTTCAGCGCGGATTATACACCGTAAAAGATGAACTGGTGATCGGCATCGATGTGCATACGCTGCTGGACAAGATGGAAACCGACTACCGGTTCCCGTGGAACAAGCCTTGGTACAAGCCGTACGTATACGCGTACCGGGCCGACTTCCTGGATGCGGGCAAAGAACTGGTCCGCAATCTGGCTTTTCAGGGAAGTCTCGCTTATGAGCCCCGCTGGATCGACAAGGAATTGTATCACGGGTATGCTGCAGAAGAGGCGATGACCAAGAGCTGGGCCCGGTACGAGAAGGATTACAACTGGATGACGCTCAAGGACATGGGGGACAATCTGGACGCGCTCCAGTGGGTACTGGATTACAGCCGGGAAAAAGGGATTCCGCTCCGCGTCGTTTGGATGCCGTTCCGTCAGGATCACGTGAAGCCTCCTTACACCGCTGCCATGAAGCAGGAAGTGAATGCGCGTCTTAAGGCCGCGGACGTTCCCGTGCTTGATCTGATGGACCGTTACGCGCCCAAGTACTTTCACGACCTCGTCCACCTTAACCGGGAGGAAGGGGCTCCCTTGTTTACGAAGGAGGTTGACGAATGGCTTCTTTCTTTAAGAAAACCTTCGAAGTCCTGATTTATGTAGCCATGCTTTACCTGGTACTTGTTTATTTTACCGGACAAGGTTTGTTTATTTACGAAGGGTTTTAGCCCCTTGCTCACCCCTGGGGCTTAACCTGTCCGCTTATGTATCGCCCCACTCATTCTCCGTCCGTTGAAGGAGTCCTGTTATGTTTTATTTGAACATGAACGCGCTGCTCGCCATGTGCGGCATGGTGTTCGTGCTGATGGCGACGAGAAAATGGCCGCAGAACAAACGCATCCTGATGCTGCTGTTCAATCTCGGCTTTCTTTTTCTGTGGAGCGGCAAACTGTTTGCGTTCTATATCGCCTATACGCTGCTTAATTATATTTTCTTCGTCTATCTGTGCCGTACGCCCGTCTGGCGGAAATTCGCGTTCGCGCTGTTTATTCTCGCCAATATAGGCGCCGTCGTCCTGTTTCATATGCTGGGCAAGCAGGACTCCACTTCACTCCTGGCAGACGGCGTGATGACACTCGGCATCATGTTCAACGTGCTAAAAATCATCGATGCGCTGTATTTCGCTTATTTCTTCGGTAAGGATGGCCAAGCCAAGGCTATCGACTATGTGAACTACATTTTGTTCGTTCCCACATTTACCTCCGGGCCGATCTTAAAGTTCCGGGACTTCATGGCCGATGTAAAAGTGCCGTACAATGTGGATGCGCCCCAGTTTGAGGCGGGTGTGAAGCGGATTATATTGGGCCTCTTCAAAAAAGTCGTCGTGGTCGTCTGGATGACCGATCTGTTCAACAAAGTGATGGACCAGGAGCTTCATACCCATCAGAGCCTCTTTTTGATGATCTGGTTTTATCTGATGATTTACATGGATTTCTCGGGCTACTCGGATATTGCCGTCGGCTTCGGCCGTCTGATGGGCTTCACGATTCCCGAAAACTTCAAGAAACCGTTCCTCTCTCCCACCCTCACCCAGTTCTGGCGTAATTGGCATGCGACCTTGGGGGATTGGTTCCGCGATCATATTTTCATTTTCTTTTCCCGCAAAACGCCATCCAAGCTCATGACCGCCGGACTGTCGATTTTCATTATGACGCTGATGGGACTGTGGCACGGCTTCTCGTGGCTGTTTCTGATCTACGGGGTTTATCATGGGGTCATTATCGCGATTGAGAATCTGCTCGGCAAGACGACCGTCATCCGCAGAAAGGTTTCCAAGCCTTACTTCTATATGCGATGCCTCCTGACCCAGGCTCTTGTCGTCGCTGCCATTATCATTAATTTGAATAACCCCGACGTGGTCTTGCGCGTCTACAAAGGTCTTTTCCATCTCCCCTTCTAACGGAAGGCAGGTGGGAAGACCTTTTTGTTTTACGGAAAAGCAAGCCGGTTTTCCCTGACTGGAACTTGTTACGGCTGTGCGCTTCATTTCCCGGCAAAGCGGTGATATAATAAGTGTACGCGCGTTCTTTTTAAAATTCGTGGAGGTGTACAAAATGAAGCTAGGCGTATTTGCCGTCCTTTTCGGACAAAAACCTCTAGAAGAAGCACTCGATTACATTGCAGAAAAAGGCCTTGAAGCCGTTGAAATCGGTACCGGCGGTTACCCGGGCAACGCTCACTGCAAGCCCGAAGAACTGCTTGCCGACGAAAGCAAGCTAAAGGCATTTAAACATGCGTTCGATTCCCGCGGCCTGACGATTTCCGCACTCAGCTGTCACGGTAACCCGCTTCATCCTCAAAAGGCGGTAGCCAAACAGTTCCACGATGATTTTATCCGTACGCTCGAACTGGCTGAAAAGCTTGAAATCCCTGTCGTAAACGGATTTTCCGGCTGCCCGGGCGATCACGAGGATGCCAAATATCCGAACTGGCCCGTAGCTCCTTGGCCGAACGATTTCCAGGAGATTCTCGACTGGCAGTGGACGAATAAAGTCATCCCTTACTGGACCGAAACCGGTAAATTCGCTTCGGACCGCGGCGTGAAAATTGCCCTTGAACTGCACGGCGGTTTCTCCGTTCATACTCCGGGCACCCTGCTCCGTCTGCGTGAAGCAGCCGGCGAGGTGATTGGTGCGAACCTGGATCCGAGCCACATGTGGTGGCAGGGGATCGACCCGGTTCAAGCTGTGCAAATTCTCGGCCGTGAAAATGCGATCCATCATTTCCATGCCAAGGATACCTCGATCGACCCGATCAACGTGAACAAGCACGGTATCACGGATATGCAGTCTTACTCGCTTATGCTGGATCGCGCTTGGCAGTTCCGTACTGTCGGCTACGGCCACGATATGAAGACATGGGCGGATATCATCAGCGCTCTGCGTCTGGTCGGTTACGATTATGTCGTGAGCATCGAGCACGAAGACGGCCTGATGTCGGTCAACGAAGGCTTCACGAAAGCCGTCGAGAACCTGCAGCAGATTCTTATCAAAGAACCGCTTGGCGACATGTGGTGGGTATAAGAATTTCGTAGAAGACAACTACTGAGTTAAAAACAAAAAGAAAAGCCTCTTATCGGGAGATAAGGGGCTTTTCTTCATGCGCTGCATATTTGTAAGCGGCAGCTTGTTACCAGCCTTTGATCATGACGAAATCCATGAAAAGGAACACAATCAAGCTAACCAACGCAAATGCGATCGCGAAAACGTTTTTTCTTTTGGCCGCGAACAGACGGACCAAACCGATTGCGATCAGGATCGTAAAAATGATCACAAATGGATCGAATCCGGAAAAACTAGATGCTTGTGCTGCCTCTTCTGCAAATAACATTGTGAGAGACCTCCTTCATTTATCCAACCAGGTAACTTAACGAAATAGCCTTTTACCCTCTATGTTAGCTCTATCGGGGTCAAGATGCAAGGCCCTAGTCTTGATGTTAACAAGTTTGTCACGATTTATTCATTTCTATGAATAGGGAGGTAATTATAAACAAAACCTCTCCGTTTCATAATAATTGTTTATACCCGCTTTTGCCCTGCACGGATTTACGCCCTGACCTAAATATGATACGATCAACCTATCTATATCACACTTTTTCTATCGGAATTACGTATAAAAAAGGGAGGTCCCACGCATGGCTTATCAACCGATCTGGACTCAAGACACGTCGAAGCTGAACAAGATGGAACTCGTCAAGCTTCAAAAAGACGGACTCGATGTGATTCGTACCATTATTGAAAAGTATGCTCTGGAAGGATACGATTCCATTCCTGAAGATGATATGAATTTATTCAAATGGGCCGGTGTTTATCAGCAAAAGCCCAAGGACGGCCATTTTATGATGCGCGTCCGCATCAACTCCGGCGTATTGACCAGCGCTCAAGCTCGTGCACTCGCCGGCATTGCGGAAGATTACGGACGGAATCTGGTCGACGTCACCACGCGTCAGGCGATCCAGTTCCACTGGTTGACCGTTGAGAACCTCCCCGACATCTTTAAAAGACTGGAAGAAGTCGGCCTTTATTCTTATGAAGCTTGCGGCGACTGCCCGCGTACGATTGTCGGCAATCCGCTGGCAGGTATCGATCCCGATGAGCTTATGGACACGACTGCCCTGGTAAATGAAGTAAACGATTTCTTCCTGATGAACAAAGATTTCTCCAACCTGCCGCGTAAATATAAAATGTCGATTTCCAGCAACGTCAATAACTCCGCTCATGCTGAAATTAACTGCCTCGGTTTTACACCGGCCGTTAAAGTTATTGACGGAGAAGAAGTGCTCGGCTTCCACGCCTGGGTCGGCGGCGGTCTTTCCGCCAAGCCCCATCTCGCCAAGCAGCTTGACCTCTTCGTGCGTCCGGAAGAAGTGCTGAAAGTCGCCACCGCGGTAACGGTTATTTTCCGTGACTTCGGCTATCGCGAGAAGCGCCATCATGCGCGCCTGAAGTTTCTCGTGGCCGATTGGGGCCCGGAGAAATTCCTGGAGAAGCTCATCGAGCTGGTCGGACCTATGCCAACCCGCGGAGAGGAGAAGGTCGCCGGCTGGACAGCAGCTTATTTTGACGGCGTTCACCCCCAAAAGCAGGAAGGCTACAGCTACATCGGCTTAAACGTGCCGGTAGGCCGTCTCAATGCGGAAGAGCTGCGCGAGCTGGCCCGCATCTCGGACCAGTACGGCCAGGGCACGATCCGCACGACCATGTCCCAGAACATCATTCTGTCCGATATCCCGAATGACCGGGTGGACGATGTTCTCCAGGAAACCGTGCTGCAGCGTCTGACGCCGTTCCCGAAACGTTTCATGAGCCGGACGGTATCCTGCACAGGCAACGAATTCTGCAACCTGGCGATCGTAGAAACCAAGGAACGCGCGCGTCGCGTTGCCGAGTACCTGGACGCCAATGTGGATTTGGACGAAGAAGTCCGCATCCACTTCATCGGCTGCCCGAACGCCTGCGGCCAGAAGCAAATCGCGGACATCGGCTTGCAGGGCACGCTCGTTAAAACACCGGATGGCCCGGTAGATGCGTTCGATATCGCGGTCGGCGGCATCCTCGGTCCCGGCGCCCAGTTTAACACCGGGCTGAAAGGCCGTGTCAAAGGGGACGATGTAGGTCCGGTCCTTGCCGAGCTTATCCGTTTCTACAAGGAAAACCGCAGCCCCGAGGAAACGTTCCATCAGTTTTTCCTTCGTGTAGGAGCGCCGGCATTCCAGGCGAAATTGACGGAAATCCTTACGGTAGCTTCTTAATTCAACAGGGTAGGAATGAACTGATTACGGGTGCAGTTATCGACCACTTCATTCCATAGACTCGTACAGGGCTTTCATGAATGAACCACATATATTCTTAAAGGAACTACAGAACCGGGCGGGATTGCCTTAAGCGATCCCGCCCGTTTTTTCACCGAACCGGACTCAAAGAAGCAGGAACAAAGCGATGCCCGCTTTAATTCCTGCTTCTTTTTTGCTGCAAATTTCTGGTTTCGCCAGAACAGAAATAGTTCTTCCCTTAACTTACCGCATCCTCCAGCAATTCCTTCGCACGCTCGGCATAGTCGTCCGAACGCTTGCGGTCGCGGTCCAGTATCGGCTTGAGATACTGGCCGGTATAGGAGCCTTCTACCTTGACGACGGCTTCCGGTGTACCGGCCGCGACGATTTCGCCGCCGCGGCTGCCTCCCTCTGGGCCCAAGTCGATCAAATAGTCGGCTGTCTTGATTACATCGAGGTTATGCTCAATAACCAGAACCGAATCACCGTTCTCAACTAAACGGTGAAGCACCTTCAGCAGACGGTCGATATCATGAATATGCAGACCCGTAGTCGGCTCATCCAGGATATAGATCGTCTTGCCTGTACTCCGGCGATAAAGTTCTGCCGACAGCTTCACACGCTGGGCTTCCCCGCCGGACAAGGTCGTCCCGGGCTGTCCGAGCTTCATGTAACCTAAGCCTACATCCAGTAGGGTATAAAGCTTGCGGTGAATCCGCGGTATATTTTCAAAGAATTCGCAGGCATCTTCTATCGTCATATCCAGGATATCGGAGATGCTTTTCCCCTTATAGTTGACTTCGAGCGTTTCACGATTGTACCGTTTGCCTTTGCAGATTTCACACGGTACATAAACGTCCGGAAGGAAATGCATCTCGATCTTGATGATCCCGTCGCCTCTGCATGCCTCGCAGCGTCCGCCCTTCACGTTAAAACTGAAACGGCCCTTCTTATAGCCGCGGATCTTCGCTTCCGTCGTGGAAGCGAAGAGATCACGGACATCGTCGAAGACCCCTGTATAGGTTGCCGGGTTGGAACGGGGAGTACGGCCGATGGGCGATTGGTCGATATCAATCACCTTGTCCACGTGCTCCAGACCTTTCATTTCCCGGTACACGCCCGGGCGAACTTTGGCTTTGTTAAGATCGCGTGCCAGTGTCTTGTACAGGATCTCATTAATAAGGGTACTTTTACCCGAACCCGATACGCCCGTTACGCACGTAAATACACCCAGCGGGAATTTCACGCTTACGTTGCGCAGGTTATTTTCCTTGGCTCCTTTAATCTCGAGCCATTTCCCGTTCGGCTTGCGCCGCTCCGCCGGAATCGGAATGAATTTTTTACCGCTCAAATACTGGCCTGTCAGGGAATTGTCATTGTTCATGATCTCTTCCGGCGTACCTTGAGCGATGATTTGTCCGCCGTGAATACCCGCACCCGGCCCGATATCGATAATATAATCGGATGCCATCATGGTGTCTTCGTCATGTTCCACAACGATCAGCGTGTTACCCAGATTTCTCATATGTTCCAGCGTCTGAATGAGGCGCGTATTGTCACGCTGGTGGAGACCGATACTCGGCTCGTCCAGAATGTAGAGGACTCCCATCAGCGAGGAACCGATTTGGGTAGCAAGCCGGATACGCTGGGCCTCTCCCCCGGATAACGTTCCCGCTGCCCGGTGCAGGGTCAAGTAATCCAGCCCTACGTTTACAAGAAATCCTAGGCGCGCTTTGATTTCTTTAAGAATCAGGTGGGCAATGGTCCGCTCTTTCTCGGACAGCCCTCCGTCAAGATCCTCAAACCAGTTCTGAGCGTCTCCGATGGAAAGCTCTGTCGCATGGGAAATGTTGGTTCCCCCTACCGTTACGGCAAGGGTTTCCGGTTTAAGACGCTGGCCTTTACATTTCGGACATGGCTTGGAGCTCATGTACGCCTCAATGTGTTCCCGGATTCCATCCGAGAAAGTGTCGCGGTAACGGCGCTCCAAATTCCGTACAATGCCCTCAAACGGCACGTAAGCGTCCTTGACGGTTCCGAACTCATTCTGATAACGGAAGCGGACACGCTGCCCGTCTGTGCCGTACAGAATGATTTTGAACTGCTCCTGGGTCAGTTCCGACACCGGAACATCCATCGGAATCTGATAATGGTTGCAAACGGCCGCCAGGAATTGTGGGTAGTATGTGGATGTGCTTCCCGCCCAAGCTTCAAAAGCACCTTGGTTGATCGCCTTGTTCGGGTCCGACACCAGAAGGTCCGGATCAACAATCATCTGGCTGCCGAGACCGTCACACTCCGGGCAGGCTCCGAACGGACTGTTAAAGGAAAACATACGCGGAGACAATTCATCAATGCTGAACCCGCACACCGGACAGGCAAGATTCTGGCTGAAGAGCAGTTCTTCCTGGTCGATAATATCGACGATAATGCGGCCTTCGGACAGCTTCAGCGCCGTTTCCAAGGAATCTGCCAACCGGCTTTGAATATCGTCTTTAACGACGATACGGTCAACAACGACTTCAATGCTGTGCTTCTTGTTCTTCTCCAGCGTAATCTTATCGGAGAGATCCATGATTTCTCCGTTAACACGCACGCGGACGAAACCCTGCTTCTGAATATCGGCCAACAGCTTGGTGTGCTCGCCTTTCCGACCGGAAACAAGCGGAGCCAAAATTTGAAGCTTCGTCCGTTCCGGATATTCCATCACCCGGTCGACCATTTGTTCGACGGTCTGGGACGTAATTTCGATGCCATGCACGGGACAGTGCGGTTTCCCGATGCGCGCAAAGAGAAGACGCAAGTAATCGTAAATCTCCGTAACGGTTCCAACCGTAGAACGGGGATTCCGGCTGGTCGTCTTCTGATCGATCGAGATCGCCGGCGAAAGTCCCTCGATGGAGTCGACGTCCGGCTTGTCCATTTGACCTAAAAATTGCCGCGCATAAGCAGACAGCGATTCAACGTAACGGCGCTGTCCTTCCGCATAAATGGTATCGAAGGCCAGGGACGATTTCCCGGAACCGCTGAGTCCCGTAAGCACGACGAACTTATCGCGCGGAATGGTCACATCAATGTTTTTCAGGTTGTGTGCCCGTGCCCCTTTAATGACTATGTTTTCTCTGGCCACTTTGTACGTACACCCTCTCTATTCGCAGGCATCCCAGTCCTTATCCCCGGAACATCTGAAACACTCTCCGGATCTGAGGTTGAGCTTCCTGTTATTAATCTCATCTCTTGTACTCCACACGCTACAAAACCCTGCCCGTCTGCCGGTTCCGCACTCTACGGACCGACTCTTCGAATATAGCAGACCAGCTTCACACCCAAAAGATATCTATGAACAAAACCCGTTCGTCCAGCTGTCGCTTGGACGCGGGTCCCATTAAATATGATTCCAAAACGTATATACGTCAATATATACGATAATCTATCAATCGTGCAACTGTCATCCCCAATTATAAGGGTACAGGTACTCTATTTACCACACTTGCCTCGTTTATTACCAGTTATGCCCGTCTTTGGCCGGATATAAGCAGACAGACAGGCAGGATCGATTTCTGTTCTCCTGCCTGTCTGTGCTGCAGCCTTGCTATCCTAACCTTCCGCTTTCAGTTCAAGAAGAGCATCGCGCAATTCCGCAGCTCTTTCAAACTGCAAACTCTTCGCCGCATCTTTCATCTCTGCCTCAAGACGTTCGATTACCGCAGCGCGATCTTTCTTGGACATCTTGCCTGTCTTCACTTCTGCCAGATATTCGGTCTTCTCCTCGGCGACCTTCGTCGCCTCGATTACGTCGCGAATCTTCTTGGCAATGGTTTGCGGGGTTATCCCGTGCTTTATATTGTGGGCTTCCTGTATGGTCCGGCGGCGTTCGGTTTCCTTAATCGCCTTATCCATGGAATCCGTAATTTTATCGCCGTACATAATAACGCGTCCATCCGAATTCCGGGCCGCCCGGCCGATCGTCTGGATCAGCGAACGTTCCGCGCGGAGGAAGCCTTCTTTGTCGGCATCCAGAATAGCCACGAGCGAAACTTCCGGCAGATCAAGCCCCTCTCTGAGCAGGTTGATTCCCACAAGAACGTGGAAGGTACCGAGCCGCAGATCGCGGAGGATTTGCATCCTCTCCAAAGTCTTGATATCGGAGTGCAGATAACGTACCTTGATGCCGATTTCCTTGAAGTAATCCGTTAGATCCTCGGACATCTTCTTCGTGAGGGTCGTCACGAGAACCCGCTCGTCCTTAGCGATCCGGTCATGAATCTCACCGATGAGATCATCGATCTGACCTTTGGTCGGCCTCACTTCAATGATCGGGTCAAGCAATCCGGTCGGGCGGATAATCTGCTGGACCATCTCCGGACAGTGTTCCAGCTCGTATGGCCCCGGCGTTGCCGAGATATAAACAATCTGATTCACTTTGCGTTCGAACTCCTCGAACTGCAGAGGACGGTTATCCAGTGCGGACGGCAGACGGAATCCGTGATCGACCAGAACTTCCTTGCGCGCCCGGTCCCCGTTGTACATCGCCCGGATCTGGGGCAGCGTCACGTGGGACTCGTCGACCATCACCAGCATATCGTCAGGGAAATAATCGAGAAGCGTGTACGGCGTCGCTCCGCGTTCGCGGAAAGTCAGCGGTCCCGAATAGTTCTCGATCCCCGAGCAGAAGCCCATCTCCGCCATCATTTCGATATCATACCGCGTTCTCTGCTCCAGTCTCTGCGCTTCGAGCAGCTTGCCCTGGCCGCGCAGCTCTTCCAGCCGCTCCTCCAGCTCTCGCTCGATGTTCACCAGCGCGCGCTTCATCGTATCTTCTTTCGTTACGAAGTGAGACGCCGGGAAAATCGCGATATGGTCGCGCTCGCCCAGAATCTCGCCCGTTAGCACGTCGATTTCGGTGATCCGCTCGATCTCGTCCCCGAACAGTTCCACACGGACGGCCTGTTCACTGCGGGATGCCGGGAAAATCTCAATAACATCGCCACGGACACGGAACGTGCCGCGCACGAAGTTCATATCGTTGCGCTGATATTGGATGTCCACAAGCCGGTGAAGAATCTCGTTGCGGGACTTCTCCATTCCGGTGCGCAGCGACAGCAGAAGCGAGCTGTATTCCGCAGGCGAACCGAGACCGTAAATACACGACACGCTCGCTATGATAATAACGTCTCTGCGTTCAAACAAAGAACTCGTCGCCGAATGGCGGAGCTTATCGATTTCTTCATTGATGCTGGAGTCTTTCTCAATATACGTATCCGAAGAAGCTATATAAGCCTCCGGCTGATAGTAATCGTAGTAGCTGACGAAATAAGACACAGCGTTGTTCGGGAAAAATTCCTGGAACTCGCTGCAAAGCTGAGCCGCCAAGGTCTTATTGTGCGCAATAATAAGGGTCGGACGGTTTAGCTGGGCAATGACCTGAGCCGCCGTAAACGTCTTCCCCGTACCCGTCGCGCCCAAAAGCGTCTGGTGTCTCGTCCCGTTCTGTATGCTCTTGACGAGCTCCCGGATCGCAGCAGGCTGGTCTCCCTGAGGAGAGAAATCCGATACGAGTTCAAACTTGTTCGTGCTCTTGATTATTTCACTCAAAATTTATCACCCACCGTCAGGTAGTCAAATTTAAAAGCACGCGGCGGCTTGCACCCCGCATGCCTGTCTTAATACCTATAAACTTTTACCCGTCTTGCTCCGATATAGAACCTATATACTTACCTACAACGGAGATATTCGGGCTGCCGGAAATAAGAATATGTGTTCCCGTATAATTATACTCTTTTTATGATCCGGTTGCAAATATTCAGACTCGATTTTATTTCCTTATTTTAGGCGGCAGCCTGGTCTGCATCATGAACATATTTCGATTTTAGAGGTGGTCAATTGTGGATTTGGCAACATTGTTAGGGCTTATACTCGGCTTGGGGGCATTAATCGGGGGATACATGTGGGACGGCGGTCATCTGACTTCGCTCCTCGTTCCAAGTGCCATGCTGATCGTCTTCGGAGGAACCTTCGGTGCGGTAGCGGTGAGCTTCCCAGTAGCAACCCTCAAAAAAATTCCGAAAGCGCTCGGAATCGCATTCAAGCAAACCCAGCGGGACACGACAGCCACCATCGACGAAATCGTCGACATGGCTACTATCGCCCGTCGCGAAGGCGTACTGGCTTTGGAACAAAGAGCCCAGGAGCATCCCAATCCTTTTCTGAGAGACGGTCTTATGATGGTCGTAGACGGAACCGATCCGGAGCTTACCCGGCAGATTCTGGAGCTAGAAATGGACTCCATCGAACACCGCAACGACGGTATGACCAAAATGTTCGAAGCCGCAGGCGGCTACTCTCCGACTATGGGAATTATCGGAACGGTGCTCGGGCTTATTCACGTACTCGGCAACTTGTCCGATCCATCCACACTCGGCCCCGCCATCGCGGTCGCTTTCTCCGCCACCTTGTACGGGGTTATGTTCGCCAACGTGGTCTATCTGCCGATAGGCAACAAGATCAAGCTGCGCGGCAAAGAGCAAATTTCCGAAATGGAACTGATGCTGGAAGGCATTCTGGCTCTCCAGGCCGGTGAGAATCCTCAGCTGATCCGCAAAAAGCTGGCCTCCTTCGTTCACGAGAAGAATGCCGATAAGCAAAGCAGCGGAGAGGCGGGTGCCGTTCTTGCGGAAGAGAGGTAAGAAACAAGAAGAACACGTTAACCATGAACGCTGGCTGATTACTTATTCCGACTTGATTACGCTGCTCCTGGTGTTTTTTATCGTGATGTACGCGATGAGCAAAGTCGATACGAACAAATACGAGACTATGGCCAAGGCCCTGAATTCGCAATTTATGAAAAATGAATCCCTTCTGCCTCAAGGCAGCGGAATTTCCGGAACGATTATCCCTACGGCGAGCGACGGAACCAAGCCTAAGAAGGATACCTCCGCGGAAGAAGCAGCCAAGAAAGAGCAGCAGCTCAAGGACATGCTTCAAGCGATCCAGGCGTACATCAAAGATAACAACCTGGAGGCTAAAGTTTCCGCATCGGATACACCGAGGGGCATCGCCATTACGCTGAACGATCTGTTCCTGTTCGATCTGGGTAAAGCCGACCTCAAACCGGCCGCTTATCCCGTTCTTGAAAAGCTCGCTACACTTCTTCCTACGCTGAGCAACCGGGTCAGTATCGAAGGGCATACCGATAATATTCCGATTTCATCCGGATCGGCCTACAAAGATAACTGGGGACTCTCGTTTGCGCGTTCGCTTTCCGTTCTCCGCTATTTTACGAATACGGCTAAACTGAGCGATGACCATCTGATGGCGACGGCTTATGCGGATACCGTTCCTAAAATGCCTAACACAAGCGAAGAGAACCGCGCCAAGAACCGGCGTGTGGAAATCGTCGTGCTAAGGGAATTCCAAAATGACGAGCAGCTGCCGCAGCAGCAAAAAGAAGCGCCGCCGGCAGCTGTCGCGGAAGCGGCTCCCGCGATAACTAACTAAACTCAAGCTTGAAGGCTGGAGAACCCTCCCGCTTGCACCGCAATGCTAAAAAACCCCGACGGTCACCATAAGGTGATGTCGGGGTTTTTTATTTGCTTTAAAGAGCTCCCGCAGAAAATCGCTCCGTTCGCTCCCTAGAAGGTTTCTTCCGAAGATTTCGTCAACAGCCCGGTCAGCTTTCTCGTAAAATATGTCAGAAGCGGCAGCTGCCGGATTTCGACGTAATAAACGGCATCCTGATCCGGGCAGATGACGATGCCAAGCTGATGATGTTCGCCCGCGAAGACCGCCCGCTTGTGAAAACGGATCTCGCCTTCCATGTCGACGATCTCCAGCTTGCAGTACGCCGAGCTCACCTGGATCGCCTGGTGCAGCTCGGTTTTGCTGTGAACCCGGACGCCGTTTACCTTGTGTACAAGCTCTCCGGGTTTCAGCCCCAGCTCGGCGGCGGGACTGCCCGGCACCACCGCCAGAATCTTCAGCCCGCGGGGCTGGTTGATAAAGCACGGGCTGCGCTGCGCTTCTTCCCATCGTCCGTACCAGATCACCGCTTCGTGCAGCACAATTCCCAGCACGGCAGCGACAACGGTGAACGGACTCCAGACCTGCGCAAGCAGCGCGGAGAGGAAGAGCACCGCTGCATAGACCAGCAGCATAGCGGAGCTCCGCTCCACCTTCTCCTTCGGAAGCCGGGTCATCGTCAGCTCCGTAAAACCGATCATGGCGGGGAAGGCGAGCAAGCTCCAGCCAGCCAGCAGAGCATCGCCGGTAAACAGCGGCGACCAGGGAAAATCAACCGCTCCCGTCCCCGCTTGAACCGGAACCGCTAGGAAAAGCGGCACCGGCCAGAATCCCTGGAGCTGGTAGCCTCCAACGATCTTGCCCCGCTTGCCTTCGTAGAACATGGGGCTCGCCATCCGTGATCCCTGCGAGCGGATCAGGAGGGCTTCCGCCGCGTGGAGAACGGCCACCAGAGCCAGCAGAGACGGAACGTCAGCGTTCCTTACCACGGCAGCCAGGCTGCTCCAGAAACCGTCTCCGGCAGGAGTCGGTAGTGCCGTCAGCACAACTTGCAAAATACCGAGAAGTCCCACCGAGTACGCCAGGCACAGAAACCGGATGCGGATGAGAATCATCACGACGGACAGGCCCCATAGCAGCAGAATCGTATCCGCTTGCAGGGAGACGCCGACGAACAGCATGACGACCGATACGCCGAGCCCTGCGACCCAGCCCCACAAATAAGTCCGCCAGGTCTCCCCAATAAGGGAATGAAGGCGGGTGGCAAACAATTTTCGCTCAAATTGAATTTGTTTCCGGTACTGCAGAATGACAAGAAGAAGTCCGATATACGTAAAAGGGTTCAGCCATAACCGGCCGAACGCCGTCAAGAAACGTCCGGCAATATCCGCAATAATGTCCATAACTCACTCCCTCGAGGCTCGAATCCATGCTTCTTTCTTGTAAAAAATCCGACGGTCTGCTTAGTATATACATTCGACCCGCCCTCTTTATTTCCTTCCGTCCCCACTCAATTGGCAAAAAGAAGGGGACGGCCGGACCCGCGCCGGAGCGCGCAAAGTCCTACCGTCCCTCTTTTATTTCGAAAGCTGGGTTTGCAGCTCTTTAACGGCCGCTTTCAGCTGATTGTCGTTCTTCGGAAGCTTAACGGCTTCCAGAACGGCGCTTTCCAGCTTCTTGGCTGTCGCCGTATCCACATTGCCGGTTACGGACAGACCGCTGCTCTTCTGGAACGCTTTGACGGCATCCGCCGTTTTGCTGCTGTAGTAACCGTCAGTCCGGCCGGGTTCATACCCTATACCGGTCAGCATCAGCTGCAGGTTCTTCACATCGTCGCCGTTGCTGTCCGGCTTCAAAGTATCTTTCTTCGACAGAATCGATGCTTTGAAGAACGCCGGCTGCTCGACCGCGATATCCGGCTCGATCCCCTTCTTGTGAATCCAGTTGCCGTCCGGGGTCAGCCACTTGTAGACGGTCATTTTGATATTGCTGCCGTCTCCCATTTCCTTCACATACGTTTCCTGCACGGTGCCTTTGCCGAACGTAGTCTCGCCGACGGTTTTGCTGCCGACAGCCTCTTTAAAAGCACCGGCCAGAATCTCGGAAGCGCTGGCGCTTCCCTTATTCGTCAGCACGACAACCGGATATTTCTTGCTGCCGTCCTTGGATGTCGTCGCTTCCCGTTTGCCTTCCCGGTTTTCGATCTGTACGATCGGTTTGCCCTTCGGCACAAACGGCTCGACAATATCTATCACAACGTTGAGAAGTCCGCCGGGATCGTTCCGGACGTCGATCACAAGCCCTTTCATTCCCTGCGTCTCCAGCTTTTTCAGCTCTTCTTGGAAGTGCTCCGCCGTATTTGCCGAAAACTGGCGGATTTCGATTTTGCCGATGCCGCCCTCAAGCATTTCGCCAAAAACCGTCTCAATGTCGATTTCGTCACGGACTACAATCACTTGAACCGGCTCCGTCGAACCCTGCCGCAAAATATCCAGTTTGGCCTGAGTGCCCTTCTGGCCGCGGATTTTGACGACCGCCTGATTAACAGTGAGCCCGTCCAACTTTTCGCCGTTAACGGATACGATCACATCGTTAGCCATAATTCCGGCTTTCTCGGCCGGCGATCCCTTGATCGGGGAAACGACCTTGATTTTACCGTCTTCCGACGTAACCTCGGCCCCGATTCCTTCGAACGACGAATTGATGCTCTCGCTGAACTGCTTCGCTTCATTGGAGTCCATATACACCGTATAAGGATCTTCAAGCGACTCCAGCATTCCGTTGATGGCGCCGTTCATGATTTTGTCGTGATCGACCTTGTTCAAATACTTGTTCTCGATCAGTTGGTACGTCTTTGCAATTTTGCCGACGTCCTGACTGCTGAGTCCCGAACTTCCTGCGGTTGCCGAAGCTCCGACGGATTTGCTCCCGAGAGGCAGCAAATTTCTGCCCGTAAAGGTCAGCGTCAGAATGCTGCTTGCGAACATCCCCAGCAGGACGAATGCGATCACCGTACGCCCTTTGAATTGCACTGCCGTTCACCACCTTTGTACTTGCACCCTTATGAGCTGCTCTTGCTAGTGTATGACAAGCTCTTCCAATTTATGAGTGCCAGTCGCCGAAAACCTTAATAACCGATATAGCTGGACGGATTGACCGGTTTCGAATTGATCCGGACTTCAAAATGCAGGTGATTACCGGTGGATCTTCCCGTGGAACCTACCTCTGCGATTTTCTCCCCGCGTTTCACGGATTGGCCTTTAGAAACCTTAATGCCTCCGTTACGTATATGTCCGTACAGGGTCCAAACGCCGCCCCCGTGATCGATAATGACACAGTTGCCGTAGCCGCTCCACTCGGAAGCGACCAGTACAGTGCCGGATTCCGCCGCATAAATATCGGTGCCTTGCGGAGAGGGCATGTCAATTCCCGTATGACCGGCGAAGGAGCCGTTGATCGGATCTACACGGCCTCCGTAACCGGATGACAGCGAAACTCTCTTCGGAAGCGGATAGCCCATGCTGCCGCCGGAACCCGCTGCCGGGCCTCCGCCGCTGGAGCCGCCGGAATACGAAGAACTCTTCGCTGCTGCAGCAGCAGCAGCCGCTGCGGCTTTTGCATCCGCTGTTTTCTTGGCCTGAAGCTGAGATTCTTTCTTGGCATATTCCATAATCGCCTGTTCCTGGTCGCTGCTAATCTCTTCCAGATGCTGCTGCTCGGCGGACAGGGATGCGATTTTCACTTCTTTTGCTTTTTCCTTGACGAGGAGATCCTGCTTAAGATCTTCCGTCTGTGCGTACAGATTTTTTACATAAGCCAGCTGTTTCTCAATCTGCTGTTTCTTTTCGGCCACCAGAGCACGGTCTTTCTTGTTCGCTTCCAGAATCTCTTTATCCTGGCCCACAATAGACTTCAGCGCCGACATCCGGTCGATAAAGTCCGAAAAGCTCGTGGAATTCAGCACGACTTCCAGATAAGACACCGAACCGTTCTCATACATAATGCGCATGCGTTTCTTCAAAAGCTCGTCCCGGGTTTCAACCCGCTTTTCCGCTTCGTCCAGCTGCTTGGCATTGTCTTCGAGGTCTTCGGTCGTGTTCTCGATCTGCACGTTCAAGCCGGTAAGCTTGGCCGTTGCGCTATCGAGCTGGTCCATCAAGGTTTCGATATCCTTGGCGGTTTCCTGTTTTTCCTGTTGAACCTGTGTAAGCTGATTTTGAACGTCCTTCGCCTTCTGTTCGGCAGCGGACTTCATTTTCTTCATATTCGAAATTTCCTGATCGATTTTGGCCGAGTTGGAAGCCCCGTTGGCCACCGCATACGGCAGCAATGTTGTCGAGATTCCGAGTGCAACCACTAAAGGCATGAGTCTTTTCTTCAAGTGTTGATCCTCCTCTTACACATTGTGCATGCGCCCATTCACGTCTACACTTTGAGAAACTTGCGCACGGAGATGATGCTGCCCCAAATTCCGATAAGGAAACCAAGGCATAACAGCAGTCCGGCAATGACATAACTGATTTCGGCAAAAGGCTTTAATTTGATAAAGACCATACTCAGGTCCGATTTGCTGGACTCCACCAGCTTGTTGTACCCGTACAGGAGCACGGCCACCGGTATGGCGGAACCGCCGATTCCCAGCAGAGCCCCTTCGATAAAGAACGGCCAGCGGATAAAAGCGTTCGTTGCGCCCACCAGCTTCATGATCGAGATCTCTCTGCGTCTGGCGACGATGGTAAGCTTGATGGTATTGGCAATTAAAAATACCGATGTAAAAGCGAGAAGGGCTACAAGAATGAGTCCGACGTTGCGGACAATCTGCGTAATTTTGAACATGTTCTCAACCGTGCCCTGGCCGTACTTGACGCTGCCGATCGGCTTCGGTTCCTTGCCTTCGTTAAGCTTATTGATTTTATCTGCAACACCCGCCACTTGCCGGGGGTCTTTAACCTCGACTTTAAAAGCGGGCGGCAGCGGATTCTCGTCGCCTTCGAAACCTTCCAGGAACCCTTTTCCTTCTTCCCCAAGCCGGTTCCGGAGATCTTCAAGCCCTTGCTCCTTCGAGACGAAAGTAACCTTCTGGACTTCCGGCAGGGCATTCAGCTCCTGCTTCAGCTGGTTGGTCTGATCTTCCGCAATGTTCAAATCCATGTAAACGCGGATTTCGACTTGCTTCTCTATTTGATCTGCCACGTAATTCACGTTCAATGACAGCAGCAGGAATAAGCCAAGTATAAAAAGCGAAATGGTGATGGAACTGATCGACGCGAAGGTCATCCATCCGTTGCGAATGATGTTGCGAAAGCCTTCCCGCAGATGGCGGGCCATTGTCCTACTCTTCATAGCCGTACTCACCTCGCAGCTCGTCACGGGCGATAATCCCGTTCTCGATAGCGATAACGCGCTTGCGCATCGTGTTGACGATTTCTTTGTTGTGGGTCGCCATCATGATCGTCGTTCCACGGAAATTGATTTCTTCCAGAAGCTTCATGATTCCCCATGAGGTTTCGGGGTCCAGGTTTCCTGTCGGTTCATCGGCGACAATCACCGCCGGGTTGTTCACTATTGCCCGGGCAATTGCGATCCTCTGCTGTTCACCGCCCGAAAGCTGTCCCGGCAAAGAATTCGCCTTATCCTTCAAGTGCACGAGATCGAGTACTTCCATCGTGCGCTTTTTGATCAATTTCTTCGGTGCCTCGATAACTTCCATCGCAAAAGAAATATTTTCATAGACGGTCATCTTCGGCAGCAGCCGGTAATCCTGAAAAATAACGCCGATGTTGCGGCGCACATACGGGATTTTCCGCTGTTTAAGTTTCTCGATGTTAAAACCGTTCACAAATATTTGCCCTTTTGTAGGTCTTTCCTCCCGATAGATCATCTTCATAAAAGTAGATTTACCGGCGCCGGACGGGCCGACAATATAAACGAATTCGTTGCGGTCGACCTTGACATCGATCCCCCGCAGCGCATGAGTTCCGTTAGGATACGTTTTCCAGACATCCTGCATTTCGATCAAAATCATCACTTCCTGTTAACGGCGGATTGATCCTAGCTCATACAAGTTCGACAGCCATCTTAAAAATCCTTTTAAAAAAGGGAATATTCAACATCTTTTCGCAGCGGACGCGAATTTTGTTGGGGGTTGCCCTATTTTCGACTCAGGCATATTTGTCCGATGAATCCATAGACATGTAGAACAGGCATCCGTCTGAATGTTCAAGTTCAACTTGAGTCCAAAGTGTCAGTGCGCCAAATTCCTTGAAGGAGTTTACTTATGAAGCCAGTTAAGCGTGTGCTAACGACAATTGCCATCGTCCTGCCAGTGGCGGCCGTTGTAGGGCTGGGTTCCATTGCCTTTTACGGCTCGCGCCCGGCTTTTCCGGAGCAATTCTCCGTATCGGGGTGGAAGGTGGGCGGAATGGCTTACGCCGATTTCCCCAAGCAGTTAAGCCGCCAGGTTGCGCTTCTGAATTCCGTCCCCGTACAGCTTGTCTCGAGCCGGAAGGAAGTTCCTTCCCGTTCGCAGAAGCTGCAGGATTTGGGATTGCGTGTGGACGATCGCGAGCTTCAGACACTCCTTCATGATCTTACGGAAGGAAATTTGCTGGATCGTGCACGCAACCGGTGGAAGCTCCGGCATTACAAGGCGAAAATCGGCTTGTCCGTAGAAGCGGATCAGCTCGAAAAGAAGCTGCAGAGCCTATGGCCGGATATGTATGCGATACAACCCGTATCCGCCCGGCGTATCGTTACGCCCGATGACCGCGTGCAGTTTAAAGCGGGACAACCCGCCCTCCGCATTGATGCTTCCGGCTTAAAGGCGGACATAGAGCGGCAGATCAGGCAGATAGATCCGAAACGGGCGGAGAATCCGCTTTCCATACAAGTCCCTTTTCGGCTGCAGGAGCCCGAGGTGACGGAAAAAATGCTGCGCGACCAGCATGTGGACCGGCTTCTTACGCAGTTTTCGACCCCGCTTAACCAATCGTCGCCGGGACGCAAACATAACGTCCGCTCGACCGCAGCGACTCTTCATGAAGTGATCCTAAAGCCGGGCGAAATTTTCGATTACGCCCCTATTATTGAACAGACCGGCGATAAATTCGGCTTCCGGGAAGCTCCCGTTATCCTTAACGGCAAGCTCGTTCCCGGAGTAGGGGGCGGAATTTGCCAAGTTTCCACCACGCTCTACAACGCGGTTCTGCGCGCCGGTCTGGAGATTGTCGAACGAAGAAACCATTCGCTGCCGATCAGCTACGCCCCTCTGGGGCAAGATGCCACATTTTCGACAGGTTTCATCAATTTTCGCTTCCGAAACGACACAAAAGCCCACCTCCTTATCCGAACGGAAATGTCGGATACGGCGCTGACTATTAAACTATTCGGGAGCATTCCCTCGGATACGACGTATGAGATTGTGTCGAATACCGTTGAGACGATTCAACCGCCCGTCAAATACGTGCAAAACCCCGGGTTGAGAGCCGGTGAACAAATGGAGCTGAGTCCCGGCAAGCAAGGGTTTGTGGTCGATACCTACCGGATAAAAATGCAGAACGGCAAGGAAGTCTCCCGTGAAAAAATTTCCAGAGACCGCTATGCTCCGCAAGCGAGAGTCGTCGCGTCTAATACAGGCGTACTCAAGCCACCGGTTGAATCCGGTCCTCCGCAAAAGAACGTCATTGAAGACGGAGTCACCCAGAACGGCAAGAAACCTTAGTGCCTGTAAAAGGACCCGCCTAACCGGCAACAGAGGGACAGGGCGAAACAGGAAAGGCCCTGAATAACCCGTGCGCGGCACAACGGCCAAACGCATGAATTTCATGAGCCTTTCGGTTATTTCCCCATTATTTACTTTTATCGAGCTTGCTGTCAACCCAACTTACAGTTACTTCCAGCGCCTTCTCCGCACGTGAAATGGCTCCCTCTACCTGGCTGCTGGCCGTGCCTCCGTACACGTTACGGGCATTAACCACTTGCTCCGGCTGAAGCACTTCGTAAATGTCGTCGCCGAACAGTTCGGAGAACTTGTTGAACTCTTCCATGGACAGATCGAGCAGAAATTTACCCTCTTGGATGCAGTAGAGGACCGTCTTGCCGATCACTTCGTGAGCCTGGCGGAACGGCAGACCTTTGTTAACGAGATAGTCCGCAATGTCCGTGGCGTTGGAGAAATCCTGATTCACCGCCTGGCGCATGCGGGCTTTGTTCACTTTCATCGTGGAGATCATCGGCGCGAAAAGCTGCAGGGCGCCTTGAAGGGTGCGGACCGTGTCCAGCATGCCTTCTTTGTCTTCCTGCATGTCCTTGTTATAGGCCAGCGGGAGCGCCTTGAGTACGGTCATGAGGCCGAACAGGTTGCCGTACACGCGGCCGGTTTTGCCGCGGACAAGCTCGGCCACATCCGGGTTTTTCTTCTGCGGCATGATAGAGCTGCCCGTACAGAAAGCATCGTCCAGTTCGACGAAGTTGAATTCGGTGCTGGACCACATAACCAGCTCCTCGCAGAAACGGGACAGGTGCATCATGATGAAAGATGCATTGGCCAGGAACTCCAGAATAAAGTCACGGTCGCTGACGGCGTCCAGACTGTTCTCATACACTCCTTCGAAGCCAAGCTGTTCCGCTACGAAGTGACGGTCGATCGGGAACGTGGTTCCCGCAAGCGCGCCTGCGCCCAGCGGCAGAACGTTGATCCGCTTATAGCTGTCCTGAAGACGCTCGATATCACGCTGGAACATCGACACATAAGCCATCAGATGGTGGGCGAACAAAATCGGCTGCGCACGCTGGAGATGCGTGTAGCCCGGCACGATTGTATCCAGGTTAGCCTTGGCCTGCGTCAGGAGAGCCTCCTGAAGCTTCTGGAGCAGGCTGACGAATTCCACCACACGTCCGCGCAAATACAGGTGCATGTCGGTCGCCACCTGATCGTTACGGCTGCGGCCCGTGTGCAGCTTGCCGCCTACCGGCCCGATCTCATCGATCAGCGTCTTTTCGATATTCATATGAATGTCTTCGTTGGCGACCGTGTATTCCAGCTCGCCGCGGCGGATCATACCCAGTACGCGCCCAAGCCCGTCCTTGATCGTTTCGACATCTTCTTGAGGAAGGATGCCGCATTTGCCAAGCATAGTCACATGGGCAAGACTGCCCTGGATGTCTTCTTCCGCCAGTTCTTTATCGAACGTGATGGAAGCTGTGTATTCTTCTACTAATTGGTCGGTTTGCTTCGTAAACCGGCCGCCCCATAATTTCGACACGACTGCTGCCTCCTTCGATTTCAACGGAACAACGGGCCGATTCCGGCCCGTTCCCCGTTTCCTGTTTCACAGGTATATAAAAAACCGATTAATTTCCCGATTATTTCCCGGATTGCTGCTCTACGCCGGAGCTTACTTTCAGACGCAGCGCGTTAAGACGGATGAAACCGGCCGCATCGCCCTGGTCGTAAGCTTGGGTCGGATCCGCTTCCATCGTCGCGATATTCGGGTTGTACAAGCTCACCGGACTTTTCACGCCGGCCGCGATCACGTTGCCTTTGTACAGCTTCATGCGGACCGTGCCCGATACGTTTTTCTGGCTCTCGGTTACAAGCGCTTGAATAGCCAGACGCTCTGGAGCAAACCAGAACCCGTTATATACGAGCGTGCTGTATTTGGAGATCAGAGAATCGCGCAGATGCATGACTTCACGGTCCATGGTCAGAGATTCGATGTTGCGGTGAGCCGCAAACAGAATCGTGCCGCCCGGCGTCTCGTATACTCCGCGGCTCTTCATGCCCACGAAGCGGTTCTCGACCATGTCGATACGGCCGATGCCGTGCTTGCCGCCAAGCTCATTGAGCGTTTCCATCATTTGCAGCGGGTTCAGCTTCTCGCCGTTGATAGCGACTGCATTGCCCTGCTCAAATTCAAGCTCGATGTATTCCGGCTGATCCGGTGCGTCTTCCGGAGATACGCTGAGCACGTACATGTCGCGGTTGGAATCGGCGCTTGCGTCGAACCAAGGATCTTCGAGCATGCCGCTCTCGAAAGAGATGTGCAGCAGGTTGCGGTCCGTCGAATACGGTTTCGACGCGGTTGCCTGCACCTGGATGCCGTGCTTCTCGGCATATGCGATCATTTCGGCGCGGCCCGGGAACTGCTCCCGGAACGCTTCCAGGCGCCATGGGGCGATTACACCGATTTCAGGCGCAAGCGCAGCGGCCGTCAGCTCAAAGCGCACCTGGTCGTTCCCTTTGCCGGTAGCGCCGTGCGCAATGGCCGTAGCACCTTCGGCGCGGGCGATCTCGACCATGCGCTTGGCGATCAGCGGGCGCGCGATGCTCGTGCCGAGCAGGTATTGCCCTTCGTAGAGCGCGCCGGACTGGAACATCGGATAGATGAAGTCGCTCGCGAATTCTTCGCGGAGATCATCGATGTAGACCTTGCTGGCGCCGGTTGCCAGCGCTTTTTCTTCCAGGCCGTCAAGTTCGTCCTTCTGTCCGATGTCGGCTGTAAAGGCGATAATTTCAGCATCATAGGTTTCTTTAAGCCAAGCCAGAATAACGGACGTATCCAAACCGCCCGAGTAGGCCAGCACGATTTTTTCTTTAGCCATGTTTTCCCTCACCTTTGCTGCCATAATTTTAGTTACATAATCGAAGCCATAACGGCTTTTTGTGCGTGTAGGCGGTTTTCCGCCTGATCGAATACGAACGAATTCGGTCCGTCGATCACACCTTCGCTGACCTCTTCACCCCTATGTGCCGGTAGGCAGTGCAGGAAGAGGTAATCCTTCTTCGCGTAGCGGGCAAGCTCCTCGTTCACCTGGTAGCCGCTGAAGGCACTTTCGCGCTCTTGCTGCTCGGCTTCGAAGCCCATGCTCGCCCACACGTCCGTATAAATCACGTCCGCATCCGCCACCGCTTCCTTCGGATCCTGGGTAACCAGCACGGAGCCGCCCGATTGGGAGGCAAATTCCCTGCTGCTGCGGACAAGCTCTTCATCCGGCGTGTACCCTTCCGGAGAAGCGACCGTGATGTTCAGGCCGAGTTTGGCCGCTCCGACAAGCAGGGAGTGGACCATATTGTTGCCGTCGCCGACATAAGCGATTTTAAGCCCTTCCAAGCGGCCTTTATGCTCCTGAATCGTCATATAATCCGTCAGGGCCTGGCACGGATGAGAAAAGTCCGTCAACCCGTTGATAACCGGAATAGTCGCGGCTCGCGCCAGATCGACCACGTTGCGGTGGGCAAACGTACGGATCATGATGCCGTCCAGATAGCGGGACAAAGTCTGCGCCGTGTCGGAAACCGTTTCTCCGCGTCCGAGCTGGATGTCGTTTTTGCTAAGGAACAAAGCTTGACCCCCGAGCTGAAACATCCCTACTTCAAAAGAAACACGCGTCCGCGTGGACGATTTCTCGAAAATCATGCCGAGCGTCTTGCCTTTGAGAAGCTGATGGGCTTCGCCGGCCTTTTGTTTGGCCTTCAGATCGCGGGCCAGCGTGATCAGGTGGTTAAGCTCCGCGGGTGTGTAATCGACCAGCCCCAGAAAATCTCTTCCCTTAAGCTGCTGCTGCAATTCTTCCTGTACCGTGCTGGACATGGGAATCCGTCCTTTCTTTCCTGCAAAATGTCGGAGCGTCCGCAGAGCTGCGGACGACCTTCTTGTCTATTGTACTAAAGCAGAGGCTTTTCTTGCCAGCACATCGCAAACGACGTCCAGGCCCTTCTGCAAATCTTCTTTCGGAATAACGAGGCTCGGCAGCAGACGCACTACTTGCGGGCCGGCCGATACGACCAGAACACCCGCCTCATGAATCTCGGCTATCAGCTCCGCTGCGGGCAGTTTGCATACGATACCGATCAAGAGTCCTTCGCCGCGCACTTCTTCGACAAGCGGGTTGCCCGCAAGCTTCTCACGGAGCGTCTTAACTGTCCATTCACCCAGCTCCGCCGCACGCTGAGGAATTTTTTCGCTCAGCATATACTCAACAGTCGCGATAGCAGCCGCGGTAGCGATCGGCGTTCCCCCGAATGTGCTGCCGTGGGAGCCTGCGGAGAAAGCCGGCGCCACTTTGGCGTTACCCAGCATGGCCCCGATCGGGAAACCGCTGCCAAGGCCTTTGGCCAGAGTAAAGATATCCGGCTCGATGCCGTAGTGCTCATAGGCGAACAGCTTTCCGGTGCGGCCCATACCCGTCTGAATTTCATCGACGATGAGAAGCAGTCCGCGCTCCTTGCATAGTTCGGCCAGCGCCTTCACGAAAGCGGGATCCGCCGGGATTACGCCGCCTTCGGCTTGAACCATTTCCAGCATAACGGCGCACGTACGCTCGCTGATCAGCTTTTCGACAGAATCAAGGTCGTTATAGTCGGCGTAGACAAACCCTTCGGGAAGGGGATGGAAGCCTTCCTGCACCTTCTCTTGTCCGGTTGCGGTCAGGGTAGCCAGCGTACGGCCGTGAAACGACTGTTGGAACGTAATGATCTCGTAGCGGTTCTCGCCCAGCACCTTCTGCGAATAACGGCGCGCAAGCTTGATAGCCGCCTCATTGGCTTCGGCACCGGTCGAGCAGAAGAACACGGCGTCCGCGCAGCTGTTATCGGTCAGCAGCTTCGCCAGCTTTTCCTGATTCGGGATATGGAACAGATTGGACACGTGCCAAAGCTCGTCAAGCTGCGCCACAAGCTTCTCTTTGACAACCGCCGGGGCATGCCCCAAATTCGTAACGGCAAGACCGGCCATCAGATCGATGTACTCCTTGCCCTGATCGTCCCACAATCGGCTGCCTTCTCCCTTTACCAGTGTGATTGGAAACCGGGCATACGTCGGAAACAAACTGCTTGCCTGCTGAACCATGTTCTTCACTCCCATCGTTTAATTGTTAAAGATAGCTGCCGCTAGCGGATAATCCGGGTCCCGGCCTGCGCTCCGTCCAGAACGCCGCTGAGAATACCGGGGACGGAACCGTCCACGATCACGACTTCCCGCACATCCCCTTGGATGCACTGGATCGCCGCCCGTACTTTAGGGATCATGCCCCCGTAAATATCTCCGCTCTCGATCATCGCCTCGATATCCGCAATGGTGACGGTCGGAAGCACCCGCTTCACACCGTCCTCCATCTTCATAATGCCGGGCACATCGGTTACGACGATCAGCCGGTCCGTACCGATCCGGGATGCGACCGCACCCGCTGCCGTATCGGCATTGATGTTGTACCGCTGGCTGCCGTCGGCTCCGAGACCGATCGGGGCAATAACGGGCATATAGCCCATTCCGACCACGCCTTGAATCAGCTCCGCGTTCACATCGGTTACGTCACCGACTAATCCTACTTCGGAGGTGTTCTCCACCGGCCGGGCCGTAATCAGGCGTCCGTCTACTCCGGACAATCCCAGGGCATTGCCTCCCGACAACTGAATGCGTCTCACGATTTCTTTATTGATCCGTCCGGCCAGCACCATTTCGACGACGTCGAGGACAGCCTCGCTTGTTTTGCGGAGACCGCCCACGAACTCACTCGCGATGCTGAGCTGATTCAGTGTCTCCGAAATGGCAGGTCCGCCGCCATGCACGATCACGGGAACAATGCCGCGGTCCTGAAGCTGCTTTAAATCCGTGAAAAAAGAATCCGGCAGTGCAGCCAGCGTACTCCCGCCGCACTTCATTACAAAACTGTCCATGTCTCCCCTTGCCTCCGTTCGTCTCACCAAGCGGGTCCTGGCGGCCTAAGTCCGATACGCCGCATTGATGCGGACGTAATCATAGGTCAAATCGCAGCCCCAAGCGGTCGCGCCGCCCTCCCCCATATTTAAGTGCACGTCAATCTGCACGATATCTCCCTTTAAGTAAGCCTCCGCCCGGTCCTCGTCAAACGCAACCGGTTTGGACTGCTTAAGTACGGCGATGCCTCCAAGACTTACATCCACCGTTTCCGTATTAACCGGCCGGCCTGCGCGTCCGACGGCTGCAATGATACGCCCCCAATTGGCATCCGCTCCGAAGCACGCCGTCTTAACAAGACTGGAGCCTACGACGGTTTTGGCAATCGCGCGTGCAGCCTCCTGCGAAGCGGCCCCGTGCACATTGACTTCGATGAGCTTCGTCGCTCCTTCGCCGTCTCTGGCGATCGCTTTCGCCAGATGCTCCGACACGTAGCGGAAAGCGGCCGCGAAGTCATCCCAGTCCGCATGGCCGGGCTGAAGCTTATCCCCGCCGGCCAGACCGCTGGCCATCACGACGACCATGTCGTTCGTGCTGGTATCGCCGTCCACCGTGATCATGTTGAAGGTGGAATCGGTCGCTTCGCCAAGCAGCTGCTGCAGGTGCTTGCTCTCGATGTTCGCGTCGGTGGTGACAAAACCGAGCATCGTCGCCATGTTCGGATGAATCATCCCCGAACCTTTGGCCGCTCCGGCGATATGCACTTCGCGCCCGCCGATGTTTACACGCACGCAGATGACTTTCTTCACCAGATCCGTCGTTAGAATCGCCTGGGAAAAGTCTTCTCCGCCTGCGGCGTGGACCTTCTCCGGCAGCGCTTCTATGCCGGCGAGCACTTTCGTCATCGGCAGCAGTTCGCCGATGACGCCTGTCGAGGTGACGCCGACCAGTTCTTCGGCGATTCCGAGGCGGCGTGCCATGGACTCGCGCATAGCGCGAGCATCCGCGAGTCCCTGCTCGCCCGTGCACGCGTTGGCGTTGCCGCTGTTGACGAGCATCGCCTGGAGCCTGCCGCCCGCGGCAATGCTTTCCTGCGTCACGCGAAGCGGTGCGGCCTGGAACGCGTTAAGCGTGTAAACGGCCGCAACGGCCGCCGGGACGTCGCATACGATCGCCCCGAGGTCGTTGCGCTCAGTTTTCTTCAAACCGCAATGCAGGCCGCCAGCGCGGAAGCCTTGGGGTGTAGTCACCGTGCCATCCGGCACGACGGTAAAACGGCCTAGCAGCGTCATGGATGCTCACCTGTCCTTTTTTTTCCATTATCCCTGAGATATCTTAGTATCTAGTAAATTCCCAGTACCGGTAAAATATATCGGACCCTCTCAATAGAGTCCGTTCCCGTTATGCCTAGCAATCTATCATGTAGACGACCGAAACTATTACGGATAAACCGGCGTAACCTGAAGACCCGCGGTTTCATCCCAGCCGAGCATCAGATTCAAGTTCTGGACAGCCTGCCCGGCGGCGCCTTTCATCACATTGTCGATAACCGAAACGACGGTGACCCGGTTCGTCCTCTCATCTACGGCAAATCCGATATCGCAGTAATTCGAACCCCATACTTCTTTGGTCGCCGGCCACTTGCCTTCTTCGCGGATCCGTACAAAACGGCGTCCTTCGTAGAAATTACGGTACATCTCAATGAACTCGCGGGTGTCATGCTTTCCGTTCAACTGCGCATAACAGGTCGCCATAATTCCGCGCGTCATCGGCACAAGATGAGTCGAGAAAGTGATGATGACTTCACGTCCCGCGGCATCGCTCAGTACCTGCTCGATTTCGGGAATATGCTGATGACGGTTAAGTTTGTATGCCGAAAGATTCTCGTTGGCTTCCGCGTAATGAACGCCGAGGCCCAGTCCTCTGCCCGCACCGGAAATGCCGGATTTGGCATCCACGATAATCGTGGACGGATCGATCCAGCCCGCTTTCACTGCCGGAACCAAACCAAGAAGTGTAGCCGTCGGGTAACAGCCCGGGTTGGAAATAAACTCTTTTCCCGGTACCTGCTCCCCATAGATTTCGCACAAACCGAAAACCGCCTTATCAAGATCCTCCTGGGATGCGCCTTCGCGTTTGTACCACTGGGTATAGATCTCCGGGGTTTTCAACCGGAAATCTCCGGACAGATCGATCACTTTGAGACCCGCGTCCAGCATCTGCGGAGCCAGCTTGGCAGCTACCCCCGCCGGTGTCGCCAGAAAAACGACATCCGCTTTGGAGGCGATCAACGGTACGTCCACAGCATCCAACGAATCGTGCATAATGCTGTTCAAATGAGGAAATCCGTCTGAAATAGGCGCGCCTGCACTCGAAGACGAAATTACCGAAGTGATTGTTACTCCCGGGTGTCCGAGCAGCAGCCTGATCAGCTCTACTCCCCCGTAACCGGTCGAACCTACAATAGCCGCTCTCACGTGTTCCGTCATTGCTTTTTCCCCCAAACGTCCCAAAAATGATATGTATTATTATACAGACATAGGTATAATAATTCAACGACTTTTTTACCTGTCGAAGAGCCCCTCTTCAACTTTAGTCAATGACGCACAAAAAAACAGCTGTCCATAGAGACAGCCGTTTTCTATTAAAGGAAACAGGTTCGGAATTGAGCTGTATTGGGGAGGATCGGTCTTCCCGTCTTTTAACTTTTATGCAGAATGTTTTGTATATATGCAAAGTTATACCGCCCGTTTGAAACCCTCGCCCAGCACCTCGTTCGCATTGCTTAAAATAATAAACGCATTCGGGTCGATCGACTGTACCAGCGCTTTGAGCTTGCTGACTTCGCTTTGGCTGACGACTACCATAAGCACAAGCCGCGCATCACCCGTGTATCCCCCGGCTCCGGTCAGTTGGGTCAGACCACGGTCCAGATCATGAAGAATCGCTTCGCGAAGCTTCTCCGGGTCATTTGAAATAATATAAGCCACTTTCGAGGTGTTAAATCCGACTTGGACGATATCGATGGTTTTCGTGGTCACAAAGAGACCGATAAGCGCGTAAAGGGCTTTTTCAGGACCGAAAATAAGACCGGCCAGCAAAATGACCATTCCGTCAAAAACGGCAACCGATACACCCAAGCTCAAGCCGGAATACTTATGTAAAATTTGCGAGGAAATGCTGAAGCCTCCCGTCGAACCGCGGCCGCGGAACACGATCCCGATACCGAGTCCCAGCACCATGCCGCCGTAGATCGTTGCAAGCAGAATGTTATGAGTCAGAGTCGGCAGATGGCTGGTCAGCATGACGCAGAGCGGCAGAACGATCGAACCTACGACAGCCTTAAGGCTATAAGAACGGTCCAAGAGCCACAGACCGAGCAGAAACAAAGGAATATTCAGGCCCCACTGCGTTAAAGCGGGCTGCCAGCCCAAGGTTTGCTGGATAATAGTCGACAGGCCGGATACCCCTCCGGAAGCAACCTGATTGGGATTGAGAAAGACGTTAAAACTGATGGAAATAATCAAACAGCCGATCAGCAGCATCGCATATTCGTACACTTTCTGCTGCGGACTGTTCAGGACAAGGCGGGCTTTTCTCCGTTTGCCTTTGGCCATAGCCATGGGCGTTCCTCCTATCTTTTACCGGCCGTTCGTGCCGGTTATCTCTAGTTTTGCCTAATGAAGGTCTATTGTTGTATGCGTAAGGTACTGGAATTATTATGGCATCAAAAGAAGCGTTTGCCTACCTATAATTAACCGGTGGTCAAAATAATTTTGAACCGACGTAGAGGCCTGTGTCTGGTTAGCACTGCCCGGGCGTCCTTCCGGTTCTGAAAAGAGTTCATTCCTTCGCGGGCTTGCCCGCACCGGTTTGTCCGCTGTGAGCAGCTTGTGATTGACCACAACGCATGGGCAGCTCCCAGCCCGCCCCGTGTAGCGGCGTATGACGGTGGTCGCCCAAACGATCACCAAGCGCTGCCTTACCGACGCATCGGGAGCTCGCGCATGCGGCGCGGATAGTCAAGTCAGCATGGGCTCCTTGCAGTGTTCACGTAATCCGAGGATGCACAGCCCGGCCTTTTCTTGCCTGTCTGTCAGCGGGATAAGCACAGGGCTGGGTGTTCACGAAGATTCCGTAGGGTGCTTTTCGTCAACTACCGAGGACACACCATACCCCCGGCATATAAAAAAAGCGGGGCCGCAGGCACTCGGCCTCCTTCCCCGCACGCTCATTATTCTTCTTTCTTCTGGATCTGCAGGCGCAGATAAGCATCGATGAACGGATCGAGATCGCCGTCCATTACCGCTCCCACGTTGCCTGTCTCTTCCGTAGTCCGGTGATCCTTGACCATGCTGTAAGGATGGAAGACGTAGGAACGGATCTGGCTGCCCCACGCAATGTCAGACTGCTCTCCGCGGATTTCCGCGAGATGCTTCTCCTGCTCCTCGATCTTCTTCTCGTAGAGCTTCGATCTCAAGTGCTTCATGGCCCGTTCCCGGTTCTTGATCTGGGAACGTTCCGTCTGGCACGTCACCACAATGCCTGACGGCAAGTGCGTAATCCGCACGGCCGAATCCGTCGTGTTGATGTGCTGGCCGCCCGCTCCGCTCGCGCGGTACGTGTCGATCTTCAAGTCCTCCGTTCGGATATCGATCTCCACGTCGTCTTCGATCTCCGGGACCACGTCGCACGACACGAATGACGTGTGGCGCCGGCCCGAGGCGTCGAACGGCGAGATGCGCACGAGACGGTGTACGCCCTTCTCCGCTTTAAGATACCCGTAGGCGTTGTAGCCCTTGATGAGGAGCGTAACGCTCTTCACGCCGGCCTCGTCTCCGGGAAGATAGTCGAGCACCTCGACCTTGAAATCCCGTTTCTCGGCCCATCGGCGGTACATCCGCAGCAGCATCTCCGCCCAGTCCTGGGACTCCGTCCCGCCCGCGCCCGGATGCAGCTCGAGAATGGCATTCAGCCGGTCGTACGGCTGATTGAGCAGCAGCTGCAGCTGGAAGTCTTCCAGCTTGCGGAGAACGCCTTTCAGGCCGTCGGCCAGTTCGGCCGCCATGTCCTCATCGTTCTCCTCGTCAGCCAGCTGCGCCATGACGTCCAGGTCTTCATATTCGTTATTCATCGCCTGGAACTGATCCACAACGCTCTTTATGGCGTTGAGTTCGCCGATGATTTTCTGGGCCTTCTCGTTATCGTCCCAGAAATCCGGCGCCGCCATTTTAACTTCATAATCTCCGATCTCTTCGAGCTTATGATCTAAGTCAAAGAGACCCCCTTAATTCCGTTAGTCGCTTCGCAATTTCGCGCAGGTCTTGTTTTACTTCCGGTTCCAGCATACCAACACCTCGGAGTCCTCATATTTGTTCTAGCAGTTAGTTGTAACACTTGGTTGTAAAATTCGCGGGTCCCGGCTGCTGCTCTAAGCTTATCATAACCGGGGCGGTGCCAGGATATAAGCGAATATGCAAGGCTATGCATGAAAAATGCATAGCCTTGCATAAGATACAGCTTATAAATCCTAGTCGGATACGAATTACGCTCCGTGGCACTGCTTATATTTCTTGCCGCTTCCGCAAGGGCAAGGATCGTTGCGGCCGATTTGCTCTTCTTTTACGATCGGCTGCTTGCCTGCGGATTCTACTTTGGGGTCCACGGCTTGGCCTTCGGCCACGGCTTGACGCTCCAGATTGCTTTCGACATGGGCCTTCATGATATAAGTGGCCACTTCTTCCTGGATGCTGTCGACCATTTCGTGGAACATTTCGAAGCCTTCGAACTGGTACTCACGAAGCGGATCCGTACCGCCGTATGCACGAAGGTGAATCCCTTGGCGAAGCTGATCCATCGCATCGATGTGATCCATCCATTTGGAATCGACCGCACGCAGAACGACGACTTTCTCAAATTCGCGCATAAATTCAGCGCCGATTTGTTCTTCGCGCTCGTTGTATTTTTCTTTGACTTTCTCATCAATAAATTCAATGATTTCGTCGATCTCTTTACCCCAGATATCTTTGCTGTTCAGCGCATCTTCGGAAAGGAAGTTGTTATTCACGTAATCGACAACCGCCTGAAGGTCCCACTCTTCCGGAATTTGAGATTCGCTGCAGTGGGCGTTCACAATACGCTCAATGCTGGAACGAAGCATCGTTTCCACGATCTCACGGATATTCTCGGACTCAAGCACCTCACGGCGCTGTTTATAAATAATTTCACGCTGCTGGTTCATAACGTCGTCATATTGGAGGACGACTTTACGCATGTCGAAGTTGTTGCCCTCTACACGCTTCTGAGCGGACTCGATCGCACGCGTGATAAGCTTGCTTTCGATCGGCTGATCCTCTTCCATGCCAAGACGGTCCATCATAGCCATGATGTTCTCGGCACCGAAGCGCTTCATCAGTTCATCGCCAAGCGACAGATAGAACTGGGAGGAACCCGGATCACCCTGACGGCCCGCACGACCGCGGAGTTGATTATCGATCCGGCGGCTTTCATGGCGCTCCGTACCAATAATATGCAGCCCGCCGATTTCGTGGACTTGGTCACCCAGCATAATATCGGTACCGCGGCCCGCCATGTTCGTTGCGATCGTTACTGAACCGGCTTGTCCCGCGCGGGATACGATTTCCGCCTCTTCGGCGTGATACTTCGCGTTAAGCACCTTGTGCTGAACGCCTTTTTTCTTCAGCATTTCGGATAGCAGCTCGGAATTCTCGATGGAAACAGTACCTACCAGTACCGGCTGCTTATTTTTATAGCGCTCGACGATTTCTTCCACGACCGCTTTGAATTTGCCCATCTCTGTCTTATAAACAACGTCAGGCATATCTTTACGGATCATCGGACGGTTAGTCGGCACAATAATAACGTCCAGACCGTAGATCTTCTTGAACTCTTCTTCCTCCGTCTTCGCCGTACCGGTCATACCGGCCAGCTTGCGGTACATACGGAAATAGTTCTGGAACGTGATCGTCGCCAGCGTCATGCTCTCGTTCTGCACCTGGAGCTGCTCTTTCGCTTCGATCGCCTGGTGCAGGCCTTCGCTGTAGCGGCGGCCGGTCATCAGACGGCCCGTAAATTCGTCGACGATCAGAACTTCATCGTCCTGAACGACGTAATCCACGTCGCGGCGCATAATGACGCGTGCTTTCAAAGCCTGGGTAACGTGGTGGTTGAGGGTCACGTTCTGATGATCGAACAGGTTCTCGATCCCGAACGCCTTCTCCGCTTTCTCCACGCCCTGCTCCGTCAAAGATACGGAACGCACCTTGATATCGACGGTGTAATCCTTCTCCGCCTCCATCTTGCTCACAAAACGGTCCGCCGCATAATACATATCCGTAGATTTGGCAGCCTGTCCCGAAATAATCAGCGGTGTTCTCGCTTCATCGACCAGAATGGAATCGACTTCGTCGATAACGGCAAAATAAAGCGGACGCTGAACCATCTGCTCTTTGTAAAGCACCATATTATCGCGCAAATAGTCGAATCCGTATTCATTGTTCGTGCCGTAGGTTACGTCGCAAGCATAGGCAGCCTGCTTCTGTTCATGCGAAAGATCATGAAGATTGACCCCGACGGTCATCCCCAGGAAATCGTAAATCTGGCCCATTTCGCCGCTGTCACGCTGCGCCAGATAGTCGTTGACGGTAACCACGTGCACGCCTTTGCCCGCTAGCGCATTCAGATAGACGGGAAGCGTACCGACGAGGGTTTTACCTTCACCGGTTCTCATCTCGGCGATTTTGCCTTCATGCAGAACCATGCCGCCGATTAACTGCACGTCATAGTGACGCTTGCCCAGCACCCGCTTGGAAGCTTCACGCAC
Organism: Paenibacillus sp. JT31N7; assembly: GCF_059692095.1. Taxonomy (NCBI): domain Bacteria; kingdom Bacillati; phylum Bacillota; class Bacilli; order Caryophanales; family Paenibacillaceae; genus Paenibacillus; species Paenibacillus sp. JT31N7. The sequence goes on from NZ_JCAUAT010000008.1 coordinate 64,391, forward strand.
AACGGCAAATGCTTCCGGCAGCAGGTCGTCCAGCTCTTCGCCCTTTTCCAGACGCTCGCGGAACTCGACGGTCTTGCCTTTTAATTGTTCGTCGGACAGAGCGGAAATTTCCGCCTCCAGCCCATTTATAGCATCGACTGCTTTCCAATATCGCTTGATTTCACGTTCGTTGGAATCACCAAACATTTTTTTGACCAGTCCTAGCATCGGTGAACCCCTTTCCCTTACACTCAGTATCCTTAAATTGTATCAGTTTGCTCGTCAAGCCGCAACAAAACAAGGCTTCAGAGCGGGAACATTTCAGTTTATCAGATGTGCTTCTCTGTAGCAAACCTACTCCTTTACATACGTAAAAGCTCGCGCTTTGTTGCAGGTCTTGTCGGCAAAGCCTCTGAAAAGGCATTTTTTCATTTCCAAAGTTGGTGAAATTTTACCGGTTGGCCGTTGAACAGACAGGAGCCTTTAAAACCGGTTTGTTACTGATCTCCGATCGGGCGAGCCTTGTCTACTATATAAGGAAGAAACACGACGGAAGTTTCCACGTTTTATCCGAGCTATTTCGCCTGAATCTTACATACTTATGATTTAAATATAAGCTATAAACATTTAAAAAGCTTGACCCTGTCGGATCAAGCTTCGGTTTCATATTTTCAGTTAGAAGTTCGTCTGGCATTTGCACAATCAGTAAGGTGGTTAAGGTCAAATAGCCGGTTCGATAAGACCGTACCTGCCGTCGTCCCTTTTATAGACCACGTTCACTTGCTCCGTGTCCATGTTGGAAAAAACGAAGAAATCATGACCAACCATGTTCATCTGCAGAATCGCTTCATCGATATCCATCGGTTTCAGCGTAAACCGCTTCGTGCGGACCAGTTCGTAATCCTCCTCTTCCTCATCCATGGTGAGAACCGGGCTTTCCAGCTTGCTCAACTCGCGTTTGTTGCCTTCCAGGCGGATTTTACGATTCATTTTCGTTTTGTGTTTGCGGACTTGGCGTTCCAGCTTGTCGACCACCAGGTCAATTGCCGCATACATGTCTTGATCTTTATTCTCGGCACGGAGCAGGACGCCCTGGAGCGGAATCGTCACTTCCACCGTGTGGATGTTTTTGACTACGCTAAGTGTCACAAATCCTTCCGAGTTGAGGGGGGCTTCAAAGTACTTCTCCAGCCTACTCAGCTTTTTTTCCACATACTCCCTGAGGGCAGCTGTTATCTCGAGATGATCTCCTCGAACGGTGAATTTCATATAAAACTCCTCCCTTCTGTCTCTATTATACACCAACTATTTTGAATATTCAAAAAATCTTAATATACGTTCCGTGTCCGTTCTGCGGCTAAACTGTGAACTCCCGGCGCATGCAAAAAAACACCCCGGACCGGAATCCAGGGTGCTGGTTCAAACATCTTTGCCATGTTTTATGAACCGGCCAAAAGGCCGAATAATTACAGCTTGTTTACGTTAGCTGCTTGTGGTCCGCGAGCGCCTTCCACGATGTCAAACTCGACAGCCTGACCTTCTTCTAGTGTTTTGAAACCGTCCGTTTGGATTGCAGAGAAATGTACGAATACGTCTCCGCCGTCCTCGCGCTCGATGAAACCGTAGCCTTTTTCCGCATTGAACCATTTCACTTTACCTTGCATAGGACACATTCCCTTCGTCTTCAAATAAATGTAAGCCTTTGCTTACCTTTTGAATATATCACCACAGAAATAATTGTGTCAATCTGATGACAAGATAATCCTAAATATTTTGAAAATTTAGGTATTCACATTTTCGACAGCATAGGCTTTAAGCCCTAGATCCCTTGTCGAAAGCGGGATTTAAGCACTTATTCACAAAGTTATCAACAAAGTTATACACATTGTCCACAGGGGGTTACTGAACGCTAGTTTCGGAATTCCAACAGAACGAAAGGATAAAACTCAAAGCCCGCCAGATCCTTTAACGTTGTTTCTACAACTTCGCCTTCTTTATCGAGCAGAGTGAGACGCGCCCCCGAATTTGTAATTAGATCGCTGATCAGATCGAGGAAAGGGCCTTCATCCGATCCAAGCATCGCCTTATTCCATTCGAAAGTGATCTTTTTAATTTTCTTAGCGTGAATTAATTCCATCATTCCCAGAAAAGCATGATATTCTCCGCCTTCAATATCAATCTTAACCAGATCAATAGCATCCAACTCTTGCAGTTCGTTATCCAAGGATACGGCTTCAACATCCCGGATCGTATAATGATCGATCAGATTGTCGTCCTTAGGCTTTTCCTTCCATGAGGAATACCCATGAAATCTTTCCGAGCTCCGAAATTGCAGCGTCTTATTTTCCGAATAAACCGCTTTGTTTATGACGGTTACGTTCTCCGTCAGCCAGTTCATAGCCAAGTTATCCTTTAAGACAGCAGCCGTGTTGGGGTCCGCTTCATATCCGATAACCTTTCCTGTATTTCCGACTACTTTGGCGGCCAGTACCGTAAAATAACCGATATTGGCTCCCACGTCCACGACCGTATATCCGGGCTTCAGCTGGGTAAGAAAATATTTCGTTAACGGAACTTCAAACATTCCGGTGGTTACTAGTGTAGGCATAAGGCTTAAGTCATTAGACGGAATAGTTATTACAGCGTTGTAAGCCAGTTTAACCATCATTCTATTATTTCCAATGTATGTTCCATGCATCTCATGATCGCTCCTAAAATAATATTATTATCTACCTATATATTGTTTCTTTCAAAAATTCGATGCTCTATATTAGTGAAAAATTCAGGATATGCAACAGCATCGTCTAATAAAGAAATAGCTGTTAGGATCTGAGTTAAATCCTTTTTAGATTTTCCGCTCATCACATTAATTAAATAATACATATACAAAAGATCACTATTGTCGATACTTCTTTTAAACATATCATTAAGAATATCTAATGCTTGTGGATCTCTTTGAAGTTCAATCAAGCATAGAACAATCCATTTGACATAAACGCTTTGTGTTCTAATAGAATCAGCTTCATGATAGAATTGGATAAACTGATTTAAAGCTGCCTCATATTGCTCTTCTAGAAAATAAATATAAGCTTTGTAATAAGGAAGATGTTGAACATCTCTTCCCTGCACCTTGGTATAGCATTTCATTTGCTTCAAACCAGAAACATCATTATTCTCATGGTTGACACGCTTAGCAGCTATTTCCCACCTCGCAATTTCGTGCCCTTCAATTAGTGGATACAAAACTGGAACTAAAATTTCAGTTGCAGTTGAATTTAAAAGTAGCTTTCGAAATTTTTCCCAGTCATCTCTACCTGCAAATTGCTCTTCTCTAAATGAAATGTCCCAGTCATTAAATCCATTATTTGGGTGCTGCTCTAGTTTAGCTATATCCTTATAGAACAATAAAAGTTCTGGAATTATTCTATTCCACCTGAAATTACCCGCGGTCTCCAAACCGTTTAACTTTAAATGCTGATACAAGTCAGGATTGTCTATAAGGCTCTTAATTTTCTGCGTTTGATCGTCTGAATCCCCAATTCTCGAAAATAATGCATTCACACGATCAATTGCGTACTCCTTAACCCCCACATTCTCAGTAGTTACAAGAGGACAACCACAGGCCATTGCCTCCAAACCTGGTAAAGAGAAAGACTCATAATGAGATCCGGACACATAAATGAATGCTCCTCTGTAAAGCTCAGCAATTTGAGTTTGAGAAGGATTCACGAAAATCCTGGTGACTTCCGGATAATTTTTAGCCGGTTCATAGGGCGTTATCCATATTAGATCTAATTCATAACCAGCATCCTTTAATGTACTATAGGCTTCGATGATATCATTAATTCCCTTGAATTCCTGCTGCTCCCCCCCCATCATTAACAAATACGGAGTATTCGTTTTATAGCTATTTCCTTGTAAATTGAAGATTTCGTCATCCAAAGCGTTGTGAAAAACAAAGGAGTCCCGAGAATATACGTTCTTAATATAATCGGCGCTCCTTTCAGAAACGGTTGTTATATACGTGGGAAGCTTAAATAACTTTCGTATAGTCTCCAGCGTATCTTCATCGACTTGTGTATGATCAAATAAGTGAAAATCCCCCTGCTCAAAATAAATTACTGGTGCAATTCCTGTATCTATACAGGCTTGAATATGATCCCAATAGGTAGATACAATAACATCGCAATCAGGGATTCCTTGAGCAACATCAATCCCGAATGGAACTTTTAAATAATCGGCTTCAATTGGGAACCACTCCGGTTTTACAAAGTGAGAAACGATTGTAACCCGGGCTCCCCATCTTTTTAAGTTATTTGCATGTTCAAAAATAATCTTGGTACCGCCGCACACGCTAACGTGAGCCATCACATAAACAATATGAATATTGTCACTTGGAGTTTGTTCTTTTTCTCTCAGAATCTCTGGAACAGCATATTTCAGATTTCTTATCCTATTTTGATATTCATTAGCGCGAAGTTGTTTAATCATCCCTATACCCTCTAACTTAAGAGATCTTAATCTTTAACCATTAATGAAATATGAGCTAAGGAATAATAATTGTTTCTTTTTAACTCTTCTATTATTGAAGTAATGTAAGTGGTATTATGTTCAATAATCTTAGCAAAAGATTGAATAGTTCTTAAAACAATATCATCATTTAGACCTTGATGTTTACCGGAAACTCCGACAAGATGAACTTTAAGCATAGCATAAATAGTCGAAATGATTGCATAACCAAGGAACAATGAGTCATTTTCCTCAGACAACACAGGGAATAATATATTAAATAGATAGTTAACTATATAGTTCTCCATAATATATTCCTTGGTATTCATGTATGGAGAATAAAAGTTTTTAAAATTTTCTTCATAATTAAATTTAAAGGAGTTTAGTGTGTATTTTTCTTGATTTATTTTCAAGCCTTCCATCATTTCATTAAATGTTAATTGATATCTTTCACTCGAAATGCCCATTTCTATCCGTGATTTAATCAATTCAAATAATACCTGTAGCTGTAATTCTAAATTAACTTCGATTTTCTCGATAGACCTCAAATAGTCCGTATCTAGCATTTTCTCCTTATACGAATTAATTACATGTGGAATAGAGTGCCCTTTATTTTCGTCAATATCTTTCTGTAAGGCGTTTATAAATAACCCCAATAACACCATTCTGTCACCTAGTGATATTTGACGATTTTGAACTATTTCAATAGATAGCATTCTTATCGGCCAAAAATATTGTGCCAACCCTCTTTCTGAGCTATTCCTTCTTAAAAGTGACCACTGCTGTTCTATTTCAATCTCCATTTCTTCAAACTCGATTCCTTTGGCTTCAAACAATACTAATCTAGCAATTTCAGGACAAGATACTCTTCCAGATAATTCATAAATCCCATCCAGTTTGTTCAAGTTTCGGGGATAGGTCGTACATGTTTTGGATAAGGCTTGCTCTCCTATTTCTTTTTGGATCATACACCACTTATCAACTGTAAGCATGGGGCAGCACAAATCATCTTTTAGAATAAACCTTGCGTAGTACTGCTCTGGGTCTGAATTATCTTTACTTTTAATTCTTTTCGTTCCGTCTTTTATTTTGTTTCTCAATGTGGGATCATTTATTCTTTGATAGCTCTTAAATGTCTTTTTATCCAATGATACTGTCCAACCTGCGCAACAAGTATCTTCACATTCCCCACCAATACATTTAAATTTTTTCATGTATTCTGGCATTAATGCTATTTGCTTCATCTTCATTACCTCCAGGATGACCATTTTAAGCCGAAATTATTTTTTCAAGGCGGGCAGTAGCTAATTTGAAATTGTCTGCTGCACTAAGACGATATTCAACTACAGCTTTATCTATCTGATGGGTTAACTCGTAATATAAGCCCAAATTATAACGAGCTTTAAAGGAACCTACACCCTCTACAGTTTCATATTTATTTGAATCAGGTTCGCCCAGTTCAATACACGTCTGAAAGGTCTCTGGAATCAAATACACATATTCCGCTGATTTCATTTCAATGAGTGTACATCCAAATAAATAATACAAATCCGTATAATCCGGATAAAGTTCTATTCCTCTTTGTAATAAATTAAATAATTCCGAATATTTTTTTTCTTTCAATAATGCCCATCCATAAATTTGAATAACTGTGCTGTAATAAGGCTGATTTAACAACTCTTCATGATAGACTTTTTTTAAATAATCAATAGCTTTTTTATTTTCCCCCATTACATAATAAGTTCGGCCAATTTGAAAATTAATATATGAACCATTGCTGGCATTTTTCAATTCGTTAAACAACAAAGATAGATTTCGTTCATATTTGTCTTTTGCTATTAAGTTTGAGATGAGATATCCCTTGTGCGCTAAAGTAATACCCGATTGAAAATAGGTTGTATTGGAGCTTTCACTTTGTATTTGCTCATGAATAGCACCTGCATAGGAAAAGCAGCTAGAATTTTTAAAAATTCTAGAGATACTTGATTTTACCGTTTCCTTATTTTCTTGTTCATTTAAAATAATTACCTTGCCAATTTTATCACTATCATCAAATAGCAGATTACACGTATTCCTAAAACTCTCTTCTTGGTTGGGTAGAACCCGTTCATCTGCATCTATCATCAAAATAATAGGTTGTGTAGCAATCTTAATCATTTCATTTCGTATTATTGAAAAATCATTCTTCCATTCCATCTGATGTACTCGAACATTTTTACTAATGGCTAACTTTACTGTGTCATCTTCAGAGCCAGTATCAACTATTATTACTTCTTTCACATAAGGTTTAACCGAATCAATACAGGCACCAATGTTATCTTGTTCATTTTTAGTCATTATGCAAGCGGATATAGGTTGACTCAAGGTTGATTCCCCCTGTGATCTAATAAAAACAGGTGCCTATAAGACATAGGCACCTGTTCTGGCTTACTGATACGTGTACCCACCAGTAAGCGTAACTGTCTGGCCATCGGGATTGATTACTTTAACGTCTACAGGCCCTAATTTGGCAGAAGAAGGAGCTCTGAAGCGGATTTGATTAGCACTTAAAAAAGTAACATCAAATGAAGCTCCATTATTGAAAGAAACCTTAGCGCCGTTGACAAAATTACTTCCGTTAATATAAGTGAAATCGCCACCTGATTTTGGCCCGCTATTAGGGCTAATTGTAGTTATAGTAGGTGCTGGTTTCATCGGTTTAGGATCAAAAGTAAACCCAGCCTCTAATAATGTCACTTGTCCATCAGGATTAACTACCTTGATCGAAACAGTCTCAGCTTTACTCCAAACTGGCGCCCTCATTCTAAGTTGTTTGTCACTTATAAAAGTGGCTACCACTTCCTTATCACCAAAGAGAACCTTAGATCCCGTTTGGAAGTTTGCACCGTCAATAACAACAAACTGATTTTCGTCCATTACCATGTGGTTCGGTGTTAAACTCGAAATTACAGGTGGTGGTGGAAGAATATATTCCAGACCGCCTGTACGCGTTACTATTTGTCCATCAACATTCGTTACTGTGATGTCGACTCTTTCAGCTCTGGGCCAAACAGGAACTCGGATTCGAAGTTGCTTATCTGAGACAAACGTTGTCACAACTTGCTGATTACCGACTTTAACGACTGACTGAGCTGCAAAGTATTCTCCGTTGATTGTTACAAAAGTACCGCCAGTTATTAAAACTTGCTCTGGTGTTACACTAGTAATTTCAGGAGCAGGTCCTAAGGCCGGGCGAATATAAGTAAATGGGCTGCTGACTTCTTGTCCGTCCGGATTCACAACTTTAAGATTAATAGTGGCTTCCACTTCCCATTGCGGAGCTCTGACACGCAATTGAGTGGCACCTAGGAAACTAACAGGAACTTCTTTACTTCCAAAAAACACTTTTGCACCATTCTTAAAAGACTGTCCATTAATCGTAACGAAGTATCCGCCTGGCATTTCTCCTGTATCTGGAGATAACGAAGAAATAACCGGAGCTGGGTCAGCAGGCGGATTTATGAAATGAAGACCCGCTGCCAAGGTACCCGACTGATTATCCGGATTTACTACCTTAACATCGACAAACTCTTCTTTATCCCAACTAGGCGCTCTAAGACGTAATTGTTTGGAATTGACGAAGGAAATAGATGTTATTTTTCTGTCATTTAGCCAAAGAACAGCTCCATCTTGAAAATTATCTCCGTTTATAAGCATAAACTCGCCGCTCGTTCTTACCACCTCTGCTGGATCTACACTTGTGACAACAGGCGCGGGTGGTGGTGGTGGTGCAAGGTATTCATACGCTTCTTTTAACGTAGCCTCACGTTTATACATATCCACAATTTTGACATCGACTTTACCTGTTACCAGTCTTTTTGGTGCAATGATATTAATTTTCTCTGATGAAATCAAAGTAAAGGTAACTTTCGCACCGTCCAGATAAACAGATAGGTTATTATCAAAATTCTTACCTTGGATGCTTATTGTATTTCCTCCTGCGAGTAATCCGCTACTAGGTACAACGGAAAGCAATTCAAATACTTCAGGAAGGGTATAAGAATAAGCTTCTTTAGCCGTAGCCGATTGGCCATCTGGATTCTTAACAGTAATATCTACTTTCTCTTCTTGCGTCCATTGTGGAGCCCTGACTCTTAAATGCTGCTTGTCTATAAAAGTGTAGGAAACTACTTTATCCTTAAATAGCACTTTGGAATCGGCAAAGAAATTTTCCCCTGTAATAGTTACAAATTCTCCTCCCGCAGCAGGACCCGCATTAGGAGTAACGCTTGTTATTATTGGTGCAGGGTAATTATAGGTGTAGCCTTTACCAAGGACTGCTTCCTGCTTATCTGTATTAATAACCACTACATCAACGCTCTCTGCTTTAGCCCAAGAAGGCGTAGTGATCCTCAGTTCAGTTGCCGACACAAATTCAGTCGGTACCACACTTTGATTAAATTTAACGATAGCTCCTGGCTTAAAATGTTCCCCCGTAATTGTCACGGTATCTCCACCGGTTGTTAGCCCTGCAGCAGGTTGGATACCAAGCACTACGGGTGCTTCAAGATACTCATAGGCATTCGTGCTGGTTACGCTTGTCCCATCTGGATTAATAATTGTAACGTCAACAAACCCTGCTGCAGTTCCAGCTGGTGCCGTCACTTTAATTTGTTCATAAGTTGCAGCTTTAACAGTTGCATCGTGCTCACCAAACTTAACACGAGCCTCTTTCATGAAGTATTTACCTGTAATTACCACTTCATTGCCGCCAGAAAGCTTACCTTGTTTAGGGACTATTGAAATAATTTCAGGATTCGCATAGTAATTATAGGAATAACTAGCAAACTGACCATCTGTGTTAGTCACCTTAACTTCTGCGATACCCTGTGGACCTGGAGGAGCAAGCACAATTAACTTAGTAGAATCAATAAATTGTACCGAGCTTACTGCAGTATTCCCGAAGGTTACCTTGGGATTAGCCCTAAAATTCGCTCCATGTATGGTTACTGTTTCTCCACCTTGAACCAGGCCTTTATCTTCTACTAGAGAAGTGATCTGTGGTGCTGGATACATCACGTCTACTGAAGGATTGGGCACTTTAATTTGATGCGGAGTACCCAAATAGTCTTTGAAAGTAACATCAATATCTGCACTTCCGACGGATAGATGTCCAACTCTCTCTCCAGTCTTATGTCTGATTTTGTAATTAAAAGTGAGGGTTTCCTTTTTTAATTCGTTAAAAGTCCATGTTAATGTATTTCCAACCACAGTTGGTTGTGGAATATTATCTTTATAGGATCCCGGAACAATTTCGAATTCAGGAGCAACTGTATCCTTAACCGTAACATCGTAGGCACTCGCCATCCCTATTTCTTCCACAATAGCCCGATAAATCTCAGCTAATCCTACTGAGCCGAGTACGAAGTGATGATGTTGAGCCGTAGTCGCCATGTCTTTCATTAGCAAATTCGGCGCACTGGTATTGGGATTCTCGTTCTGTTTTAATAAGGCAATCGTATAAAAAACGATTCCTTCACTTTTTGCCCCATTTGCTTGTTCTAAAGCTAGTCTCCGTGCATTGTCAACTGGGGCCGGTTCAGTAGCTTCTCCGTCTGTAAGTAATAAAATGACCGGTTGTGCCTCGGTTCTATGCCCACTTAATAATTCACGAGCCTTTTCAATTGCCAGCTTTGTATTAGTACCGCCAGATGCCTTTATCCCACTAATATAATTCTTAACATCTGCCGGGTTAGAGGATAGACCTTTAAATTTCACATCACTCGCAAAGTCTACAACACCCACGCGATGTTTAGTAAAATCCAGTAAATCTATAAATCCAGTAGCAGAATTTTTGGCGTTTGTCATTTTATCTTCGCCATTATTATTCTTAGGATCCATACTACCGGATCTATCAATAATCAATATGATATCATTGGGCTTAACAACGTTAACACTGTCTGATCCTTGTATATTAAGAGTAACAGTCGATTCTCCCCCCTCTAAGATTTGAGTCGGGTTAAGTGTCTTCGTTACTCTAACAATCTCATCAGCACTTGCCATTGCACTATAACTAGGCAAAATAGCAAACACTAAGAGTAAAGACAAAAATAAATTGATGGTTCTTACCATCGTTTTTTTCATAGGGCAACCCCCTCGGATTTAGTTTTTAATATCCACAAAAAAAGCATCATTGATGTAAGATGCTTGTTTGATATAAACATTTGAAGCGTTTTTCTTTTTTTCTATCGCCACAATTTGTTTTTCGAGAGTTTTCTTTTCTAATTCTAAGGCTTGCGTAATTTCATCATGCATATTTTTAATTTCTTTCAACTTCAACTTATCTTCGTCCGTGACGCTCCTTTGTTCTAGCGAAGCATATAATTTATTAATCACTTCAGAATATTTTTCATAAACTTCAAAACATGGTGATTTAAGTATGCATGTATAGTTTGCTGAAATTTCATCAAGTATCTGCCGAGTACTACGCATTCATTTGGCTCCCGCTGGTTTTTAGTGAAAGCATAGCCTGCTTCCATGTATCCACCATTCCTCTAGCGAAATCAAGAACCTCATTTAACATATTCTCATCTTTTTTGATGATAAATTCAGCAATATATTGATTATAAAACATATACAAATTACTTAAATTTTTAGATATATCATACTTCATATCTAAGGTTACAATTAATTCCCCAAGTATAGTCTTAACCTTATACAAGGACTGATTCATATCTTCGTACTGACTTTGAGAATACAACTGCTTCGCTTGAAGCAATAATTTGACCATTTCCTGATATAACAGCAATGTCAATTCTCCCGGGCTTGCCGTCTCAACACGAACTTTCAAATATTGCTGCTGTTTAGCGTTTTGCATTTGTTAACCTCTCTCATCAGTTGTAGTTTGTAAACAATCATTAACCGCCTAGCTGCGATGCAATCCATGAACCCTGACTGTTTAATTTTTGAAGCGCCTTCTCCATAGCACCAAATTTCTTATAGTATCGATTTTCAATATCTAATAATTTGCGCTCTAGATCTGCTTCCCTTTTACTAAAATCTTTTAGCTGTTTTCCTAGCACACTCTCATCTAATGCTTCGATAGATCCTGAACCAATCTTCTTAGTAAATTTAGTGAGCTGTGCACCTATAGTCTCATACAAACGATCAGCAAAACCTAATTCACTTTTTCGTTTTTTTATATTTTCAGGGGTATCATTGGGCGTATCAGAAGACTTAGTAAACAAAACCTTAACTTCATCAAATCTAGTATTAATCGCCTCTTGAAGTTTCTTTTCATCAATCTCAAGCTTACCATTCTCACGGAAATCATTTACCACATTAATACCAATTTGTGAAAGGAGTCTCAATTGACTCTTGGGATCCGGTGGATTAGTAATCCCCTCTAAAGGTAGGTTGAGAGCAGATCGCATAGAAGCTAATGTATCTTTGAGTAAACCGTCGTTATATAGATCCCCTTCACGGGCCTTTTTCTCCCATAATGTAATCTGGGAATCCGTCATGCCCTCTTTTTCCTCGCTAGTCAACGGTTGATAGGCGCGATTCTTCTTAGCCGTGGTTGCTTCGGAAAATTTATCAACTATTTCATTGTACTGTTTCACAAAATTTTTGACTTTATCTACTACAGATGAACGATCCACCATAGCTCCGATAGAAGCCTCACCTTGACCTCGAAGAGTAACCTGAACTCCATTAATGGTTACACTGTTTGAATTCGCTGTAATATCAGTTCCGTTGACACTATATGCCGAATCTTTACCTTGTGCACTCAGTGGTGTACCTGCTCCGAATACATTTGCAAATGTACCATTGGTATCTGTGACTTTAACTTTTGAGCCAGCGCCCGTTCCTGTAGAATTTAAATACAAAATACCACTGGACCGATCAAAACTAGCCTTTATTCCTGTATTCGCTGATGCATTGTTAATATCCTTAACAACAGAATCAATAGTAGAATCGGGAGTAATTGTAATTTCAACTGACTTAGCTGGATCTGAACCCTCAATAGTAAATGAACCACTAAGATTTAATTTCTCCGTCGGCAGCTTATTTACTTTTTCGCTAATTATAGAAGCAGAGTTGGCCAACTGAGTTACCTTAACATTGCTTACGCCAGGATTTGTACCACTGGATGCAATATCCAGTACAGCTGTATTAGATGATGTTGATTTGACTGTTTCAAATTTATTCTCAAACCTCAGCTCATTCATCGTATTACGCAGAGCAAGCAAAGATGCGTTCATGGAACGATAATCTTCTCTCTGCCATAATGTCATCTGCTTCTTTTTTACCAGATTATTTAGTGGCACTTTCTCAGTATCCATTAATTTTTTGATTAAACTATCTGTATCCAGTTGCCCACTAAACCCTGTTAGCCTTGTTGGTCCGCTGATACCCGCCATTATACCCCTCCATCAAATTTTTCTATCTAAAAAAACTCCCACATTTACACACATGTTATACATCATATCTAACATTTTCTCCGAGGGAATTTCTCTTATAACTTCTTCGGTATCATCATTAACCACAACAACCATAATTGTGTTTGTCTTATCATGAACTTTCACTTTTATGTGTGTATCTGAGTCTGCTAAAACTGTATTTACCTTTTCAACAAGCTGGGGCAAAGTAAAGCTTTCTTCTAGCTTGGGATTTGTAGTTGAGTTGGCTTCTATCAAGCCCGAGACAGTCGATGCAGAGATAACGTTTAACAACGGCGCAAGAGAACCAGGTGTAGAGCTTTGATTAACCTTCATTTAATACTCTCCTAATGTAAGTATTAAAAAAAACCGACCGGAATCCCGGCCGGCTCTATGCTGGTCTTAACGAAGCAATTGCAGAACGCCTTGCGGCTGTTGGTTAGCCTGAGCAAGCATTGCAGTTGCAGCTTGTTGAAGAATACCATTCTTCGTGAATTCGCTCATTTCTTTAGCCATGTCTACATCACGAATACGGGATTCAGCAGCTTGGAGGTTTTCAGCAGTTGTGCCCAGGTTGTTAATCGTGTGCTCCAGACGGTTCTGAACAGCACCCAGGTTAGAGCGTGTTTCGGATACTTTGTTGATAGCATCTTGTACAGCAGTAACGTTCTTACCTGCGTTTGCGTTAGTATCAAGAGCTGCAAAATCACCCTTGCCTACTTTCAATGTTCCTGCGTCCATTTTCTCTAGAGTCAGAGAAATAGTCTCGCCTTCGTTAGCACCTACTTGGAAGTTTAACGTTGTAGTAGAACCATTCAGCAATTTTTTGGTGTTAAATTGAGTTTGGTCCGCGATGCTAGTAATTTGATCGGACAGAGCGTCTACTTCTGTTTTAATTTTTGCTGTGTCTGCTGTAGTTAAAACTTCGTTAGCTGCTTGTGTAAACAATTCACCCATACGTTGCAACATTGCATGAGTTTCATTCAAAGCACCCTCAGCTGTTTGAATCAAGGAGATACCATCCAAAGCATTTTTGGAAGCTTGCTCCAGACCACGAATTTGGTTACGCATTTTCTCGGAGATTGCAAGACCTGCAGCATCATCCGCAGCACGGTTGATACGGAAACCGGAAGACAGTTTCTCCAGAGATTTGCTTTGTGCCGAGTTGTTAGTCGACAGTTGACGTTGTGCATTGTAAGAAGAGATATTGTGGTTAATACGCATAATAAAATTCCTCCTTGAATTAGGTCGTGATCGCATCCTTGCGTTCACCTATTAGTGGATCAAGAAAGCTCTGTCGGCCGCCAGATGCCTTCTTTTCTCCCATGATATATATATCGGATTATCTTGAGATTAGTTTAGAGGTTTTTTGAAACTTTCGAAAAAAAATTTAGTTGTTTGGACCTAGATCGTCTTGGCTAGATAGAATCTTTTGTAACAGTGACTTAGCCTCTCCATCCAAACGAACAGCTGCTTTGTTTTCAGTTTGAATGGCTCTGTATATTTCCTCACGATAGATTGAGATATCTTTGGGTGCATCTATACCAATTCTCACTTGATCGCCTGCCACATCCAATATAGTCAGGACTATATCTTGCCCGATCATAATCTTCTCACCTTTAAGTCGGGACAGAATCAGCATATCAGGCCCCCCCCTTGATTAGAGAATATCGGATCGGATAATCCGTGCTTTCCAGTATAATCTGGGCCGCTTTATTTCTTTTTTTGTTTAAAATAATAGGCGCTTTCAAGTTCATTGTAACGTTATCCTGGGCTCGCACACTTACAATACCAAATACTTGCGTGTCCCCTTCGTTCTTTATTTCAAGCTGCTCACCGACAGCCTTGGGAAGCTCGAACTCATAGGCAGGCTTAAACAGAAAGGGTTCCGCGATAACAAAGGCCAAATCGGCATCACTCAATGACTGGAGTACGTGGAAAGTGGGATCACCGTTATCTAATTGCAATAACGCATAACGGCGGTTAGTCTCAAAACCAAAGATACCTGCTTCAAATGTAATCAACTGTTCATCCGAAACGTCAATTTCACCAAATCTTGTAGATTGTACGATCATTAAATGTTCCTCCTAATAAAAAGAAAGAATAGCTATAAAATTATAGCTATTGTCTCATATGCTTTAAATAGATGCATCCCAATTTCCCCCGACTACGGAGAAAGAAATTGCATTTTTTTGCGTAATATAGGCTTCTATTTTACCGGCTTCATACTGAATACGCGGAGAGTTCAGCTTGGGGTCAAATGTAATCTTACCGTCTTGGACGGTTGTGTGGATTACACTCGGCGCATATTGGATATCTACATTATCATAAGAAGGCTCAGCTGTTACCTGTACGGGCCGGTCTTTAAAAGCATTCTGACGGGCGATATCCGCAAATGCATTGGAGTGATTGGTTATCTCCATCATCCGATCACCATTCTGGGCAATTTCCGCGATATTTTGCATAGAAATATCAAAAGCGCTTTGTGCGATAAAATCTCTCATTTCAATGAGTTTGGAGGAACCTAAAGCGGACCAAGCCCTTGTAGAGTCAATCTCTAAGTTTGACTTTTCTGTTTCCATGCTAACTTTGGTGTTGTCCTGTTGAAGGTTTAACTCCGCTTTAGGTTGTTCAATAGATAACTTCCCCTCTGTGGTAGAGAGTCCGATTTTGGTGTACTGTTGGCTGATCTGAACACGCGGAATCTGCATAGAAGGCTCCTTTTATCTCAGGAAGTCGAGCAAGCTCGGACGAATAATCCGCCCCATCGTATCAAGAGAAGCCTGAAATATGCTCTCCGCTGTCTTTAAATCGGTAATTGTTTTGGGTACATTTACATCTTCGATTTTAGATTGCAAATCGGTATAGTTTATAGTTAGATCTTCTAAACGGTCGGTTGTAAATTGAAGGCGATTTTGGCGGGCACCAACATCCGCTTGTGCGAAGAGCACCTGATCCATAGTCGTTTGAATCTCTTTGATACTCTTTTCGATGCCGGCTGTGTTATCGCCACTTAAAGCAGTTTTAAGGTTATCTAGAACTTTAAAAACATTCGCTGCCTTGGTAGGATCAGTCGGGTCTTGAAAAGGACCGAAAACGTCCTTTCCCAGAGAGTTTACATCGACATAAATTCCTGCACCTATCTGATAGCGCATAAGGCCTTCGTCAAGATTATAAGAGGTATTTGCCGGATCGTCCGAAAAAGGCTTCTGATCCGTTGTTTGCCCGTTAAATATATATTTCCCCTTGAATTGGGAGTTGCCGATAGCCACCATTTGTTTATAAAGCTCATCAATTTCCTGTCCAAGAATCTTTCTGGCTTCAGGATTGTTTGATTCTGTTGCTCCTTGTACCGCTTTTTCGGAAACCGTTTGTAGGATTTTTACAGCCTCGTTCATCACCGTATCCGAAAAATTCATCCAGGAGTCCGCATCCTTGGCATTTTCAGCAAATTGATCCGTCATATCGATCTCGCCTCTATAACGAAGCGAACTGGATATGCCTACAGGATCGTCGGAAGGACGGTTAATCCGCTGCTGAGTTAACAACTGTTCCTGATATTTATCCAACCGGTTATAGTTCGTTTGGAGATTTTTCATCATCGATGAGCTCATCATGTTCTGTGTGATCCGCATTTAGCTACCCCTCCTATCTTCCGACAACGCCGGTTCCGTTAATCAATTTGTCGAGCATTTCATCCACAACGGTGATAACACGTGCCGAAGCATTGTAAGCGTGCTGGAATTTAATCAGGTTGGCCGTTTCCTCATCGGGCGACACGCCGCTGATCGATTGACGCAGGCTGTCCGCGTGGTCGGTGAGCAGTTCGCCGTTCTCGAGCATTTTCTTGGCATGATCGGTCTGAACGCCCAGTTGGCTCATTACCGCTTCATAATAACCGCCATACGTAGAGGACGCTGTCAAGGCTGTACCGCCGAAGTCAAACGTCTTCTCAGCCAAGCCGCCGATAAGAAGCGCCAGGTCGCCGTTGCTTTGTACCACTTTGTCGGTAGGTGCCGCTGGCGGTTTGCTGACGGTTTCGATGCGCAGGGAAGCCGCGATCTTCTTCAAATCTTTGGCGATATCCGGGTTAACCCGTATGTTCTGTGCCGTAAATTTACCCGATCCGTCGGAAGTAACGAAGAAGTCCTTTCCGTTGGTAGCCGGATCTTCAAGCGTATATCCGAGTCTATGAAGTCCGTTCAACCCATCGACGGTTACCTTTGCATCGGCAGCCAGTTTGCGCGGGTTGGCCGGATCCATTTTGGCTCCTGCCGGAGGCGTCATGCCATTAGGCAAAATGCTTCCCGCCGGTAGGGTAACCTCGATTTTTCCGGTAGCCAGCGTATTGGCCATGAGATCGATTTGCTTGGTATATTCGGCAATGAATGTATCCCGGGACTGTGTATAGCCGAAGATTTCACCGGAAGTGACGCCCGCAACATCGGCCTGCACAATAGGATCCGAATTGAGATCGTCGATAACCTGTTTCGTTCCGAACGTGATCTGGTAAGTCTGCGATGTTTCCGTTACTTTCACGTTGCCGAGCTTGGATAGTTGATCGACGAGGTAGTCACGTTTATCGCGGAGATCGTTGGCATTATCTCCACCCGACTCAATGTGCTTAATCTGCTTCGTCAAGTCAGAAATCTCCGTCACATAACTGTTCGCTTCGGATACTTTGACGTTGATTCTTTCTGTGATGTTGTTGCCCATCGTCGCAAACTGATTAGCCATGCTGTTAAAAGAATCGGCCATCGCCATCGCCTGCTGAACGACTGCGGAACGGGCGGCCAGGTCTTCCGTGCTCGGGTTTTTGCTGAGCGTCTGCCAGGCTTTCCAGAATTCCGTGATATTCTTCGCCAGGCCGTTGTTTGACGGTTCGTTCACAACGCCTTCGATGTTGCTGAGCGTTTCCGAAATCACTTTCGATTCGTTCATTAATGAGTTCTGATTCCGGTATTCCACGTCGAAATAAATATCCCGGATACGCTGGATCGCATTGACTTCAACCCCCATACCCAGTTGGCCGGGAGAGGTGGAGTTGGTCACAGAAGGATATTCGAGCGGACGGGCGGCAACCATTTGAGCTACCTGGCGGGAATATCCCGGAGTGTTGGCGTTGGTGATGTTGTGGCCCGTTGTATTCAGCGCGACTTGCTGTGCGATAACACCGCGCTTGCCGAGCTCCAGTCCATGAAATGTAGAACGCATAAATTCACTTCCTTTGCTGTAGGGCCTTAAGCGGCCGGAATATGTGCCGGGCTAAGCCCGTGTATCGAAGTAAGCGTTCTTGCGTTTGGCCTGTCCCTGCTGGGTCGGGTTCGCATAGATCGCGTCCTGCTCGGGTGTTGCCGTTAAGAGGTCGAGTGAAAGGTCGATGAATCCGAGTGACTGTTCCACCAATTGCTGATTTAAGGCATTGAGTTCTTTAAGCTGTCTGATTTCTTTCAAAAGCCGCTCCTGGCAATCCATCAGCTGCTGTTTTTCTTCCGCTTTGAAAACCAGCTTAACCAATTCCCCGACGGTTATAAAAGGGTTCGTTTTATAGCAGCGTGTTACCATGTACTCATTGATCTTGACTACACGGCGCTGATCCAGCTCCTGGATTTCTTTAACGGCCTTGGATTCTTTCTGGACAATAGCTGACAGTTCTTCTATGGAGTTCTGAAGAATCGCTTCTCTCTTCCTTGTCCCGACTTCCCGGAGTTCCTGGTGGCATTCAATGATGCGATTCAAAACGTTGACGATTTCGGATACGGACACAGCTCTTCCCCGTTTCTGCCGGTCTTATTTGAGGTAAGGAAGGAGCTTCTCGGCAATCTTGCCCGCTTCCACATGGTAAGTTCCCGATTTGACCTGCTGCTTCAACTCTTCTATTCTGCGCATTCTATTCTCATCCCCTGCGGCTCCAAGCAGTTCTTTGGCTTCCGTAGAAATTTGAACCTCGTCTTTGGGACGGTTACGTTTATCAGCGGCAGCCGTCTGAAACTGTTCTTTATGCTTGGCATACGGATTTACATTTCCGATACGGTGGCTATCATTAATTTTCATAGTTATTCACCTCTTGTTATCTGATGGAGGATCCTCTACTTTCCAAGGCCGCTTTACGGCTCGATTCTACAAAAAAACCGATAATGGTTATTACTATTATCGGCAGAAGGATATGATCTTTTTAGTTAAATACAGCATTTCTGATTAGTGCCGGTCTTTTAAGCGGTCCGTAATGCGAAAATGATGAGCGTCTTTTTCCGCGTTTGCGCTGTTTTTGCCCTCATCCATCATCTGATTCACATCCCGTACAAGGCGCTGGCGGCAAGAGTCACACATGGTATGCTCACGAATGGGGTTGCCGCAAACTTCGCACGGATAGGTCAGATTCGGTGAATCCGCTATCGAAATGCGACCCTCGCGGATAAAACGGATAATCTGGCGCATGGGAACTTCCGTCTCTTCGTGCAGCTCCTGGAGATCGCATTTACGATTCTGCCGCAGATAGTCCGCACAAGCAACATACTGAGCCTCGATGTCTTTTACGCAGGCCGGGCATGTTTCAGCAAATCCTTTCACAAACAGCTTTCCGCAGCGCGGACAGTTTTGAACGTTCATACTCATTATGATCACCTTATCAAACTTCAAGTATAGTATACGACTAGTGTAACGTATTGGACTTGCGTTGAGAAGGGGCCTTCTGAAAGAGTTGGAAATATGTTTATTTCTTTCCATGCCGTGCACCTAACCTTAGCAGAGCTACCGCGCCCACATCAGTCCGTAAACCTCTACCGGTAAATGCCGAGTTATGGTTTGAGCACATTGATTAAGAGTACTCCCTGTTGTGTAGACATCATCCAGCAGGAAGATCCGTACAGGCATTCCTTGACTCGCAAGCTTTGCCTGCTGCCAGGCAATCGACTCAGCGGCTCCCTCTAAAAGCTTGAAGGCTCCCTGCAGATCGTTGATCCGCTCCCCTCTTGACTTAAAGCTCTGCTTAGCCGTATGCCTGGTCCGCTTAAGCAGAGGCATCACAGGCAGCGAGAGCCGTCTTCCCAAATCTACGGCCATGGCCTCGGCCTGATTGAAGCCTCTTTCCTCCAGGCGGCTGACATTCATGGGCACGTAACTGATGCAATGAAAGCCGTAACCCTCCTGCCCGGCTTTCGGCAGTTCTTTGACCAATTGATGATAGGCATGTACCAGCATTCCGGAGAAAAGAGGAAGCAGGCGTTCATTGCCCCTGTATTTGTAGGAGGCCAGCCATTCTTTCATCAGGGAGTCATAGCGGACTGCACTTCGGCTGTAAAGGAAAAAACGCTGTGCTCGCCGGACACAGTCCGGGCAATCATCCGGTCGGCCGCAAACCGGACAGCGGACAGCCATTATCCAGGGAATGGCGTTAAAACAGGTCGTGCAAAGCCCGAGACTCTCTTTTGCAGAGCTTCTGCGCCCGCCGCAGCAGATGCAATTCGTCCCCTCTCTGCCACGGGTGTTAACTTCGGCTTCAGAAAGCTGAAACCATCGTTTTACCTTGCTCCACCATTCTGCGGGTGGCTTGGGGTTGGAGAGACCGATCATTCGTTTGTTCTCCCTTCCAATTACTTACTTTTACTTACTTACTTTTACTTACTTACTTTTACTTACTTACTTTTACTTACTTTCACTTACTTACTTTCACTTACTTACTACCACTAACTTACTTCAATAAATAACCCCTTCTCCGGGCTGTCCTGTTCATTTTTTTTATTTGCCGGATTGCCCCTGTTTGAGACACTGTATTTTCCAACCCTGCAAAAAAGACAAGTCCTTGGGGGTCATCCTTCGATCTTCCCGCGCGGCCGGCCATTTGAACCAGAGCCGCTTCGTTGAACAAACCGGAATCCGCATCGAGGATGAACACGTCCGTTTTAGGCACGGTCACACCGCGCTCCAAAATCGTTGTAGTGACGAGGATGTCCGTAACCTTGCCGCGGAAGTCGGTTACCTTCACCGACCTTTCGCGGTCTTTGGACGATGTGCCGGCGATGACCTTATCCGGCCAGAGGCCTTGGAGCAGCCCGACAAGCGGGTCCACCAGCTTGATCTCCGGCACGAACACGAACAGCTGCGCGCCGCGTTCGAGCGAGCCCTCCAGACGCGCACGCAGCGTCTGGGGCAGGGTACCGCTGCGGAGGATACGCCGCAGCGGAGGCACCGGCACCCGCTTGGGCACGGGCAGCGGGTGCCGATGAAAGCGCACGGGCACGGTGACGTGGGGCAGGCGTCCGGACGCCGCCTCGCGCTGCAGTGCCCGCGGGGGCGTCGCCGAGAGGAGGACGTAGCGTCCTCCCGGCGCAAGGGCTTTGCGCGCGGCGAATTCCAGCGCCGCGCTGTTCAGGTACGGGAAAGCGTCGATCTCGTCGATAATCACGGCATCAAAAGCATGCGCGAAGCGCATAAGCTGATGCGTGGTTGCGATCGTGATATCGCCGCTTTCCCAGGTCTGGCTGCCGCCGCCGTACAGCGTTACGATGCTGCAGCCCTCAAACGCGCGCATCAGGCGCGGCTGCAGCTCGAGTACGACGTCCCGGCGCGGCGTGGCAATCGCGAGCTTGCGGCCGTGCGCAAGCTCGTATTGGAGGAGCGGGAAGATCATTTCCGTTTTTCCCGCTCCTGTGACCGCCCAGATCAGGAAGCTGGGTGCTGTTTTGCCGCTTTTCTCTCTCGCATCCGAGTCTCCGCCGCTTCGCGGCAGCCCATCGCCTCCTTCTGCACCCTTGCCGCCGGGCGAAGTGCCGCTTAAAAAAGTGAGTGCTTCCTTCGAAGCTGCTGTTTGAGCCGGACTCAGACCCCACGGGTTCAAATAAGCCTCCAAGTCAGGAACGCTTGCCGATTCCCGTGTGATCTCTTTATGACAAAGTATTCCTCTCGGACTTTCTTTTACATCTTCAGGCGTTCCTAAGGCCTCCTCCTCGTCCCCGCCGCTTTCCTTAACTCCCTCAATGAGCAAAGTACAGGAACGCACTCGTCCCATGGTCAGACATTCTTCACAGTAGGGGCATTCCGTTCCGCAATGATAACAGGAAGTAAAATGAAGTTTCCCGCTTCCGCATCTTTTGCAGCTATAGGTGGTCTGCCGGCGCCAAAGGGCCGGAAACATTCTCATCTGCTTGCTCTGTAATCCATTGGTTAAGGTGATATCCCCGTTTAAATAAGCCAATTGAATGTAAGCTTTCCAGGCTCCATTTTCCAATAGTTCCGCCATTCCAGATGCCTCCAGCAACCGGATGACTTCTTCGCTCAAAAGACTTCTGCCGTGCAGCGCTTTAATAAGCCGATCATAGGTGGTGGAATTGTCAGGAAACACAGATGGGCCGTAAGTAAGCCATCTGTCATAGTCTATCGAATGGAAGGTGAGAGATTGAATGATTTCTGAAGGAAGCGGCGGGGAGATACGCATTAGTTCTTCTGGGAGGAAAGGAAGCGTGCTTTTTCTACCGTCAGGCGGCGGAGAATGGTTTAAAGCTGTTGAATCGGTTAGGGTTGATGTTTGTAAAAAGTCATTTAACGACTCTGGTGAAGAAGGTGTAGGATGAATGGCATTAGAGGGGTTGAAAAGATCGGAATTGGTTCCGGAGATACTTCTTTTACCAATAGAGTAAGAATAGTGGATAGCCAAATTGTTATTCTCCAGCCGATTAGGGTCTACCCTTAACAAAGGAGGCGCGCAAATAGGCGGATGCATTTCGGGGATAACATGAGACAATCGTTTCTTGCAAGAGGGAGAGCTTAACATATCAATCAAGGCTAGAGCTTGTCCTACTGAGACAGGAGGCTCCAGCAGCACAATCCGGACAGAACGTCCGAGCCGCTCGAACCAGTACGTGAAGTCGACGGCCATTGCAAGGGAAATGTGCCATTGCCAACCATTCTCGTCGGCAGCAGCGTAAACCTGAACTTTCATGACTCACCTACTTCAACGCTTATTCGGTTGTAAACGATTACGTAAACTACGGACGGAAGAATGCCAAAGAAGAATCCCAGGTGTTTACTCAAACAACGGAAGTTTAACCAGCTGTTTCTGGTTGCTCACATGCATAACCACCAGGTTATCGCGCTCAGATGATGAAGCCCAGTCTTCCCAGGAAGATTCGGGCAAAACCGTTCTAATCTCAAGCTCGTAGGAACGTGAAAGCTTCTCGGCAATCCGCAGCGTATCGTCCGTAGAACCTTCGTCAATTACGGATACGGACAGCGATTTTCCACTAAACCTCGCAATAAAAAACAAAGAACGGATATACCATTCGATATGCATTTGGTTATCCTTGGTCACTAAAAGCAGATGGTACGAACGTACCGCTTCATTGGGGCGTTTTAACGCATGGAGCATACATACACAGAAGATGTAGCTCCCTACAAATAACATCAATCCGGTCCACATGACGGCTCCCTCCCTTAGCATACTATATGCCTTGGCGGGAGGGTTGGTTCCTAGAGAGTCACCCAGCCGTTTTTGATGGCGATAATAACGGCCTGTGTACGGTCGTCCACTTCCATCTTTTGCAGAATGCTGCTCACATGATTCTTTACCGTTTTCTCACTGATATAAAGGAATTCTCCGATCAGCTTGTTGCTCTTGCCTTCTGCCATCAACCGCAAAACTTCCGCTTCACGCTTGGTCAGCGGGCTTGTCGGAACATGAATATATTTTAGGCCCGATTCCTGAACGCCGTTGCCCGATCCCATAACACCGTTATCATCCAGATATGTCATACGACGCAGCTGATTGATCAATTTACCGGTTACTTTCGGGTGTATATAGGCATGTCCGGCTACAACGGAGCGAATCGCATTGATCAGCGCCTCCGCCTCCATATCCTTCAGCAGATATCCGGAAGCACCTTTGCGAAGCGTCTCAAACACATAACTTTCATCGTCGTGAATCGAAAGGATAATCACCTTAACGTCGGGAAAAATAAGCTTAAGCCGCTCAGTAGCGACAACGCCGTTTTCCAGCGGCATATTAATATCCATCAGGACTACATCCGGCTGCATTTCGTTGCAGAGCTCAATAACCTGAATACCGTCGCCGCATTCCCCGATGACTTCCATATCGTCTTCCATATTAATGATTCGTTTGAGGCCTTCGCGAAACAGTTGATGATCGTCCGCAAGAATGAGTCTTACGTTACGCTTGGGACTCCCCTGGTTGTCCATTACCAATTTCCTCCTTGTTCTCTGCGCGAATGGGAATCAACATCGTAATCTTCGTTCCCACGTCCTTTTCTGAGTAGATGGCCATGTCCCCTTCGAGTAGCTTCAACCGTTCCCGCATCCCGATGATGCCAAAATTGTTGCCCTTGGCAATCTTATGCTCCGTCAAGTCCACATTGAAACCGATCCCGTTGTCATTAATGGAGATACTAACCAGATCCTCCTGGAAAGACAGCTCAAGTGTAACGAACGTTGCGTGGGCATGCTTGAGAATATTGGAGAAGGTTTCCTGAATCAGGCGGAAAATAGCGACCTCCATCCCGGATGGAAGTCTTGTTTCTTTGCCCGAAATTTCAAGCTTCGTATGTACCTGGGTCTTATCTTCAAAATCCTGTACGAATTTACGTACGGTCGGAATCAAGCCAAGATCGTCCAGCGCCATCGGCCTGAGATTGAAGATCATTTTGCGAACTTCCTCCAGCCCGCACCGCAGCTGGGACTTAAGATCTATGAGTTCTTCCTTTGCCGCCGCATATTCCTGCTTGGTCACCATTCGCTCCGCAATTTCCGTGCGAAGTACGACGTTCGCCATGGTCTGCGCTACCCCGTCATGAATCTCACGGGCCATGCGCTTGCGCTCGTCTTCCTGGGCCAAAATTATTTTCAGCCCGAGCAGTTGGCGGTTTTTGGCCGACTCCAGAATGCGGGTGACCTGATTAAGATCACCCGATAAATATTCGAGAACGACATTCATCTGGGAGACGATCATTTCCGCCCGCTCGAGCTGTTTGTCTACATTTTTGATTCTTTGTTGGATGTCGTTGCGTCTTTCTTTCAGGTGATTCTCTTTTTCTCTGGATACCGTAAGCTGCAGTTGGAGCGATATAGCCGCCTCATAGGCGGTTTTGATGTCATTTTCCCGGTATCTGGCAAAGTCACGGCTTACTTCCGTAAGACGGATACGCGCACGTTTGTAGTCACGTTCCAGGTTGTCCACCAGCTCGATCGTCTGGGTAACTTCATCCTTAACTTGACTTGATTCCCTAATAAGCGACTCTCGTTCGCCCCGGGCGCTTTCGCAAATTTCGAATACCTGGTACTTGCTGCTCTCCATGACTTCGATGGCGTTCTTGATGACACGGTCTAATGCATCCACCTGCAAATCGCTCCAAACCCCTTTTCAAAACAAATTGGTCTGCCTTCTATAGTACCATACTTTGTGCTGTTTGAGAGTAAACTAATAGAACTATTTATTGCAGGTTAACGATCTGTTCGGCCTGATTCCACGTGACTTTCCAGCCTAAAGTTTCAGTCAGCAGACGCAGCGGAACCATCGTTAAATTGTTCATGATACGCGGCGGAACTTCGGCGGTAACCCGCTTGCCGTTGGTGATTAAATCGAGCTCATTGTTCCACATATCGACGATGTTCCCGTCTTTAACAACCGTTGCCCGGAGTGCCTCCTGATCCCACAGCACTTTCGCTCCCAGAGCTTCCGAAACAAAGCGGGTCGGGACGAGCGTATTTCCGCGATCGTTAATCGGGGCTTGCTCCAGCCAGTACGATTTTCCGTTGACGGTTGCCATCTGATTCCCGATTTGCAGGGTTACTTTGTTCAGACTGCCGGACGGAGTCTCATAATTCGGATAGCTGAAGGAAATATCGTCAAGCTCGATCTTGCCTTGCAGCGCGCGCTCATCTTGACCTTGCTCCGGATTAACCACATAAATGCTGCGCAAAGTAAGCGGGTATTTCAGGTTAAGGCCGGACAAGTTGGCCGAGATGGACTTCCAGCCCTGCCAGTTGATGTTTTTGGCAAGCTCAACCAGTTCTTTTTTACCATCTGCATCGATCACTTCGGCGCGTAGCCAGTTCTGGCTTTCGTCACCTTTTACCTTAAGATTGATCGTCTGCGGGTAGCCGTACAACTGGGCACCGGTATTGTTAAAAACGGCGTAAGACGCCTTGTTTCCGCTGCCTTTTGTAAAATCGTAAGCGAGCTGCAGGCTGTTGTTGCCGGACTCGTTCTTCACGATGCTCAGCTTCGTATCGACTTCAGCCGGGAAACTCTCCGTAGTCGTAAGTACCGACTTGTCGTCGAGGTTATACCACATGGATTCATTGCCGAGCGGGATGTTCAACATACTGCTGTACCCGTCGTAGCGGGCGATAACTTGGGCATTCTTGCTGCCCTCCAGGCTGTCTACTTTCAGGACGCCGTTCTTGACTTCACCCTTCACGCCCAATACTTCCCAGTCAAGCGATGCCGGGGAAATTTCCTTGGTTTTGCCGCTCTTCGTCGTCGCGGTTACGCTCAGATTGTAGCTCCCGCCCGCAACAAGCCCTTGTCCGCTCGCTTTCGAAACCTTCATAGAGCTGATATCCGCGCGGCGTATTACTTTTACGTCCAGGTTCGATGATCCTGCACCGGTTGTTGCCGTAATTTTACCGCTTCCGAAGCTCGTAGGAATGAAGGCATTTCCGTCGAATTTCCCAAGATTGTTGGAGACGCTCCAAGTTGGCTGAACGCTGTCCGAAACAATCGGGTTGTAATATTCGTCATAACCACTGAAGGTGAACGTCGCTTTCTCGTTCAGGAACAGCTCTGTGTCGCCTTTCATAGTGAAGCCCTTCGGCTGGCCTTTCGGTGCCGTTGAGAAGACTCCCAGGGCATTCACAACAGCCCTCTGCGTGCCATATTCCGTTACATGGGCCAGTTGGATATTATTCGTGCCAAGAGGACGTTCGACCATTTGCGTGGAACCGCCGCCGTCCAGATTCATCGCTTTGTAAGCACCGATCTGAATCAGAAAACGCTGAAATTCCTGCAGGCTCATTCCTGCGCTGTTGTCGTTCTTATCGGCTGTAACCAGATAAGCCTTCTTCATATCCTGGGAGTATCCTACGCCGGTACGGGAACGGTAGCCCCCCAGGGAAGAAACATCGCGGGAGAACGAGGTAGCTTTAGCCCCGTCTACAAGAATGGAATGGCCGCCGATCATCGTTTTAAAAGCATCGTTCGCATAAGCCGTTCCTGTACGTTGGTTAGTAAAAGCGTAATCCGCCGTAAGAGGATCCCCTACTTTTAAATGTTCCTTAACGAATTGAGCGGATTTGCCCGCGGCTCTTAAAATGTACCCGTTCTTAGGCGGCTCGACTTTAATAACCGTGTCCGGTGCGATTTGTTTGATAACCCCGTCTTGTACCAAGACCTCGGTCGGCACGGATTTTCCGTCATTGGAACGGTCCACCTGTCCCCAAGCATCGGTATACATGAACAACCCGTCCGTATGGCTGTGAGTACCGTCATCATACCAATAGTACGTTTTGTTGATGCCTCCGAGTTCGAAGGAAGTGCCGTCCTTGGCTTTTACCGCACCTTGGAAAGCAAACAGGTCAATCACCGGCTTGTTATCCTTTGTTATCCCAAAAGCGTACAACCCGGACATTTTGTTGGATGGGGTCGACATGATTTGACCGTTGGTGATTTGCGGGCCCAAGGGCACGCCCTCCGCTTGCGTATTAAAAAAGTCCCCGTTAACCGCCGCGACTGCGCCGGCCGCTTTGGCCATCGTAGCCACCGTCTGCTTGTCGGTAAACTGATTATTTTTCCCCGCGATTACATCCAGTTTCACATACGGGTTCGTCAGGTCTACTTCTACTACGTTGGCAGTCGCGGAGACCTTCTTATTATTTCTGGTAAAGTTCCAAACGTACTTCTTCATAACGGCACCTGAAGTTAAAATGCTTTCCGACTTCAAAGTAACCGTAGGGTCAGCGGCAAATGTGGGAACAGGCAGGGATACGACTACCTGAAAAGCTACGACGAATGCGAGTGTCGATCTCCACAGCTTGTTGGTAAACCTCATTCTTCTTTCACTTTCCTCTCTCCTAAATAGGTAAAATCAACTAGGACACACAATAGTATAGACTCTTAAACTAGCTAAAAAGTTACGAAATTTATGTGATTTTTCCTAGAGTAATTGAGAAAAGAGAGCGAAAGCCTCGGAATTTGGTCCAATCTGGAATAATCGGGTCTAAAATCAGTCTTTTTATGCTTTATAGAGGGTATGAGAAGATTAGAAGCTCTTAAAGGAGGCAGTGTTCCATCGACTATTAAGGAAAGAAAGATCGTAACATCGTTGTTCTGTTGCGATTGTTTTTTCACATATTCTATTTCACATAAGTGACCGATGCTCCCGAATATCGCTAACTTCATGTTCCTAGCTTTATAGCCGCTTAAACTTAAACCATTCTTCCGCAAATATTTAGCGAACAAAAAACACGACCCGATCCCATAGGATAAAGTCGTGTTCTTCACGTCTTGTCAGACAAGTTGTATTAAAATGAATCTTAATCTTACAGAGCTTCCGCTTTAAGCAGTTCAGCTTTGTCTGTGCGCTCCCAAGGAACATCCAGATCGTTACGGCCAAAATGACCGTAAGCAGCCGTTTGCTTGTAGATCGGACGACGCAGGTCGAGCTGCTTGATGATACCGGCAGGACGAAGATCAAAATGTTTGCGGATCAGCTCAACAAGCTTCTCTTCGCTCACTTTGCCTGTGCCGAACGTATCGATGCTGATGGAAACCGGCTTAGCAACGCCGATGGCGTAAGCAAGCTGTACTTCGCATTTTTCCGCAAGTCCTGCAGCAACGAGGTTTTTAGCGACATAACGAGCCGCGTAAGCGCCAGAACGGTCGACTTTTGTCGGATCCTTACCGGAGAACGCGCCGCCGCCGTGACGAGCGTAACCACCGTAGGTATCTACGATAATTTTACGGCCAGTCAAACCTGCGTCACCTTGAGGTCCGCCGATAACGAAACGGCCTGTCGGGTTGATGAAGTAGTTGGTATTCTCATCCAGGAATTGCTCCGGAACGATTGGCTTGATAACGTGCTCTTTGATGTCTCTTTGGATTTGCTCCAAAGTGACTTCTTCACTGTGCTGTGTAGATACTACGATCGCGTCGACACGTACAGGCTTGTCCCCATCGTACTCAACCGTCACTTGAGTCTTACCGTCCGGACGGAGGTACTCCAAGGTACCGTTTTTGCGGACTTCAGTCAGTCTGCGGGAAAGCTGGTGCGCCATCGAAATCGGCAGCGGCATCAGTTCCGGTGTTTCGTTCGTTGCGTATCCGAACATAAGACCTTGGTCGCCTGCACCGATCGCTTCGATTTCAGCGTCGCTCATTTGGCCTTCACGGGCTTCGAGAGCCTGGTCTACCCCTTGTGCAATGTCAGGGGATTGTTCGTTCAGGGATGTAAGGACAGCACACGTCTGGTAGTCGAAACCATACTTCGCGCGTGTGTAACCAATATCCTTAATTGTTTTTCTGGCGATGGCTTGAATGTCCACATATTCGGAACGGGACGTGATTTCGCCGATGACCAGAACCAAACCGGTAGCCACAGATACCTCACAAGCTACACGTGCGTTCGGATCGTTCTCCAAAAATGCGTCTAACACCGCATCGGAAATCTGATCGCAAATTTTATCGGGATGACCTTCTGTCACGGACTCGGATGTAAACAAACGTCTGCCGCGTTCTAGTGCCAATGTCATCGACCTCCTACTTGATTTAGTATGTAGAAACAAGTGCGAACTTACACAAAAAATGAACCTTTTCCTCGGTGGAAAAGGTTGCTTCAGGACCTTCTTGAAGTTATGTTACTTCATTTGTCGATGAATGTCAACGAAACAGGTATGAATTATAAAGTGAAGAGAACCTCTTCTGCCTTACGGATTAACCGGCTTGTGATAGCCCCGCCAACCGCCCCGCTATCCCGTGAACTGATGTGTCCCCAGTAGTCCTCTTTTATCGAAGTTGCGGGTATAGAACCAAGCTCCGATGCAAACTCCGTACTTAAATCCAAGCTTCCCAAAGCTTGTTTTCCAACAGGCAGTCCCATCTCTGCAGCGATTTCGTATTTAAGTAGGTCTAAAGCTTTATGCGACTCCGGTACCACCTTATTGTTGTTCTTCGACATCTTTTTCACACTCCTTCACTGGTTGTGCGATTAGTATCACCTTTCGACTTCATTCGACCCGTATAAGTTGTTGTCAGCTTGGTTAATTTATGGAGGAGTTTGCGTTCGTCATAGATCATTTTAGATAAAATAAAAAGATCATTTACAAAAACAAAAATAACATGGACTCCATAGCTGGAATCCATGCCAATTTTGAATTTAATAAAGTGCATTTTTATGATTTTCTTTATGATCTCCCTGTCATTGGGGAACCTTAGAACCATCAGCGTTCTGAACCACATAACCACCACGAACCATTACGTACACGTCGGCTGTTTCTTTAAGATCAGGCTTAACACCGCGGCCGTCTCTCGGGAAAATTAGCAGGTGATTGTTTTGTACCACTGTACCGGCAGCTAGGTCTTTACCAGCCGTGACATCCGGAATGCCATTATCGTCGTTGCTCACAGCAAGTGTCTTACCATTACGTACAATCAGCTCAGACCCTGCGTCCGCCAAAATAGTTTGTCCGGCTTTAAGCGTAACAACTTTCATAGCTTTGCCTTGACCGATGGCTGGCGTTCCGCCTCCACCGTTGTTCGTTGGCAGCTTAGCGATTTCTTGCGCAATGATTTCTTTAATTTTGCTCTCTGTTAAGCCATTGCTTCCTCCACCTGTACCAACAGATCCGCCAAGGCCTTGAACGTATTGTTCCAGATAGCTCTTGGTTACGACCGGATCATCTGCAGAGCCGGGTGTGGGAGCTGCGGCGTGAATAGGAGAAGCAAGAACGGTTAGTACAATCAATCCTAAACCTACAACCCTTTTCATACAAATACCTCCCCCTTCTTTAATAAAAAAGGAGACCCAATAGGGTCTCCTTAATTTTACTATTGGAAATTTGATTAAGGCGTAACTGTGATTACAGCAGAATCGGATTTTCCGTTAGCAATAGCTTGCAGTGTGAAGCTTGTTACATCTCCAGTAACTGTGATTACACCTTTGCTGGAGATTGTTACAGTACCGCTACCTTGTACATCTGTTGCAGTGTAGATAACACCCAGGATGTTGTTGTTATCAGCAATTACACCAGGACCATACTCAACACCGTAGTTATCAGTCACAGTCAGATCAAGGAGAGTTTGAGCGGATTTATTACCAGCTTTAGAGAATACTTCCTTGTCGTTTTCAGCTACAACTTTAGCAACTTGAACGGCTTCGTCTTTAACGTTGATAGAGATAGAAGCAGTTTTTTGCTCGCCTTTAGCAGTGTTGTAACCAACAGCTACTGTAGTGGATCCAACTTTATTACCCAGTACGTAAGGAGTTCCACCTACAAGGTCAGCAATAACCACGGAACCATTGTAAGTTGCAATGGAAGTAATTACGTTGGAAGGAAGCGCTACAACATCACCTGCATTGTCTTTCGCAGTGATTTTAACTTTTTTACGCAGAGCACTAGTTCCGATTTCTTTTTGTTCTTTAACAGTCAGTTTATCAGCAGCTGCATAAAGATCGGAAACTGGTGTTACAGTGTAAGAAAGATCTGCAGTTTTATCAATTACTTTAACTTCTTTAGTGATGCTTGCAAGGACATTACCTTTAGAGTTGACAAGCTCAGCTTTGAATGTTCCTAGAACATTGTTCTTAGAGTTATCAACGTCAGAGCCAACTACAACATCAAACCCTTTATTGAAGGTTTTAAGGTCTGCCTCTTCGTATTTTTTAGTACCATCGATAGCATTCGCACCCACAACAGTGGATTGGCCATCTTCCCAAAGCTTAACACTATTGTTATTGGAAGCGAAGGATACTTGAACATACACATCACCAGTAACTGCTTTGTCAAGCTTGGAATCAAATTGGTCAAGTACGTTCAGCTCGATATCAGCTGTTGCGCCTGGCAGTGCTTTCTTAGCTGGATCGTTAGTCAGCTTAAGTGTGCTAGGAATACGTGCACCTTTAACGTTATAAGTTTTTGTGTCGAACGAGTTAAGGCCTGGGGAAGTCAACACAATGCTTACGCTGATGATGCTCTTGTCTGTTGCAGTCATTTCAGTGATACGCAGTTTACCTTTGTTTTCACCGCTTTGAACGATTTCAATCTTACCGTTCGAAGTCGAAAGGTTCACAGTGTTATCGTTGCCTTGGTTTGTTTTCAGGCTGTTAACGATGTCATCAGCACTCAGTTGGTTGCCTTCACTGTCAAATGCAGCTAGATCGATAATTGCTTCGTCGTCACCTGCGGAGATTTCTTTTTTAACATCGCCCAGTTTAACCTTCGTAGCTACTTTCGAAGATTTAACATTGATTTTAACAGTAGAGAAGGAAGCTTGAGTTTGAACGTTCAGTGTATAAGTGCCGGATTTTGCTACGTTATCAAGCAAAGATACCTTAACGGTCAGAATTCCGTCGTTTCCGGATTTTACAACTTCAGTTTTCAGGTTTTTCTCATATTCAGAGAAGAAACGAGTAATTGTTTTGTCATAATCTTCGGAATCATCGGCAGCTACCAGGTTGCCGTATTGGTCGTAACGAAGCAATTCAACCGTTGCTTGTTGACCTTTGCCGGAAAGAGCATCACCAGTGGAGTATTTCACTGTGCCCAGTTCACTCTTCGTGATGATTGGCTGCGTACCAATTTTAAACGTTTTATTTACGCTAACACGGGAATCGTTCTCAATGATGTTAACGGAAACAATGCCGTAGCCTTGCTTGTAGTTATCACCTGTAGCTGTATCGAGAATCAAACGAAGAGTACCGTCTTCTGCTTTAGTGATTCTTTTCAGTACATCGTTGTTGTTGCCGGCATATACAGTGTATGCACCAGCAGACAGGGAAGCAGCTTCACCGTATTGGTTCGTAGCAGCCAGTTTAATCATTACGTTCTTGCTGTAAGCGATAGTGTCGCTAGGGTTCAAGAACTCGATTTTAGTCAGCTTCTCGTCTTCAGCGGAGAATTCTGCTACGGCTTTGTCAACTGTTTCAGCAGCCAGACCGCTCAGTGTTACGGAGTAAGCACCAGCGCTCAGTTTGCTGTTAGTCAGTGTAAGTACAGCAGATTTCTTATCGTCTGCCCATTTAACGTCAGTTGCTACAGAAGCAGTACCTTTTTTCAGAGCAAGGGATGCTTTAGCAGTATCAACTTCACGGTTGAATTTAACCGTTACAGTTTTAACGCCAGTAGCTTTAGCTTCGGAAACGGAAAGCTTCTTGCTAGCGTTGTTAAGTTGTTGTGCTTGGTAAGCGGAAGTTACGAGCAGGTCGCGCGTAGCAGCTGCAGTACCGTTGAAAGGTTGGCCAGCTGGAGCTTCGAACAATTTCAGTTCTTGTGCCAGTTGAACATAACCTTTAGCCCAGTCGGAAACTGTTTTATCGGAAACACCTGGTTTAGCAAGTGCTTCGGACTCTTTACCAAGACCACGGATCAGGAATGTAGCGAGTTCTTCTTTAGTTACATCGCCAGCTGGAACGTATTTGCCTTCTGCTTTACCGTCAGTAATGCCGGCAACACGGAGAGCTTCGATGTAAGGAAGAGCGTAACCGTTAGCAGGGTCGCTGGATTTTACGTCTTCGAAGCTGGAAGTAGTAGCGGAAGATTTCAGTTCGAAAATCAGAGCTGCTACTTTAGCGAATTGAGCGCGGTTCATTTTGTCGTTCAGACCAAAGCGGCCTTCTTCAACACCATCAAAGATGCCTGCTTGAATCATGGAATCGAACTTAGCTTTTGTAGCCGCGTCCAGATCTTTAAGATCAGAGAAATCATCAGCCTTAGCTGCGAATGCTACGGAAGAAAATACGGACAATGCCATAGCTGTGGAAAGAATTACGGATAAACTTTTTTTCATAACCTTTTTGTCTCCTCCTTGAATATCTTTCGGGTTTTGAGAGTGATTAGAAATTCTAGAGCTCATATTACTCATTGAATGATTCACCCCCTTTCCAGAGTGGTTGAGCCTAAATGTATAACTAATTCATCTGCAGCCTAAAAGACCACATAGAATCTAGTAACGAAACTAATAGATATGTAGACATCTAACACCACTTTAAACATTATACATGGGCGTTATTGCTACGTAAAGAAGAATTTTGAGAAATGATTCCAGAAAACCCTGTGTTTTTGGAGCTCTCTTGCTCTTCCAATGTATTAAACGAGCGGTTTCGAAAAAAGTTGCGGCTGCTGCGATTTTTTTTATTTTTTTTTGAAATCTTTTTGTAACTTTTTTTATTACCCTTATGTATTATAGCCTGGGATAATTATGTATGTCCAATTTTGAGGACTTTGAAATCGGATAGCTTCATTTACAGAGAAGACACGACAGCCATTCGCTGCCGTGTCTTTTCTTTTTATCCTTTTACTTCAGTTTGCCTTGCTGCTTCATTACGCGAATCGCAACAATAGCCGCCTCGGCTCTCGTGAAGGTCTCCAGCGGATCGAAACGGACGGTTTCTTTCTTCTGTCCTTCAATAAGCACGTTAGGCTTACCTTCAATCAATTTGGCACTCGCAACGGCCTCAACGGCCGGCTGGGCATAATAATCAATTGTATTCGCATCGGTAAACTTCTTTTGCAGTCCTGCGAGAATCTTTTTGTTATCCGTACCCAGCTTCAAATCTGCCGCACGAGCAATCATTACGGACGCATCCTGACGAGTAAGCGAGCTGTCCGGACTGAAGCGGTTGCCTGCAGTACCCCTGACGATACCTGCTCTGGCCGCTGTCTCGATGTACTTGAAGTCATACAATCCGTACAGATTTTCAACCTTAAATACGTCGATAAAGGTCGGCGTACCGCTGTAATTTAAAGGAAGATCGAAAATGCGAACGAGCATGGTAGCGAACTCGCCACGGGAAATCGGTTCATTCGGGCTGAACGAATAGTTCGTTTTGCTGTTCATAATTCCTTTGGAGAACAAAGTTTCCAGTTCATTTCTTGCCCACGGGTGGCCCGTTACATCATCGAAGCCTTTATCCATGTACATAACTTGATAGTAGCCGAATTTCTCGAACGGAACCGTGACTGTGTTGCTCTTCACATCCACAACACCGCCAAGATTAACCCAACCACGTCCTGTTAATGTATTGTACTGCTCATACGTATCAAAGAAGAAGACAGAGATATACTTACCTGCGTCGTCACGGATAGCTTGGTCGAACTTAAGAGTCAGCGTACCGCGTTTGGTAGGAACTACAGTTTGATCAACGGAACGGGTATAGAAGTTGTTTTTAAGATCAAACGGTTCTACCCCTCTTCCCCGGAGAGCGTTTTGCAGATAATCTTCTGTGGATTGTCCGCTTGCTTTCTCGGGAATTGTACCCGAATCGATGTAGAACAATTTGCTCGCTGCACTAAAGTTATCGCCCTTGCCTTTTCTGGCAAGTAAAGACTTGGCATAGTCGCTGCTGAACGGATTGCTGATCTTGTCTACACGGCCGTCAACGGTATCTGCAATACCGAAGTATACTTTACGGTCGGCAGTAATGTACTGATTGTTATCGAAAGTCGGTTTAAAGCGCATAAGTTTGGTGTCTTTATCGAACTTCAGTTTAACGTCGCCGTTAAATACGTTGAAGTTGCTGGTCATACCGTCCAGATATTCCGCTCCGACAACCGGCGTATTTGTGTTGTACAGCACGATAGTACCGTTTGTTTTCGAGGTTCCACGGTTGACCGTGAACTTGATCGTGTTTTTGCCCGCCTTGAGATCTCTCACTTCATAAGAGAAACGATCGACATCGAGGCCATTTTCGTTCAAGGTTTGCTTGCTTGCCGTCTCTTTACCGAAAGTAACGCTGTCCGCTTTCTCGGCATCGATCACAATCGTGTAGAAGTTGCTGTTGATGTTCGCTTGGTACTCATGTTTTTCGTTCTCGATAAGTACCGGCTTTTTCACGACATACGGAAGCGGTTCGCGTGCAATGGTAACCGTTTTGGAAACACTCATGTTAGCCTGGTTTGTAACGGTGAACTGGAACGTCATTTCGCCTTTTTCAGGAAGCTTAATGGCATTCGTTCTGAATTCAACGCCGGAGCTAGGCATACCGGTGAAGAATCCTCCGCTTACGTTCGTGCTGGAGCCGGAAGCGCTGTTCCACACGTGATAGTCGGCGCGCGGATTGCCGTCTTTATCTTTGGAGTACACGTTCAGGGAAACGGTAACGTTGCCCGCGTTAGTTGTGTTAAAGAATTTTCCGTTCAATTGAACGGTACGTTCATTCGTGGCATACATGTCCGGCTTTTGAGCTCTCGGAAACTTGCTCTTGCCGACCGAATCTTCATTCGGTACGAAAAGAACGATTTCCGGCGCCTCTGCCGTAATCAGGTTTACGTTATAAATCGCCTTGCTGATCAACGAGTTGTTTACATACATAAAGAACTTGATCTGGTTAGCGCCTTCGCTGAACAGTTGGGCAGGCGTAATGCCGTATTTCGTACCCAGTCTGGCCAGATCAAACTTAAATTGACGGTTGGCGTCAAAGTCGCTCGCTTGAAGCTCGATCATTTTGTCGTTGACATAAAGCTCGACTTTGTTACCGGCGCCTGTAGGCAGGTAGTTAACTGCTTTACCCGAAAGACAAGCGACATCGGATCCGCAAGTCAGTTGTTTAACGTCACGCAGCGTGATGCCCGTGTTGCCCGGGCTAGCGATTTGATTCGCGATAATATACGGTGCGTTGTTAATTTGGATCGTATACTGACGGCTTCCGTTATCGACCAGTGTGCCTGAAGCATCAACCGGAACAAACTTGAGGTTTTTCTGGCCGTCCGTGATGTTCTCCAGTTTGTAGATGAATTCATTGTTAGACGGATTGGCAACCTCTGCGATCTCTTTGCCGTCCAGGAAAACTTTAATCTTAGCTGTATGTCCATTAGCTTTAATCTTCATTTCTACCGGCAGTTCGTTAACCTCGGTCGTTGCCGACTCGGTCAAGGAAGTGTAGATGTTCGTGTTCGTAGCGGCGTCTTTGCCCGTTACCATCGAAACATCGAGAATGCCGGCTTCGTTCGGGTTGGTGTAGTTAAAGGTATACGAAGATTCACCTTGTCCTGCCGAACCCGTTGCATCCTTGAAAATAAACTGGATCGTTTGCGGATTACGCGCCGCTGTCCATTCGGTCAGACCGGCAACGTTCAAATCAAGAACAAGATCATAAGCCGCATATTCATTGGCACGCGTGAATGTGGAGTTTGGAACAAACTTCTTGACTGCGCCGCCTACGGAGCTGCTTGGCGTATTCAAATCAAGGCCCGCAGCCACCTGCTGTCCGTTGATCAGAACGTCAACACGATTCTGACGCAGTGCGCCGGTTGAATCATAGTCAACTTTCAGGCTTGTTTTAAGCGTCAGTTCTTTTACATCGAAGTTAGGCTTGTCCAGCAGAGACTGTGTAGTACCTGCGCTCGTAACGCCCATCTGTACCCCGAAAGCAAACGGCTGGCCGTTGTCGTACACGAACCGTTTTTCCGTTTGATAGGAGTTGGAATCGTTGCTGGAATCGAAAACAATCCGGTTATCCCCGGCTTTCAGACAAATTTCTCCCGTGGAACCGCAGCCTGCAGCGGCATCTCCGCCACGGAAATATACCATTCCCTCGGTCCGGTTCAAAATACCGATTTTAGGAACCGTACTGCCTGTTTCGTAAGCCTTCACTTCGTTAGCATTGGAAGCTTTGGCTTTAATGTCGACAGCCGTAACACCCAGCTTGATGTTTCCGCGGTCAACCGGATAAATTTTGCCGTCAACAAGACCAGCGTTATTTACCGTAAAATCGGTCAGGTTGGTCGTCGGTGTGTAGTAAATCCAGCCCGGTGCGGAAGACAACGTGTTGGTGTCTCCCATTTTAACGATAATGCGGTTTAGTCCCTCGGATAGCGTGATATTCGAGAATGTAATCTCGTTCGCGCCCGTTTGTGTAGGTTTGTGGGATTTCTCCACCGTAACCTGCTTTGTATTCACGTTCATGATCTCATAGTAGATCGAGTTGATCTGCGAATCGCTGATGTTAGAAATGCTCGCCTTCAGAGTGAACGGATTGCGTGTTACGCGTGTTACGTTGTTGTAATCCTCTGGAGCTTCCTTGTCCGTACCGAAGTTTACGGTCTGGTTGTACATGTTTGTGATGGAAATGGTGGAAGCCGCGTAAGCCGTAAGAGGCGGAAGCAGGCTAATCAGCATCGAAAAGAGCACGAGAACGCTGAACCATTTACGGGTATGCTTTTTCAAAACAAAACTCCTCCTTATATAAATGAATGAAATCTACAATGGAATGTACAATCTTGCTGCCTGCGGGCCCCCTTCCGATGTTAGGCGAAGCTAATCATGGTGTCCTTTAAACAGTTGTATTTTAAATATCGGCCCGTATCGCCGAAATGTTTAGCCATTTCTCATTTTCTGGAATAAAAAAGGCACAAAAAAACCATTCCAAGGTGGAATGGTCAGGTATTTATTTTATAAGTTCAATAAAACTGCTGCCGGAACACGTGCCTTTATTTGGGTAAACGGCTGTTCACGGAAGGTTTAAAGCGCAGCTTCTGGAGAAAACGGATAACCGGCTTCTGACTGCTGCTGATGATCCCGATCGCTTCGGCACCCACTACAAGTACAAAGAGCAGAATGACGACAATCAAAACCGTTAACCAGGCAGAGTCCGTGTAGTTATTCAGAATAATAGCTACCGCGCCAAACATGGCCGCAATTCCGTAAATAATCAGCACCGTGGTGCGATGGCTGAATCCCAGTTGAAGCAGGCAGTGATGCAGATGATTCTTATCCGCTTCCGAGATCGGTTTCTTGTTGAGAAAACGTCTCATGATCGCAAAGAATGTATCGGACAACGGAACACCCAGAATCATGATAGGCGTCAGCAAGGAGAGTACGACGGATACTTTGAATCCGAGTATCGAGAGTGTAGCCAAGGCAAAACCGAGGAACAAGGCTCCCGAATCTCCCATAAAGATCTTGGCCGGATGAAAGTTGTAGAACAGAAATCCGGAAATGCTTCCAAGAAGAATGGTACACAGCAAGATGACGGTAAAAGCATCGCTGAACGGTGTCAGCAGCGCAAGAACCAAAATGGTGCCCGTACCGATTCCGGATACACCGGCAGACAAACCATCCAAACCGTCGATCAGGTTCACGGCGTTGGAAACCCCGACGATCCAGAGAACGGTCAGAGGCATGCTCACATAATCAGGCAGGGAGAAATGTCCTCCGAACGGGACGTTGAATTCATTAATCTTGAGTCCGCATGCCACTACAATACAGGCCGCAATGAATTGTCCGAGAAGCTTCCATTTGGGAGAAAGCTCGAAACGGTCATCCAGAGCGCCGGTGATCACAATAACAAATCCTCCGAGCACCAATGCCAGCGCCGCGTTTCCGTTAACATCGGACAGGGCCGGTGAAATGACAAAGTAAGCTCCGACAAAAGCCAAGAAAATCGCAACTCCGCCCATACGCGCCATGATTCTCGTATGTACCTTGCGGTGATTCGGTTTATCAATGGCGCCTACCCAGAAGGCAAAGCGTTTGACCAGCGGGGTCAACAACAGTGCAAACAGGCAGGATACAACAAAGCCCAGCACATATAATCCATACATAATCGGTTTTTTCAACCCCTCTTGTCGCGAGTAACTTGTACTGCCGACAAAATTATACTGCTACTTTATAAACATTACCAGTCCTATTTTACACCTAAACAGACGGACAACGCTAATTTTCAAT
Source organism: Paenibacillus sp. JT31N7 (assembly GCF_059692095.1). NCBI lineage: Bacteria > Bacillati > Bacillota > Bacilli > Caryophanales > Paenibacillaceae > Paenibacillus > Paenibacillus sp. JT31N7. The sequence continues at coordinate 104,183 of NZ_JCAUAT010000008.1, forward strand.
GGTTTTCATCGGTTTTTAACACATTTTCTTTGTCGCGAATCACTTTCCACGCAAATTTGGGCAGGGCCAGCATGCGTCCGAAACGGGACGGCTCCTGAAGCAGACGGTAAAACCACTCCAGTTTAAGCTTTTGAAAAATCTTGGGTGCACGCTTCAGCTTGCCGGCCAAAACATCAAAGCTTCCGCCTACGCCCATTATAACAGGAACGTCCAGGTCCCGCTTGTATTTCGAAATCCAAGGCTCCTGCGTCGAGGAAGAACGGCCGACGAGAAGGATGTCCGGCTGCAGCTGCCGTATGCCGTCCACAACCTGCCGGTCTTCCGCTTCTCCGAAATATCCGTCCCTGTAACCGACGATATCAATGAGAGGATATTCACGGGCCAGTTTAGCCGCAGCCGTCTGGATCGTATCCTGAGTCGTCCCCAGCAGGTAAACTTTCCATCTGCGAGGCTCTCCGGTTCTCATCAGCTCATGGATGAGGTCGATGCCCGGAACGCGTTCGGCGACAGGCTGTCCGACATAGCCGGCGGCCCAAACCAGCCCGGCACCGTCCGGGACAATCAGCTCCGCACTGCGCATCATCTCCATATAGGCCGGGTCCTCGAGAGCCGACATGACCATAATCGGATTGGCGGTTATGATCTGATGCGGAATACGGGACTCGATCGCCCCCGTCAAATAGGCGACGGTATCCTTCATGTTCATTTTCGAAACGGGAACGCCGTAGATCCGGACAATCGGCACGCTTGCGTTTGCATTAGCAGTCATTGGTCTTCATCCCTCTTAACGGTAAAATTGCATGATTTGTTGCGCCGGCAGCTGCGCCTCTTTTTTAAGCCGGTCGATGGCGGCTTCCTTGCCGTCCGCCCACTCGCGGCGGCCGTCCAGCAGCCGCCCGATTTCGGCGGCTACCGCCGCGGCGTCGAAACTCTGCGTCGATGCCGCGGCCTTCATTCCGAGCCGCGCGAGGAATTGGTCGATCTTCGGGTCGTAGGACACGCCGACCATGGGCACAAACTGCGAGGCGGCATAGATCAGCGAATGCAGTCTCATGCCGACGAGCACATCGCAGGCGCTCACCTCGGCGAGCATGTCCTGCGGATGCGTGACGCCGCGCACGATGCGGACGTCGCCGCTCTCTCCCGCGGGAGAGAGACGCTCCGCCACATAGGCGGAAGCTTCCTCGTCCGAAGGGAGGTGAAACGGCAGAAGCCGCACCTGGACGCGGCGTCTGTCCATCACGGCGCGCAGCGCCTCGGCGAGCGCGCCCAGCTCGGAGCGGTCCGCGTTCCAGAAGCGGACGGATACGCCGACGACGGGAACGCGGTCGGTTTCGCCGCGTGCATCGGCGGTTCCGGCTTTGCCGGAGGCTGCCTCACCGCGCAGCGGGAGCCCCATGACCGGGTCCGGCACCACGCTGACAGAAGAGGCCGGTACGCCCATGCGTCCGATCAGATCCGCGGACTCCTGGTCGCGGACCGTGATCATGGCGCACTTTTTGAAAGTCGATCGGATCCAGGAAAAGAAGCGCGGATTGTTCACCGGACCGATCCCCTGCGAATAAATAAAGGTCGGTTTGCGCATCCACTGGGCCAGTTTGAGGACCAGCAGATAATAAGGAATGGTGCGGGAACTGGTCGCATCCTGCAGCAGACTTCCGCCGCCGCTGATCAGTCCGTCGGACGATTTGATCGCCCGGAACAGATCCGGCACCTTCATCCGGTGGCAGGCCTCGACTCCGTACATCTCCCGTGTACGCTGGGGATTCGCGGATAAAACGACAGGCTCGATGCGGACACTTGCCGCCTCCCCCTGTTCTTTTAGCGCAAAAAGAATCGATTGCAGAACGGCCTCGTCCCCGCTGTTGTCAAAACCGTAATAGCCCGAAACAACTAACCGTTTGCTCTTGTGCGCGATTTCGCGGCCCATGCTTTCCAACTCCTTGATGCAATTTCCCAGACGGCGATCAGCACAAGTCCGATCATGGCGCCGAATACGATTCCGTACGTAATCCGGATGCCCGAGATTTCAAGCGGGGTGTGCAAATGCGCGAATGTATCCACGATGGACAGCTGTCCGACCACACCGATCAGCAGCAGATAAACGGCGTTCCGGTATTTGACCGACAGATACGCTCCAAGCAGGAAGAGCGGGTGCGCCAACATAAATTCTTTATTCCGCGGGCGAACACCCAGCGTATTTTCCAAGAAGGAGCGGAGATAACGCTCAATCGCTGAAGTTTGACCTTCATTGCCCGTACGCGACAGGTAGTAGTAGATCACTCCGGCCGCCGCGGCTGCAGCAATTATCCAAAGCACGCTAATGTTAGCGGACAGAAGCTTCTTTACCCGCTCTCCGCGTTCCCGATAGTTTAAGGTTTCCCGGAAGAACAGCAGGTAGAGACCGACAATGGCGATCGGCAGCAGGTGCAGAAGGCTGACACCGCGGAACTGCTGGAGTACCAGGAAGTACGAAATGTGGTTAAGCAAAGCGACCAGGTAAACAACTCCGATTAAAGAGGTCAGTGTCGTTTTAATCAGCAGGCCCAAAGCATACAGGACTGCCGATTTCGCCTTAGCCGCCCGGCCCGATTGAATGGAGCGGATCGCCTCGATTACTGCGATGCTCGGCGCCGAAATCGCACAAGCGAGCGCAAGTCCCTGCGCATACAGATCCGGCGATTTAAAATATAGTCCCGCCGCTCCTAACAGGCCGATGATAAACAGTGCCAGTACGGCTTCGGGAACGAAGTAGCCGATCAACAGAACAATCAGGCTGACGCCGCCGATCAGTGTAAAGAACCGCGCAACATTCTGGTAAGCGTTATAGGTGTAGTCGAACTGCTTGGCAGGCTCCACTTTGAAACCGGCGTCTTCGATCCGTTTGATCGCCCCGTCTTTGCCGCTCAAGCTCTCGTACAGGCCGTCCAGCGGAGTGAGAATCGCTGCCTTGTCCAGATTTTTGACGGCACGTCCGTTAAGGAAGATCATCCGGATATTCCGGTCTTTAACCGCCAGCACAAACCGGTCGGCCGTTTGTTGAATACGGGCTTCCTGATCCTCTTTGGTCAGATTCTCCGTCAGTTTCTCGCCGTCTTTCTCCGTAAAAGAGTGCAGCCGGACGACGTTGTAGTCGGTATCCTTGGCCAGAGAGCCAAACCCTTTTTGCGGTTGTTTCAACATTTCGATATTGGCCAGGCCCATATCGTACTTTTTGAGCAGAATCCCCATCTTGTGGAGGGTCACCTGTTCCGGGTCATCCGAGTACCCTGGGGCGTAATCTCCGTCAATGATGATGCGACGGGCACCCATTTTGTATAATTTCGCGAGCAGCGCATCCATCTCATTCGTGACGAATTCACGTTTGTTGCCGAGACGGACAACGATACGGAAGCCTTCATCCTTCATCGTTTGAAGTGTAATAGGATCCGGGTCCATCGGCTTCATATTGGCTTCTTCCATGTTCATTTCGATAATCATACCCGATTGGTTTTTGAAGCTCCACGGGCTTGTCTTGACGCCTAGCTTGTTAAAAGCCGTCTCGATCATCGGTTTGATTTGGGACTCCGATGCCGGGTCGGTGAAGAGGATATAAGTAAAATTTTCGTTCGGTGAGATCGGCTTTTGCGTAAGAGAAGTCGCATCCTTGGAGGAGAACACTTCGATACGGCGGCTCAATCTCAATTCGGAAAGCGTCGATTCGTACACGGCAAGCGATCCGATGCCGGCTTTTTTCATCGCCTGAAGCTGTTCCGATACAAATCCTTGCGGATTCGGCCGCATGTCGGCCATCTCCAATAAGTCGCGATAATCAAACACAAACTCCACTTGATTCGCGGACTTCTCCGTCTGTTCGCGGAAGAAGGCAAGCGGCAGGGAAGCCAGAAGGCCAATAATGACAAGCCACCATAAAAGCTTACGCAGCATCCGGTTTGCCGCAGTATACCTGTGTACCAATCTGTTCAACTCCGTTTCTTGAATCATGCATCATTTGTACCCGAAAACCCCTCGGCCCCGGCACCGTATGGATGCAGGGGCCTTGGAGAGGTTCGGCTGTTACTGTTACCGTTAATGCTCTACTCTGCCCAGAACGAAGCGCACAAGACCTTCCAGCCGCTTCGCCGCCTCGTCGCCTGTCGTTCCTTTTACCGCAAAGTAGAATTTGATCTTCGGTTCCGTTCCGGAAGGGCGGAGACAGAACCAGGAACCGTCTTTGAGTTTGAATTTCAATACATTTTCTTTAGGCAGCCCGTTAATGCCACGGCTGTAGTCTTCCACTTCCGCAACCTCTACGCCCTCAATGGAAGCCGGCGGATTGTTTCTCCAGTCTTCCATCATCCGTCCGATCTGCTCTACACCGTCTTTCCCCTTAAGCGTTTTGGACTCCAGCTTCTCCAGGAAGAAGCCATGCTGGCGGTAAAGCTCCTGCAGAACATCGTAAAGCGTCTTACCCTGACTCTTGTAGTAAGCTGCCGCTTCACAAATCAGCATGGCCGCTACGACCGCGTCTTTATCCCGGGCATAGGTCCCCGCCAGGTAGCCGTAGCTCTCTTCATACCCGAACAGGAACTGGTGCTCCCCGGTCGATTCGAACTCGGTCATTTTCTCCCCGATGTACTTGAATCCCGTCAGGGTGTTCAGGACTTTCGCCCCGTAGCTTTCCGCGATAACGGCTCCCATCTCGCTCGTTACGATGGTTTTGATCACGACGCCGTTAGCAGGCAGCTCTCCGCGTTCTTTTAAAGAACCCAACAAATAATTGACGATTATGGCGCCCGATTGGTTTCCCGTCAGTACGAAATATTCGCCTTTGTCATCTTTCACAACTGCGCCCATCCGGTCGGCATCCGGGTCCGTTCCCACGATGATATCGGCATCCCACTCTTTGGCGTCTCTCAGAGCCAGCGTAAAAGCTTCCCGCTCTTCCGGGTTAGGCGATTTGACCGTGGAAAAATTGCTGTCCGGCTGCTCCTGTTCTTTCACGACGCGCACCTGCTCGAAACCGATGCGCTTCAAGGCTTCGCGAACCGGTTTGTTGCCCGTCCCGTGCAGCGGGGTGTACACAACGCGGAAATCTCCGCTAGTTTGCTTGATAACGTCCGGATGCTGGCTTACGGATGTAACGGCCGCATAGTATTTCTCGTCCATTTCTCCGCCCAGCCATTCCAATAGACCTTTCTCCTCGGCTTCGGCGCGGGAGACTTTGCGGACGCTGTCGAAGCCCTCGATCTTCTGGATGTTCGCAAGCACCTGTTCGGCATCATGCGGCACCAGTTGTCCTCCGTCGGCCCCATATACTTTATACCCGTTATACTCCGGAGGGTTGTGGCTCGCCGTTACAACGATTCCCGCGGAAGCTTTCAGTTCACGTACGGCAAAAGAAAGCTCGGGTGTCGGACGCAGCGCCTCGAACACATAAGCTTTCACTCCGTTGCCCGCAAGGACAAGCGCAGCCTCCAAGGCAAATTCCGGCGACTGGTGACGCGAGTCATACGCAATGACAACGGAGGGCTGCGCCCCACCGTTTTTCAGAGCAAATTCCGCAAGAGCTTGCGTAGCTTTTCCTACCGTATATAGGTTCATCCGGTTCGTGCCCGCGCCGATTACGCCGCGGAGACCGCCGGTTCCGAATTCAAGATCCTTGTAGAAACGGTCTTCGATCTCTTTGTCCTGTCCTGCAATGGATTGAAGCTCTTTTTTCGTTTCTTCATCAATAGACGGGTCCTGCAACCATTTTTCATAAAGATTCTGTACACGAGTCATCGTTCATCGTCCCCTTATTAAAATGATAGGATCTTTGTTTATCCGATTAGGCGTTTGCCAGCGCAAACATGATTTCACCTTCGGCTACCAGCTCTTCTCCTACTTTAGCGGTCGCCTGGCCTTTGCCTATGGTACCCTTCAAACGGGTAATTTTCACTTCCAGCGTCAGCGTGTCACCAGGAGTTACCTGTCTGCGGAATCTGAAACCATCCACACCGGCCAGCAGACCGATTTTTCCGCGGTTGGCTTCCACATTCAAAATCGCAAACGCTCCGACTTGCGCGAGTGCCTCTAAGATAAGAACGCCCGGCATAACCGGATAACCCGGAAAATGTCCCTGGAAAAAGGGTTCGTTCGCCGTTACGTTTTTGAGGCCCACGGCACGGACGCCGTCCTCCACCTCCAAAATGCGGTCTACCAGCAAAAAGGGGTAGCGGTGCGGGATAATCTCCTGAATCTGCTTGTTGTCCAACATTGCAATCTTGCTCCTTCCGACGCTTTCCGTTTGTATATTTTGGTTTGAAACAGCTCACACTAAACTTATCCCTTCACCGCTGCAGAAGTGAAGGTTGATATAAGGGAGCGTATTGTGCGGCCACCGAAATGGTCGTGGAATATGCTCTTTTTTTGCTTCCCTATCCTTTATAAACAATTTTTCAAGGTTCGAACAAGGTCTTTATGGCCCTTTTTTTACCTGACTTGTCTCCTCCGTGCTTAATCGCCTGGTTTTCCGGTTGGCCGCATAGAACTGGGCCACGTAAATAATGGAGGTGACGAAAGAAAACAAGATGACGGCCGCCAGGTATTCCGTTGCATAAGGAATGTGAAAAAGAATAAGCAGGACGGCCAGGTAATACAGAACCGTCGTCAGCTTGCCCATGGCATTGGCCGGAAGCGTTTGTTTGCCGCGGAAATGAAAAAAAGCCGCCCCCGCGATCATGCCGATATCCCGGATGAAAAAAGCCACTGCGGCCAGCCAGGGAATCATCCCGGAGCTGAGCAGGGAGATGATGACCGCAATCATCATCAGTTTATCCGCAAGCGGATCGAGCATAATCCCCATCTGGGTAACCAGATTCCGCTTGCGGGCGATATATCCGTCTGCAATATCAGTTATGCCCGCTAGGACGACAACGAGAAAAGCCAGTTTCGTATAGCCTGCATAGAAAATGTACAGATAGACGGGAATTAGAAAAAAACGGCTTATGGTAAGCAGATTCGGTAAATTCAATCGTCTCTCCCTTTCTACGGCTAAGGCTGGAACAGGCGCGATTCCTCTCATTTTCATTGGTTTCCATTATACCGTTTCTCCGGGCAAAAAGAAAACTCCCTTGCGGGAGCCCACGCTCAGTCTGCAAACACCAAATCGAAGAGATGTTTCCAGGTGCTGATTCTGAATATGTCTAAAGTCGGCTGACCGCCGATTCCTGAATACCCGATCCAAAGCCCGACAATCAAGGCTCCCAAAAAAATGAGCGGAATGCGCAGTTTCTTCAGAACGCGAAGCGTCCCGGCGGATCCGGAAGTCTTTTCCGACTTACCTTTGTCCGATTCTTTAGCCTGCGTAGATGATGCTGCTTCCGTCTCCTTGCTCTCTTCTTCCATGGACAAGAGAATCGCCCCTCCTTCACGCATTAGCCGCGCAGGTTGTTAGCGAGCCCCATCATCGTATCCGCCGAAGAGATTGCTCTGGAATTTAGTTGGAAGGCACGCTGAATCATAACAAGTTCGGACATTTCCTGCTGCAAATCCACATTGGACTGCTCCAGGAAACCCTGCTTGACGGTCACACCGTCCGTATTGGCCGCGAAAACGTTATTCTGAGCCACGTTCGCCGGAAGACGGAAATAGTTGCCGTCGGCCTCGCCGAGCAGCTGCGGATTAATCACTTTCACCAGCTTAATCTGGCCGACTTGTCTGCCCGTACTCGCCGGATCGGCTTCGTTGTATACGACTACCCGTCCCTGCTCGTCCACGCGAACGCGGCTGTTCTGGAGAGTCGGATCGGCCGGATCAATCGCGATCTCAATCGGTTGATTGCTGGCCGTGTCCTTCACGAAGTAGCCGTCTTTGGTGGCCAGCCCCATGGCTTTGGTCAAAGCGCCCGTAGCCGGGTCCACTTTGTTGTACACACTGAGCTTCAGTGCCCCGTCGCGGGTCCAAGCGGGTGTGTTGGAACCGGGGATGGTCACCTCGAACAGACCGTCTCCTTCGATAGCCAGATCGTACGGCTCATCCGTCGGTTTCAGGCTTCCCTGCGTCATAATATTCTGCAGGCCGACCAGCTTGGCGCCCCAGCCCTGAGGCAGCCCGAGAGAAGTCATCCGTCCGGTTTTCATAAAACCTTGCGGCTGATTCAGCGTGTTCGTCAGTACATTCTCGAAGCTAGCTTCCTTCTTCTTGTATCCGACGGTATTGACGTTCGCCATGTTGTTCGCCAATACATCCAGCTTCTGCTGCAGGCCCTGCATCGTGACCGATGCGTTAATAATCGAGTTGTTCATTGTGATCTCCTCCAAGCTTTCCGGAGAAAGCCGCTTCGAAAGCATTCCCTGAGAGGGATTTTATCATGCCTACTGCTTATACTCGGCCCACGTCATTTACAAGCTTGTCCATACTGCGGTCATAAAATTGGACCATCTTCTGGTTGGCTTCATACGCACGGGCTGCTGTCGTCATGTCGACCATCGCTTGGGTCGGATCCACGTTAGACCGTTCCACGTAACCTGTGCGGACCTCGACCTGGTCTCCTGCCGCCAGCGCTGCAATTTGTCCCTCGTCATTCGCACCGACCGTGAAAAGCCCGTTGCCTTCCGGAAGGAGCACATTCGGATTCTGGACTTTCATCACGAGCGGAACGGGCGGATTGGCCGGATCGTAACGGACCGTCTGGCCATTAGCCGCCACGAGACGATAACCGTCCGCATTCGCAACGAAGCCTTCCGCATCAACCGTGAATTTACCGTTGCGCGTATAGTGACGTTCCCCCGCTACTTGCGGATTCTCGACCACAAACAACGCTTCCGGCTGGTAAACGACCGTACCGTCCGGTCCTACAGCCTTACCGCCGTTATCGAACTTCAAGCCATTGACCTGAATATCGGAAACAAGCGCATAATCAAGCGGATTTCCCGTTTGCTGAAGCGGACCCTGTGCCATGAGTCTGGCGGTTTCCTCGGCAAATACGCCCGTATTCATTCTGCCCACATTTACTACCGTTCCGTCTCCCGCTACTCCCCCGCGAATACGCGAGATAAGAACCTCCGGAAAGGAACGTGCCGAAGTGGTTTCCTGTTTGAAGCCCGGTGTATTGAGATTGGCAATGTTGTTCGTCACGGTATCGTGTTTACGCTGCTGCATGGTCAAGCCGGATGCCGCCGTGTATAATCCCCTAAGCATGAGTCACCTCTATACGAATTTTCGTTTGGTCACTTTGTCCAGGTTGTCGAGCATAATGCCCGTACCTTTGACGACGCAGTGCATCGGGTCTTCCGCAATCAGAACGGGAACTTTAAGCTCGTCCGCCAGAAGCTGATCCAGACCGTGAAGCATGGCACCGCCACCTGTCAAAATAACCCCTCTATCTATTATATCGGCAGAAAGTTCCGGAGGTGTACGTTCCAATACACTTTTTGCGGCAGTTACGATAGAAGAAATCGGATCCCACAATGCTTCCTGCACTTCGCCGGAGCGAATCGTGATCGTCAAAGGAAGACCCGATACCATATCCCGGCCGCGGATATCCATTTCATTCGGAGCGCTGTCGGCTTGTACCGTACCGATTTTGACCTTGATGTCTTCGGAGGTACGTTCGCCGATCAGTAATTTGTATTTGTCCTTGATGTACTTGGTAATCGCCGTATCAAATTTATCACCGGCGATCTTAATGGAGGAAGAGGTGACGACATCACCCATGGATAACACGGCCACGTCCGTCGTCCCTCCACCGATATCAACGACCATATTGCCGCTCGGCTGGTAAATGTCCATTCCGGCGCCGATTGCGGCGGCTTTCGGTTCTTCTTCCATAAACACTTCGCGTGCGCCGCTGCGTTCAGCCGCTTCCCGAATTGCTTTTTGTTCCACAGAGGTAATGTTGGTAGGCGCACAGATGAGGATTCGAGGATGTGAGTACCAGCTTTTGCCCCCAACTTTGGAAATAAAATGTTTCAACATCGCTTCAGTAATTTCAAAATCGGCGATTACACCTTCGCGGAGCGGACGAATTGCCACGATGTTGCCGGGCGTACGCCCCACCATTCTCCTGGCTTCCTCACCGACCGCGAGAACGCGTTTTGTATCGCTTTCGATCGCCACAACCGAGGGCTCATCGAGCACTACGCCGCGTCCTTTCACATGAATCAAGACGTTCGCAGTGCCCAAATCGATTCCGATATCCTTACTTAACATGAAAAATAATCCTCCCTAAACTAACCGTCCATCCCCATAAACTGAAGCGGTGCTTCGAATAGTATACATATTTTTCATTATAAGCTAATTTCGCAGAAAAAAACAGAAATTCCTCTTTTTTCGGGATAATTTCGACAATTTTCCGGAAGGAAGGGCGGGCCTGGGAGTCAGGATTTAACCGTAACAAGCGGTTCAGCGGATTTGGCAGGTTTCGTCTTGCGATATTTGATTTTGGTCGCTTCCCCTCCCCTAAGATGGCGGATCGATTTGTGGTATTCGAGGATCGTTTTGACCTGATTGGCCAGCTCCGGGTTGATTTCCGGAAGTCTCTCCGTCAAATCCTTGTGCACCGTGCTTTTGGAAACGCCAAACTCCTTCGCTATGGTGCGAACCGTATTTCTCGTCTCAACGATGCAAGTTCCGATCTTAATGGTTCGCTCTTTGATGTAATCGTGCACTCCCCTCGCCTCCCTACTCGGATAGTTTGGTACATTATATGAGGGGTAGGGGCTAATATTCTTTGTTTCCGCCGCTGACAAGCTATTTCCGTCCATTTATTTTGACGGACAAGGTGAAAGCTTGTCCCCTGGACGCTTTCCGTTATGCAGACAAAAAAACGGATGGGGTTTTCCCCCATCCGCCGATATGGTAAAGATTTATTGCGGTTTGAATTCCGGAAGCAGCTGCTCCGGCAGTTCGGCCGTGCCGTCTTCCGCCTTGCGCACTTCGAAGTGAAGGTGGACGCCCTGGTCCTTCTCCAGCTCGTTGCGGCCGGCCTGTGCGATAACGTCGCCTTGTTTAACGGCGGCTCCTTTGGCTACTTTCACTTCCCCAAGGCTTTGATAAACCGTTACAAGCCCGTTGTCGTGCGTAATCTCGACCAGATTGCCTACAACCGGATTTTTGTCAACCGCGGTTACTTTACCACTGAGGGCCGCGCTTACATCAAACGCCTGCTTGTCTGCACGAACAAGATCGACGCCCACGTGAGGGGTAATCGTATCTCCGTATTCGATCATCGCCGCTTGCTTGGCTTCATTGCTGCCTTTACTGTCGTAGGACGGAAGCGAAATCGTTACTTGGCTGCGGTCTTTTACCGGCCATTGAATGCTTTCGGCTTTGGCACCTACGGGAACGGCATTGTCTTTGTTAGCCGTTTCGCCAGCAGGTTTATCGGATTGAACGGAATCAGCCGGCGTATTCGTTGCGACCGGTTTCTTAACCGCATCCTGATAGACCCACATTAAGGTTAAGATAATTGCCGCTGCCGCTACATAAGTTGCCGGGAAAACCCACTTTTTGGCCAAAAATCTCTTCCATGCGGAGTTAGGGACATTTGCTGCTCCCGTTACAGTTTGGGGAGCTTCTTCCTTGTTCTGAAACTCTTGTTTACCATCTCTCATATGGTTATCACCTCAACAACCATTGTTGACATGTTTGAGAGTTTTATACATTTGCCCCAAAGAAATTCTAGCAGGTCTTATTTTTGAGTTTTCTTGTTCAGTAGAGTGGAAGCGGAGGTCAGCTTCGCGCCGGGATAATAATAAGCCGTGATCTCTTCGGCTTTCTTCCCTTCTTTGGCCATTCCGTTCGCCCCCCACTGGCTCATTCCGACTCCATGCCCGTACCCTTTTACCGTGAATGTCCAATCCGCTCCGCTCAAAGCCGCTTCAAAATCAGTAGAGTTGAGCCCCAGCTTCTCTCTTATTTCTTTTCCCGTAAATGTCTTGCCCGCTATCCTAGCAGACTTGACCCGCTTGGACTCCGTCCGTTCCAGAACTTTTATGCTGCCTGAATTCAAGGACGATGAAGCCGGAAGCCCCATCTTTTGAAGAATGTCTTTATAGGAAAGGGTTAAAGTTTGTTTGAATTTAGGTGAAAGCTTCTGATCCCACGGGCTGCCGACCGACTTTAAATAAGGAACTTCGGACCCCCAAACATTGCGGACATCCTCCGTATACCCGTTGGAAGTGGAGAAAAATGTGGCCTGAATCGGCTTGCCCTCATAGGTAAGAATGAGATCGGCCGTAGCTTTTACGGCGGCGTCGATCTTTTTGCTGTTCGACTCGTAGTCGGTGCCTGTCCATTGTTTCTGAAGCTGATCATCGGTCAGGTAGGCCTGATGCTGAATCGTGTCCGTAACCCATGCTTCCTTGACGGGGACGTTGCTGAAATCTCCCGTTAAAATCCGGCGTACGATATAAGTGCGCGCCGCAATCGCCTGAGCTTTAAGAGCCTCTTCCGAAAATTCCGCGGGCATCTCCGCCGCCACTACCCCTTTCACATACTGCTCCAGGCTCACCGTCTGAATCTGCTTCTGCTTGGACAGATAGACCGGAACCATAACCATGCCGGCGGATGAAGCGACTGCTCCGGTATCATGAGGATCCGCAAAAGTACCGGTTTGCTGTTTGACGACCACGGCGGGAAGCAAAACGGTGACCAGCAGCAAACCCGAAACCGCAACGCCCGTCCAAAACAGTGCCGGCTGTTTGAGCTTGGAATGTCTCTTAAACTTCATAGATGGCCTCCGTAAATATTCCGTTCCGTTTTTATGCCGAGAATGACAATGGAGATCCGCCCTTAAGACCCTTAAGGGATGGCTGCTCCGAATCGGCTGTCAGCGGATGCTCCAATCGTCCTCTCTCTGCGGAACGGGATTACTCTCATCTTATGAAGGTATTTACTAGATTAGAACGAAAAACCGGCCCCCCGATAGGAGAGCCGGTTTTCCTTATATCTGATTGAATCCGCTAGCGGATCACGAAAGTACGGTGCTTAAGCCCATGTGGGCTGAACGGCGAACAGTCCGATTTCTTGCGGTATCTCCTGCTCTTCTTCCTGCGGAACAACCCGTTGAATATCGGCACCCACTGCACGAAGCGCGGAGGTAATATCCACGTATCCTCGGTCAATGTGATGAAGTCCGGTAATCTCGGTCTCTCCTTCGGCTACAAGAGCGGCCAGAATCAAAGCGGCACCCGCGCGGAGGTCAGTCGCACACACTTTGGCGCCTTTAAGCTTATTGCTGCCGCTCACGACAGCCGTACGGCCGTCGACTTTAATCGAAGCGTTCATGAGCATAAATTCGTCCACATGCATGAACCGGTTCTCGAATACCGTCTCGGTAACCAGGCTCGTGCCGTCCGCAACCAGTTGGAGCGCCATCATCTGAGACTGCATATCCGTCGGGAAGCCGGGATACGGCAGTGTCTTGATGTCGGCCGCCCGCAAAGGTTTGTCGGCCCGGACGAGAATCCCGTTCTCGTCCTCCTCCACGTGCACACCCATTTCCTGCAGCTTCGAAATCACAGGGCGCAGGTGATCGCCGATGGCCCCTTCCACGTACAGTTCACTGCGTGTAATCGCAGCGGCGATCATATAAGTACCCGCTTCGATACGGTCCGGTATGACGCTATGTACCGCGCCCTTCATTTTTTCCACGCCTTCAATGCGGATGACACCCGTACCGGCACCCCGGACAACTGCGCCCATCGCATTCAAGTAGTTGGCCAGGTCGACGATCTCGGGCTCTTTCGCCGCGTTTTCAATAATCGTCGTGCCCTCGGCCAGAGTAGCGGCCATCATGATGTTCTCGGTCGCTCCTACACTGGCGACGTCGAGATAGATCTTCGCGCCTTTGAGACGTTTATCCACCCTGGCTTCGATGTAGCCCTGACCCAGCTCGATCTCCGCTCCCATGGCTTCAAAACCTTTCAGGTGCTGGTCGATCGGGCGCGTGCCGATAGCACATCCCCCCGGAAGGGAGATACGGGCTTTGCCCAGGCGGGCCAAAAGTGGTCCCATCACGAGAAAAGAAGCCCGCATTTTACGAACGAGCTCGTAAGAAGCCTCGCACGTCTCGATCGCTTGAGCGTTTACTTTCACGCTGTGATTATGATAGCTGAGCTGTAGGCCCAGGCTTCTAAGTACCTTGTTAATTACAAGTACATCGTCAAGCGGAGGAGCGTCATGTATGACACTTTCTCCTTCCGCAGCCAAAATTGATGCCGCAATGATAGGTAGTACAGCGTTTTTGGCGCCGTTAACTTTAATCTTGCCGGCTAATTTACGGCCACCGCGGACGATAATTTTGCTCATCTCGGTCCCTCCGCGTCTTAATTTATCGTTCTAATCGGGTAAAACGTGACTGTCGGTCTATGTCGTCATGAACACACCATTCATACAGTTCGGAATGGGGTCCGGGTTTGGCACCGTTGTACTACCATTGTTTACAAGTCTAAGCGATGTTATTCGACAAATTGTCAAAAAATTCCGTTTAATCCTACAGACCATTCCAGATACTTTAAGAAAAAACTGGCTACTAGGTAGCCGAGTCCGATGGACATAAATACTTGCAGCATCTTGGCTGCGGGACTGCGCGGCTGCTTGAGCAGCACGTCGAAGCGAAACTGCTGCAGCGCCCACCACGAGAGTCCCACGGCGGTTAAATATACAACAATATTGATCAGGGGCATTTGCGGAACAACAGTTGTCAGTTCTTCCATATTCGACATGTTTCTACCTCTTCCTCCCGAAAACGTTCGAAAACCGGGACAAAAGGGCTGCAAATTCGGCCCGGGTCGCCTGGTCGTCAGGGTGGTAAGTCCCATCCGGGAATCCCCGGATCCAGCCGTCCCCGGACATTTGCTTCAGAATACCAACGCCCCAATACCGGTCGTTAACGTCCAGAAAAGGAGAACGTCCGCGGTATTTGCCTGCCATTCGCATCGTATTCGCAATCACTTGCGTCATTTCCATCCGGGTCAAAGGCTGATCCGGCCGGAAATGCCCATCCTCATATCCGTCCATGTAACCGGCCATTATTGTCCTTGCAATGGAATCATAGGCCCAATGGCTGCTGCTGAGATCCGGATAATCGACCGGCCTGTTCTTATCCAGGCGGAATCCGTTCGCCAGCATTACAGCGGCCTGTGCGCGGGTGATCGGCAGGTCAGGGTAAAATTTGTAGCTCCCGTCTCCGTCGATAACATGCCTACTGGCCAGGTCTGCAACAGCCTTCTCGGCCCAATGTCCGTGAATATCGGAAAATCCGGCAACGAGAGGCTGTGCGGCCGCATTCAGCTGATACATCTGCTGAGTTGCAGCCCTGTCACTCTGCAGCTTGATGTAATACAAGCCCGCGGGCAAGCGCCTGTCAAGAACGAGATTCTCGGCAGACCCTTCGCTGCTCTTGCTATCGAGCTTCTTCAGGGTTTGATCGTACAGCGTGAACGCCATATCGCATCCCCGCTGAAGAGAGCCGAACTTCAGCTGCGTCAGACTTTCCTGCTCCAGCCGGAATTGAAACCAATCCAAATCCGAAGCACTCTCTATAACGCCGGGATGATCTTCTTGCAGTGTCAGTGTCGTAGCCTGGTAGGGCTTATTATTGGGTTCATTCGGGTCAATCAGCTTAGGTGTATAATCAACCGACAGCGTATACTCCCCCATCACCGGCTGCGTATTGTCCTTCACATTGCTGATCCGGATATAATAATCGCCTGGCGTGACATTCATCAGAGGGGTCGCCTCGGTCGCTCCTTCTCCAAACTGGTCGAAAGTTGTCGATTTTTCTCCCTTTTTCTGAATCAATACTACCGGGTCTATTCTAGCGGTATCCACGGAAGTTTTCAAGCGGAGAGTACCGGATTTCTTAAAAGAAATCACAAACCAATCCGGATCGTTCTCCTGATGAAACGTGCCCTTCACAATCTGGCTTCTCGCAGGCAGGGAAGTCGCTTTATACTGATGGTCGTTATTTTCAAAAGCGTCCTGATAAATCTGGAAATCCGTCTGCAGAGTATACATAACCGCCCCTGCTCTGCCGGGATCCAGAAGACTTGCCGCGATTCTGCTCTTTCCCTTCTGAACAGGCAGAGTTACAACCGGATTCTGAGGGTCCGTGGTAAAAACCTCTTCTGCCTCTTTATTATCCCGAAAGTACCGAATAGAAACAGGACTAGCGTCACTTGTTTTTAAGACAAGCTTCACAAAACCGTCGTACGGACTATCCAATGTAAACCAATCGGTATCCTTGCCGGAGCTGAAATCCGCATGGATGAGGGTGTGTACGGGCAGCATGGGCGCATGACCCGAATCGTCGTTCGGCTCGAAACGGTCGCTCAGAAGCGGCTCTTTCAGCAGGCGGTCTACCCGCAGGAGCCCGAAGCCTGTTGTCGCATCCCAGCCGGGCGACTCCAGATCCTCCGCCGTCTGCTTGATGAGCTCCCTGAGCTGCCATGGCTCCATGTACGGGGCGCGGCCCCATAACAGCGCCGCAGCGCCCGCCACCTGCGGAGCGGCCATCGACGTGCCTTCCTTGCTCTCGTAGCCTCCGCCTTTGGCGGTAGTATACACCTGCCAAGGCGCCACGAGATCAAGATCCGGTCCGTAGTTCGACCGGTCGTCCGCGAGGCGCGCGGAGGTCATGCCGCCTACCCCGAGTACCGTAGGGTATGCGGCGGGATACTTCACGCTGCCGCCTTCGTTGCCGGAGGCCGCGACGAGAAGCACGCCGCGCTCCTCGGCGTAGCGGACCGTGCCGGCCATGAAGCTTGAATATTTATTCAAGCCCAGCGAGAGCACGACGATCTTGGCTCCGTGATCGACGGCATAACGGATGCCTTCGCCAAGCTTGGTCTCTCCGCCCGTACCGTCCGCTTCCAATGCCTTGATCGGCATGATTTTCGCGTTGGGCGCGATGCCGGCGATGCCTTTGTCGTTGTTCATCCTGGCGGCGATAATCCCGGCCACGTTCGTACCGTGACCGTTGTCGTCCTGGGGCTTCTCCTGCGGATTAAGCAGGTTCGCTCCCGGGACGAGTCTGCCTTCCAGATCGGGATGCGTCAGGTCAACGCCCGTATCCACGACCGCCACGACGACAGGTTCACCGCTATCGCCCGCCTGTGCCCAGGCTTCATCCATATGTATGTCGTCCAGATAGGTTTGTTTCACCCGCAAAGGATCGCTGGAAACCGGATACGCCTGTACATTCGATATACCGACGGTCCATACGAGCAGTGCAATCCCGAGCCATCCATACATCCATTTATATCGAATTTTTCGGTTCATTTAGAGAGTCCTCTTTCGGTCATTTTAAAAAAATAATAAGTCCGGATAGTTTCGCACTGTCTGTCTGCACATAAAAACAATAAAAATAAGCCCCTCCACTGCCCGAACAGCGGAGAAGCTTATATTATATCAAATTTATGACAGGATTAGGAGGTCCCTAGTCAAACTGAATATCCGGTCGATATAAGCGAGCAGATATCCGGGAACAAGTCCAAGCAATAACGTCAGACCCGCACACAGCCAAAGCGTGATTCCCAGAGGGACCGGAACGCGTACGGGCCGGTCTTCAAGGTCGGCGCGCATGAACATTTGCCGGATAATGCCGAAGTAATAATAAAACGAAATGACACTCGTAATCATCATAACGGCACCGAGCCAGTACAAATGCGCCTGCATCGTGCCGAACAGCAGATACAGCTTTCCAAAAAATCCCGCAGATATCGGAATCCCGGCTAGCGACAGAAGCAGAACGACAGCGGCCGCTGACGTCCAGGGAGCACGGTAATAAAGACCGGCAAACCCTTTAATCTCCTCGTCTCCGGTCGATTTTTCTATAATCAGAAGGACCGTGAAAGCGCCGATATTCATCAGAATGTAGGCGATTAGATAGAAGAAAAATTTGGAGAAGTTATCCACCTGCACCAGATTGATATGGACGGCCAGAGGAACGAGCAGATAGCCGGCATTGGCGATTCCGGAGTAAGCCAGCAGCCGTTTGGCGTTTTTTTGCCGCAGCGCGACTGTGTTGCCCCAGATCATGGCTGTTGCCGCTACCACCGACAGGGCCAGGAAGATGTCCTTCTGAAGTCCCTCGTCCCCGAACTGTCCCAAAGCCAGCAGCACGTAAAAGACCCGGAACAAGATGGCAAAAGCCGCTCCTTTGGATATAACGGCGAGAAAAGCGGTGACCGGTGTCGGCGCTCCCTGATAAACATCCGGTGCCCACGAGTGGAAAGGCGCGGCCGCTATTTTGAAACCGAATCCGGCCAGGAGCAGGAAGAAAGATACATACAGGAGCGGTTTGTAGCTCTCGTAGCCCGAAACGATGGCCGCCTGTATCGCCCCCAGATTCGTTGTTCCCGCAATCCCGTAGAGGAAGGACATGCCGTACAAAATAATGGCGGACGATATTCCGCCCAATATGACATACTTGAACGCGCCCTCGTTGGACCGGGCGTTTTTCTTTTTCATGGCGACAAGCACGTAAGAAGTTATGCTCAGAAGCTCCAATCCCACGAATAGCGTGATGAGATCGGCGGAGGAAGCCATCACCATGGCCCCCAGCACAGCCGGCAGCAGGAAATAATAATATTCCCCGACATGCGGTATCTCCCTGTCTTCCACGCTTCCCAGACTCATCAGAATAATCAGCGCGGTTCCGCCGAGGAACGCCAGTTTCAGCAGGCTGCCGAAATCGTCAATGCGGTAACTTTCGTTAAGGAGCACGATCGCTTGACTAGGATTAAGCTGGGCAATGACAAAGGCGATAGAGACCGCAATACCGGCGAGGGAAAGCCAGCCGATCCATTTCCGGTTGACCGCCTTCGGCAAGAACAGATCGAGCACCGACAGCAGGATAGCCGTGATAACGAGCGTCATTTCCGGGAGCAGATGCGTTAAATCCTGTACATGAATTCGTATCGGTTCCACGTTCTACCCCCCCACCTTCCCGGCTATGCTGTGAATCGTCTGATGAAATCCGTTTACCGTCTGCTGCAGAGGCTCGCTCAGTATACCCGGGTATACGCCAAGCAGAAGAATGAAAGCCACCAGCGCAATCATCGGCAACGCCTCTATAAAACGGGCATCCGGCAGTCCCTTGAACCGTTCCGGCAGAGGTCCGTAAGTCATCTTCATGACCCCCCGCAGTACATAAGCGGCCGTCAGGATAATGCCGACTGCACCTATAATCGCCAGAATCCGGGACGTACCGAACAAACCGATAAATGCCAGCAGCTCGCTTACAAAACCCGAGAGTCCCGGCAGACCGAGGGAAGCAAGCCCTCCCACAAGCAGAATAGCGCTAAGAAAAGGCATGGATTTCGCCAGCCCGCCCAGCTTGCCGAGTTCCGTCGTGGAGGTCCGTTCGTAAATACTTCCGACGAGCAGGAACATGAGAGCGGAGATCAACCCGTGAGAAACGAGCTGGAAAATCGCTCCCTGCATGCCGATCGGATTAAAGGCCGCCAGGCCCAGCAGTACAATGCCCATGTGACTGATACTGGAATAAGCGAGCACAAGCCTGAACTCGTTTTGGACAAAAGCCAGCAGGGCCCCGTACAAAATGTTGACGACACCCAGCAGGGCGAGCACCCATGCCCAATCCTGCGCTTGTGCCGGAAATAGCAGAATGCCGAAGCGGATGAGGCCGTAAGCACCCATTTTCAGCAAAATACCCGAGTGAATCATCACTACGGGAGGCGGAGCTTCCGTATGCACCTTGAGCATCCAGGTGTGAAACGGAAAGATCGGCAGCTTGATGCCGAAAGCGATGAGCAGCATGATCAGCAGGGCCGTTTTCATGCCCTCGCTCAGGAAGAACGGGTTTTCCGCTTGAGGATTAGGCGATGCCTGATTCACCAGGGCGGCCGGGTCCTGCAGCAGATTATGTACAATCGTCTGGATATCGCCGCTGTAGAATACGGTCAGCTGATTGCCCGCGACCTGCTGGGAAATTCCCGCCGTCGTCACGAGAATAACGAACGCCACGAGCATGATGGCGGAGCCGAGCCCGTTGTAAATCAGGAAACGGCTGGCTGCCTTTTCACGGTCCACGCCGCCCCAGATTCCGATCAGGAAAAACACCGGAACAAGAGTGACTTCGAAAAAGAGGAAGAACAGGAATAGATCCTGAGACGTAAACACGCCGAAGACGCCAACTTCCAGCAGCAGCAGCCAGATCGAATAAGCCTTCCATCTTTTTTTGATGTAGATCGAGGCCAGAGCGGCCATTGTAAACACTAACGCGGTGAGGAAAACGAGCGGCATCGACAAACCGTCAACGGCCAGATGGTATTGAACGGTCCAGTAGAAGTTGGCGAGACCTTCGACCCCTTCTTTGTTAAGGGGGATGCGAATCCAGTCCAGCTGCTCTTTGAACTGCATCCCCGCCGCTCCGTTGGAATAGGCCGCATACAGCCACACGCTGAGCAGAAGCGGGATTCCGGTCGCGGCCATGCATACGGCCTGGAGCGCTTTTCTGTTCTCTTTCGGCAGAAAAAGGAGGACGAGTACGCCGAGCAGCGGAGAAAACACGATCAGACTAAGCAGGCTAGCCGACATGGATAAACCTCCTTCCGGCTATAGCAAGGATGAGAACAAGCAGGCCAAGCAGGGTGATCAGGCCATAGGTCTGGATCTGGCCGTTCTGCAGCCGGGAGCCCGTACGGCCCAGTCCGACAGCGGCAGCGGCCGCGAGCCTGACGGCACCGTCCACGATAAACGTGTCCACGGCCTGCAGAAGGTACCCGATTCCCCGCAGCGGGAGGACAAGGACAGTCCGGTAAATTTCGTCGATGTAATATTTACGATGCACGAGATTGTAAAGCCATGGAAACTTTTCGGAGAAAATAAAGGTTTCCGGCTTTCTTGCGTACAGCAGGTAGCCCAGAACGAGGCCCAGAACGCCCGCTGCCGTAGAGAGAAGCATCACGCCCGCATGAACGGCGGATTCTTCGGTCCTGCCTGTCAGCCAGTCGCCGAACCACCCGCTCCACGGGGTGTACAGAAAGCCTGCAAGAGCGGCGGGAACTGCCAGCAGAAGGAGCGGGATCGTCATAGAGGCCGGAGATTCGTGAACCTCTTGACCGCTGCGCGATTTGCCCCAGAATACCAGGAAAAAGAGCCGGGCCATATACAAGGCCGTAAAGAAGGCCCCGGCGATGCCGACCCAGAACAGAAGAGAATCGGTCTCGTAAGCTTGGGACAGAATCGCGTCCTTGGACCAGAATCCGGAGAACGGAGGGATTCCGGACAAAGCCAGCGTTCCGATGGCGAAAGTCCACGCCGTAATCTTCATCCTTCCGCCGACTCCGCCCATCTTGGTAATATCCTGCGTATGTACGGCATGAATGACGCTGCCCGCACCCAGAAACAGGAGAGCTTTAAAGAACGCGTGCGTAAACAAATGGAACATTCCCGCCGTATACGTGGCGCTCACTCCAAGCGCCATCATCATATACCCGAGCTGGGATACGGTCGAATACGCGAGAATCCGTTTGATATCGTTCTGCGCCGTTCCGATCGTCGCCGCGAAAATCGCCGTAAAACCGCCTACATAAGCGACGACCTGCATGGCCGTATCCGACGCGAGGAAAACATCGAACGTGCGGGCAACCAGATATACCCCGGCAGCCACCATAGTCGCCGCATGAATCAGCGCACTGATCGGAGTAGGGCCTTCCATCGCATCGGGCAGCCAGGTATGCAGGGGGAACTGCCCCGATTTGCCCATGGCTCCCATAAAGAAAAGAAGCGCGATCCAAGTGGCGGCGGAGCTTTCTACCTGACCGCTTGTAAACGCATTTTGTACCGAATTAAAATCCAGCGCATGTCCCGGCATGCTCCAAAATAGAAGAAGAAT
Source organism: Paenibacillus sp. JT31N7 (assembly GCF_059692095.1). NCBI lineage: Bacteria > Bacillati > Bacillota > Bacilli > Caryophanales > Paenibacillaceae > Paenibacillus > Paenibacillus sp. JT31N7. The sequence continues at coordinate 126,012 of NZ_JCAUAT010000008.1, forward strand.
TCCTACAAACAGGCCGAAATCGCCTATTCTTGTCACAATAAAGGCTTTTTTTGCGGCAGCCTTCGCTTCCGGTTTCGTATACCAGAATCCGATCAACAGGAACGAACAGACTCCGACAAGCTCCCAAAACAGATAAAATTCCACCAGGTTGACTGAAATCACCAGCCCTAGCATCGCAAAAGAAAAGAGCGCTATGTAGCTGAAAAACACATGGACCCGTTCGTCTTTCTTCATGTATCCGATCGAATAAATATGAACCAGCAACGATACGGCAGTGACAATAATGAGCATGATCGCGTTTAAATTATTGACCTCGTAGCCCAGGCTCACCGCAAAATCACCGACCTGCAGCCACTGGAAACCGTTCCAGGTGTAATCCTGCACGCCTTTTCCAAGTCTTTCAATGAGGATGAGGAGGGCCACAACAAACGAAACGAATACGGCGGCCGTGCTCAGATACGGACCTATTCTTCTTGCCGGCCTGCCCGAAGCGGTTATCAGAACATAGGCCAGAAGCGGAAACAGCGGGATGAGCCAGGCATATTGCGAATAAACGGAAATCATATTTTTCCTTTCCTCCTTCAAGGCCATGACGTTAGACAGCTCTGCCAATCAAAGATGAGGATAAGAGCCGCACCGTACGCCGCTAATGCTTCATGGAGTCCATTTCGTCCACGTTGCCCGTTCCCTTATTGCGGTAGAGGGCGATCAGGATGGCGACGCCTACAGCCGCTTCCGCTGCAGCTACCGTGATGGTGAACAAAGAAAAAATTTGCCCGGTCAGCGCAGGCTGTGCGCCCATTTTAGCGAATGCGACCAGGTTCAGGTTCACGGCGTTGAGCATCAGTTCGATGGAGAGGAGAACGATGACGCCGTTCCTCTTGGACAAAGCCCCGTATAAACCGATACAGAACAAAATGGCCGCCAGAGTCAGATAAGGAGTCACGACACTTGTCACGTTAATCCTCCTCTCTTTTGGCGACGACAATCGCTCCGATAAAGGCGACCGTCAGCAGCACGGACATAATTTCGAACGGGATGACGTATTCGTTGTACAGCAGTTTTCCGATCTCAAGCGTGTTGTCCTGCCCGGTCTGAAGGGAACCCGGGGCCGACGGAAAGGTCGTATTTTGAATCGCATAGAAAAGGATGCCGAAGAGTCCCAGCGACCCGATACCGAGCAGAATCTTCTGGACCCGACCGCTCTTGGCCTTCTCCTCCGCCCGGTGGTTGGTCATCATAATGCCGAAAATCATCAGGATCGAAATGGCCCCGGCATAGATCAGAATCTGGACAAATCCGACAAACTCCGCTTCCAGCAGCACATACAATCCGGCCAGACTCACGAACGTAAAGGCAACGGACAGCACCATATGAACGACCTTCGTGAAAGTGATCATATAGATGGCGCCTCCTATTGCACAGATGGCAAACAGAAGAAACCACCAATTCTCCCCTTGCGACAAAAAGCTTCCCAAACCGCTAAACATCTTTCTTCGCGCCTCCTTTGGGAAGGGCGGAATTGTTTTCTTTACGCACCAGCGTGTTGTTGTCCGTGAGCCACTTCATATCTTTAAACAGCTCGTCACGGCTGTAGGCGCTCAATTCAAAGTGATTGGTCATCACAATCGCTTCGGTAGGACAAACTTCCGTGCAGAGATCACAAAGGATGCAGATTTCAAAATTGATGTCGTAGGTATCGATAATTTTGCCCTTTTTATCGGGATCGGGATTGGGCTTCCCCGTCAGGGTAATACACTCCGTGGGACACACTTTCGCGCACATATTGCAGACAATACATTTGTCCGGTTCGAAATGCTGGATTCCCCGGAACCGGTCCGGCATTTGCAGGGGTACATCGGGATAAGCGTAGGTCACTTTTTTCTGTGTCATCGTTTTGAGTGTAACGCCTAATCCTTTGATAAGACCTTTCACTGGCCCTCTCCTCCTTTTACGACTTCATAGAACGGCAGTTGCCGTGTTATCCGTTAAGACCCATGTAGAGAGCCGTTATAAAAATATTGAGCAGCGCCAGAGGCAAAAGGACCTTCCAGCCGAGTCCCATCAGCTGATCAATCCGGATTCGGGGCAGAGTCGCCCTGATCCAGAAAAAGAAGAAGACAATGAACGAGAATTTAAGCAAAAACCAGACAATACCGGGTATGAAAGTGAGAAAGGCCAACGGAGCGTGCCACCCGCCCAAAAAAAGGACGGTAGTCAAGGAAGCGATCGCAAATACATACACATATTCCGCAAGCATGAAAAAAGCGAAACGAAATCCGCTGTATTCGACATGATAGCCGGCTACAAGCTCCGATTCGGCTTCGGGCAGGTCAAACGGGGTGCGGTTCAGCTCAGACACGCCCGCAATGACGAAGACGATAAAACCGACGATCTGGGGGAGGAAGTTCCAGTTCCAGAAGTTATCGCCCTGGGCTTCCACAATTTTATGAAGGTTCAAGGTGCCGGTCATCATGATGACCCCGATCACGGAAATAACGAGAGGAACCTCGTAGCTGATCATTTGAGCGGCTGACCGCATGCCGCCGAGCAGAGCGTATTTGTTATTGGACGCCCACCCGCCCAGAATCATTCCCAGTGTGGAAATTCCGGACAGAGCTATGTAATAAAGGAGGCCGACATCCAGATCGGCATGAATGAGATTCGCCGTGAACGGAATCGTCGCCACAACGACGAACGCCGGAATAAACGTAAGCACAGGCGCGAGAATGAACAGCTCCCGGTCTGCTTTGCGCGGAATGGTATCTTCCTTGATGAGCAGTTTGAACACGTCAGCGACCGTTTGTAGCAGTCCCAGAGGGCCTACACGGTTCGGACCGTGTCTTCCCTGCATCCAACCGATGACTTTTCGCTCGAAGTAGATGGCATAAGTCACAAATCCCAGGATGATCAGAAGCAGCACGACGCCGTAGGCTGCAAAAATAAGCGTATGCGTCCATGTCAGCGGTTGTCCGACCAGGTCCAGCATCAGCCGTCCACCTCCCCTACAACAATATCGATCCCGCCGAGAATAGTAATCAGGTTCGTCATGGTTTCCCCGACCAGCAGTTTCGGTAAAATTTGAAGATTAACGAAGGAGGGACGGCGGAACTTTAGCCGGAACGGTTCGGGCCGCCCTTTGGACATGATAAAGCAGCCGATTTCCCCCCTCGGTGATTCGATCGGCGCATAAATATCGCCTTCGGGCGGCTTGATGACCCGGGGAGCTTTTCCCATCGTTTCGCCTTCGGGAATCTGATCCAGCGCCTGCTCGATGATACGCAGGGATTGAACGATTTCTTCGAGCCTAATGAGATAACGATCATAGCAGTCGCCGTTGCTCCCAACCGGAACGTCAAAATCGAAGCGGTCATAAATGCAGTAAGGCTGATCCTTACGCAAGTCCCATTTCACCCCGGTACACCGCAGGTTCGCCCCGCTTAATCCGTAAGCGATGGCCGTATCGGCATCGTAACGGCCTACGCCTTTGATCCGCGCCAGGAATATTTCGTTGCCGCTGACAAGACGGTCGTACTCTTCCAGCTTACTCTTCATGTAAGGGATAAATGCCCGGATTTTGTCCAGCCAGCCTTCCGGGGCATCCCATTTGACGCCGCCGACACGCATGTAATTATAGGTAAGCCTTGCACCGCACAGCTCATTGAAAAAGTCGATAATCATTTCCCGGTCGCGGAACGCATAAAGAAACGGGCTCATAGCCCCGATATCGAGCAAATAAGTTCCCCACCAGACCAGATGACTGGCAATGCGCTGCAGTTCCATGACCAGAATGCGTAAATATTCGGCCCTTTCCGGAATCTGCAGGCCCAGCATCCGTTCGACCGCATTGACCAGCACATAATTGTTTGTCATCGCCGATACGTAGTCCATCCGGTCCGTATAAGGGATAATTTGAGTGTAATTGAGATTTTCCGCAAGCTTCTCGGTTCCGCGGTGGAGGTAACCCATTACCGGGATCGCCTCGCGGATAATTTCCCCGTCCAGCTTGACGATAATCCGGAATACCCCGTGGGTACTCGGATGCTGGGGCCCTACGTTAAGCAGCAGTTCTTCTGTCCGTAACAAAACGCTACACCTCCGGGTCGTACGCTTCGTAATCTTTGCGCAGCGGGTGCCCGACCCACTCGTCCGGCATCATGATGCGCGTCAGGTTGGGATGACCGGGAAAATCAATGCCCAGCAGGTCATAAATTTCCCGCTCGTTCCAGTCCGCAGTCGGCCATACGGAAGCTACGGAGGGAACCGACGGAGCTTCCCGCTCTGTGCGCACGCGGACTCCGTATTCTTTGCGCAGCGGGATAGAGAGCAGATGGTAAACCACTTCCAGCTGGTTTCCGAGGTCTACGCCGCTCACGCTGCGCAGGTAGCTGCACTGCAGCTCCTCGTGCTGCAGGAAGACCTCCGCGGCACGCACCCAGTGCTCGCCGCGGATAACCACGAAGGGACGGTGGCTGTCGATCTCGTTGATGAACGCTTCATCAACGGCATTTCCGGCCACCTCTCCCTTCAGGATCTCGACCAGCCGGTCCAGCAGCGGCTGGTTCGGGGACGGCGGCTTCGGCGGGGCATCTTCCGCCGGAGCCGCGGTTTTGGCGGCGCGGGCAGCCGCACGGGCTGCGCGAGCCTCAGCGGCGGCTTTTGCTTTGTCGCCGCCGTCCTCGGCCGCTGCCCCCTCAGTCGGGGCAGCGCCGTTTGCCGCCGGAGCGGCGCCGCCGGCTTCAGCGGCAGCGGCGCTTCGCGCTGCCGCACGGTTTGCGTCCGGGCGCTGCGCGGCACCCGACGCCGGGGTCTCCGGCGCCGATTCGCCGTTGCCCGCCGCCGAGGCGCTCTGCTCGGGCGAACCGGCCTGAGGCGTTGTGCTGTTCTCCGCCGATCCTGTGCTCACTGGTACAGTATGTAACTCACTATTTTCTTCTTTCGACAAAATCCCTTCTTTTTCCTTATATTCAATTGTATTCGCTTCCAAATCTTCGTCTGAATTTGTCGATTTTGATGGAATTTCGGTTTCCTGCGGGTTTTCCTTTTCCTTATCGCTCACAGGTTTGTCACCTGCTTTCCGGTTTTCGCTTCATAACGGATTTTCTCCTGAAGCTTGTTGATTCCATAAATCAAAGCCGCCGGATTCGGTGGACAGCCCGGAATATACACATCAACCGGAACAACTTGATCGACACCTTTTACAACCGCATAAGATTTTACGTACGGACCGCCAGCAGTAGCGCATGACCCCATAGCAATGACCCACTTCGGTTCCGGCATCTGATCGTACAGACGACGCAGCAGCGGAGCCATTTTTTTCGTCACCGTACCTGCTACAATCATCACATCGGATTGGCGGGGAGATGTCCTGAAAATGACGCCAAAGCGGTCCAGATCATAATGCGATGCGCCCGTACCCATCATCTCTATGGCACAGCAGGCAAGACCGAAAGTGAGCGGCCACAAGGAATTGCTTCTTGCCCAAGCTTTGACCTGCTCCAGGGTAGTCATAAACACGTTGCGATCCAGTTCAGCACGATCCTCCGGAGTGATCGACTCTAAATTGAAGTCCATTGCAGCACCTTCTTCTTCCAAGCATAGAGTAACCCGACACCGAGAAGCAGGACGAAAATACACATTTCCACCAGTGCAAACAGCCCCAGCTTGTTATACGCCACGGCCCACGGATATAAAAATACAGTTTCAACATCGAAAATGACAAACATCAAGGCGAAAAGATAATACCGGATATTGAACCTGACCTGACCTTCCCCTACTGGCTCATTTCCGCTTTCGTAAGTGGTCGCCTTGTCTTCGTTCGGCTTGTTGGGTCTAAGCCATCTGCCGATCGTAAGAGCTGCAACCGGAAGCAAAATGCCGAGTGCGACGAAAATGGCTACGATCACATACTTTACCGCGTACATCTGCTTGAAACCGCCTCCATTTTCATAAGAAATCTTGAATCATCTCATAAATTTTGGTAATGTAATGACTTTCCAATTATAGCATACGCTCAAAAAATGTGTCTAATGAAAATGATTTTAGATGTAAGCGCATAATTATCAGTGAAAATAAAAAAACAGAAGACGCATGAACGTCCTCTGTTCTTCTTGCTTATTTATGCTCGTAAACCCCGATCCGGTTCAACGCCCGTTTAAGAGAAAGCTCGGCGCGCTGGAAATCAGCTTCGTCCTTCTTACCCGTTAAACGTTTCTCGGCGCGTTCCTTCGCAGACTTCGCACGTTCGATGTCAATGTCGCCAGGCAGTTCCGCACTTTCCGCCAGAATGACAACCTTATCTTTGCGCACTTCCATGAAGCCGCCGTTCAAAGCGACGGTTTCTTGTTTGCCATTCTCAAGTTTGATCGTGGCGGGTGCGATTTTCAATGGTGTCACAAACGGAATGTGGTTCGGAAGAATGCCAAGTTGGCCTTCGATGCCGTCGACACTTACCATGTGAACATTCTGGGTATATACGATGCGCTCCGGAGTTACGATTTCCAAAAGGAAAGTACTCACGCTCATTCCTCCCCAGAACTTTCGCTAGAAAGTTCGTTCGCTTCGTAAGCTTTCACCTTGTCCGAGAGAAGGACTCTGCGAGAGACCCTCTTTCCGACTCGGATCAAACCCGGGAAAGCAGGCAAACGCCCGCATGACCCGATTGCTTATACCATCGTTCTTGCCTTTTCAACGGCCTCATCAATCGAACCCACGTTAACGAAAGCTGCTTCCGGCAGATCGTCATGCTTGCCGTCAAGCAGTTCTCTAAAGCTGCGCACGGTTTCTTTAACCGGGCAGTAGAGACCTGGCATACCGTTAAACGCTTCGGCAACGTGGAGCGGTTGGGACAGGAAGCGTTCTACGCGTCTTGCGCGGTTAACGGCGATCCTGTCTTCTTCGCTCAACTCGTCCATACCGAGGATCGCGATAATATCTTGAAGTTCTTTGTAACGCTGAAGCAGACGCTTAACGCCTTGTGCCACTTCATAGTGCTCTTCGCCTACTACCTGAGGAGTCAGGATACGGGAAGAGGAAGCAAGCGGGTCAACGGCCGGGAAGATACCTTTCGCGGCAATGGCACGCTCGAGGTTAGTCGTTGCGTCCAAGTGGGCAAACGCAGTTGCCGGAGCCGGGTCAGTGTAGTCATCCGCCGGTACGTAGATCGCTTGAATCGACGTTACGGAACCTTTGGTCGTGGAAGTAATACGTTCTTGAAGCTGACCCATTTCGGTTGCCAGCGTAGGCTGGTAACCTACCGCGGACGGCATACGTCCGAGGAGGGCGGAAACTTCGGAACCCGCTTGTGTGAAACGGAAGATGTTGTCGATGAACAGAAGTACGTCACGACCTTCCACATCACGGAAATACTCGGCCATAGTCAGGCCGGATAGAGCAACACGCAGACGCGCGCCAGGAGGTTCGTTCATCTGACCGAACACCATTGCGGTCTTGGCGATAACGCCGGAATCACTCATCTCGTGATAGAGGTCATTACCTTCACGTGTTCTTTCACCTACGCCGGCAAATACGGAGATACCGCCATGCTCCTGCGCGATGTTATGAATAAGCTCTTGCATGGTTACGGTTTTACCTACGCCCGCACCACCGAAGAGACCGATCTTTCCGCCCTTCATGTAAGGAGCAAGAAGGTCGATAACCTTGATACCCGTTTCCAGCATCTCAGCTTGAGTCGTCAGGTTGACATACTCAGGAGCTTGCTTGTGAATCGGGGATGTCAGGGTCCGGTCCGCAGGGCCTTTGCCGTCGATCGGATCGCCCAGTACGTTGTATACACGACCCAGTGTAGCAGGACCGACCGGTACGGAGATAGCGGCACCGCTATCGATAGCTGCCATTCCGCGTACGAGACCGTCCGTGGAAGACATAGCTACACAGCGTACTTGGTTGTCGCCAAGGTGTACGGCAACTTCAACTGTCACTTCGCTGTTTTCTTGATCAGCGGATTGAGCAGTTTTTTGAATTTTAATGGCATTCAGAATCTCGGGAAGATGTCCACGTTCGAACTCGATGTCGACAACCGGTCCCAAGACCTGAACAACACGTCCTTTGCTCATTGTATTTCCCTCCTGTACTCAAATGCTTAGTTCCGCACTGCGCATTAGTTCAATGCGTTGGCACCGGCAACAATCTCCGAGATTTCCTGGGTAATTGCCGCCTGACGTGCACGGTTATAGGAAAGTGTAAGCTCTGCAATCATCTTCGTCGCATTCTTCGTCGCGCTACCCATAGCAGTCATACGCGCGCCGAATTCGCTCGCTTTGCTTTCCAGCACGGCGCTGAAAATGACCGTTTCCGCATACTTCGGAAGCAGTACTTCCAGAACGCCTTCGGCGGAGGGCTCATATTCGTAAGAAGAGACAGCGCTGCTGCCGGACTTCGGCTGCTCGAGCGGCAGCAGCTTTTTCTCAACCGGCGTTTGCGTAATTGCGTTTTGGAACTGGTTGTAATAAACGTACAGCTCGTCGTAATTGCCGTCGATGAAGTTCTGTACAGCGGACGAAGCGAGCTGCTTAATATCGGCGAACGTCGGAGAATCGCTGAGACCTGTGACTTCGTCAAAGACCGGGATGTTTCTCCGCTTGAAGAAATCCTTGCCTTTGCGGCCAACAACGAAAACCGCATATTCATCCGTAGATTTATGCCGCTCACGAATAGCATTTAGCGCCTTCCGAAGCACGTTGGCGTTAAAACCGCCAGCGAGTCCGCGGTCTGAAGTCAAAACCAGATATCCCGTGCGTTTGACTTCACGAACCTGGAGCATCGGATGCTGAACGCCCTTCGAGCCTGCAGCCACACTAAACACCACTTCGCGGATCTTATCCGCATAAGGACGGGATGCCTCCGCACTGTTCTGAGCGCGCTTCAGCTTGGAAGCCGCGACCATCTCCATCGCTTTAGTGATCTGCCTTGTGTTCTGTTTGCTCTTAATCTGACGCTTAATCTCGCGTATACCCTTAGCCATACTGTTTCACCCCCTGCAGCTTGATTATGGAATCGCAAATTCTCATAATTATTCGGATACCGAGAATCCTTTGAGGAATGTCTCGATAGCTGCAACCAGCGCTTTTTCCGTGTCGGAAGTAAGATCCTTCGTGTCACGGATGGAGCTGGCGATTTCCGGTTTGTTGGCATCGAGGTAGGCAAGGAATTCTTTTTCGTAACGGGTAATGTCTTTAACCGGCAATTCGTCCAAGAAGCCTTTGGTAGCGGCATAGATGCTGATAACCTGTTTTTCGAACGGCATCGGCTCGTTAATGCCCTGCTTCAGGATTTCCAGTGTACGCTCACCGCGGTTCAGACGGGAAACCGTTGCTTTATCAAGGTCGGAACCAAACTGCGAGAAAGCAGCCAATTCACGATATTGGGCAAGGTCAGTCTTCAGGGTACCGGCGACTTTCTTCATGGCTTTCACTTGAGCGGAGCTACCTACACGGGATACGGAGATACCCACGTTGATCGCCGGACGCTGACCGGAATAGAACAGGTCGGATTCCAGGAAGATTTGACCATCGGTAATGGAAATAACGTTGGTCGGAATGTACGCCGATACGTCACTCGCTTGAGTTTCGATGAATGGAAGCGCCGTGATGGAGCCTCCGCCCAGTTCGTCGTTCAGCTTAGCTGCACGCTCAAGCAAACGGGAGTGAAGATAGAATACGTCACCCGGATAAGCCTCGCGGCCCGGTGGACGACGGAGGAGCAGGGAAAGCTCGCGATAAGCAGCGGCTTGTTTGGACAGATCGTCATAAACGATCAGGACATGCTCGCCTTTGTACATGAAGTATTCGCCCATTGCGCAACCGGAATAAGGAGCCAGGAAGAGCAATGGAGCCGGTTCGGATGCGCTCGCGGTTACGACGATCGTGTAGTCGAGAGCGCCGTTGCGGCGGAGTGTATCCACTACGTTGGAAACGGTCGACTGCTTTTGACCGATGGCCACGTAGATACATTTCACGCCGTTGCCTTTTTGGTTGATGATCGTATCGATGGCAATCGCCGTTTTACCGGTTTGACGGTCACCGATGATCAGCTCACGCTGGCCGCGGCCGATCGGTACAAGCGCGTCAATCGCCTTGATACCGGTCTGCATAGGCTCGTGTACGGACTTACGTGCCATAACGCCAGGAGCCGCGGATTCGACCGGACGGTAGCCGGAAGCTTCGATCGGTCCTTTGCCGTCAATCGGCATACCCAGAGCGTTAACAACGCGTCCGAGCAGCGCTTCGCCTACAGGCACCTGCATAATGCGGCCTGTACGCTTAACTTGGTCACCTTCGCGGATGTCGGAATACGGTCCGAGAATGATGATACCTACATTGTTTTCTTCCAGGTTCTGCGCCATGCCCACAACGCCGTTGGCGAACTCGAGAAGCTCACCGGCCATGACGTTCTCCAAGCCGTGCACACGAGCGATACCGTCACCGATAGTGATAACCGTACCGACTTCAACGACTTGCAGATCTGCTGTATAATTTTCGATTTGCTGCTTAATCAGCGTGCTGATTTCATCAGGTCTGATACTCAACGAACCTCACCCCTATCTACATTGCTTGAGCTTGTTTCAGCGATTTTTCCAAACGTTCGAGTTTGCCAGCCAAACTGCCGTCGTATAGACGGTCACCGATCCGAACAGTAATGCCGCCAAGCAAGCTCGGGTCGACTACCGTCTGTACACGAATTTGTTTGCCGGTCATACGGCTAAAGTTGTCTGCGATTTCCTTGACTTGTACTTCAGACAGCGGCAGGGCAGTGTAAATCGTTGCGTCTGCCTGGCCAAGCGACTCGTTGGAAATCTGAACAAAGTCGGACAGTACAATAGGAAGCAGGGATTGCCGTCTTCTATCGATCAGGAGTTTAATCGTATTCATAACGAGCGGAGAAATCCGATCCGCAAAGATGTTCGACAAAAGCTGACGTTTCGCAGGCACGTCGATATTCGGATGATCCAGAACACTGCGCAGTTCCGCATGATCCTGGATCGTCTGAACAATCTCGGTCAGTTCAGTTTCAACTTGAGCGACCGTGTTCTGCTCCTTCGCAGCTTCAAAAAGTGCTTTCGCATATCTTTTCGCTACCACGATTTCACTCATTTAGATCCCCCTACCTCATTCAGGTAATGGTTCACCAATTCTTCCTGTGACTTTTCGTCAACTTGCTTTTCAATAATTTTAGAAGCGATCATAACGGACATAGCGCTAACTTGACCGCGCAGTGCTGCAACCGCTTTGTTTTTCTCGCTTTCGATCTCGCGAACCGCTTCTTCTTTCACACGGTCAGCTTCGCCTTTCGCTTTATCGACGATTTCTTCGGCTTGCTTGGAGCTCGTCAATTTAGCTTGCTCGATCATTTGGTAAGCTTCTTTACGTGCCTCTTGAATTACCTGCTTCTGTTCTTCGAGCATTTGCTCGGCTTGAACACGACTTGCGTCAGCAGAGTTCATCTGGTCGGCAATCAGCTTTCTGCGCTCTTCCATCGTTGCGAGCAACGGACCGAAGGCGTATTTGCTGAGCAGCCAGTATAGAATTCCGAACGCGACAAGCGCGAATACGAACGATTCCCAATTCCAAGACATTCGAGTCACTCCTTTCCGTAACTGTGTGCTAGGGCGATTCTTCAAGAACCTAATTCATAGCGAAGGCGCGGATGGCTCAGGCCTTCCCCGCCCAACCGAGGCTATGCGAATTATTTGAAGAAAATCAGGAAGCCCAGAACGACACCGATAATCGGAACAACCTCGACGATACCAACACCGATAAACATAGTTGTTTGCAGAGTACCGCGAAGCTCAGGTTGACGAGCGATACCTTCTACTGTCTTGCTTACGATCAGACCGTTACCAATACCAGCGCCAAGTGCGCCCAAACCGATTGCTAATGCTGCTGCCAGGAATTCCATGAAAAATTTCCTCCTCAGAAAATAGGTTTTGTACTGTAATGTGTATATGGATCCCACGCCTTGCGGAAGCCGCGCAGAGCTGCTAGACGCAGCTGAGCCGATCATTTAGTGATCTTCATGATGAACGGTAGCTTGGGAAATGTAAACCATGGTAAGGATGGTGAACAAGAATGCCTGGATGGCACCTACGAAGATACTGAAGCCCTGCCAAACGGCGAGCAGCGGTATCCCTACAACACCCAGCATCATAATGGTGGAGATCAGAACCTCACCCGCAAAGATGTTCGCGAACAAACGAAGAGCAAGCGTCAACGGCTTGGAAAGCTCTTTTATGATGTTCAGCGGCAGGAAGAACCAGAACGGCTCAAAGTAATGCTTCAGATAATGTTTCGTGTTCTGTGTCAAACCGAGTGTATTCGTCATAACAAACACCATCAGGGCGAGTGCGGACGTTACGGAAAGGTCGGCTGTCGGTGATTTCCACCAAGCCACAGAAGCATGTTTGCCTGCTTCCTCCAACTCATGAATACGGGCATCCGTCAAGACCTGCTGACCGAATAGCGTAAATCCATGGTGATGGTCGGTTACGATACCGAATGGAAGACCGAGAAGGTTGGAGACAAAAATAAACATAATTAATGTCAATCCTAACGAAATGTAGGACTTTGCCTTGCTGAGCGGCATCGTACTTGCAATCGTGTTATGAACGAACTCAACGACCCATTCCATAAAGTTTTGCAATTTGGAAGGCTTGTCGACGGACAGGTTCCGTACGGACAGAAGAGCTAAGACTAACACAACCACGCAGGACACGATAATCGCCAAAAAGGTTGAAATGTCAATATCGATACCATTTTCGAAGTGTAGCACGGGAAACTCATGCATTTTCCAATTTCACCCCTTTCCATGCATTACGGTTTGTGTGGACGACTCAAAATGCCGACTAGCAAAAGTATAAATGGAACCAAAAAGCAACCAATAATGGTTGAGGCGATATCAAAGTGTTGTGGAAATTTAAGCGCAATCATAACGGCAAGGAGTACGGTTGCCAGACGGCTTAAAAATCCGAGACTCATACGCTGTGCGCCCCGCTCCGCAACGGTTTTGCCGATCAAATCGACTCTGCGCTGAAGGAGCAAAGCATTGATGCCGCTTGCAATCACACCTACTAATAGTCCTGCAGCTACCGTGCGTACGGCAGGGACAAGCGCCCAGACCAGTAAACATACGGCGAGAAGCAGAAGCGCGATACGCATAGCTTTCTTGAGCAGGTCATTCATCGGGTTCCTCCAGAAACTTCTTAAGCAGCACGATAACCGAAGCGATCCCCGCGAAGAGACCGAGCATCACGCCTGCTACTATCCAGCTTCTCGGACCGCCAAAACGCTGGACTGCGAAGTTCGCGGCAAAGTAGCCGAGTAGTGTACAGATAGCGATATCGAGCCCGAGAGCGCCTACAAGGCCGGCCGCCCTCCAAGGATTATCGCGGTTCCCTTTGTTTTTCATGGCTTTGACCCCTATCAATCCTCATATATTGTATCGGAGCAAAGTCTACTTTGTCAATTCGTATAAAATCAAACATTTCGTGAACAGCATTGCCAAAACCCCTTGTATATCAAGGGATTTCAGCATTTAAAACCAAACAGTGGAACTGTACAGTGTGACCTTTGTCATTGCATCGTCACAATGTCGAATGAGTCGCGTTAAAAAGAGTCCGGTTTTTCCGTTTTATAGCCGAAATGGTGAAGGATTCCCTGCACGATTCTGCGGGAAGCTTGTCCGTCCCCATAAGGGTTAGCAGCGTCTTTCATGCGATCATACGTTTGCGGATCGGTGAGCAAAGCGCGTGCGCGCTCGTAAACTTTTTGCCCGTCTGTACCGACCATCTCCAAATTTCCGGTTTGTACGCCTTCCGGACGTTCCGTCGTGTCACGAAGAACCAAGGTTGGAATCCCGAAAGACGGAGCTTCTTCCTGCATACCGCCAGAGTCTGTTAAAATCATGTAAGTATGAGGATAAATATTATGGAACTCGAACACGTCGAGAGGGTCGATCAGTTTAATTCTCGGGTGATTGCCCAGAATTTCATAAGCCGGTTCCTTAACGGCCGGGCTCGGATGAACCGGATACACGATCGCGACATCCTCGAACTCGTCCGCAATGCGCTTGACCGCGTTAAAGATCTGGCGGTGCGGCTCGCCCTGCGCTTCCCTGCGGTGGGCCGTCATCAGGATGAGACGCTTGCCTTCCGCCCAGTCCAGAACCGGATGGTGGAAGTCCTTCTTCACGGTGTACTGGAATACGTCCGTTACGGTGTTGCCGGTCACATAAATCGTGTCTTCCGATTTATTCTCTCTGCGCAGGTTGTCTGCCGACAACCGGGTTGGAGCAAAGTGCAAATCCGCGAGGACGCCCGTCAGCTGACGGTTCATCTCTTCCGGATACGGCGACATCTTGTTCCAGGTCCGCAGGCCCGCTTCCACATGGCCGACTTTGATCTGCTGCAGGAAGGCCGAATAGCTGGCAAGGAAAGTCGTCAGCGTATCGCCGTGCACCAGAATCAGGTCCGGCTTCGCTTCGCGGAAAACAGGCTCCAGGCCCTGAAGAACCCGGATGGTGACTTCGTTGAGTGTTTGACGGTCCTTCATGACGTTGAGGTCGAAATCTGGCTGGATATTGAACAGCTCAAGCACCTGATCCAGCATTTGGCGATGCTGGGCCGTCACGGCCACGAGCGATTCAATCTGCTCCGGATGCTTCTGAAGCTCCAAAATAAGCGGAGCCATCTTGATGGCTTCCGGTCTTGTACCGAAAATCGTAATGACTTTCAACCTTTTCATGAACGTACGTCCCCCAAAATACTTATTTCGTACCGAATAAACGGTCGCCCGCGTCTCCCAGACCGGGAATGATGTAACCGTGGTCGTTCAAATAATCGTCGATAGCGGCCACATAGATGTCGATGTCCGGATGCTCTTTCTGGACGGCTTCTATCCCTTCCGGAGCGGCAATCAGGCACATCAGCTTGATTTGCACGCACCCGCGGTTTTTCAAAGCGGTGATAGCCAGATTAGCGGAACCGCCCGTCGCCAGCATAGGGTCCACGACGATCAATTCTCTCTCCTGTACATCTGTGGGTAATTTCACATAATACTCGACAGGTTGAAGCGTCTCGGGGTCACGGTACAGTCCGATATGACCCACTTTTGCAGCCGGAATCAGATTCAGAATCCCGTCCACCATGCCGAGTCCTGCGCGGAGAATCGGGATAATACCGAGCATGCGTCCGGAAATAATCCGGCAGTCCGCAGTCGCTACAGGCGTTTTGACCTGGATGTTCTCCAACTGGATATTACGCGTAATCTCGTACGCCATCAAAGTGGCGACTTCATCCACCAATTCGCGGAAATCCTTGGTTTTCGTATTTACGTCTCTTATGTATGTGAGTTTGTGCTGAATCAAGGGGTGGTCGCAAATGAACACCTTACTCATAGTATTCCTCCCGAATATCGATCTGGCTGATCTGGATGTCTTTCCAACTTTCCACAAACCTCGTCCATTATATCATATGTCTGTTTATATATCCTCCCCAAAAAGCACACTCTCTTATGACAAGAAACTGCTTTTGTATGAACACTCCGCCCTCTTTTTTTTCATAAAAAAGGAACCCATTACGGGTTCCCGGATTCACTAACCACCTGCTGGAAAGCAGGCTATTTTATATGGAAGAATTAATATTCCAATCCCGTGTACAGCGGGAATTTGGAAGTAACTTCTTTAACGAGTCCGCGGGCTTGCTCGTGAACGGCGGAATCGCTCGGATTTTTAAGCGTCAGGGCAATAATTTTGGCGATTTGCTTCATGGCTTCCGTATCCATTCCACGGGAAGTCGCGGCAGGCGTACCGATACGGATACCGCTGGTTACGAACGGACTGGTCGGATCGAACGGAATCGCGTTCTTATTGACGGTTACGCCCACTTCGTCAAGAAGATGCTCGGCGTCTTTACCCGTGATGTTCAGGTTGCGCAGGTCGATCAAGATCAGGTGATTGTCCGTACCGCCGGAAACGAGGTTGATGCCTTCGGCCGTCAAGCCTTCAGCCAGCGCTTTGGCATTATCGATAACGTTCTTTCCGTATGTTTTGAAATCGGCTTGCAGAGCTTCGCCCAGCGCAACGGCTTTAGCGGCGATGATGTGCATCAACGGTCCGCCCTGGGAGCCCGGGAAGACGGCTTTGTCGATCGCGGCAGCCCAAGGCTTCCGGCACAGAATCAGACCGCCGCGTGGGCCGCGAAGCGTTTTGTGAGTCGTTGTCGTGACAAAGTGGGCATGCGGAACCGGGTTCGGATGCAGGCCTGCCGCAACAAGACCCGCGATGTGAGCCATGTCGACCATAAACAGGGCGCCGACTTCGTCCGCGATTTGGCTCAGTTTCTCGAAATCGATGATGCGCGGGTAAGCACTTGCCCCTGCAACGATCATTCGAGGTCTGTGTTTAAAAGCGGCTTTGCGGACATCGTCGTAATCGATGCGGGAATCCTGTTCGCTTACACCGTAAGCTACGAAATTATAGAGGATGCCGGACGCGTTGACGGGGCTGCCGTGAGTCAAGTGTCCGCCATGCGCCAGGTTCATACCCAGAACGGTGTCGCCCGGTTTCAGCGCGGCCAGATAAACGGCCATATTCGCTTGAGCGCCGGAGTGAGGCTGTACATTGGCATGCTCGGCCCCGAAAAGTTCCTTCGCACGGTCACGCGCGATATCCTCGACGATATCCACGTATTCGCAGCCGCCGTAATAACGCTTGGACGGATAGCCTTCCGCATATTTGTTCGTCAGCACGGTGCCCATAGCTTCAAGAACCGCCTGGCTTACGAAGTTTTCGGAAGCGATCAGCTCGATTTTGTCGCGTTGACGGCCAAGCTCCAGGTTCATAGCCTCAACGATTTTCGGGTCCTGTTTACGCAAAAATTCTACCATCTATAACAACCTCCCATAGATTTAAAATCACAATCAGTTTCGCTTTGTACGAGCCGGATAAACAGGGAGAAAGGCTCCCCGCTTATCACGGCTCCGGATGCATTATTCGCAGGTGCCGCTGTCTGCCGCACCTCCCGGATTCGTCCGGACAGGCGCTTGGGCACCGGCGAATACGGGAATGCCCGGGCTTTCCGGGACAGCTTCGTACACGGCCCGTTGTCCGCCAATCAGCTTCGGACGCGTGTATGCCATCGTCACGTGCGCCTCGCCCACCTGTTTCACGGGGGGGCGCACAGGGACGGCTACCCGGCGGAGGTGCATGCCGATCAGCGTGTCGCCGATGTCGATGCCCGCATGCGCGGCGATCTCTTCCACGACGCATGCACGCTCCAGGTGCCGGTAAGCATGGGCGGCCATCGAGCCGCCGGCATTGGGCACCGGCACCACATTCACCGGCTCCAGCCGGGGGTCTTGCTCCAGCAGCGCTTCTTCGACGACAAGCGCGCGGTTTAAATGCTCGCAGCACTGGAAGGCGAGCCGCAGCCCGTGTTCTTCCGCCACCCGGACAGCGGCGGCGAAAATGTGTTCGGCCGCTTCCGGCGTACCGGACGTGCCGATTCTCTGGCCCCGGACCTCGCTGGTCGAGGTACCAAACACGACGATCTGGCCGCGTCTCAAGCCGCCGGCTTCGATCAGCGCCCGGAAATTGGCCTCAACTGCAGGTCCGATTCCGTTCAGCCAAGCTTCCTCACCGTCATTCATACGATCACCTCCATTTAAAATAGAGCTCCTTACGGATGAATCGTATTCTTCTCTTCCAGAAGCTTCACTTTGTTCAGGCGGTTCTCATGACGTTCGCCGTGCGAAAACTCCGTCTCAATCCAGATCTTGACGATTTCCTGCGCAACGCCGGGTCCGATTATTCGTTCTCCCATAGCAAGCACATTCGTGTCGTTATGCTCCCGGGTTGCTTTCGCGGAGAACATATCGTGCACAAGCGCGCAGCGGATGCCTGGCATTTTGTTGGCGGCAATGGTCATGCCTATGCCTGTACCGCAAATCAGAATGCCTTTGTCCGCCTGCCCGTTAAGCACCATATCGCAAACCGGAACGGCGTAATCCGGGTAGTCGACCGATTGTTCACAGTTGCAGCCGACATCCTTCACTTCATGACCTAACGATTCCAGGTAAGGAACGATAACATCTTTAAGCCGGTATCCGGCGTGATCGGCGCCAATTGCAATTTTCATTGAAAAAGCCCTCCTCGGGTGGGAATAAACTTCGTTTGGCTCTATTATAACCCAAACCGATCAGCCGGAGAAAAAAACCGGCAAATTCCGACTTTACCTGCACCTGTGCAATCGTTAGAAGACAATGAAAAAAAGAGCATGACATGCGTGTGAAATACGCATGTAGTGCTCTTTTGCCCAGGCGACCGGCCGTATACCCCGATGCTCCACTGTGGTTACACCCACTCGTCGCCAGTTACACCGGGTCTTCTTTTATGCCCCTATCTTACCCTATTCCCGCAAAACTGTAAAGCCGCTAAAAAATGAAGATTTTGTTAGCCCGGCGAGAAAATACCACGGCCGTTTTTTCCATTCATCGGCCTTCCTTTATCTTCTGAACCAGTTTAACGAGCGCCTCTTCGATCTCCTCCGCCGTATGGCGGTAAATCTCCAGCGAACCGCCGTATGGATCGGAAATATCGTAATCCGGGAGTTTTTTTTCCAAGTGTATGAGCCGTGTCCGCTCTTCTATCGTAATTTCTTCGGAAAGGGCATGCTTGACCTGCAATTCGGCGATCAGCTTCTCCCATTCCGCGGCAGCCGCCACAACCTCGGGGTCGTCTTCTACAAATTCTCTCAATGTATGTGTTATATCCGCCGCCTGCGGGAACCGCTGAATAACGGCGCGTTTATGATCTTGTGTCATCGTTAAGATGAGATCGGCCCAATCCACGTCTGCGGATCTGAGAAGACTGGAGCTGATGGAAGCTTCACAGCCTTTTTCACGCAAAACGGAGGAAGATTGCCGGGAAATCGGACTGCCGTCGGAAGCAAAAACCCCTGCAGAACGGATATGGACTTCCAAGCTCTCCTGCTGGGCCATATGGCGCAGAATCCCTTCAGCCAGCGGGCTGCGGCATGTATTTCCGGTACAGACAAAAAGGATCTGTTTCACGTTCCGTCTACCTCCCCTACAGAGTATTCGAACGGGTTGATTCCGCTCTCTATTATTGTACCGCTTTTTTGAAATCAGGAACACTTTACAACAGAAATTTCAGGCCGAACAGCAGCAGAATCACACCGCCCAGCGCTTCTCCGTATTCTCCGATCCAGCTTCCCACGTGACGTCCGAGCATAAGCCCCAGAATCGACATGCCTCCGCCCAGCAATCCGAAAAGCAGAACCGTCAAAACCACATCCGTTGCGAAAATGCCCAGCGAAACGCCGACAGAAAAAGAATCCACGCTCACGCTTAACGCAAACAGGATCATTCCCCAGAAGGTACGATGATCGAATGCAGGGGAATCTTCCCCCCGGAAAGAACTGTAAATCATATGGGATCCTAACAAAATGAGCAGGCCGCCCCCGGCCGCCACGGCAACCTGTCCGAGTAAAGAGCCGAGATAATGGCCCGCATACATGCCGAGCAGCGGCATGAGGATATGGAAGAGACCGATGACGATGCTGATTTTAAGAATATGCAGCAGGCGTATACCCCTCATTCCGATTCCAATCCCTAAAGAAAACGCGTCAAAACCCAGCGCGATGGCCATGATGAAGATCGTCAGCAGTTGGCCCCATACGAAAGGTGACACGCCCGCCAGTGCCGCCATTGGTATTTCCCCCTGTCCGCTTTTTCTCTCTCAAGATATGCGGACAAACCGGGAAACATGCTATGGACTTGTACCTCTCTGCAGCATAAACGGCACAATCCGTTTACTCTACGGAACGAAAAGCATAAAGACGTTGTGGGGACTCAAACGCATGGCATCCAAGCGGTTAACCGCATTCACGAACTAATTATGAACAAAATAGGATAAAACCGTTCTGCGTGCACGGCAGCTGCCTATTCCACTTAAATACGGATCACCTCTTGACCGGCGGCTTTAAGCAGCCGGTTCATGATGGCACGGCCTATGCCTGTATCCGGGCAGCCTTCCGCGAGAATATACGTCGCTCCCTCGCGGTCGAACTGCCGGAGCGCGGCATACAGCCCGCGCGCGATCGTCTCCGGCTCGGCCAGACGGCCGGAGGAGACTACGGCGTCCGCGTGATGCAGGCTGCGGCGCTCGTCATAGGTGAGCACGCCCGTGCGCTCACCGCGGGCCTTGGCGGCGTCAAGGTCACGCCGCATCCACTCGGCGACGGCCTGCGGATCGTCGCCCAGGACCACGCGCATGCTCCCCTTCGGGGCATAATGCGCGTACTTCATGCCGGGAGCCCGCGGCGTCCCGGCCGGTTCTTCGGTGCGCGCAGGCTCGCGCACCGGCACGTCCGGCAGCGCCTCGCGCAGCTGCTCGGCCGTCACCCCGCCCGGGCGCAGGATATAGACTGCCCCCGACGCCCACTCCACGACGGTCGACTCTACGCCGACGCCCGTCGGACCGCCGTCGACGATGCCGCCGATTCGTCCGCCGAGATCCTCGGCGACGTGTTCCGCCATCGTCGGGCTGGGCCGCCCCGAGCTGTTCGCGCTCGGGGCCGCAACCGGGCAGCCTGCGGTGCGCAGCAGCGCCAGGGCGACCGGATGGTCGGGGATGCGGACCCCGACGGTTGACAGCCCCGCCGTGACCAGCGGGGATACCGCGCCCGCGCGGACCGGCACGATGACCGTCAGGGGTCCGGGCCAAAAGGCATCCATGAGCCTGCGCAGGGGCTCGGGCGGCGCACCCTCCGCGAACGCGTCCATTTGGGAGCGGTCCGCGATGTGGACGATCAGCGGGTTGTCCGATGGGCGCCCCTTGGCTCTGTAAATGCCTTCGACCGCAGCGGAATTGGTCGCATCCGCTCCTAAGCCGTATACCGTTTCGGTCGGAAACGCTACGGTCTCTCCATGGACGAGAAGTCCAGCCGCTTCGGCAATCGCTTTGTCCGCGGCTTCTGTTCCCTTCCCCGTTCCCGCTTCATCGTGAATCTGCCATAGTTTAGTCGTTGTCAAAGCTGTTCACCCTTACTGTTTCCGAAATTTATCTGAACAGATTCAGGAAGAATCCGATGATACCTTGGAGCAGTTCCCACAGAAAAAACTTCACTTCCGTATCCTCGTTGGCGGCTGCAGCCGCAGCCGATCCTTCGACGGGAGCGTCGGCCGTTTTTTTCTGCACGCCAGCCGTCTTAGCTTCACCGGAGGATTTTCCTTCGTCTTCAGCAGGAGCCGCCTGGGCCACCGCTTCGCCAGACACGCCGTCTACAAAGCAAAGAGGAGGAAAAAGCACGCACCACCAGTTCTGGCCCTTCCCTTCGCCCAGAGATACACGAAGAGCTTCGTAATTTCCGGCCGGGTAAACCCGGCTGCCGTACATTTTGGTCGGGAACGGTACCTGCCCGAGCTCCACTGTATAAGAAATACTTCCAAGACCGCGGGAAACGAGCGTATCGTGGACGACTTTTTCCAGAACCGGAAGGTTCTGCTGCACAATTTGCCTCGCTTCGTCAATAGAGTGCGGCCCGGTAACCCACTCGTTCATCTGAGCGACAATGGCGTCCCGCACCTGCCGCTTGATGGCCTGATCCTCCGGCTTATCGGAGTTGGCCAGTATACGAAGACGGATCGACTGGTCCGGAATAGCCCCTTCCGCCAGAGCTGCGTTCGATCGTGTACTTTCCCAGCTCATCATCATGATGGCAAGAGCGAAAAACGTATAAAACAAGTGCTTGTATGATTTGCGGATGACCATAATGATTCCCTCCCGTTTACCGGAAAAACAGCGCCAGCTTCGAAGCCGTTCTCTGTTTCTTCCTCTGTAACGGTTAGTATGGTCAAAAGGCAATTCTTTTAAACTAGCAATCTATGATTTTTTCACGTGGAACAATTTTCGTGTGTGGAACATATAAACCGACTGGAAAAAGGCTGTCCAACAAAGCTGCAACCATGGCAGTCTCAGATTTTCCGAAGTTGGCGTGGCTGCTGAACATGCATGCTGATAGGTCTTAAAAATATGATCCTCGCTAGATACGAGGTTTATAGATTGCCTGTTCAGGGAAGGGTAATAGCAAAACCCGTTTTGCCGGAGTCGGCAAAGAACGCTTATCCTTTCCGGCCTGTTAGTTTATCCGCCTTAGTTCCGACGAAAGCTAAACAGGGGGATTAACAGTCACTTTGCAAGTACTGAATGCGGTAGACTTCGAAAAAAGGATACTTGCAGCCGCTTCCATATGGCGGCAGCTCTCTCCGTAGGCCCCCGGCTTGCTATAAGGGCTTGTACTTTCCGGTCGAAGCGGCAGCCCCCTCAGCCGTGCAGTCATTTCCGCTTTTTTCTGAACCACTCGTTAGAGTCAGCCTTCCGGCGGTCATTCGTTTATCGCTATGACATGGCGGTCGATGCCGGCTAAGTCTTTCACGAAGCGGATCTCGCTCCATTTCCCCGCTGCGCGCAGCAGCTCCGCCACGGCCTCTGCCTGATGGATGCCGACTTCCAGCCCAACCAGCCTCGGCTGCTTCGGCAGCAGGAGAATCTGGCCGGCCAGGCGC
Organism: Paenibacillus sp. JT31N7; assembly: GCF_059692095.1. Lineage (NCBI taxonomy): Bacteria > Bacillati > Bacillota > Bacilli > Caryophanales > Paenibacillaceae > Paenibacillus > Paenibacillus sp. JT31N7. Next base: position 148,610 of record NZ_JCAUAT010000008.1, read on the forward strand.
CGGTACAGATCCAGCCCGTCCTCGCCTCCGAACAGCGCGAGGTGCGGCTCATAGTCGCGCACCTCCGGCTGCAGCGACGGCGAATCCCCCGCCGGAATGTACGGCGGGTTCGAAACCAGGATGTCGACGGGCAGCTCCCGTTCGACGCAGGGCAGGAGCAGATCGCCTTCGTAGAAGGCGATCCGCTCCCCGACGCCGCATCGTCCGGCGTTGCCCTTGGCGACCTCCAGCGCCTCCGGCGAGAGGTCGCATGCCGCCGCGCGCCATTCGGGGCGCGCGTGCAGCAAGCTTACCGGGATAGCTCCGCTCCCGGTGCCGATATCCGCAAGGAGCGGGGCGCCTTGCGGGAACAAGCGCGAGCCCTCGCGGAGGATTTCCTCCACGAGGAGCTCGGTTTCGGGACGCGGGATCAGGACCGCGTCCGTGACCCGGAGCGTCAGGCCGTAGAACTCCTGCTCGCCGGTAATGTACTGTACCGGCTCTCCCGCGGCCTTACGCTCCACGACCTCGCCCCACTGCTCCGCATGCGCAGCGGGAAAGGGCTCTTCCATCCGGAAGAAGAATTCCGTCCGGCTCAGACCCAGCACGTGCTGAAGCAGAATCTCCGCACAGATAGCCGCGTCCTGGATTTGCCGCTCTTTGAAAAAAGAAGAAGCCTGGGAATAGGCTTCTCGGATTGACATGCCGGCTTGATAAATAAGCCTGTTCATGATGATTTTATTGCTCCCCTTTTTCAAGAAGCTCGGCCTGCGCCGTCATAGTCAGAGCATTGACGATTTCGCCCATATCTCCGTTTAAGATGGTATCCAGCTTGTGAAGCGTAAGACCGATGCGGTGGTCCGTTACGCGGCTTTGCGGGAAGTTGTAGGTACGGATACGCTCGCTGCGGTCACCCGTACCGACCTTGCTCTTACGCTCGCCGGCATACTTCGCTTCTTCTTCCTGCCGTTTTACATCGTAAATGCGCGCGCGCAGAACCTGCAGCGCCTTCGCTTTGTTATCGTTCTGGGATTTGCCGTCCTGGCAGGTCGCCATAATGCCTGTCGGCACGTGCAGAACCCGGACAGCGGACTTCGTTGTATTAACGGACTGACCGCCTGCTCCGCTGGAGCAGAAGGTATCGACCCGAATATCATTATCCTTGATCTCGATATCGATCTCTTCCATTTCCGGCATAACGCCGACCGTGGAAGTAGACGTATGAATACGGCCGCCCGATTCCGTTACCGGAATCCGCTGAACACGGTGTGCGCCGCTTTCGTATTTCATTTTGCTATAAGCGCCCTTGCCGTTAATCATGAAAATAATCTCTTTAAACCCGCCAAGATCGTTCACGTTCGCTTCCAGCACTTCGGTTTTCCAACCTTGGGCGTCCGCGTACTTGGAGTACATGCGGTACAGGTCACCAGCAAACAGAGCTGCCTCGTCACCGCCGGCCGCGCCGCGAATTTCCACGATCACATTCTTGTCATCGTTAGGATCTTTAGGCAGCATGAGCACCGTCAGTCGCTCTTCCAGTTCGTCTTTGCGGCCGGACAGTTCCTCGATCTCCATTTTCACGAGGTCGCGCATTTCGTCATCGAGCTTCTCAGCCTGCATGGCTTTCGCCGCATCCAGCTGTTCCAGCACGTCTTTGTATTCTACATAAGCATCGTAGGCTTCTTGTAGGTCGGATTGTTCTTTTGAGAATTCCCGGAGCTTCTTCGTGTCGCTCGTTACATCCGGGTCACAGAGCAGTTCGCTCAGTTTCTCATAGCGATCCGCCAGAGCCTGCAAACGATCCAGCATTTGGACCACTCCTTACCATAATGTCAAAATAATCAGAGCCTTGCACTGTTTTTGCAAACAGCTTAAACACTAAACGCACCTCTCGGCAGCAGTCAGGATAGTTTACGTAGGTGACCGGTTAACCGTTCAAAGGCCTTTATACCGCCGAGCGTTGTACGTTCTTACTTTCTATATAACACCGTGTCAAGCTAAGGACGCAGCTATACTCGCACCCTAAACGTTGAAACGGAAGTGCATAACGTCGCCGTCCTGCACGATATATTCTTTGCCTTCCAGACGAAGCTGGCCTTTCTCTTTGGCCGCGTTCATCGAGCCGGTTGCGGTCAAATCTTCATAAGATACAACTTCCGCCCGGATAAAACCGCGTTCGAAGTCCGTATGAATGACGGCAGCCGCCTGCGGGGCTTTCGTTCCTTTGCGGATGGTCCAAGCTCTTACTTCTTGAACACCGGCCGTGAAGTAGGTGTAAAGACCGAGCAGCTTGTAGGCCGCTTTGATTAGACGGTCAAGACCAGACTCTTGCAGACCGAGTTCTTCCAGGAACATTTCTTTGTCTTCGCCTTCGAGCTCGGCGATCTCGGATTCAACTTTCGCGCTGATGGCCACAACCTCCGCGCCTTCTAGAGCCGCAAACTCGCGGACCTTCTGCACGTAAGGGTTGTTGTCGCCGTCCGCCACTTCCTCTTCGCTCACGTTGGCGGCATAAAGCACAGGCTTCATCGTCAGCAGATGAAGGTCGCGCACAAGCAGACGTTCCTCGTCCGTCAGCTCTACGCTGCGGGCCGGCTGGTCGTTGTACAAAGCTTCCTTGATCTTCTCGAAGCATTCCACTTCAGCGGCATACTGCTTGTTGCCGCCTTTCATATTTTTGCGCGAACGGTCAATGCGCTTCTCCACGGAATCCAGATCCGCCAGAATCAGCTCCAGGTTAATCGTCTCGATATCGGAGATCGGATCGACTTTGCCGGACACGTGGGTAATGTTCTCGTCCACAAAACAGCGGACTACATGCACAATTGCATCCACTTCGCGAATGTTTGCCAAAAATTTATTGCCAAGGCCTTCGCCCTTGCTCGCGCCTTTAACCAGACCTGCAATATCCACGAATTCAAACGCAGTCGGCACGATCCGGTTCGGATTCACAATATCGGCCAGTTTCTGCAATCTTTCGTCAGGCACCTCAACTACACCGACGTTCGGATCAATCGTGCAGAAAGGATAGTTTGCGGATTCGGCACCCGCTTGTGTAATCGCGTTAAATAGCGTCGATTTTCCTACGTTCGGCAACCCGACGATTCCTGCTTTCAAAGCCATGTATGTGACACTCCTTGATTCTCAAATTAAAAAATTGCACCATATTCTATTATAAACCATTCGTCAAGGGGTTACAATTTGCTTGTTTGGGCGGAATTGAGCACGGATTCGGCATAACCGATGGAGGATTCTGCCCGATAGACGGCTGAACACCCTAACCCCATCATCAGAAAAAAAGGGCAGGGTGTTCAATTGGCTTGCTTGTGTTTTTCAACTTCCTTATAAATGAAATCAATCCATTTGGATGAGGTTGCGAAGTATTGAGTCTCATTCCCACCATAATGGTTTCGGTTGAGCCAATTGACGCGATCATCCCGGGTGATCGTCAGAGCTTTGCCGTATTCCGAGGCTTTTGCTCCTTTTCCGTCTTTATACAGAAAAAGAATGCCTGCGTCTAAAGTCGTTCCTAGACTCTCGTCGTTGTCCTTTTCGAAATACGCGTGGTTGAAAAGCTCCGCAGCCCGCTGGAATTGATCCGTCTCTAGTTGAAATACATCCGCATTATGATAAACCTGGACCCTCTCTAATTGGTCCGTGGTTATCGGCTGATGGTAAAGGGCAGCTTTGCCCCATCCGAACCACCATACGGTTAAACCGGCGAGCAGACAAACACTCGATGGAAATATGAGTTTTTTATTCATTTATAGTTAGTTCCCGGACAGCTCTTAAATCCTCGAATTCCTTAGTTAATTGCTCGATGGGCTTGCTCCCGTCTTTTAATTGATGCTCAATTTCTGCGAGCGTCTTTTTCTTTTCATTCAAAATCCGAGCCGCTTTTTCATACGCCTTCCCATTTACGGGGTCATTCTTCTTAGTCTCGTAGTAACCGTTAATCTCTAATATATTCTTTAGCGATCTTATATTTTCTTCAAGGATTGCCTTAGGGTCAGGCGGGTATAACTCATCCTGCAAAGTCCCCGCTTCGATTCCGATTTTTTTGACCAATCTCTCATCTTGCTCACGTTGTAATTTTTCTACGGTCGTTTCGGAAGCCCCCGGCTGTCTGGAATCGAGTATAGCTCTTAATCGTTGTTCTTCCTTCTTTAAAGTTTCCAGCCTCTCTTTCTTATCAAAACCATCTGCCTGACCAGAACTGTTCCAACCCAAGCCGACTATGACAAGAGCGGTTACCGAGCAGACACCGACTATCCATGTTTTTTTAATATTCAACGAGCGGCCTCCTTAATTGCCTAGTTCGGAGCAATGGTTGCGGTGTTGCATGCCGTCGGGTAAGTCTATCAAGGCCATTGTCGGTGACCTTGGAATTTTAAAGTTATCATTTATGTATGAATTACATTCCGTTATTTACTCTTCAAGCTTTTGAGCAGCCCTGCCGCACATAGCCCGACAAACAGAGCCGTCCCGTGCAGTAAGATGGGGAGCCAGGCAGCGGCATCTACCGGAAGCACCATGCCCCACAGAAAAACGGGCGGAAGCTGGATCAGCACCAGAGCGACCGCTACTCCGGCCAATACGATACAGCTGAGTCCGCAAGCTTTTCCGGGCCGGATCAATCCGACCAAACCCGCCAGCAGGATGGCTCCCAGACCGATGGAAAGATAAGCCCATAGCTTCAGCCCGCGGGGTTCGGCCACGATTTCGTGAGCTATAAATTGAATGGAGAAAGCCGTTCCTCCTCCCCAAATCGGGGTATATAAAATACCCAGCAGCAAGCTGAGCAGACAAGTTCCAAGTATGAACAGGAAATGACCTTTGGTGAATTGCTTTTGTCCCATTGCTTCACGGTTGGCTGACAACCTGACCCCCTCCTGAAAATGCTCTTAGTTTTATAACGACCGGGAGTCCCTAAAAGTTCCAGATCACGCTTCCAAAAACAAGAGTTTTTCATAAATTTTACTGGAAATAAAAAAAAGGCAAGTCCGGACTCCTTTTCAGAATCCGTCCTTACCTTTTTAAACGTTTCGTTCGTTCAAGAACCGGACTTACAGTTCAGATTGAGGATTAATGCTGATTCCGGCGCTGTCGGAGTTTTTTTCAGGAAGCGCGTTCTTCCGGTGATATCCCTTGCTGTAGTAAACGACAACGAGAGCGATCAGCCAGATCGGACCGACAATCAGCGCGACGCGCGTATCCTCGGAGAAACCTAGAAGAACAATGACAAGTACTAGGAATGCCAAGGAGATATAGGAAGTATAAGGCGCCAGCGGCATCTTGTATTTAAGATTACGAACTTGTTCCGAGCTTAACTTCTTGCGATATCTCATTTGAGAAATAAGAATCATCGCCCATGTCCATACGGCTCCGAAAGTGGCGATACTTGTTACCCAGGCAAACACTTTTTCCGGAACGATATAGTTCAGAATAACGCCGATAAGAAGAGCGATAGCCGAAACGACAATGGCTTTGCCCGGAACGCCGCTTTTGGAAATCTTACGGAAGGAATCCGGTGCCTCGCCCTGCTGAGCCAGGTTGAAGAGCATACGGCCCGTACTGAAAATACCGGAGTTGCAGGAAGACAGGGCTGCCGTCAGAACTACGAAGTTGATAATTCCCGCGGCTCCCGGAATTCCGATTTTCTCGAACGTCATTACGAACGGGCTGCCGGCCTTGCCGATTTCATCCCACGGATAGATGGACATGATGACAACAAGTGCGCCGATATAGAAAATAAGAATGCGCCAGAAGACGGTATCGATGGCTTTTGCCAGGGTTTTCTCAGGGTTCTGGGCTTCGCCTGCCGTTACCCCGATCATCTCAACGCCCAGGTAAGCGAACATAACCATCTGAAAGGAAAGCAAGAGGCCTGTTACCCCGTTAGGGAGGAATCCTCCGTGGCTCCATAGGTTACTGAATCCGACTGCGATGCCGTCGTTACCGAGTCCGAAGAAGATCATCCCGGCTCCGATAACAATCATGCCTATAATCGTTACAATTTTAATCAAGGCGAACCAGAATTCAAATTCCCCGTAAGCTTTAACGGCGATCAGGTTAATGGCGCTCATAAGTAGAAGCGCACCCAAGGCCCAGAGCCAGCGCGGAGTTCCCGGGAACCAGTACTCCATATAAATGCCGACTGCCGTAATTTCGGCCATACAGGTGATAATCCAGAGGAACCAATAGTTCCAGCCGGTCAAATATCCGAAAAGCGGTGAAATATGATTTCTCGCATACCGGCTGAACGAACCGGCTACGGGATTTTCAATGGCCATTTCCCCGAGCGCTCTCATGATGAAGAAAATGATGAGGCCTCCGAGGGCGTAAGCCAGCAGAATGCCGGGACCGGCAAGTTTGATCGCGGATGCGGAGCCGAGAAACAGGCCTACACCAATGGCGGCACCAAGAGACATCAAAGTGATATGTCGTTGTTCCAATCCTCTTTGCAGTTCATTGGGCTGAGTTTTTTTGGACATAGGTACCTCCTGAAAATTCGTCTTAAACGTGTTCTGATTATACCCTCCCGAGGGCTTGAAGTCTTTCCTCCAAAAGTAGCTAATTTTTGTAAAAGTAAGCGGTATCATTCGTTTAATGTTTATTGAAAGCGCTTCATTTACAAAAAGAAGTGTAGCATATTTGTGCAGCATCTGTTTTTGTGTGATTATGAGAATGTTTCCCCCGCGATTTGTGCAAATATACAAACCCTCGTGTTCTGTCTATGGCTTTTCGCACAATCGTTTTATAATAAAAGTACCGACTATGAATGAACCTTACTTATATAAAACAAACCGCTTCGCAAGCCAAAGGAAATGGAGTCAAGACCCGCATGAGCAACGAATTAAATCCGTTCGACCGAAGTTTTGAAAGTTTGGAAGCATTGGCGGATACCATCAGCGAGGTGCTCGGCTGCGCCATCACCATAGAAGACGCCAACCATCGGCTGATCGCCTACAGCACGCATGAGGCTCATACCGACCCGGTACGGATCGCCACGATAGTCGGCCGCCGCGTGCCCGAGAAGGTTATCGCCAGCCTCTGGCGCGAGGGGTTTATTCAACGGCTGATGAACAGCGAGGACCCCGTGCCGATCAAAGCGCTGGACGATGTGAAGCTCGGACGCCGCATTGCCATTTCCATCCGCAACAACCGCGAGGTGCTGGGGTACATTTGGGTGCTGGAAGACGCCCGGCAATTGGAAGAAGCGGATTTCCTTCAGCTTAAGCACGCCTCCCGCGCGGCCAAAACCAAGCTATTGCAACTGCAGCAGCAGAAGCGCAAGGAGCAGGAAGGATTCGAGGATTTCTTCTGGCAGCTGCTGACCGGTCATATCTCCTCGGGCGACGCCGTCCGGCAAAAATCCGACAAGCTCGGCATTCCTCTCATGGACTGCTTCCAGGTCATGGTCGTCGAATTCGATTCGGACATCAGCGAGCAGAGGGCTCAGCAGATCCGGTATCTGATCAGTACGACTCAGCGGATCCGCATCGCCCTTCATATTGTCGACCGCACCCAGCTCGTACTGCTCGGGACCTCTTCTTCCCGTAATCAGTTTGCGGCGGATTCCTCGGAGTTCCTGCGGCTCTTTGCCCAGCAGATGAAAGACCGTTTCGGCGTCTCGCCCGGGCAAACCGCTATCGGCAATATCTATGAAGATTACGGCCTTGTCGAAAAAAGCTACCGGGAGGCGCTCTCCGTTCTTCAGGTAAAGCGGCAGTTTCCCCAGGAGACGAAACGGTTCGTCCATTACCGGGATCTGGGCTTCTATCGTTTTCTTCCTCTTATGGCCGAGGAAAACCGCATTCACGCCCACACCAATCCGTCCCTGCTTAAACTGCGGCAGTACGACCGCGAGCATAACGGCAATCTTCTGCATACACTGGAAATATTCCTGCTGCAGGACAGCAACGTCAAAGACGCGGCCGATGCTCTTCACGTTCACACCAACACACTTAATTACCGGCTGAAACGGATTTCCGAAATCGGGGATATCGACCTGAAGGATATGGACCAGAAAGTCAGCCTATATCTCGATTTGAAAAGCGAAAAATTGTAGCGCCATTCGGCATCCTGTGGCAAGCTTTGTGGATTTACACAAAAAGCGGGCGCTTTTTTCTCGAAAGTACACGAAGCAAAAAAGCGTTTTCATAACTATACTAGCCTTAGATTTCCTAATCTAAGGAGGCAGTTCTTATGCGGATAGGTGTACCTAAAGAAATTAAAAATAACGAAAATCGTGTCGCCGTAACTCCTTCGGGCGTTGTGGCTTTTGTAAAAGCAGGTCATGAAGTCCTCGTGGAAAAGAATGCCGGTATCGGAAGCGGCTTTACGAACGAAGAATACTTAACGGCCGGGGCTTCCCTGATCGAACAGGCAGCAGATGTATGGGCCGGAGCGGATATGATCATGAAGGTTAAAGAACCGCTCGCTTCCGAGTATGAGTACTTCCGCGAAGGTCTGATTCTCTTCACCTACCTTCACCTTGCGGCTGAACCCGAACTGGCTAAAGCACTCACGGCAAAAGGCGTAACGGCTATCGCTTACGAAACGGTCGAAGTGAACCGTACGCTTCCGCTGCTGACTCCAATGAGCGAAGTGGCCGGGCGCATGTCCGCCCAAATCGGCGCTCAGTTCCTGGAGAAACCGCATGGCGGCAAAGGGATTCTTCTTGCAGGCGTACCCGGCGTACAGCGCGGCAAAGTAACCGTTATCGGCGGCGGTGTCGTAGGTACGAACGCGGCGAAGCTTGCTGTCGGTCTGGGCGCAGACGTAACGATCATCGATCTTAGCCCTGAACGCCTTCGCCAACTGGACGACCTGTTCGGCAACCAGGTGAATACACTGATGTCCAACCCGCTGAACATTGCGGAAGCGGTTGCGGCTTCGGATCTGGTTATCGGTGCCGTTCTCATTCCGGGTGCCAAAGCGCCTAAACTGGTTTCCGAGGCGATGATCGCTTCCATGAAACCGGGTTCCGTAGTCGTTGACGTGGCCGTCGACCAAGGCGGTATCATCGAAACCGTCGACAAAATCACGACGCACGACAACCCGACTTACGTGAAGCACGGAGTCGTCCACTACGCGGTGGCCAACATGCCTGGTGCGGTTCCGCGCACGTCTACCCTTGCGCTGACCAACGTTACACTCCCTTATGCCCTGCAAATCGCAGGCAAAGGCGTCCTGCAAGCCGTGAAAGACAACGCTGCCCTTCAGCTTGGCGTCAATGTTGCCGGCGGCTCCGTTACGTATGAAGCGGTTGCCCGCGATCTTGGTTACGAATACGTGCCGGTAGGCAAAGCATTGGATAAAATCTCGGTTTCTTCCTAATCCGATCCTTTCCTTAAAGCAAAACTACCGTACCCATCCCATTTAAAGATATAATACCGCGGTTTCCGCGGCTTTCATCCCCTCGAAGCTGCTTCGGGGGGATTTACCTCTTTTCGGATTTAGATGTCGTCAAAACGTTTTTGGAGGTGAATTCTGCATGCATCCTGCCAGTTACCGCGATACTTGGGCGGAAATTTCGCTAGACGCGATCGAACACAATGCACGTACGTTCAAAAAAAATCTGCGGCGCGGCTGCAAGCTGATGGCTGTCGTCAAAGCCGACGGTTACGGCCACGGAGCGTACGAAACAGCACGTGCCGCTCTCCGCGCAGGCGCGGAATACCTCGCCGTCGCTCTGTTGGACGAGGCTCTGGAGCTGCGCGCGGCCGGCATCACGGAGCCGGTGCTTGTACTGGGCTATACGCCGCCCCGTTCCGTCAAGAAAGCCGTTCGTGCCGACGTGACCCTCACGGTGTTTACGAGCGACGTGCTGGAGGCCGTCGGAGCCGCCGCCGCGGTTTCATCCCGGACGCCGGCACGCATCCATCTCAAAGTAGACACCGGCATGACCCGGATCGGCGTCAGAACAGCGGCGGAGGCCCTCAGCTTTGCCAGCCAAGCGATTGAGACGCCAAATGTAGCGCTTGAAGGGATCTTTACTCACTTCGCAACCGCCGACAGCGAAGACGATACATTCACCCGCGAACAGTTCCGGCGGTTTATGAACATCGTCGGCCACCTGTCCGATGCAGGCATCGACATTCCGCAGCGCCACTGCTGCAACAGCGCCGCTGCGATGCAGTATCCCGACATGCACCTGGACATGGTCCGTGTCGGGATCAGCTTGTACGGTCTGCTGCCCTCCGCGGCCGCCGCGCGGGACACTCACCCTCTGAGGCCGGCGATGCAGTTCAAGACCCGGCTCGTTCAGGTGAAGGATGTCGAGATCGGAACGCCGGTCAGCTACGGGAGCACCTTCGTTGCCAAGCGGCCGACCCGCATCGGCACTATCCCCGTTGGATATGCGGACGGTCTCTCAAGGCTGCTCTCCAACCGCGGAGATATGCTTCTGCACGGAAGCCGCGTCAGAATCGCCGGCAGAGTCTGCATGGATCAGACGATGCTGGATATCACGGACGTGGAGAATACCAAGGAAGGCGATCTGGTGACGATCTTCGGCAAATCCGGGGACACGTTTCTTCATGTGGATGAAATCGCGGAACTCATGGACACCATCAATTACGAAGTCGTTTGCCTGATCGGAAAACGGGTCCCGAGAGTATACCTGCTTAAAGGGAAGCCTGTGGCATCCGTCAACCACTTGATCGGAGAACTCTCCAATGAGGATTCTTCGTCCCGATAGATTTGAAAATAGGAGCCGGTCCTTCCCCGTTTTTCCGGAGACCGGTTATAATTCCGTAAAACCCGTTCCCTTAAGCTGGGAACGGGTTCTTTTTTTCATGTTCACGCCATGGTATATTCAATAAGTTAATCACACAATATCCACAGTTTTATTACTTGTTAACATCGTTATCCACAAGTTGTTAACAAAGATTTATCGAAGAACGTTATCCACTTGTGGGTAACGTTAGAGAATTTTCAAGTTTACCGAATAGTAGAACTTTGTTGTTTTTCTTTGTGTTTAAATTTTCTGAATTTTATGACTAAACTGAATTTTCCTCAGTATTCATGCGGGTTTACGCTCCGTACTTTTCTCTTATTTTATCCGCTATTCTTAAGCACGCCGTGCTTATTTTTATTTTTTAGAATCCGCGTTGTTTGCTTGCGTCGCTCATTTTGGATAGACTAATGTACGATTCACAGGTACAATAAATGAAGTTGTCCACAATTTTATCCACAACATGTTAACAAAGGAATAAACGTTCGGGGCATAACCTCGTTTTTTAACTGATAACTTCGTGTAATACGCCGAACAAGGAGCAGAAACAACTTTATGGAAACCGTACAATTTCATCATGATCCTCATGATCCTATACAAGCTGAACACGAAAAATGGATGCGGGAAGCCATTCTCGAAGCAGACAAAGCAAAAGCGCTGATGGAAGTTCCCATCGGAGCCGTTATTGTCCGCGGCGGGGAGATCATCGGGCGCGGCCACAATCTGCGCGAAACTTCGCTCGACCCTACCGCTCATGCGGAGATCATCGCGATACGCGAAGCCAGCGAGAAGCTGGGAGCCTGGCGGCTGCTGGACTGCAGGCTCTACGTCACGCTGGAGCCATGTCCTATGTGCGCGGGCGCCATTGTCCAGTCACGCGTTCCCCAGGTGATTTACGGCACGCCGGATCCCAAAGCGGGCTGTGCCGGAACGCTGATGAACCTGCTGCAGGAAGAGCGCTTCAACCACTGCGTTGACGTGATCAGCGGGGTGCTGCAATCCGAGTGCGCTTCCCAGTTGACTGATTTCTTCCGGGAACTGCGCCGCCGGGCTAAGGAAGCGAAGAAGACACTCCCGGCGGAGGAGTAACCTCACTTCCTCCAAGGTTTTACCCCGCAGGTTCTTCCGCCCTCAAACTATTCTGTGGTATACTGAATAACGGAATTTATATGTGCGCCCGTAGCTCAGCAGGATAGAGCGACAGTTTCCTAAACTGCAGGTCGGAGGTTCGAATCCTCTCGGGTGCGTTTTATATTGGCTCAAAAACCCTTCTGCTGTAAGGGTTTTTTCTTTTTTTAAAGCACAACTCAAACGCTGCTTCGATCAAACTTTTTTTGGGGTTAATTCGGGGTTACCTTTCTCTTTTGAAGAGACGACCTTTCTTCGTTTCCTCCACCCGACAAATTATTTTTACAATTAATTACAAATTTTAACCGAGATTAAAAATATATCGCCCTCCCGTTTTGCACCCTGCGGCTTCATATTTAGCGGAATTGACCCTTGGTTAGCGTTTTTTCTCTCTTTCCTCCCTTACTCCAATCAGGGTTTCCGAACTCATGTATCATCTGCCTCATTTCTCTCCACCACTTAAAGACAGCTCGACCCAAATTAAATACTAAAGCTTAATTTAAAGATTTTTGAGCAATTTAACCAAATTTTAATTTACTTTTTTTGTCTAAAAAAGTAAAATCATAGTTGAAGAGATGGTTATGGATGTTAAGGTATCTATTTACATTTCATCCATTTCGAAACTATTGGCCTATTTCCTCTTTTTGCCCCTATCTTCCGAATTATTCGTACTGGGATGAAAGAACGATTTTTTGAGCTCCTCACTTCGAGAACCATCCATAATATTTAGCGGCAATCGGATTTAGTTTTGCGCTTTTAGCCTGTCCGGTATCACTTCTATTTTCGCGCAGTTCTGAAAATGGGGTTCTTTCTTATTTTGCATTTCCAACGGAAAGGAGATCTAATATGAGTAAATTATTGCGTCTTTCAAAGATTTTTCATCCGAGATCCGGCCGCTCTTTCATGCTTCCGGTAGATCACGGTACCACCTACGGACCTCTCAACGGAATCTCCTCCATGCCGGCTTTGCTCCGTATGGCCAACCGGTTCCGTCTGCAGGCTATCGTTGCTCATAAGGGGGCCATCCGCCGTGCCCTTGAAAGCAGTGAATCGCCATGGGGAACTGAATTTATTCTCCATCTCTCGGCTTCCACCCAAATGTCACCGGATGTATCCCGCAAGCAGATCGTATCGACTGTCCGTCACGGTCTGCAAATCGGAGCTATCGGCCTTTCCGTACATATTAACCTGGGTGCCCCCCAGGAACATGAGATGCTGCGCGACCTCGGTCTTATCTGTGATGAGGCTTACGCTTGGGGCCTTCCTGTCCTGGCTATGATGAACGTTCCTGAAGAAGACCTTTCGGGTGGAGCGGCGGCGACCAATAAAATAGCCCACGCGGTCCGTATTGCCGGAGAATTGGGCGCGGATCTCGTTAAAGTCCAGACGCCGGTTACTCCGCAGCGAGCTGCTGAAGCCGTAGCCGCTTTTAACATCCCCGTGCTGATGGCCGGAGGAGGCTCGGTCGGCGACAAGCTCGCTTTTTTCCGGGGAATCCGGGAAATGCTCGATGCAGGCGGCAAAGGCCTGTGCATAGGCCGGAATCTTTTCGAGGATTCCCGTCCCGATGATATGTGCCGTGCTCTCAGAGATCTTGTTCATAAGGACTCCAGCGCGGAGGAAGCTTACGAGACTTATTTAGCCTCTTCCTCCCCAATGCCTCTTATCACGAAACAGGCAGACCCCGGAAGCGCCGCCACACAACTCGATCCCTGGGAGGAATACGCATGATCATTGATGGCCACGCCCACATATCGAGACAGGATTACAGCAGCCCTGAACGGTTGCTGGACGATATGAAGGCGGCTGGTATAGACAAAGCCGTCCTGGTGCCGGGCGGCATGCTTGACGTTAGACGCATGACCCGGTACGTCACCGGGGAAGAGAAGCCGATCCTGGCGGATCCGCCCAACGATACCGTGCTGGATATTATTCGTGAATACCCAGACAAATTTTACGGAATCTGCTGCATTAATCCTAACGACGGGGCTCCGGCGTCTCTGGCTTCCCTGGAGAAGGCTTACCGAAGCGGCTTCAAGGGCCTCAAAATGTCGCCTCTTGTCCACCAGATCTCTCTTATGGGAGATGTCGTTAAAGAGCTTGCTGCTCTGTGCGGGGATTATGGGATTCCCTTCTATACGCACCTAGTTATCCAAGCAAGCGCAAACACGGCTGCACTGGGTTCGCTCGTCGAAGCTTTTCCCGGTACTAATTTCATTATCGGCCACATGGGTTTCGGCCCGCTCGACATAGACGCCATAGAATTAGCGGCCCGAAGGAAAAATGTCTACCTGGAAACGTCTACGGGCAATCCGCTGGCGATTCAGACGGCTGTAAAAATGGCGGGTCCGGACAAGCTTATGTTCGGTTCAGAGTTTCCCTTGTCGGACCCATTCGTAGAGAAGGTCAAAATCGACCGTCTCTCTATCTCCGATGCGGATAAGGAAAAAATTTTGCATCATACGATTTCACGCTTGCTTGGACTATAACATTCGACGTATAAGGAGGGAAAACATGTGGCCGTAACAGCCAGAAGCCAAATGGAATTGATGTCTGGACAAAAGGCGGCAGACCGGTTCGAGCCGCACGTCCGGTGGCTTAACAGCCTGACCGAACGCGGAATGTCGGTAGAAAACCTGAGCCAGGCGGAAGTGGATGCTTATCACCGGAGGGCCTTACGCAGTTTGCTTCAATTTGTGTATGAAACCAATGAGTTTTACAAACAGCGTATGGATATCGCCGGTCTAACTCCCGAAGAAGCCTCCAATCCGGCTTTATTTGCCCGGCTGCCTTTTCTGACAAAGGAAGACTTGCGCAATGATCCGCGCTGCATCATTTGCTCGCCTGATCTGGCTCATATCCATACTTCGACCGGTACAACCGGAGGCAAGCCGATCTTTATCGGCCTTACTTTAAACGATCTGTACCGGCTGGATACGGCTCCCCGCTACCCATCCCTTATGCAGAACACGCGAAATACCGTAGTCGGCAACGCCCTCCCCTATGAAATGAGTTCATCCGGGCTTTCGTTCCACCGGGTGTTCCAATACATGCAGGACTGCTGCGTCCTGCCCGTCGGCAAAGGGGGGGCTTATTCTCATCCCGACAAGGCTCTTGAGTGCATGCTGGCCTGGAATATGCAGACCCTGATTATTGCCCCTTCCTACGCCGTTACCCTGGCGGAACATGCGCAGAGATTAGGGATGGACCTTCATCGCGATTTCAACATGCAGCATTTGTTTCTGACCGGCGAAGGCGCTTCACCCGCTCTTCGCGAACGCATCGAACGGATCTGGAATACACCCGTGACAACCTGGTACGGTTCGCTCGAGGTAGGTCTGATCGGGATCGAATGCCTGGAGCACCAAGGCTACCATATGGCCGAAGGCCATACCTATACCGAAATCGTTCATCCTGTTACGGGGGAGCTGCAAGCTCCCGGTATCGTCGGCGAAGTCGTTCTGACCACACTGATGCGCGACGGCATGCCTGTAATCCGGTACAAAACGGGAGATCTCGGCTATATCGAGGAAGATCCCTGCCCTTGCGGCTGCCGTCTTCGCCGTTTGCAGCTGAGAGGACGTATGGGCGATCAACTTGCTCTGAACAGCGGGAACTTTTCTCCCCTGTATCTTGAACAGCAGCTCCTGCAAATCGGCGGAACAGGCAACTGGTACCAATTGATCGTTCAAAACGGGGAGCTATCCGTACTCGTTGAAGCTTCCGACCCAAGCGTAGACCGGGCGGAGCTTTTAACGGAAATAAAGTGGCAAATCGAAGCGAGTATCCAGCAATCCTGCGACGTTCAAGTCGTGGATTACGTGGAGCGAGACGCGGGAAAAGCCCGCCGGGTTATTCGACTATAACAAGAGGAGATCTGCGAAATGAGTAAAGCGCTGAAAGAAACGCCTGAAATCAATCCGAAAGCATCTAATGATTCCATCCAGCAAACCGAAAAACCAGCCGAAGCGAAAACTAGCGGCACAGCGGGTCAGATTTCCAGCCTCAATCAGGCTAAAAATAAACCTATCGCGCCCGTACGCAGCAAATACGCGTGGTTCGACATCAGTTCTTTGACCGCGCTGGAGCAATGGGGCGCTATCGTACAAGCTCTCCCTCACCAGAAATTTACCGGCGTCGTAGCCAACGAACAGCAGGTGAAGCAGCTTTCTCCGAATTTGGACAAAATCGCCTATGTCGAAGGCACCCCTTCTCCAGATAAGCTGACGGCTTTAAACGAAGCCTACGACATTCTCATATTGGAACCGTCGGTGATCAGCGGCAACTGGTTCAGACGCAACCGAGAAATCATTACCTGTAAAATCGGCACGAGCGTGAATGTAACGGACCCAGAGTCCCTGCAGCTCGCCGTCGCCATGACCCACGAAGTGTCTCTGCTCATTGTCGAATTCCGCGACGATACAAAAATTCCGCTTGAAATCGTTCTGGCGGACGCCCAAAATTCCGGCACCGAAGTGGTCATGAAAGTACGCGATGATGTCGAAGCGAAAGTCGTCTTCGGCGTACTCGAATGCGGGGCGGATGGCGTGCTGATCGCGTCGGGCGATCTCGGCCAAGTGTATGCGGTCGGCGAAGTCATCACTTCAACGGGTCAAAAAGGCGGTCAGCCGCTCCAGAAGCTGACCATTACACGAACGGAGCATGTCGGCATGGGCGACCGCGCCTGCATCGATCTGACGAGCTATCTCGGCCTCGACGAAGGCGTGCTGCTCGGCTCCTTTTCCTGTGGGGGCATTCTTGCCTGCAGCGAGACACATCCGCTTCCGTATATGCCGACGAGACCTTTCCGCATCAATGCGGGCAGCCTGCACACCTACGTGCTGGCACCGGATAACCGGACCTGGTACTTGTCCGACCTGAGATCGGGAATGGAAGTACTCGTCGTCAGCACATCAGGCAAAGCGAGACGCGTCTCGGTCGGACGCGTGAAAATCGAGCGGCGTCCTCTGCTCTATATCGAAGCCCAGGCGGAGGACGGGACGACTCTTAATGTCATTATGCAGGAGGACTGGCACGTGCGCGTATTCGGCACGGAGGGACAGCCGATCAACATTACGACATTAAAGCCGGGTGATCGGGTGCTGGGCTATACGATGGACCCCGGCAGGCATGTCGGTGTGAAAGTCGACGAGCTGATTATCGAACAGTAACGCCATTCTTTACATCTAGATCCAGACCCTTTGAACCTGCAAGATCCCATACCCATCTAAGGGGGAACATCCTGTGTCCGAGAAATTTACCGCCCTTATGGAGCGATTGGAACAATCACCTTTCTATAGGCAGCACCTTTCGGCAAAGGAACGGGAAATAAGAGATATTTCCCGAATCGGGGAACTGCCGCTGACGACCAAAGACCATCTCCGTGAAGCGGGTCCCTGGAATCTGCTGGCGGTGCCGCCCGAGGAAGTCTGCCAATACTTCGAAACATTCGGAACGACCGGCCTCCCCGCCTCGGCCTGGTACACAGTCCGGGACCTGGAGGCGGGAGGCCGCCAGATCGGCGATTCCGGCCTGCGCCTTAAACCCGGGGACCGGCTGCTTAACCGGTTCCCTTACGCGCTGTCTCTGCCGGCTCACCTGGTTCAACAGGCCGCGCGGCAGGCGGGCGCATGCGTGCTTCCGGCCAGCAGCCGGAATACGATGACGCCTTATCCGCGCATCATTGAACTGCTCCGCAAGTTGAATGTAACGGTGATGACGGGCCTTCCCCGCGAGATGGAAATACTGGCGGAAACCGCACGGCTGCATGGATTCGGCTGCCGGGAAGACTTCCCTCATCTCCGGGCCATCGGCGTCGCGGGAGAACTTCTTGCCGAGTCGCGCCGCAAGAAGATAGAAGAGCTTTGGGGTGTGCCGGTTTACAACTTGTACGGCTCCACGGAGACGGCCAACATGGCGGCGATGTGCGAACATGGCGTACTGCATGTGGCCGAAGAAGATTTCTTCATCGAAGTGTTGCAAGAAGACCTGTCAGCGGCGGTTGAGTCCGGCGGCAAGGGGCTTGCCGTGGTGACAACGCTGACCCACGAGGGATCCCCCCTTCTCCGTTATTTGAACGGGGACGTGATCTCCCTCGAAGAAGTCAGCTGTCCGTGCGGAAGAAGCGGACGCAAGCTGACCCATTACGGACGGCAGCATGACAGGCTGGAGGTTTCCGGCCGGATCTTGGAACCGGCGGACATTCATGACGCCGTGTATTCGCTGCCGGCCCTGCCCGATGCCTGGAAAGTAACGCCCGTGCAAGACGGGCTTCACTTTACATTCGAATGGCCGGACAAAGACACCGGGGCGCTCACACGACTTGCGGCGATACTCGCCGAAAAGCTGCACCTGCCGGTTGTCGTTGAGCCGGGCGAGCCGGGATCTCTGTTCGACCGCCGCCTGCTTCTTGAGCGCCAGGTCAGCACCAAGCCGCTTTACATCGTAAAGCAGGCAGAGGTTATGCTTTAAACCGTCGTAACGTTCGGCGTTTATCCCGATAAGATCGAATACAGCAAAATCCCCCGCGCCTTACTTGGCCGGGGGATTTTATTTGTCTGTCAGCGAAAAGCCTTCAGACTTGAACGAACGGCTGCTTCCTGCTTAAAAGCTCTCCAGCCTTCTCGCTGGATAGCGGAGGACTGATGAAAAAGCCTTGTCCGATCGTGCATTGATGCTCCTGAAGAAAATGAATCTGCCTCTCATGCTCGATTCCTTCTCCGATAAGCTGGAATTTTAAATGCCGGCCCATATCGATGATGGTACGGACGATGGCTTCCGTGTTGGCATTGAACGTAATTTCTTCAATGAAGGTCCGGTCGATTTTAATATGGTCGATGGGCAGTTTATCCAACAAGAAAAGGGAGGAATAGCCGGTTCCGAAATCATCGATCGAAATCTTAACCCCGATCTTCTTCAAGGCGGTCAAGATCACAAGAGACTGATCCAGATTCTGCATGATGCTCTCGGTAATTTCAAGCTCCAGATGGCTCGGATTCATGTCGAATTCGTCGAGGACGCTTTGAATGGTTGAGACGAGCTGCTTATCCTGGAATTGCCTTACGGAGATATTGACGGCAAGACGGATTTCCGGCAGCCCCGCTTCCCTCCACTGTTTGTACTGGTGACAGGCCGTGTGAAGCACCCATTTGCCGATAGGCACGATAAGTCCCGTCTCTTCGGCGATCGGGATGAACTCTCCAGGCGTAACAACCCCGAGCTCCGGATCCATCCAGCGGAGCAGGGCTTCCATCCCTACGATCTCTCCGCTGGCCAGGTTAATTTGCGGCTGGTAGTGAAGAGTAAACAGTTGCTTCTCCAGGGCTCTGCGCAGCCCGTTCTCCAGCTTTAGCTTTCGGGCGAGCCGGTTGTTGTGTACCCGGTAAAACTGGTAATTGTTTTTCCCGTTTTCTTTGGACAGATACATGGCCATGTCCGCATGTTTGATTAATACATCACGGTCCATGCCGTCCTGCGGGTAAATACTGATGCCGATGCTTGTCGTCGTATAGACCTCGTGCCCGTGCAGCTGGAATGGCTGCTTGAACTGATCCAGTACCGTCTGGGCCTGGACACGGACGCCGTCTTCCGTCACCCCTTCCAGCAAAATGACGAATTCGTCCCCGCTGTGCCTGAATACGGTATCGGACGGACCGAGACACGCCTGCAGCCTTTCGGCAACCTGTCTCAGCAGCAGATCGCCGTATATATGGCCGACGGTATCGTTAATATTTTTAAACCGGTCCAGATCCAGAAAAAGCACCGCCAATTGAGATCCCGTCTGCCCCGCTCTCTCGATAGCCATGTATAGACACTCGTTCAGGTAACTGCGGTTAGGCAGCCCCGTCAAGGTGTCATGGTAAGCCATGTGATTAATCTTTTCCTCGGCCTTCTTGCGTTCCGTAATGTCCTTGCCGATACTCATACACGCGGGCTTGCCCCCGTAATTGGTTGCAACGAGTACCAGTTCGCAGCTTCTTACCTGTCCGTCCAAACGGACATACCTTTGCTCCATGCGGGCGGAAGCCCCTTTTTCCAAAACTTCGTTCACATGCTCCAGGGCATTCTTGCGGGATTCCGGATGGAGAAACCTCAGGGCCGAACGCCCCAAAAGCTTGTTCACGTCTTCCGCACCCAGTGATTGAACGGCAGCGGGATTGGCATAAACGAGCTTGCCCTTCTGCTGGACCACAATCGGCTCCGGGCATATTTCGATCAGACTCCGGTAGCGGTTCTCACTTTCTTTAAGCCGGTCGCGTTCTATGATCATTTGCCTGAAGAAATAGCTTAAAGCGGCATAAACGACCGTGTTAAAAACGACGCCGACAAGATTGGCCCGGAGATAATCGAACTGAACCGTGCTTGAATAAGTAAGCAGAAAAAGCAGAAAGCCCGCTCCGACAATCGTCGGCACCCACAAACCGGGAAGCAGGAAAGCATACAGCAGCAGAAGTGTGTACATGATGGAAGGAAGTTTGAAATAATCGATGTTGTGAAGCAGAGTAAACAAGGTAATATAGGCTATCGAAGCGAGGATATGTTGCAGCACAACTGATTTTCTCAGGAATACGGCAGATAAAATGGTCGTCAGGAACACAAACACTTTAATCATATGGTCCTGTCCGACCGAGAACAAATTGTTCACGATAGTGAGTACGAGAAGCGTTAATAAATAAGCCTTGCCATTTCGCATAATGTGCCGATATACGGGACTAGACCGCAGCTGCCTCATTCAAGTGCTCACTTTCTTAGGGAATTATAACCTACATACATTTACCAATTATTATCATTATAGCAGATATCTACTAACCTAAAGGGATACATTTCTCTTGTTTTAGTATAAATTTATTTTTGTAAAAGAAATAAAACCGGCCGCACAAGACGACCGGTTCCGAATAAGGCTCATTTCGTTTTCGCTGTACTTTCTACTACCGGTAAACGACCCCGGCTTGGGCTTTAAGCACATCGCGCAGCAGCATATAAGTGTCTCCGTTGGTCAGCTTCGATTTGTTCTCGATCGCTTCGAAAGTCGCCGGTTCGACCAGTTTCTGTTCCAGCACATAAGCGGCCGATTCGCTCCGTCTTACTTTGGCTCCCACCGCTTGAGAAATGGTCCAGGCCGCCTGATCCCACGTCAGTGCAATATCACCGGGTTTGGTCAATCCTTTGACCGCCGCATCCGAACTGCCGCTTACGGCTTTGGGGTAGGTCCGACCGAGAACCGTCTTCATCGTGTTAAAATGGTTGGCAAACCGCCGCGGGTTGGAGGGCTCGTCCAGCTGAAACTCGTTCTTCTCGCCTCCCGCGGCGATACCGAGACTTGCAGCCGCCTTCAAACCTTCGTAAGCCTTATGTTTGGTATACGGAGGTGCAGCAAATTTATAAGGCTCCAGGCGTACGCCCTGCTTCACCAAGGTTTCCTGCAGTTCGGTAACCAGCGGCTTCGACAAGGACAGCTCCCGGAAGCTGACCTTGTTTTTGGCCGCAACCGCAGCCGCGGCACCTGCCGCTTGGCCCGAGGCCATCCCGACCGGAACGGTCCGCGCCGACCCGTGGGGCAGCGAATCAAAGCTCGCCGAACGTCCGACCACCAGCAGCCCGTTTATTTTCTGCGGGACCAAAGCCCGGAACGGGACGGCATACTGACTCGGCTTCAAAACGATATCCCCGCGATACTTGGCGTCCGTACTCTGGATATCGAGGTTGTAGGAGCCGTAGGCTATCTTGTCCCACTGGTCGCGGTTGTCGAGCGCGTCTACCATGGTTAACCGGTATTCGCCGATCATATGGCGCGTTTCCCGGACATACAGCTCGGGAGCCGAGCCGTCCAGTTCGAGAGGCCCCAATTCCGGAAATTCTTTCTTCATATACTCCAGAACATGCGGAAGCTCGGCACGGCCGATTTCCATTCCTTCCTTGACGGAAGCCGGTTCTAACGGATTAACACCGAAGATTTGCAGCGCATTGATCAGAATCGAACCGTCGTTCTGGCGTCCGATATTCAAGCCGCGCATGCGAACCCGCTCGGGGTTCGTCGATTTGTAATCCCACATGGCCGAGTACCCCCAGCCGCTCATGGCGTCGGCGCCCATGCCTCTGAGCAGATGCGGATCGTTCTCGCCGTTCTTTTTCATCTGCTGCCAGATTTCTTCGGTCATTCCTTTTAAACGGAATACAAGCGTAACGGCCATGAGCGATTTGTCATCCCCAAGGTCCTGACGTCCTATTGTAAAAGGCACGCCGGCGGCCGCAGCCACGTCTGCGTCTTGTGTGGCGTCGATGACGGCCCCGGCGCTCACTTTGTGTTCTTTGCCGTCGGCCGTCGTGATGTTCAGCCCGGTTACGGTCTGCGATTCGTTCGCCAGCGGCGTAAAGCTTTTGGCATGCATCAGCAGGTCGATTTTCTTCTCTTTCCGCACCAGGTCGTAGAACGCGTTGGCTGCCGTTGTCACGTCAAACGAAGTGCCTTCGATCCCCTTGCGCCATTCCAGGAAAATCCCCTCATTCAGAAACTTGCCGGCGTCGGATTTCCCTTCTTCGTTGGGCGCGAAGCTGTTGTCCAAGCTGTTGAGCCAGCCCTCGGTGAATAAGCCGCCCAGCACATTCCGATCGCGGTTCTCCACGAGAAGCGTCTTCTGTCCGTTACGGGCCGCCGATACGGCCGCGGCAATGCCTTCCGGGTCCGTACCCGCGACAATAACGTCGTATTCGGTGTCCGGCGCTTTAATCGAGGCCACTTTCTTGACGGATTGGGACTGACCGGGCTTGGCCATATCCGTCCCTTTCCAGGCCGACCAGGCCCACCAGCTTAAGCTGATCAGCAGCAGAAAAGCAAAGGCGCTTATTAAACCCATTCCCTTACGGGGATAAGTGCTTGATTGGCTCTCTTTTTTTCTCGAATCCGTCGTTTGCGTCATCTTCAACCTCATCCTTCTGCGAAATAGGTTCCCCTCTATTTCCTGGTAAATAATCCGTCGATAAATCTCTTATTTAGACGAAGCTTGGCGGGGATAGGTTTCATTTTGACTGTTCGCAAGCGAACCCCCAGGGAGGCTTTCCGCCGCGTTCCGTTCCTAAACCGAAAAAAAAGGGTTCCTTCTCAGGAACCCGTCACTCCACGGGTCTTCCCGCAGGAGATGAGATGCACATTACCTTATCTCGGTGTATAAAAGTTTTGTGTGTAATATACGTTCATGGAGCCGCCGAAGTAAACGCCGACGCCCAAGCGGGTTGTATCGCCCATTATGTTTTTGCGGTGTCCCGAGGAATTCATCCAGCCGTTCACCACTTCAATCGGTCCCGAATAACCGGACGCGATGTTCTCAGCCGCACTCCAGAACTTCAGCCCATCCTTCTCCATCCGGTCGAAAGGAGAGAGTCCCTGCTTGTTTGTATGCTCGAAATATCCGTTCACGGCCATATCTTCGCTGTGCTTGCGGGCCGTCGAGGCAATGGGCTCGTCCCATTCGAACGGCGCCTTGCCGTGACGGACACGAACCGCATTCGTAAGATCGAACGTTTGCTTCTCGTAGGCGATCCGCTGATCCGCACTGTGCGTGGATAAGGTGCCCGAGCTGCTTTTTGCGGCGGACATGGACGTATCCTGGACGAGCAGTCCGATCAGCTTCCCGCTATCGTTAGCGTCGAAATAGAAGCTGACGTTCAACCCGCCCGATTCGAAAGAAGCCGCGCCCTTGCCCGTGCTGCTAACGGCTTTGGCGCCCGCCATTTTCTGACGGACCGCCTCCTCGTCCATAGCCGGCGTAACTCCGTTCGCTTCCGTCCAATTTCCCGTGACCGTATACAGCGCGGCGATTTGGCCGTTCTTGATACCCGCCTGTACGTAATGCTGATAGTCCTTATTGTTGTAAATGTACCAGGTCAGTCCGCTGCCTCCCGCATCTTTGCGTACGGGTTGACCCAGCCGCTTGATCAGGTCCGCTTCCGTATCGCCTACGGCCGCACCCTCTATTACAAAATGCCGGGTTTCCAGGCCTTCCGTCTTTGCGCTGCCAGCATTGTCCAGCACTGCGACCGTTCCGCCGGGCGCGGCCCCGCCGGCGCTGCCGGAATTATTCGGAACTTCCGAATAAGCGACAGCGACGAGATCACTCTGTACGCCGAGCAGATTTTGCAGGAACTTGAGCGCTTCCGCGCGGGTTAATGCGTCATCGGGGCGGAACCCGTTTTCGCTCCCGTCCGTTTTGCCTTGAGACAAGCCTTGATCCAGCAAACGCTGCACCGCTTCCTTGGTCGAAAGCAGATTGCCCTGCGTAGCCGCAATCAGTCTGGCTGCATCTCCCCGCAAATAAGGCGAGGTTGTATTTTTAAGCACCGGCCAGGAATAGATAGCCGCTTTGGTATAATAGGGATCGAACCATTGGGAGCCTGCCGTCGTTCCGGACCCCACTTTGTTATAGGCACGCAGCAGCAGTGCCAGAAACTCCGGTTCGGTAACGGCCTTATCCGGCCGGAACGTGCCGTCGGCATAACCGTCCGTCATCTTGTGCTCATATGCCCAGCGGATCGTTTCTTCAGCCCAGTGGCCCTTGGTATCCTTAAACGCGGGTTTATAGGAAGGGGACGTCTGGGACGCCGCAGCGACCTTATAGCCATTCCCGCCCAGTCCTGAAGCCAGCAGAGCTGCCGTTAAAAAACCGCCGATCAACATTTTGCCTGTTCTAGTTCTCATACCCTCACTCCTTGATCGGAATTATGATGCCGCTCTTCTATTCTAGCGAATGATGGGGACGGGGTAAATTGATAATTTGATAGATTTTGGGGATTGAAGAAGTTTTTTCTTCGCCATGCGGGGCGGAATACTCTTTCCCGGCATACTAAAAAGACCGCCTGTCGGCGGTCTGTTATGTACATGTATTAGAAAACGAGCCTATTCGCGGGGAAAAATGATGGTCGAGACGACAGGATTTGAACCTGCGACCTCTTGCACCCGAAGCAAGCGCTCTACCAAGCTGAGCCACGTCTCGATTACTCGGAAATAGTCCAATTCGATACTAAATAGTATAGCACAGCGTCAAAACAGTTCAATCCTTCTCTTCCGCAAAATGCTCCGTAAAAAGCTAGCAATCACCCAGCTTTCCAAACTATTTTACATCCCTTATCGTTGAAAGAGTACATACGCGTAAAGTAAACCTTCACAAAGGAAGATCCTCATGATCGAGATCCGCAATTTATCTAAAAAATATAAAAATCACCCCGCTCTCGCCGGGGTGAACCTGGAGATCGGGCAAGAGATGTTCGGCCTGCTCGGACCGAACGGAGCCGGCAAAACGACGCTCATGCGCATTTTGTCCACTCTGCTCGAGCCTTCGGAAGGAACCGTTCGCGTGGGAGGTTTGAACCTGCTGTCGGATGCCGAGCATATCCGCAAAATTACGGGCTACCTCCCTCAGTATTTTCATCTCTACCCGCAGCTCACAGCCTACGAATTTCTGGACTATGTGGCCGTCATGAAAGGCATCAAAAGCGCCCGCGAGCGCAAATCCCAGATCGACGAGATTCTGCAGCAGGTCAATCTGAACGAAAAGGCGGGCGCCAAGATCAAAACCTTTTCCGGCGGCATGAAACAGCGTCTGGGGATTGCGCAGGCTCTCCTCGGGGACCCCAGGGTGCTCATCGTCGATGAGCCCACGGCGGGGCTGGATCCCGAGGAGAGGGTCCGCTTCCGCAATCTCCTGAACCGCTCCAGCCTGAGCCGGACGGTACTGCTGTCCACGCATATCGTCGCGGACATCGAGAGCAGCTGCAGCCGTGTAGCGGTGCTGCACCGGGGACGCGTCGCCTTCGCGGGAAGTCTCGCCGGCCTGCAGGAGTGCGCCGAGGGTCTCGTCTGGGAAGCGGAGCTCAGCGAGCGGGAATTTGCGGCATATGAGCCGCATGAAGTCGTAACCGCCCGCAGGACCGATCACGGCATGCTCTGCCGCATCGTGTCGGCGACTCCCCCGGCGGGGAGTGCCGCATCCGTGAAGCCCACGCTGGAGGACGGCTACCTCGCGCTGATCGGAGGTAACCGGCATGAATAGATGGCTGCGCGCTTTCTCGCTGGAACTGCGGCTGCTGCGCGGCAATCCCGTTCTTCTGGTCCTCCCGGTCCTGTTCGGAGCCTGGATGGTCTACTCTCTCGCAGGCATCGCTCCTCCCGTATCGCAGGACCTTTATTTGTATGTGTATGACTTTCATAAAGTTAAGCACACGCTGACTTTGGGCGCGGCCATGCTGCTGGGCATTCTGCTTATCCGCAGGGATACCGCCAAAACGGCTTACGAATGGACGGCGGGCCTTCCCGTCTCTCCTGCGGTCCTTTTCAGCGTGAAATATGCGGCCGGGCTTTTGTATCTTTCCTTGTTTACGGCGGCCATGGCAGTCGTGTATGTGTACTTTGCTCTTCACTATGGCATCGACAGGCCTATCATGCTTCGGGAACTTTCCTTTTTTGCGCTCCAGTATGAATGGTCTTATATGGTTACTCTGGCCCTGGCTATGCTTCTGGCCATCGCCATCCGCAACCGGATCGTGTATCTGATCGGCTTTTGCGCATGGGTCTTCGGCACGTTTTTTATCGATCAATTCATTATCGAACGTCTCGGCATTCCGGAGCTGCGGGTACTGAAACCCTTCCATCTCAGCGGGATAACGCTCGATTCCTTCTACGCCAATGAAGCATGGGGACCGTGGATTAAAGAACGGGAGACTTGGCTCGCCAGATGGTTTGTACTCAGTTTCACCCTGGTCCTGCTTACCGTTTGCGTTACGATACTGAAATGGGTCCGTCCGAGCGGAACACGCGCGCGATGGGCGGGCGCCCTGATTCTTTTTACCGTCTTGTCCGCGGGCTCTTATTACACCTATATGGAATTCTGGACTCCGCATTTTACGGCGTACCGGGAACAGCTCCGGAATGCACCGACAGAATCGGCCTATAATCAGCGTACGATTACCCAGTTTACCGTCTCTTCTTACAAAATGGAGCTGATCCCTATTTCTTCGGATGGACTCAAGGCCTCTGTAGAAGTATCGCTCCGGCCTGCGGATTTATCGCAAGGCGACGTTTCATTTACCCTGCACGATTATTTTCACGTGGAACAATTGCTGCTCGATAATCAGCCTGTATCGTTCACACGTCGCGGCAATTTGATTTCCGTTGGAAGTGGTCGTTTTGACTCCTCCAAAAGCAGCCAGACGCTTACCTTCAACTATGAAAGCAAAGGAATCAACTGGACATACGGACCGCAGCAGGGTGAGCAAATCATTTCTTTCGCGATGGACCCTTATCTTTACCTGCCCAATTCGGCAGCGTGGTATCCTTTACCTAACAACGGACCGCTCTACCTTACCGACGAGCGCAAAAAAGGGCTGTTTTACGGCGGACCGCCTCTCTTGGCGCAGCCGGCCGATTTCGATGTGACCTTTAAAGGTTTTTCCAACCTCATTTATGGTTCTATTACGGAAAAGGAAGGTGCTACAGGCATCCAGCACTTTGAGCAGAAGGGTGTGAAACATCTGACGTTCATAGCGGGAAACCTTATCCAGTTCAGTGACGCCAAGGGCAGCATCAAACTGCAAACAACTCCGGGCAACCGGCTGGAAGCCGACCTTTTCTGGAAAGATATCTTGAGGATGAAAGCTTATTATGAAGCTCTTCTGCAGACAAATCTAAGCGCCGTACGTAACATCGTGTACCTGTCTTACGGGAATATGATTTCTCCGGACAGCCGTCAATCTGCGGTTGCGGGAAGCAGCTACTATATCAACGAGTCCAAAAATCACAACCTGGACGATTATCAGCGTATTCGGACCACTTATGCTCTCCTGTTCGGAGATGATTCCTACCAGAGCAGCTACGCTGAAGTTTCCAGAGATGCGAACGGTAATACGGACGAGACCGTCAAGCCTTCCATTTTCATGGAAATCCGTGCCGCGTTTTTATATCTGTATTACCGGGACGGACTTCAGCTTACGGAGGAGCAAATCAGGAGCGTTCAGTTCTCGGACCAGTTTCTTCCGAAGGATCGAACGACCGGCGACCGGGGTCTCGGCCAACAGATCAAGAACCATATTCTCCTTCAAGTCCGTGAGGCGTTGGATGCGGGAAAAACCGAAGAAGTGAAACAAGTTCTGGCCTCTTTTTATAAAAAAGGTCTTAGCGCTCCCGACGCCCCTTTCCGCTATCCGGTAGTCACTCTCGATGATTGGAACCGGGAATGGACAAAGGTGTTCGGATCGTGAGCCTTTGGCTGCAGGACCTCAGAGGATTTAAAAGCTTATGGGGCTTGTTCCCGCTCCTTTATGTGCTTATGCTCGGATGTGCTATCTGGGGCTCCGATCCGGAGCAGCCGGGCAATGCTTTGTTTTACGGGGAGCTTGCCTTCTATCCGCTGGTTGTCATGCTATGTGCCGCGCTGTTTCATCGGGAGCTCGGAGGGCCCCTGGAAATTTACGCGACCTTTCCCCTGTCCTTGACAGGGATGGCGGCCCGTAAAGGGCTGATCCTGCTTGCCGTCTGCGCGGGCTATCAGGCTGCCTGGTTTACGGCCTATCAGGCGAAATTCGGTGCCGTAACAACGCTGGTGTATTCCTACGGCCCTGCCGGTCAACCTTCTATGCTTACCTTACACAGCATTACGCCGCTTCTGCTGCAGATGCTGCCGGCTCTGCTGTTTATCGCTGTTCTTACCATTACAGTCATGCTTGCGGTCAAGAAAATCTATGCCGGGCTTTTCGCAGGGCTTGCCTTCTGGATGCTCGATATTCTTTCACACGGGAGCTGGCTTCCTTACTTCACCATTTATACGGTCCATATTCAGGAGCAGTCTAAGGATATCCCGGATCTTTTTCTTCCGAACCGGCTTGCTCTGCTGTCTGCTGTACTCGTTTTAACCGTGATCTTGAACTATACGGTCCATGTCCGCAGCCGCTGGATTGTCTCCGAAGAAGAATAATACAGCCGCCCTCATAAGCGGGGCCGGAGAAAGGAGAAGACAAATGCTTACGGATGAAGAGCTGGTCCAAGCCATGGCCCGCGGCGATCAGGCCGCTTTCGAGGCCTTTGTGCACCGCTACCACGTGCCGCTTCAGCATTATCTCGAGCGGACCCTGCACGATCCCCGCAAGGCGGAGGATCTGGTCCAGGAAGTATTTGTGCGTCTGCTCAAGCAGCTGCAGCAACAGAAAATCCCCGATCACATCCGACCCTGGATGTACCGGGTAGCCTTAAATCTATGCCGGGATTACTGGAAGAGCCTAGCTTACAGAAACGAGCAGCAATTGACGGCTGAACCGCCCGAGGCGCAGGATACCCAGCCTTCCGTTGTTGAAATCTACGAGAGGCAGGAGGCACGCAAAGAAATTATCGGAGCCCTCCGTTCTCTTCCTGAAGTTCAGAAGGAAATTGTCATTCTCCGTTTCTTTCACGATCTGAAGCTTCAAGAAATTACGGAAGTTCTGCAAATCCCGCTAAGCACGACGAAGACTCACCTTTACAGCGGCCTTCGTAAACTCAAAGCTCTCCTCGGCCCCAAAACCGGGAGCTTAACCGATACCGGCGGCGGACGGAAAGAAAATCGCGGCAAACCGACCAAGGAGGGGACCCCTTATGTATGAACCTGACGATAAAGAGCTGGACCAACTGGAGAAAAATACGGCTGTCCTGCTGAACGGATACCTGGTTAAAACGCCTGACCGCCTAGATACTGCGAACCTGCTCGGCAGGCTTCAAAGCCACTTCGATGCCATACGCGAGAACAATCCGGGTACAACCCAGCCTGAACAATCGGCGGACCTGCGGCCGTCCCTGTGGAAGCTTTGCCGCCACCAGCTTTTTATGTACAACAAGTGGTTCTGGCTGCTTAGCCTGCTGCTCTTTGCCATGCTGCTGCTGCTGAACTCGCCTTACACCATAGCCGGCTCTCTGCCGGGCCGCTCGTCTTATTCACTGGCTTTCCCGCTTCTGCTCGTTTGCGGCTTTCTGTACCAGTACCGAAGCTGGAATGAAGGGATGCGCATGATCGAGAGTGTCACGCCCTATCCCCCGGCGCTTCTCATGTTCAGCCGCTTAATCGTTCTGCTCGTTACGAATGCGGTGCTCGGCCTTATCGGCTCTCTCTACACGTTTGCAACCATGAGCTATTCAAGGTCCTGGATGACGCTTCCTTTTCTGTTCGACTGGATTGCTCCGCTTCTGCTCGTCACGGGGTTAACCGCTTATTTTATGATGAGGCGCGGCATGCTTTCCGCTATAATGGCCGCTCTGACAGGCTGGGGGGCAGAACTGTTCATGGAGGAGTGGCTTCGCCGGGAACTAACCGGACCGGTCTGGAACCGGGCACTGATTCTTCAGGCGGTGCTTATCGCGGCGGGTGTTCTTTTCCTTCTATCCGCCTATCGGAAAAGTCTGCGGCTGACAGGCGTGCAGGGATGGCGGTCGGCATGATCCGGCTTAATCAGCTCGTCCGTCTCTACGAGGGCTATATCCGGCTGCATGTAGATCAACTGACGCTAGCTCCCGGCCTGATTCTGCTCGTCGGAAAGAACGGAGCAGGCAAGTCCACTCTGCTCCGCCTGCTGGCTACCGCTGATTTTCCCGACGGAGGGGAAATCAGCTATCTGGAAGGAACCGTTAAGGAGCAGCTTCCCCAGATACGGAGCCGGATCGGTTATGTGCCGACCGATGTGGAGCTTCATGAAGACATGACACCCGTCCGGCTGATGAACTACATGTGTCTTCTTAAAGGAGCCGATCCTTCTCAAGGAGAACAGCTGCTGCGCGAGCTGCATCTGGAGGATGTGAAACGGAAGCGGATCGGGTCTCTTTCCCAAGGTATGAAGCAGCGGCTGGCAATCGGGCAGGCTCTACTCGGCTCTCCCCGTTATCTGCTGCTGGATGAACCTCTCAACTACCTGGATTCCATTGAGCGCAAAACGGTTATCCGCCTCTTGTACCGGCATGCCCGCGGCAGTGTCGTACTTATCGCGGCCCATGAGCTGAACGAGTGGCAGGAAGCCGACCAGCTCCTATGGCTGAACGCCGGCAAGCCGGAATTTTACGGAACGCCGGGAGCCTGGAGGCAAGTTCCTCTCGATGTTTGGCAGGGGATTCTTCCCCGTGCTGATGCCTGCCCCTTCGACGAGGCTTGCGTAATGATCCGCAAGCTGGTTGGAGACCATATCGAGTGGCGGGTGTTCAGCCGGGAATGCCCCGCACCGGGATTTGTCCAAGTCCCGCTGACAACCGAGGACGCGTACTTTATCCGCTCCCGGCGCTTATTGTAAATTTTACACAAAATTCCGCCCTTGGCTCGACCGGATGGCGGTTTTTTTGTACCTGGAAAAAATATTTTTACCGAAAGTGCAGAACTCGAATGGAATCGTTTCGTCTATAGTGATGGAGAGGGGAGGGAGAAAGACATTATAACGCAGCAAGAGGAACTGCTTGTCCAAGGCATGCTTGCCGGAGATGAGGAAGCCTTTCGTGAGGTTGTCCAGACTTACCGGAATTATGTGTTCCAAATTGTGTTTTCGGTCGTCCGGCATCCTAAAGATGCGGAAGACGTCATGCAGGAAGTCTTTCTCAAGATGTATACCTCCCTCCCCCAGACCGAGGTAAAAGGCTTGAAAGCTTGGATCTCCCGCGTGGCCGTCAACAAAGCGATCGATTACAAACGCAAAGCCTACCGCCAGCGGGAAACAGCGACCGACGGTATGGAAGAAGCAATGCCCCCTCCCTCCCTGAGTGGGTCCGATACCGAAGATCCGCTGTTAAGCAAAGAGCTTCAGGCGCTTGTTATGCGCAAATTGGAGGAGCTTCCCGAAAACTATAGAGATGTCATTATTGCCTTCTACTACGAAGATAAATCGTACCAGCAAATTGCCGACGAGCAGGAAGTCACCGTGCAAACCATCAAATCCAAACTATACCGGGCAAAACAGTGGATTAAGCAGCACTGGAAGGAGGAAGAGTTCGAATGAGTCATAGAAGCCGGGAAGAATGGATGCTTTACATGGCCGGAGAACTTTCGGATGATCGTCAGAGAGGCCTTTGGGAGGATCACTTGTATGAATGTGATCTTTGCCTGGAGCTATATACGGAATGCCTGGAATTCTTGTCACCGACTCTTCCCCTTCCGGACGAGGCCGATACTGAACGCATGATCGATCAAATTCTAGCCCGAAGCGGCAGCCTGCCGGTTGTACAGGAAGCGGCTCCGATAGCTGCACAGAAGCAGGAAGAACCCGAAGGAAGTCTTTACCGGACGGAAGCGAAAAAACACCGTAAAGCCCGCTCCCCGAGACGGACGGCCCTGACCCATTACGCTATAGCAGCCGCGGCGACGTTCCTGCTTATGACCACCGGCGTGTTCGGACGCATGACGGACCAGTTCTCCCTGGTCCGTACCGAACAGAAGAAACCGCTCGCTACACCGGTGTCCGACAAGCTTATGGAACAAACCTTCGCTTTCTTCGATTCTCTGCATGCCCAGAAACCAAAAGGAGGACATCCCCTTGAACCCTAGATCCAACACAGTCGCGCTGCTGCTCTCGTTTATACCGGGACTCGGGCATTTGTACTTAAAACGCATTTTCAGGGCCTTCCTGTACGGAGCCGGTTTCTTCGGTCCGGTCGCTTTGGCCTTTCTCATTGTTGTGGAGATGCACGGCCCTAAAGACTTTGCCGTCCTCCTCCTGCTCTTTGCGGCCGCATGTTGGGTCGTTAACATGGTCGACATGTTTATTACACTCGGCAGCAGGCCTTCGTATCCGCCTCCCGGCTATCATGACTACGGAATCCCGGGCCACGATCTAGGCCGTGGTCATGGTCACGGTCCAGGTCCCGGCTCCGTTCCGGAATTCAATCCGGACGTCTACGAATGGCAGCGCAGGGAGGAACGCCGGAAGATTATCCTGGCTTCCTTCATTCCCGGCCTGGGCCATTATATGCTGGGCATGATGTACCGCGGGCTTTCCGCTATGACATTATTTATCGGAGGAGCGATTGTGATTTTCTTCGGGGCATCGCTCACCCATACGGCAGAATTTCTCTTCTTCCTGCTCGCGCTGCCCGTGCTTTGGATCTATATTCTTTTTGATGCCATCCGGCAGTTGGAAAAGAAACAGGCCGGCATGGAGCTGACGGACCGGACGTTCTTCGACGACTTCAGCGAAAGCCGTCAGGAAGGCAGACGGAGCAAGACGATCGCTACCGTTCTGGCCGTATTTCCCGGCGCCGCCCACTTGTATCTCGGACTTCAAATGAGAGGGCTTCAAATCATGGCAGGCTTCCTGTTTTCCATCTATATTATGGATGTCCTCCGCCTCTCGCTCTTTTTGTTCCTTATTCCGATCTTCTGGTTTTACAGCTTTTTCGATGCCCTGCAGCTGATTTCCCGGCAAGAATTCGGATATGTCGAAGACAAGCCGATTTTTAAAGGAATCAAGCGCCATCAGCGTAAGATCGGCTTTCTCATCATTCTGGTCGGCCTGTACTATCTGACGAATGAAGTACTGCTCGACGTATTGCGGAGATATTATCCGGATTGGCACTGGCCATATTCGATCTCCTCGTACTTCCAGACGTTTATCGTCGCCTTGGTTCTGATCGGAGGCGGATTAACCCTGCTCTTCAATTCCCCGAACCGGAAATCTTAAAAATTCCAACGCCAAACTCCGCAGAGCATATTGCCCTGCGGATTTTTCTTTTTCTTGAATTTAGACAGGAAAAGCGCACTTATCTCCTCGGTTAGCCATATTCAGACCAAGTCGCAGGCTTCCTCCGGCATCCAGTGCTTGTCACGACCCTCCCATTTGACGTTGCAGCCGATAGGATTGGTGACAGGGGTAGGAACAGGTTTGCCCTCTGCAATCGCCTCTAGGGCCTCCTGAAGGTTGTTTACGGTGATGTTAGCGGTTTCCCTCGGGTTATCGACTCCACGCCCTGTGTAGACCAGCTTACGTTTGTCGTTAAACACAAAGAAATGAGGCGTACGGAGAGCGCCGTAAGCAAGCGCAACTTCCTGGGCCTTGTCGTGGAGATACACCCAGGGGAATTTCTTCTCCTCCATGCGTTCGACCATCTTCTCAAAAGAATCCTCCGGGTTAGTCTGGGAGCTGTTGCTGTTAATCGCAACGAAAGCGACGCCTTGTTCGGTAAATTGCTCCGCCGTGCGCCGCGTGATCTCCTCTGAACCCAGGACATACGGACAGTGATTGCACGCAAAGAAAACAACCAATGCCTTGGCATGCCGGAAACTATCCAATGTGTAAATGTTGCCGTCCGTACCCTGTAAACGAAAATCCCTAGCCCGGTCTCCAATCGCTAACGTAAATCCCATGATTCATCCCTCCTTGACTATAAACTATACCTTATCAGTACCTCTTATGACGAAGTTAGAATCGGTTGTTACCAAATTGTAAGAAATTTCATGCATATCAAAATGAAAAAGGAACCCCTAAGGGTTCCTTCCTGTCGGTGATTACTTAGATGATCTTCTTCATCTTGCTGTTCACAAACCTTCACAGTGAAACGGCTTTTAGAACACGTCCCGGTGTCTTTGGCACATCTCCTCCAGTTTGGCTTTACAAGCTCGAATGACCTTCAGATGATTGTTCTGCTGACTTTTCCAACGGAACCACACCTCTCTGTGTTCACCGACAATCCTAGTATGTCCCGGTTTAAAGCTGCTATGCACTTGCGGGAAAAATTTTTTTCGTCTCTTCTTAGCTTCCCTCTCCCTGATTCTGACGGGAATGATTCCGATTCTTCACTTTTTTCGATCCCGACAGAGGCTCATTGGCAGGAGTGTTATATCTTTCCCGCTCCTCCTGCGTCACGCTGTCCCCGACGGGCTGCGTCTTCGGCTTGGACATCTTTTTTCACCCCTTACGCTCCGTTTTCGGAATTCTTTCTCTTCTATTCTTCGTGATTCAAGGCATCCTGATGTCGGCGGTCGTTGGTCTGCTGCTGAATTTGCTGGGCATCATGACTGTTTACCGCCGATTTATTCAAATCCTTGGCCACGTTTTGCAGATTCTTATCCCGGGTTCTTTGTCGGGTCATGATCGTTCCACCCCCATTTCGGCTAAAAGCAGTTACGCGTGAGTGAGTTCTTGTAAAACTTGAGCACACTCGTGAATATGCCGCACATAGTCCTTGACCAAGCCCTGAATAATTTCACTGGTTTCGTCCGCGTGCACGTCGTCACGCTCCACATCCACCAGTTCCACTTTCACTTCGCGCGAATCCACGTAAGTACATTTAAAATCGAACGTGTAATGCGTTCTGCCCGCGTTCGTGATATGAATCCGGATTGCCTGCGGATCGGCCTCATCGGGCCATACGCGCGCATGATCGGACTCGGGAAGCGTATTGGGCAGTTCCTCCATCCAAGCTTTGGCCAACTGCTCTCTTTCCACAGACGGCTTTTCCGTCTTGATCATCCTACACCACCCCCTACCGTTAACATGCGTCAAGGCGTAGGCCGCCTATTCTTCTTCCCTTGCAGCAAAAGCTGGGTGATTTTCGTGCTGAACCTCCAGCCTCCTTATAGCAGTCAAAGCGCTCATCCGTTTAAAAAATCCATAAACGCAAAAAACTGCGGCGCTTGAGCCCGCAGTTCGTAAGATCTTATTTTATAAAAGTTGAATGGCGGAGAGGGTGGGATTCGAACCCACGGTGCCCTCACAGACACGGCGGTTTTCAAGACCGCTGCCTTAAACCACTCGACCACCTCTCCAGAAAGCTACCGACTTCCGATCACAGAAGACAGTAACTGTAACAGAGAAATTTTATCACAATCAAAGTTCTATTTACAAGTGTTAATTTTTACGCAGTACCGTAACGCCATTCATATAAGGTACCAGCACTTCCGGAACCGTAACCGAACCGTCTTCCTGCTGGTAATTTTCAAGGATAGCCGCTAGCGTCCGTCCGATGGCAAGTCCCGAGCCGTTCAGCGTATGTACGAATTCCGGCTTCGCTTTAGCATCTCTGCGGAAACGGATATTGGCGCGGCGCGCCTGGAAATCCTCGAAGTTGCTGCACGAGGAGATCTCCCGGTAGGCTTCCGAGCTTGGCAGCCATACCTCAAGATCGTACGTCTTAGCCGAGGTAAAGCCGAGATCGCCCGTACAGAGCGTCAGAACGCGATAAGGCAGCTTCAGAAGCTGAAGCACGCGCTCCGCGTTCTGAGTGAGCTTCTCGAGCTCCTCGTACGATTCCTCGGGCTTGACCAGCTTGACCAGCTCCACTTTGTTAAACTGGTGCTGGCGGATCAGGCCGCGGGTATCTCTTCCGGCAGCTCCCGCTTCGGAACGGAAGCATGCGCTGAACGCGACGAATTTACGTGGAAGCTGCTCCGCGGCAAGAATATCATCCCGGTGGTAATTGGTCACCGGCACTTCCGCCGTCGGAATCAGGAAATATTCCGAATTCTCGATATGGAACACGTCTTCCTCGAACTTCGGCAGCTGTCCGGTTCCCGTAAGGCTGTCCCGGTTTACGATATACGGAGGAAGCATTTCTTCGTATCCGTGTTCCGTACTGTGCAGATCCATCATAAAGTTCATCAGAGCGCGCTCCAGGCGGGCACCCAGACCCTTATAGAACACAAAACGCGAACCCGTTACTTTACCGGCCGCTTCAAAGTCCAGGATTCCCAAATCCGTGGCCAGATCCCAGTGAGCTTTCGCCTCGAATCCGAATTCCGGTACGTCCCCATCGCGGCGGATTTCAATGTTATCCTCTTCCGAGGCCCCCACCGGAACGCTTTCATGGGGAACATTCGGTATAGAAAGAAGCAGATGATTCAGCTCGACTTCCAGTGTCCGGAGCTCCTCATCCAGTTCTTTGATGCGGTCACCTACGCCCTTCATTTCGGCGATTAGATCTTCTGCATCCTCTTTTGCCTTTTTACGCATCGCCACTTCCTGCGATACCGTGTTCCGGCGGTTCTTCAACTGCTCCACTTCCTGCAGCAGCTCTCTGCGTTTCACATCGAGTTCCGCTATACGCGTAACTTCGTCGAGCTGCTTGCCTCCGCGGTTTTTCATAGCGGTTTGAACCGTTTCTATGTCGGTACGGATTAGTTTAATATCAAACAAGGAGACTCCTCCTTCTAAAGTTGTAAAAATGGAACAAAAGCACCCTTCTCTCATATGGAGCAAAAGAGGTGCTTCTGCTTTTGGATCGATTAACGGGTTTCCCGGATCATATCCAGAAAATAAGCATGCATGCTTGAATCATCCGTCAGTTCGGGATGGAATGAAGCCGCAAGCAGATGACCCTGTCTGGCGGCCACGATTTGGCCGTTGTATTCGCTTAACACGTCTACGCCGTTTCCGACATGCTCGATAAGCGGCGCACGGATGAACACGGCCCTTACAGGCTCGTCAATGCCCTTAATGGGCAGATCGGTTTCAAAACTTTCACGCTGCCGGCCAAAGGCATTGCGCTGCACGGTCATATCCATCAGTCCCAGATGGGCTTCTTCCTGACCCGCAATCTTATCCGCGATCACAATCAGTCCGGCACACGTGCCGAAGACCGCTTTTCCCTGATTGGAAAAATTTCGAATCGCCTCGATAAAACCGTAGCGTCTCATCAATTTGCCAATCGTGGTGCTTTCGCCTCCGGGAATGATCAGACCGTCCAGTTCGGCAAGCTGTTCCGAATGTTTTACAACAACGCCTTCTCCGCCGGCCGCCCCGATCAGACGGATATGCTCCGCTACGGCTCCCTGCAGAGCCAATACGCCAACTTTCATCGTTCTTCCCCGCTTCCTGCCTTGGCTGATTACCAGCCGCGATCCTGCATCCGCTCGGAAGCATGCAGCTTGGAGATTTCGATGCCTTTCATCGGGGCTCCCAGGTTTTTGGAAACCTCCGCAATCAGCTTGTAGTCTTTGTAATGCGTAGTAGCTTCTACGATCGCACGCGCGAACTTCTCAGGGCTGTCCGATTTGAAAATACCGGAGCCTACGAATACACCGTCCGCGCCAAGCTCCATCATAAGAGCCGCATCGGAAGGAGTCGCTACACCGCCAGCGGCGAAATTAACGACCGGCAGTTTGCCGTTCTCGTGAATATATAGAACCAGATCGTATGGAGCACCCAGGTTTTTGGCTTCGGCATACAGCTCGTCCTTCGCCAGGCTTTGGATTTTCCGGATTTGAGATTGAATGAGACGCATATGACGAACCGCTTCCACAATGTTGCCTGTTCCCGGTTCACCTTTCGTACGAAGCATGGAAGCCCCTTCGTTGATACGACGCAAAGCTTCGCCGATATCTTTTGCTCCACATACAAACGGAACCGTGAAATCCTTCTTGTCGATATGGAACACTTCGTCTGCCGGTGTCAGTACTTCGCTCTCGTCAATATAGTCCGCACCCAGTGCTTCCAGCACGCGTGCTTCTACAATATGACCGATACGTGCTTTCGCCATTACCGGAATGGAAACAACCTTCATAACCTCTTCCAGAACAGTCGGATCCGCCATGCGGGCTACGCCGCCTGCCGCACGGATATCGGATGGTACCCGTTCCAGTGCCATAACCGCGGAAGCACCCGCAGCTTCTGCAACCTTAGCTTGTTCCGCATTCATGACGTCCATGATGACGCCGCCTTTTTGCATTTCAGCCATGCCTCTTTTTACGCGCGAAGTACCCGTCTCCATCTTAAATCCTCCTGGAATTTATATCCCTAGCTAGATTTTTCGTTCATGAACTTCTAAGCTAACATTTTACATGAACCTGTTCGTGAAAACAATAACTTTTCCTGAGAGAACCCGCTTAGAATAAGCCTTTAACCCCGTTGAACAGATCTGCGAACAAATTTTTGATCGCCCGCATCATCATTCGGAACCAGCTTGCTTTTTCCATATCGTTCTCGGCCACTAAATCAACCGTTTCGGAGTTTTTACCGAAGGTCAAGGTAGCGGTACCCAGCTTGTCTCCCTTTTTGAGAGGCGCGACCAGTTTGTCCGCTGCCAGCAGATCAACCTTCGTTTCCAGCTTCGTATCCGCGCTTCCCTTCTTCATGGCAAAAGCTACATCGTTTTTCAGAACAGCAGGCGCTTCCAGTTCTACGCCTTTTGTAATCGGCACGGTTTTCTGTGCGTCGAGAGCAGTTCCGGCTTTAGCCAACGTTTTGAATTCAAAGTTGGTAAATCCGTAGTCCAGCACTTTGCGTGTCTGGTTAAAACGTTCCGGCTCCGTCTTCGCACCCATCACAACGCTGATTAAGCGCATGCCGTTGCGTTCAGCAGTACCTGTAAAGCAATACAGAGCTTCATCGGTGTGTCCCGTTTTAAGACCGTCCAGACCTTGATAGGCATATTTCTTGAAATTCACATTGTTGCTGTTGCCTTCAAGCATCCAGTTGTAATTAATCATCGGACTTTTATCCGATTCGCGTAGTTTTTTTGAAGTAACCTTTGTATAATCCAGTACTTCTTTATGTTCTGTAACCAGATGTCTTGCAAGTATGGCTACATCCTTCGCTGACATCACCGTCTCGCCTTGAATACTTTTAGGGGCATTCTCCTTAATATCCGCT
The DNA here is from genome assembly GCF_059692095.1 of Paenibacillus sp. JT31N7. NCBI lineage: Bacteria > Bacillati > Bacillota > Bacilli > Caryophanales > Paenibacillaceae > Paenibacillus > Paenibacillus sp. JT31N7. Next base: position 188,022 of record NZ_JCAUAT010000008.1, read on the forward strand.
CTGGATAGACCCGTCGCATTTATAAATTGGGCTTTATCCGACATGCCGAGCTCTTTTGCTTTGTCGTTCATCATCTTGGCAAAGCCTTCTTCCGACCCGCCAAGCTTTTCCGCAAGAACAATGGAAGCATCGTTGGAAGAATAAATCGACATCGCATAAAACAAATCTTTGATGGTCAGTGTTTCGCCTTCCGCGATTAGCTGGCCGGATCCGATTACGCTGGCCGCGTACTTGCTTGCCGTGGCGGTATCTTCCCACTTCAGCTTGCCATTGTGAATCGCTTCCATAACGAGGTATTCTGTCATCATTTTGGACATACTTGCCGGAGGCAAGACTTCATCTGCATTTTTCTCGAATAAAATTTGTCCTGTGCTCGCTTCCATCAAGATCGCGGATCTAACATCCAGTTCGGGTTCGCCGTCAGCCGCCAACGCGGTAACCGCAAATATGTGAAGGAAGGATACTTGTAGCATTGCAAAAACGAGGGCCAAAGATACTTTTCTTTTCCAAAAACCAAATTTTTTCAACTCACACACTCCTATTTGTAAATTCATGATGTGTCTTATTGTAACATCCCCGGAGCATAAAAAAAAGGCGACCCCGGTCCTGAAACCGGGGCCCCCTATATGGCGGAACAGAATAACTTACAGCGAGTAGTTCGGTGCTTCCTTCGTAATCTGCACATCATGCGGATGGCTTTCACGAAGACCTGCACCCGAAATACGGACAAACGAGGTGTCATTGATCAAAGTGTGAATATCGGGAGCACCACAGTACCCCATACCGGAACGAAGACCTCCAACCAGTTGATAGATGGTATCGGCCAACGGCCCTTTGTAAGCTACGCGACCTTCAATGCCTTCCGGCACCAGCTTGGTTTCGTTTTCCTGGAAATAACGATCCTTGCTGCCTTCTTTCATTGCACCGAGCGAACCCATACCCCGGTAAACCTTAAAGCGTCTGCCTTGATAGATCTCGGACTCTCCAGGGCTTTCTTCCGTACCTGCAAAAAGGCTTCCCAGCATAACGGCGCTTGCACCAGCGGCGATCGCTTTTACTACGTCACCCGAATACTTAATACCGCCGTCTGCAATAATCGGTACGTTGTACTCACGTGCTACGGATGCACAATCGTAGATAGCGGTGATTTGAGGAACACCGATACCGGCGATAACACGGGTTGTACAAATTGACCCAGGGCCAATTCCAACTTTAACGATAGAAGCGCCTGCTTCGATCAAATCACGTGTTCCGTCTCCAGTAGCCACGTTACCGGCGATAAGTGGCAGCTCCGGATATTGGTTACGAAGCTTTCTGACCGTCTCCAGGATGTTGATATGATGACCATGAGCGGAGTCAACAACCAGTACGTCCACTCCGGCTTCTACAAGCGCCGCGGCGCGTTCCATTACATCTTTAGCTACTCCTACAGCAGCTCCGCACAGCAGACGACCGAATTCGTCTTTGCCCGCATTAGGGAACTGAATAGCTTTTTCGATATCCTTAATCGTGATAAGTCCTTTCAGAACAAAAGAATCATCCACCAGCGGCAGCTTTTCAATCTTATGCTGCTGGAGAATCCCTTCCGCCTGCTCCAGGGTTGTCCCAACGGGAGCCGTCACCAGATTTTCTTTTGTCATGACTTCCTCGATTTTAATGGAGTAATCATGAACAAAACGCAAATCACGGTTGGTCAAAATCCCAACCAGCTTCTTATTCTCATCGACGATCGGCACACCTGAGATTCTGAACTTGGCCATGAGTGCTTCGGCATCGTATACGTGATGCTGCGGTGTAAGGTGGAACGGGTTCGTAATAACACCGGACTCCGAACGTTTAACCCGGTCTACCTCGCCGGCTTGCTGCTCAATGGACATATTCTTATGAACAATTCCGATTCCGCCTTCGCGGGCGATTGCAATTGCCAGAGCGGCCTCTGTCACCGTATCCATCGCTGAACTGAGAAAAGGAATAGTTAATTTCACCTTCGGTGCAAGCTGGGTGGAAACATCAATCTCTTTACCGAACACATTTGATTTACGAGGCACCAGAAGTACATCGTCAAACGTCAATCCTTCTTTTGCGAATTTAGCATCCCACACAGGGTTTGCCCTCCTCTTCTGTCTTTAGATATTATTGCAATCATACATAAGGCGTTTTTTCATGTCAAGAAGCAGACCATGACAATCTTGGTGCTCTCTGCTAGCATGTCTATTTTCTATAACAAAAAACCTTTTCGAATTGGGGTTCGAAAAGGTTTTATTTGTGCTTGGCAACGTCCTACTCTCCCAGGACCCTTCGGTCCAAGTACCATCGGCGCTGGAAGGCTTAAC
>NZ_JCAUAT010000009.1:0-150864 GCF_059692095.1 Paenibacillus sp. JT31N7
ACGATGGCGGAAGGGAACCACGCGTACCCATCCCGAACACGACCGTTAAGCCTTCCAGCGCCGATGGTACTTGGACCGAAGGGTCCTGGGAGAGTAGGACGTTGCCAAGCAAGAGCCCACTTACAGGTGGGCTTTTCTTATCTTTTTATCGTGTTTCTACCTATTATATAGGTGTTACATACGGGCCCTTAGCTCAGCTGGTTAGAGCGCACCCCTGATAAGGGTGAGGTCGGTGGTTCGAGTCCACTAGGGCCCACCACTTATGAAATTGTTGCTCTAAAAAAATGCTTGACGAATTTAGCAAGACAAGATAAAATTCTTTCTGCAGCACCAAATGGGGCCATAGCTCAGCTGGGAGAGCGCATCGCTGGCAGCGATGAGGTCAGGGGTTCGATCCCCCTTGGCTCCACCATCCTATTCCCTGATAGCTCAGTTGGTAGAGCACTCGACTGTTAATCGAGTTGTCACAGGTTCGAGTCCTGTTCGGGGAGCCATACATATAACAAGAGCCGTAAGGCTCTTTTTTTGATGCTTTCAAAAGCTGCACAGGCCGCAAGCCGCCTTATTCATAAAATAACGCTACCTCCCTCGCGAAAGACTCGATTGAGCGGCCGGACACTGAGTTTAATTTTGGGTTGGTTCTCCTCCTAATCAATTGCCCGCTCAAGGTTGCAATTGACCCGCGTTATACGGCGACGCCCCGTGTGGTGGGAGGGGGCCGCGGGATGCAAGAACAGCCGCCGCGCTCTTATATCGACTCTCCGGGAATTGAATTCCTTGATCCCTTAATAATTGCTCCACTCTTCAGCCGATTCTCTGACTTTTAGGGGAGCGGTTTTTTACTTTTTGGTGATAGGAATAAATAAAAGTTCTTTTTAGCGGATTATTAAAATATAGTGAAATAAACCTTTATGTAAGCGCTTATAAATTCTTTTCTTGAGCAGCCAGCTGTACCAAAAATAAGGAGGGCAAGCCATGGCAGACGGAAGAAGAAAGAAGTTGAGCGTCACGGCGGTTTTGTTAAGTACGGCACTGTTATTCGGATGTTCCGGCCAGAGCGCAAAAACGACACCGGGACCGACCCAGTCGGGAAAAGATGCGGGCAACACTCCGGCCGCTAAAAAAACGATAACGATTACTTATAGAGATGATGGAATTGGCGAGCAGGGCCCCATGTTTAAATGGATCAAGGAAGTAGCGGCCAGTTATCCGGATAAAAGCGTGGAAATCAAACCGACCCCGATTCAGGCGTCCGAGGGGGATTATTTTGCCAAGATCGCATTGGCACTGAAATCAAAGGGTACGGCACCGGATATAGTGACGGAAGACACGTTCATTCTGAACTCGGATGCAAGTGCGGGGTACCTGGAACCGTTGGATGACAGGCTAAAAGGATGGGAAGATTGGACAAACGGCTCCTTTATCGAAGCTATGAAAAAAGGGGTAACTGCGAGCGACGGCAAGGTATATGGTGTCCCTTACAACACGGATTCGAGGGGGCTGTGGTACAACAAGGAGATTTTCAAAAAAGCCGGACTTCCCGAAAATTGGCAGCCTAAGAACTGGGATGAGGTTTTGAACGCGGCAAGGACTATCAAGCAGAAAGCACCGGATGTGGTTCCGATCTGGATGAATATGGGCAAAGCAACGGGAGAAGCCACTTCAATGCAGACTTACGAAATGCTGCTCTACGGTACAGGGGAGAGGTTGTACGACGATGCGAGCGGAAAATGGATCGTGAAGAGCCAAGGGATTGTGGATGCGCTCGGCTTTATCGAAACGGTGGCAAAGGAAAAGCTCGGACCGCCGCTGTCCAAAGTGCTGAACGGCCAAGCAGGAAACACGGCTACACGCGAATATCTGCCGAAAGGCAAGCTGGCGATCTCGCTCGACGGGTCCTGGATCACCGGCAATTATCTGGAGAGCGGAGCGGCACCCTGGCCGGCTTATAAAGATGTGCTCGGGTTTGCGCCCATGCCTACAAGCAAAGGCCAGGCCCCCGGTTCGATCACGCTAGCAGGAGGGTGGGCCTTGTCGATTCCGAGCCATGCGCAGCATAAAGACGAGGCATGGAATTTTATCAAACACGCACTGAATAAAGAGAATACCCAGAAGCTCGTAATCGCATCCGGCAATATAACAGTCCGGGCAGACGTAGCGAAAGATCCGGGGTACACGAAAATGCCGTTTAATGAGCTGGCAACCGAATATTTGAAGAATGCCGAGTTTAGGCCCGCGCAGGATAAATATCCGGAAGTGTCCACTCAGATTCAAACGATGGTCGAATCGGTGGCAACGGGGACAGCGCCCGCGGCGGCTTTAAATAAATATACGCAGGATGTAACCCGGATTGCGGGCGCGGAGCATGTCACGGAAAAGTAACGTCAGTCAGGGTGCCTGCTCAGGATTCGTTTAAGACGGCAGGAGGGGGCGGGAACGAAGAGGAGGACCACCGTCAAGCGGTGCCGCCTAGCGCGCCGGCTGCCTGGAACGAAGCTTGAGCGGGTTCTTGTTCAGTTAAAATGCGGGAGGGGATGAGGATGGGCAGTTTGGCGGCCGAAAGACTTTACAGGAAAAAGCGAACCTCTTCGTGGTTTTATTTTTTGCTTCCTTCGATAGCGATTATGCTTGTGTTTTTTATTTATCCGATATTGCTGACCTTCTATTATTCCTTTACGAATCTGGCCTTGACGGGGGAAGCCGCGAAAGAACTGAAATTTACCGGATTCGATAACTATGTGCGTATGTTCCAGGATCCTACGGTCAGAATCAGCATCTGGAATACCCTCGTTTTTCTGATCGGATCGGCGGTTATCGGCCAGCAGGTGCTGGGTTTTCTGATTGCGCTCCTGATGAAGCACAAAAATAAGCACTTCCGGCGGGTGATCGGAACCATCGTGCTGGCAGGCTGGGTAACCCCCGAGATTGTTTGCGCTTTATGTTTGTACAGCTTTTTCGGGGATGAGGGGACTTTGAATGCCATCTTGGCGTTTTTCGGCATTCCGGTCGTTACATGGCTGTATACCGTTCCGATGGTTACGATTATTCTGGCTAACATCTGGCACGGGACGGCGTTTTCCATGCTCGTCTTTCAAGCGGCGCTGGATGATGTGCCTGCGGAGATCGAGGAAGCGGCCATTGTTGACGGAGCGTCCAGGTGGCAGATCTTGATAAAAATTATTTTGCCCCTTATAAAAGGAACCCTGACCACCAATATGATGCTGGTTACTTTGCAGACTTTGGGCGTATTCGGGCTCATCTACGCGATGACTGGAGGAGGACCGGGAACCTCGACGACGACACTGCCTATTTTTATGTATAACCAGGCGTTCGTGAATTATCAGCTCGGGTACGGGACGGCCATATCGCTGCTCCTGCTGCTTCTGGGCATTATCTTAAGCCTGTTCTACATCCGCGCGATGAAAGAGTAAACTTACAAGGAGAATACCGTATGAATACGAGCCAGCGTAAATGGATGTATCGAATTCTGCCGTATACGATTCTTGTTTTCATCGGAATCTGTTTTATTCTGCCCCTTCTATGGGTTCTGGTGGCATCTGTTGATTCCAATGCGATGCAGTCGCTTAAAATCCCCCAGCGGCTGACAGGGACGAATTATGTGGAGGTGATCTCCAATCCGGAAAACCAGCGGGCCTATATGATCGGCCTCATCATGTCCCTCGGCCAAGCCGTGCTCGTCGTTATTCTGGCCCTGCTTGCGGCCTACCCGCTGTCCCGGTATCAATTAAAGTATAAAAAACCGTTTATGCTTACTGTGCTGTTTATGACTTCGCTTCCGATTACGGCGGTCATGGTTCCCGTTTATCAATTGTTTCTGACCACCAAGCTGTATGACAATATTTTCGGCGTTATTTTATTTTTCGCGGCTTCGTCCATGCCGTACGGCATCTGGATGCTGAAGAACTTCATGGACTCGGTGCCGGGCGAGCTGGAAGAAGCGGCCTGGATTGACGGAGCGTCCGTGTTCACAGGCATCCGCAAGGTAGTGGCGCCGTTAATGGTTCCGGGTATTTGTACGGTAGCGATTTTTACGTTTTCGGGAAGCTGGGGCAACTTCTTCGTTCCGTATATCCTTCTGCAGTCACCTGAGAAGTTTCCGGTAGCCTTAAAGTTGTATCAGTTTTTCGGGCAGTACGGGATGGCCGATTACGGCAAATTGGCGGCGTTTTCGGTCCTGTACGCCATTCCGTCCGTCATTCTGTATATGCTGTCCCAGAGATTCATGTCGAAGGGATTCGGTCTGCAGGGGGGAACGAAAGGATAGGGGAACCCGGCACCGCTGCCGCTTATATGAGAGACCGGATCTTATAGGCTTTGGGGTTTCAAAAATAAACCGCCTGAGAGGTTCATGACCTCGGGGCGGTTTTTTATTTTCCGGAAAAAGGGGCAGTGAACAAAAAGACGAATCTCCGCATACAAATTGGCACCTTTGACACCTTCGGCTGAAAACAGCGGCGCAGCAGGTGCAAAATGACACGAAGATACCAACAAGCGTCGGTGTGGAGATTCTTTTCTTTCCGGTACAATTTTATGTAAACGCTCTCTTCACGAGCAGGAACTACAAATCCAAGGAACAATGGGGGGCTGCAACTATGAATTTCGATCTGTCTGTGGTGCCATTCAGCCGCTTTGGTTCCTATTTCGCCCTATCGAGGCTGCCGCAAAGCGATAAACGCAGCGAAGGGCTTTACGTTCGAATGATCCGCGGGGGCGACGAGCAGGCCGGTGTCTTGTTCGGCATCACCCTCATTGATCCGAAGACCAGGGAAGCGCTGACTGATTACAGGGTGGAGGCTTCCCCTGTCAAAGTTCGTCTGGAAAGCGAAGCCGGCTGGATGGAATGGTGCATTCCGGAGCCGGACTGCATCCGTGTCAGAGGCGAAGGGATCGGGCTGAAACTGACGGCGGAGCTCAGCGCCTACGATTACGCGCTTCCTTACCGGGAAAGAGGCTGGGAGCTTAACAGCTTTTCGCGGGAGGTCCGGATTCTGCTCTCGCCGCTGCTCGGTAGTTTCGAGCCGGATGTAGTCTGGGGCGGACTCCGTGCCAAGCATATTTCTTTCGTGGTGGTTCCCGGCGGAGAAAGTCACTCGTTCGATCTGTCTCTCGAAGAATACCGGACGGTCCCCGGACAGCGCGGCGGATATTCATATGAAGAAGCCGAGGCTATGGCGGGCCAGGACTGGGAACAGTGGCTCGCCCGCACGATACGAACGCCGGAGGACTGGGATGAGGCGCGGACGCTGGCTGCCTATATTACGTGGTCCTGCGTCGTACGCGCGGACGGCTATTTATCCCGTCCCGCGATGTACATGTCCAAGAACTGGATGACGAATATTTGGAGCTGGGATCACTGCTTCAATGCGATGGCACTGGCCGGAACGAACCCGGACCTGGCTTGGGATCAGTTTGCGATATTTTTTGACCGGCAGGATGAAAGCGGTATGCTGCCGGACTTTTTAAACGATAAATATGCGCTCTGGAACTGCTGTAAACCGCCTATTCACGGCTGGACACTGAACTGGATGATGGAGAATTCGTCGGCGGTCACGGATGCGCGGCTTCGGGAAATTTATGAACCGCTCGGCAAATGGACGACGTGGTGGTTCCGGTACCGAGATGACGACAATGACGGAATTCCGCAGTACAATCACGGCAATGACAGCGGCTGGGACAACAGCACGGCGTTCCTGACGGATATTCCCGTAGAGAGCCCGGATCTTTCGGCGTTTCTCGTCATCCAGATGGAAGTGCTGGCCGTCGCGGCTCGGAGGCTCGGCCTGGACGAAGAGTCCGAACGCTGGTCGGCCAGGGCCCGCGAGCTGCTTCAGAAGCTGATCGGACACTTCTGGGATGAGAAGGAAGGCCGCTTCATGGCCATGCGTTCCGGTTCCCACGAGCGCTCGGCCGGAGACAGCCTGCTGTCGTTCGTCCCGATCGTGCTGGGAAAAAGGCTCCCCGGTTCTATCCGCGAGAAGGTGATCGCGGATTTGAAGCAGCCGGACCGCTTCCTGACCGGCAACGGGCTGGCGACGGAGAGCACGTCCAGCCCGTACTATGCGGCCGACGGCTACTGGCGCGGCCCGATCTGGGCCCCTTCCACGATGCTGATCGTGGAAGGACTCCGCGGAGCGGGCGACGAGGAGTTTGCCTCGGAGCTGGCCCGCAAGTTCTGCCGCATGGCGGCGAAGTCCGGTATGGCGGAGAACTTCGACGCCGTAACCGGCGAAGGGCTGCGCGACCGGGCGTTCACGTGGACGTCGAGCGTTTTCCTTCTGCTGGCCGGCAGCTGCAGGGAAGAAGAGATGGTTTCCGGGGCGGCATCCGCAGACAGTCCGGAGTAGGAGGGCGGCTGCATCGCGCTCCGTGAAAGTTAAAACGGGAACGGTAAGCGATACAAGCACGAAAGCGATGCAAGCGCGAAAGCATACCAAGCACGAAAGCATAGCAAACACGAAGCAAACCAAGGGGGTAAATCAGATGACAACGAACACTTCTCCGCTGGATTTAACCGGAAAAACGGCCCTGGTAACGGGAGCCGCTTCGGGAATCGGTCTTGCGGCCACTCAAACGCTGGCAGCAAACGGGGCCAAGGTCATGCTGCTGGACATGAACGAAGCCGGAGGGCGCGAAGCCGAGCGTCTCCTTACGGAGCAGGGGCATTTCGCCCGTTATATTCCGTGCAACGTAACACGGGCGGAAGACTGCAAAGCCGCGGTCGAAGCGGCGGTTCGGGAGACGGGCAGAATCGATATTGTCTTCAACAATGCAGGCGTGATCCGGCGGAAAACCGTTGTGGAACTGACGGAGGAACAGTGGGATCTCGTGATTGACGTTTCCTTGAAAGGAACTTTCCTTCTGTCCAAATACGCTATCCCGGAGATGGAAAAGAACGGCGGCGGAAGTATTATCAACACGGGATCGGGCTGGGGGCTGAAAGGCGGCGACCAGGCAGCCGCTTACTGTGCGGCCAAGGCGGGCGTAGTAAACCTGACCCGCGGAATGGCGATTGACCACGGCCCTGCCGGAATTCGCGTAAACTGCGTCTGTCCGGGAGATACGGATACGCCGCTTCTGCGCGACGAAGCCAAGCAGCTGCACCGGGATGAGGCAAGCTTCCTCGTATCGTCCGCGGAGCGCCCGCTGAACAGGCTGGGGACGCCTCAGGATATCGCTAACGCGGTGCTGTTCCTGGCAAGCGGAATGTCCGCCTGGGTCACAGGCTCGGTTCTCGTCGTGGACGGCGGAGGATTGGCGTAAGCTTTTGCGGCAGAGAACTTGGGGGATTGTGCTTGAGAACTTGGGCGCGGGCAGATCTGGGACAGCGATAAGCAGGTAAGTCTGTAACAGGTGCAGATGCCGGGCAAAGAGCTGGCAGGTTTGCAGTACGGGCAGATCCGGGGCAGCAATAAGTAGGTAAGCCTGCAACACGGGCAGATGCCTGCGCATCGACTGATCAGTAAATTTTGTGACATTTGCCTAGAAAAAAGGCGATTGCGATTAGACTTCACACGTGAGCAATTTTGACCGGCAAGTTACCCTTAACTTTTTCATCAGGATCTAACATTCCATCATTAAGCAGACACAGGGAGGTTTTCCGATGGCAACCAGGCAGTCTTCATCCCATCCATATATACCGAACACGGTATCCGACGTACAAAAAGACATGCTCCAAGTGATCGGAGCGGCTACTATCGAAGAACTATACCGCATGGTACCGGAATCTTTGCGCTACCGCGACAAGCTTCAAATCGGTCCGGCCTTGAACGAATACGAGCTTCAGCGCCACATCGAAACGCTGCTGAATCGCAATCTTCATGCCCGGGAGCGGCTCAACTTCCTCGGGGCGGGCTGCTGGCAGCATTATGTGCCTGCGGTATGCGATGAAATCAGCCAGCGTTCGGAGTTTGTGACCGCGTATGCGGGAGAGCCGTACGAGGACCACGGGCGTTTTCAGGCGCTGTTCGAGTATCAGAGCCTTTTGGCCGAGCTGGTCGACATGGACGTCGTCAACGTCCCGACGTTCGATTGGGCCCAGGCGGCTTCCACCGCTCTTCGCATGGCGGCACGAATGAACGGCCGCAGCGAGGTGCTGCTGCCGGCGACGACTCATCCGGACCGCCTGCTTATCATCCGCAACTACCTGTCGCCGCAAATCCGCTGCACCCTCGTCGGCTGCGACCCCGCGACAGGACTGCTGGATCTGGGCGATCTGCGGAGCAAACTGAGCCCGGATACCGCGGCCGTCTATATCGAGAACCCCTCCTATCTCGGTCACATCGAGGTCCAAGGGGAAGCGATCGGCAAGCTCGCGAAGGAAGCGGGCGCCGTGTTTGTGGTCGGCGTGGACCCGATCTCGCTGGGCGTCTTGAAGCCGCCTTCCCGCTATGGCGCGGACTTGGTCTGCGGCGACTTGCAGCCCCTCGGAATCCGCATGAACTACGGCGGAGGCCAGGCCGGTTTCATCGCTTCGCGCGACGAAGAAGCTTACGTGATGGAATATCCATCCCGGCTGTTCGGCATCGCGCCGACTTCGGTGGAAGGCGAGTACGGCTTCGGCGACGTGGCGTACGAGCGGACTTCTTTTGCGAAGCGGGAAAAAGGGAAGGAATCCGTCGGCACGCAGACTGCGCTGTGGGGAATCACGGCAGGCGTCTATCTGGCTCTGATGGGGCCGCAGGGAATGCTTGAGGTGGGCCAGACCATCGTTCAGCAGGCGGAGTACGCCAAGAAGCGCCTGTCCGAAATCGAGGGCGTAAGCATGAAATTCAGCGCGTCTACGTTTAAGGAATTTGTCGTTGATTTTAATTCGACAGGCAAAAGCGTGGCGGAGATCAATAAGCTTCTGCTTGAGCAGGATATTTTCGGAGGCAAGGATTTGTCCGCCGAATTTGCGGAATGGGGACAGTGCGCGCTCTACTGTGTAACGGAAATCCACACGAAGCAGGATATCGATACCCTCGCGGCGGCGCTGAAAAACGTGCTGAGCCGGGCCTGACATTCTCCGTGTGTCATAAGAAGCGGCGGGGGAATGGCGGAGGGATGAGAAGCGTTCACGGCAAATGAGCCGGGAAAATTACTGCTAACCTATAGAACCAACCAATAGAACAACCACCGATGAGAGGGGATATCGGCACCATGATCAAACGAATCGAACGAAACAGCAAGGTCCGCAAGTTCCACCAGGCGAAATGGGATGAGCCGGTTATATTCGAACTGCACCGTCCGGGCGAGCGGGGGATTCTGGTACCGGCGGCGGAGCCGGAGGTGGAAGCCGAGGTGGGCGACGGCCTGTCCGCCCTGCCGGCGTCCATGCGCAGAGAGACGGCTCCGGCCCTTCCCGAGATCGGCCAGGCCAAGGTGCTGCGGCACTATCTGCGCCTGTCGCAGGAAACGCTGGGGTCCGATTTCAACGTCGAAATCGGCCAAGGCACCTGCACCATGAAGTACATTCCGCGGATTAACGAAATGCTTATCCGCAGCCCCAAAATGATGGACCTTCATCCGCTGCAGGATCCGGACACGGTGCAGGGCATGCTCGAAGTCTATCACGGCCTCGACTTGTGCATGAGGGAAATATCGGGCTTGGACCGGTTCTCCTTCCAGCCGAGCAGCGGTACGCAGGCGCTCTTCGCCATGGCGTCCATCGTCCGGGCTTACCACGAAGCGAACGGGGAAGGGGAGAAGCGCGACGAGATTATCACGACGATCTTCTCCCATCCGTCTCAGGCCGCAACCGCAGCGGTAAAAGGGTACAAAATCATCACGCTGTACCCGGATAAGGACGGCTTCCCGGATCTGGAAGCGCTGAAAAACGCGGTGTCCGAGAGGACGGCAGGTTTTGTCGTGGCGAACCCGGAGGATACCGGAATCTTCAACCCCCGGATCCGCGAGTTTACGGAAGTCGTGCACGAAGCGGGCGGAATCTGCTTCTACGACCAGGCCAACGCGAACGGGCTTCTCGGCATTGCGCGTGCAAAAGAAGCGGGCTTCGATATGTGCTTCTTCAACCTGCACAAGACATTCGCGGCGCCTCATATGTGCGGGGGACCCGCAACCGGAGCACTGGGCGTGACGGCACAACTGGCGCCGTTCCTGCCGGGCCCCGTCGTGGAATACGACGGCAGCCGTTACAGCCTGAGCGGGGAAACCCCGGAAAGCATCGGCAAAGTGCGGATGTTCCACGGCGTGGCCCAGACGGTGCTCCGCTCGTATGCCTGGATTCGCGCGCTGGGGCCCGAAGGACTGCTGGACGTGGCCAAAACAGCCGTGCTCAACAACAACTATTTGTACGCGAACATTTTGAAAATCAGAGGCGCCAGCGCCCCGTATGTGGAAGGCGGACGCCTGGAGCAGGTACGCTACAGCTGGGAACAGCTGGCGAAGGAGACGGGCGTGACGACCGAGGATGTCCAGCGCAGGATGTGCGACTTCGGGCTGCATTACTGGACCAGTCATCATCCGTATATCGTTCCGCAGCCGTTCACACTGGAGCCGACGGAGTCGTACTCCAAAGAAGATCTCGATGAGTACCTGGACGCGCTGCGCCATATTTCGCAGGAAGCATACGAAAATCCGGAGATCGTGAAAAGCGCCCCCCACAACAGCACCGTGCACCGCATCGACGAATCCAGCTTCGACGATCCTAAAGAGTGGTGCATCACATGGCGTGCCTATCTCAAAAAAACAGAGCCGGCCGGGGCTGCCCGCTAAGGAGTCCCGCGCACGGAAGCGGGGCACCGTACTGACGACGTTCAGGCAGCGGGCCCCGCTGGGTTATATTTCAAATTCCATAGAGCGCGGGGAGGCATGTGCACACAGCCTTCCCGTGCTATAATCATTTTACGGAAGCGCTTACTTTACTGCATGCGGGGGAGATTACGTTGTCTAGACACCTGGGCCTACTGCCGATTCGTTTACGCCGGAGCCTGCAGGGAAAGCTGGTGCTGCTGATTTTGCTGGTCGCCATTATTCCCCTGTTGTCTCTGGGTTATGTACTGTATACCAAATCTTCGCAGACGATAAACGAGCAGTTCGGGCGCTACGGGGAAAACACGGTCTCCCAGCTGCAGGTGCAGATCGATTCGACGCTGGCTCAAATGAAATATACGGTCGGAGATATTTTGTCCTACCTGCTGGACCCTAACTTTACGGTTCTGCATGAAGAGATTCCGACGACCTATTTGGGCTTTAAAGAAGAGCAGCAGCTCGAACAGTATTTAAAAGCCCATAAAACGCTGGATACGAAAGGTATTTTCATTCTGACGAAGTCCGGCTATTATTACGGCGAGCGTATCGCCAATACGGATCTCGTGGAGGAAAGCCCCTGGTTCGGCGAGGAACGCACGGGGTACCGGTTCAGCATTTACGAGCCCAAGCAGTACAGCGGCACCTCCAACGTTCCGGGCGAAAAAGTGATCGGCCTGCTTTTTCAGATTCATAACCAGGTGGGGGCGCTGGAGGATGCAAGGGTGCTGATCGAAGTAAAAGCCGAAAAGCTGCTGGATATGTTCCACGAGTACGAGCGGGATACGGGAGCTTTTCTGACTATATCGGATGAAGGGCGCATTCTGTATCAGACGGCGAAGCCTTATACAAAGCGTGACGACGATGTCGTCTGGACGAAGCAGTCGGAAGAAACCGATTGGAAGATCGAAGTGCGGACGCCTTACCACCACTTTTACCAGTCGTCTCTGCTGATCCGGACGTTTACGTTTACGGCCGTCAGCTTGTCCATTCTGTTGGCTTTCGTTCTGGCGTACTTCAGTTCGCTGCGTTTCCTTAGCCGGATTAAAAAAATGAAAGATTCCATCCGTGACGTCTCGCTCGGGCGCCTGGATACCCGGATCGTCGTCGACTCCGAAGATGAAATCGGGCGTTTGGGCCGCAGCTTCAATCACATGGTTGTCCAATTGCAGGATTTGTTCGGAGAAGTCAAGCGTGTGGAGCGGCAGAAAAAAGAAGCGGAGCTAAGGGCGCTCCACCACCAGATCAATCCCCATCTGCTGATCAATACACTTGCTTCCATCCAGTGGAAAGCGCGGATAGCCGGAAACACCGAAGTGCAGCAGATGATTCTGCATTTGACCAAGGTACTTGACGGAAACCTGAACTTCACACGTGAACTGGTAACCTTGAAAGAGGAGCTGGATGTGATCCATCATTACATGAATCTCCAGGAATACCGGTTCGGCCATGTATTTACTTACCGCATCGATACGGGGGAGCTTGCTCTGGATCAGGTCCGCATCCCGCGGATGACGCTCCAGCCTTTGGTGGAAAATATTTTTTTCCATGCGTTCGAGGACGGGGCGGGGATGATCGAAATCAAAGTGCGTGAGCAGGGGAACGCGATCCGGTTGAGTGTGTGCGACGACGGCAAGGGTATGGAACCGGAGGCGGCCCGGCAGCTTCTGGCCGATCCCGGAGAGACGGCCGGCCGCAAGAAACGCAGTATCGGCATCTATAACGTCGATCAGCGGATCAAACTGCATTTCGGCGATAAATACGGGCTGGATGTAAAGTCGGAGCCGGGAAAAGGAACATGCATCGGGATTATGCTTCCGAAGGAGGAGGAAACGGGATGAGCGATACATCTATACGTGTACTGATTGCCGACGATGAAGTGATTATCCGCAGGGGGCTGATCAGTACAGTGCCCTGGGAACGTTACGGAATGGAGGTTGTGGCGGATGCGCCGAACGGGACCCGGGCCTGGGAGGCTTTCCTGGAGCATGAGCCGGAAGTTGTCATTACGGACATCGTAATGCCGGGGATGACGGGAATCGAGCTGATCCGCAAGATCAAGGAATACGCTCCGCAGACAAAAGCGCTCTTGCTCAGCTGTCACCGCGATTTCGAATACGCCCAGCAGGGCATCAAGTACGGCGCGTCCGGTTATCTGCTCAAAACCGATTTCAGCGACGAGGAGCTGGGAGACTACCTGGAAGGTTTCCGCGGCGAGCTCCGCAGGCCCGGACAGCAGGCGTCCGCGCAGCCCGGCCGAGCGGAAACGGCCGGCGCAGACAACGTCGCGGGCGTGGAAGGAGCGCTCCGCGAATGGCTGCACGGCATCCGGGACCGCTTTCCCGCCGAGCTGGAGAGGCTGCTCGAAGGGCAGTGGCGGTGGATGCGCGAGCCGACGGTGCCTTACCTGATCGGCTGCGGAGGCACGGCGTCGGCGGACGCGGAGGCGGCGGGGCAAGGCGCCACGGCCGCACCGGGCCCCGCCACCTGCGCCGCGAGGCTGGCCGCAGGGCTCGCCTCCGCGGGCCTCTGCGCGGCGGCCGCCCTCAGCGGGCAGCATGTGCTGCTGCTCGTCCCGGAGGGAGAGCGGCAGGCGTGGAACGCCCGCCTGTGCGCGCGCAAAGCGGCGGACCCGCAGCTGCGCTGGACGGAGGGCGCGGCGTTCTCCGGCGCCGAGGGCTGGCTCGCGGAAGTGCGCCGCCTGCACGGCCGCATCGAGCTGGAGACGCGCCACCGCGTGCGTATCGGCGAATGGCCCGAACCGATTGCCGCGGCGGTGCGGCTGATCGTCGAGCAGGCGGATTCGCAGCTCTCTGTCGCGGAAGCGGCCCATGAGGTCGGCCTGAGCCGCAGCCATTTCAGCACACTGTTCAAACGCGTGGTAGGCGAAAGCTTCGTGGCGTTCACCTGCCGTACGAAGCTCGGAATCGCTTCGGAGCTGCTCGCCACCTCCAAGCTGACCGTGCAGGACATCGCGGACCGGGTGGGCATGCCGGATGCGAAATATTTCAGCAAATGGTTCAAGCGCTGTACGGGCCAGACCCCGAGTCATTACCGCACGGAGCGGCGGATGACGGACGCGCGCTAGCCGGACCTGCCAATGCGGTTTCCCGGAAGGGAAACCTTCTTTTTTTCCCCGGTGAAGGATCGCCGGATAAAAACACCCCCTCGCGCCGGACGTATTGGCACCTTCCTCGGGAGCTGCCCGGAGAGCGGGCAAAGCGGCACTTTTTTTCGGACATTCTTCCGTTTTGAAAACGCTTTATTTGCCGTAAACTGAAATCAATTCAACGCATTCATCTCATCACACCTAAGATGTTTATGGGGGGAACTTTATGAAAAAGACGCTCGTTCTCGCGCTTACCGGATCGATGGTTACCGCTCTTGCCCTGTCGGGGTGCAGCTCCAAGCAGGGAGAGGCTCAGGGGGGAGGAGACTCCGGCGCCGGCGGCAAGGTGACGCTGCGCTTCGCGACCTGGGATACCGGCGATCTGCTCAAAATCCAAGAAACGATCGCCAAAAACTTCGAAGCCAAGCATCCGAACGTCAAGGTGCAGGTCGAGGCTTACGGGGACGGATTCGATCAGAAACTGGCCGCTTCAATCGGGGCCAACAATGCGCCGGATGTGATGTATATGTGGGATTTTCCGACGTATTACAAAAACCTCGAACCTCTGGATGAGAGGATGAAAAGCGATGCGACACTGAAGCAGGACGATTTCTACCCGGGACTGCTCAATTACGTCAAAATCGATGGAACCGCTTACGGAGTGCCGGCGGGGTTTACGACAAGGGTGATGTATTACAACAAAAAGCTGTTTGACGAAGCGGGCGTTCCTCAGCCTAAAGAAGGCTGGACGTGGGACGAATTCAAAAGCGCAGCCCAAAAGCTGACGAATCCGGCCAAAAAGCAGTACGGCTTCGGAGTGCGTGCGGAAAACGATCCGTACGATCTTCAGGGAATCGTCTGGAGCAACGGCGGCAGCTTTATCTCGGATGACGGCAAAACGATCGAAGGCTACATGAACGGCAAGCCGGCGGTCGAGGCGATCGGTATGATCGGCGATCTCGTCAAATCCAAGACGGCCGTGATTGTAGGCGGCAAGAACCAGCAGTCGGGGGACGACATTTTCAAAGCGGGCAAAATCGCCATGTGGGAGAGCGGCATCTGGCCGCTGGACGGCTTCAAGGAAGCCAAGGTCGATCTCGGAACGGTATCCATGCCTGTCTTCCCGGGCAAGCCGGTTAAAGGCGTAATCGCCGAATCTGCGGTCTCGATGTCCAAAAACTCCAAGCACAAGGAAGAAGCGTGGGAGTTCATCAAATATTACGCTTCCGAGGAAGCGATCAAGCTGCGGACAAGCGACCTGCCGGTGCGCAAAAGCATCGTGGAAGGCAACAAGCTCGACCAGGATCCGGTGTACAAGGCGTTCTACACGATGCTCGAAGCGAGCGACAATACCCCGGCTTTCCTGCTCAGCCCGAAATGGAACGAAGTCAACCGCAATTTAACGTCAGCCATCAACGCCATTATGCTGGGACAAAACGCCAAGGATTCGATGGATACGGCCGTACGCGATTCGCAAAAGTTTTTCAAATAACCCGTTAGGGAAACGGAAGTGAGCCCATGCAACCGAACACCTTGAAGCTTCAAAAAGGCGTGCGGCGCAGCATCTGGAGAAGAGGCAGGCTAACCCCCTTCCTCTTCATTCTTCCCTGGATGATCGGGTTCGTGGCTTTTACGCTCGGACCCCTCCTGTTTTCGCTCGTCATTTCCTTTTACGATTGGCCCATTGTCGGCGAACGAACCTTTGTCGGCTTCCAAAACTATGTGAATATGTTCACAAACGATCCGTTGTTCTGGCACTCCTTGGGCGTAACGGTCCGATTTGCCGCCATATTCGTGCCGCTCAATCTCGCTATCGCTCTTCTGCTGGCGGTTCTTCTCAATCAGAATGTCCGGGGAAGCGGTATTTTCCGCACCGTGTTCTACCTGCCTTCCGTCATCTCGGGCGTTGCCCTGGCGATGATCTGGGCCTGGGTATACAGCGGGGAATACGGGATTCTCAATTACTTCCTGTCCCTGGTCGGAATTACCGGACCGGATTGGCTGCGTGAGCCGAACTGGTCGATGATCGCGATGGTCGCCGCAAGCTTGTGGGCGCAGGGGTCCATGATGCTGATCTTCCTCGCGGGACTGAAAAACATCCCCGGTGATCTGTACGAAGCCGCCGAACTGGACGGTGCGGGCGCGTTCAAGCGGTTTATCCGCATTACGTTTCCCATGCTGGGGCCGACCCTGCTTTTCAACCTGATTACGTCGATTATCGCCGCTTTCCAGCAGCTTACGCTCGCGTTGACGCTTACGGGCGGAGGGCCGCTGAATTCGACTTACTTTTACGCCATGTATGTGTACGAGAACGCTTTTAAATATTTCAAAATGGGTTATTCCGCAGCCAACGCCTGGGTCATGTTCGTAATTGTGCTGGCGCTGACGATGATGGTCTTCCGCTCCACCTCCATGTTCGTCTATTACGAGGGTGAACTGAAGAAGAACAAAGCCCGGAAAACGAAGCGCAAAGCGCTGTAAAGACGATTGCGAGGTGAAGACATGAAGAAAGTACTCACATATGCCCTGCTGCTGTTTTTCTCGCTGCTGTTCCTGATGCCGTTCTTCTGGCTCGTTACGACGGCTCTGAAAAGCCCGGAAGAGGTTTACATGTATCCGCCCAAATGGATCCCGTCCGAGCTTCATTGGGAAAACTTCGCGAAGGCGTGGACCATTCAACCTTTTAATGTGTTTCTGAAAAATTCCCTGACCGTTACCGTGCTATGCAACATCGGCCAACTGATTTCATCCTCGCTGGTTGCGTACGGCTTTGCGCGGTTCCGCTTTAAGGGCCGGGAGGCCCTGTTCATGGTCGTGCTCGCCACGATGATGATTCCGTGGGACGTGACGATGATCCCGCTTTACATGGAGTTTAATTTCCTGGGCTGGATCAATACGCTGAAGCCTTTGATCGTCCCGTCCTGGTTCGGCTCGGCGTTTTACATTTTCCTGCTGAGGCAGTTTATTATGACCATTCCGACGGAGCTTGAAGAGGCGGCGAAAATCGACGGTGCGGGGGATCTGAAAATTTTTACGAAAATCATCATTCCCCTGATGTTTCCGGCGCTCGTGCTTGTCAGCGTCTTTAATATGCTGGACACGTGGAACGATTATCTCGGGCCGCTCATTTTCCTCAACGATGCGAGCATGTATACGCTGACGCTCGGTCTGGCGCAGTTTAAAGGGATGTTCGGTGTCGACATGACTTCGGTTATGGCCGTAACGACGATCATCTGTCTGCCTCCGCTTGCGGTGTTCTTCCTTGCCCAGCGGTATATCGTGGAAGGCATTTCGATGACAGGCATCAAGTAAGGCCGATGTCCCTGTAAGGCTGGAATGAAGGGGAACAAGGGCTGAACTATCCCAAGTAAACCTGCAAGCAAGGAAGTTAACCGCAAGTTTCGGACAGCAAGGAGATTGGACAGATGTGTTTAATTTTCGCAGCAGCAATACAAGCATGACAACCGGAGTCCGGCGGTTTCTGGCGACGGAAGCGCTGTACGGGATCGGAATCGGGCTGTATTCGCTGGCCCTGAATCTTCACCTGCTGGCGCTTGGCGCAAGCGGGGGCCAGATTGCAAGCATATCCGCCGTGGGCATTCTGATCATGGGGATCGGTGCATTGCCCGCCGGTATGCTTGCGGGAAAAATCGGCCGCAAGCCCATGCTGCTGACGGGTTCGATGCTCGTTGCCGCAGGAGCGGCCCTATTCGCCACCGGACGCAGTCTGCCGGTCTGGTATGCGGCCCAAGCGGTTGCGTCAGCCGGATTTATGTGTATCGAGACGACGGAAATCCAGCTGCTGTTCCGCTATTGCCGCTCCCGCCGTGAGGAGAGCCGGGCCTTTCACGGGATGTTCGCGGTGTTCACCGCATTCACCGGACTCGGCAATCTGCTCGGGGGCATCCTCTCCCGGGCGGACGCTTCCGCCGCAGGCCACGCCCCGTCGCTCTATGCTTCCGCCGTATGCATCGCGGTGCTGTCTCTGCTCCGCCTGAAGCTGCTACCGGCGGAACGGGCGGCGGGAGGCAGCGGCGGGAAGGCTTTGCCGGAGATAGGCGGCTCCGGGGGCGGTGACCGTCCGGGACCGGCGGCAGCGGCGGCAGCCGGGAGCGGATTGCGTCCCGGAGCCGAAGCCGCTGCGGGAGCCGCAAACGGCGACTGCGGTGCAGCGGAAGCCGACGGCCTGGGCCGCGACATCACGAATAACGGTACCGGGAACGGTGACCTTATGAGCGGATCAGCAGCGGAGGCAACCGGCAGCGGCTTATATGCCCCGGCCGATAGGGAAACCGCAAACGGGAGCGCGTTCGCAGCAAAGGCTGACAACCGTAACCGTGTCATCGCTGATGCAGCCGCCGCCCCCCTGCCAGACGCCGTAACCGGAATGAGTGGCGCCGAGGAGCAGCACGCACCGGGCGATGGCCCGGCGAAGCCGTCCGCATCACACGGGGGGCGGCAAACACATGTGGTTGACCACCGTCATGTGACGCCGAGGGCGGATTCCCTGCCGCGCTTGCCGCAGGGAATCCGCAGGCTGCTCCGCAATCGCTCGCTCTGGCTGCTCCGCAATCGCTCGCTCTGGCTGCTCCGCAATCGCTCGCTCTGGCTGCTCGCCGCCAACGCCTGCCTGATCGGTTTTGTCTTCTCGTTCATCGGCCCGTTCATGAACGTGTACCTGAAGTTCAGGGCGGCATGGGAGGACGATCTGATTTCTTACGTGTACACGGTCAACGGGCTTGTCCTGTTTGCCGCTTCGCTGGCCGCTCCCAAAATCATGGAGCGCTGGGGAGCCAAAGCCGCCTTTACAGGCGCGTTCCTCGGCAACGCGGGTCTAGCATTTCTGCTTCTGATCGCGCAGCCGGCGCCGGTATTTGCGGCCTTGCTCGTTCTCCGGAGCGGAAGCTTTTCGCTGCTCGGCAATCTGGTCGACAGCGAAACCATGTCTTCGCTGCGAGAAGAGGACCGCAATTTGTACGCGGGAATGCGGGCCGTTTTCCGCTGTGTCGGGTCGTCTCTGTCGACGATGACGGCGGGTTTTTTTATGAATGCAGGCGATTACCACACTCCGTTTCTCATTGCGGGCGTGCTGCTGATCGTGAATTATACCTATTTCCGCAGCCGTGTGCTGCCTTTGATCATTAGACGCGACGACAATCTAAGGGGTAAGCCCCAAGCAGGAGGAGCATAGACATGAAGGAACTACATTTGCAGCGCCGGGATTGGGACAATCTCGACGTGCTCGAGCGGGACCGTCTGCCGGCCCGGGCCAGTTTTATTCCCTACGAAGAAGAAAAAGAAGCTCTGACTTACGCCGGAGATCGTTCGGACCGGACGCTACTTCTAAACGGCACATGGGCTTTCCGTTACACGAATTCGCCCGAGGAAGCGCCGGCCGGTTTTTATGAGCCGGAGTTCGACGCGGCCGCCTGGGATCGCCTGCCCGTGCCGAGCTGCTGGCAGCTGCACGGATACGGCGCTCCCCATTATACGGATTTGTATTATCCGTTCCCTGTTGACCCTCCGCGCGTGCCCGCGGCCAATCCTACGGGCAGCTACCGGAGAGAGTTTACCCTGCCTGCCGATTGGACGGACAAGGACGTGGTCATTCGGTTTCACGGAGTAGACAGCGCCTACAACGTCTGGCTGAACGGGGAGTATGTCGGCTATAGCGAAGGGAGCAGGCTGACGGCGGAATTCGATTTGTCGCCTTTTATCCGCAGCGGCCGGAATGTTCTTGCCGTGCAGGTGTATCAGTGGTCGGCCGGAAGCTACCTGGAAGACCAGGATATGTGGTGGCTTAGCGGCATATTCCGCGATGTCGTTCTTGTAGCCCGGCCGAAGCTGCATCTGCAAAATGTCCGGGTACACGCCGGGCTGGATGAAGCATGCAGACACGGACTTCTCCGTGTGAAGGTGACGGTAGCGAAGGCGGCGGCCGGACGCGCTGCTCTTATCGGCGATCTAAACGGCGTACAGGCCGGAGAACATACAGGAGAGCACGCAGCAGAACATGCGGGAGAACATACAGCCACGCTAACCGGAACGCAGCATGGGGGCCAAAGCAGTTCTCAGACCGGAGCTGGGTCATCGGCCGATACGGCTTCCCGTCCGTTCACTCTGGTCTGGAAGCTGCAGGACCGGGAGGGGAACCTTATCGTCTCCGGTGAAGAAAGCGGGATCACAAGCAGCGGGGGAGGGGAAACGGAAGCGGACGGAATCGCGGGTACGGAGAAGGAGCGGTCATTTGCGATTGAAGCGGAAATCAAGGAACCCCGCAAATGGTCCGCGGAAACGCCTTATTTGTATGACTTGATCGTCACTCTGCTGGACGAAGAGGGAGAAGTGCTTGAAACGACAGCGCTGAAAACCGGTTTCCGCCGCATCGAGGTCAAAGGCGGCCTCATGCTCGTAAACGGGAAAGCGATTCGTCTACGCGGAGTGAACCGTCACGACCATCACCCCGATACAGGCAGAACCGTCACACCGGAAACGATGGAGAAGGATATCCGCATGATGAAGCAGCACAACATCAATGCGGTGCGGACGGCTCACTACCCGAATGACCCGCGCTTTTACGACCTGTGCGACCGGTACGGCCTGTATGTCATGGACGAAACCGATCTGGAAACGCACGGCTTCGAGCTGATCGGGGACGCTAACCGGCTCAGTGCCGATCCGGCGTGGGAGCATGCCTATGTGGACAGGATGCGGAGAATGGTCATGCGGGATGAAAATCATCCTTCGATTATCATGTGGTCACTCGGCAATGAATCGGGCTTCGGCTGCAATCACGAGGCGATGTACAAGTGGTGCCGCTCCTACGACTCTTCCAGGCTCGTTCATTACGAAGGAGACCGCGAAGGAAAAGCCTGCGATGTGTTCAGCACCATGTACTCGTCTCCCGAGAAAATGCGCGGGTTCGGAGAAATGAAGGAACTGGACAAACCGCATATCTTATGCGAATATGCCCATGCCATGGGGAACGGCCCCGGCGGGCTCCAGCACTATGAGGAGCTGTTCAGAACGTATCCGAGGCTTCAGGGAGGATTCGTCTGGGAATGGATCGATCACGGACTGCGGCGGAAAAAAGCGGACGGCCGCGAATATTTCGCTTACGGCGGGGATTACGGCGATCAGCCGAACAACGGCAACTTTTGTATCGACGGACTTATCACGCCGGACCGCACGCCGTCTCCGGGTCTGATGGAATACAAGAAAACGATTGAACCGATATCGGTAGAGATCAAAGGATGGGAGCCGGACAAAAACCAAGGGGCCGCCGAACTGATTATCCGGAACCATTACGATTTTATTTCGCTTCAAAATTTCCGCTGCACGTGGAAGCTGGAGGCGGACGGCCGCCTCGTTGGCGGGGGTCCGGCCGAACTGCCGGACCTGGCTGCCGGAGAAGAGGGCACTCTACGTATTCCCCTTCCCGTGCCGGCGGCAGACGAAGGTGGCTCGGCCGAATACTGGCTGACCGTGCGCATCGTGCTGGCTTCCCCGGCCGCTTGGGCGGAGGAAGGCCACGAGATTGCGTGGGCGCAGTTTCCGCTTCATGCCTGCTCAACGGAGAAGGCACGCAGCGGAAAAGCGACAGGAGAATCGGAGAGCGACTTGTCCGGGGCGGTGATAAAGTCCGCCGTCGTGTCTTCCGCAGGAGCGCTTGCGCACGATGAGGCCGTTCAGGCAGCCAACACTGCTGACGCCATCCGGGTCGAAGAAGCGGACCGCGAGCTCACCTTGACGGGAGCGGACTTCACGCTCGTCTTCGACCGGGGCCGGGGGCGCATCGCCTCCTGGCGGCACGCGGGCACCCCGGTGATCGCCGAAGGCGGCGGACCGCGGCTCGCCTTGTGGCGCGCCCCGATCGACAACGACATGTACGTTGTCGCCGACTGGCGCAAGGCGTGCGTGCATATGGCGGCCGACGATGTGCGCGGCAGCGGCTGGGAGCGGCTTGCGGACGGCTCCGTCCGCGTGACCGTCTCCATCCGTACAGCACCGCCCGTGTACGCCTGGGGCTTCTCCTGCACGTGGGCCTACACCGTTCGTCCCGACGGGACGGTGGATTTGTCCGTGCAGGGCGAACCGGACGGCACGCCGCCGGATATGCTGCCCCGCATCGGCCTCCGGATGGAGCTGCCCGGCAGCACGGACCGCGTGACCTGGTACGGGCTCGGCCCGGGGGAATCTTACCCGGACAGCAGACAAGCCGCGCGGATGGGCTTGTACGACGCCGCGGTCGACGACCTGCGCTTCCCGTACGTCAAGCCGCAGGAAAGCGGCAACCGTTCCGACGTGCGCTGGGCGTTCCTGCGCGGCGTGCAGGGCTCCGGGCTTATGGCGTCCGGCCGGCCGGTCTTTGACTTCGGGGCCAGCCGCTACACGCCGGAGGACCTGGAAGCGGCCTCCCACGAGTGCGATCTGATTCCGCGCGATTATGTCACGCTTCATCTGGATTACAAGCAGAACGGGCTGGGCAGCAACAGCTGCGGTCCGAAGCAGCTTCCGCCGCATGTGCTGGAGCCGCAGGCTTTTCAGTTTGCGGTAAGGCTCAAGCCTTTATCCGGCGATGCTGACCCTGCACAAACAGCGGCGGCACTTCGTTCGGGCGGCATAAGCTGAGCAAGAACACCTCCAAATCAAACACGTCCGATGCTCTTGTGAGCAAGGGCGTGTTTTTTGTGGCTTTAACCATTCATGGGCCTGCGTTTGCTAGCCACTTTCAGGATAAGTGGGGTGCGACCGACTGCCGCGCAGCTCCGTAACGCCGCCTGTGAATCGCGCGCATTGGAAGAATGGAGAGTCATGCCCGCGTATACGAATATATGTCAGCGCAGTGTTTGGCGTCACATGACGGTGGTCAACCACAATGAGAGTCCTGCTTTTGCATGCGAATTTATGTTCCTGTATCATGCTCGAAAATGTACACCCAGTGATCCGGATACGTTCTGCCACTTTTCAAGCGTGATCTCCGAAATCCTTGATTTTACTAGGAAAACTGCAATTTTATCCGTTCAAAACAGCATGCCCATATAGCGGAAATTTCTAGGATATTTTGGATAGAAGAAAAAGCTTGTAATCTTTTAAATTTCTGATACAATAATCCTTGTCGCCAAAAAAGACAAACATCAAGGCCCGTTGGTCAAGGGGTTAAGACACCTCCCTTTCACGGAGGTAACAGGGGTTCGAATCCCCTACGGGTCATTCTATTCCTACCATAATATATGGACGCTTAGCTCAGCTGGGAGAGCATCTGCCTTACAAGCAGAGGGTCGGCGGTTCGATCCCGTCAGCGTCCACCATCCAGAGTTTATGAGTCCGACAATCATAATTTTCCTGGAGTAGGGAATAGTACTTGGAGCTGTGGTGTAGAGGCCTAACATGCCTGCCTGTCACGCAGGAGACCGCGGGTTCGAATCCCGTCAGCTCCGCCATTTAAGTTTCACAACCGTTCATCGATCCCGCATATTCCGATTGGGTTGGTGCAAACCATGCAAGGCTCGGTAGCTCAGTCGGTAGAGCAGAGGACTGAAAATCCTCGTGTCGGCGGTTCGATTCCGTCCCGAGCCACCATTTAGACAACCTTATATGCCGTTGTAGCTCAATTGGTAGAGCAACTGACTTGTAATCAGTAGGTTGGGGGTTCAAGTCCTCTCGACGGCACCAGTTTCATGGAGGCTTAGCGAAGTGGCCAAACGCAGCAGACTGTAAATCTGTTCTCTGACGAGTTCGGTGGTTCGAATCCATCAGCCTCCACCAGTTTTTTTAAGAGCCATTAGCTCAGTTGGTAGAGCACCTGACTTTTAATCAGGGTGTCGAAGGTTCGAGTCCTTCATGGCTCACTTTTCAAGTGTCTTATGCGGTCGTGGTGGAACGGCAGACACGCTATCTTGAGGGGGTAGTGCCCAATGGGCGTGAGGGTTCAAATCCCTCCGACCGCACCATCAAATCCTCATGCGGACGTGGCGGAATTGGCAGACGCGCTAGATTCAGGTTCTAGTGGTGTAACAGCCGTGGAGGTTCGAGTCCTCTCGTCCGCATCACGCATCAATAGAAAGGTTTCTGATCTGCTTTTTCTGGCAGGGCAGAAACCTTTTTATTATACCTTATCTTTAAGCTGGTGCTCATTACCTGGGCAGAAGAAAGCTTGAACCTGTAATCCAAATGAGCGTAGCTATTAGCTGCAGTGGAGAAGCGACTATGACCGAGCTATTCTTGAATCTCCTTCATGCTTACACCGTTCGCCGGCAATAGGCTGGCGCAACTGTGCCGAAGATCGTGAAAACGAATTCGGCGCATTTCATGGAACGAGGTGCAACGTCCGATGGCTGGACTTAGCTCTGTCTTTTGCAAGTGTAATTTGTTTACCCCCATAAGAGACCGGAATAACAGTGTACTGGATGGTCGACGTTTGGTTCTGAAAATTGATAGCCTGCCATTTAAGACCCACAATTTCTCCCCGTCTTAGACCATGTAGAGTTTGTCGGATGGAAATGCCGAACGGTGCTTGTTGACAGCTTAAACGTCTTTAAAATGTTTCGTAAAAGGATCAGGAATGATAGTCGGTTCTGAACCAGCTTCTGACATGTTTTATCTCCTCGCAGCCTGGGAAAATCTAAAAAACCCGCGAAACCTTGATTATACAAGGCTTTTCGCGGGTTTTATGTTTCTCATCTTGGACAAATAACATGTACGACTCAAAATCGTGAGGGAAACTGTGGAGGCTCGAGTCCTCTCACCGGCACCACATACACTAATCAGTGGTTCATTAGATTCTGTGTCTAATTCGGCGTTTTATAGCGTTTGAGTAAGCTGCTAGGTAATATGTTCGATACTGTATTACATGCTACAATTTCCGTCCTAAGGTCTTGTAAAATAGATCTAGCCAAAGGCTCTTGGGAACAGCAATCTTCCTGAGAATTATCATGCATCCTTAAAGTAAGAGTCAGCAAGCCGGGTGGTATTAAAGGGTTTTATTCCTAATTTCTCCAGGCTTTTTGTTTTACATTAACAATGTGCAATTTCAAACAAATTGCGTAAACGTTTTGACAAGCAATTGTTTAAAAAAGGAAGTTTTAAATGAGGGAAACAACGGGTTAACGTTTCTAGTTTTTTGAGGAGCGGCTGACAGTTGGATTCTAACAAAAGTCCTATGTTTGTCCTGAGGCCTACTCGATATCAATGAAAAGCTTGATTTTATGTAATAATAAATGACATATTTACAAAAATTTAATAATAAATTAGTTAAATACCGAACAAATACCTAATATAAAAGGTTATGTATAAAAGATGTAAGCGTTTTATTCTTTTTTGTTTTTTATAAAAAAACTATTGTAATCTTATTGGGAACGTACTAGAATGAAACTAGAAATTGCGTAACCGTTTTCATTAAATAAATGATGGATTAGATTCATAGCGTTTATTGTCAAAGGGGAAATATTGAGAAAACGTTATGACATTAAACTAAAGGAAGGGGGGTGGCTAAGACGAACAAGGAAATTACAATTAAGGACGTGGCCAAGCAAGCAAATGTATCTGTAGCTACGGTATCCCGAGTGATGAATGGACGGGATCGCGTAAGCGAAGCCACTCGCAAGAAAATACTCAAAATAATCGAAGAGATGAACTTTGTGCCGAATACGATGGCTGCATCGATGGTCAATAAAAAAACCAACATGCTCTCCGTCGTGGTGCCGGAGATTCAGAATCCCTTCTACACCGCAGTCATTGGCGGTATGGTAGAGGTAGCCAAGAAGGAAGGCTTCTTCACGCTAGTCGTCGCCACGAATAGCGATGAGGCGGAAGAGGAAGAATTTTTTGAAAGCTTCCTTGGGAAAAATGTGGATGGGATCATCTTAATCGGTACGCATAAGAATGCAGAGTTTTACCGGAATATTCGCAAGCCTACCATCCTTGTCGACCGTTATATCAACGATTGCGGACACGATGGTGTCTTAATCGATAACTTCCGCGGCGCTTACGAAGCGACCAAGCACTTCGTGGACTATGGTCATGAACGTATTGCCATTATAGATGGGGCGCATGATTTTAACGACGGCAAGGACCGTTATTGGGGATATCGTCAAGCTATGCATGAGAGCGGTCTGACACCCGATCCTGCCTATCACAAGCAGGGGAATTGGCTGGAAGAGGACGGCTACCGATTTACGACGGAGCTTATGCAATCCGGGCAGCCGCCGACAGCCATATTTGCGGCTAACAACGTCATCTGCACAGGCGCGATTAAAGCGATACGCGATTTGAATCTACGAATCGGGGAGGATATTTCTTTAATTGGCTTTGATGATAACGAGCTTGCTCAGTTCGTGCAGCCTAGAGTGACCGTGGTGAGCAGACCGACAAGAGATATGGGAATTCAAGCGGCGGAAATGCTCATTCAAAAAATCAAGGGAGAGCCTAAAGAACGAACGAAGCTGAAAAAAATGATATTGGATGTGGAATTGAAGAAATTCGGCTCAGTCAAAAGACTGAAGGAGTAATACTGGGGGGAGAGCCATGGCGAAAATCTTGGTAGTGGGAAGCATGAATATGGATATTGTCACAAAAGTTGAGCGTCACCCGGTTCCAGGCGAAACGATACAGGGCAACGAGACCCGTTTCTTTATTGGAGGCAAGGGGGCTAATCAGGCGGTTGCCGCCTCTCGGTCGGGTGCTTCGGTCGCTATGGCCGGGGGATTGGGCACGGATTCCTTCGGCGTCGACATACGCAGGGGATTGGCGGAGGACAGGATTGATCTTGATTATGTTGCCGAGAAGGCGTGTATGACGGGAATTGCCTTGATTACAGTAGATGGAGCAGGTGAGAACAACATTATTTTGTCCTCAGGCGCTAATGGAAGGTATGGTGCGGACGAGGTAGATCAATTGGACCTTTCAGGTTTCGACGTCATTTTGCTGCAAAATGAAATATCGCCTGAAGCCAATCAAAGGGTGCTGGATAAAGCGGCAGAGAAGCGTATTCCGGTATTTATGAATCCTGCTCCAATAGCTGGGTTTGACCAGAGCCAACTGAGCAAGGTCACTTTCCTCATTCTGAATGAGGTCGAGGCCGAGGCGCTAAGCGGCATCCGTATTGAAGGAAGCAGCCAGGCACTGGAGGCCGGGAAGAAAATGCTTAAAGACGGCATTCCTCGACTCATTATTACTTTAGGAAGCAAAGGCTCGATCTATATGGACCAAACCGGAAGTTTAATCACATTTCCCGCCTTTTCGGTTGATGCAGTGGATACGACAGCGGCCGGAGACACTTTCATCGGAGCGTTCGCAGCTAAATATGTAACGGGAGCAGAGCTGCGCGATTGTCTGCGTTACGCGACAGCAGCATCGGCGCTTGCCGTATCTGAACCAGGCGCCCAGAGCTCGATTCCGACAGATGATCAGGTACAGGCGTTTCTGGCAAAGTAGAATAACCGGTCGATAAGGGCATTATATAACA
The DNA here is from genome assembly GCF_059692095.1 of Paenibacillus sp. JT31N7. Classification (NCBI taxonomy): domain Bacteria; kingdom Bacillati; phylum Bacillota; class Bacilli; order Caryophanales; family Paenibacillaceae; genus Paenibacillus; species Paenibacillus sp. JT31N7. Next base: position 27,342 of record NZ_JCAUAT010000009.1, read on the forward strand.
GGCCATATACGGGGTTTCTTTCCTGGAAAGGGACACCTGCATGCTATGACTTTGACGATTTAACGCTTAGTCTTGTTAAAGTTATCCAAAAAGCAACCCGGCAAGGTGAATAGGAGGTCGAACGATGAGGCATCCGGTTTTGAAAATGGAAGGCATCAGCAAGGAATTTCCAGGAGTCAAAGCGTTATCCGACGTTAGCTTTGAATTGTATCCGGGCGAGGTTCATGCGCTTATGGGAGAGAACGGAGCAGGAAAATCTACGCTGATGAAAATTTTGTCCGGCGTATATTCACCGACGCAAGGAACGATCAGACTGAAGGGCAAAGAAGTGACATTCGGCAACCCGCTTGACGCCCAGCGGCAAGGAGTGTCCATTATCCATCAGGAATTCAATTTGTTTTCTAATTTGACAGCGGCGGAAAATATATTTATCGACCGTCCGGAAATGGTGGGCAGATTCGGACGGATACAATGGTCCAAAATGTATGACGAGGCACAGCGTTTGGTTGATTCCATAGGGGGAGGCGAAATTGATGTCCGCCAGGAGGTCCGGCATCTTGGAGTCCACAGCCAGCAAGTAATCGAAATTGCGAAAGCGCTATCTTTTAAGGCGGATGTGCTCATTATGGATGAACCGTCGGCCGCACTCCCGGAAAACGAAGTGAAAAAAATGTTTGATGTGGTCAACCGGCTTCGAGCGCAAGGCGTAGCTATTGTGTATGTTTCCCACCGCATGAAGGAAATATTTGAAATCGCAGATAAGGTAACGGTGCTGAGGGATGGAGCCAAGATTGATACCCGAGGGATCGAAGAGGTGACCGAACAGAGCTTGATTCAAATGATGGTGGGCAAAGAAGTCGGCCAGCTATATCCGGTAAGGGAGCAAAAGCAGCGTCAAGAGGTTGTGCTTCAGGTCAAGCAGCTGTCGCTCGATTCCGCACACAGTGTATCTTTTGAGCTGCGAAAGGGAGAGATATTAGGGCTGTTCGGCGTTCCGGGTTCGGGCACGCATACGATTGCCGAGCGTTTATTCGGTCTAAAGCGGGGAACGGGTGAAATCGCCATTCATGGCGCAGCGGTGAAAATCAATAGCCCGAGCCAGGCCAAAGCGAAGAAGATTGCCTATGTTCCACCGGATCGTCACCGACAAGGCATCATTAAACCGATGTCAATCCGGCAAAATCTGTCGATTCCGATGCTGCCCCAGCTCTCCAAGTACATGGTGTTGGACGAGGCGCGTATTAAAGGGATGAGCGGGGAATATATGGAGAAGCTGCGGATTAAAGCACCCAGCGACGGACAAAGCGTTGACTTTCTGAGTGGCGGCAATCAGCAAAAGGTCGTGATTGGCAAATGGCTTGCCACGAATCCGGATATTCTTATTCTGGAAGAGCCGACTCGGGGAGTTGATGTCGGAGCAAAGGCGGAGATCTACAATATTATTCATCAACTGGCCGAGGAAGGATTGAGCATCCTGCTGATTTCATCCGAAATGCCGGAGGTAATTGGCCTCAGTGATCGGATCCTGGTGCTGTACAAAGGCATGATCGTACATGAATTTGCACATGGTGAGGCTGACCAGGAACAATTGCTGCAGCGTGCTTCACACCCTCTCTCAGAAGGAGGCCTCTTATGAAACGCCTGCTCAATGTGCATGAAGCGCCTATTATCTTATTTACCATTCTCGTCACACTGTTGTTTTCCATCATTTCACCCGACTTCTTGCAATTCGAAAATATGAAGCTGATTCTGGATCAGAACATCTCCATGTTTATCGTGGCAATCGGGATGACGATGGTCATTCTGCTGGGGGGCATGGATTTATCGGTTGGCTCTGTGCTGGCTGTGACAGCGACTTCTGTCGGGTTGTTTCTCAGCCATGGCATTCATCCATGGATTGCAGCCGCAATGGGGATATGCATCGGGGTTCTATGCGGTATGGTCAACGGTTATTTCATCGCGGTAAGGAAAATACCGGACATCATCGTCACCTTGGCCACCATGTACATCTTCAGGGGCGTTGCGGTAGGAATTAGCGGAGGGACCTGGATGACGAACTTTCCGGAAGGATTTCGATTCTTCGGACAAGGGTATTTGCTGGGCATTTCCTTTCCGCTGCTAATAGCCGTCATTCTGATAGCAATCTTCATCTATTTAATGAAATTCACACGCGTGGGCCGAAGAGTCTACTCTATTGGAGGGAATGGTCCGGCAGCCAAGCTTGCGGGAATCAGTGTAGCCCGAACCAAGTTTAAGGTTTATGTATTAACCGGCTTGCTGGTCGGGATCGCCTCGGTTATTTTCTCAGCCAAGGTAGGCAGTGTACAAGCCTCGACAGCAGGCAGCGGTTTAGCATTTGAAGTCATGGCAGCCGTTCTTATCGGCGGGGGTAGCATATTTGGAGGAGTCGGTACCGTAGCCGGAACGATGCTGGGGGTGCTCTTTATGGGCATCGTTAAAAACGGACTCATTATATCCAAGGTTTCTCCGTTCTGGGTCGATGCCGCAACCGGTTTTCTGATTATTCTGGCAATTGTTATTAATACGCTGCAGCGCATACGGCAAAACAAAGGTAAAGAGGGGGATTTGGTATGAGTGCATGGACAAGCCGGTTCCCGTTTAGAGGAAATAAGCTGATCGTTCAAATGCTGCTACTGCTCGTCATAATCGTGCTGTTCAGCTTCTTGTCTCCCTACTTCCTGACCGTCACTAACTTTATGAATGTGCTGAACCAGATGGTTGAAGTAGGGCTGATCGCCATACCGATGACCATGATCATCATATCCGGTGCCATGGATTTATCGGTTGGCTCTATTCTGGCTTTCTCCGCTGTATGTATGGGAGTTGCCTTTGAGCGGGGCCTCGATATACGGATCAGCGTGATCATTGGGCTGCTGGCCGGCTTGCTGTGCGGGGCGGTTAATGGCTATCTGATCGCAAGGCACCGCATGCAGGCTATTGTCGTCACCATCGGCATGCTCGTGATGCTGCGGGGTCTGGTCTACGTGATCAATCAGGGCAGACCCATTAGCGGCTTTCCGGATGCATTCTACTTTATGGGCCAGCAGTATGTTGGCGGCATTCCGGTTAATGCGATTTTCCTTGTGGTGATGTTCCTTTTGGCTAGCTTTGTAATGAAGAAAACAAGATTCAGCACCTATGTGTACGGCATTGGCAACAATGAAGAGGTTGTCCGCTACTCAGGCATCTCGGTCGTACGCATCCGGTTTATCCTCTTTATGCTTAGCGGATTGTTTTCGGCCTTGGCGGGTATATTTCTGGTTTCGCGTCTGGCAAGCGCAGAGGCGACATCGGGTACCAATATAGAGCTGGATGTTATTACAGCGACTCTGATAGGAGGCACACATATTTTTGGAGGGAGGGGGAGTCTTTCAGGCACATTTGTCGGGCTGCTAATCATCGTGTTTTTGCGTAATGGATTGAATCTATTAGGTGTATCCGTGCTTTATCAGGCAGTTATATTAGGGGCGTTGCTTCTGCTTGCTGTAGGAAACAAAAAATTCAATGGAGAGTGAAACCTATGAAAAAGCTGGCATTGACGTTACTGACGGGTGTATTGGCTTTGAATTTGGCAGCATGCGGAAGTACAAGCGGGAACCAAACGGATAACGGAGGCAAAACGAACCAGGGAGCTTCGGGAACCAGAACTTACTTTATGAATCCAAAGTCTATCGGCCCTGCTTATTGGGCGGCGGCAGAGAAGGGCGCCAAGAAGGCGGAAGCCGATTTGAAGGTGAAAGTTCTGTTCAATGCGCCGACAGAGGCGGATTCCTCCAAGCAAATTAATATGATTCAGGATATGCTGACCCGCAAAGTTAGCGGCATCGGTATATCGCCCAATGATGCGAAAGCGGTAGGCCCTGTGTTCAAAAAGGCGGCAGGTCAAGGCGTCAATATTGTGACCTGGGACAGTGACGCGCCGGACACAGATCGCCAATATTATGTAGCCCCGGCTACAGACCAAGAAGTGGGGGAGCTTCTGGCCAAGACGATCGGGGAGGAAATCGGCGGTAAAGGACAGGTAGCGTTCATGGTAGCCGGTCTTGGCTCACAGAACCAGATTGCGAAATCCAATGCGGCTAAATCCTATTTTGCGGCTAACTATCCGGATATTGAGGTCGTAACGACCGTTGCAAGCGACGACGATCAACAGAAGGCGTATGCCAATGCGCAAAACCTGCTTCAAACCTATCCTGCTCTGAAAGGCATTATCGGATTTGCCGGTGGCGAACCTCCCGCAGCCGCGGAAGTAGTAGAGCAAGCTGTAAAGGCAGGCACTTTGAAGAAAAACCAAGTGGCCATAACAGGCATTGCGGTGCCTAGCCTCGTGAAAAATTACATCAAGAACGGTACGATCAAAACAGATACTATTTGGGATCCGGGCAAGCTGGCTTATGTAACCGTCTATATCCTGGATCAACTGGCCCAAGGCAAGGAGATCAAGGACGGCATGGAGATTCCGACGATAGGGACTGTGAAGGTAGACGGGCAAAGTGTTTTTATTGGCACGCTTAAAGTCACCAACGATAATGTGGACAGCTTTGATTTCTAATAACACCCCTGTTAGGAGGCGGCCTTAATGGAGTATAAGGTGCAGATAGAAGATTTGACGGAAGAGGCTTTTGCGCCCTATGGCAAAGTAGTGGATTTTCCCGCGATCGATCCTTCTAAATCCGGTGACGGGTGGGATTGCTGGAGCTATGTGCAAATGCTGGACGTGTGGGAGCCGATCGGATTTGGCCTTGTGATCACCAAGCGACGCGAATTTGTCGTAACGGCAATGGAGAGACATGTCAGTCGTGAAGAGCTGCTGCTTACCTTTGATCGTGAGATTGTGCAGCCTGTAGCAAGATGCATCGACATCGACGATCCGGATGAAAACCCTGACCCATCCACCGTCAAATGCTTCCGAATTAAGCCCGGACAAGCTATCGTCATCAACCGGGGGGTCTGGCATAGCCCGGCCTACCCGGCTTCGGACGATGCTCGCTATTTGTTTGGCATTGAGAAGAAAAAGGATAAATTCGGCGATGAAATGATCAATCCGTGGGTTGATTTTGTTAACGGGATTACCGTTCGATTCGAATAAGCGAGCAGGCACCGCTCCCGATACACTTGCTTGCGGCAGTATCGGATTCATGCTGTATCAGGAGAGTGCGGCCAAAAAGGAGAGAGAGAGATGAACCAAGAACAGAGAGTGATGGAATGGATCGAGAATCATCAAGATGAAATCATTCATTTTTTACAGCAGCTTATTCAAATTCCGAGCGTCAACCCCTGGTTCTTTGAGGAGCCGGGGCCATCCAAAGAGAAGGATCTTCAACAATTTCTTGCCGGTAAGCTCGAGAAACTGGGCGCGGACATCGAGATCTGGGAGCCCGTCGCCGATGAACTGAAGCAATATGAAGGCATGGCGGGTTATTATCCGGGAAGAGATTTTACGGGCAGACCTAATCTGGCGGCTACGTTCGGCAAAGGAACGGAAGGCAAGTCCCTGCTCTTGTTTGGTCATATCGACGTTGTTATGGCAGGCTCAAAATGGACGGTCGATCCCTTCGAGGGCAAAGTGATCGACGGGAAGATGTACGGCCGCGGCACTGTTGATATGAAGGGCGGAGTCGCAGCCATGATTATGGCCGTCGAAGCGATTCTTCGCAGCGGGTTTAAGCTAAAAGGGCCGGTTGTCGTCGGCACGGTCGTCGATGAGGAAGCGGGAGGCATGGGGGCGCTTGATTTCATCCACCATGGCTATCGAGCGGATGCATGCATTTTGACCGAACCGACCTCACTAACGATCGCCCCGCTTTGCCGAGGGATTTTATGGGGCAAAATCAAGATCCAAGGCCGCAGCGGTCATATTGAGATGCCGCAGGCGGATTGGCAGGACGGCGGCGCGGTTGATGCGATTAAGAAAGCGAGATATATTCTGGAGCATCTGGACCGCTTGAATGAGAAATGGGCTGCCAGCAAGACCCATCCCTACTTGTCGATCCCTTGTCAGGTGCATGTCGCGCAATTAAACGCTGGGGAATACCCGACCTCCTTCGCGAATGAAGCGGAAATCGTATTCAATGCGCAATACTTGCCTTCGGAGCGTGACGAGAAGCTTGTAGGCGGCCATGTAAAGAAGGAATTGATTGACTTTCTGCGCGAGGTATCGGAATCAGATCCTTGGCTGCGTGAGCATATGCCGGAAATCGAATGGTTGGTGGATGCCGATTGTGCAGAAACGGATGTGTCTCACCCCTTTGTACAGACCTGTGTCCAATCCTTGAAGGCCATTGGAGAGAAAGGGAAGATCGAAGGACTGGGCTTCCATACGGATATGGGCTGGCCGGTGAATGTCGGCATTCCGACCGTTAACTTTGGACCTGGCGACCCAAGCCTTGCCCATCATAGCGACGAATTTACACCCGTCGCCGAAGTGATTCAGGCGGTCAAGATGATTGCCAAAACGATTGTGGACTGGTGTGAAATCGAGGAATCGTAAAAATGAAATCAAGACAGCCCGTAGGTATAGGGCCTGGTGATATAAAAATACGGAGGTGCTTGAACTAATGAAAATCTTATTTGTTGGCGAATCCTGGGTAGTGCATATGATTCATACGAAAGGCTATGACAGCTTTACCTCGACCAAGTACGAGGAGGGAGCAACCTATTTGCTGTCCTGTCTGCGTCAGGAGGGAATCGACGTTACCTATATGCCTGCGCATGAAGTACAGGTGCGCTTTCCTCAATCGTTGGAAGAGCTCAAAGCCTATGATGCAATTGTGCTTAGCGACGTAGGGGCCAACACATTCCTGCTCCAAAATCCAACCTTCTATCAAATGCAAATCATTCCGGACGCCCTTGAGCTAATCAAGCAATATGTCGCCGAAGGAGGCGGCCTGCTGATGGTTGGCGGTTACCTGACCTTCATGGGAATCGAAGGAAAAGCCAATTATAGAAATACGATATTGGCCGATGTGCTGCCGGTTGTCATGATGGATAAGGATGATCGGGTGGAGATGCCAAGCGGCTTCTCGCCAGTCGTATCGCAGCCGCATCCGCTGGTCAATGATTTGGGAGAATGGCCTAGGCTGCTAGGTTATAATAAGCTGTCCGCCAAGCCGGGGGCAGAGGAACTGCTAAGCCATAAAGGCGATGCGATTCTGACGGTTGGATCTTACGGAGAAGGAAAGACGGCGGCGTTTGCAAGCGATTGTTCGCCGCACTGGGGATCATTGGAGTTTATGAACTGGGAGCACTATTCGGCCTTTTGGTCCAAGCTTATTAAGTATTTGAAATAATGGGGCAATGAACATTCCCATACGCCAAAACAGCGCCTGCTGGCTCGAGGCTAGCAGGTTCTAGTGGTGTAACAGCCGTGGAGGTTCGAGTCTTCTCGTCCGCATCACGGATCAACAACGAAGAAAGCCTTGAGCAATCAAGGCTTTTTTTGTTTTTTTTAAAAACGGCAGGAATGGAGTAGAAAGGTTCGTTTTGTTTGATTTCGTTCGAATGAACATTTTCATACCTAAAAGGAAGTGCTTTCTGTTATAATGAAGAGAGGACGAATTCTTCTAAATTAACAAATCCGGACCGGAGCTTTCTCCGATAAGGGATTCAAGGATGAGATACAAACCTGTACGGAGTGATTCCATAGGAAAAGCTTTTTCTGCGTATGATTGTGCGGACGAGGGATTGCTTTTACAGGGAATAAAGAAAGCAAGCATGGCCGGGTGCCGCCTGTGGATGATGCCTGAGCCTGCGAGAATCTAACGGTCGAGGTGGATAAACGATGGAGCAAGGCAATGAGCAGTCCCCTATTTATCCGGATGTGGTGACTTTCGGGGAGTCGATGGCTCTACTGATTCCGGATTCGGGAAAAGGAATTGAATATTCACCGCAGCTGACCGCTTCATTCGGCGGGGCCGAAAGCAATGTGGCGATCGGTCTTGCACGGCTCGGGCATCGTGTCGGATGGTTCGGACGCTTGGGGAAAGACCCCTTCGGCCGGATGGTGCTTAAAAAAATACGCGGCGAAGGCGTGGACGTCTCCAGGGCCGTGCTTTCGTCCGAGGCGCCGACGGGTTTGATGTTGCGGGAAGAGGTATCGGGCAAAGCCTCCGTCTACTACTACCGCAAAAATTCGGCCATGAGCCTTATGAAGCCGGGCGATCTGGATGAAGATTATATAGCCGGTGCCAAGATTCTGCATGTAACCGGCATTACGCCCGCGCTGAGCGAAAGCTGCAAAGAAGCGGTCATCGCCGCTGTCCGCACGGCCAAACGGCATGGGGTGAAAGTCTGCTTCGATCCGAACCTGAGGCTTAAGCTGTGGGGAATCGGAGAAGCCAGAGAGACTTTGCTTGCCCTGGCGGAGGAGGCCGATTATTTTCTCCCCGGCCTGGATGAGCTTCAGCTCCTTTACGAGACGGAAGATTTCGACGGAATTGTCGGAAGGCTGAGCAAGCTTCGTGCCGTGACGGTGCTTAAAGGCGGCGACAATGAAACGTTCCTGATCGAGGGCGGCCGAGTGGCCTCCGTTCCTTTTGTCAAAGCGGAGCGGGTCGTCGATACGATCGGGGCCGGAGACGGCTTCTGTGCAGGCTTCCTGTCCGGCATTCTGCAGGGGAGAAGCCACCTGGAGGCGGTGGAACTGGGCAGTTTGCTCGGTTCCCTGGTCGTTCAGGCTCCGGGAGACTGGGAGGGCCTGCCGACGCTTGAGGAAGTCGAGGCCGTGCTTCAGGGAAGCCGTCATATCGAACGCTGAAGACGGCAGCACCGCTGCCGTTATTTACGCGATTGCACCAAGCTGAGATAAAAAAACGAATCCGCTGTGCCTAACATGCGGAAACTGATTTTACAGACCGAGAGAGGATGAACTGACCCGATGAAAAAAATACAGGTGATTCAAAAAATTACGGAACAGGGCGTAGTCGCCGTTCTGAGAGGCAAGACGCCCGACGAAGTCGTCGAAGCCGCCGAGCAGGCCATCGAAGGCGGCATCAAAGTCATCGAAGTGACGATGACGGTGCCGTTTGCGCTCCAGGCCATTGAAAAGCTGGCCAAAACCTACAGCAGCACGGCGCAGGACGCCTCCAAATTCGCGATTATCGGCGTAGGTACCGTTCTGGACCCGGAAACGGCAAGAGCGGCCATTTTGAGCGGCTCGGAGTTCGTGGTGGGGCCTTCCCTGAATCCTGCGACCGTGGCGCTCTGCAACCGGTACCGCGTGCCGGTAATGCCGGGCACGATGACCGTCAAAGAGATCCAGGAAGCGCTGGAGCTCGGCGTGGACATCGTGAAGCTGTTCCCGGGCAACTTGTACGAGCCTTCCGTGATCAAGGCCATCAAGGGGCCTCTGCCGCAGGCTAACATCATGCCGACCGGGGGCGTATCCCTGGACAATCTGGCGGATTGGATCAAAGCGGGCGCCGTCGCCGTGGGGATCGGTTCGGACCTGACGACAGAAGCGTCCAAAACCGGCGATTTCAGCCTGATCGCGAAGAAAGCGGCCCAGTACACGCAGGCTTTCAAGGAAGCGAAAGCGGCTCTTTCTTAAAGTAGCGGACGCGTTGGACGTCGGTGTGGTTGACCACCGCGTTTCATGCGACGTCACATCGCGCAGGGGCTTCGCAGGTGTGAAAAGAGAAGGCTTAGGCGAACCATTCAGGTAAAGAGGAAGGACCGGAGAAGTCTGCTCCGGTCCTTTATTTTTAGGTGCGGAAATGAGGACTTTTCCTTGTTTGAAGGGGGTGTAAAAAATTGGAATGAAATTTCGACGGAAAAAGGATTGAGTTTTCATGAATTATTTGTTATGATATCTCTTGTCGATTCGGAAATGAATCGAACGAAAAGTTTGCGGAAGTGGCTCAGCGGTAGAGCATCGCCTTGCCAAGGCGAGGGTCGCGGGTTCGATTCCCGTCTTCCGCTCCAACCACCTTTGCGGGTGTAGTTCAATGGTAGAACTCCAGCCTTCCAAGCTGGTAGCGTGGGTTCGATTCCCATCACCCGCTTACAAGCTTCATTAAAAAGCAGTCTCCTTTACGGAGGCTGCTTTTTTTCTTGGCCGTGATTGAGAAACCGTTCACCGCGCCTTAATCGACAATCGAGACGCGGGTGTTTTAACTGCCTTCCATCCCTCTACTGATCACGCAACATTTACCGCCCTACGCCGTTTAACTGGGTAAGTACGTTACAGGGGGGGATCTTATGCGGCGGAACAAATGGATAGGGCTGGCCTGCGGGCTCGTTATATTAGCTATGGCTGTGGCCGGGGCCGCTTCGCTTTGGCTGCCTTCAGCCGAGCTTACCCCGGAGAAAGTGGTTCTCAACTGGAATGGCCGCATCATAGAGGTGCAGCAAGCGGATTCCCGGTATCGGCGTCTGGTGGACGATGCCGAGGAAGTGATAGAATCTACCGCGAAGGGGCCCTGCAAGTGTACGGCCGAGCTGACCGGGGATGTGCCGGACAAGCCCGGACTGCTTCTTATGCTGTCCCCCGGCCAGTCGGTCCGCATCCGGAAGGAGTTTCCCGTGGCCTCACTGGTCAATGACGTCCGCAGGCTTTACGTGCCGTTTCAAGATGGCGGAGATTCGCACCAGATGGAGTTGGACGGCGGGGTGTATGAAGTGAGCGGAGAGAGCCTGGACGCCCTCAAAAAGACCGCTGCCGAGGCAGCGGGAAACTGCCCGGGAGGATAAGGTGGGCCGGAAAGCGGAGCTGTGATACGATAGGCGTTGAAGACATCAATGACAGGAGAAGGACAGGAGAAGGACAGGAGAAGGACAGGTGCTTCCCTTGGTTCCGGCCGGCTGAGAACGCAAGCTCGTAACAGAGGCGAAACGGATTTCCTGAGAAGATCCAAGGAGGCGGAGAATGGCTGGAAAAGGACGATCGCGCGGCAGAAAGTGGCTTCTGGCGCTGGTGATCTTTATACTTGCCGCGGGGATTGCGGCGGCATTCTATCTAAAGCCGTACGGCCCGGACCGCGCGGCGGTCGAAGCCATGCGTAGCGGCGGAGGTGTGACCGTTACAGACAGCAAGGATGTAACGGTCTACGAAGGCGCGGAGCCGAGGGAGCCCGGCGTGATCTTCTACCCGGGCGGCCTTGTGAAGCCGGAGAGCTACGCGCCTCTGGCCCGGGAGCTGGCTCAGCGCGGGCATCGCACGGTCGTCGTCAAAATGCCGCTGAATTTGGCGGTATTGGGAGGCGGCCGTGCCTCGGAGGTGCTGGCGGCCCGTCCCGGGGAGACCTTCGTCATCGGGGGGCACTCGCTCGGCGGCGTGATGGCGGCCCGCTATGCGGCGGAGCATCCGGACCGGCTGCGGGGGGTGTTTTTCCTGGCGTCGTACGCCGATGACAAAGGAAGCCTACGGGACAAAGGGCTTCCGGTTCTCTCCGTGACCGGCTCGGAGGACGGCGTTCTGAACCGTGACAGCTTCGAGAAGAACAAGAAGAACCTGCCGGAGAGCGCCAAGCTTGTGACCCTGCCGGGAGGCAACCACGGCCAGTTCGGCAGCTACGGCCCTCAGAAGGGCGATCATGCGGCCGCGATTTCTCCGGAGGAGCAGACGCGGCGGACGGCCGAAGCGATAACAGACTGGATGGCTGGAATCCGGGAGAAGGAGAAGAACTGACACGTGAACAACGACTACAACGACTACAACGACTACAACGGCAACAACGGCAACAACGGCAACAACGGGCAAAAAAAGCGCCTTAACCCGGAAATGCTCCGTCTGCTCCGCTTCGGGGCAGTGGGAGTCGGCAATACGGCGGTGGACTGGGCCGTGTTCTGGCTGCTGTTCTCGGGACTGCAGCTTCATTACGGTGCGGCTCAGACGGTCGCGTACTTGTGCGGAACCTTGAACAGCTACCTCTGGAACCGGAAATGGACGTTTGCCAGCAAAGAGCCGGTGCGGGTATCGGAGGCATTGAAGTTCCTGCTGGTCAACGGACTGTGTCTGGGGCTGTCCTACCTGCTGCTCTATATATGCAGCGATGTGCTGGGCTGGAACATGCTGCTGAGCAAGCTGACGGTAACGGTGCTGCTCCTTCTGGTGAATTACGCGGCCAGCAAATGGTGGGTTTTCGCCCCGGGCGAAAAGCGCCAGGAAGGCGAATCATTGGAGCCTTAATAAGGACATAAAATTCGCCGGATTTCAGACAGACGGCGGAGGATTTTTGCAGTATAATGTACCTGAACTTCTGTAACGGATAAAAGATGTCTTCTTTTGTCCGTCTTCTTTACCTATCGCGTAAGCGCAACCATTTTGCTGACGAAGCCGGAAAACAGCACCGGCTCAAAGGAGAGCTACCGACGTGCAGGCCAAGACCCGCTCCTGGAACCGTTTTACCCCGACCCGTAAACATCTTTGGATCGCGACTCTCGAAGGGGCTCCGGCCACGGTGGTTCAAACCCTTCTCAACGGTCCTTTCCTGACGGGTTATTTGCTCTATCTCGGCGCAACGTCCGCACAGATCGGTCTAGTGCTTGCCATGACGACGATCGTGAACGCCGGGCAGATCCTGATGGCTTTTTTCATGCAGAGATGGAAAAACCGGAAGCTGCAGATTCTCATCTTCGGAGGGCTTCACCGGATCCTGTGGGCGGCAACGGGATTAATCCCGCTCGTGCTGGACCGTGACTTGTGGATACCGGCTTACATCGCCTTGTATACCTCGGCTTTTCTCTCGAACGCCTTCGGGGGTGTGGTCTGGTCGACGCTCATGGCCGATATGGTCCCGTCGTCGGTGAGAGCCCGTTATTTCGGTATCCGGAACATGATGCTGAACGCTCTGGGAGCGCTGTGCCTGTTTGTAGGGGGACAAATACTCGATAACCTTGGTAACGAGGCGGGCTTTGAAGTTCTTTATCTGGTGATCGGTACGGCTGCGGTGCTTAATGTAATCGCTTACCTTTTTTATCCGAATCCGCCCTTCGAGCCTTCCGCGGAAAGCGGGCTCCTGCCCATGCTGACACGCCCTATGAAAGATACTTCGTATATCAGGGCGACGGCCTTTCTGTCGTTCTGGCTTTTTCTGCAGGGCATTGCGGTGCCGCTCTTCTCGTATGTCATGCTGAAGCTGCTGCAGGTAAGCTATGAGACGATTTCCGTGCTGACGGTGCTTCAAACGGCCGTGATGATGATTTCTTTCTACGTCTGGGGAAATCTTAATGCGCGATGGAGCAACCGGCGGCTTCTGTTCTGGACGCTCCCGCTGCTGTCGTTGTCGTGTCTGCTATGGGGGATGCTCGCCTGGCTCCCGGTCCTGCCGGTGCTGATTGGGGTTCATATTCTGCTTGGAGCGGGAACCGGGGGATTCAACCAACTGGCTTTCAACTTCATTATCGGGGATACGCCAAGGGGCGAGAGGCCGATGTTTATCGCCACGTACAACACTTTGACGGGGCTGGCGGCTTTCCTGGGCCCTCTGCTCGGGGGTGTCCTCTATGAAAAGGCGGAGGGGCTGCCGATCTGGGTTCAGCAGTACGGAATTGCCGCGGGAACGGGAGCGGTTATGCTCGTCCTGGCTCTGACCCTGGGACGCAGAGTACTGCTGGAGCGGCAGAGCCGCAGGACAAAGACGGAGACGCCGGATAAAAGCATGCCGGTTTAGCTCCGTGCATACAGCCTTGGACCGGAAGAGTGCGGCGCGCCGTGCTCTTTTTTTGTTTGCGGAAGCGGAGGTCCATTGTGTCGGCACCCGGAACCCTCTACAATAAGAGCATAAGAACTCGTTGGGAGACTAAAATGGAAGCATGGATACAAAAGATCGAACGGGAGCTTCTGCCCGGCCTCGACTTTGAAAGCGAAAAGCCCCACGACCCCGTCGTGGTACATAAACTTCCCGCCCCCTGGCAGTTAGTCGGTGCGGGCAATTACGCGGCCGTCGTCTCGCATCCGGACATGCCCGGGCTGGTCGTTAAAGTATACGCCCCCGGAAGGGACGGGTGGGAAGACGAGGTCGAAGTCTACCGCAAGCTGGGCGAGCACCCGGCCTACTCCCGCTGTCACTATGCGAGAAAGCCCTATCTCATCCTGAAACGGATGAACGGGAAAACGTTGTACGATTGCATCCGTTCGGGAATACGGATTCCGGAGCGGGTCATTCTCGATATTGAAGAAGCGTGTGAATATGCGCGCAAGCTGGGTCTGGTACCTCAGGATCTGCATGCCAAGAATGTCATGATGGAAGACGGCCGGGGAAAAGTGCTGGATGTTTCCGATTTTCTGGATGACACGCCGGATACGATGTGGGAGGATATGAAAAAAGCCTACTACCGTCTGTATCTGCCGCTATTGTCCAAGCACCCTATCCCGATGCCGGACACGCTGCTGAACGGCGTACGCAAGAGCTACCGGTGGCTCCGCCGCAACTCCTCTTAGGGGAAGCGGGACGCGCCTGCGCCGCGCGGCATACAGCCTGACGCCCGGCATACGCAAAAAGCCGCACCCGTTTGCAAAACGGGTGCGGCTTTTTGGCTTCGTGACGGAGGACCGGTTTTTCCGCGCCAGCGGCCGGCAGCGAAGGCTGTTGAAGGCTGCAGGCAGGCTTTTTCCATAGAAGAAAGGAGCTTACATAACGTCGCGGCGGCGGAACACCGTCCAAGTCAGTACGTTAAAGACGATAAAGTAAGCGGCCAGCACGAGGATCGAGAAGGTCATCGTCATGCCTGGGACCAGAGGCTGGCCGTGCAGGTAGCGGGTCAAATCCATATTGGAGAACAACAGGTATTTGCTCCAGTCGTACCGACTCAGAATCATGCTGACCGTGTTGCCCAGGAACATGATGCAGAGCGAGATCCCGATCGCAAGCGAGTTGCTGCGGAACAAGGTGGAGATCATGAAGGCGAGCGTGACGATCATGATCAGCTCCACGCATTTGAACCCGTAGGTGCTCAACATGTCGGTGATGATGTTTTTCTCGACGATGGCTCCCATGCTGTTCAGCTCCAGAATGGTCGGGCTTGTTCCCGCGCCTCCGTAAAGCACCAGGTTAATGGCCAGGGCCGAAGCGAATAACACGAGCAGCATAAAGATAGAGAACTGGAAGCCTGCCGCGTATTTGGCGAACACGATCTTCGATCTCGAAACGGGGCGGATCAGCAGCAGCTTGATCGTTCCGCTCGAGAACTCGCCGGACATGGCGTCGGCGGCAACGACCACGGTGAAGACGGTAATGACCGCGATCAGGCTGGACATGGAGCCGACGGCCTGCCATACGGCAGCCTGATTCGGAGACACATCCCGGTTCAGATATTCCTGGGCCAGCTTAATCTGCTGATCCAGATCGGCCGCGTTGTCAGGGAACTCCGCTTTGGTCTTCTCCAATTGCTCGATCCGCTGAGTCTGTGCCTGGCGCCAGTCTGCACTGTTCATATCTCTGGAGTCGTAGTGCATCAGGAACGAAATCAGTCCCACCAGTCCGACAAGCAGAATGACCATAATCCAAGTTGTCAGCCGGCGGTAAATTTTCATGTTTTCATTACGAATGAGATTAAGCAATTTGATCACTTCCCGTTATCTGCAAGAATTTGTCTTCGAGCGATTGCGTGAGCGGCTTCATCGCGTACAGGCGAAGACCCGCCTGAATGAGCAGAGCGCCGATATCGGCGGCTCTTTCGCGTCCGATCGTGAGCTCGATGCCGTTCGGATGCGGAGTCACGTGCAGGTGCGGATCGATTTCCTGCACCACAGCCTGTGCCGTCGCCGGATCGTTAACTTCGAAGAAGTAAGACGTCTCCTTCGGCGCAGCCCCTTCTCCGCGCAGATCCTGCACGTCGACGAGCTTGCCCTGCTGGATGATGGCGACGCGGTCGCACATCAGCTCCATCTCCGACAGCAGGTGACTGGAGACGACGATGGCGATGCCTTCTTCGCGGGCCAGCCGGCGAAGGTAGTCGCGCAGCTCCCGGATGCCTGCGGGGTCGAGGCCGTTGGTCGGCTCGTCGAGAATGAGCAGGGACGGCCGGTGCAGCAGGGCCTGAGCGACGCCCAGCCGCTGGCGCATGCCGAGCGAGTAGGTTTTGACCTTCTCTTTGATGCGGTTTTTCAGCCCGACCAGCTCGACGACTTCGTCGATTCTGGACTGCGGGATACCGCCCGGAAACATGCGGGCGTAATGTACAAGGTTGTTCTGCCCCGAGAGGAATTTGTACATCTCGGGATTCTCCACTATGGCGCCCACGTGCTTGATGGCGTCCTCGAAGCGGTTCTGGATCGACTGTCCGTGGATCACGATGTCGCCTTTGTTCATTTTCATCAGACCTACGATCATCCGAATCAAGGTCGTTTTGCCGGCGCCGTTCGGTCCCAGAAAGCCGAAAACTTCTCCGGGATACACCTCGAAAGACAGGTCCTGGATAATCTTTTTGCCGCGTATCGTCTTGTTGACGCCGCGTATTTCCAATACGGGTTGATTGTTCATTTTTTTCTCTACCTCCACAAAATCCGTAATCCGTTATCGCTCGTGCAGTGCTCTCGGTTTCTCATTATATAGACCGTTCGTGTCCGATCACACCGACTCAGGTCTAGGTTTGCTGCCCGACCTTGGTACAAACAGGTCCCCGACCCCGACCGCCCGAATGAAGAATTTTTTGCTATAATAGGCGTACCCATCGAATTGTAACCGCATACAAACCAATTGAGACGAAGCGGGGTATCGAGAAAACCAGCTGTCGGAGGAGGAGCAACGTGAAGAAATGGGCCCCGTCCAAATGGACCGTCGGCCTCGCCTTGTTGTTTGCGCTGTTCGTGCTGCTGCTCGGCAGGTTTGCGTATACAAACGCCCAGATCGACGGAATTGTCCGGGACATACAGGACCGCAGCCGTACGCCGGTTCCAAGCGGAAAGGCGAAGCATGTGGTCATGATCTCCCAGGAGCTGGACAACCCTTTCTGGCGGACGATTGAAAAAGGCGCAAGGGAAGCCGCGGAGCGTTATAACATCAAGCTGGAGTACGGCGGTCCTTACCGCAACGATATCGAAGAGCAGACGGAGCTTTTCGGCAAGGCCATCGCGGGTAAGCCGGACGGGATTCTCATTCAGGGAATCAGCAGCGAAGCTTACAACAAGCTGATCGACAAGGCCGTCGAACAGGGAATCGCCGTTCTGACTGTCGATACGGACAGCCCGGACAGCCGGAGGCTGAGCTATGTCGGTACCGACAATGTGGAATCCGGACGGCAGCTGGGCGAGCTTGTGGCAAAAGCTTACGAAGGCCGCAGCGCGTCCATCGGCATGGTAATCGGCAGCTATGAGGCCGGCAACCAGCAGCAGCGGCTGGAAGGCTTCCGTTCGGTCGTGGATGCCGAGCCGAATCTCAAAATCGTGGAGGTCGGCGTCTCCAACATTTCGCGCATCCAGGCGGCCCAAACCGCCGAGCACATGCTGCGCAGCACGGAAGGCATTAATGTGATGGTCGGAACGAGCGCGCTGGATGCGCTCGGTATTTTGCAGGCGTCCAAAAGCTTGAATAAACAGGAGCAGGTGCGCATCTTCGGATTCGATGACCTGACCGAGACGCGCGAGGCGCTGGCCCGCAAGGAAATTGAAGCGACGGTGATCCAAAAGCCGTATACGATGGGCTTCCGTTCGGTCGAAATGTTGAATCGCTTTTTTCAGGGAGAAACGCTGCCTGACACTTCTTTTACCAAGATTGATATCCTGAATCCGCAAAATGTAGGAATGGCGGTGGCGCCGTGAGTATCCGCATGAAGCTGTTCCTGTTTATCCCGGCTCTCGTCATTTTGATGAATTCGGTTACGTTTTTTATTTATCAGAGCGGACGGACAGTCCAGGAGAGTTACCATTTGACGATGGACCGTATTTTGCTGTACAAGGAAATTGCCCATAAAACGGAAGAGAGTTTGAGATCGCTCAGCAGTTACCTGATCGATCTGAACGGGGAAGGGCGCGGGGCTTTCGTCGCACTCCAGGACGAGCTGCGCAGTCTCCAGGGCAAGCTGAAAGCGGACGCCAGAAGCGAGGAGGACAGCTTCGCTCGGAGAAATTACGCGAATATGCTCGGTACTTATCTGACGGCGGCGGATTCCGTTCTAACGGCGGTCGAGAGCAAGGACATGCAGCGGTATCTCCAGAGGTACGAGGAAGCGGACAAAACCGCGGGCTATATCAAGGCGGAACACCAGAACCTGGTGGATTTGGAGCTGAGCTTCTACCAGCCGCTTTACAAGCAGATGCTGCTCAAAACCGGCGAAATGAACAGGCTCGGCCAGACGCTCGTCGCGGTGAATATGCTGCTCAGTCTGGTTTTCGCCATCTGGCTGTCCCAGAGCATTACAAAGCCGATCGGGCGTCTGGTGCACGCGGCCAGACAGATGTCCAAAGGCAATCTGGACGCGGCCCCGCCGCCCGTGCAGAATGAAGACGAGATCGGCATACTGACGCTCGCTTTCGGGCATATGCAGGTCAATTTGAAGGAACTCATCGCTAAGAACCGGGCCAATATGGAGAAGGACAGACTTGTCAAAGAGCTGGAGATTAAAGCGCTGCAAAGCCAGATCAATCCCCACTTCCTGTTCAATACGCTAAACGTGGTATCCAAGCTTGCTCTCCTGGAAGGAGCCGAGAAAACAAGCGACCTGACGGTGTCGGTGTCCAATCTGCTCCGCTATAATCTCCGCAAGCTGGATCGGCCGGTCAGCCTTCGCGAGGAAGTCGATCACGCGCGGGAGTATTTCGCGATCCAGCAGTCCCGCTTCCGGGACCGGATCTCTTTCGAGACGGACATCGACGAGCGGGCGCTGGAACAGCAGATTCCGTGCCTGACGCTTCAGCCGCTGCTGGAAAATGCCTTCATGCACGGGATCGAAAGCATGGAGCAGGGAGCTTTCATCCGGCTCGGCATCGAGAAGGCCGGGGAGAATATCCGCGTCACCGTGGCGGACAACGGAGCGGGGATGGACGAGAAAACCCGGCTTCACCTGCTCCGTTACGGATCGGCGCCGGTTGACGGTGCGGGGCTCGCTGCAAGTGAAGGGATCTCCTCAGCCGGAGAAGAGGAAGGGGGGCAGCGGCCTGAGGCTGCCGCCGGGTATGAACGCAGCCGAGCGGGCAGGAAACCGTCCACGGGCCTCGGGACGCAAAATGTATTCCGGCGCTTGCAGCTTTTTTACGGAACAGACGGGTTGATTGAAATCGAGAGTGCTCCGGGAGAAG
Organism: Paenibacillus sp. JT31N7; assembly: GCF_059692095.1. Lineage (NCBI taxonomy): Bacteria > Bacillati > Bacillota > Bacilli > Caryophanales > Paenibacillaceae > Paenibacillus > Paenibacillus sp. JT31N7. Next base: position 46,537 of record NZ_JCAUAT010000009.1, read on the forward strand.
GCACGACCGTGGTGCTTACACTTCCGGAGATGACCGGAAAATGTGGCGGGACAAGGGGGGATGCGTATGTACCGTTTGCTGATCGCGGATGACGAAGCGCTGGAAAGGGAAGGGCTGGAATGGATGATCTCGCGTTCCATGCCGGGCGTATTCGAGGTGATACATGCCGAAAACGGGCGGACGGCCATTCAGCGCGCCGAGCAGAACCGGCCGGATATCGTGCTGATGGATATTAAAATGCCGGGAATCGAAGGGCTGGAAGCGCTGCGCCGCATCAAAGAGATCCAGCCCCGGATGAAGCTTGTGCTCGTCACGGCTTATGATTATTTCTCGTATGCGAAGCAAGCCCTGGAGATCGGAGTCCGGGATTATATGTTGAAACCCGCGAAGCGGGAGCAGATGATTGGACTCCTGACCTCGCTTGTGCAAGAATTGAATGAAGAGCAAGCCCGCCGGGAAGAGGAACTGAAGATCACGGAAAAACTCGCCCGTCTGGAGCCATTGGCGGAGAGCGAACTGGCTATGCATCTGATGCGGGAGCGGACTTCGGAAACCGGCGAAGAGGATTTGCTGGAGCTGCTGGCTCTGCCCTCCGACCCTTCAGGCTACGCTCTGGTGCTGGCTTTGGAAGAAGCGGAGCCGCACCGTTCCGGCGGCGGTCAGGGGCTTTGGGGAAGCGTTGAAAAAAACGGGGACACGGCTTCCCGGAAGCATATGTACGACGCGGTCAAAAGCTGGTGCCGCTCGCGCTACACATGCGTCGTCAGTCCGCTTATGGGCCGTCACTTGGCCGTTTTTGTGATCCGGCCCGGTGAGACGGAAGAGAGCGGAGGCGCAGGCCGGTCTTCGCATACTGTGCCGAAGGCTTTGGCGGAAGAAAGAGCGTGGGCCTACGGTGAAACCGCGTCCGCAGCTGCAACCGGGGCCGCCGGGGCTGCCGAGGCTGCGGGGAAGGCCGACAGCGGCCTGGACGGCGGGGCTGGGGCGAATGCCGTGTCGGCGGATAGCATAGAGCATGGCATGAATACGGGCAATGCCGAATTGGCAGATTGTGACCGGCAAGAGGCAGCGGGGGTAAATGCCGTGGTCGCGGAAAGCGGTCAATATGCCGTGAAGGCGCATCACGGCCAGTCCGTCCCGCCTGCCGCGACGACCGAGGCCACCCAGCCTGCAGGAGCCGCGGCCAAGCTGTACGGCTACGTGAACGGCCAGCTTGGCCGGCAAGTGACCGTCGGCGCGGGCAGAGTGCACCACGGCCTGACCGGGCTGCGCCGGTCCTACGCCGAAGCGTGCGCCGCCGCTATAAGCGCGGACGGGTTCGCGTTTTTCCGCGTATACGACGGCGAGTCCGCAGGGAGCGGCCCGCCCGTCACGGCCGGGAACGCGGCGGCAGGTCACGGCGTTCCCGGCGAGCTGGAGCTTGCCGCGCAGAGGCTGCTGAGCGAGCGCGAAGAGCGCACGACCTCCGTGCTGAAGGAGGCGGAAGATTGGATCGACGCACACTTCGTCGAGGAGATTACGCTGGAGCAGGCGGCGGAGCGTGTGCATCTGAGCCCTCATTATTTCAGCAAGATGTTCAAGCGGCATAGGGGGGAAACGTTCATCGACTATGTCACCCGCCTGCGCATCGAAAGGGCCAAAGAGCTCATGAAGAACGACGAGCTGAGCCTGAAGGAAGTCTGCTTCGAGGTCGGCTACAAGGACCCCAACTACTTCAGCCGGGTATTCCGCAAAGTAACCGGGGTTTCGCCGACCGGATACCGGGGGCGTTAATCTTCCGGCGTTTTCTGTGATTGAGGCCCGTCATGCGGCGCCGCGCCGCACGTCGGAAGCCCGCCTGGAGCCAAGCGGTACAGCGGCGCCGGGCGGCAAACCGTGCAAGCTTTGAAACCGCGCGGTAAGCGGGTTTTTTTAGAACCTATACACACTTATGGAATGGAAGAGGACTTATGTATGCTTATATAGAAGAAACTTACACCGGGACGGATTTCAGCGGACGCGATTTGGGAGAGGGAGAGCTGCGGAACTGCACGTTCGAACGCTGCCGCTTTATCGGGACCCGTCTGGAAGAAGCCTGGACCGAGAGCTGCCAATTTATCGACTGCGACTTCTCGGGAGCGCAGTTTAACGCCTCTTCGCATAAGCGGAGCGCTTTTACCAACTGCAGGTTCCGGGGAGCCAATTTTTTTGTCGCCAAATTTGAGGAGTGCAAGATGATCGGCTCGGATTTTAACGAGGCTTCTCTGGACGGAATTACGATTACCGGGGGAGACTGGTCTTATACGAATTTGCGATTTGCGAATTTATCGAAGCAGTCCATGAGGGGAATCCGGCTGGTAGAGGCCGATTTATATTCCTGCAACCTGGAAAAAGCCGACCTGAGGGACGCCGATCTGACCCGGGCGAGAATGGGCAAATCCCGGATGCAGGGGACAGACCTGCGCGGAGCTCTCATGGACGGGGTCGATTTTATGTCGCTCGATATAAAAGGGGCCCGCATGGACGCTCATCAGGGAGCCGCTTTCCTGCGCGCTTATGGGGCTAAGGTGGAGGATTAGACCGGGAAGAATGAGGTAAGCGATCCGATCGCTTCCCTTCGATTCCTTTCCTCGATACGCGGCGGAAAATCAGGCTGTGCAGAACGGCCACTGCGGCGCGTGCTGCCCGGAACGCATGCTTCGATGAGAGAAAGAATCATTCCCGCTACGTCACGCATGGCCAAATATACCCGCTTATAGGTACAGACCGGGGAGGCGGAAACCGCCCGGCGAAATCCATTCCGTTATTAGAGCGGGATGGATTTTTTTGTGGAGATGAAGACCCGGCAGCGTAAAATAATGCTGGTTTTTGAAAATAAACAGAGGGCGCTTTCACGGACCGCAAATCATTCCAGAACCCGCACAAACTTGTGCAGATGATTCCGCGGCCAGTGGCCGTCAGCCTGTGCTACGATATTTATGTAAACGGATACATCGACGATACAACCCATAAATATAACGGAAAAGGGGATCGATCACATGAAACGTAAGATGGTCATGGTACTCTCCGTCATGACGATAGGTACGACACTGCTCGCAGGCTGCGGGTCCGGAGAAAGCGGCGGAAACGGAGCGCAGACAACACCCGGGGCGTCTTCGCCGGGTCCGTCGGCAGCGGCAGCCGGTGCCAAAAAGGTGGAGATTTTCAGCTGGTGGACAGGTGCCGGCGAAGAAGCGGGCCTTAAAGGGCTCATTGATCTTTTTATAACGAAGAACAAGGACATTGAGCTGGTCAACGCGGCCGTGGCGGGCGGAGCGGGCACGAATGCGAAAGCGGTGCTTGCAAGCCGCATGCAGGGTGGCGATCCTCCCGGTACGTTCCAGGTACACGGAGGCGCCGAGCTGAATACGGGCTGGGTGGCGGCCGGTAAAATGGAGGCGCTGAACGATCTGTACGACAAGGAAGGCTGGAAGGATAAGTTCCCGAAAGACCTGATCGACCTTGTAAGCAAGGACGGCAGCATTTATTCGGTTCCGGTGAATATCCACCGCGGGAACGTTCTCTTTTACAATAAAAAAGTATTTGACGAAAACGGCCTGAAGGCGCCGAAGACGTTCGACGAGTTTATCCGGGCGGCCGACGCGCTGAAAGCAAAAGGCATCACCCCCCTGGCGCTGGGCGATAAAGAGCCTTGGACAGCCACGATGATTTTCGAAAACGTGCTGCTCGGCATGCTCGGTCCGGAAGACTACAAGAAGTTGTGGACGGGCGAGATTTCTTTCGAGGACGCCAAAGTGAAGCAGTCGCTGGAAACGTTCAAGAAGATGCTTACTTACACGAACAAAGACCATGCCGCCCGCAACTGGCAGGATGCGGCACAGCTCGTGGCGAAAGGCGAAGCCGCCATGAATATCATGGGCGACTGGGCGAAGGGTTACTTCACCACCGATCTGAAGCTGAAGGCCAATGAAGATTTCGGCTGGGCGGCGACGCCGAACACCGAGAACAGCTTCATGGTCATTACGGACACCTTCGGTCTGCCGAAGGGCGTAAAAGACCCGGAAGCGGTGAAGGAATTCCTGAAAGTGCTGGGCTCCGTCGAAGGACAGGACGTCTTCAACCCGCTGAAAGGCTCGATCCCGGCGCGTACCGACGCCGATACGGGCAAGTACGACGCCTACGGCAAGCAGACGATCGAAGAGTTCAAGAAGAGCAAGCTCACGCCGAGCATGGCGCACGGTTCCGCGGCTCCGGAAGGATTCGTGACTCAGGCCAACCAGGCGATGACGATCTTCGTGACGAAAGGCGATGTGGAGCAGACCGCCAAGATGCTTCAGCAGGCGGCAGCCGCAAGCGGCTTGAAAAAATAACGAAAGTGGTCAGGTGGGCGACCATCTGACCTTCTTTTTCCGGAAGGAGGCTGGTGGCTGTGCAAACGGAATCGGAGGTGCATGTGCCCGCAGAGACAGAGCGGGGTGTGAAGCCCCGGCGCAAGCGGAAGGGCGGCAGGTGGGTGCCGTTTCTTATGGTGCTGCCGTCTTTTGCCGCTATCCTGGTGTTCGTATACGGCTTTATCGCCTGGACAGGATACGTATCGTTGTCCAATTGGAATACGCTGGTGAAGGATTTATCCTTCGCGGGTTTGAGCAATTTCAAGTTTCTGTTCGGCGATTTCCGCTTTCAGTCGGATCTCCGTAACACGCTGATGTTTACCGTCCTGTTTATCGCGGCTACGATGGTGATCGGGATTTTCTTGGCGATGATGGTAGACGCGAAAATTAAAGCGGAAGTGCTGTTCCGCAACATTTTTATTTTTCCGATGGCGCTCTCGTTCGTGGTAACCGGAGTCGTCTGGCAGTGGATTCTCAATCCGTCGACGGGGGTGAACCTCATCCTGCAGTCTTTCGGGGTGACGGACCCGCCGAAGTGGTACACGAGCACGGAAATCGTTCCGAGCATCGCATGGGGGCTGATCGACTTTGGTCTTCCGCTCGCCCTCATTGCCGTTGTCATTGCCACGGTGTGGCAGATGTCCGGCTTTACGATGGCGATGTACCTCGCCGGTTTGCGTGCGATTCCGGACGAACTGCGGGAAGCGGCGCGCATGGACGGGGCGACGGAGCGGCAGGTGTTCACCCAAATTATTTTGCCGCAGCTTCGGCCCGTTACGGTGAGCGTCGTGATCATTCTCGGGCACATTTCGCTCAAAATCTTCGACCTCATCTTCGCGATGACCGGACCGGGAGCGATGTTCCTGACTGACGTGCCGGGTGTCTACATGTTTGAGACGACCTTCCGGGGCAATCATTACGCGCAGGGGGCTGCCATCGCTATCATCATGCTCCTTTTCGTATCGCTGCTGATCGTTCCGTATCTCTTCTCGAGTCTGAAAAAGGAGGAAGGCTGATGCGTCTCGCGCAGATCAACCGGTCGCTGCTCTATGTGCTGCTCGCCGTCATGGCCTGTCTTTATCTGGTGCCGATCTACGTGCTCGGAGTGACCAGCTTCAAAGGCTTGAACGAGATTACACTCGATCAGATGTGGAAGCTGCCGTCTCAACTGGACTTCTCGGGCTATAAGACCGCCTTCGATAAGCTTGCGCCGAATTTCCTGAACAGTCTGTACCTCGCCGTTCCGGCGACGCTGCTGTCCGCCCTGTTCGGTTCGCTTAACGGCTATGTGCTGTCCAAATGGCAGTTCCGCGGATCGGACACTCTGTTTGCTCTGATGCTGTTCGGCATGTTTATCCCGTATCAGAGCATTCTCATTCCGCTCATCCAGTTTTTACAGACGATTCACCTGTATAATTCGATTCCCGGCCTTATTCTTGTCCATGTTGTGTACGGTTTGCCCATCTGCACCCTGATCTTCCGCAATTTCTACGCGGGCGTGCCGGGTGAAATCATGGAAGCGGCGAAGATCGACGGCACCGGCTTCTTCGGGGCTTACCGCCACATCATTATGCCGCTGTCCATTACCGGCTTCGTGGTTGTCGGTATCTGGCAGTTCACGAATATCTGGAATGAGTTCCTGTTCGCGGTGACACTGACCTCCCAGAAGCAGCAGCCCGTCATGGTCGCTTTGCAAAATTTGTCGGGAAGCCAGATCGTGCAGTGGAACGTGCAAATGGCCGGAGCCATTCTGGCGGCCCTTCCGACTTTGCTCGTCTACATTTTGCTCGGCAAATATTTTGTCCGCGGCCTGCTTGCCGGCTCCATTAAAGGCTGAACGCGAACCGCTTGGCGGCAGCTAAAAGCCTGTGTTCTCCGGAAGGAGGATACAGGCTTTTTTTGTATCCGGGGGGAAGGTGGAAGAGGCCGGACGCCGGTTTAGGCGGAGAGGAGAAGATAGCAAGGGCGGAAGACGGGAGGAAAGAGAGAAAGGCGGCTGAAAAAGACGTGAATCGCAAGTCCCATATTATAGCAAATAACGGAACTTCAGGCAGTTGTTTTCCAAAACATTTGATGATACAATTTGTATCGTATGACGAGAGTGAGGGAGGTCCTTTCTTGAAGAAAAAAACCAAATGGAAAATCGCTGCGCTCAGTGTTCTCGTAATCGGGGTTTCGGCCGGCGGCTGGGCTTACTGGAGCCTGGACCCGTCCAGGCATTTCGAGAATCAGGATATCCCCGTGCTGGCACAGCCGCAAACTGCCGAGGCGGCAGCACCCGAACCGGTTCAGGAACCGCCCAAACCGGACATGAAGTCGTTTAACATCCTGATTCTCGGTGTCGATTCACGCAGCGGAGAGCCTTCCCGCAGCGATGTCATGATGGCGGTTCATGTCGTACCGACCGAACGCAAAGTCAATATCCTGTCCCTGCCTCGGGATACGCGTGTGCCCGTTAAGGGAGTCGGCATGACGAAGCTGAATCATGCGCACATCGTGGGGGAATCGAAGGGAGGCAATCAGCAGGGAACGCTTACGGCCACGCAGACGGTAAGCGATTTCCTGGGCGTGCCGATCAACTATTATGCCAAAACGAATTTCGAAGGGTTCAAGCGGATTGTCGACAAAGTCGGAGGCGTGGATCTCACGCTGGAGAAGGATCTGCATCTGAAATGGCAGAAAACGACGATTCCCCAGGGACAGCAGCATATTGACGGAGACACGGCCTTAAAAGTCGTACGGGAACGCTACGGAGCGGAAGGGGGGGAATTCGGCCGGCAGGAAGAGCAGTCCAAAGTACTTCGCTCCATTGCCATCGAACTGTTAAAGCCGGATAAAATCCCGCAGCTGGCGACGCTTCTGCCTTCCTTGCGCAAGGATATTCTCGATACGAATTTCTCGGATTCCGATCTGATCAGCCTGGCCTGGCTTTTCAAAGGGGTCGGCCATGACAACTTCCGTTACACCCAGCTTCCGGGGCGCAGCGGACGCGAAGAAGACCCGCTTGTCGGCTCCAACTTGTACTACTGGATTCCCGACTCCGAGGCCGTCAAAAAAATAAAAGAAGATTTATTTTAGATATTATGATACAATTCGTACCAAAAGGAAGCCTTTAGACCTAGATATAAAGATTCATTCCCATAGGCGGACATGAGGATTAAGTAATGATAAAAGATCGTCAAAAGGACTAGGCATACAAAATGTGGTATGCTATAATGCCCTTGATACAAAATGTATCATACCATGGGTTAACTAATTTAATGGAGGGATTTCTTACATGCAAGTGGCCCAACCTATTCGTGACCCCGAAAAGATTACAGAGCTTCAGGACGTCCTGAAGAATCATTCCATGAGGGACTGGCTTCTTTTTACAATCGGCATTAATTCGGGACTGCATCTCAACGATATCTTGAGACTCCGCGTAAAAGATGTGAAAGACCGCAATGAAATCAGCATCACGGAGGAAAAAACCGGCAAGAGCAAATCGTTCCGGATCGATGACGCTCTGAAGGCGTACATCGGTGAGTATGTCCAGTATATGGACGACGAGGACTATATGTTTCCTTCGCAAAAAACGGGCAAACCGATCAAGCGCATCCGCGTCTACCGGATTTTAAACGAAGCGGCCAAGCGTGTGGGATTGCAGGACATCGGCACTCATACGCTGCGAAAGACATTCGGTTACCATTATTATCAGCGTACGAAGAATATTTCCGTCCTTCGCGACTTGTTTAACCATTCGGCTCCTTCCGTAACCTTCAAATACATCGGCATCGATAAAAGAAACAGCGGCTGAGAGTTTACTTTTTATTACTCAAGGAGACTCCGAAAAGGGCCAGAAATGGCTTAGAAAGCAGATAAATCAGCAATGTATGCGGTTGCATAAAAGGTCCCGGATAAAGAAAGAATCGACACCCGGGATGGAGGAGTCGAAAGGTTTGTGAAGGATACAAAATGTGCTTGACATAGATACAAGTTGTATCATAAATTAAGTTCATGAGCAAAACGTTTGGGTATGATATCATCTCTAAATCGGTGAGGGTGCCATAAAAATGACGGATGAAATTGTTATTGATCTGCATAAACTAGTGGACCAGCTGAACTTGAATCCAGCTATTCTAAGCTCGTTTCCGACTAAAGGTCCGGCAGACGGAACGGAGCCGCCTACTCAGACATCGAACGTTCCGCCCTCACGAAAGCGATAAAACGCTTGGCTTCTTCGGCAGTCAGCTTACGGCCGTCAATGGATAATGCGAATTTCTCCAGGATCTTATCGTCGGAAAGCTCCAGACTGCTCACGAAGTCTCTTACATCCTCGTCGAGCACGGTATGCGGATTCGTCGTTCTTCCGAGCAGAAAGTCGGCGGACACTTTGAAGAAGTTCGCGATTTTGTTCATCGTTTCGAAATCCGGCTCGCGCCGGCTCGTCTCGTAATGCGATAATGCTGCGCGTGATATGCCGAGTTTGTTGGCCAGCTCTTCCTGAGTCAAAGCATGCTTTTCTCGTAGTTGAGCAATGCGATCCCCATGTTTATTCATCTTAGAATTCCTCTCATTCCACTAGAAAGTAATAACCAGTATAACCACGTCGGCCAATCGTTTAAACCGGTATCACCTAACAACCGCTCGCTTGAATAGGGCTCAACGGTTACCCGTCAGAGATTACATTGAAAGGTCGATATACTGAAATTATAAATTTTTTGATACAAAATGCAACTATTTGTCGATAAAATGTTTCTCCGCAGCACCTAATAAACCCTTTTTTTATCCCGTTTTTACCTTAATTTAAAGAACTTTTTACATTATATTCGGTGTTTAACCACTTATGTAATGTTTGGGATTGTATCATAATTTGAGATGGAAAGCATACGCTAACTATCATCCGATCGTCCCAAGCCCGGGTTACTTCTGCCCACTCATGAAAAAATGAAGGCGGAGTTTCATGAAAATTTCATGAAAAGCAAGCAAAACTTGTCCCGGTCCAGACCGGAATCCGGATGAAGGAGGCGGCCCTATGTATACGGATCTGCACTGCCACATCCTTCCGGGGCTGGATGACGGCGCCCCGGATCTGGAGGCCGCGCTGACGATGGCGGAGCACGCCGCGGCGGCGGGCATCAGCCGCGTCGTGGCGACGCCTCATCACGGCGGCGCCTACGACAACGAAGCCCCGGCCGTGCGGGAGGCCGTAGAGCTCCTGCAGCAGGCGCTGGACCGCCGGAGCATCGCCCTGACCGTCCTGCCCGGACACGAGATCCGCGTCTACGACCGGCTTCTCGATGACCTGCTGGACGGTCGGCTCTGCACCCTCGGCGGCTCCCGCTATCTGCTGCTGGAGCTCCCGAGCGGCCGCGTGCCGGGCGGCTTCGCCGAGCTGCTCCACGAGCTCGGGGTGCGCGGGATCGTCCCGATCCTCGCGCACCCCGAGCGAAGCAGCGAGATCCAGCGCCGGCCGGAGCTGCTGCGCGAGTGGATGGACGGCGGCCTGCTGCTCCAGGTGACGGCGGGAGCCCTCACCGGGGAGTACGGCCGCCGGATGCAGGCATTCGCGCTGAGCCTCTGCCGCGCTAATGCGGTCCATTTCCTGGCCTCCGACGCCCATGACGTCGTCGTCAGGAAATGGCACCTCGCGGACGCGTACGCGCTCGCAGCCCGGAAGGTGGGGCCGGAACAGGTCGCGGCCTACCGGGCTAACGCGGAGTACGTCGTACGCGACGAAGTCATTGTGCCGGCTGCTCCGGCTCGTAACGTGTCGCTATCGCGGGCCCTGTGGCCCTGGCCTTTCAATATTCGAGTTAAAGGGTAGGAATGGGTCATTTTTCGCTTGACAAGATACATATCGTATCATAAAGTTAATGTTGTAGATACGAATTGTATCTGTTTGGTGTGAAACGGATACTCGCTGTAGCAGAGTCCCTTTCATAAATAATTATCCGCAAGGAGTGAAGCTAGTGAAGAAGGCGTATATCGCACCGACTGTTTTAAAACATCAGCAGATCGTTTTCGAGACCAAGCCGTCCAAGCCGCATCCATGCGATAACGGCGGTCACACAGGCAGTCCGACATGTAAATGACACAGCCTCTCATCCGATTTATGAACGACCTGTATGTGGTTCACGGTGCATTCTTCTTCACTGAGGAAGAATACGGGCAGATCGCGGAAGACTTGGACTTATTTTCCATCTCGGCTCAGGTGTACCACATGCTGAAAGAGAAAGGGAGACTCGGTGAGCTCCCCCTCTTTCTCCAGGAACATCTGAAGCGCAAGGCGGAAGCGACCCTGTTCCAGAACTTGCTGGTCAAGACAGAAACAGACCGGCTGCTCCGGTTGTTTGAAGAAACGGGGCTTTCTGTGATGCTCTTGAAAGGAGTTCATTTTGCGGAAACCTATTTTGGGCATACAGGTGCCCGGGGAACCACCGATATTGATCTTTTGGTAGAACCGGATCATTTAAACAAAGCGATCGAACTTGTAGAAAGTGCAGGGTATAGCATCCAGGAAACATATGGATCGGATCATCATATCGTCTTACAAAAAACAAATGCTCAACGTATCCAGATAGATGTCGAAGTCCACTGGGCTTTGGCAAGAAATGAACTCTACAAAATCGATCATCAATCCTTTTGGCTGAGGAGCTCGCCATTATCTGATTTTTCATATGTGAGGCAGCTGTCGCCGGAAGACGTTTTTTACATGATTTGCTTGCATGGAGCTCAGCATTACATGATTTCTCCCAGATATTCACTTGATATTCTTCAATTAATTCAGATACAACCGCAAATTTTCGATTGGGATGACATTTACCGGCGTGCGCAAGAGGAGCATACCCGGAATAGATTGATCTTAGCTTGTACGGAAACTAAATTTCTTTTTAAGAATTGCCGTATGGATGAGAGATTTATAAGGAAAGGTTCAGCGGGCTGGGAATACGGGGAGATGAAGGCTGCGGCGACTGAGAATAAAAGGGCTCGTTATTATATCCAAACTTTTCTTTTCAGATTGAAATCAATTGATCGCTGGAGCTACATAGGGCTGCTTTTAAAAAAGATGATTATTCCAAGTGTTTCGGAAAATGTTCATAGAGAGGTATCAAACAAGGCGGTTGGTGTCTATCAAATTTACCGATATCGCTGGCGTATATTGAGGAGTACGATAAAGAAAATATTTCTCACATCAAAATAAGCGGGAGAACTTCTAATGGAAAAAAGGTATCATCGGCATGCAGACACAGAGATTTGGGTAACGGAAGGGGACTTCTTGATTGTTCATACTCTTCATCAAAGCATAACCAAACTAAACGAAGTCGGCGGGTATATTTGGTCCCTGCTTGATGCTCCTAAGACCTTAGAGGAGCTTGTCATGGAGTTAACTAAAGAGTATGAAATCACAATGGATCAAGGACTTAACGATGTGAACGTATTTTTGCATGATTTATCCCAATATGGTTTGATAACGACGTGTACGGGAAGTCTTGAGGTTGCTAAAAGCTAAAAAAATGTACGCATTATGATACAAAATGTAACAATTTGAATATGGAGGCAAAAAGATGGAATCGGGCTTAAACCAATATATCCAAGTTCTCCGCAAGCGTATTTGGCTGATCCTAATTACCGTGTTCGTTGTAACCTTAATGTCCGGAATCATCAGTTATTTTTTTATCGGTAAGCAATACGCGGCAAGTACGAAGCTTGTGGTTAACAAATCCAGCAGTTACCAAGGATATGACATTCTTGATTATAACGCGGTTAACACTAACATCATGCTTGTAAATACGTACAAGGAAATTATTAAGACACCAGCCATTATGGAAAAAGTGGCATCCCGTTTTACGGGTGGAGGTCTAACCGCGGATATGCTGGCCAGTATGACAAAAGTTACCTCCATAGCGGATACGCAGGTCATGACCATAACGGCGACCGCTGCTGATTATGCAACGGCGGCTAAGTTGGCCAATGCCGTATCGGATGTTTTCAAAGCGGAAATTTCCGGAATTATGAAAGTAGACAACGTAACGATACTAAACGAAGCCAAAGCCACAGATAACGTCGGCCCCGTCACTCCAAATATTAAGCTTAACGTCGCGGCTGCTTTTATTGTCGCTTTACTGCTCTCCGTAGGTCTGGTCTTCTTAATCGAGCATTTGGACGACACGATTAAAACGGAAAAAGATGTCGAGAAATATTTGGGAGCCCCCACTCTTGCAGTGATCTCAAAAATTAAAACAGCGGATCTCAAAAATAATGCTCCTTCGGAGCCTCATAAAAAAATGGCAGGTGAAACGGCTTATGCTGGCGTCAACCAATAATAGCAAGGTAATGATTGCGGATATCAATCCCAAATCTCAAATTTCCGAAGCTTATCGGGTATTACGGACTAATATACAATATTCTTCCATTGATAGAGAGATTACAACCCTTCTGGTAACTTCGGCTCAGCCTGCAGAAGGTAAATCTACCACGGTTTCCAATTTAGCCATAACTTACGCTCAGGAAGAGAAAAAAGTGTTGTTGATTGATGCTGATTTACGTAAACCCACGATGCACAAGTTATTCGGGATTTCCAATCGCAGCGGTCTTACCAATTTACTCTTGGGTGAAGTCCCGATTCGTGAAGTCGCCATTCCATCTCATCTGCCCAATCTGTATTTGATTCCTTCAGGGCCCGCCACTCCTAATCCGGCTGAAATGTTAGGTTCCAAACGCATGACGCAGTTTATAGAACAGGCAAAAGCGGAGTACGACATCGTATTAATTGATTCTCCTCCTATCCTGGCTGTAACCGACGCTCAAATATTGGCAACCAAATGCGAGGGCGTCATCCTGGTCCTGAATCATGGAAAGGTAAAAAGGGAAGTAGCCAAGAGAGCGGTCGATAGTTTGGAACATGTAGGAGTCAAACCACTCGGCGTAGTGATCAATAATAAAGCGAATACTAAACATAGTTCTTCTTACTATTCCTATTACGGCGAAAGTAAGTAAGAGTTCTTCCGAAACAAGGTCATGCCTACCGCACCTTTATCACCGTAGGCACTCGATCATGCCGTGGGCGCTAGTCGCCTTAGACATTTATTGTCAAAGGTGTGATGTGAGGGGGGGTTAAATGCCCTGCTTTCTTACTTATTTTGCATAAAAATACGAGCTATGTTGTTTCGAAATAGACAATAGACCTCGTGTTTTTATGTTTTTAAAAAAAAAGAGATTTGAACTGGGAGTTCGAGGAGGAACCGTCATGCATAAAGTCAGAAAAGCCATCATACCCGCAGCCGGGTTAGGGACCCGTTTTTTACCGGCTACGAAAGCTATGCCCAAAGAAATGCTTCCTATTGTCGATAAGCCTACCATTCAATACATCGTAGAAGAGGCCGTTAAATCGGGTATTGAAGATATTTTAATTGTGACGGGAAAAAACAAACGTTCAATCGAAGACCACTTCGATAACGCTTTTGACTTGGAGCAAAATTTAATGGAGAAAGGTAAATTTGAACTTTTAAAAGAAGTTCAGCTGTCAGCTAAAGTGGAAATTCATTATATTCGTCAAAAATTCCCCAAAGGTCTTGGCCATGCCGTATGGTGTGCAAGAAAATTTATCGGGAATGAGCCTTTTGCCGTGCTGCTGGGCGACGACATCGTAGAAGGGGAGGTTCCTTGTCTTAAGCAATTGATCGGCCAATTCGAACGAACGGGACGCTCTATAATCGGCGTGCAGCCTGTACCGTCTGAAGATATTCATCGGTATGGCGTCATAGGTTCCAAAGAAACCGAGGGACGCTTGCTAGAGGTGAATCAGCTTATAGAAAAGCCGACAAAAGAACAGGCCCCTTCCAATTTCGCCATTATGGGGCGTTATATCCTAACCCCGGAAATTTTTGATTTACTGGAGAATCAGGAACAGGGGGCAAACGGGGAAGTTCAATTAACCGATGCCATTCAAGCATTGAATAAGTTTCAGCAAGTATATGCTTACCATTTTGAAGGAATTCGATATGATGTGGGCGAGAAACTGGGATACATTTTAACGACCTTGGATTTTGCTTTACGTAACAATGAGCTGCGAACTCCGCTTCTAAACGCTTTGGAAGAAATTCTGCAAAGAGAGGCCAAACCGCAAAATGTCTAGCCTCATATGTAAAAACAGTTGCAGGGGAGTGGAAAATTTTGAGCTATCGTAAAAGATTTATTTCTTTGCTGAGTATGGATTTTCTGATAGCGCTTGGTAGTGTATACGTGGCGTATATGCTTCGGTTTGATGGCAGCTTGCCTGTTATTTACATAAACCAAATGATCATTTATATGACCGTGACGGTCTTTTTTAGTGTAATCAGCATGTCCTTCTTCAAGCTGTATAACCGGATTTGGCAGTATGCAAGTGTGGGTGAAATGTTATCCATCTTCAGAGCGGTGGTCGTCAGCAGTTCTCTGGCTTATATCGTTTCCTATTATGTTTCGGGTATAGGTGTCCCCATTTCTATATTTCTCGGTACTTTCCAATCCATGCTTTTCTTGATGGGAGGATCGCGTTTCGCGTGGCGCCTGTTCAGAGATAACTACTATAAACAGAAGCAGGGACAGCATAAAGCGTTGATTATCGGGGCGGGTGACTGCGGAACAATCATCGCCAGAGAGCTTAAACATAATCCCGCGTCTCAGATGTATCCGATTGCTTTTATTGACGATGATTTATTAAAGCATAAACACCAAATATACGGGCTGCCTGTGCTTGGAAACAGGGAGGCTATTATGGATGTAACGGAAGCCCACGATATCAGTGATATTGTTATTGCGATTCCATCTGCGACCAAAAAACAAATTACAGAAATTATTGATATTTGTAAAAAAACCAAAGCTAAATTAAAAATTATCCCTAAGCTGAGTGACTTAATTCATGGGAAAGTCAGTATTCAAGAGATTCGGGACGTAGATGTGGAGGATTTGCTGGGAAGAGACCCGGTTAAGGTTGATTTGCACGGTATTGCGGATTATTTATCCGATAAGAATGTATTGGTAACCGGTGCGGGGGGGTCAATCGGTTCTGAGCTATGCAGACAGATTGCCAGCTTCAATCCGGCTAAACTTTTATTGCTCGGACATGGAGAAAACAGCATTTACGCGATCGAAATGGAACTGAACCGGCTGTTTCCTAAAATTAAATTGGGAACGATTATTGCAGATATTCAGGATCAAAAAAGACTAGAAGGCATATTTAAAGAGTTTTCACCTCAAGTCGTTTTTCATGCCGCCGCTCATAAACACGTACCTCTTATGGAGAAGAACCCGACGGAAGCGATCAAGAATAACGTATTGGGAACCCGGAACGTCGCTGATTGTGCGGATAAATTCGGAGCCGAGCGATTTGTCTTAATTTCAACGGATAAGGCTGTAAATCCGACCAGCGTTATGGGAACAACAAAACGGATTGCGGAAATGTATATTCAGAGCCTGAATACGACGAGCCAAACCATATTTGCCGCTGTGCGTTTCGGAAATGTTCTGGGAAGCAGGGGGAGTGTGATCCCCCAGTTTAAACAACAAATCGCACATGGCGGACCCGTAACGGTTACTCATCCCGAAATGATCCGTTACTTTATGACCATTCCCGAAGCGGTCCAGCTTGTCATTCAAGCAGGGGCGATCGCCCAAGGTGGAGAGGTTTTTATTCTCGATATGGGAGAGCCCGTAAAAATTTTGAATTTGGCCAAAGATTTAATCCGATTATCCGGGTTCGTTCCCAACGAAGATATTGCGATTCAATATACAGGTATGCGTCCGGGGGAAAAATTGTACGAAGAACTCTTAACTAGTGAAGAAGGGCTTACCTCGACGCTGCATAATCGGATATTTATTGGACGTCCGGCTAATTTAAATCGGGAGCATATTCAATTCGAAGTCAAGAAATTGGAAAAACTGCTCGGAGACTCTGTGGACGATATTCGTTCTGTTCTTCAGCTCATTGTGCCTACCTATAACCGTCCATCAAATCAGGAAGCAAAAGAGCTGACCTTGGTTTAATTTTGTTTAGAAATCAGGTGCAAACCATGTCTTTAAGACAACAAGCATTAAACGGAGGGAAATGGACAGCTATATCGACTTTAACCGTCGTCTTGCTCCAAATGGCTCAAATAGCGGTTATATCCAGATTTCTGGACGCAAAAGCATTTGGCTTGATGGGAATGATCATGGTCATTGTCGGATTTGCTCAATCTTTTACGGATATGGGCATTTCAAGTGCCATCATTCAAAGGAAAGAAACAAAACGAGATGAGCTGTCCAGTCTATATTGGTTGAACATAGCAACCGGATTTACGGCAGGACTTGTTGTCTGGCTGACTAAAGAACCTATCGCATTTTTTTATAAGAGTCCTGAGCTGGCGGATTTGCTGGTTTGGTCCTCTTTTTTATTTCCCATTATCGCGTGCGGTCAGCAGTTTCAGGTGTTATTGCAAAAAGAACTCCGGTTTAAAGTGATTTCACAACTATCGATTTTATCCATGCTTGCCGGAACTATAATCAGTATTGGTGCGGCTTATTACGGTATGGGTGTTTATGCCTTGGTTTTAGGTCAATTAAGTACTTCAGCTATGAATTCGCTTCTTTTAATCATTCTGGGCTGGAGAAAATGGAAGCCTCAAATGCATTTTCGCAAATCCGATTTAAAAGGATATCTGTCCTTTGGGATGTTTCAAATGGGTGATCGTACCGTAACTTATTTCAATAACAACCTGGACAAAATTATTATCGGCCGGTTTCTGGGAGCAGAGGCCCTAGGCTATTATTCGATCGCCTTTAACTTAATTATTATTCCCTTGATCCGGATAAATCCTATCGTAAACAGGGTTGCCTTTCCTGTATTCTCCAAGATTCAAGATAACCGGGAGCAAATGAAGAAGGGATATATGAAAGTCATAAGAACGTTGAGTCTTGTCAACCTGCCGTTATATTTCGGGCTGATCGTAACCGCACCCTTGTTCATTCCCATCATGTTCGGGGCGCAATGGGGCCCGAGCATCTTGATCACGCAAATTTTATGCGGCGTAGGGATACTGAGGTCTATCGCTAACCCGGTAGGCTCCTTGGTTATGGCAACGGGAAAGGTAGGCCGCGGGTTTGTTTATAATTCATTCAAAACCGTTTTGCAAATTCCGGTTATCATAGTTGGGGCGTACGCAGGAGGAATTATTGGAGTCGCCGTCGCTTTTCTAAGCTTGAAATTGTTTTATTTTATAACCAATTATCTCGTTATGCTCAAGACCTTGCTAGGACCTTGCTTCATTGAGCTGCTGCGCAGTTTAAGGGATCCTTTTTATGCAAGTATCATCATGGGGATAGGTGTGTATGTCTCCAGCTTAATAACGACCAATTATCTATCCGCCGGAATTGCACTGGCCATACAAATAGTAACGGGTATAATCATCTATGCAGTGGCGATCCTTGCTTACAATCCGGGTTTGCTGCATAAACTCAAGGGCAAATTAGGGAATTCAAGAATTAAAGAAGGAGCCTGACTTGTGAAAATTTTTGTCTTATCCGACTATCCTTCTCGAGAAAAGCCGACGTATTATTCATTTATTAAAAGCCGAGTGGAAGCCATTAAAGGAGTTTGTGAGCTGTCGGTTATCAAGGTTGATATTAACGAAAAAAATCGAAACGTTTATGAGATCATTCAGGAAGACGGGTACAGAATGATTCTTCTGAAGATCAAAAAATCAAATCTGCCAAGAGTGCGCTTATTCCTCTATAACTTGCTTGTTAAGAAAGTATTTCAGCAACTGATCCATGAGGAACAGCCGGATTTAATTCATGTGCATTTTTCAAGTTATTACAGTTGGATCGTCGCAGATACCGTTCGTAAACTCACTATTCCTTTCTGCATTACAGAGCACGCCACTTTTTTTGAGCATCGGGTGAAGACGTTCTATTTCGGCAGAAAAATCAGAATGGCTTTGCAAGAAGCGGATAGGGTATTTGCCGTGAGCCGTTCATTGCGGGACACCATGCTGAAGTATGTATCTCGGCCTATAGATATTAAGCACAATATAGTTAACACGGCGAAGTTCGGTTTACGGGATAGCCAACCACATGAAGCGAACCAGCCGAAGCAAGTTCTGAATATACTTACGATCGGCAGCTTTGAACTAAACGATAAAAAAGGATATGAGATTTTGATAAAAGCTCTCGCTCAGCTTAAAGAGAAGGGAGTTCCTTTTCATTGCAAAATTATCGGGGAAGGCCCCAACAAGGACAAACTTCTGGCGATGAGGGATGAGCACGGAATAACGCAGCAGGTAGATTTTCCGGGCAGTGTAGCCAACGACAAGCTTCAAGAATTTTACTGGGAGGCCGATTTCTTTGTTTCCAGCAGCCGAATTGAAACGTTTGGTGTAGTTTTGATCGAAGCTATGAGCTGCGGATTGCCTGTCGTAGCCACCCGATCGGGCGGGCCGGAAGATTTTGTGGACGAGAGCGTGGGGTTGTTGGTAGAGAATGACTCTGTGGAAGCTCTTTGCGAAGGAATGCTGAGAATGTCTGAAAGCTATCAAAATTACGATTCCGGTATAATCAGACAGACGATAGAGAAGCGTTTTTCGGCAGACAGATATAAGGAACAAATGCAGGGGATTTACACAAGTTTAATCGACACGAATAAGAAACACCGGGATTATTCTTTAAGCCTGAAACATACCTATGAAAACAGGTGAGGATATGAGTATAAACGGATGGCCCAGGGCTGTATATTGGATCCTGCTTGCAGTGGCGTTTACGTTCACATCCTTTGCGGCAAGTTATTTTCCTTTACAGACGACGCTAGCAGCCCTCGGTTTTACCGGCGGGGTGTTTTTGCTAAAGATAAACAAGATAGATACGGCTATGATTTATGCGATCGTATGTTTAGCTTTATTTTCGCTCTACGGGACTTGGCTCATCACTCTTCTTATTTATGGCTATTACATCGCTTTGCGCCTAGTAACTTCAAAAAACCAGCCCCGGATTCATACAGCGGCAAAATTATGCCTGATTTTTTTCATCGGTTGGCTGCTTTATGCGGTTATTCAGATGGAGTGGATCGTTAAAACAGAAAATACGATGAAATATGTAAAAAACTTAGTTTACGGTGTCGGGCTTGTCATTCTTTTCAGCTTACACGTCCAAACGTTCAAGAAACTGATTACGGTTTATAACGCCTGGTTATTCAGCCTTGTTCTGATGGTTGGTATCGGCTGGTGGGAAGTACTTACCGGTAATCATCTTCCCAAATCGGGAGCACTTCAATATCAAATGGATGAAGTCGCTACGGCGGCTTTTTATAATCCGAATGATTTTGCGTTTTTCCTGATTGTCAGTTTACCTGTTTTATTTTTTAGTATCAGTGACAAAAACCTAGGCATGAAAGCTTTTAGTTGGCTGATTATGCTAAGCTCGGTTTATTTCATCTACTTGGCTCAAGCCAGAATGATCTATATTCTGCTGATCGGCATGATTTTTCTTTATATGGGCTATCTCGTTTTCTACCGGAAAATAAAAATAGTTTTGTCCATAATAGCCGGTGTCCTTTTATTCTGTTTAGCTTTTCTAAAGCAGTTAACGGACTTTTGGCAGCAAATCGTCTCTTTAAAAGGCGACGACGGTTCGGTAGAAGTAAGAAGAGTATTGACTGCCGACGCATGGAATATAGCCAAAAACAATATTTTTGGTGTCGGAGCCGGAAATATCGAATATTACCTGGACCAGTTCGGAACGAATGTGGGGAGGATAGTGAATGTACATAATTGGTGGATAGAGATATTGGCTAACTATGGAATATTTGTTTTCAGCGGTTATGTTTTATTTATGGTCTTTTCTTTATTCTGGATCGGAAAAAGTCTGCTGAATAAGGCTCCCAATGCTCATTATATGTATCCGTTGTTCTTCTCTCTTCTGGTATTTACGGTTTCATGTATCGAATCCAGCTCAGTGGCGGGAATGGGAATTACATGGCTTTTACCGGCTGTAACGGTCTGTATTTTAAATATGAAGACGGCGGATGGGGACAAATTCGATCCATCCGGCAGAGGAGGGCATTATGTCGGCTAAAGTGCTAATGCCTGTATTTAATGAAATTGATTATGACGGAAGAGTCCAGAGAGCGGCCGAAGCCATAGGACACAATTTTGAGGTCACGGTCTGTTCTATCCAATCGAATCATCCTTACCATAACTCTTTATTTAGAACAAAATTATGGAATCGTCCGTCCGGTTTTAAAAAATTGCATGTTGTTCTATTCAGTCTCTGGTTCATTATTACTTCGATAAGAAGTAAACCTGGGGTGATTTATGCACACGACTATTTTATGGCATTTCCAGGTTGGATTGCTTCAAAACTGACAGGGAGTGTATACGTGTATGACGCTCATGAGCTTATCATACCGGATCAAGGAGAAGAGCTGGGGAAGCGGCAGCGCTTCTTTTTTTATTTAGAAAAATGGGTCGTACATAGAGCGGATAAAATCATTGCAGCTAACGAGGAAAGGGCCCGTATAATGAAAGAATTTTACAAATTAACGACTTCCCCGCTTGTTGTGCGAAATATTCCACCTGCCGCAAAACAGGTTATTAAGAAAGAGCAAACGGCAGCCAAGGAAGATTTTGCGGACAAGGAACTTGAACCGAACCCTACCGAATCCGATTTTAAACTGGTCTATCAAGGGGATATGAGTCTGGAGAGAGGTTTGTTAAAATTTTTGCTTGCTTTTAAGCATCTACCGTCCCGATACAAACTGTTTCTTATTGGGGGAGGTACGGATTTGCCCCGGATAAAGGAATTGGTACTGACAGAAGGCTTGCAAGAATCTGTTCATATCCTGGGTAAAGTAACCAGAGACAAATTGCAGACTATGCTGCCCTCCTTTGATTTAGGGATTATCAGTTATCCCTATAAAGGACTGAACAATATTTACTGTGCGCCGAACAAGCTGTATGAATACACTCAAGCGGGGCTCGCCGTTATTGCTACCGATCAGCCCCCGCTTAAACATTATATTGAACGGTATAAACTCGGTGCGGTAGTTGCCGTAGATGCAGAACAGACAACTGCGATACCTATAAAAATTGCTGAATCCATCGAACAAATAGCAGAAAATCTTCCCGTCTACCAGAGCAATCTGGGAAGATTTGTTGCGGAACATAACTGGGAGAACGAGAAAGAAAAGTTGATCAGCGAGTTCAACAAATTCAATCTTAATCGCAGAAAACTAGAAAAAGAACAACGCATCGGATAACTGGCAAAAAAGGATGATAGGGATGAGAATCGCAATCAACACGCTTTCCGTGCTTCCCAATCGAAACGGCGGCGGAGAAGTGTTTATCAAAAACCTGGTCCGGCATTTGATTGCAAACGACAAGATCAATACGTACGTGCTTCTCGTCAACAAACGGAACCGCTCCATTTTCGAAGAAATAGAGGAACACGTCCTGTTTGCGGAAGCTCATGAGATCACGAGCAAACCCCATTTCCGCATTTTGTACGAGAGTGTCTACCTCCCGTTCAGGCTGAAGGCGCTGGATATCGACGTGCTGGTGGGCCCGGCGGACACGCTGCCGCTGGTGAATTTCACCAAAACCGTGCTCGTTATTCAGAACATTAAATATTTTCAAAAAGAACAGGGACAGCGTCCGGCGAATGTGCTGGGCCGTATCAAGCAAATTTATTTCGGAAATCTTACCCCCCGTTCGATCATCGCGGCCGACCGGGTTATAGCGGTCTCCGAGGAAACGTCCCGGAATATCGTTTCGTTCTCGGATAAGCTGGAGGCGTGCGAGTCCAAAATCAGCATTATTTATGAAGGAGTCCACCATTCTTTCGGAACCGGCGGCTTCCCGGCAGCGGATGGCGACATTCTCTGTGTATCGAGCTTTGCCAAACACAAGAACATCGATAAACTGGTTCAGCTGTACATGCACCTGAAAGAAACCCGCCACATACGGAACAAGTTAAGAATCGTCGGCAACAAGGATCACGAAGAAGCGAGAAGGCTGGAGAACATAATCCGGGAACGAAACATGGAGGACCACATTGTTTTCGAAGGGTTTGTCCCGAACGAAGAACTGCCGCGTTATTATCACCAGGCCAGTGTTTTTATCACGCTCTCCTCTCTGGAATCGTTTGGACTGCCCATCGTGGAAGCCATGACGTGCGGGGTGCCCGTACTGGTCAACGACGCGAGCGTTATGCCCGAGATTATAAACGGGCACGGAGTTCTGCTGACCGATATCGAAGATATCGAGAAGACGGCTCTGCAGGTGTATGAACTGCTCTCGGATAAAGACAAATTGGAGCATTACTCCAAATTGTCGTTGGATCGGGCCCGGGATTTTTCCTGGGATACCGCGGCAAGACAGTATATAAAAGTGTTCGAATCGCTAAAATCCTCCCGGATTCAAGTTCAGGCCCAATAAAAAAAGACGAGGTGAATGCAGCCGTTTGTGTGGAGACAAATGGCCTACCATTATGAATCAGATCCTGCAAAATTTAAAAACCGGGGCGACGGAGATCGCCGATATTCCTTGTCCCCAAGTCCGGTCAGGGCATTTGTTGATTCAAACGAGAATGAGTGTCGTTTCCGCAGGTACGGAAAGAATGCTTGTCGAGTTCGGCAAGGCGAACTTGCTGGAGAAGGCGAAACAGCAGCCGGATAAGGTCAAGCAAGTGATGGATAAGATCAAGACCGATGGTCTTGCTCCTACACTGGAGGCCGTGAGGACGAAGCTGGACCAGCCGCTGGCTCTCGGATACAGCAACGTGGGAACCGTGCTGGAGGTAGGACGGGGAGTCGAAGGCTTCGCCGTCGGTGACCGTGTCATCTCCAACGGTCCTCATGCGGAAATCGTTCATGTCCCCAAGCATTTATGCGCGAAGATTCCTGACGGAGTGGACGATGAAGAAGCCGCCTTTACCGTTATCGCTTCTATCGGACTGCAGGGAATCCGGCTGGCCAATCCGACACTCGGGGAAACGTTCGTCGTAACCGGACTCGGCTTGATCGGTCTGATCACCGTTCAACTGCTCCGGGCACACGGGTGCCGGGTGCTGGGCGCCGATTTCGACCCCGGAAAGCTGCAGATTGCGAAGTCGCTGGGAGCGGAAATCGTGGATCTGTCCAAAGGGGAGGACCCGCTTGCGGCGGCGAGAACGTTCTCCAAAGGCCGCGGAGTGGACGGCGTTCTCATAACCGCCTCCACCAAAAGCAGCGAGCCTGTCCATCAAGCCGCGCATATGTGCCGCAAACGCGGCCGTATCGTACTTATCGGCGTAACGGGACTGGAGCTTTCGCGGGCGGATTTTTACGAGAAAGAGTTGAGCTTCCAAGTGTCATGCTCTTACGGTCCCGGGCGCTATGATGCGGAGTACGAAGAGAAGGGGCAGGATTACCCGGTCGGTTTCGTCCGCTGGACCGAACAGCGGAACTTCGAAGCCATTCTGGATATGCTGGCCGACGGCAAGCTTGATCTGAAGTCGCTCATTACTCACCGTTTTCCGATCGGGCAGGCGGTCGAAGCCTATGAGGTTCTGGGCCAGGGGAAATCTTCGCTGGGCATCATTCTGCACTATGATCAGAAGCAGAACGTTCAGGCTCTGCTGAACCGGAAGACGGTCGAGCTCGCTCTGGCGCCTGCCGAAGAGGCCCGGACCGGAGAAGCTTCCGTCGGGATTATCGGAGCGGGGAATTACACGAATCAGGTGCTGCTTCCGGCTTTAAAACAAACGAAGGCTTCTCTTCACACGATCGCCAGCAGCGGGGGAGTGAACGGCCTTCATGTGGGCCGGAGACACGGATTCGTCCAGACGACGACAGACACGAATGCCATGCTGGCCGATCCCGCCATCAACACCATATTCGTGACGACGCGGCACAACTCGCATGCGCGTTACGTTGAAGAAGCGATCAAAGCCGGTAAACACGTGTTTGTTGAAAAGCCGCTCTGCTTGAACCGGAACGAACTGCAGGATATCCAAAACTTGCGCCTGCAGCCCAAGCAGATCCTTATGGTCGGTTTCAACCGGCGATTCTCTCCTTTTACCGTTAAAATGAAACAGCTCCTGGATACGGTTAAGGAGCCGAAAACGCTAATTATGACCGTCAACGCAGGCGATATTCCCGCCGAACATTGGACCCAGGACCCGGAAGTCGGCGGCGGCCGCATCATCGGAGAAGCGTGTCATTTTGTCGATACGCTGAGATTTCTGGTAGGGCACCCCATAACGGAAGTAACTTCCCATACGGTCGGAAGGCAGCCGGGCGTTAAAATCATAGAAGACAAAGCGACCATAACTTTGCGCTTTGAAGACGGTTCACTCGGAACCGTTCATTATTTTGCGAATGGTCACAAATCGTTTCCGAAAGAACGCATTGAAGTTTTCGCGGCAGGCAAGATCCTGGAGATGAACAACTTCAAGGAACTCCGCGGATATGGCTGGAACGGGTTTACCAAGTTGAAGCTGTGGTCACAGGACAAAGGGCATAAACAAGAAATGAAAACATTTGTGGACGCCGTTTTGACCGGTTCGGGCTCCCCGATACCTTTAAGCGAGATTTACGAAGTGACGGAAGCCTGCCTGGACATTGTGGAGCAGATGCAGGAGCAGGAGCGGCAGCAGCGGAAGCAGGCGGAATATGCGTAACCAACTCCGGATGATGCAGAACATGGGGCTGGGCTGGACGTTATTCCGGATCAAGTACGAGCTGAAGAAAAGGGCAGGCTTTCTGGAAAAAGAATTTCCGCCCGTATCCTTGACAGAAGAGGAATTTGTGAAACGCTGGTCGTCTCGTGCCGCCTCATCCGGGCAAGTCGTCCGGGAGTGGAGGGCGCAAGCGCGGCCTTTTTTCTTTCACCCGGATCATGTGAACAGTCTCCGGCCGGCTCTCCAAAAAACGTTGGGAATCCGGGAGCAGGAGCTCCTGAATCAGGCCGACCGGATCTGCGAGGGAACGTTTACGTATTTCAGCAGATGGAACGTCCACCAGGGCACTCCGAACTGGCACTGGAATCCGATCACCAATGAAGAGTCTCCGCGAGATCTGCACTGGTCGAAAATTCCCGATCTCAGCGGGACGTTCGGCGATATCAAGTATATATGGGAGCTGTCCAGGTTCTCGTTCGCGTATACGCTGGTCCGGGCGTATGCCTTGACCCGGTCCTCTTTATATCCCGAAACGTTCTGGAACTTGTTTGAGGATTGGCTGAAAAACAACCCGGAGGAGCGGGGAGTCAACTATAAATGCTGCCAGGAGATGTCGCTGCGCGTTATGGCATGGATCTTCGCTTTGTATGCTTTTGCCGGCCATTCTTCTTCCACGGACCAGAGGGTGTTCAGCCTTCTTAAACAGATGTACAGCCATACCGATCACATCGATAAACATTTTGATTTTGCCCTGAAGTCGGTGAAGAACAATCATACGATCAGCGAAGCGGCGGGTCTGTACACGGTCGGGCTTCTTTTCCCTTTCTTTGACCGGAGCGGGAAATGGAAGAAGAAAGGATTCCGTCATCTGGAAGCGGAGGGAATGTGGCAGATTTACGAAGACGGCTCCTACCTTCAGCACTCCATGAATTATCACAGACTTGTCGTTCAGGATTATACCTGGGCCTTACGGCTGGCCGAGTTAAACGGCGAATCCTTCTCGGGCAAGCTGAAGGAGCGGTTATATAAAACCTTCGATTTCCTGTATCAGTTCCAGGACGAGGCAACCGGCCGGCTGCCCAATTACGGAATGAACGACGGCGCCCTTATTCATCCCTTATCCCAGTGCGAATATCTGGATTACCGTCCGCAGCTGGGTACGTTCTATTTTACCCTCACCGGGAAAAGACTTTATCCTGACGGCCCCCATGATGAGAGTCTGGTTTGGCTGGCCGGTGAAACGGCTTTGGGCGCTTCGCGGGACGCCCTTCAAAGAGCGGCGCTGAAGGCTTATCCGGAAGGCGGGTATTATTCCATCCGGCTGGATGGGGGAAGCGCCATGATCCGCTGCGGAACCTACCGGCATCGTCCCGCGCAGGCCGACATGCTTCATCTCGATATATGGCGCGAAGGTACGAACGTTATCTGTGATGCCGGAACCTATTCCTACAACACGGATGCCGAATGGAGCGCTTATTTTATGGGCACCGCTTCGCACAATACGGTGATGATCGGTGAGGACGATCAGATGGAGAAGGGGTCCCGTTTTATCTGGTATAACTGGACCAGATCCCATACCAGACGAGTGGAAGCGGCTGCGGACGGAGTGACGCTGTTCGAGGGAGAACATTACGGCTACGGTCCGCTTGTTCATCTCAGAGCGGTCATTCAATCCGGTGCGTTCGTAGCGGTCATCGATGAAATTGCCGGGGACTTTAATGGAACCGAAAGGGCCATATCCGCTTCCTGGCTTAGCGCCGCCCGAGGTGCGGAGGCCATCAACGAGAAGGGCCTGATTAAGCTGGAAACCCCGTCAGGTCCTTATTTTATTGAGACGCTGGATACGGAAAGCAGGACGTTCCGGATTTACCACGGAGACGAAAAATCTCGCAGAGGCTGGCGCTCCCTGCACTACGGGGAAAAGGAGCCCGCTTATCAGATCGTCCGTAGCCTTCGGTCCGGGAAGCCGGTCCGTCTGGTGACCGTTCTTTCCCCGGCAGCGGGCCAAGTCACCTACGATCCGGGGCAAAACCTGCTGAGGATACAAGAACGGTGTTTGCGGCTTAACCCGGTCGGAACCGGAGCTATTCTATCGCAAGAAAAGGTGACTCTATGAGAATACTGATTCTTCATCAATACTTTTTGGGAGATAACGACCCGGGCGGTTCGCGTTTCAACCAGTTTGTTAAACACTGGAACAAAATGGGGCACGATATTACGGTGGTTGCCGGAAATGTGAACTACACGACGGGACAGAAGGAGGAAAAGTACCGGGGAAAGTTTGTCGTGAAGGAGCAGTATTCGGAACGGACGGAAATTTACCGGACTTATGTTTCGGAATCTTATAACAAATCGTTTCTCGGCCGGCTGTGGGCGTATTTCTCGTTCACCTTCTCCTCCCTCCTGGTTTGTTTGTTTTATATTAAAAGACACGACGTGATGATCGTCACTTCTCCTCCGTTATTTGTCGGAATTACCGGCATTATCGTCAGCTGGCTGAAGAGAATGCCCATGGTTTTCGAGGTCAGGGACCTATGGCCGGAATCGGCGATCGATACGGGTGTGCTCAAAAACTCCCTGCTGATCAAAGCCGCTTATCTGGTTGAAAAGCTTTCTTACCGGTTTGCTTCGAAAATAAACGTGCTGACTCCGGCTTTCCGCCACAAGTTGATTGAGGAAAAAGGAATCAGCACGAACAAAATCATCTTTGTTCCCAACGGCGCGGATCTGGATATTTTCCAGCCGGGCCCTAAGGAGAACTGGGTGCGTGAAAAGTACGGGCTTCAAAACAAATTTGTCGTTACTTATCTGGGCGCTCACGGAGTTGCCAACCACTTAATGTCCATCCTTAAGGTTGCGGAAGCTTGCCGGGACATTCCGGATCTTTTGTTTATGCTGGTCGGGGACGGGATGGAAAAGAAGTCTCTTCAGGCCTATGTTGATACGAATGGTATCAAAAATGTATTGTTTGTTCCTCCGCAGCCGAAGTCGGCTGTGCCCGATTTTTGCAGAGCGTCGGATGTGTGTACGGCTGTTTTGAAAAAGGTGGATACTTTTAAAACGGTTTATCCCAATAAAGTTTTCGATTACATGTCCTGTGCAAAACCGATTTTCATCGGAATCGACGGAGTGGCAAGAGCGCTTGTGGAAGAAAGCGGGTCCGGCTACTACGTTGACCCGGAGGATCCGGAAGATTTTAAAGAAAAGATCCGCCTGCTGATGAATAACCGGGAACTGGCCGAGAGTCTGGGGAAGAGCGGATACCGGTATGTGACGGAGAACTTTTCGAGAGAGTCCCTTGCGGACCGGTATCAGACCGAGCTGAAGAACGTGGCGATTTAAATTTTTTTGCAGCATTAGATACAAAATGTAACATATAGGATTATGAGGAGGAACATACTTATGACTAAAAAGATTTGTGTAATCGGATTGGGATATATCGGTTTCCCGACATCGCTTGTATTCGCCAGAGCCGGCTTCGAGGTTATCGGTGTCGACGTTAGCGAAAGAGTCGTATCGGCCCTGAACGCGGGCGAAGTTCATATTGAAGAGAACGGGCTGGAAGATATTTTTCAAGATGTCCGTTCCAACTACGCCTTCAAAGCACAGCGTCACCCGGAGCCTGCGGATACATACATTATCGCGGTGCCTACTCCTGTCAACGCGGATCATACGGCCAACGTCGATTACGTCGTATCGGCGACGGAAGCGGTGCTGCCTTATCTCCGCAAAGGCAATACCGTCATTGTAGAGTCAACGATTCCTCCGAGAACGATCGACGATGTTGTCGCTCCCGTACTGACGAAAGCGGGATGGCGTGTGGGCGAGGAAATTTACTTGGCACACTGCCCGGAGAGGGTATTGCCCGGACGTATCTTCCAGGAGCTGGTGGAAAATAACCGGATCGTGGGAGGATACAATCCTCAGTCCGCCGAGAAAGCCGCCGAAGTCTACCGTGCTTTCGTTAAAGGCGAAATCATTTTGACCTCCGCCACGTCCGCCGAAATGGCAAAGCTGATGGAGAACACCTTCCGCGATGTGAATATCGCCCTCGCCAACGAATTGGCGAAGGTGTCCGCTTCTATCGGGGTCGATGCGCTGGAAGTGATCGGGCTCGCAAACAAACACCCGCGCGTTAACCTTCATACGCCGGGGCCCGGCGTAGGCGGCCACTGCATTGCGGTCGACCCTTATTTTATCATCGAAAAAGCGCCTGAGCTGACTCCGCTTATGACGGCTTCGCGCGTCATTAACAATTCCATGCCCGCCTTTGTCGTCGAGCAGACCGGCAAAATCACGCCTTCCCATGCCGGAAAACGAGTGGCCGTATTCGGGATTACCTATAAAGGCAATGTGGACGACATCCGGGAATCACCGGCATTGGAAGTGGTGCATATGCTCGTCGAGAACGGATTTGATGTCCGTGTCCACGACCCGCACGTGCTGGCAGAGCTTGCCCCGTTCCCGATGTTCACGGCGGAAGAGGCTGTGGCCGATGCGGAATGCCTGCTGATTCTGGCGGATCACAACGAATTCAAATCGCTGGATCTGAGTCTGCTTTCCCGGATGAAATCTCCCGTTATTCTGGATACCAAAAACTGCGTGGAGTCTTCGCATGTGCCACAATCGGCAGGAAAACTTTACAATTACGGGAATTTGCATGAATTGAGCCGCGTGGATACGGTTGCCGTTCCAGTTAGTCAATTGGCATAAGGAGTCGGTTCTCCCATGAAACGCACATTTGATTTTCTTATCGCCCTAATCGGTCTAACTATATTGCTTCCCGTTATTTTTCTAGTCGCCGTACTGATCCGGATAAAATTGGGATCGCCGGTGTTGTTTAAGCAGACACGGCCCGGACTGCACGGAAAACCTTTTGCTATTTTCAAATTCCGGACGATGACCAGCCAGCGCGACGAAACCGGGCGCCTGCTTCCCGATGAGGTAAGGCTGACCCGCTTCGGGATGCTGCTCCGCAAATTGAGTCTCGATGAACTGCCGCAGCTGTTAAACGTGCTGCGCGGCGAATTGAGTCTCGTCGGACCCAGGCCTCTGCTCATGGATTATATGAACCGTTATACGAGCGAGCAGGCGCGCCGGCACGATGTCAGACCCGGTATCACAGGCTGGGCCCAGGTGAACGGACGCAATGATTTAAGCTGGGAGCAGAAATTCGAGCTCGATGTCTGGTATGTGGATCATCAGTCTTTCCGGCTGGACATGAAAATTTTATGGATGACCGTGATCAAGGTGATCAAAACCGAGGGTGTAAGCAGGACGGGACACGTAACGATGCCGGAGTTCCAAGGGTATGCATCGAACGGGGCCGTCGAGAAATGAAACCTTTCCGGTCCTTGAAGTTATGGATTTACGGAGCCGGCGGACAGGGGCGCGAAACCGTGCAGCTGGTCAGGGATATCAACCACCTCTCCTCTTCCTGGGACATACTCGGTTTTCTGGATGAGAGTGAGCAGATACAGGGAAGGATGGTGAGCGGTTTTCCGGTTCTCCATCCTTACACGGCCCTGGCCCAGACCGATTGGGAAGAAACCAGGCTGATCTTCGCGATCGGCAGTTCGCGGACTAAGACGATCGTTGCCGGAAAAATCGAAGAGGCGTTCCCGCTGGTCCGGTACGCCTCGCTTTATCATCCCACCGCCGTTATCTCCGAGAGTGCCCAGATTTCGGAAGGGTGCATAGTCGCGGCTCATACCGTGGTTTCGACCGATGTCCGTCTCGGACGCCATGTCCTGATTAATTACGGCGCGACGGTCGGTCATGATTCCGCCATCGGCGATTACGGCAGCCTATTACCCGGAGCGAGAGTGTCGGGCCACGTGCAGATCGGCCATGCGGGAGATGTAGGCGCAGGCTCGGTTATCCTGCCGGGGCTGCGAATCGGCTCCGATACGGTAATCGGGGCAGGAGCCGTGGTTACCCGTTCTCTGCCGGGCGGCTGCACGGCTGTAGGCGTACCCGCGAGGCCTATTAAGAGAGAGAAGGAGTGAAAAGAGTGGCTATCCCTTTGAACCCGAAAATTTATTTATCTCCCCCCCATATGGGAGAATACGAACAGCAGTATGTCCGGGAAGCGTTCGAGACGAACTGGATCGCTCCTCTCGGTCCGAATGTCAATGCTTTTGAAGAAGAACTGGCCGCGTATACGGGAGCTGCCGGGGCCGCCGCATTAAGTTCCGGCACCTCGGCTATTCATCTGGCGCTCAAGCTTGTGGGAATCTGCCCGGGTGACCGGATTTTTTGCTCTTCCCTGACATTCGTGGCCAGTGCGAATCCGATTCTGTACGAGGGCGGGATTCCCGTATTCATCGATTCCGATCCGGATACTTGGAACATGTCCGCGGGAGCTCTCCGGAGAGCGCTTGAAGAAGCGGACCGGGAAGGAAAGCTGCCGAAGGCCGTTATCCTCGTTAATCTTTACGGACAAAGCGCCGATATGAATCCGATCCTGACTCTGTGCGGGAAGTACGACATTCCGGTAATCGAGGATGCGGCCGAATCTTTGGGAGCCACTTATAAAGGAAAACAAAGCGGGACGTTTGGCAGATACGGCATCTATTCGTTTAACGGAAATAAAATCATTTCGACTTCCGGGGGCGGCATGCTCGTTTCCGACGACCTGGAAGCATTGGAGAAGGCCAGATTCTGGGCTACGCAGGCCCGGGATACCGCCCGGCATTACCAGCACTCGGAAGTAGG
Organism: Paenibacillus sp. JT31N7; assembly: GCF_059692095.1. Taxonomy (NCBI): domain Bacteria; kingdom Bacillati; phylum Bacillota; class Bacilli; order Caryophanales; family Paenibacillaceae; genus Paenibacillus; species Paenibacillus sp. JT31N7. The sequence continues at coordinate 78,273 of NZ_JCAUAT010000009.1, forward strand.
CTATAATTTCCGGATGAGTAATGTTTTGGCCGGTATCGGAAGAGGCCAGCTCCGGGTTTTAAACGACCGGATACAGGCACGGAGAGAGGTCTTCGGGCAGTACCGCAGGGCCTTCGAGTCTATAGAAGGAATTTCCTTTATGCCGGAGGCCGATTACGGGCACTCGACCCGGTGGCTGACGGCGATCACGGTCGATGAACGGGTAACGGGCGTTTCCTCGACGGAAATCGTTGACCGCCTGGCGGCTCAGAATATCGAGGCACGCCCCGTATGGAAACCGCTGCATCTCCAGCCGCTTTTCGAGGGATGCGCTTATTATCCCCATGAAGAGGAGATCAGCGTCTCTGATCGGCTTTTCTCGACGGGGCTGTGTCTGCCTTCCGGCTCCAGCTTGACTCCGGCCGATCAAAACAGGGTGACGGATATGGTGCTGCGTACCATAGCTATCCCGAACCGCTAATCCGGTAGAGGCGGTTATTATGCAGAACCCGGACATGCGTCAGCTGCTGCTGGAGTTGGAGCAATTTGTACATAGGGTGGAAGAGCAGAGTGAACCGGTACCTGCGGTCAAGCCCTACGTGGACGATTTAAAGCAAATTATGCTTAAGCATGTGAACCGGACGGAAATGTCCTTGCTTACTACTTATAAATAAGAGAAAAGATAGATTCAAAGCCCTCTGATATCGGTTCCGATATTGGGGGGCTTTATTTTGTTAACCGGGAAAAATGAAGCCGGAAACAGGCGAATGCGCTCATGAAGGCTCTCGTCCGCAATAAAATGTTCCGCTTTCCGCTAGTGCTGGCGTGGATGTCGTTCATGTTCTATCTCTCTTCCCAGCCATGCTGGCGGTCTGTGTCCTTTTCGCGGTGACGGATGAATGGCATCAGAAATTTACGCATCAAAGGACTTCTATGGCAGAAGACGTTATCCTGGACACCTGCGGTGCCCATCTGGGTACAGCGATGTATTATTTTTTTCTAAAAATTCTACAAAAATCTAGTAAAAACGCACCGAATCACCCAAAAACTTCTTGATTTGTTACAAAACGTATCTTATAATAATTTACAAATACAGAATGTAACAAGTTGCGACAACAAGAAGCAAAATGAAGAGGTGTGTGAGAATGAAAGCTTTGGATTTGGTCTACTGCATTCACTGCGGTTCGATTGTGTCCCGGACTCAGGCGGATCATATTTTCAAAACCGGATTTTACCGGGTGTCGATACCGCTGGCAAGCTGCAACAGCTGTGCGGCCCCGAATTCGAACACCAAGAGCTGTCAAGATCTGCCGCACCACGGACGTTTGAACGAGTACGAGACTCGTCTTCCGTTGATGGCGTAAAGCAGAACCGGGTTACATGCTCCCCAAGTCGGTAACGTTCAGGTCAGGGAAAGTAGGATGAGAAGAATGGTGGTTGAGGGGGATAAAGCATGGAAGCCTTGGCTCCGCTGGCTGGTCAGCTCGCTTTATTTGCTTCTGGGGATCGTTTCGTTGGCGCTGGGCCTCTGGCTGCTCTAGCCGGACCCGCTGCGTTGTACGCCGCTTTGTCTTTACCGTAAAAAAATAACCGCTCCTGTCCCTATAGGGCCGAGCGGTTTTTTTGACGTGTATCCTCCTGAAATCTTTCTATTCATATAGAAGAATCAGGAATTGATCAGGTGTTTGTAAGGCGTGTAATCGATCTTCTCGCGTTCGAGGAAATTCATCAGGCTCCGGTAATCCCGCTTGGGAGTGGCGATGATGTAGCCTTTGATGCAGTGCTCGCGTGTAACTTCCGCGGCCTCTTCTTCCAAGGCGATCTGCCCGATTTTGGCTGCGATGGAGTGCTTGGCGATGTCACGGAACGGACCGGGTACAGGGGCGACAAGTTTGTTTAGAAAAGCTTTGGAATCGTCCGTCCACATATGACGGGATTTTTCCACGTAGTAGTTCTGCCAGTCGAGCTTGGATTTTCCGTCGGCCTTCGGAAGCACCTTCAGGAATTTACGGAACATAAAATAACCGCCGATCGCCATCAGACCAATGAGGACAAGGGGCCAGAAAGTAATAAACCACATAAACAGGGAGTTGTTCAAAACTCGTCACCTCGGAATCTGTTATTCCCGCACGGGGCCAGGTTTAAGCCCTGGATCTCTCTTGAAATTATACCTTATTTCTGGCTTTCTTGCGACATTGCCTGTAAAATAGGGAGAAAAGATTTTACAAAGCAAGGAGCCTATTCCTATGATTAAAATCGGTTCACACGTTTCATTTTCCGACAAAGGTTTGCTGAATGCGGCCCGGGAAGCTGTTTCGTACGGCTCCGGCACATTCATGATTTATACAGGTGCACCTCAGAATACACGGCGCAAGCCTATTGAAACACAATATATCGAAGAGGGCCGGGAAGTCATGCAGGAGCACGGGATCGGCGAAATCGTCGTTCACGCTCCCTACATCATCAACCTCGGTTCCTACAAAGAAAATACGTACGAGCTGGCCGTCCAATTCCTGCAGGACGAAATCCGCCGCACGGACTATCTGGGCGTGAAGAATATCGTGCTTCATCCCGGCGCGTTTACGGACAAGGATGCCGAGTACGGCCTGGCCCGCATTTCGGAAGGGCTGAACGAAGTCCTCGCCGGCGTCAAGGACACGGGCGTGAATATCGCCTTGGAAACCATGGCGGGCAAGGGCACCGAGATGGGCCGCAGCTTCGAGGAGCTGGCGCAGATTATCGACAAGGTCGAAGACAACGGCCGACTGACGGTATGTCTGGATACCTGCCACATCCACGATGCAGGGTATGACGTCGTAGGCGACCTGGACGGCGTATTGGATCAGTTCGACCGCGTGGTCGGTCTGGACCGCATCGGGGTCGTCCACCTTAACGACAGCAAGAACCCGCGCGGCGCGTCCAAAGACCGTCATGCTCCGGTCGGAGCGGGCTGGATCGGCTTCGAAGCGATAAACCGCGTCGTTCATCACGAGAAACTGATCGGCCTGCCGATGATTCTGGAGACTCCGTGGATCGGGAAGGACCCGAAAACCCAGCGTCCGATGTACGAAGCGGAAATCGCGCTGCTCAGCGGGACCGTCCTGGAACGGTTCGGCGAATCCTTTGCGGAAGACGTGGAGCGGCTGGCTTTCTTTTTCGAGAAGAAAGAGGTCGATTCGCGCGGCTTCGTCCTGCAAACCTGGGAGCTGCTCAAAACCGACGCGAAAGCCAAAAAAGCGGACGGACGTGAACCGATGGAGCGCCTGTACGACATGATCGCGGAAGAGCGTCTGTTCCCGGAACTGTCCGAAGAGCAGATCAATCAGCGTCTGACGGCATGGTTTGCCGGTAAGGATCTGCTGAAGTCTTTGTAAGGTAACTCTGTGTTTTCATCACCGGCTCGGACCGGAATAGATTCCTATTTTGCGTGTACAAAAGGAGAATCCAGTAGAGATGGCAGCAGCAAAAACGTCCGGCGCAGCCGGCAAACAGAACCGCGGCAGAATGCTCATTTCCTGCCCGGACCGGCCTGGAATCGTGGCCGCGGTATCCAAATTTTTGTCCGAATACGGAGCGAATATCGTCCAGTCGGACCAGTACACCATGGATCCGGAAGGCGGAATGTTCTTTATCCGGATCGAATTCGACTTAACCGGCCTGGAGCAGCGCAAGCCGCAGCTTGAGGACGATTTTGCCGGAGTGGCGGCCGAGTTCTCCATGGACTGGAGCCTTTCGCTGGCCAGTCAGAGAAAACGCCTGGCGATCTTCGTGTCCAAAGAAGATCACTGTCTAATGGAGCTGCTGTGGCACTGGCGTGCCGGGGATCTCGACGCGGATATCGCCATGGTCGTCAGCAACCACCCGGATATGGCGCCGCTCGTCGAGCCGTTCGGTATTCCGTACCACCATATTCCGGTAACTCCGGATACGAAAGCGGAAGTGGAGAAGCACCACCTGGAGCTGCTCGAAGGCCAGGTGGATCTGATCATCCTCGCCCGGTACATGCAGATTATTCCGGCTTCTTTTATCAAGCATTACCAGAACCGGATCATTAATATTCATCATTCCTTCCTTCCGGCTTTCGTCGGGGGCAAACCTTACGCACAGGCTCACGGACGGGGAGTTAAACTAATCGGGGCAACCGCCCATTACGTGACCGAAGAGCTGGACGGGGGACCGATTATCGAGCAGGACGTGCAGCGCGTCAGCCACCGCGACAATGTCGACGATTTGAAGCGCATCGGCCGCCATATCGAGCGGATCGTCCTGGCAAGGGCCGTTTCCTGGCATACGGAAGACCGCATCCTCGTTCATCAGAACAAAACGGTCGCATTCAGCTAGAGTCATAGTCGTGGAGCGATAGCGTACCGAGGCTGATTCAGCAATAAATCCGAAGAGGCTTCTATGCCGCTTCGGATTTTATGAAAGGAGCATTCCCCGGGGCTATGCCGCTTTAAAGCGGTTCATTCTTTGTCGCGGGTTTGCAGGGCTTTTCTGCCCAAAGCGGCGAGTATAAAACCGTAAAGAAGGTGTCCTGCGATCCACCAGATCATGGCGGTTACATCCGAAAGGACGGGTGTAACCGCCGATAAGGCCAACTGGGTAAGAGGTACGAACAAGGGGATAGGCGAGATGCCGAGCAGGATCCCCGGCAGCCACGGTTTTCCCGTACGTCCGAGCAGAATCGCGTACAGGAAACCGATAAGGACCGAAACGGCCAGATGTAGGGTCAGTTCGAACCATTCAGGCAGACCGCTCCCAAGACCTGGGATAAAGTCGACATTGAGCAGCAGTGTATAGACGCGGGAACCTGCAAAGAATTCCACGGCTTTAAAAAGCAGAGCGAGTGCGGCCCCGGGCACCAGCCCGAAAGCAAAGCCCCGCAGGACAAGCGTGTTTCCGTTTTCAAAAAAAGGGCGGCTCATCCGCTCTTCACTCTCCTTGTCCGAATGCGGGCGCTTATACCGCGGGCCTGACATTGCGGTTTCGGATTTTAGCTTTATAATGGAACTAATGCTTCAATGTTGGCGAGAATAACAACAGTATAACACGACACCATTCATAGGAGGATACACCATGTCTGCAAGCAATACGCCTATTCAGCAACTAGCCGTTAACACGATCCGTACACTTGGAATCGACGCTATCGAGAAAGCCAAGTCCGGCCACCCCGGCATCGTTATGGGGGCCGCGCCTATGGCTTATACGCTGTTTGCGCATCAAATGACCCATAATCCGGCCAACCCGACATGGATCAACCGCGACCGCTTTGTCCTGTCCGCAGGCCACGGCTCCATGCTGCTTTACGCGATTCTGCACCTGACGGGCTATGATCTTCCGATGGAAGAAATCAAAAATTTCCGCCAGTGGGGCAGCCTGACTCCGGGACATCCCGAGTTCGGTCACACGGCGGGCGTTGACGCGACAACCGGTCCGCTCGGACAAGGTATCGGCATGGCCGTAGGTATGGCGATGGCCGAAGCGCATCTGGCCGGTCTGTACAACCGTGAAGACTTCCCGGTTATCGATCACTATACATATGCCATCTGCGGAGACGGTGACATGATGGAAGGCGTATCGTCCGAGGCTGTCTCTCTGGCCGCTACCCTTAAGCTGGGCAAGCTGATCATGATGTACGATTCCAACGACATTTCGCTGGACGGCGATCTGCACGTTTCCTTTACCGAAAATGTTCAAAAACGTTTCGAAGCCTACGGCTGGCAGGTGCTCCGCGTAGAAGAGCAGAACGACCTGGAAGCCCTCAACCGCGCGGTTGAAGAGGCGAAAGCCGACACGACCCGTCCGACTCTGATCGAAGTGAAAACGACGATCGGCTACGGCAGCCCGAACAAAGGCGGCAAAGGCGGACATGCCGGACCGCACGGTTCCCCGCTCGGTCTGGAAGAAACCAAACTGACCAAGGAATTCTACAAGTGGAACTACGAAGAAGATTTCTATGTTCCTGAAGAAGTCCGCGAGCATTATGCGGCGGTCAAAGAAAAAGGCATCCAGGCCGAACAGGCATGGAAGAAGCTGTTCGACGATTACCGCAAAGCTTACCCGGAACTCGCCGTGCAGTTTGAACTGGGCGAAAGCGGCAAGCTTCCGGAAGGCTGGGACCGCGATCTTCCGGTTTACACGCCGGAAGACAAAGCTCTGGCTACGCGCGCCGCTTCCGGTAACGCGCTGAACGCCGTAGCGAAGAACGTTCCGTACTTCTTCGGGGGTTCCGCCGACCTGGCAAGCTCCAACAATACGGAGATCAAGAACGCTCCGATCTTCAACGCGGAAAATTACGCGGGCCGCAACATCTGGTTCGGCGTACGCGAATTCGGGATGGGCGCCGCCCTGAACGGAATTTCCCTGCACGGCGGTCTCCGCGTATACGGCGCCACGTTCTTCGTGTTCTCCGACTACCTGCGTCCGTCGATCCGTCTGGCCGCCCTGATGAAGCAGCCGGTGATCTACGTCTTCACGCACGACAGCATCGGCGTAGGCGAAGACGGCCCGACTCACGAGCCGGTTGAACAGCTTGCCGCCCTCCGCGTCATTCCGGGCATGACCGTTCTCCGTCCAGCGGACGGCAACGAAACGAGCGAAGCTTGGCGTTACGTGATAGAGCACAACGACGGACCGTACGCGCTTATTTTGACCCGCCAAAACCTGCCGCAGCTCGAAGGCTCAGCCAAATATGCGCGCGAGAACTTCTCCAAAGGCGCTTATGTCGTAGCCGACGCGCCTAACGGCAAGCCGGACGCGCTTATCCTTGCGACAGGCTCGGAAGTTCAGCACGGTGTGGCCGCTCAGAAGCTGCTCGCCGAAGAAGGCATCCAAGTCCGCGTCGTCAGCATGCCGAGCTGGGAGCTGTTTGAGAAGCAGTCCCAGGAGTACAAGGATTCCGTCCTGCTTCCGGACGTCAAAAAGCGCCTCGGCGTAGAAATGGCTTATCCGCTCGGATGGGAACGTTATGTAGGCGATGAGGGCTCTATCCTCGGAATCAGCACGTTCGGTGCTTCCGCTCCGGGCGATCTGCTTATCAAGGAATTCGGATTTACGGCAGAGAATGTCGCCAAGCGCGTCAAAGAACTGCTTAAATAAATATAGGAATGCCATAAGGACGACCGCTTCCACAGGGTCGTCCTTATGTGCAGCCGCCAATCACGAGGGGGAGAACAGGTTGTCGAATTTCGAAGGAGTTACCGTAGTCAAGAAAGCGAACGTTTATTTTGAGGGGAAAGTGACCAGCCGCGCCGTTTTGTTCGCGGATGGCTCGAAGAAGACGCTGGGCATCATGCTTCCGGGGGAGTATGAATTCGGCACGGATTCCAAAGAGATTATGGAAATCCTGGCCGGCGACCTGAGTGTCCTCCTTCCGGGCGAATCCGAGTGGACGGACATTCAGGGACAAGGGGAGTTTACCATCCCGGCTAACGCCAAATTCAAGCTGAAAGTCCGCAGCGTCACGGATTACTGCTGCTCCTACATCGCGGAATAGGCTCCCGGTTTTCGGCTGCGGCCGCGGGTATACGCTCGGCAGGTATAGGCAGTGCGGGCAGTACACAGCCGCGGTATAAGCAGCAGGTATACGTAGTGCTGGCAGTACTCGACTGCGGGCAGTACGCAGCTGCAATAGAAAAGGCCCTTCCGAACTCTTCGTTCGGAAGGGCCTTTCTTGCCTTGCGGGGCTCTCAGTCCGCAGTGTTTGGTATCGCATGACTATGGTCAATCAGAGCCGCGGTTTCAGCGGGCGCGTGCGCAATCCGGGGCTTGCGGCCGCTAGCAGGCGCAGCGGCGGGCTATTGCCGTCTACTGCCGGCTATACCGGCTTGTATTCCACGCTATAAGGCAGTATCGCGAAAAGCCCCGATAGAAACCGAGGTGCGGTTGCCGATACTGTTAACTGGACGAATGACGCGTATTAACGGTTACGAGTCCCTATACGGCGGATAATTTTCGTGGCAGGGGTGAAGATGCAAGCCCCGTCAGCCGTTACGTCAGTACCCGCCGTGTTCAAGGCTCGCTTTACTGCCCGTCTTTTTGCTCGACCTTCTCGTTCATCCATTCCTCGTAGCACTGGATGGCGGCGGCTAGGTCTTCCTCGCCGAGGCCTTTGCTCAGGCCCATCTGGAAGACGGTGGTCGCCGCATGCAGCATAGGAGCGGGAAGCTGGAACTTGCCTGTCAGATCGGACGCCAGCAGCAGGTCCTTCAGCATCAGCTTCAGTGAGAACTGGTTGCTGAAATCGCGGGCGATAATCTTCGGGCCTTTGAGCTCGGCCTGCTTGCTGCCCGCGGAGCCTGCCTGCACGACCTGCAGGAACTGTTCGGGGGCTAGGCCCGCTTTCGTCGCAATGGATAAGCCTTCCATCAGGCCGATCGCGTTGATGCCCACAATCGTGTTGTGGGCCAGCTTCGTATAGGAGCCGGAACCGGACGGTCCCATGTAGAGCACTTTGCTGCCGAGATCGCTCAGCAGCGCGTACTGGGCGTCGAATACGGGGCGGTCTCCGCCGACCATGAATACGAGCGTCGCCGCTTCGGCAGCGGGCTTGCTTCCCGTTACGGGCGCGTCCAGGAAGTACGACCCGCGTTTACCCAGGTCGGCGTGGAGACGCTGGCTGAGAGCCGGGGACACGGTGCTCGAATCAATTACGGTTAGGCCTTTACCGGCCTTTTCTAGAACTCCGTTCTCGCCGTAATAAACGCTCTCGATGGCGGAATCGTTACTCAGCATCGTGAACAGGATCTCGGCCCCGGAGACGGCTTCCGCAGGGGTTGCGGCAAGCGAAGCGCCCGCCTGGACAAGCTCCGCCGCTTTATCGGCACTGCGGTTGTATACGGTGACCGCGTACCCTTTGCGGAGCAGATTCAGGGCCATTGGAGCGCCCATGGTTCCTAATCCGATAAATCCGATTTGTTTCATCACTAATCACCTCGTTAAGAGTAACGCCAGACACGATAATTTCACTTGCAGTTTGTCAGGAAAGCTTTTATAGTAAGGAATCAATGCATGCGAAGCCGATGCGCCGGGTGTTTTCGGAGAATAAATCCGCCGTCCCGGCAATACTACCGGGAGGGCTGTCCTGCAGGCCCGGCCCGCACGTATCCATTCTATGAAGCCGTCCCCGCAAGCGCTCGGTGAAGGTACACCACTAGGCGTTTTTCCTATTGTAGCACGTTTTGCAAAGAGGGAGCACGCCTCGGGCGCGCGACTTGCGGACAGCGGCACAGAAGCGGTATGCTAGAGGAAAGAACCAAGTAAAAGAACCGAGGAGGAGAGAAAGTTGACCCAGAAGCTGCAATTTGATTACAGCAAGGCGCTTGACTTTGTTGCCCAGCACGAAATTGATTACCTGGCCGGGCCGATCCGTACCGCACATGACCAACTGCATAACGGAACCGGAGCCGGTAGTGATTATTTAGGGTGGATCGATCTTCCGGTCGCTTACGACAAAGAAGAGTTCGGCAGAATCCAGAAGGCGGCGAAACAAATTCAATCCGACTCCGAGGCGCTTGTCGTGATCGGCATCGGCGGCTCCTACCTGGGGGCCCGCGCGGCGATTGAAATGCTGTCCCATTCTTTCTATAACCTGCTTGATAAAGATAAGCGTAAAACTCCGGCCGTGTACTTCGTCGGCCAGAATATCAGTTCTACATACGTAACGCACCTTCTGCAGCTGCTGGAAGGCAAAGACTTCTCCGTAAACGTCATTTCCAAATCCGGAACGACGACGGAGCCGGCGATTGCTTTCCGTATTTTCCGCGAGCTGCTGGAGAAAAAATACGGCAAAGAAGCCGCGCGCAAGCGCATCTACGCTACGACCGACCGCGAGAAAGGCGCTCTCAAGCAGCTTGCCAATGGCGAAGGCTACGAGTCCTTCGTTATTCCGGACGACGTAGGCGGACGCTACTCTGTTCTGACGGCCGTAGGCCTGCTTCCGATCGCCGTGGCCGGCATCAACATCGAAGAGATGATGCAGGGCGCAGCCGATGCGCGCGAAGCTTTCTCCAACCCCGAGCTGAGCGAGAATGCGAGCTACCAGTATGCGGCTGTCCGCAACGCGCTCTACCGCAAAGGCAAGACTACCGAGATTCTCGTGAACTACGAGCCTTCCCTGCATTATGTATCGGAGTGGTGGAAGCAGCTTTACGGCGAGAGCGAAGGCAAAGACAACAAAGGAATCTTCCCGGCTGCCGTCGATTTCACGACAGACCTTCACTCCATGGGCCAATTCATTCAGGAAGGCAACCGCAACCTGTTTGAAACGGTACTGTTTGTAAACCAGTCCGCAGAGGAAATCGTCATCGGAACCGATGAAGAGAACCTGGACGGGCTTAACTTCCTGAGCGGCAAAACGATGGATTTCGTGAATAAAAAAGCGTTCCAGGGCACTATGCTGGCTCACACGGACGGAGGGGTACCTAACCTGATCGTGACACTGCCCGACACTTCGGCTCACACGTTCGGTTATATGGTCTACTTCTTCGAAAAAGCATGCGGTATCAGCGGTTACCTCCTCGGAGTGAATCCGTTCGACCAGCCGGGTGTGGAAGCCTACAAGAAAAACATGTTTGCGCTGCTGGGCAAGCCCGGTTACGAAGAAGATAAAGCGAAACTGGAAGCTCGGTTGAACGACTAGTTTCGTCCAGACAGAACCCGTATGGGGCTCTATAAGCGCGTTTTGAACGAAAACAGACCTTTTCCTGCGGGATTAGGTCTGTTTTTATTGGAAATAATGTTAGAACTAAATTAACTATTGTACTAATATTCTGATTTGTGTAAAATGATATGAAACAGAAGGCGCATTAGTTAGGAAATGGAATGAAGAAGCGACATGATAGCATCCTACAGAACGGTACAGAAGCATGGAGCCGATGAAATTATCATCAAACGTTCCCGGTTTATCGGTCAGGCATTGCCGGTTTCGTCCGAAGAGGAAGCGCTTGCTTTTATTGCCGGCGTGAAGAAAGAACATTCGATGGCGACCCACAACTGCTCCGCTTACATGATCGGGGAACGCAATGAGATTCAGAAACAGTCGGATGACGGGGAGCCGAGCGGCACAGCCGGCAAACCGATTCTCGAAGTGATCCGGAATATGGATCTCAAGAACGTGGCCGTAGTCGTCACCCGGTATTTCGGCGGTATTATGCTGGGAGCCGGCGGACTGATCAGAGCCTACACGGATGGCGCAGTCGCGGGAATACAGGCTGCGGTGCCCGTTTACAAAGTAAGTCATCAGGAACTGCTCGCTGAAATCGATTATACTTGGCTGGGTAAAGTGGAGAATGAGCTGCGGAACCGCAACATGCGGATGGGCGATACGGAATTTACCGACAAGGTTATTCTCCGGTGCTATCCCTTATCTGCCGAGGCGGATTCTTTTGCCGACTGGTTTACCGATTTGACCCAAGGTCAAGGAAACATCATACGCGGCGAACATACATATATCGAACATAGCGAGCTACCCTAACAATTTCATACACCACCGAAGCGGAGGGATTCTTATGGCGAGGAAGGCAGTCGCTCAGGAACTTAGCAGAGAGCGGATTCTTGAAGAGGCCAGGGAGTTATTCGTAACTCGCGGTTATCGCGCTTTAACGATGCGAAGCATCGCTAAAGCAATGGGTTACAGCCATGGCGCGTTATACTATCATTTTAGAGAAAAAGCAGAGCTGTTCAATGCTCTCATTCTGGAGGATTTCGGCATACTCCTGCAGCGGCAGCGGCAAATCATCGTCGAATCTGCTGTTCTCGGGGTTCCCCTGCTGCAGAAGCTGATGATGGAGTTTATCCGGTTCGGGCTGGAGAACCCGCATCATTACGAAATCATGTTTATGATCCGGGACGAGGAGCTGCGCCAGTACTCGCGGACCGAGCAGGCGAAATGTTTCGATCTGTTTGCCACGGTCGTGCGCCAGGTCATTTCGGGAATGCCGGACAAAGAAGATCAGGAATACCGGCTGCCATGGAACTTGTTCATGTCCATGCACGGATTCATCTCGCATTCCATTCATTACGGACAAACGTACGAGTTGGTCGAACAGCTCGCCGAAGAGCATGTACAGCTGCTGTGCAGCAACCTGGTCTCCACGGCGGCCCGTTCCGAGTCTTCCAAAGTCAGTCTGGTCAATCACGAATCAGCTTAACGGTAAACGTACGGCTGCGGGGCCCGTCAAATTCGCAGAAGTAGATTCCCTGCCAGCGGCCTAGCTCAAGGCGGCCTCCGCGGATAAATACGGTTTGCGAGGCTCCAACCGTCATGGCTTTCAGATGAGCGGCCGTATTGCCTTCCGCATGACGGTCGCGCGGATGCTCCCAGGGGAACACTTCATCCAGGCGCATGAGCACATCTCTTTTTACATCGGGATCGGCATTTTCGTTAATCGTTATTCCTGCAGTCGTATGAGGGCAGTAAACGATCGCGGTGCCGTCTTTCAGACTACTTTCCTGAACCAGCCTCGCCACGATGTCCGTGATTTCAACCATTTCGTCCCGTCTGCGGGTGACAAGATCGTAGGTATGCAGCATAAGCGAATGTCCTCCTTGCGGGTTTTATAACCGGCGGGCAATGGAGATAGGGGGCCTTAGAAGCAGATCAAGCTTCTTATCCTCCTGCATGCGCGGCATGGTCAAGCCCGGCGGTTCGGTCAGATTCTATCGTAACGGACGCGATTTCCGGTGTCAAAACATGTTACAATGAAAGCATAACCGGATAACGAGAGGATGAAACGCATTGGATTTGGCGGCATGGTCGGAACAGAATGTAGAGTATATGTTCGATGAAATCAAAACCAAACTGAGAATGGCGACAGGCGGATCGATTAAAGCGTCCAACTTTAGCCAGGAACAATATGAAGATCTTAAGGATTTGTACGATCTGGTGATGAGCAAGCCCAATTTCAGCATTAGCGAAATTGACGCGATCACAACGGAACTGGGCAAGCTCCGCAAGGCCTAAAACCTGCTTGCCCTTTGCGAAAAGCCTTTCTGCATGGAGATTGACTCTCCGGGCGGGAGGCTTTTTTTCTATGAAAAAGACGTCTTTCTTCTGCCTGCAATCCTGGCTCTCTCGTGGAACAGCCAGCCTTGGCCAAATAAATCAGGGTGAAGGGACAGCTATCCAATCGGGCCGCTAGCCGACCGCATATGGTGTAGGGTAGCATGCATGATTCGCTGAAAAGGGAGGTAGACGGTATGAGTTCCAAACTTCGTAATGACGCGTCTAAACTGGTCGGGCAGAACATCGTGGCCGTCCGTAAAGACGGTTCCACGGTCAGAGGCAAACTGGTCCGTATTCAAGGCAACGAGCTGATTCTTGAGCCCCAAGAGGGAACCGCTCAGACAAGAGCGTTCATTCCTCTCGTGTTGTTCGATTTGCTTGCCATCGGAACGGCTCCGTATGCTTACGGACCTTACGGTTTCGGCGGCGGCTATGGCTACGGCGGCGGCTTCGGCGGCCCCGGATTTTTCTGGTAAAAAAAGAAGCGCGGCAGCACATCAGGTTCCGGTTGCGGGACCTGATTTTTTATTGGCGTGCGGGCTTGAACAAACACCATCGGCTCGGCTCCGGAATAGGCTGGTGTGGAGAAAGCGGCGAGTTCCGTGTCTCGGAACAGGTTGAGAGGAGGTAAGAAGATGAGCGAAGGAAAGAGCGAATTCGACTATGAAAAAGAGTGGGAACGGAAATTCGGTTTCCGTTCCGGTGAGGTTCCTTCGTTTTCCTCCATCTTCGGAGACGGGGAGACTTTGTTTACCGAGCTGTCGAAACGGATTTCGAAGGACCCGGAAAACACGGCGTGGTTGGACCAATGGCTGGATAAGCTTCTTCGGCAGGCGATGCCGGACTACCGGATTCCGGAGTGGATGGGCACCGATTGGGACAACGAGCCGGACGGGGGACCCGCGGGTCAGAGCACGCAGGGAAGCACTCTGCCGCCCAGCGGCGAGAAACGCCGGACGAGCGGAGCTCGGCCTGCCGCCGCTCGGCCTGCTGCCTCCCATACTGCCGCCGCCCAGCCGTCCGCGGCCATTCCCTTCTCCGGCAGAAAGCCTGTTAAAGGCCTTGCTGCCGGAAGCAAAAAGCGGCCAACCGCCAAGGTTAAAGAGGCGGAGCCTTTTGCCTATTCGATAACCGAGGTCGGGGGCCGGCTGATGGTTATCGTGCAGCAGCCTTCGGGGATACGCCCGGGAGAGATTGAACTGGCGGCGGACAGGTCGAGCATCCGCCTTAGCGGCAGCCGGATCGGGGGGAAGCGGGCCATCCGTCTGTTCAGGCCTATCCGGCCGGGTTCATGCAGGATGAGCAGCGAAGACGGCTCTCTGGTCATCCGGGCCGATTTGGCCCACCGGTGACGGATGGAACCGCGGCCCTCTGATAAGCCGTGGAAAGCGGCGCGGCGAGAGGAGAACGCGATGGCCGGCAGGCCCGCAGCGCGGCGGCGCGGAGGTCCTGCCGCGCTGCCGGACAGGAGCTCATTGTCGTGGGATTACTTCGGTCCGCTGCGCTCCGCCAGCTGCTTTTGTGCCATACGGACCAGCTCCCGCACCATGCGACCGCCGATTTCGCCACCGATTTTACCGGCATCCTCGGTGCGGAGTTGACCGTTGTTGCCCGGCTCCAGAGGTACTCCCAGCGTGCGCGCGACTTCGTATTTGACCAGGTTCGGCTGATCGCCGGACACGTTGTAGCCCGCGTCCCGCATGACCTGGCCCTTGAACTTGTCCAGACTGCTTTCGCTACCGGGAACCGCGGCTCTGCGGCTTCGTCTTTTTGCCATGCTATCACCTCCTGAGGTTAGGATGCCCAGGAGTTCCCGGAGTATCACGTGCGGCCAGCGGTCTCCGGTCCGTGAAGAGAGCGGCAAGCCCCCGGAGCCTGAGGCTGTCCGTTTAGAAAAACACCGTGCGCAGTAAGCACACGGTGTGATGACATGACCCTACATAATGAGGCATAGGAGTATATCCTGGCAGCGAAAGGCAAGCCTTGTACTGAAGCTGCCCGTCAAGATCTCCCGTCGCGGAATCCGATAGAGGGCGGCTGCCCATAAACTTGGCTGATGGCCGATTTTACCCTAAATGCTAGCGCCCCGCTTGTTCCGCCCCTACGGGAATCCGGTCAAAGTCAGCCGGGTCTTCATAGCCCTGCTGCGCAGGGATTGTCTTTTCGATGAGATACAAGGGACGTTGCTTGACCTCCCGGTAGATTTTGCCGATATATTCTCCGATCAGCCCCAGGGCAAGAAGCTGCACTCCGCCGATAAACCAGACGGATAAAATAAGAGAAGTCCAACCGGAAGCCGTCGTTCCCCATAATTTAGAAATGATGGCGTAAGCGCCGGCGAACACGCTGAAGATGGAGAGCAGAAACCCGGTGACCGTTACCATCCGGATCGGTTTGACGCTGAAGGAAGTGATCCCGTCCAGTGCAAAGGACAGCATTTTGCGCAATGGATACTTCGATTCCCCGGCAAAACGTTCTTTCCTCTCGTACATGACCTCGGCCGTGCGCAGTCCCAGTAGCGGGACAATCCCCCTCAGAAACACATTGACTTCCTTATAACGGGACAAATAATCCAGAGCGCGCTTGCTCATGAGCCGGTAATCCGCATGATTGTTCTTAATCTGGACGCCCAGACGTAGCATTAATTTATAGAAGGATTCGGCGGTGGTTTTTTTGAACCAGGTGTCGGTCGTCCGGTCGCTGCGGATTCCGTAAACGATCTCGGCTCCCTCCAGATACTTCCGTACAAATTCGCGTATCGCGTCCGTATCGTCCTGCAGGTCCGCATCGATGGAAATCACGATGTCCGATGTATGTCTGGCCGTCATTAAACCCGCTAGCAGGGCGTTCTGATGGCCCGCATTCCGTGCGAGCTTAACGCCTGTTACATAGTCATGGGAACGGCTGTATTGATCGATGAGTTCCCAGGTCCGGTCTTTACTGCCGTCATCGACGAGCAGCATCACACTTTCGCCGGCTACAAGCTTTTCTTGAATGACACGGTCCAGAACCGCGCTTAACCGGCTTACCGTTTCCGGGAGAACTTCTTCTTCGTTATAGCAGGGTACCACGATTGTTAAAATAGGGCTCGACATCCCGTCAAATCTTCCTTTCTTATCCTGGACTGGACATTACTGCTTCCCACCGGATTATCCTTATTGTAAACAAGCACAGTCCGATAAAGCAATTGCCTATTCGTCGGAATGTGTTGAAAACAGGCGATTTAATTCTTGTTTAAAATAATTACAATTTTATAGTCATTCTATTGACGGAGACAAGAAGACGGTGCTATACTACCGTCATGACATTGATAATCATTTTCAAATAATAATAATTATAAAGAGGTGCAGAATGAATCCACATCGTCCTTCTCTCACAACGAATCAAGGCGCGCCCGTTGCCGACAACCAGAATTCGAAGACAGCCGGTACTCACGGCCCGACGCTGCTCGAAGATTATCATCTTTTGGAGAAACTGGCTCATTTTGACCGTGAACGTATTCCGGAGCGTGTGGTGCATGCGCGGGGTGCGGGCGCGTTCGGAGTATTCCGGCCTTATGCCAGTATGAGCGAGTACACGAGAGCGGCTTTTCTGCAGGACCCTTCCATTGAAACGAAAGTGCTTGTCCGCTTCTCGACGGTTATTCATCCGAGCGGTTCGCCGGAGACGCTCCGGGATCCACGCGGCTTTGCCGTTAAGTTCTACACGTCCGAAGGAAATTATGACCTCGTCGGCAACAATTTGCCCGTATTCTTTATCCGCGATGCGCTCAAATTCCCCGACATGGTGCATTCCTTGAAGCCGGCCCCGCATACCAATGTTCAAACGCCTAATCATTTGTGGGATTTCATGTCGCTTTCTCCCGAATCGACTCACATGCTGACCTGGGTCTTTTCCGACCGCGGAACACCCGCCAACTACCGGGAAATGGACGGTTTCGGTGTGCATGCCTTCAAATGGGTGAACGCGGAAGGCAAGGTCGTTTATGTCAAATACACTTGGAAATCGCTGCAGGGTGTCCGTTCGTTAAGCCGCAAAGAAGCGGCAGAGCAGGGGGGGCGCGATCACAATCACGCAACGCGCGACTTGTATGACGCCATCGAGGCGGGAAGCTACCCGGAATGGGAGCTGAATGTGCAGATGCTGGAGCCGGAGCGTTTGGACCAGTTCAGTTTCGATCCCCTCGATCCGACGAAGGAGTGGCCGGAAGACCTCGTTCCGTTCGTTAAAGTAGGACGGATGACCTTGAACGAGAATCCTAAAAATTTCTTCGCCGAAGTCGAGCAGTCCGCTTTTGCTCCAAGCGTGCTTGTACCGGGGATTGAACCTTCCGAAGACAAACTTCTGCAGGGCCGTCTGTTCTCTTATCCGGATACGCAGCGCCACCGGCTGGGAGCGAACTATATGCAGATCCCGGTAAACTGCCCTTATGCGCCGGTCCGCAATTATCAGCGGGACGGTCAAATGGCGGTTCGGCAGGATCATTCGCCGATCAATTACGAGCCGAATTCCTATGACCATGCGCCGAAGGAAGCCGGAAGCGTCTATGCGGAAAGCGAGAAGCCGCTGACGGGTTCTACCACACGCCGCACAATCGAGAAAACGGACGATTTCACGCAGGCAGGGGAGCGTTACCGCCGGATTACGCCGGAAGAACGCGCCAATCTGATCGATAACCTCGTGAATGATCTCAAACAAACGGACCTGAAAATCCAGCTTCGCGCCGTCTGCAATTTCTTCCGTGCCGATGTGGAATTCGGTTCACGACTTGCGGAAGGGCTCGGAATCGATCTCAGCGGTTTTATCCCGCAGGGAGCGGGTTCCGGAACGGGACAAATGCCACCGCGTTAATTCGTTTGTCACGGGCAAGAGCACGGGAAACGCTGCAAGGCTGTTTTCTTCGCCATCAGGTTAAGCGGCCCGCCGCCATGCTGGAGGAATTCCCCCCTTCCCGCATGGTGCCCGCTTTCACGGATGGTTGAAGGGCACCGGCTGCCCTAATGTTTCCGGCGCGAGGCTTTCAAAATAAATGGCCCTGTAGTCCATCGGCTCGGCAAAGTTGCCGTAGGCCGTGCTCTTCAAGGGCCGGAACCCAAAAAGACTTCTTTCCGACAAGGAAAGAAGTCTTTTTTCGCTGAGCTCAGCCGAGCTTAACGCTCCATTGCTTCACAAGCATCATGAGCGCCTGGTTATCGACCGGCTTCGTGATATAGTCCGATGCGCCGGCTTCGATGCAGGCTTCCCGGTCGCTCGGAAGGGCCCGGGCGGTCAGAGCGATGATCGGCAAATCCCGGAAGGTAACGTTCATGCGGATTTGCCGGATCGCGGTTTTGCCGTCCATCTCCGGCATCATCATGTCCATCAGGACCAGGCTGATGCCGGGATGGAGGGAGAGCAGGCGCAGGCTTTCCCGGCCGCTGCTCGCTCCCAGCACTTCGGCCCCGCGGGATTTGAGCAGCGCGGTCAGGCTGCGCACGTTGGCGTCGTCGTCGTCCACGACGAGCACCGTGACCTCCCGCAAAAGCTGCTGGACCGCGTCCGCAGGCGTGTCCGTGACCGCCGGCGAAGCGGTGACCGCAGGCGTGTCTGCGCCGCCAGCCGCGGATTCCCGGCCTGCGGGGGCGCTGCGGGTTTCGGCGAAGGTGCCGCCGGAACGGTCCGCGCTTTCCTCCGGAAGCGGGGAGGAGAGCGGCGTAAGCCGGGGAAGCTTGGCGTCGTCCGCCAGCTTCTGAAGCTCCTGCTCCTGCCCGCTCAAGCTGCTGGAAGGAAGAAGGAAGGTAAACGTGCTCCCCGTTCCCTCTTCACTTGTAAGCCGGATTTCTCCGCCCAGCAGCCGGGCAAACTGGCGTGAAATAGAAAGGCCGAGGCCGGTTCCGCCGAATTTGCGGCTGGTTGTGCCGTCCGCCTGATAGAAGGCCTCGAAGATCTGTTCCCGCTTGTCCGCACGGATTCCGATGCCGGTATCCCGTATGGCGGCGGCGGGATGCTGAATGCCTTTGGCGTCCATTTCGACGTAAAAGGTAAGCGTTACGCCGCCCCGCTGGGTAAATTTGAACGCGTTGGACAACAGGTTTTTCAAAATCTGCTGAAGCCGCTGTTCATCCGTATGAATGATATCGGGAACGCCGGTTGAACGAATGTGGAAGTACAGGCCCTTCTGGGCGGCAACGGGTTCGAACATGCGGGTCATCGCTTCGACGACTTCGCTGACGTTCACTTCCCCCAGCGTGATGGACATATGTCCCGCTTCGATTTTGGACAAATCCAGAATATCGTTAATCAGCGTTAGCAGATCCTGACCGGAGCTGTGAATAATTCCGGCAAATTCAATCTCTTCTTCCGAGAGCGTCCCGTTCTGATTTTCGGCCAGAAACTGAGACAGAATCAGCATGCTGTTCAGCGGGGTTCGGAGCTCGTGAGACATGTTCGCCAGAAATTCGGATTTGTAACGGGAAGCGGCCACCAGCTCTTCGTTTTTCACTTCCAGTTCGTCGTGAATCTGCTGGAGCTCCATGGCTCTTTCTTCCGCCAGCCGGAACTGCTCGGCCAATTCCTTGTTGCTCGTATTCAGTGCTGCCCGACGGAGAAAATCCGCTTTGAAATCGTGCAGAATAAACGTAAAGAAAAAGCTGAAAAACAGGCCGGCCGTGCCGGACAGCGGAGCCAACTCGATCAGATACGTTGCGGCCGGATAAACCCCAAGAATAGCGATATCCGCGACGTTGAAAAGATTCACGATTAGAATAAGCAGCAATATGCGAGTGGTCTGACGCAAAGAAGTGCGTTTAAGCAGTTCGCTGGTCAGCGCAGTCACAACGCCGAGAATGACCATATTGCCGAAGCCTGCCCAGGCGGCATGATTCAGGCCGAACGATAAGCGGGCCAGCCCGATCCCGAGCCCGATGAGCATAATGTGGGAGGGACGAGACAAGAACAGGGGAGCTACCAGAATGGGCACGAATCTTAAATCAAAGATGACAGTAGGGGTCAGCCGGGCTCCGTACATCATGGAGAGCCAGCCCGCCGCTATCGAGAGCAGAATGTACAGCATTTTCATCCAATTGACGGGGACCCGGTACAAAATATATTTATAAGCCAGGCTGCCTAAATAGGTAAAGGTGAGCAAGGTGCTTATATTGGCAAAAAACGACTTGAAATAATCCGCGAAATTATCCATTTCTTTTCCTTTCCCATTCCAAAAGCCCTTCAACCCAGCTCAATTAGATGTTCTTTCCTAGTATACCAAAGTTACCGGCATCCCATTGGCAGAAAAAAAGACCCCGGGGGGGTCTTAAGGCATTACCGACGCACGATACGTCGAAAATGACGGAACTGATTTTGTCCGGACAGGTACTATACGGGCGAATACGCTTATGGCCGGTTAGACGGTCAGCGGCTCAGCGGTTATCGACTTTTTCCGGGTAAAGGTCGTGGTTCATCAGGCGGTGCTCCGCCATTTGCTCGTATTTGGTGCCGGGACGTCCGTAATTGCAGTAAGGATCGATGGAGATCCCGCCCCGCGGAGTGAATTTGCCCCAGACCTCGATATATTTCGGGTCCATGAGCTTGATCAGATCGTTCATAATAATGTTCATGCAGTCCTCATGGAAATCGCCGTGATTGCGGAAGCTGAACAGATATAGTTTGAGGGATTTGCTTTCGACCATTTTGGCGTCCGGCATATAGCTGATATAGATGGTGGCAAAATCGGGCTGTCCCGTGATCGGGCACAGGCTTGTAAACTCCGGACAGTTGAATTTGACGAAATAATCGCGGTAAGGGTGTTTATTGTCAAAGGATTCAAGCACCTGCGGCGCGTAATTAAACGGATATTGAGTCTGCTGGTTGCCCAGCAGGGTGAGATCGAGTTCTTCCTGGTTTCTTCCGGCCATAAAGGCACCTCCGGTTTTAATTTTGTAAAAGTTGCGGGGGCCGCATGGTAGTCAGGCTGCAAGAAAGCATGCTGCTATGCTGTCTAGAAGCAGGATGTGCCCAGCACCGCGCGCTGGAGCTTCGCGCGGTACGGAAAAAGCAAGGCTGCCGGGCAGCATGTCGCAGCATCTGTTTTTCGGACGGTCAGACCGCCTTAGACAGATGCGGGGTCCGGCTCTGCAGTCCGCTGCGGTCCGCTGTCATACGCGGAAGATCATACGCCCCGCTTGTTTCCCCACAGCAGGGCGTGAAGCTGAGGCAGCACGCGCACGTCGTTAAGATCCTCGGACGCCATCGTCAGGTCGACGAGCCACTCGTATTTGCGCAGCAGCTGCCCGCGAAGCAGGTCGTCGTCCGCGAGACGGACGTCCTCGTTGCCTGCCTGCAGGTAGAAAGGGACGGCAGGGTAGCGGCGGTGGATCTCCCGGGCGAACGCGAAATCGCGTTCGTCGAATACGACCACCTTAAGGCTGATGCCGTCCGGGTTCAACCGCCGGGCGATGTCGTCCAGCTTGGCGAAGTCCGTCTCCATGCCGGAGCTTGGCGGCTTGGGAGAGAGCGTGACCTCGTCGATCTCGGTCAGCCAGTCCTGCCAGCGGGAGCCCTGCGTCTCGACGGCGGTGCGGATGCCTTTGGCCCGCAGCAGCTTCACGAGAGGGCCCAGGCTGCGCAGGAGGGCGGGATTTCCGCCCGACAAGGTCACGTGGGAGAAGCGGCTGCCGCCGGTGCGGACGAGCTCCTCCCAGACCGCTTCCGCGGTGAGCGGACGGATATCGCCTGCGCCCGATCCGTCCCACGTAAACGCGGAATCGCACCAGGAGCAGCGGTAATCGCAGCCCGCGGTGCGCACGAACATCGTCTTGCGCCCGATCACCATGCCCTCGCCTTGGACAGTCGGGCCGAAGATTTCTAGCACGGGAATGGTCGCTTCACCCGCGGCTGCTTTGCCCGGAGGGGACACGGCAGCATCCGCCGGTTTGCCCGCTGCGGGGAAGGTCCGGGGAGGGGATGGGACCGCGGCATTTGTTTGACTTGCGCTCATTTGGACATCCACTCCCGTCTCGCTTCGGCGTAGCTGGTCGGGGTCTCGTACAAGCGGACAAATTCGACCCGTCCGCCCTGCGCTTTCGCCTGCATTTCATCCGACTGCAAAGCCATCTCCATCTGCTCGTACAACCAGACGACCATGTTCTCGGCGGTGGTGTTCATGAGCGGGAGCGTTTCGTTCAAATAGCGGTGATCGAGATAAGGCTCGATCCGCATTTTCCAGATGTCTTTGATCTCACCGAAATCAAGCGTAAGGCCAATCTCATTGACATAGCCGCTGATTCCGTAAACGGCTTTGTACGTATGGCCGTGCAGGTTTTTGCACTTGCCCTCGTAAGCGTGCAGATGATGCGCCGCATCGAACGTGAATTCTTTGGAAACGAGGACGCGTTTGGTATGGTACCGGAGCTGCTCGTGCCGGATGTCCTGGCCGTACTGCTGAAGTTTCTCTACGATGCGGAATTCGCCGGGCGTCTTCATCGGGCTTCGGCTCCTTCGCGCTCCAGAAGATAGTTCTGCAGACCGGCCGAACGGAGCTTGCACGCCGGGCACTCGCCGCAGCCGTCCCCGACGATGCCGTTATAGCATGTAAGCGTCTTGGCGCGCACAAAATCAAAAGCTCCCAGCTCGTCGGAAAGCTTCCACGTTTCCGCTTTATTCAGCCACATTAGCGGCGTATGGATGACGAATGGATAATCCATGGATAAGTTCAGAGTCACGTTAAGGGATTTTACGAAAGCGTCCCGGCAGTCCGGGTAGCCGCTGAAATCCGTTTCGCATACGCCGGTAATGAGGTGTCTGGCCCCGGCTCCTTTGGCGTATACGCCTGCAAACGAAAGGAACAGCAGGTTGCGCCCGTCCACGAACGTGGAAGGAAGCTCGCCTTCTTTTTCTTCAATATCGATATCGCTGCGCGTCAGCGCATTGGGGGCGAGCTGGTTCAGCAGGCTCATGTCCAGTACGGTGTTCTTTACGCCAAGCTCGCGCGCAATTTGCGCGGCGCATTCGATTTCGAGTTTATGGCGCTGTCCGTAATCGAACGTGAGCGTCTCCACCTCGCCAAAATGCTTCAGGGCCCAGAACAGGCACGTCGTGCTGTCTTGTCCCCCGCTGAATACGACAACCGCTTTTTCTTGTTTCATCGCTCTTCCGTCTCCTTTTAAATAAAAAATAGGTGATGGAGAGAGTTCTTGATCCGTCATTTTAAACAAAACAAAAACAATGCCTCAAGGAAGGACGCAGCGCAATCCATAAAGCGAGCCGGAAGTGAACGTCAAAAAAAACGTACACCTAACGCCCGCTTTTTTAAAGCAGCTGTGCCCGAATATCCAGGGATATTGTTTTTCCTTAGTTTTTTATAGAGGGAGTTCGCGAACCTCTCCCATATGCGAGGAGCATATGGATTTTCTTATTAGGGTTTTGAGTCCGGCACTTCCATTGTTCCGTTCCGAGCCGTGCCGCGCGTCAGAACCGTCTCATTATAACGTATTTGATCCGTCGATGTAAGGGAGCGGAGGAAATTTCCTTTATAATTGAACAATCTGTGCAGAGAATCGCGATGCCGTTCTATACTGGAGGTAACAAAAAGCCTCCCCTAATCAACGGTAGTAGGAGGCGGACGGAGGATACTCATGCACGAAAATACGTCGGCTTCGGCTAACGAGGCTGTTATACGAACCAAGGAAGGCCATGCTCCTGTTGCCATCGTTACGGGCGTTTCCCGCCGGATCGGCATCGGCGCCGCCATCTGCCGGGCGCTCGCGGCCAAAGGCATGGATGTGATGTTCACATCCTGGACCGCATTCGATAAGGCCATGCCGTGGGGCGCCGATGAAGAGGGGCCTGACGCGATTCTGCGGGAGTTGGCGGAGTCGGGAATACGCAGCGAAAGACTGGAGATCGACCAATCCGATCCGGAAGCGGCAAAACGCATTGTGGACGAAACGGAGAAGCGGCTCGGGTTTCCGTCGGTCCTCGTCAATAATGCGGCCTATTCGGTAAACGACGGGTACGAGAAGCTCGATGCGGCGACGCTCGATGCCCATTATGCCGTGAACATGAGGGGAACCGCCCTCCTCAGCGTGGAATTCGGCCGCCGGTTCACCCGGGGATCGGGCGGCCGGATTATCAACCTGACATCCGGCCAGTCTTTGGGCCCGATGCGGGGAGAGATCGCCTACGCGGCTACGAAAGCCGCCATAGAAGCGATGACGGTCACCTTGGCAGCCGAGCTGGCTCCCAAAGGGATTACCGTCAACGCGGTCAATCCCGGTCCGACCGACACCGGGTGGATGACGGAAGAGCTCTGGAACGGACTCGCAGGCCAGTTCCCGTTCGGCCGGATCGGCAAACCGGAAGACGCCGCCAGACTGATCGCATTTCTTGCGGGCAAAGAAGCGGAGTGGATTACGGGCCAGATCCTTCATTCGGAGGGCGGCTTCCGTCTCCGGTAACCATTTCCCGCTTTTTGTGGGCGTGCAACATTCCCCTTGGATGTCCCGTCAAGGAAGTTAAAATCCTAACGGATAGGACGAGAGGGGATTTCGATGAAACGGGTATTTTTAGGCGGCTTGCTGCTGGCTGTTCTTCTCGCGCTTACAGGATGTGCTAAGGAGCGTACAATCGAGACGCCAGTAACGCTGGAACAGGTAAAAGAAGCATTAGCGGCTGAAGGCATAGAGCTGTTCGAAGAAACGGATCCTCACGATTGGACGCTTAACGGGAGGAGACCCGTCCGTTATTCCGTCGGCCGTCCGACTGAGAAAGCCGTATACAAGGAGTTCATCTCGATTTACGTGTATGAATCAGGACTTGAACGCCAAAAGGCGATGACTGAATTTAACAAGCTCAAACAAAGCTTAAAGGGGGAGGAGTTCCTCACTCCGCTGCCTTACGAACAGCAGAACGTTCTGGTTCTTTACTGGGCTCACCTGAACCGCACAACCCCCGACTCGCCCAAGGCCAAGCTGGATGAAGAAATAAAACGAGCTCTGCAGCCTGTTCTGCAGAGCTCGTTTTATTTGGCCTGCCCCGCAGGCTCGTCCACGAATACCGTTTCCGCTTCTTTGCCTTCGAAGCAGAGATTGACGGTGCGCACGTCCGCTCTCGTCCGGTGGACCGTGCCCGCCGGAATCAGGAGCGTGTCATTCGCCTTCAGCGAGACGGTCGTTCCGTCCTCGAAGTCTATGAAGAGTTCTCCTTCCAGCACCATAAACAATTCATCCGAATCGGGATGAAAATGCCAGCGGTAATTGCCGGTCATGACCGCGATGCGGAGCACATGCGAGTTTACGTCCGAAACGGCAAAGTTGATGTGCCGCTCTTGAATGTTCCGGGTAAGCTCCAGCAAATTTTGAGGAATCAGGTTCATCTCGGCTTCTCCTGTTCTGGCGTTCTATTCGGATTTCTTATCGTGCTCCGCGGAAAGCTTCGTTTCGATGCGGTCCCGGTACTGGGCAAGCGCGGGCGAGAGATTCATGCTCCGCTCTTCCATTAACATATTGAAGCGGAGCTTCTTGGCGTTGAGGGTTTTCTTCAGCTTGCCGCGTTCCGCTTCGTCATGACAGCATGCAAGGAGCTCCTCCAGCGTGACCATGTCTTTGCGGAGCTGCATTTCTTCGGGAAGGAATCCTGAATTTTTCATGATTTTATACGACAAGCGAAGGTCTTCCGGAACGGCGGACCAATCTTCGAGAACGAGCGGCTTGCCTTTGCCGGGCAAATTGTCGAAATCGCCGTTGCGAATCGCTTCCTGGATGCGCTGCTCTACCAGACTGTCGAGAAAACTCATAGGTTGACTCCTCCTTCAAGACATTTGATCAGGTTCTGGGCGCCCACAAAATAATGGACACGCCGATGATGCAAACGGCCGCGCCGAGCCAATCGTAGAAATCCGGCGTTTTTTTGTCCACGAGCCAGCCCCACAAAACGGCCAATACGACAAAAACGCCCCCGTATGCGGCATAGACCCGTCCGAAAGAAGGAAAGGCCTGGAGAGTCGGGATAATTCCGTACAGGACGAGCACAAGGCTGCCCGTGATTCCGTACCAGACAGGCTTGCCCTCGCGGAGCCACAGCCAGACGAGGTAGCCGCCTCCGATTTCCGCGAGCCCGGCGATCACAAATAAAAGCATGGACATCTCTGGAACCTCCGGCGGAAGTATGTTGAAGCAGGAGTTTAGGCGGATTTACCGCCGGTTTCTGCAAAAAATAAAGACATGAAGCGGATCCCTCATGTCTTTTGCCTACTGCTTATGACGTTCAAAGTTTAGACACCCATACGTCTTCTTTGATTGTTTTGCTTCTTGGTCTGCTGGCTTTTCATCATCTGATTGCCGGTTACCTGGTGCTTCTGCTGGGAGTTGGCCTGGGCTTGCGCCGCTTTCTTCTGGGCCATTTTCTGTTTCATGGCTTCCGCGAGCGAAACTTTGCGCGGCTCGGCCCCTTCGGCCGGTTGTGTTTCTGCGGATTGCGGTGTCTGTTGATTCTCTGACATTCGTATCACCTCACTGCGTTCATTACTTTTAGTTTATTGGTTTTCAGGACGCTTTACAATAGGGTTTCAGGCCTCTTGTACAATTTCCTGGACCCGGCCGACCTGGCCGTCCGTCAGCCTGACCTTAATGCCGTGGGGATGATTGGGCGAATTCGTCAAAATATCTTTCACGACTCCGCGCGTCCGTTTGCCTGTACGCTGATCCTGCTTGAGCACAATATCGACGGTCAGTCCGGCACGGATATTTTTTCTCGATTGTCCGTTCATGGGATTCTCCTTTTATGAAGTGGGCTTGGTGGCGAAAACCCGCAGAAACTTGCCGGGAATTTGAGTCTCGAACCGCATCGGCTGTCCCGTGGAAGGATGTTCGAACGCGATGACCCGGGCGTGTAAACCGAGCCGGCCGATCGTATTCTTCACGGAGCCGTACTTCTTGTCGCCGACAACCGGATGGCCGATGTCCTGCATGTGGACGCGGATCTGGTTTTTACGGCCCGTTTCGAGCTGAACTTCAAGCAGGGAGTAGTCGGAGGAAGCCTGCAGCACTTTATAATGCGTGACCGCCTTCTGACCGCCGTTATCCACGGGGCTGGAATACATCAGCAGCGTTTTGCTTTCTTTCAGCCAGGAGACGATCGTGCCTTCGGGCTTCTTGACCTTTCGTTCGACGAGCGCCACATAGGAACGCTCCTGTACGGCCTCCTGCCAGGCGTTTTGAAGCGCCTGCTGGGTTTTCTCGTTCTTGGCGAACAGCATGACGCCCGATGTATCCCGGTCCAGACGGTGGACGACGAAAATACGGGCTTTCGGGTCTTTTCTGCGGACATGCTCGGTCAGCTGCCAATAGGCGGTCAATTCCTTCTCGTCTCCGCCGGAGATCGAAAGAAGGCCGGCCTCTTTATTGATAACCAGAAGGTCCTCGTCTTCATGCAGGATATGCAGTCCGATCGGCTTCTCCTCCTCGGTAACGACACTCCACTGAACCGTAACGCGGTCGCCGGGCCGGAGAGGATGGTCGTGGCGGGTCGTTTTTTTGCCGTTCACCGACACTTGGCCTCTGGATAAAATGCCCTTAACGGTGTTTCTTCCTTTATTCGCAAGCTTTTCAAGCAAAAATTTCATCAGCTCGGCCGGCTGCTCGATTTCGAATTGAGTCGGTTCTTTGTCCGTTTTCGGGGCGGCCGGCCTGGCCGTTTTTGTTTTGGGGTTATAAGGGGGACGCTGTTTTCGCATAGGTAGGCTCCTTCGGATCTTCTATCCATTTACTATAGCGCATTGGGGAATTAATTTCATCCCGCCCGGGCTCGTGATAAGTGCCTGATCGAGTGATATAATGGAAAAGCTGGAATTCCTTTTGAGGAAACTGAACGCGAAACTCGTACTTGGTTCGGCATCCGCCGGAACAAAACGTACATAAAAATGGAAAAAAGGAGGCTGGGAATGCCGCAGACGGACGGATTATCAGACGAAATTCTCATTGATGTGGACGGGCTGGTCAAAACGTACGGAAGCTTCACGGCCGTAAACGGCGTGCGCTTCCAGGTGCGCAAGGGAGAGGTATTCGGGCTGCTCGGTCCCAACGGCGCGGGCAAGACCACGACCATCGAAATGATGGAAGGGCTGCGCAAGCCCGACGGGGGAACGGCGCGTATTGCGGGTTACGACACCATCCGGGAGCTCCGCAAGGTCAAAGAAGTGATCGGCGTCCAGCTGCAATCGACCTCCCTGTTCGATCTGCTGAAGGTGCGCGAGATCGTGGAGATGTACGCCAGCTTCTATCCGAAGTCGGTGCCTGTCGGCCCTCTGCTCGCGGATATGACGCTGGAAGAGAAGGCGGGCGACCGCGTGAAGCACCTGTCCGGCGGACAGAAGCAGCGGCTCGCCATCGCGATCGCGCTGGTCAACGACCCGCAGGTGCTGTTCCTGGACGAGCCTACCACGGGTCTCGACCCGCAGGCGCGGCGCACGCTCTGGGACATTATCCTGCGCCTGAAGGAGAAGGGCAAGACCATCGTCCTGTCCACGCATTACATGGACGAGGCGCACGTGCTGTGCGACCGGATCTGCCTGATCGACAAGGGGCAGGTCGTCGCGCTGGATACGCCGGCCAACCTGGTGCGCAGCCTTCAATCGGAGAACGCGATTGAATTCCGGCTGCCCCAGGTGGAGTCGGCTTCCCCGCGGGAGCGGACGGAGCTGACGGACACGCTGCGCAAGCTCCAGGGCGTGAAGCAGGTGGAGCTGGCCCGCGACACCCTCGTGCTGTACACCGACCATCTCCAGCAGTCGCTCACCGGCCTGATCCGGGAGGCGGAGCTGCGGGGCTGGAAGCTGACGGATCTGCTGACACGGACGGCTACGCTGGAGGATGTGTTCATTCACATGACAGGAAGGAGCCTGAGGGAAGAATGAAAGCGTACCTACAATTGACGCTCGCACAGCTCCGGATTTTTATCCGGAACAAGCAGGTGCTTCTCTGGTCATTCCTGTTCCCGGTTTTCTTCATGGTCATGTTCGGCACGTTCTTCGGAGGGGGCGGCAGCATGTCCATTAACGGAGTCATCATCGACCAGGACCGGTCGACCCAGTCGGCTCAATTGGCCAGCGCTCTGATGAAGACGCCTGCCATGAAGCTCAAGCAGGAGGAGCACACGGCTCCGGGGCTTCAAAAGCTCAAGGACGGCGATCTTCAGATGGTGGTCGTCATCCCCGCCGGATACGGCAACAAACTCGATGCCGCCGTTAAGGGGGGAGAGGCCTCTTCCGTCAACGTTTATTATGACCAGACGAACATGATGACGGCCGAGCTGGGCAAAACCGTCGTGGCCCAGGTGGCGGACGGCATCTCCAAAGAGAAGACGGCCTACAAGCCGGCGATCATGGTCAAGGCGGAAGGCGTTCAGGCGCTGAAGCTGTCCTATATCGACTTTCTCGTCCCCGGCATCGTGTCGATGATGATCATGTCCAACAACCTCAACGGTGTGGCGGGGCAGATCGCCTCCTGGAGGGAGAGGGGCATCCTGCGCCGGATGCAGAGCACCACGCTGAAATCGTCCACATTCATCGCCTCGCAAATCACGGCGAGACTCTTGCTGAACGGCCTGCAGGCGGTGATCGTTCTGCTTATCGCGTCCGTCATCTTCGGAACGAAAGTGAGCGGCTCGTGGGGGGTGCTTCTGTTATTCGTTATTCTCGGCACGCTGGCTTTTATGTCGATCGGCTTTATCGTCGCGTCGCTGGCGAAGACACCGGAGAGCGCCGGACCGATCGCGGGATTTATCTCGTTCCCGATGCTCTTTCTGGGGGGCGTCTTCTTCTCGGCGGACAGTATCCCGTCCTTCCTACAGCCGGTCGTGAACCTGATCCCGATCACGCATCTGTCGACGGCTATGCGGCAGGTCATGAACGTGGGGGCGGATTTAACCGTGCTGTGGCCGCAGGCCCTTATCCTCGGCGGCTGGATGGTCGTCGCCTTCGCGATTGCGAGCTTTACCTTCAAATGGGAGTAAGGCGGACGTCATAACGGAACCGCCTGAACATAGAGCAAAGAACCGTTTCTGTAACAGGAAACGGTTCTTTTATTGTTTTGATAAAGGGATCATAACATTCAGATCGGAAGAGCCAGATAAGCGATATCGATAATCTTTAACGTAAGGGGATCGATTGTATACTGCTGTTTGTACCGGTCGGTGAATGTCTTTCCGTCCAGGTTATATTCGATTTCCCCCTTAATGGTAACGATGGTTTTCCCGCCTGCGATCTCATGGGTGGCGGTAATGTTGCGGTCCAGCTTCCACAGGGGGAGGTGGTCCCCCGGACGCGAGAGATAGCTGCCGTCGCTTTCTTTCATATAGCCGTAGTCGAAAAAGCGGGCGGCCAGATTCGGTCCGTAGACGGTTTCGAGCTGTTTCAACAGTTCTCCGCGGCCCTTCTCATCCAAGGTTCCTTTACCCGGCTGATAAAGGGTGTCAAACGTCCAACGTTCCACGGCGCCGTAATAATCTTTGGTCGCGACGGAGAGATCTCCTTTTGTAGAGGATGGCTTGGTTTTGATAATCTCCGCCTGTTTGAGCGAATCGTTCCAGATTACGGAAGACCCGAGCAAATCCCCTAGTGCTTTGAGGGGGATATAGGTGCTTCCCTCGTAGTTAAGCAGGGGCAGATCGGGAGATTGGTAAGTCTCCCCGTCAACTACTACCGGATAGGTCGCCGCTTGTAGAAAGTAGTCGGTTACAGGCTTGGCCCACACATCTGTCTGGGAGACGAGCGTTCCGATCAGAATGCCTCCCGTTAAATAAAGAACCGGCTTTTTGCTTTTCATAAACGAATCCCTCCTGAATTTTCGGTCCGTCTGGTTTATCCGTGAACTCGGTCCGGCCGCTATGAAACTTTAGACTGCATGAACAGGGGAAATGTTTCAATAAAAGAAAAATATGTAATCTTCTCGATTTGCAGTTTCTCCAAACGGTATGAGCCGACGCCTAAAAGGGCAACCTGATACGTAAATGATAGCGCTTTAAAAGGAGGAAAAACCCGTGATTTTGTATCAGCTTACTCAATGGCTGCAGGAGCATACCAGCATCCGCAAGGCGATTCAGCAGGAGGCGGGGGACCCCGTCGAACTTATGCAGCGCAAGGAACAGGTGGAGCGGCAGTTGATGGAACAGGCCGAGCGGTGGAGAAACGTGTATGGCGATGTGCCCGCCCTGCCCGCGGCCGATCAGTTTCCTTCCTGGTCTTCCGGGGCAGGGACCGAATGGGAGGACGCAGAGCCGGAATTCGACACGCTGCGCTGAGGAGGAGCCCGCTTGCGCTTCCGTCCGCTTTGTCAACTCGGCGGGGTTCGTGTAGAATAAGAACGATCCTTGATTTTATTGATAAAAGAGGTTGTTAACGACCATGAATATCGTTCTTGCCACATTGAACGCCAAATACATTCATACTTCGCTGGCTCTGCGGTACCTGAAGGCATTCAGCGAGCCCGAATTTCCGATTGATATCGTGGAATACACGATCAAAGATCCGGCGATGAACATCGTTTCGGACCTATACGGCAAAAATCCCGACGTGCTCGGGTTTTCCTGCTACATCTGGAACATTGAAGAAACGCTCCGCGTCATCCGCATGATCAAAAAAATCCGTCCCGATCTGACGATCGTACTCGGTGGACCGGAAGTGTCCTACGATACGGAGGAATGGATGCGAACCGTCCCTGAAGTGGATTTCATCGTGATGGGCGAAGGGGAGGAGACGTTCAAGCATTTCCTCCAGGAGCTTTCGACCACGCGGAAGTTTCATTTCGTGTACGGCATTGCTTACCGCAAAGGGGAGGAAATTATTTTGACCCCCGGCCGTCCGAAGCTGGACTTGAATGAAATTCCTTCTCCGCACCGTTTCGAAGAAGATCTTAAGGACCTCGGGAACCGGGTCGTTTATTTCGAAACGAGCCGGGGCTGCCCGTTTTCGTGCCAGTTCTGCCTGTCCTCTATCGAAGTGGGGGTTCGGTATTTTGATATGGAGCGGACGAAATCCGAAATCCTGTATCTCATTGCGAACGGAGCCAAACTCATTAAGTTTGTCGACCGGACTTTTAACATTAAGCGGGATTATGCCCTGGAAATTTTCCGGTTCTTGATTGACAATCATCAGGGTTGCGTGTTCCAGTTCGAGATCACGGCCGATATTATGAGGCCCGAAGTGCTGGATTTCCTAGCCGAAAATGCCCCTCCGGGAATTTTCCGCTTCGAAATCGGCGTCCAGTCTACCAATGACGAGACGAACAATCTGGTGAAGCGGCGCCAAAATTTCGCCAAGCTTACCCGCACGGTGACGAAGGTGAAGGAAAGCGGCAAAATCGATCAGCATCTGGATTTGATCGCCGGCCTTCCCGAGGAGAACTACGACTCCTTCCGCAAAACGTTCAACGACGTGTTCGCGCTGGGTCCCGAAGAGCTTCAGCTCGGATTCCTGAAAATGCTCCGGGGAACCGGTCTGCGTATCGATGCCGCCAAGTACGGCTACATTTTTATGGATCAGGCGCCTTATGAGATCCTGGGCAATGATATTTTGCCTTTTACCGATCTGATCCGGATCAAGCGCGTGGAAGACGTGCTGGAGAAATACTGGAACGCCCACCGTACCGATCATACCGTGAACTACTTGATTGCCTCGGAATTTCCGTCGGCTTTCGATTTCTTCCAGGAGTTCGGCGATTACTGGGAGGAAAGAGGCTGGCAGAAAATCGGCCACCAGCTGGAAGATTTGTTCACCCGGCTGCATGCTTTCCTCACCTGGCGGGGCACGAAGCGGATGGACGTCATCGAAGGGCTGATGAAGCTCGATTATTTCCTGAATCACAAATACAAGCCGCGTAAAATCTGGTGGGATTTCAAGTTGGACAAAGCCGGACAAAGCGATTATTTAAAAAGAGCCGCGGATCGTCCGGATGAAGTTTCCGGCAATTTCAGCGAGCTGCGTATGGGCGAAAAGGAACTGCACAAGCATGCCGTCATCGAAGTGCTTCCGTTCGACCTGCAGCGCTACATGCAGGACGGCTCGCTCGACACGTCGGCGGAATCGCTGCTGCTGGCCGTGTACCGGCCGGAAGCGGGCGGCCGTCCGTCCGTGTATTCGATGCCGCTCGGCCGCGCATCGGCGGCGTCCGCGTCTGCCCGGAGCTGAGCAGGCGCACGGCAGAAAGGCTCCCGCCCCTCGTTATAGGGGGGCGGGAGCCTTTTTTTGTTTGCGCATGTGCTCACAGTGACGGCGATGCGCTCGGTTCCTTTTACCGGATTCATCGTGCCTCCGATGTTAGAGGACCTTACGCGGCCGGGCGATAGAGGCCGGTTCAGGGCCGCGACCAGCCGCCGGGGACGAAGCCGCACGATGCGCGGCAACTTCGCCCTCGGGCGGCCTGCGGCAGCCTGCGCAACCTGCGGCGCTGCCGGGACGCCCGCCGCGCGGAAGCGCCGCAAGACGGCTGCCAGCGACACGCCCCCGCCCCTCCGTGCCAAACACCGACTCCTTAAAGCCGCTACACGGTCGCGCGTTCGATGAGTCGGAAGGGCAGCTCCCGGTGTTCCACGGGGCCGGAGGGGTCCTGCAGCCGCTTCAGCAGCAGGGAGAAGGCCGTCCGCCCGATTTCAACGAGCCGGTTATCGATGGTGGTGATATCGAACAACTGCGAAATCGGGTGGTTGTCGAAAGAGACGATCGCCAGATCCTCCGGTATGCGGAGGCCGTTTTTGACCGCCTCGCTGATGATGCCGGCGGCAACCTGGTCCCCCGCCACGAGCAGAGCGGTCGGACGCTCCTCCATGTCCAGGATGCTGTGGACTACCTCCGCTCCGTCTTCGATGGAGTAGATCTGGTAGAACATCCACTCCTCCCGGACGGGAACACCCGCCGAAGAGAGGGCGTCGGCAAAAGCGCGTCTGCGGTTCCGGCTGTTAAAGCTGTGTCCCCGCCCCAGGCAGTAGCCGATGCGGGTATGCCCTTTTTCCAGAAGAAGCTGCATAGCCAGCCGGAAGCTGCCGTAATGGTCGATATGTACGGACGAGATCCGGTCGCTTTCGATATATTCGCAGGCAATGATCGGTCCGAACTGCGAGTAAGCCTCGATGACTTCCCACTCCAGGGACCGGGAACAGATCAGCAGTCCGTCGATCTGTTTAATTTTCAGCATGTTCAGCAGCTCGGTCTCTTTATCCGCCGCATAGTTCGTCTGGCTGACGAGCAGATGCACGTTGGCTTCAAGCGCCTCCTGCGCGATTCCTTCCATAATGCTGTTGAAGTAGGGCAGATTAAGGTAGGGGATGACTACCCCGACCATGTTCGTTTTGCCGGTGATGAGATGAACCGCATTTACATTGCGGGAATAGTTAAGGCGGTGTACGACTTCCTGTACAGCCGCGCGTTTGGCTTCGCTGACGTAAGGATGGTCGTTGAGCACGCGGGAAACGGTCGCTACGGAGACTCCGGCCAGTCTGGCAATGTCCTTGATGTTGGGCATTGGTCCGGCCTCCTTTCTGTCCTCAGTTTAAAGCAGCCCGATCATCCGCGTCAAAAATTTCGGGCAAGAGACTTGACGTGAAAAGCATTTCATACTTTACGCTTAATTCGCAAGCCTTCATGTCCCCGTCCGGCGTAACCTCCGGGGCGTTACGGACGAGGCGGAGGGCTTCCGATCAAGACCTTGATACCTCGGCAGATTTTTAGAACACACTTATACCGGAAGGGGTACAGAGAGATGGAGAGAGCTATCGTATTTTTTGATATCGACGGAACATTGCTGGATGAAAATAAAGAGATTCCCGCATCCACCCGCAAAGCCGTCAGACTGCTGCAGGAACGGGGCGTATATACGGCCATAGCGACAGGCCGCGTACCGTCCATGTTCAAAGACGTGAGGGAAGAGCTCGGCATTTCGTCCTACGTATCCATTAACGGACAGTACGTCCTGTTCGAAGGCCGTGAAATTTATACGAATCCGATGGACCCCGCGAAGCTTGCGGAACTGGTCCGAGCGGCGGACGAGCAGGGCCATCCCCTGGCTTACTGCGGCCACCCCGAGACCCGCGTAAGCAGCTCGCATCCGCATGTGAAGGAAAGCTACGATAACTTGAAGCTGCCGTGTCCGGAAGCCGATCCGGAGTTTTACAAACATTCTGCGGTATTTCAGGGACATTTATTCTGCGACGCCGAAGCCGAGAAAATATACGCGGAGCGGTATCCGCATTTTCAGTTCATCCGCTGGCACGAGCATGCTCTCGACGTTCTGCCTGCCGGAAGCTCCAAAGCGATCGGCATTCAGGAAATGCTCAAAGCCGTCGGAATTCCGAACGAGAATTGTTACGCTTTCGGCGACGGGCTGAACGATATTCAGATGCTGACCAGCGTAGGAACGGGAATCGCGATGGGCAACGCGGCTCCGGAAGCGAAAGCCGCGGCTGACCTGGTCACGGACTCGTGCTCCGAAGACGGCATCCTGAAGGGGCTCGTCCGGGTTGGTCTGCTTCCCGAAGAGGTCCTTGAAGGACTGGGCGAGCATGCCCGTTGAGACCGTCTGTCTCGTACAACGTTAAAAAGCCTTCTTCCTTCACGTGCACCGGCACGGAGGGAAGAAGGCTTTTTTATGCAAAGCCGGAGAGGCTTGCTTGTAGGCTGGGAGCTTAACGCCCGGCTTAGCTTAAGGCAGGTAGGAACGCAGCACCGTCTGGCTGCCGCTGAGCGTGTAGCTGCCCAGCGTGGCCGGCAGCAGGAAGCAGTCGCCCGGCTTCATCGCCAGGGAGCCGTCCGCCCATTCCAGGGAGCCGCTGCCTTCGCAGGCAATCAGCAGCGTAAAGCTTTCCGGTGTCGTGGACAGGTTCCACGGAGCGTTTACGACGCCTTTTTCCACTACGAAATAAGGCGAAGCGGCCAATTCCAGCCATTCGTTCGGCGCAGCGTCCATCGTTTTCATGAAAGTAGCGCCGGCCTTCCCGAAGGCGATGACGTTCAAAGAGTCTTCGATATGAAGCTCCCGCGGCTTGCCGTCGAGTCCGGGGCGGTTATAATCGTACAGGCGGTAAGTCGTGTCCGAGTTTTGCTGGATTTCCGCTACCAGCACGCCGGAGCCCAGCGCATGGACCGTACCCGAAGGAATATAGAAGCTGTCGCCCTTCTCGGCTTCTACGGACAACATGGTGTCCAGAATGCGGTCCTCTTGAACGGCCGCTTCGAATTCGGAACGCGTGATTCCGTCCTTCAGCCCGTAGATGATCTTGGCTCCCGGTTTGGCGTCCAGCACATACCACATTTCGGTTTTACCAAGCTCGCCCTGTGCGAGGTTCTCATAGTCATTGCCGGGGTGTACCTGAACGGACAGATCGTCGTTGCAGTCAAGCAGCTTGACGAGCAGAGGAAATCGTCCGTTTCCGGCGGAAGCGCCTTTCGTACCGAACCATTCGGCACCCAGCTTTTCCCGGACTTCGTCCAGTCCGAGCCCTTTCAGTTCTCCATTTGTAACGGTAGAGGTGCCGTTCGCGTGATCCGCGATCATCCAGCCTTCGCCGACATGGCCTTCGGGAATCTCGTAGCCGAATTCCTCCAGGGCGCGGCCGCCCCATACACGGTGTTTAAAATCGGGTTGAAAATGAATCGGGTAAGGTTTCATTTCAGTACTCCTCTCGGTTTCTTTTTCTCTATACCAATCAGGTAAGGCGACCGTGCCGCACTGTTGATAAACCGGTAGCAGAGCACGCTCCATTTCTCCTGCGGAAGCCCGGCGGCCCAGCTTTCGACCGCCTGCGCCTCGGAAGCCCCGCCATCGTGTCCCGGATACAGGGCGATAGTGAGGATGCCCCCTTCGCGCAGGAGAAGGAGCGCGGCTTCCAGCGCGGGCAGCGTGGAAGCCGGCACGGTAATAACCCCGGGGTCTGCGCCGGGCAGATACCCGAGGTTGAACATGACGGCGGCCGTCCGTCCCAGGCAGTCGTCCGGGACGGCGTCCGCCATTTCGGCGTGGCTACGCAGCAGAAGCGAGACCCGCTGCGCGCCGCCTGCATTGGCCGGCTCGCGTTCCAGCCGCGTCCGGGCCGTTTCCAGCGCCTGCGGCTGGACGTCGAAGCCGTACACGCGTCCGCGGCTGCCGACGAGCCTGGCGAGGAAGAGGGTGTCCACTCCGTTGCCTACGGTGGCGTCTATCACCGTATCTCCGGGACGGACACGTTCCTCGATCCATTTATGCGCACAGCTCAGAATGGAGAGAAATCCCATGGCGGCCTCCGCTTAAATCTGTCCGGCGGGGGACACGGGCGTCCAGAGCTTCCCCTGCCAAGTATCCCGGCGCTTCAGCTCGGCGTCGATCGCGTTGAGCACTTCCCACTTCTTCAGGCTCCACATAGGCCCTATGAGCAGATCGCGCGGCGCATCGCCGGTCAGCCGGTGTACGATCATTTCCGGCGGAAGAAGTTCGAGCGTATCGACGATGAGCTTGATGTATTCGTCCTGCTCCAGGAAGCGCAGCAGGCCCGCTTCGTACTGCTTCACCATCGGCGTTTTGCGCATCAGGTGGAGCAGATGGATTTTGATGCCCTGCACATCCATGGCGGCGACGGCTTTTCCGGTCTCGATCATCATATCATCCGTTTCCTGCGGCAGTCCGTAAATAATATGCGCACACGTCCGGATGTTGTGTTTTCTCAGCTTCGCGACCGCTTCCGTGTAGCACTCCGTATCATGGGCCCGGTTAATGAGGGTAGACGTGCTTTCGTGAATGGTCTGAAGGCCCATTTCGACCCACAGGTAGGTGCGCTCATTAAGCTCGGCCAGATATTCCACGACATCGTCGGGCAGACAGTCCGGCCGCGTGGCGATGGAGAGCCCTACAACGCCGGGCTGCTGAAGAATGACTTCATAATACTCCCGCAGCTCGTCCACGGGCGCGTAAGTGTTGGTGTAGGCTTGAAAATAGCCAATGTATTTCGCATCCGGCCATTTCTGGTGTTGGCGGTCCCGGATCGTGTTAAACTGCGTCACCAGGTCGTCGCGGCGTCTCCCCGCAAAGTCGCCGGACCCCCTTGCGCTGCAGAACGTGCAGCCTCCGGTAGCGATTTTGCCGTCCCTGTTCGGGCATGTGAAACCCGCGTCCAGCATGACTTTAAATACTTTCTCGCCGAACTGCCTGCGCATCTCGTAATTCCATGTATGAAACCGTTTATCCCCCCACAAGAGAGGCTCGGTTGTAATTGCGTTCATGAGTTTTCAGTACTCCTTTTTCAATCTGACTTTTCCTATTGTAGCCCAAAACAAAAGGGAATGCATCCCTTCCTCTGCCAGTATGTACCCCGTTTAAAGCATCCCGGCCCGGACATCCTAAGGGAGCAATAAAACAACTGCTTTGAAAGGGGACTGTCCATGAAAAAGCTTCGCTATGCTACGCTTGCTGTTGCCCTGACTTCTATGCTTGCGGTGGGTGCCGCGCACGCCAACACGATGGGAACAGGTTCTACAACAGGAACGACCAACACGACGGCGACCGGCACGACGACTCCGGGGACAACCATGAACGGTACCAACCCGAACGGTACGATCGGCAACCAGCTTAACCAGGCGTACAACACCGGCCGCGGTGTTGTATCCGGTGCAGCCGGCGCCGTAACCGGCGGTGTGGGCGGAGCTGTCAGCGGTGCGGCCAACGGTGCGGCTAACGGCGTGAACGCCTACGGCACAGGCACCAACGGCAACACGGGCACGTACGGTACTACGGGCACTACCGGTACTAACGGCAACCGCATGATGGACCGCATGAGCACAACCGGTACTAACAACCGCGGTGCTTACGACACGTCCACTTACCGTACGTACGGAACGACCCGCAACGATATGGACTGGGGCTGGCTCGGTCTTCTCGGCCTGGTCGGTCTGGCCGGTCTTGGCGGACGCAACAAAAGAGAGAACGAAATTCACAACCGTTAATCCACGGGAAGCAGAAGGACATCTCTTTCGGAGATGTCCTTTCCCGTCTTCGGGTATTCAGGCAACCCGATGCTTTAGTGATGGATTCGTCATTCATAGACCGGAGGTGAAAAGAAATGCTGACTCTGACTCGCAGCGGAGACCTTCAGAGACAGGAAACCACAGGAATCACGATGGAGCTTACGCCGAAAGAAGCCATGATCCTGGCCGGAACCGCAAATTTTGCTTACGATGCCCGGTCCGCGGCCGAAGCGCGCCGCAAAGTACGCCGGGAATTGGAGGCGGTTTTGTTTAACCGCTGACGCTTTCGGCCGGATAGAGCGTTGAATTTTAACGTTTCCGGTGCTTGCCGGATGCTTATTTTCCTTTGCATTTTCCAGGGGAATCGTCTATTATTTGAAGCATGTTTCCGTGTCCCACAGGGAATGGCTGCAGGTGACCGGATAAGGATTAGGGGAGGTAAGAAATGCGTTTAAGAGGAAGAAAAGGCATCCGGGAAGCAATCGAGAAGCAGCGCGATCTCATTGTTTTGGAACCGGCTTTATATAAAGGAAAGTGGGCGGAAGTGTTCGGGAACGGCAATCCGGTTCATGTGGAGCTCGGAATGGGCAAGGGCCAGTTCATCAGCGAAATGAGCCGGCGCAATCCCGGGATCAACTTTATCGGGGTAGATATGTACGATGAACTGATTCGCAGAGCCAGCGAGAAAGTCCGGATCGCTCACGGCATTGAAGAATCGGCCGTGGATGTGTCGCTGGACAATATCCGGCTGGCGCTGTTCAACATCGAAAGGCTGGAGGAAGTGTTCGACGAGAACGAACTGGAGCGGATTTATTTGAACTTCAGCGATCCTTGGCCTAAGAAGAAACACGCCAGACGCCGCCTGACTCATGCGGGCTTTGTGCATAAATACAAACACGCGCTGAACGAGCGCGGCGAAATTCATTTCAAAACCGATTCCAGATCCTTGTTCGAATTCTCGCTGAATTCTTTTGCGGACATGGATTTGAGAATGCGGAACATCTCCCTCGATCTGCACGGCGGCTTCGAGGAAGGATTCAATCCGGATCACGTGATGACGGAGTACGAAACAAAATTCGCCAAACAGGGCATGAACATCCACCGCGTTGAGGTGGTGCTCGGGTCCCGGGCGCTTGCCGAGCATGTGGAACGCCTTAAAGAAGAACAGCAGTCCTAGACGGACTGCTGTTCTTCTTTGTGTATAAGCGTCATGATGACCTGGGAATAGTCCGTTTGGAACATACTGCGGCAGCTTTCCCGGATGTCTTCCCGCATCCGCCGCATTTCGTTTCCGCGTTCCGATAAACCTTTGAACCACAAGCGGATGGTTTCTTCCGACAAGATGGATTCCCCGAAGCCGTTTTCCGTAAAGAAAAGCAGGTTTTCTTCTTCCTGCCCCGGTATAGGCTTGTGGAAAAGCATCGGAATGCCTTTGGCCAGTCCTTCCGTACAGGTCATTCCGCCGGGTTTGGTCACCAGCAGATCCGAGACTTCCATCAGCTTGTCGACTTCGTTCGTAAAGCCGAGCAGCTTGACGTGAGGATGAAGGAAGCGGGGGTCCTCCTGGCATTTCGCCAATGCCTTCTGATTGCTTCCGAAGCAGAAAATAAGCTGCACCCGGTCGCGCCAGCGGAGCATTTCGTCAAGAATGGTGTCGCCCCCGATGAGTCCCCAGCCGCCTCCCATGACGAGCACCGTAGGAATGGAGGCCAGCCCGAACCGGCGGCGGATTTCCGCCTTGTCGTGAGGCTGACGGAAACCTGGATGCACCGGAATGCCGGTGATTTCGATCTTGTCGCCGGTCACTCCGCGGTGGAGCAGTTTTGTTTTGACTTTGTCGGAAGACACGAGATATTTGTTGACTTCCGGCGAAATCCAGGTGCCGTGCACGTCATAGTCCGTTATGACCGTGCATAAAGGCACAGACAGCCCCGCCCGTTTCAGACGGGACACGACGATGCTCGGGAACGGGTGCGTGCAGACGATAGCGTCGGGACGCAGCTGGGTAATGATCTGGGCCGTCTGGGCGTAGAAGATCCGGTGAAGCGCCATTTGCGTGAGGGGATTCAATGATTTTTTGTATTGGAAGCGATAAAGCTTTCCGTATAATTTCGGCTGGGAGTGAAGTGTTTTGCGATAGGCGGAAAAAATCCATCTGGCTAACGTGGGGTGAAGGAAAGCGCCGAGTTCCAGAACGCGCGTCTGGATGCCTGGATACAGCTGCCGCATATTTTCGGAAAGGGCGTAAGCGGCCTGGGTATGTCCGGCACCGAAGCCTTCGGATAACAGCAGTACTCTTTTTTTGCGCAAGTCTATTCACCTTTCCTTCGTATCCATGAATTTCCATCCTCTTACCATACTCAATTTAAGGCCACAGCGCAACGGAGGCAGCAGCCGCTCCCGAGCCGATTACCGCTCCGGCCAGGCAGTCGCTGGGATAATGAAGTCCGAGGTACATGCGCGACAGGGCGATCAGCAGGGCGAGCGGAATAAGGACGAAACCGAGAGCGGGCATGTGGGCCACGAACGGGACGATCACAGAGAAGATGGCGGTCGTATGGCCGGACGGAAAGCTGTGGTCCTGCAGCGGATTTCGGCCGGTTCTCGTATTGGGCACAACCAGATACGGGCGTCTGCGAGGATACAGCTTCTTGACGACGGCTACCGGAATATGGCTGACCGCAAGGGCGGCGAGCGCCTGAATGCCGGCAATCTGCCAGATTCCTTTTCCGAATAGGGACAGGAGCAGTGTGACCGCAATGGTCGCCGTAGCTCCGCCGAGATGAGTAAGCGTCCCGAGGATTCCGTCCAGTATGGTGTGCCGGAAACGCTGGTTGACATAGAGAAACATGCGTGTTTCGTGCCGGTGCATCCAATGAACGACTTTGCTCATGATGATGCCTCCTTCCCCTGATAGCTAACGGTAGTGCTAGTGTACCTGTTAATTCTTAACGAGAACGAGTGCTAATTCTTAAGAAAGGTTTAATTTTTACATGGAGTTTCTTCGTTTCTTATTTTGACGAGGGATTCCCTCGGGCACCTTCAGTATAAAATCATTTTGTTAGCGCAGTATCAACGGAGGCGGCCGCGAGATATTTACAAGTTATTAACCGGGTTATGACTTTTCAAAGCTCTCTCGTTAACAAACGCCCTATACAATCGAGAAGAGAAACTTCTCGGAGCGTATCGGTCTGCGGCTCCGGGTGGGTTCATCCGAGCTGTGGAAACGGAGGGCTGTTTTTATGAGAGTCGCGTTGTTTACGGATACGTTTCTTCCCGATGTCAACGGTGTCGCCAAAACGCTGGGACGCTGGGTCCGGTATCTGGAATCCCGCGGGGCGGTGTGCCGGGTATTTGCGCCTGCGGCCGGGGAGGCCGGAGTCTCGGGCATCCGGAGTGTGGAACGATTTTACAGCATTCCTTTCTCATTGTATCCGGATTGCAGAATGGCGATACCCAATCCCCTGCTAATCGGGAGGATGCTTAAGGAATTCCGTCCGACCCTCATCCATCTGGCTACGCCGTTTAACCTCGGCCTGACGGGCCTTCACTACGGGAAAAAGCACCGGATCCCCCTGGTCGCCTCCTACCACACGCATTTCGACCAGTATTTGGCGCATTACCGGCTCCAATGGATGGAACCGATGCTTTGGAAATATCTGCTTTGGTTTCACCAAAACTGTGTAAAAGTATATGTACCTTCGCCCTCGACCGGTAAAATACTCCATACAAAAGGGCTGACGGGTACCGAACTATGGGGGCGGGGCATCGATACGGACGAATTCCGCCCTCATACGGACAGAAGGAAAGTTTTGCATAAGCACAACCTTTTGCCAGGCAAATTCGTATTACTTTATGTAGGACGCCTCGCGCCCGAAAAAGGTTTGGATGCGCTGGTACGCGCCTTCGCAAATCTGCCCGAAGCTTTCCGCGCGAAGTGCGCGCTGATCCTTGCGGGAGACGGTCCCATGCGGGCGGAGCTGGAGAAGCGATTGGCCCCGTACCCGGATGTCCGTTTTTGCGGCTTCGTGGAGGGCAAAGAGCTGGCGGAGCTTTACGGGGCCGCCGACGTATTCCTGTTCCCGTCCGCCTCGGAAACGTTCGGCAACGTGGTGCTGGAGGCGATGGCGTCCGGAACGGCCGTCGTCGGTGTGAACGCCGGTGGAGTGGCGGATAACGTCAGGCATGGGTATACGGGCCTGCTTTGTCCGCCTGACGATGCGTCCGCTTTGTCCGCGGCGGTGCAAAGGCTTTACGAAGCCCCCGAACTGCGTCGAAAACTGGCGCTCGAGGGCCGGTCGCACGCGCTTACCAGGAGTTGGGACTCAATTTTCGGAACTCTCTACGAAAGTTATAGAGAGGTTGCGGGAGACGCCGGCGGCGGAGCCCGAAGAGTGGCAGGCATCGTGAAATAAGCGCCGCGCCGGGACAATCCGTCCAAGTTGTTTTGGCCCTGCGGCTCGATTATAATGGAGCAGACGGCCTGCCCGCCGAAAAATAAATACAAAAACGGGCCCGCAAATATGAAGTTTTACAGAGGCCAAAGTCACAAAAGAGTAGAAAACCGGGGGAAGAAGCCGCAATCGCACACTAGAACGAGCGCCGATTACTTTACTGGGGTCTTTTCGCGCTAAAATGTTCGAACCGACCAAATAGTCCATTAATAGGGTTTTGACAAAAGCATGGAAACCCGTCACAATCAAGAACGATTGCATTGGCTTCTACAAAAAATGATTACAATGGCTTCAAATGGAACAAAATGGGTTACATACAAAGCGATAAATATAAAAACAGACTTTGTTGTGAACATTAAAAGGGGGGTTTACGATGCTGGATACAATTTTGCTGGTCTTGCAAATTGTATTGGTGTTATTCGGGGCTTATCAGTTGTTTCTAACATTCTTTGGCTGGAAGCGTCCGAAAAAGAAAACGCAGCATCCGCCGCAGAAATCATTCGCAGTTCTGGTAGCGGCGCATAACGAAGAAGAAGTAGTAGGGGCCTTGCTCGAAAACCTGAAGCAGCTTGATTATCCGAAAGAGCTGTACGATGTTTTCGTCATTTGCGACAACTGTACGGACAGCACGGCGGATATTGTCCGCAGCCACGGACTGTATGCGTGCGAGCGCAACAACCCGAATCTGCGCGGCAAAGGGTACGCCATCGAATGGATGCTCAAAGAGCTGTGGAAGCGTCCGCGCCAGTATGACGCCGTCGTGATGTTCGACGCCGACAACCTCGTCGGCCATGATTATCTGCGTCACATGAACGACGACCTGTGCAGCGGCTCCCAAGTCATCCAGGCTTATCTGGACACCAAGAATCCGAACGATTCCTGGGTTACGGCTTCCTACGCCATCTCGTATTATTTCGCGAACCGCTTCTGGCAGGTTCCGCGTACGAATCTGGGCCTCGCCAACTATCTTGGCGGTACAGGCATGTGCTTTGAGTCGAACCTGCTGAAGCAGATCGGCTGGGGCGCGACGAGCCTCGTCGAAGACCTTGAGTTTTCGATGCGCTGCGTCAAGCTCGGCGTCAAGCCGACGATGAACTACTATGCGAAAGTATACGACGAGAAGCCGCTGACGTTCAGAGCGTCCGTCAAACAGCGCCTGCGCTGGATGCAGGGACACTTCGACGTCTGCCGCCGCTACCTGTTCC
The DNA here is from genome assembly GCF_059692095.1 of Paenibacillus sp. JT31N7. Classification (NCBI taxonomy): domain Bacteria; kingdom Bacillati; phylum Bacillota; class Bacilli; order Caryophanales; family Paenibacillaceae; genus Paenibacillus; species Paenibacillus sp. JT31N7. The sequence goes on from NZ_JCAUAT010000009.1 coordinate 122,865, forward strand.
CGCTCTTGTGGCAGGGACTTAAAGAGCGCAGCTGGACCAAAATCGACGCCGCTTTCTATTCGGCTAACGTATATAACTATTTCTTCGGTTCCATCTTGAGCGTGGCGATCTGGATCAAAGCCATCGTTCCGGGCGGAACGGACATGAATCTGTACGAATTAGCTCCGATTGTCAATGTCCTGGCCATCTCGCTTTATGTGATGCTTCCGATCTCGCTGTTCATCGAGAAGGCGTCCGGCAAAACGTACAAGTATCTGATCCTTTATCCGATCTTCATGCTGTCCTGGTGGCCGATTACCGTATACGCGTTCTTCACGCAGAACAACAAGCAGTGGAGCCATACGAAGCATACCCGTGTTATCCGCCTAGAAGAAGTGCAGAGCAAACAGGTCAGTTAACGTTTACCGGAAATTCGAGCAGAATAAAGTTGACTTGTCTTCTCCGGAGTGGTATAGTAGTACGAGTGATTGCATAACTGCATATTTTGAAAGAAGAGGCGCCCGCTTCTCACCTGACCGATTCCGTCGGCTGGTTACGATGAAATAACGTCAACGATTTGTTTTTGTGTGAACAAACGAACCGTGGGGATGTGGGCTGTTAGCCCGCATCCCTTTTTTATATCCTTGCAACAAGCTTGGAAACAATGGTTGGAGGTGGAGAATATTAGTAAAGATCACATGGTTAACGATGAGATTCGCGCGAAAGAAGTCCGTTTGATCGGGCCCGAGAGCGAACAGCTCGGCATTAAACCGATTCGTGAAGCGCTCCAAATGGCGGTTGACGCCAACTTGGATCTGGTGAACGTAGCGCCAACGGCTAAACCGCCGGTATGCCGCATCATGGACTATGGGAAATACCGTTACGAGATGCAGAAGAAAGAAAAAGAAGCCCGCAAGAACCAGAAAATCGTGGACATCAAAGAAATTCGCCTGAGCGCTACGATCGACGAACATGATTTCCAAACTAAGCTGCGCAATGCGGTTAAATTTTTGAGTGACGGTGACAAAGTGAAAGCTTCCGTTCGTTTCCGCGGTCGTGAGATCGCTCACGCCGAGAACGGAAGAAAAGTGCTGCAGCGTCTGGCTGCCGAAACCGAGGAGATCTCCAGCATGGAGCGCGCTCCTAAGCTTGAAGGCCGCAGCATGATCATGATCTTGACACCGAAAGCAACAGTCTAACATTTACGGGCGCGTGTATACGCGCCCTGCCTATGAATTTTATTTGAGGAGGACTTCCAGATGCCTAAGATGAAAACCCACAGCAGCTTGAAAGGCCGTTTTAAAATTACCGGTACCGGTAAAGTGAAAAGATACAAAGCTTACAGAAACCACCTGCTCAGCGGCAAATCCGGCCGTCAAAAGCGCGTACTCGCTACAAACCCGGTTATGGCTCCTGGCGACGTTAGACGCCTGAAGCAAGGCCTTGCACAAATTAAGTAATCACTTCGTTTCCATTACCCAAAATCGTTTAGGAGGTCATCATTATGGCAAGAGTCAAGGGCGGATTCACATCCCGTCGTCGTCATAAAAAAGTTCTGAAACTCGCAAAAGGTTATTTCGGTTCCAAACACCGTCTGTTTAAAACAGCCAATGAGCAGGTAATGAAATCCCTGCTTTACGCATACCGTGACCGTCGTACGAAAAAACGCGATTTCCGCAGACTGTGGATCGTGCGTATTAACGCGGCTGCACGCGTAAACGGTCTTAGCTACAGCAAACTGATGCATGGTCTGAAACTGGCCGGCATCGAAGTTAACCGTAAAATCCTGGCTGAACTGGCTGTCAACGATGCTAAAGGCTTCGCTGATCTGGCAACAGCTGCAAAGCAAAAAGTGAATGCCTAAACCGGCGTTTTCCGAATCGTCATGCGTGATAACTGCGCATGGCGATTCTTTTTTTGTCAGAGCTTGTAAAGCGGGCTTACAATTATTTTAAAGAAAAGTTGTTGACTATAGAGAGCGGCGTGCATATAATTATCTCTAAATCAATATTCTAAATTGTAAGACTCATCAGAAATCGGCTATGAAGAGGACGAAGTTATAAGGGCCCTTATGCTCAGAGAGCGATCGGAAACGCTGAAACCATCGCCATAATCCCTTTGTACGAGCTCACCTCGGAGCTGTTTTCCTGAAAAGCAAGCGGGCTGGTTAAGCCTTAACGCTTGGTGATTAGGGAGAATCGGAACGGCACACGTTACCGTGCCAAGTGTGCATTATGTCTGACATAATGTAACCTGTTAAGGTCCTGTGCCGCGAGGCGCACGACAAACTAGGGTGGTACCACGGAAGAATTCAAACCCCTTTCGTCCCGATGACGCCGGAAATCCGGCGCCGGGAGGATTGGGGTTTTTTGCATGCTGCCATGCGTTGATTTTAAAAAAATGGAAACGAAACGAGAGGAGGATTCTCATGAATGTGGGGACAGCCAAAAGGTCTAAAGAGGAATTGATGGAAGCGATGCGCAAGCCGGAACTGATTAACGGTTCGGAAATCTTGCTGCGAAGCCTGGTGCTCGAAGGTGTGGAATGCGTCTTCGGTTATCCCGGAGGCTCGGTACTTTATATTTACGACGCCATGCATGGATTCTCCGATTTTAACCACCTGCTGACGCGGCACGAGCAAGGCGCGATTCACGCGGCGGACGGTTATGCGAGATCGACTGGCAACGTGGGGGTTTGCATCGCGACGTCGGGTCCGGGGGCGACGAACCTGGTAACCGGAATCGCAACGGCGTTCATGGACTCCGTACCGCTGGTCGTCATCACCGGGAACGTAGCGACGACGGCGATTGGTACGGATGCTTTCCAGGAAGCGGATATCACGGGAATCACGATGCCGATTACGAAGCACAGCTACCTGGTACGCGATGTGAACGACCTGCCGCGGATCATTCACGAGGCCTTCTTCATTGCAAATACGGGACGCAAAGGCCCGGTACTGATCGATATTCCGAAGGACGTATCGGCACAGACGGCCATGTTCCACCCGGTAAGCGAGGTTAACATCCGCGGATACAACCCGACGGTTCATCCGAACAAGCTGCAGGTGGAGAAGCTGATCAAGGCGATCGAAGAAGCGGAGCAGCCGCTTATCATCGCCGGCGGCGGAGTCGTCTACTCCAACGCATCCAAAGAACTGCTGGAGTTTATCAACAAGACACGGATTCCGGTCACGACGACGCTTCTCGGTCTTGGCGGATTCCCGAGCGCTCACGAATTGTGGGTAGGGATGCCGGGCATGCACGGCACGTACACGGCGAACCAGGCGATCCAGAATGCGGATCTGCTGATCTCGATCGGCTCCCGCTTCGATGACCGGGTGACGATGAAGCTGGACGGCTTCGCGCCGAAAGCGAAGAAAATCGCCCACATCGACATCGACCCCGCCGAGATCGGCAAGAACGTGAAGACGGACATTCCGGTTGTCGGCGATATCCGCTCCGTGCTGGAATACGCCAACACGAAAGCGAAGCCGGCCAAATCGGAAAACTGGATCGCACGGCTTCAGGAGAACAAGCGGAACTTCCCGCTGAAGTATAAAGACTCCGATACGGTTTTGAAGCCGCAGTACGTGATCGAGATGATCAACGAAACGACCAAAGGCGAAGCAATCGTGACGACGGATGTCGGCCAGCACCAGATGTGGGTAGCCCAGTATTATAAATTCCAGCATCCGCGCTCCTGGATCTCCTCGGGCGGTCTGGGTACGATGGGCTTCGGTTTCCCTTCCGCCATCGGGGCGCAGATGGGCAACCCGGATAAGCTGGTCGTTTCGATCAACGGGGACGGCGGCATGCAGATGTGTTCCCAGGAACTTGCCATTTGCGCTATCAACAACATCCCGGTAAAAATCGTTGTCATCAACAACCAGGTGCTTGGTATGGTCCGGCAGTGGCAGGAAATTATTTACGACAACCGGTACAGCCATATTGACCTGGCGGGAAGCCCGGATTTTGTCAAACTGGCGGAAGCTTACGGCGTTAAGGGTCTTCGGGCCACGAACAAAGAGGAAGCTCAGCGGGCTTGGCAGGAGGCTTTGGATACTCCGGGGCCGGTTCTAATCGATTTTGTGGTTGCCAAGCACGAGAATGTGTTCCCGATGGTAACGCAAGGCAGCACGATTAGCGAGATGCTGATGGGGGAGGACGACTAATATGATCACGAAACATACCATTTCCATTCTGGTTAACAATCAGCCCGGCGTCCTCCAGCGGGTATCCGGCTTGTTCGGCCGCAGAGGGTACAACATCGAAAGTATCACCGTGGGAGAGTCCGAAGAAGCCGGACTCTCCCGGATGGTGATCGTCACCGAAGGCGACGACAACACGCTGGAACAGATTTCGAAGCAGTTGTACAAATTGATCGATGTGATCAAAGTGATCGATCTCAGTAAAAATCCGATGGTCGCCCGGGAGCTCGCTTTGATCAAGGTCAATTCGGAGCCCGCCCAGCGCCCTGAGATTCTCGGCATCGTGGACACGTTCCGGGCCGCTGTAGTCGATATCGGTCCAAGCTCCCTGATTGTCCAGACAATCGGCGATTCCGAGAAAATCGACGCGATGATTGAACTGCTCCGTCCTTACGGAATCCGCGAGCTTTCCAGAACGGGCGTTACGGCGATGATCCGGGGCGCTATCAAGTAAAGCGGTCGGATTTTGCCGGACTTTTTAACCTTATATATTCATTCGTTCTTTGCAGAAATCAGATAGGTCGATTCGTCAGCTAAGTCCCCTTGAATGGGACTTTCAGCTCTTAACTCTTTGCTGCTGCAAATCAGTAATTCATTGACGGTTGAAAGCTGAAAGGCCCATTCAATGGGGAAATCATACACGGTTATTTATTTTAAGGAGGATATTATCCAATGGCAGCTACTATGTACTATGAAAAAGACGCAGACTTCGCATCCCTTCAAGGTAAAACGATCGCAATCGTAGGTTACGGTTCCCAAGGTCACGCTCAAGCGCAAAACCTTCGCGACAGCGGACTGAATGTAATCATCGGTCTTCGCCCGGGTAAATCCTGGAACACCGCACAAAACGACGGATTTGAAGTGTTCACGGTTGAAGAAGCGGCTGCACGCGCAGACGTGATCCAAATCCTTATGCCGGACGAAACGCAAGCACGCGTATACAAAGAAGCGATCGAGCCGAACATGAAAAAAGGCGTAGCGCTCATGTTCTCCCACGGCTTCAACATTCACTTCGGCCAAATTAAAGCGCCTGCCGATGCAGACGTATTCCTCGTAGCGCCAAAATCCCCGGGCCACATGGTTCGCCGTACGTATGTGGAAGGTTTCGGCGTTCCCGGCCTGATCGCGATCGAGCAGGACGCAACCGGCAACGCGAAGCAAATCGGTCTCGCTTATGCCAAAGGTATCGGCTGTACACGCGCGGGAGTTATCGAAACAACCTTCAAAGAAGAAACCGAAACGGATCTGTTCGGTGAGCAAGCCGTTCTTTGCGGCGGTGCAAGCGAGCTCGTTAAAGCCGGTTTCGAAACACTGGTTGAAGCGGGCTATGCGCCTGAAATGGCTTACTTCGAGTGTCTGCACGAACTGAAGCTGATCGTTGACATGATGTATGAAGGCGGTCTGTCTTCCATGCGCAGCTCCATCTCCAACACGGCGGAGTACGGCGACTATGTAACGGGCCCTCGCATCATCACGGCTGAAACGAAAAAAGCGATGAAAGATGTGCTGACGGATATTCAACAAGGTAAATTCGCACGCGACTTCATCCTTGAGAACCAATCCAACAACGCGTTCATGAACGCGACACGCAGAAACGAAGCCGAGCACCCGCTGGAGCAAGTAGGTTCCCAGCTTCGTGAACTGATGCACTGGATCAAGAAGTAAGCAAAGCCGAATAGATAGCCAAAACCAAGCTTCGGGAGGTGAACGCAAGTGAGAAAAATCTATGTGTTTGATACGACGCTCCGGGACGGAGAGCAGTCACCGGGGGTCAATCTCAACATGCAGGAGAAGGTCGAAATTGCGCTTCAGCTTGAGAAGCTGGGCGTTGACCGGATCGAGGCCGGGTTCCCGGCCGCTTCTCCGGGAGATCTGGAAGGAGTCGCTTCCGTAGCCCGCGCTGTGAGAAATGCAACGATTATCGGTCTTTCCCGCTCGCGGGAACAGGATATCGATGCGGCGCGCGAAGCGCTGAGGCATGCTCAGGATCCTTGCCTGCATTTGTTCCTGGCCACTTCGCCGATTCACCGCAAGCACAAGCTGCGGATGGAGAAGCAGCAGGTGCTGGAGACGGCCGAAGCCGCTATCCGCTATGCGAAGAAATATTTCGATAAAATCGAATTTTCGCCGGAAGACGCCGGACGGACCGAACTCGACTTCCTCTGCGAAGTAACCGAGATGGCGATCCGCGCAGGCGCTACCGTGGTGAATATTCCGGATACGGTCGGATTTCTGTATCCGAGCGAATTCGGGAACATTTTCAAAACGCTGAAAGAAAACGTACCGGGCATCGAGAAAATCCAGCTCAGCGCCCACTGCCACGATGATCTCGGGATGGCTACGGCCAATGCGCTGGCGGCGATTCTGAACGGTGCCGATCAAATCGAGGGTACCCTCAACGGAATCGGCGAGCGTGCCGGCAATACGTCGATCGAGGAAGTCGCCATGGCGCTGGAAACCCGCCAGGAGTTTTTCCAGGCGAAGACATCCCTGGTGCTCTCCGAAATTTACCGCACAAGCCGCCTGGTCAGCAAATTGACAGGAATGGATGTGCCGGGCAACAAAGCGATCGTCGGCGCTAATGCCTTCGCGCATGAATCGGGTATCCACCAGGATGGCATGCTGAAAGAGAAGACGACGTACGAGATCATGTCCCCGGAGACGATCGGTCTCAAGGAGAGCAAGCTCGTACTCGGTAAGCATTCCGGCCGCCACGCGTTCCGCGAAAAGCTTGTCGATATGGGGTACGACCTCAGCGACGAACAGGTAAACGCGGCGTTCGCTAAATTCAAGGATCTGGCCGATAAGAAGAAGAACGTGCTGGATGATGACATCCGCGCTCTTCTCGAAGAGAAGCTTGTCAGCACGCCGGAAGTATATGTGCTGGATTCCCTGCAGGTATCCTACAGCAACCAAGCCGTTCCCAACGCTACGGTGCGTATCCATGCCGAGGACGGCAAAGTGCTGGAAGAATCGGCAGACGGCAACGGTTCCGTAGATGCCATCTACAACGCAATCGATAAAACGACCGGCGAGGAAGTCGAGCTGGAGGATTACACGATCAAATCGGTTTCCTACGGCAAGGACGCGCTCGGCGAAGTTCATGTCATTTTGGGCCAAAAAGGCGTTTCCGTACAGGGCCGCGGAATTTCCACGGATATTCTGGAGGCAAGTGCCAAAGCCTATATCGATGCCTTGAACCGTTTGATCGAAAAGCGCAAAACACCGACTGCCAAGCGCAGCAATGTCACGTTGATTTAATACGCAGCACCTCACTCCCGCCGGGCGCGGAAGTGAGGTGTTTTGTTAACACGAAAGGGGCGGCATCATGAATTATCGGTTCTCAAAAACTTTGGAGGCTTTTTCCTCCTCCGCTGTACGTGAAATTCTCAAGCTTACGCAGGGCAAGTCCATCATTTCATTTGCCGGGGGCCTTCCGGCTGAGGAATTTTTCCCGGTAGAAGCCGTCAAAGAAGCGATCGGAAGAGTCATGGAGGGCGGCAAGTCTGCCCTGCAGTACGGGCTGACGGAAGGCTACACTCCGCTGCGCCAGAGCATCTGCAACCGCATGGCAACGAAGGGCATGCAGGTTACGCCGGACGACATGCTGCTGACGACGGGCTCCCAGCAGTCGATTGACCTGCTGACCCGCATCTATATCGACGAGGGCGACGTCATTCTCGTAGAGCGTCCGACCTACCTCGCGGCCATTCAGGTGTTCCAGGCGCGCGGCGCCAAAATCGTGTCGGTCCGGAGCGACCGCCACGGAATGGACCTGGAGGATCTCGAGGTCCAAATCAAGCAGCACCGTCCGAAGATGGTGTATGTGAATCCGAGCTTCTCCAACCCGGCCGGCCGCGTGTGGAGTCTGGAGCGCCGCAAAGGCCTCCTGGCGGCCTGCCGTCAGAACGATGTGCTTATCCTTGAGGATGATCCCTACGGCGAACTGAAATTCGGCACGACCGAAATCATGCCGTCCATCTTCTCGCTCGATCAGCATCCCGAAGGAAGCTGCGTCGTGTACACGAGCACGTTCTCCAAAATCGTGGCGCCCGCACTGCGCACCGGTTGGGTAATGGGCGACCGCGCCGTTATCCGCAGCATGGCTCAAGCCAAGCAGGCGGCGGATCTGCACTCGAGCACCCTCGACCAGATGACGCTGTATCAACTGATGGAGCAGTTCGACATGGATGCTCATATCGGGCTGATCTCGGTCGAGTACGAAAAGCGGATGCGCACCATGGTACAAGTGCTTCAGGAGAAGAACTGGCCGGGCGTCCACTGGAACGATCCGCAGGGCGGCATGTTCCTGTGGCTGGAGCTTCCTGCGCACATTGACACGCAGGTGCTGCTGGCCGCCGCCGTCCAGCAGGGAGTGGCCTTCGTGCCCGGCGTTTCTTTCTTCGCCGACGAGCCTGAGCGCAACACCATGCGCCTCAATTACACGCATGCCGGAGAAGCGGATATCAGGGTGGGCCTCGACCGCCTGGACGCTGTTCTGCAGCCTTTGCTGGCGGCTGCGCCGAGGGTGTGACGTTTTTTAACGTTTTGTAAAAGATCCTGCATGGTTTTGTCTGAGAACGCTCAAAACTCGGATAAGACCGGCAGGGTCTTTTTGCTTACGGAGAAAGTTGAATGGGGCGCGGCATTTTGATGTGAAAAAGAGATAGTGGGCATCTTAAAAAGTCGTTTATAGGTTTTTCCTATGAAACTGATAGCTTTTATATCTTAGTCATCCGTTTCCAAATGTGTTAAAACTGAAAGTAGAGATGCAGTAGGGATCGGATTAGCACGGCCCTGTCAGCTACGGACAATCCAAAGGAGTGAACGAACATGTCAGACGTGAAAAAAATCGCCGTCATCGCGGGGGATGGAATCGGCCCGGAAGTCGTTGCGGAAGCGGAGAAAGTACTCAAGAAAACCGAGGAGCTCTTCGGTCATCGCTTTGAGACGGAGCACGGTTTGTTCGGCGGCATTGCCATCGACGAGAAAGGCACGCCGCTGCCGCAGGAAACGCTGGAGCTGTGCCAGCGCGCGGATGCGGTACTGCTCGGAGCCGTAGGCGGTCCGAAGTGGGACAACAATCCGAAGGAGCTTCGTCCGGAAACGGGCCTCCTCGGTATCCGCAAAGCGCTCGGCTTGTTCTCGAACATCCGCCCGGCTGTCGTGTTCGACTGCCTGAAGGACGCGTCCACTCTCAAGCCGGAAGTGCTTGACGGAACGGATCTTATCGTGGTCCGCGAGCTGACAGGAGGCATTTACTTCGGCGAGAAATTCCGCCGCGAGACAGAGAACGGACAAGAAGCGGTCGATACCTGCGCTTACAACGTAAGCGAAGTGGAACGCATCGCACGCCAGGCGTTCGAAATCGCCCGCACGCGCAGCAAGAAGCTGGCTTCGGTCGATAAGGCGAACGTGCTGGAGACTTCCCGCTTGTGGAGAGAGACGGTCATCCGCATTTCCGCGGATTACCCGGATGTCGAACTTGAGCACGTGCTCGTCGACAACTGCGCGATGCAGCTTCTGCGCCGCCCTTCCAGCTTCGACGTTATCGTCACCGAGAACATGTTCGGAGACATCCTGAGCGACGAAGCGGCCATGCTGACCGGATCGATCGGTATGCTGTCGTCCGCTTCGCTGGGCGAAGGAAGCTTCGGCCTGTACGAGCCTGTACACGGCTCCGCCCCGGATATCGCCGGTCAAGGGATCTCCAACCCGATCGCGACGATCCTTTCGGTGGCGCTGATGTTCCGCCTGACGTTCGGCTACCACGAAGCCGCGGACGCGATCGAGCGGGCCGTGAAGGAAGTGCTCGATGCGGGCCACCGCACGGGCGATATCGCGGTCGATAAATCGAAAGCGATCGGTACGAAAGAAATGGGCGACCTGATCGTCGCGGCCATTCGTAAATAAAAGAATGCCTGACACCGACACGCAGAAGAGAATTCGCTTTCTGCGTGTTTTCTTTTGTAAAGAAAAGATGAAGTCCGAGGGATACAAAATGAGCACTATTATAATAGGTAGAGATCCGTTCAGAAGCTTCGCGTCAGCGAACAAAAATGTAAAGCCGAAGGCCGTAATGGCAGCAAACGTTCGCACATTGGTCATATTTTTATAATAATTATTATTTAATAGACTCTATAATCTTGACTTTCTTTTGGGCGGATGATACCATTTTATTATTCGATAAGGAAAAGATCAAAGGAGGAATTTTTGACATGGCAGAACGTTTGGTAGGCAGACCGGCTCCGGATTTCACGATGGAAACTGCACTTGGAGACGGAACGGATTTTGGAACAGCTGCTCTTTCCGATTACAAGGGCAAATGGTTGGTACTTTTCTTCTATCCTCTTGATTTCACTTTTGTATGCCCGACTGAAATTACGGCACTTAGTGAGGCTGCTTCCACTTTCAAGGATCTGAAAACCGAAATCCTCGGTGTTTCCGTGGACAGCAAGCACTCTCACCGTGCATGGATCAATACCGCTCGTGAGGATAACGGCCTGGGCAAGTTGAACTTCCCGCTTGCGGCTGACCTGACGAAATCCGTAGCTCGCGACTACGGCGTCCTGATCGAAGAAGAAGGCGTAGCTCTGCGCGGCCTGTTCATCATCGATCCGGAAGGCGAACTGAAATACCAAGTTGTTAACCACAACGATGTAGGACGCAGCGTAGAAGAAACTCTCCGCGTACTGCAAGCTCTTCAGTCCGGTGGCCTGTGCCCGATGAACTGGAAGCCTGGCGACAAAAACCTGTCCGTAAAGTAAGTTGACGGACTGATTATAGGAGCTCCTCACTTTCCGCTTAACGGCGGCGGGCGGGGAGCTTTTGTTATGTAGAGGCACTGTAAAAGGCGGGCGTATGAAGTGAGCGGAGGAAGCCGTTTTGCGGGACAGGTATGCATGGAAGGCCGGCTGCCGATTTGAAGCAGTACGATTCACGCCCGGATTGGTGTATGCTAGTGAGAAAGTCTTGACCTTTCAGGCAAGAAAGGAGGAACAGGATGGATATCCAGCAGGAATTGTTGTATACCCCGAATCACGAGTGGGTCCGGATAGACGGAAGCCGGGCTACGATCGGATTGACGGATTATGCCCAAATGGAAATCGGAATGGTTGTGTTTGCAGAGCTTCCGGAGGAAGGAGAGGAGCTGCAGGCCGGCGATCTTCTGGGAACGATGGAGTCCGTCACGGCGGAAGCGGATGTGTTTATGCCGTTGTCCGGGACGGTTGTATCCATAAACCGGGAGCTGCGCAAGAACTCCCATTATATCAACCGTTTTCCCTATGGCTCAGGATGGCTTGTTCAGATTGAGATGCACAAGCCGGAAGAGCTTGAAGCTTTGTGGAGCGCAGAGAAATATGCCGAAGTGTTTGGAGAGCGGTTTTAAACGCCGCTGGTCATGAGGGGCTGTTTATGGTCTTAGGACCTTTCGCGATTCTAATGCTGCGGCTCGGCGTCCAAAGCGTATAGCGGTGGTGGGGGAAACAGCGATGATGCCAGCCCGTAAGGGCCGTAAAAGCTCTTATAAGCGGCCGTAAAGCGGCTGGGAAGCTCTTTTAGGTGGAGAGTGGCCTTGCTGTGCAGCAAGGGACCGGGATGACCGCCTGTTAAAGGCGAAGAGCGCTGAAAAAACCGCAGGCCGATTCGAACGGCTTGCGGTCTTTTCAGGAGCAGGCAGGGTTATTTTCCTGCAAGCTGCTCATATTTGCTCAAGTATTTGACGACGGCGAGAACAAAGGTGGCGTGCGACCAGGTGAGAGGGGCCACGGACACCGGATCGCCGTTATACGGATCGAGCTGCTCGGGAAGAATCCCGCTCTCCATCTGATGGTTCACGACCCATTCCAGCGTCTGCCGCGGTGTCTCCAGATCGGCCAGCGTTTTGGCGCATTCGATTTCCCATTCGGCGATCCACAGCGTACAGATGATCCAGGGATTGCCCGGGACCTGGTCCACATCCTGCGACCGCTGGAAATAATAATCATGATGATAGCGGGCCACGCCGCCGACAGGGGTCTTGATGGACAGGCCGTTCTTGTTGGCCTGCATGGTGCGTACCACGCGGTCGTCGTCCGCCGGCAGGACGCCGAACTCGAAAATTCCGTACACCGAGCTTTCAAGCGTCATATCGCGCACCCAGGCTCCGTCTTTTTGGTACAAACCGCGGGCGAAACGGCCTTCTTTCTCATCCCAGAGATGAGTGAGGATGCCGTTTTTGATTTTCTCGGCCGTATGGCGGTAGCGGCTGCTGCGTTCCTCATCGCCGAACAGGTTGCAGAAGTTGGCCGCGGCGATCAGTCCTCCGTAAACCGCGGAAGCGGTGAACGTATAGATGCCGTACCGTTCTTCCCACAGGTCGTAGCTCGGCTTCGGCAGGCTCAGCTCCTGGTCGATATAGGTGGACATGAAACGTGCGGCCTTACGGATCAGATCGCGGTAAAGGGACTGTACCAGCTCCAGATTGCCGTGTTTCTTATAGTCCTGCCAGAGAGCGAACAGCACGAGCGCCGTCTCGTCTTCCTGAATCGGCAGCTGCTCGCCGCCGTTGTGTACATACGGATGCCAGCTCGATCCGACGGTTCCGTCCGGGTTGTATTTGTGATGCAAATACCCCTCGGGAGAAATCACGTTGGCGCAGAAGCGGTAGAACGGCTCCATCATCGCCTGATGGCCGGCCATGGACATGGAGTAGGCGACAAGAGCGCCGTCGCGCGGCCACATGTAGCTGTAATGGTCGCGGTTGCTCTGCATGATGTCCGAATCGTTGGCCGCGATAATCGCGCCGTTCACGTCGGTCTGGGTGCGCACGATGAGCAGGCTCTGCTTGAACAGGCGGATCACTTCCCCGCTCAAATCGCCGAACGACCGCTCCGTCTTGTTGACCCAGCGCTGCCAGTATATCTGAACGCGGTCGAGCAGCTTGCCGGGATGGCTTTCCTTGACATACTTGTCGAGCTTTTTCACGTCTTCTAGCGTGTGGCCCGCACTCAGCCAGTAGTATAGGGTATGATCGCCGGAAGGCGGCACATACATCCGGAACGAAATGGTGCTGTCGACCGAGCCCTGCGAGATAGGATTGCCCATCAAATGGCCGTCCTCGGCGTCCCGCCACGTGCCTTCGGCATTGTAAAAGCGCTTGACCCCGGTCGTATACTGAAAAATGCCGTCCGTACCCGTACTTCCGTTGAACATGAAGTATTTATCTTTTTTATAATGAAAAACGGTATGATTGGCCGGGTAATAGGCGGCAGTGTCGCCGACCTCCGTCTCGTTGATCACGAGATCCTGGTTAAAAAATACCCGGACTTCCTTCACCGCCGAGTGATGGTTGGTGATCTGAATCCGCTTCAGAAAAATATCCTCCCGCTGATGCACGCCGTCTTGAATGCGAAGCGTAATCCCGAGGCCGGGGTGCGTCGCCTTCACGTCGGTCACTAAGGAGTCTTCCACATAAGCACGCTGAAACTGCCATTCAGGCGCGTCCAACCACGAAAAAGCACCGTCCACCCAAATTCCGACACGACAATGATACCCGCCGATATGATTCAGCTGCCCTACATAGGGATAGTACAAATCCCGCATGTAAGAGTGTTCATCCAGATTGATGAGAAACTTCCCGTTACCGACAACGAAATGTCTGGGCAAAAAATCACTTCCTTACTGGTTACTGGTAAATCCAGGTTATTCGCCATAAGGTTACCGTTTTCAGAAGAAGAGGTCAACAAGTTTTTGTCGATCTTTGGCAATTTATGGCGCTTTGGTAAACGTTCGTGGTGGCGGCTCCGATTTCCTTCATATTAAAGCACGTGTGTAATTTAGTAGAGGCGCGTTTCGTAAAAAGAGCCGCAAGCTCCGGATCGCCCAGCAGAAGGCAAATCTTCTCGGCCCACGCCCGGGGATCCGCCGGAGGAATACGGAAGCCGTCTACGCCGTCTTCAATAAGCCCGGCAAGCCCGCCTATATCCGCAGCTACGAGAGGGACGCCCGCTCTCATCGCTTCAAGCGCGACGATCCCGAAGGGCTCGTATAGGCTTGGAATGGCGCAGACATCAGCTTCTGCAAAAAGCCCGGCTTTGGCGGCTTCGTCGGCGAAGCCCGTAAACCGTACGCGGTCGCCGAAGGGAAGGGCCAGCTCGCGGATGGAAGCATCCTCCGGTCCCGTTCCGGCAATGACCAGTTCCGTCTCCGGGAACAGCTCCAGGACATGAGGGAGCGCTGCCAGAAGCAGCGAAACGTTCTTCTCGGGCACGAGGCGTCCGAGATATAGAATCCGGCGTTTTGACACCGGCGAGTGCTTCGGATGTCCGGAATCTTCGGCACGTGCCGCAGCCGCATGCGGATTCCCGTGCTTCTCATCCTCGGAAGGGGAGGGAAGGCCGTTTGGAATGACCGCTACGGCGGATTTTTTCCGGTTGAAAAGCGACGTCACTTCTTCCGCCATGGAATCGCTGCAAACGATAAGTTCATCGGCTAGCTCCGCCAGGCTGCTTTCTGTATCGTGAATTTTACGAGAGAGGGGATCGTTCAGCCGACCCAGCTTCCGGCCGTGTTCGGTTGCGTGCAGGGTAGCGACAAGCGGCAGGCCGAGAGCCTGCTTGCTGTCGCGGGCGGCGTAATAAACCAGCCAGTCATGCGCGTGGATGACATCGAACCGAAACTTCTGATTTTCCTCCATTAGGTGTTCGATCCGTAAAATCATGGCGATGTTCAACCTGAACACCCAGTCCAAAAAATCCGGGGATTCGGAGCTTTGCAGCACTTCCACGCGATGAACGTACACTCCGTTCCAAAGACTGTCGGAGGCTTCACCCTCCCGGCGGCATGTTATCACATGCACAGTATGCCCGTCACGGGCCAGTTGTGCCGTCAGATCTCCCACCGCACGCCCCAGCCCTCCTATAAGATGAGGCGGGAATTCCCAGGCCAGCACAAGAACGCGGAGGCGGGCTTTTTTTCCGGAATCCGGAGCAGAGGTGCGGCGGTTTAGGGCAAGCGGCTTTTCCTGCGGACTTCCTGCCGGTTGCTTACCGTTTGTACGCTTTTCGGCGGCCGTTTGTCCTTCAGACGGTGGGCCCTTTGGAATCGAGGCCGATGCTTCGGAACGTTTTTTGTCCGGTAGAGCTTCGGTAAGATACCCCGGAAGGTAAGCTCTCCAATCCACATCGGGAAAGAGAGAAGCGTTTCTTTCCATTCTATGAAGCAATTCTAGCTCCCTGGGCGAGAGAATTGCGGGTTGTCTCGCATCTATATCATCCATTATCGGTACCAATTGATAGAAGTTATTCAGATGTTCGTGAAATCTTTCGGCGGCAAAGCCCGCCATTTCCCCCGATTCGATCATAAACGCCCAATCGCTGCTTTGTGCGAGCAGAAGCTCCCGCGCAGCTTGGCGCAGTATTCTGCCGGCGATTGTGTTGTGCGAAAGGTTTTCGTTTTGTTGCGGGCCCCGACAGGGGGCGGGGGGCTCGCAGGAACAAGACTCCGAGGTCGTGTTCGAGATCGTATCCGAGATCATGTCATGTGCCACAACATGGGCTTGGCGAGCTTTCCTCGCTGCGGAGTCTGACCGGGCGGTTCTTGCGGCGGCCAGCGCCATGGCTTCTTCTGCGGCATGCAGAAGCGGATACATCCAGTCTGTAGACGGATTCAGCCAGACGCTCGCATCGCTTCCCAGTCCCCAACTGGATAGAACGGGGGCTGTGCCTTCCTCGAAAGCGCAGCGCTCCTCATATAGAGAGGGCGTAAGAAACACAGGATTCAGCTCCGAATCGCGGAGTGAAGAGTCGCTGCTCGAACCGTTGGCGGAATAGCGCCGCCGCTGTTCGCGATCCCCTTCGCGCAGCAGGGTTTCCAGCCAGACAGGGCCTTCATGCCACCAGTGTCCGAACAGCTCGAGATCGAAGGCGCAGACGGAAACCGGCCGAGGCGGCAGCAAACGAGCCTCCGAAGCGGAAGCAGCCGGTCGGGTGGTCCCGCCCTCTCCAGCATAATAACCGGAGGAGCGGGTATGCTCGGCTTCCGGCGGCGCTGTGCAGGAAGCTGGCTTTTGCCGCGCAGGGTCGGCCGCCGGGTCCGAAGCCGAGACGGATTCGGCAAGGCCGCGGACGGCAGCTGCGCAGGCGAAAGGGTCTGGCCCGGTCCCCGCATGGTCGGTCAGCGCGGAGGCATCCGCAACGGCAGCGGAATCAACCGCCGCATCGGCCGCACGGTTCGAAGCCGGAACGGCAGCGGCAGGCTCGCGGTTGACTGCAGAGGCGGATGCAGGCCTGGGCGCAGCTGCAAGGGCTTTAGAAGCGTCTGCAACGGCAGAGGAGCCGACCGCCGGATCGGCCGCTGTAAGTCCGGCCGCCGCCCCGCGCGTTTGCGGGGCGCGGCCTTGCAGTTCCGCGGCGCCGAGGGATGCGAGGAAATGCCTCGCATGCCCGGCGGCCAGCTCCGCGGCGCGGTCGGCGTCGTACGGGGCTTTGCCGCAGGCTCCGTCTCCGCCGCGGGCGGCGCCCGTTATGCGACAGTACTTGTAGCCTGTCGCAGCGGGAGTGCCATCCGGCAGGACGTACGGCCGGATGTAAGCCTGCTCGGCCGGAGCGCCGCGGCCGAGCTCGTACCCGATATCGCGGTAATATTCGCGATAATCGGGGTGGCCGGGATAGCCGCTTTCCCGGCTCCACACCAGAGCCGAGGCGGCCGCATCCCGGGTGAAAACCTGAAGGCCGCCCGGTGTGACGTACGGAGCGGCCGGTCCCTGTCCCGGGCCCCCGGTTTTGTCGTCCGGGGCCTCCAGGATCGTAAAGCGAAGCCCCAGCTTACGCAGGATAGGCTCCAGCCGGGCCGTGTACCCGCATTCCGGCAGCCAGATCCCGGATGGGGCGAAGCCGAAATGCCGCCGGAACTCCGTCACGGCGGTATACACTTGCGCGAATGCGGCTTCCTCCGTTTTGATTAAAGGGAGGAAAGGGTGGGTAGCGGCCGTGGGAATTAGCTGTATCAAGCCCCGGTCGGCGTAAAAACGCAGCCGCGGGATCATTTTGCCGTCCATCTCGTCGAATAAAGCAAGCATGTCCGCATACCTTCCGGCATAACGGGAGGCAAGGGAGACCGGCCCGGGCTTGTCTGCAAGCCGTTCTTTTTCTTTGCGGCCCAGCTCTATACGCCGTTTCAATATTTCCCGTGTACGTTTCTGCAGCTCGGGGTTCTCCCACATAGACAAGAGCACGGGGCTTACGGACAAGGTCACCGGGGAGTGGACCTGGCCGCTTAGCAGACGGTCCATACAATCGACGAAGGGCAGATAGACATCGCACATCGCTTCATGGAACCAATATTCTTCTAAAGTGAGACCGTCTTCGGGCCGGTACACGTAAGGCAGATGCGCGTGAAGAACGAGCAGAGAGGGAATGGGCGGGGACATGCTCACGGCTTTTCTCCTTCCTGTTTGGGCGGCGGATAGATCGTGTAAGTAGAATAGAAGCCAAAATCAACCGGCAGAAGAGGAAAAAGGGGCTGCTTATTCCCACTGTGCCGCTCTTCTTCTTCCGGGGACGGACTTTCCCCGGAACTGTCGCCCGTCCGAACGGGAGCGGACCTCAATAAAGGAAGAAAGCTGCGATTGGCGTTCAGCATTCCCACTTCCGCCTGCCACAGGCCCTTCCGGCCTTGCGTGCCGATATAGGCGGAACCGGCATTTTCCGCGGGCGGCATGGTTCGGACCTCATAAACGACAGACTCGCCAGAGCCTTCACAATATCCGCTTATGCGGACGGATAGCAGACCTTCTTTGTCGGCTTCGGTTCCGTACTCGGCGATTATGGAAGCCAGCCGGGATGAAACCGACCAGTAAACAAACAGAACCGTCTGCCGCTGAATCATAAGATGAACATTGCCGAGCTTGGGCTGCGGCACTGGGGAATGGGATGGGCGGGTACCGTTCAGAGTAAATTCCTCTCTTCCTTGCCGGGCGTACGCCGTATCGTTTTGAATAGTTCTATTGTAGCACAGCGGAAAGAAGCTCCCCAATCTTTGAGGAGAGGAAGCCGGGGAATACAGGGGATGTCAGGTTGCTCCCGGTTCCCGTTGCCCGGTGACTGCCGCTTATTTTACCTCCGGTCCGCCTTCTTCATGTAGGGGTGGTCTGGGGGAGCCGTCGCGATTCCGTCAAGCGCATCAGCGTATCGTAACGGTTCGCGGAGTCCCAAAGGGCTTGAATGTCTTCCAGGTTGAAACCGGTGTAATTCTCCACCTTTCCCGTGTGGTAATAGACCGAAAACTCACCGGTCTGCCCCTCGAATTTGACAAAAGCAATCTGCCGAGAAATGATGGGAATAATCGTCATTGCACGTCCCTCCGATCTGGTGGTAAAAAGGATTCCGGCTTGGTTACGCAGTTTCCGGAAAGTCCCGTTCCTTTGATTTTATGTGGGCTTTGTTAGAGTTAGAAGCACGGCAAAGCTTGGTCCTGTAAAGGATAAGCTCGTGGTTCCGCCTAAAAAATCCGAGTGGAGCGAGGCCTATTTTGCTAGAAAAAGAGGAATTTTCCTTTGTGCCGGTGAATAGGAATGTTGTAAAATAAAGCATCACATGCAAACGACATGCGTAAATTCACTTCCGCAGGCCGGGAAGGTCTGTAGGACGATCCTTGGGAGGGAAGTATTATGAGTTTTTGCTGCGGTGCAAGTATGATCGGGTCGAAGGGGACCCTTAAACATATACGAACAAGCATTCACAATGTCCCGATTCTTTTCTGTCCGGTTTGTCACCGGATCGAGGTTCATCATCTGATAGAAAACGAGTACGAGTTACTGGCCGAATATGCGCACGGAGACGGTGCCGCCGAGGTTGATTTCATCGATTATGTGGAAGGCAAGCAGGGATCGGCTATTTACGAGAACTGCGTGAACCACGAGGATGAGGAACCGATGGAAATTGTCCAGAATCAGATCGATATGGGACTCGATTTGCTTTCGGTCGCCAAGTCTCTCGGGGACAGCGCGTGGGAGGACCAGCTCAAAAAACGTCTCCAGGTGCTCAGCCGCCGCCGGAGCAAGCTTGTTAAAGGCCGTACGCCTCAAAGTCCGTAAACCGCTGCAAAACACCGCACTTATTATAGAAGGTATTCTCATATGAAAAAAACGGTCAGAGGGTGCTCTGGCCGTTTTTTTGTTTGGTGCAAATCGGTTTGAAGAAATCAAATTTGTTGAGCTTATTTTAATAGGTACAGGCTGGGATTATGGAACATAAAAAATACTGATAATACCACTAATACCCTTATTCTGGAATGTAATTGTCTTTCTTCCGCGTTTTTTGAGAAGATGAGGGGTATTCCGCTCTTTTTTCTGAGAAAACTCTGTGAAATTACTTAACTTTTTCGCCGATATTAAAGCTTGTGATATAATAGCAAAGATTGACCCCCCGAAGAAATTGTTGGAAATCGAATTGTATAAGTGAGGTGGAACAGTGATTCTGGTACTGTTTAAGAAGTTATTCGGCAGCAAACGTCAGTCCAGCCACCACCAAAAAAACGCACCGCAGCCTGAAGAGGTTGTGAAGAAAATACAGCAGGGAGACCTGCGTCTGCGCAATCAGTTTATCTCGGATTACCAGCCGTTTGTCATCAAGGTGGCAAGCCGCTTTTGCAAAAGATATATTGATCCTGCCAGAGACGACGAATTTAGCATTGCTTTAGCCGCGTTTAACGAAGCCATTAATCAGTTCTCCCATGAAATGGGGCGTTCGTTTCTCGGTTTTGCCGAGACGGTGATGCGCCGCAGACTGATCGACTATTTGAGAAAGGAGCAGCGGTTCAAGGGACAGATTCCGTACAGTGCGTTTGACCAGGAGGACGAAGAAGATCATTACGTGAATCCCATCGAGATTCATCAAGCGCTGGAACAGTATGAGAAACAGAAGGGAATAGAAGAACGCCGCGGAGAAATTGTGGAATTTAACCGCAACCTTGCCGCTTTCTCCATTCAATTTACCGATTTGGTCGATGCCTCTCCCAAGCACGAAGACTCTCGTATCATGCTATTCGGGATCGGCAAGCTCCTCTCCGAAGACCCTGAACTGATGCGTCTTCTGCTTAGCAAAAAGCAGCTTCCTATTAAGGAACTTCTGGGTAAGGTTACCGTCTCCCGCAAAACGCTGGAACGAAACCGAAAGTATTTGATTGCCATAGCGCTCATACACACCGGCTCCTATCCATATCTCAAAGAATATCTGCATATTAAAGAGCAATCAAAGCAAACTTTCCAGGAAAGAAGAGAGGCATATGAGTAAAGGCATCGTCATGGAGCTGAAGGGAAACAGCATTATCGTCATGACGGAGGAGGGGCGTTTCGAGCGCATTTCCAAGAAAGGGCGCAGCTGCCAAGTCGGACAAGAAATTCATTACAAATCGACATGGGGATTCGGGCGTTCTCAGGTTTTGGTTCTGACATCCGGGCTTACCGCTGCCGCGATTATTTGTTTTGTCTTCATCGGCGGTTTGTTAAACATGGGCAGCCAGGTAAAAGTGGCGGCTTATGTGACGATGGACGTTAACCCGAGCATTGAGCTTGCGCTCGACGATGCGGAGATTGTACGGGAGGTCAGGGGGCTCAATCAGGACGGCGTTCAGATGGCCAAGGCGCTCCATGTGGAGGGTAAGCCTCTGACCCAGGCCGCATCCGTTATTCTGGATTGGCTCGATCAGGGTCCGCTCGCTAAAGGCGAAGGGGATATTATCATTTCGAGTACGGTTGTAGGCAACGAGCGCAAGGTGAGCGACATTCTGCTGGCCGACAAAATGGAGAAGCAGGTAACGGACCATCTGCTCGCGAGCCACGCCGACATGAGTAAATATGCGGTCGCGGCTTTCGCGGCGCCGCCGGAACTGCGGCAGGAAGCGGGTACGCATCAGCTGTCTACGGGCAAGTACGCGATTTATTTGAACGCCAAGAGTATGGGAACCGAGATCAGCCTCGATCAGCTGCGCGACATGTCCATTTACACACTGGCCAAGCAGATGGGCGGAATGGGTAAGCTGTATAACCGCACGCAGCCTATCAACAAAGACAACCTAACAAACTGGCTGGCGATGGAAAAAGAAGGTTCCTGGAACAAGGACAACGTGGCTCTTCCAGGTGAAGAAGAAAAGAATCAGCCGGATCCCTCTAATTCGCCGGTCCCTACACCGACGCCGACACCTTCGAATAATTCGGCAGGAAACACCTCGAATACGGCCGGCAATACCTCCGGAACCAAAACGACGCCGGTTCCTACACCTACCCCGAAGAAAGAGAATACCTACACCGGCAGCGGCAACGCGGACAACGCACGGGAAGAATGGCTTCGTAAAAAGGTGGAGCGTGAATACAAGCGGGCTCAGGATGAGATGAAGAGGAAACAGGAAGAACAGAAGGAAAAAGAAGAAAAAGAAAGAAATGCACGGGAGAAAGAACGCGAGAAGCAGAAAGAAAAAGAGAAGAAAAACAAGGATCATGAGAAAGACGACGACAGGGATGACCGCGATTCCTGGAAGGGCGGACATTCTTTCCGGTTCCCATTCAAGGATGGTTCGGTTTATTATAACCTCGGCTGAACGGGTGCCCGTTCCGTGCTTGAACGCATAAGCAGGCCTTCTGCAGACAGGCCCGAATAGCAAAAAGATAACCCCGCTGACCGCGGGGTTATTTTAGCACGTCACCCGGACAGGGCAGTGAAATTCGGCCGCAGGCATGGGTTGCCGTTTTTAAGGCGTGATCTTACATTTTCCTCTTTCTACGCTCCAAATCGTATCGTAATTTTAAACTTCCTATGTTACAATGAGTGAGATTCCGATAATTAGCAAAAACGCGAGAAAATGTAAGATAATGACGAAAAAACCTTGATTTTTGACGAAAAGTGTCGTCGTGCCGGGTACACAACCCCACGCATAATCTAGGAGGAGTCACATGCCGGACATCCGAACGATGTATCTGCAAGTTTTGCAAGTATTGATGCAAAGCGGACCGGAGGAAGCCCGCTCATATTCCAGCACCCTCAAGCCGTTTATCTCCTCTATGCTGCCGGAAGAGGTGACTCTTCTGCATGATAAGTGCATGCGGGAGTTAATCCGCCCTGCCAGTTCTGAGGATGCTGTGCTGTATTATCAGCAGTCGTTCCAAATTCTTAACGAAGCGATATCCTTTTGTACGTCTCAATCTGATCAGGCCGTTAAAGAACCGACAAGACACTTTACCGGCAGATTGATGCAGGACTCTTCCTACCAGTCGGCCCACAGCAAGTATGAGAATGTGCTCCAGCATATGGACAGCGGAATAGCGTTGTTCGACCAGGAAGGCTTTCTTTCGTTTGCCAACGTAAAGCTCGGCCAGTTCCTGGGACTGCCCCGCAAAAGCATGATCGGACGCACGTTCTACGAGCTGGTCAGGCTGCGGAAGCTTTCGAGAGGAATGCGTAAACTTCTGATCAAGCTCCACCGCGAGATGTTCGTGTACCGGCTGCCCTTTCAGGAAGTTCTTGACGAGAAGGGCCAGCACTTTCTGGTGACGGCTAAGTACGATGAGGAGCTGGACGGGGACATTCTCATTTCCGTCAAGGACGTGACCGACTTCAAGCGGATCGAGCAATCCGTCTATTATAACGACAAGCTGGCCATGCTGGGGAAAATCGCGGCTTCCATCGCTCACGAAATCCGTAATCCGCTTACCTCGATCCGCGGGTTTATTCAGCTTTTGCAGCCTGAACTGCTTCGCCTGGGCAAACAGGATTACGCCGATATTATTTTAAGCGAAATCGACCGTGCCAACGATATCATTTTTGAATTTTTAAATTCGTCCAAGCCAACGGCTCCGGTGAAGCAGAAGACCCAGATCGCTTCGCTTATTAAGGAAGTCGTGCTGCTGTTCGAGAGCGAGGCCTTGTTAAAAGGCTGCGATATCCAGTTAAGCGAATCCGACCCGAATTTATACGTATGGGTGGATGTGAAACAGATTAAACAGGTGCTGCTCAACATTGTTAAAAATGCCATAGAAGTGCTGTCCGACGGGAAGAAAGAGCATGGGCTTATTCGTATCCGGACGATTAAAGTGGATCATCAGGTATGGATTTACATAGAAGACAACGGCAGAGGCATGGATCAGAAAACGCTTTCAAAATTGTTCGACCCGTTTTTTACGACGAAAGAAGACGGGACCGGCCTGGGGCTATCCGTCTGCTACCGCATCATCAAAAACCATGGCGGGGTCGTTCATGTGGAAAGCGAGGTGGGAGAGGGGACAAGCTTCCGGATCCAGCTCCCTTTAAACTGACGTCCCCGTGTATTACAATAGAAAAGAATACCAATGTGCTCCCCGCTGACGACGTTGCTGATGAACTCGCCGGCCTGAGGGAGTTTTGCCTATATAGTACGGGAATACTGCAAACGCGGACCGATGGGAAAGACTTGCTGCCAGAGGCACGAGAGGGGCTGAATTCTTAGATGAGAGTGGACTATGCAACGAATACGAAATTTTCCCTTGCGGAAAGCGGCGGATGGGCTTCGGCGGAGGCCGATGCTCTGTTGTTCTTCACGAATGAGGGGGGGCAGGGAAACCTGCCGGATCTGCCGGCAGAGCTCCTGGCTGAGCTGGACCGGCTGAAACAGGCCGGACGTTTCAAAGGAAGCGCCGGCGAAGTGACCGTGCTTCCGGCATACGGGCGCCTGGCCGCGCCGTACGTGATCACAGCCGGTCTCGGCGCGGCGCCGGCGGAACGCGGCACGCTGCGGCTTGCCGCGGTGCAAGCGGTCCGCGAGGCTCAGCGGCTCGGGCTGGGCCGCCTGGCCGTGCTGCTGCCGGAGGGGGCCTTCCCGGCCGAGCCTCCGCGCGGGGGGACGTACGCGGCTCCGCAGGCCGCTGGAGGAGCCGGTGCGGCGGGAGGCGCTTCGGCGAAGGCCGTAAGCGCTGACGGCGGTGTGCAAGCGGAGCCGCAGGGCGTGAGCGGAGCGGATGCACGGACAGCGGCAGGTGCGCAAGCGGAGCTCCAAAGCTTGAGCGGAGCGGATGTACAGACATCGGCTGCCCCGCAGAGCGCGAGCGCGGCAGGCGCCCGGCCTGCGGGCGCTGCTCCTTCCGCCACGACGGTGTTCACCGTGGCGGAAGGGCTGCTGCTCGGCACGTACCGCATCGCGACGTACGCGCGGGAGGCGAAGCCGCGGCAGGAACTGGCCGCGGCGGAGCTGTTCGTTCAGCGGGACGCGCTGAACGGGGAAGCGCTGCAGGCGGCGGTCGACGCCGCCGAAGCGTATGCGGTCGCGACGAACTATGCGCGCGACCTGACGAACCTGCCCGGCAATATGCTGCTTCCTTCCGCCCTTGCGGAGGAAGCGGAGAAGCTGGCCGGGCAGTTCGGAATCGCCTGCGAGGTGCTGGATGAGCAGGCGATTGTGGAGCGCGGCATGGGAGCGCTCGCGGCCGTGGGCCTCGGCAGCGCGAATCCGCCACGCATGATTACGCTGAGCTACGACGGAGATCCGTCGTCGGGCGAGGTGTTGGGTCTTGTCGGCAAAGGCGTCACCTTTGACACCGGCGGCATTTCCATCAAGCCCGCGGGCGGCATGGAAGAGATGATCAGCGACATGGGCGGAGCCGCGGTGCTGCTCGGGCTGCTGATTGTGGTGGGCCGCCTGAAGCCGCGCATTAACCTGCGGATTGTCATACCGGCCGCCGAGAATATGCCGTCCGGAACGGCGATGCGCCCCGGAGATATTATTACGACCTTAAGCGGACGGACGGTCGAAGTGCTGAATACGGATGCCGAAGGGCGGCTCATTCTTGCGGACGGCGTCACGTATGCGATAGAGAAAGGGGCGACCCGGCTGATCGACATCGCGACGCTGACGGGCGCGGTTCTCGTCTCTTTCGCCGATGTCGCCACAAGCGCCCAGACGAACGACGATGCTTTCCTCGCTTCCGTTCTCCAAGCTTCGATACAAGCGGGTGAAAAGGTGTGGCAGCTCCCCAATTTTCCCGAATACCGGGAAATGCTGCGCAGCTCGGTCGCCGATATCAAAAACGCCGCCGCCCATAAGTGGGCGGGAGCGATTATGGGCGGCTCGTTTATCGAGGCGTTCATCGAAGACAAACCGTGGATTCATCTGGATACGGGCGGTACGGCGTGGCTTTGGGCGGATCGCGGAATCGATCCGAAGGGCGGCACGGGCGCCATGGTGCGTACGTTGGCCGAATATATTTGCAGCGCCGGTGATGTCGTGTAGGCATCGTGCAGCATCCCGCATCGCGCGGCGTGCCGTGTGGTCCGCATGGCAACAACACGGTCAGGATGTTTATCATACGAAAAGACCCGATCCTTACAACAAGGACCGGGTCTTTCCGTTTTCATAAGGTAAGGCTATATTCGAATCAACTTAATGTGTTCTTACAGACGGCGGGAGCGGTCGATGTCACCAGTCGTGCCGTTGTAGGGCAGACCCGAATTAACGTCGTATGCCGGGGTATCCGTATCGCGGAACACCTGATCGTCGTAAGTGGATGCGTTCAGGGAACGGTTCGTGCGGAACGTGTCGTAAACGTGAGCGTCGCGTTCGGCATCGGAATCGACGAGGACGAGAATTTTGCCGTCCTTGACATAGTTGTCGTACTGCTGGGCTTCATCCTCCGGGATGCCCATGCCTACCAGGCCGCCCACGATACCGCCTGCGCCCGCTCCGACAGCGGCGCCCGTCAAGGTAGCGGCGATCGGACCCGCCGCGATGAAGGGGCCGACGCCCGGAATGGCCAGCGCGCCGATTCCGGCCAACAGGCCGGTCACGCCGCCGAGAACACCGCCTGTAGCTGCGCCCGTGGCTACGCCTTCCGGCGCTTTCGTTCCGGTTTCGTTTAAAATATCGGCTGAATCTTGTTTATCCTTGGCAATAACGGAGATATCATCGGCATGAAAACCTTGCTGTTTAAGACCATCGATCGCTTGAATAGCTTCTCTTTCTGTATCGAAAACACCAACAATTTTTTTATCCATTTTGAACTACCTCCTCAAGTTTAGTGCCTGTTCTTTCATTTCGTTTAGCTTTCTTCCGGTTACAGCATATCCTTACCCCTCAGGCGCCATCGGTAAACGGATTTGGGACAACTTACGCGTTACCAGATATTAACTCATCTTGTGAGTAACAAAGGATAAAGCACGAACAACGTTTTCCGTTAAGGAGGGGTGTTTTTGATTTCTGCGGATGAAACGGAACGATATCAGACGGACAAGTCGGCGAAGACTGCGTTTATCTTTTATACGGCGGCCCTGCTTGCCTGGGGGCTTTATAATTTTTTCAGCACGGGGAAGACGGGCTGGGAGTTTACGATTCTGCTTGTAGGCAATGCGGTTTTTCTGTGGTCCCGCGTGGTGTACCGGCGGAAAATGCAGTAAGGGATTATAGATGGGATGGATCATCAGCCTGTTGTCGCCGCATTTCTTAAAAAATCGCGATAACTTGCCGCGCCGAGGCGGCCGGGTTATAACCCCGGTTGAGATGCAGGCTGGCGGCGGTTTCTTTTTTGTGTTCTCGTTCAAGGGAGGATTCTTTCTCTTCTATCGCGAAAAGTACTGCATACCATGTGTGAATGCTGCATATCCGTAATCAGGAGGAGGAAGATAAGGAATGAAACGGTCTTTTTGGAAAAAAGGCGCACTGTCCGCCGGAACGGCCTTCATGCTTGTTACGGCTGCGTTGCCGGCAAGCGCTCACTGGCTTTACGAGGATATTGACGGCGTTCCCTGGGCGCAGGACAGTTTAATCAGCACGTCCCAGATGCACGTGATCGACGGGGTATCCGAGAAAATTTTCGATCCCGATGCGAAGGTAACGGGCATCCAGTTCGTCAAGATGGCAGTGATGGCGAGCGATCCGTCTTACGAACCCGATCTCGGCGGCTACGCAGCCTGGTACGGAGCTTACTTGAACCAAGCGAAAGCGGAGATAGGTCTTGTGGACGAAGCTTTCCAGAAAACGATGCTCGATCCCGCTTCCCGCCTCGAAATCGTGCGCGTGGTGAGCAAGCTCATTCAGCCGGAATGGAGGTTTAAATCGGTTCCGGATGAAGACGCCGTGGCGCTCTGCGTAAAAGAAGGCATCCTGCAGGGCCGTGCCGAAGGCAATCTGGCCTTGGAGGCCCCGGTTACCCGTGCGGAAGCGGCTGTCCTGATCGACCGTGTCATGGAGAAAACGGGCAAGTACGGCAAGCGGTTCGACAAACCGGTTGTCGGAGTGGAGGCGGGTGCATTCGTACTAAACGGACTGCGTCTCGGGCAGAAGGCGGAGGATGTATCCGCCATTCTCGGAACTCCGTTCCTGCAAGGACCCGATGAGCTGGACGGGGATGCTTCCGAAGAATATAAAAACTTCTACATCGCTTACTATGAAGGCAAGACATCGAGAATTATGTATAAAGCGATAGACGACAAGCTTCAATCCGGCGATGTCGAGCTGCCGGGTGCGGCCGTTTTCAAAGGCTTCGGTTCCACTTACTATTATTTGGAGCAATCGGAGCAAATCTTGATGGTGAAGGATCAGAACATTTACCTGGGTTTCGCGGACGGCAATTTCTATTTTCACGTCGATAACGGCGGCATCCAGCCGTATAACGAGGCGGCGCGCAAGTTGAACGATTTGTTCGAAAAGTACGGGAACAAATAGTAGCGAAACGTTACCCGAAGAGATTCATTTTATGAATCTCTTCAGGCTGTCGAGAAAGTCTCGACAGCTATTTTTATATGGAATACATTTAATGCGACACCGCGTTAATGTTGTATAATATAGGTATCTCTTTTTAGAACGGACGGTGTTGGT
>NZ_JCAUAT010000010.1:0-101789 GCF_059692095.1 Paenibacillus sp. JT31N7
CAGCGGCGTCAGCGGCGTCAGCGGCGTCAGCGGCGTCAGCGGCGTCAGCGGCGTCAGCGGCGTCAGCGGCGTCAGCGGCGTCAGCGGCGTCAGCGGCGTCAGCGGCGTCAGTAAAAAAAGCCATCCTCCGGCGGCCTCAGGGCAGCCGGAAAGATGGCTTTTTTTATGGTCCGGCAGGTGTCGCCGGCCGGCAGCGTGAGCCAGGTCAGCTTTAGTGACCGACACCACATTCCGACACATTTGTCAGATTTAACTTATGGAAAAGGTGCCTACCGGAACTCCGCGGTTCCAATATACGGCACCCCGGTTCATTTATTCGGGGAAATCCCTCCGCCGTTCCACCAGAGGCCAAAAAGCATGTCCGCCCATTCCTCGGTCGGCACATTCAGCCAATTCGGCGTATCGATCGCATGGAAAAAAACCGCCGTGATCACCGGAAGAGGAATATCCGCCCGCAGCGCGCCCGCTTCCTGAGCCTTTTGGAACAGTGCGGTCAGCTTTTTTTTCAAATCCGCATGGCCTTCATTTAAAAATTCGAGATCCCGTTTCGCTTTGTCCGAGGCACTTTCATCGATTTTGGGGGCCGCCAGCATCAGCGTATGGAAGTTCGACAGCTCCAGAAAAATAAGCAGCACTTTTTTTATGGCCGCTACCGGTTCGAGATGCTCGATCCCTTCGCAGGCCTCGATTGTCTGCTCCATCGTTCTGCGCATGCAGGCCGCGACTATCTCTTCCTTGTTGGCGTAATATTCGTAGATGGTGCTTCTTGCGCCCGACAGCGTTTCGGACAAGGCTTTCAGGTGAAAACCGTCGTACCCGCGCTCCATCAGTAAGCGCTCGGTCGCGTCCAGCAGCTCCGATTTAGTAAACGCCCGTTGTCTCGCCATAACCCTCTTCCCCTTCCTCCCCCTATCTTATCACCGTGCGGTTAGACAGACAAACCCCGCTGGAAAGCCCGGACGCAGCCATCGAAAAAATCAAAACTGATTTATCAGCAAACAAAAAGACGATCGGCCCCTATCTTAAAGAACCGATCGCCCCGCATGTAACGGCAGGCTGCTCGAAATTATTGTTCCGTTCCAAATACATTGATGCGCCTAAGCAATTTGTGTCCATTGTCATGAATAATAATATTGCCTTGACTGTCTATGGCAAAGTCTACAGGAATAGAATCATCGAAAAATTCCATTTCTAAAGTTCCCACAGCAACCTCCCCACCCGGTCCACGCGGGCCAAACGGAGTATAAGGCAAATCCTCAAAATTAAAGTTACTCGTCGCGAGACGATCGTAGGTTTTGGTTTTAGGCTCATACAAGCCACTATTGTATCGAAGCTCGCTTAATTTCACGTAATCCTCGACTTTACCGGTGACATCGATTTTATAGAATCCCTTTATATCAGCCGCATAAAAAAATTCGCCTTTGGAGGCGGCTGCACCGATCTTCTCCATCTTTATTTTGGCAACCTCGATAAGACGTCCGTCTTCCCGCAGCATATGAATGGTTTTATTTACGTAATCCATTAAATAAATCTTGTTGTCCTTAATGAGCGAAACAAGCTTGGGCTTCTTTTCAGCTGCTATAACCGCTTTTAGAGATCGTTCTTTTCCCGCTTCTACCGAATAAATACTTCCAAAGAATGTATTACTGAAGATTAAGTTTACGCCATCCAACGTTGTCATGATGTCATTTTCTTCGTCGAACAAGGTTTCATCGGCATTATAAGTAATCAATTTTACCTCGGGAAGAACTTCATAAATAACTATTTTAATATCTTTCTTATCTACACTGGCCAACATATACAGTTTGTCGCGCTTCTCATCGTAAAAAATTTTCTCGGGCGCCAGATCTCTATAGGACAGACTTTGAACCTGATTTTTTTTATCCAAATACTCGATATCAAACTTTTCGTTTAAATTCAACACTTGTTCCAACTTTCTGTTATCTCCCGTCTTTTGGTTATACTTGGAGATAACATACTCGTGCTTGATTTGGCGTTTCGCATCGTAGTCAATCATATAAATATCGTCGTTAGAATCGGTCACAAAGCTGGATACAAAGCGTGTTTTGGCACTCTTGCACTCTAAAAATTTAATACATATCTTTGTATAAGATTTCCCTATCTTAAGAGAGAGATTATCGACGGTCGGATGCTCCAGTTTTTTCTTTGGAGCTTCTTTTTCAGGGACTGGAGGAACCGGTTTAGTCTCTTCTTTAGGTACGATAGTGATCACCTTGGAAACATTGTCGTAAGCAACGTTGCGGTTCAAACTCTCGGCGATAAAGCGCAGAGGCACCAGAGTTGTCTCATTTACGATTGCAGCCGGCTGGTCCAGAACCGTCGGAACTCCGTTTACGTCGGCTTCGGGGTGTCCGACCGACAACGTGACGGTGCGATCGTTACCTTTAAGTGTAACCGTCTGTGTGGAATTTTCCCAAGTCACTTCGGCTCCCAGCAGTTCTCCGAGAAACCGAAACGGAACCATGCTGGTATCTTTAATCAATACAGGCGCTGCAGGCATAACAGTTTTCTGCCCGTCAACATCCGCTTGCGGATTCCCAATCGTCAGCGTAATAATCCGGTTCGTCTCCGCAGACTCCGCCGACGCATGACCCTGGTATTGAAAACATATAGTTACTCCAAATAATAATAGGGATAGCTTTAATAACTTTCTTATTAGCATATATTTCCTCCTGATTTGTATTATTATTAGTATAATATTTTTGTTCCTTCCTGTATCTACCTAATTTGAGCTTTATAAGTCTTATTTCACCACAAAAAAACAAGAAAGATCCCGAATCTTATCGGACCTTTCTTGTTTATATTCGCAGCAGCCAAGCTTACACATTCCCCACCGATTCGCCCTTCACCAGCGTAACGTAGATCCGTTCATGCTCGACCGTCTCTCCGGCAATCAGCTTCAAAAGCTGTTCCGCCGCCAGCGCGCCCCACTTGTGCTTGGAATAGTCGATCGTTGCCAGCCTCGGGCTTACGTAAGCCGACAACTCGATATTATCGAAGCCGATAATATGGATGTGCTCGCCGATGCGGTAGTCCGATTCCGCCACGGTGTTATAGATACCGACCGCCATCTCGTCATTGAGACAAAGAACGGCGGCCGGCTCCGTATACTCGTCCATAATGCGCCGTGCGGCTTTCTCCCCCGATTGTTTATCGAAGTTGCCCGACAGCTCGATACAATCCACATCCTTGTAGCGCCCTACGGTTTGCCGGACGGCATGTAAGCGCTTGTCGGAATCGTAAGAATCTTGCGGCCCCGATATTACATACAGCTTACGATGCCCTTTTTCCAGGACGTAATCGGCAGCTAGATTGGCCCCCGCCTTGTTGTCCAGAAGCACCTGATTGATGTTCGGGTGAATCAGCTCGCGGTCGAGCACGACGATTTTATGCCCCCGGTCCGCATGCTGTAGCAGTTCTTCGTTGGTAAAAGCGGCATCCAGAATTATGGCCCCGTCGATCATCCGTTCCGGCAGGAAGCGGTGGGATTGGGTCCCGCTGCAGACGATAAGCTCGTAATCGTGCCCGTTTAAATACTCCTTGATTCCCTGCAAAAGATGTCCGTAGAAAGGTCCGCTGAAATCGGTCAGAAAAACGCCGATAATTTTACTTTCCCGCTTTTTTAGCGTACGGGCTGCCGCATTCGGGGTGTAGTTCAGTTCCTTGGCGATCGCCAAAATCCGGGCGCACGTCTCATCGGTTACCTTGGGGCTGCCGTTCAGCGCGTAAGATACCGTCGAAATGGACACGCCGGCTTTTTTTGCGATATCTTTAATGCTTACCACTATTCTCGCTCCTAACCTTGTCGCATTCGCTGTCTTCTCTGGTCTCGTTTAGCCTGCTCACACTCCGTACTCACGCTTCTATTTATTTACTATACCATTAAATGAACCGGTAAAAGAGATGCAAAAGGGCGATCCGTGAAGATCGCCTTTCGCCCTGCCTCTAGCTATAAATCTCGATCACGTTCGGGTCTTCCGCCGTCAGGCTTTCCAACTGCTCCCCGCTCAGACGGAGTCCCCCCGTCCGGTAACGGTTGTGCAGTCTCTCGGCAGCCGCTTCCCGGCCGTTTATCGTGACGCGGGAAACTTCACGGCCGCTCAGATGGTACACGAAAGTAACCGGCCGTTCCAAAATGCGGAACCGGAAGCAGAGACCGTCCAGCTCCTCGCCCAGAACGGGGTCCACGACGAGACTTCCGGCGTCCATCCGGATGCCGAGACCGTTCGAGATGAGCTGGTTCATGTAAATTCCCGGGCCGCTGGAGTAAATTCTCCAGCCTCCTTTGACCGGCACGCTGCCGTCGCGCAGCTCATTAAAGCGCTCCTGCGCCTCGTAGCGGGTGTGGAACTTCCCGTCGGAGCTGCTGAAGTACGCGTTGCTCTGACGAAGCTCCGCATTCGGTACCACGTCCTGCAGACGGACGGGATTGATCATCTGGAGCCCGCGCCATACTTCGCCGGTCTTGCCCAGCTTCGCCATCGCTTCGACGAAGCGGATATGGGCATGCACGTACTGGAGGCCGACTTCACGGCCGAAGTTCGCGGCCTGTTCCGCACGCTTGAAGTTCGTGCTGACGCCCCCCGCGTAATTCGCGGGCCGGTTCATGAGCCGGACGCCGTCCGGACAGTACATTTCCGCTTTGATAAGGCGGTAATGGGCTTCCGCCTGCTCTGGCGTCAGCAGCTCGCTGATCATGCTGCGCGTCATCGGCAGCAGCCGGTAAGTGATCCCCGTCTTCGTATCTTCCGGATGGAGCATCTTCTCGGCTTTGCCGGGCTCCTCCATGTACAAGAAGCCGGGGATCACGGACGTTTCGGACGGCAGCATATAGCGCATGTAATCGGCCTGGATGCCGTCCGCCATGCCGCGCAGCTCCGCCGCCAGCGCATTGTGGCTGTCCGCCAGTACGGCAGACAGCTGGCGGAAGACCTGGTAGGTCAGCGATACGGTCCAGGAGCTGGCCATAAACTGCTTCAGCTGGGCGTTAGCCGGCTGAAGGGTGTCGTCCCAGTCTCCGTCCCCGTAGGAGGACAGATGGGTGTCGTGCAGGAAATGGCTGCGGATGTAGCCGATTTCCTTGACGGCATGCTCCAGCAGGGAAGCGGTCTCTTCCGTAAAGTTCCCTCCGTGGCGCCGCGTATACGGAAGCTGCTCGTCCAGGACGGAGTAATCCCCGGTGGCGCTCAAATAATCGGCGAGCACCTTCAGAGGCCAGACAATGACGTCCCCGTGACTTTCTTCCTGCTGAATGCGGGAATACCGGTCGAACATGAACCACTGCGGCCAGCTGCCGTCGTCTTCGAATTGATGCGAGAACACCGTCCGGAGAATGTCCCGGACTTCGCCGTATTTCCCCGTCGCCAGGAAATATTCGGACGGTCCCTGGCATACGTCACGCGTTCCCCAGGCGGCTCCGCCGTACTGTTCCAGGCCGTGCGGAACGGAGTAATGAACGAGCATATTGTGGGTGTACCACC
The DNA here is from genome assembly GCF_059692095.1 of Paenibacillus sp. JT31N7. NCBI lineage: Bacteria > Bacillati > Bacillota > Bacilli > Caryophanales > Paenibacillaceae > Paenibacillus > Paenibacillus sp. JT31N7. The sequence goes on from NZ_JCAUAT010000010.1 coordinate 5,502, forward strand.
AGGCCAGCACGTTCATTTTCGCGAGCTCCGGATCGTTCTCGCCGCCAGCCCGGTACAGTTGGAAGCCGTTCATGACAGAGCCAAGGAACGCACGGTAACGCTCCGCTTCCAGATCCGCTTCCCGATCCGTGAACGGCGTCTCTTCCCCGCGCAGCAGACCTTGAACGGCCATGCTCCAGGAGGAGCTTTCCCCCAGTTCCAGCACGGCCAGGGAAGCGGAACCCGCCTCTGCCTTCGGCGCAAGACGCGTTTCGTCCGTCAACCGGAGCGAAGCTCCCGTGACCTGCATGCGATAGGTAAGATCCGGCCACACCTGGGCACTGTCCGAGGCCCCATCCGCCGTGAACACGAGCGTTTGGCCGTCTTCTTGTACCGAGAGATGAAACGGAGTTTCATATTCATTGTTATTCATCGAAACCTGATGGGTCACCAGGTAACGGTAGGTTTTGCCCCGGACGGAACGGAGCTGGAGACGAATTTCCGGCGCATCCGCCGCCGTAAAGCCGGTTACGATGACCGTGTCATCGGCCAGTTTATAAAACCAGCGGGTATAGTTGAACCCGATTTCGAACAGCGACGGCATCGTCAGCAGACGGTATTTCCCTCCGGTTTCGATATAAATGCGCTGCCCCGATGTTTTGGAGACGTTGAGGGCGCTGCGGGCGTTCGTCAGCATTTTGTTAAACGACGTATTGCCCACGGTCAGCTGGGAATTGAACAAGCCGTACATGTAAGCGGTTGATGTCAAAACGGATTCCTGGAGACGGGCGTTATCCCCGCTCATCAGAATATGGCCGTGCGGACGCTCGACGCGGAGCTCCTTGGCTTTCAGCACGACATGCTCGTTTGTCTCCGTGAAAAAGGAAAGCAGCTCGCCCTCCAGCGATTCTTCCAGACGACGATCGGGAAAATACCCGGCCACTTCATCCGCAGTCATCGTCAATCCGGTGAGCGGCGCTCCGATATCGCCCGCCAAACGCACCGGCTCCAGAGCTTTGGAGTCGCTTACGCTGCCGCTATCGCCGCCGGTACCCGCGTTCAAAGTCTCGGCCTGCTCCCAGGCGGCGGAAACTTCCGCACCGAACTCAAGAGCGGCAACGGCTTCGGGATGGTTCTCTTTGAACAGTCCGTAAAAAACAAACCGGACCGGCTCCGCTCCCGGAATGACCCGGCCGGATTGCAGCGCCGTGTAGGCAAACTCGTACTGGTAAATCTCGTTAGCCAGATGAGGACGGGTTAAAGCTTCCGGCCGGTCCGTTTCTTTATAGGAAAGCCCGTAAAATTGGAAGCCGTCGGTGGAGTATCCTTCCGCTCCCGTCAGCGATCCCTGCTGCACATACGGAAAAGCGCCGCCCTGCGGCTGGTTCTGTCTGGAACAGACGACATACCCGCGTTTTTCGTCTTGGAAAACACTGTGGTCGATATATTGGGACATGTACGCTTCGTTGCTCCGTACCGCTCCTTTATCCGCGAGACCGAGATCCTGGCCGTACAGGATATCAACCGGGGTATCACCGGCGCCTCCCGTCAGTTTCACGTCCCAAAACCAGATATTTTGCGGAGTCAGCGTAAACGTTACTTCGTAGGAAATGCCTTCAACTTCTCCGTTCCAAACTATGCCGGAGCCCTTCCGGCTTATAAGGCTGGCAGAGCGGACTCCAAGCAGGGGAAATGCCTGAATGCCTTCTTCACGATGCAGACGCAGATACAGGTTGTTCATGGAGCCGTCCAGCGGATTTCCGATCCACTGGTTGATCAGGGTCGAACCGGAGACAACTTCCGCAATATCCCCGCTGTTCAAGAAGGAAAATTGCAGGCTGCCCGATTTCAGTTGTAACGACCGATCCTTCAACTGGGTCATGACGATGTTCACTCGCTTTCTTTACTTCGTTAGTCGGAACCGGAGCTCTGCGGTATCACGGCTGTTCGGGCCGACGAAGACGGCAAACTCTCCCGGATCGCTTGCAAAACTCAGGTCGGAATGATGGTAACGGAGCTGTTCTTCGGTCAAGTCGAACTGAACCTCGGCCGTTTCGCCCGGCTTCAGGAATAATTTCCGGTACGCCTTCAATTCCTTGACCGGACGGACAACCTCGCCTGCCATGTCACGTATATACAGCTGGACGACTTCTTCTCCTGCGGTTTCTCCCGTATTGGTCACGTTCACCCGTACCGTCAGCGGCTTCTCCGCCGTCATGATTGCCGAGTCCAGTGTAGGAGTTTCGTAAGCAAAGGTCGTGTAGCTTAAACCGAACCCGAAAGGAAGCAGAGGCTCATTGGGAATATCCAGATATTTGGAAACGTAATGTTCCTGGGCGTCCTGCGCATCCTTGGGCCGTCCCGTATTAAAGTGATTGTAATAAACCGGGATCTGCCCGACGCTGTGCGGGAAGCTCATGGACAGCCGTCCCGACGGGTTCGCCCGGCCGAAGAGCAGATCGGCGACCGCCGCACCGCCTTCGGTGCCCGGGAACCAGGCTTCCAGCACGGCGTCCGCTTGATCGAACAGGCCGTGCAGGTCGAGCGGCCGGCCGTTGAACAGCACGGCCGCCATCGGCTTGCCGAGCGTCCGCAGCTCGGCGACAAGCCTCAGCTGCGCTTCCGGCAGCCGGATATCTCCGCGGCTGCACGCCTCGCCGCTCATCCCGGAGTGCTCGCCCAGCGCCAGCACGATCACATCGGCGCCACGCGCCGCTTCCAGCGCGGCCGCGGTTTGCTCCGGCGTGCCGCTGTCGATGCCGCAGCCTCCCGCAACGGCGATCCGGGACGGATCGGTGTGCGCCGCAAGGCCTGCGGCCAGCGGCACCGCTTCGTCCTGCGAGCCGAGCCACGACCACGGCCCGAGGATGTCGCCGCTCTTGGCGAACGGGCCGATCAGGGCGATGCTGCGGTCCGGCTTCAGCGGCAGGACGCCTTCGTTCTTGAGCAGAACGCACGACTTCTGCGCCAGTTCTCTTGCCGCGCTGCGGTGTTCTTCGCAGAGCACCACTTCCCGCTCGCGCTCTTCATCCGCACCGCGGTACGGATCGTCGAACAAGCCGAGCTTCTGTTTAAGCCGCAGGATGCGGAGCACGCCTTCGTCGATGAGCGCTTCATCGACTTCGCCCGCAGCGACAAGCGCCGGGAGATGATGCACGTAGCACGCGGTCATCATCTCGATATCGACGCCCGCCTCGATCGCCCGGCGGGCGGCTTCGGCTTCATCCGCTGCGGTTCCGTGCGGAATGAGTTCCTTGACGGCTCCCCAGTCGGAGATCAGGACGCCTTCGAAGTTCCATTCCCCGCGCAGCAGGTCGCGCATGAGGCGTTTGTTGCCGCTGGCCGGAATGCCGTCCACGGTATTGAAGGACGTCATGACCATCTCGCAGCCTTCCTCCAGAGCGGCCTTGTAAGCCGGCAGGTACTGCTCCCGGAGCTGGCGTTCCGACATGTCCACCGTGTTGTAGTCGCGGCCGCCTTCTCCCGCGCCGTATGCGGCGAAATGCTTGACGCAGGCCGCCACACGCTCCTTGTCACCGGTCAGGTCCGCGCCCTGGAATCCGCGCACGAAAGCCCGCGCGTATTCCCCGTTCAGGTACGGATCTTCGCCCGTCGACTCCATCACACGTCCCCAGCGGGGATCGCGCACCAGGTCGGCCATCGGGGCGAAGGTCACGTGCACGCCGGATACGGCGGCTTCTCTTGCCGCGATTTCCGCGCTTTTCTCGGCCAGCTCCATATCCCACGAGCAGCCGGTCGCCAGCGGTACCGGGAAGATCGTCCGGTATCCGTGCACGACGTCCGCCATAAACAGCAGCGGAATCGCGGTCGGTCTGCCGTGCAGGTGAGCGCTCTGAACGGCCTTGACCTGCCCGGCACCGGCTACGCCCAGGACAGAGCCCGCATGGGCCGTCATCTCGCCGGTAATGCCCATGGATGCCATGGGACCGGTAATCTGCCCGTCCGCCCCCTCAAAAAAAGGACCCGCCAGCTGCAGCAGCTGAGCGATTTTTTCCTCCAGCGTCATTTCCTTTATCCTAGCCAGCAGCTCTTGTTCCGTCATTCCGCCGCCTCCTCGCGCAGGTTTTTGTCTTGCTTTTTCTTATAGAAATCTCGGTGGGCCCGAGTGCCGATGCACTCCGTAAAATACTTACATGGAATGGCAAGTGAAACGTTTCGATTTTGTTTGATTTGAATTATAACCCTCCTTTTCTAATGAAGTCAAACGGAATTTGTCAAAGAAATAGTGTTATGTAAGCGGTTTACGGTTTTTGAAAATAGAACTTGAATACGGTTCCAGGTTGTTTTATAATGATTTCGAAACGTTTCGATTGCTTTTCAACCAGCATTTAACCTTTTACGATTAAGGGTAAACTACCACAATAATAGGGATTCCTACGGGAGGCAAACAGTATGAAACGGAAAAATTGGGCGGCAGGAATTGCGGCTACGGTTCTTTTGACAAGCGTTCTTTCGGGTTGCGGAGGAAGCGGCAGCGATAAAGGCAGCGGAGAATCCGGAGGAAAGGTGACGCTGAATGTATGGGGAATGGGAGAAGAAGCGAAATCCCTGCCGAAGATCGCCGAGCAGTTCGAGAAGGATAATCCGAATATCAAGATCAACGTGCAGGCGCTGCCTTGGGCTTCGGCTCACGATAAACTGCTGACGGCGGTCGCTTCCAAGAAAGGTCCGGACGTTCTGCAAATGGGAACGACCTGGATTCCGGAATTCGCGGCGGCAGGCGCTTTGATGGACCTCAAACCGATGACGGACAAATATCCCGAAATCAAAGAAGACAACTTCTATCCGGGTTCGATCCAAACGACCCAATATGAAGATAAAACGGTAGGCGTACCGTGGTACATCGACACCCGTGTCCTCTACTACCGCACGGACCTTCTTAAAGAGGCGGGCTATAACGAGGCGCCGAAAACGTGGGAAGAGCTTCAGGACGCGGCCCAAAAGCTGGCCAAACGCGGCAGCGGCAAATACGGCATCTCGCTCGATCCGAAAGAGCAGTCCCTGACCTTCATGTTCGCCCGTCAGAACGGCTCCAAGCTGCTGGACGGCAAGCAGCCTTTGTTCGATCAGCCGCAGTTCGTTGAAGCCGTGGATTATCTCAACAGCTTCTTCAAGAACGGCTCGGCGCCGAAAGATCTAGGCATCGACGCTATACAGGGCTTGAGCGGCGACGGCATCGTGCCGATGTTCATCAGCGGCCCGTGGATGGTTAAGCTCATTAACGACAAGGCTCCCGAGCTGAAAGGCAAGTGGGCTACGGCGGTCCTTCCGAAGAAGGAGAACAACATTTCCGCGCTGGGCGGTTCCAACTTGTCGGTTTTCCAGCATACGGAGCATAAAGAAGAAGCGATGAAATTCCTTGCCTATATGAGCAAGCCGGAAACCCAGCTGAAATGGCTCGAAATGACACAGTCGATGCCTGCAGCCAAGAAAGCTTGGGAAGACCCTGTTCTGAAGGAAGATCCGAACTATAAAGTGATCGGCGAGCAGATGAAGGCTTCCGAGCCGATGCCGATGATCAAACCTTGGGAAGAAATCGCCCAGGCCTATCTGAAAAGCTTCGAACGCATCTACCGCGGTCAGGCGGAAGTAAAGCCGGAGCTGGATGCTTTCAACAAGCAGGCCCAGCAAATTTTGAACAAGTAACCGCACGGACGGAAAATAACCCGAAGCTGACCGGCCCGCAGGGGCCGGTCGGCTATTAACGGTCCATCCTTTTCCGGGCTGGACGACAGTGAAAGAAGGGACATGAGATGAAGGGCTTCAGCAACAGCAAAGCACCGTACTTTTTTATTGCGCCGACTCTGATCCTGCTTACGGTTTTCTCGCTGCTGCCGATCTTTATTGCGCTTATTATCAGTTTCACCGATATGGATCTCGCAGGTCTGGCCGATTACTCCAACATCAGTTTCATCGGCTTCAAAAACTATATCAGTGTCCTGCAGGACCCGATTTTTATTAAATCGATTACGAACACGCTTTTTTACGTGATCATCGGGGTTCCGTGCGTCGTTATTCTATCGCTTGGGATCGCGCTGCTGATCAATTACGGAGCCTCCCGTGTTTTCAAAGTATTCCGGGTCATTTACTACCTCCCTTCCGTTACCAACGTAGTCGCGGTAGCTGTCGTCTGGAGCTATTTGTACAACCCGGCGTTCGGTCTGTTCAACTACGTGCTGGAATCGGCCGGTTTCGATAAGGTTCCGTGGCTGACCGATCCTCTGATCGCGAAAATCTCTCTGATCCTCCTCGCCTTGTGGCGGGCCGTAGGTCTGAACATGATTATTTTCGTCGCCGCTCTCCAGGGCATTCCGAAAACGTACTACGAAGCCGCACAGCTCGACGGTGCCAGCACATGGAAGCAAATGACCCATATTACGGTTCCCATGCTGCGTTTCGCCATTTTCTTCGTGTCCATCACGACCATGATCGGCTGGCTGCAATTTTTCGAAGAGCCGTTCGTCATGACGCAAGGCGGACCGCTGGACGGCACTACGTCCGTGGCTCTGTTCATTTACAACAACGGCTTCAAGCTGAGCAACTTCGGTTACGCCGCGGCAGGTTCGTTTATCCTGTTCGTCGCCATCATTATTATTACGCTCATTCAATTCCGGCTTCAGAATAAAGATACGGACATGTAAAAAGAACGGAGGAAAAGCTTATGGCTGCAAAAGCTGCAAAATTACGTCCGGCTGGCGCAGGGACATCGGGATCAAGCCCCTTTTTCCAAGGTCTCGTGTTTGTCCTGCTGGCCTTGGGCGGCATCGTCTTCCTCATTCCGTTCGTTTGGATGATTCTGTCGGCGTTCAAACCGGAAAGTGAAGTGCTGCGTATCCCGCCCACCCTGTTTCCCGAGACGTTTACGATGGAAAATTTCAAAAACCTGTTCGAACGAATGAACTTCGGCGTCTACCTGAAAAACACCCTGATCGTCGTGCTGTTTTCCTTCGTCGGCCTGTTTCTGAACGCGATGGCGGGCTTCGGCTTCGCCAAATACCGCTTCAAGGGACGCGAGGGCCTTTTCTACCTCGTGCTCGCCACGATGATGATCCCCGGACAGGTCACGATGATTCCCGTGTACCTGATCCTGAACTCCATCGAGCTGACGAACACGCTGGTCGGCGTCGTGCTGCCCGGCCTCGTCGGAGCTTTCGGCGTCTTCCTGTTCCGCCAGTTCATGTCCACGATTCCGGACGAACTGCTGGAAGCGACCCGGCTCGACGGCGCCAGCGAGCTGCGCACCTTCGCTCAGATCGTGCTGCCGATCTCCAAGCCGATCCTGTCGGTGCAGGCGATCCTGACCTTTATCGCGGGCTGGAACAGCTTCCTCTGGCCGCTCATTATCGCCAACGACGAGAAGCTGTACACGCTGTCCGTCGGCTTGTCGCTGCTGAAAGGCCAGTATGACAGCAACTTCGCCTTGCAGATGGCCGGTTCGGCCTTTATGGTCGTGCCGATTCTGATCATCTTCGCGATCTTCCAGAAGTACATCATCGACAACTATTCGATTTCGGGGATGAAATAAGCGGTGCGATTGGAATTGTAAACACATAGGTTCGAGGATATAGCCGGTGCTGGGAACAGTACCGGCTTTTTGTTTTTCCATTTTCTGTATGGGTGATGTACAATTAGATGTGACTCTTTATCGGAAAGCGAGAGCACAAATGAAATTAATTAAATGGAGCATCTTATCCCTCTTTTTATTGGTCATATCCTGTTCAACTGAAGAGAAGCAACCTCTTAAAATTGAAAAGAGGATAGAAGAGAACGAACTCACTCTTCTTTTAAAACAGGAAGTGGAAAAAAGCGAAGGGATCACCCTTGCAGAATTGGAACCTCAAGAGATTCAGCACGAAGGCGAAGATACGTTTGTTTATTTCTTTTTTATAAAGAACAATGAACTTTACGAAGGGCTGTCCTATCTCACGTTTAAGGATCAAACATGGAGAATTATCCGTACGGAAACAGCCCGCTCAATTACAGACATGGAGATAACCAATTTTCAGATGGGCGGAGAAACGGCAGGAGAAGCAAAAAGACCCTACTTCGTCATGGCGGGTTATTGCACTAATGATCAAATAATTGAAATGAAACTGACCGATTTTAATAATCATTTGTTCCATCTTAAACTGGATAAGGACAAAAGAACTTTTTTACAGATCAACATGGACAGCACAGTCGGGATCAAAGAGGTTCAAGGCGTTGACGCTACCGGCAAAGTCATTTACCGCAGAGGATAGTGAATCGTTACGGACCGCTGCAGCTTCAGAGCAGTAGAAGACGGCTTCTGATGACATTAACCGACAAAAAAAGGCCGATACCAGGGAACTTATGCCCGCGATACTGGCCTTTTTTCTTTTTTAATTAAGACGGTTAACGGATCGGCTTTCTTACCCTTACTTGCCGGATCGGAAGGTCAACACTGCGTGTCCAAACTCCTTCGCCAGCTCTCTTACATGGAGCTTTTACGAACAGAGATGCCCGAACCACTTCTGCTGCGATTCTGTACTGTCTCCTGCTCTTCCTGCTTCTCATCTTTCTGCTTCATTTCCCGCTCCAGCAGCAGGAGGACGTACATCGCAAGCGTCATGAGCAGCCCGATCACCGCATGCCCTTGAAGAGGCAGTTGAACAGGAGCGTGAAACATCGCGCTCAACCAGGCCGTACCGGCCGCCGTCAACAGAGCGTTCAGCAGTCCGCAGCTTATCCGGAGAACGGCTTCCTCCCCATACACCGCCCTCTTGATCAGAGGGCTTAGAAGCACCGTGATTCCGATCGATACGGAACCGTACCAGGCGAGAGCTTCTTTGGATTCGGGCAAGCCCAGCACCGGAAACGATTTGGCCAAGATGGCCCCGACAAACAGGAACTTGCCCAGCAAGACCCCTACCGACAGAAGAGCGATCCCTGCCGCCTTTGCGGTCTCCGTAAGCGGATTCGGTTCTGCTCCCTGCAGCCTTCCTTTTTTCCAGCCTTCCGCCAGCTCGCACATCATGACCAACACAACGGCCGCCCCTATCCAAATCAAAGCACCGGCGGGTATCTCCCCGCGAATCAAACTCACAAAAAAAGCCCCTGCCGTTCCTAACGCTGCACTTAACATGCTTCATTCCCCCTCAAACTATAACCGGATCATATCGGATGAAATCAGTATACCAGGACAGGCAGGATGAGTTTTGACCGTTCTTGCTTTTTGGGGGTTCCCCTTGTCTAACGAAAGCCAAATCGGTATGACCGGCAGGCTGCCCCTTCACCTTGGCAGTCCTATTTCGTCACTTCCTCCACGTCCTTCGCGCTCACCTTTTCGCCGCCTTTATCGAAGCGCGCCACATATTTTACGTAGGTGTTCTTTTGTTTCTCCCCCTTGTCGTCCATCAGGTTCGCGTTAATCGTGACGCGTCCGTAATCGTACCCTCCGGCATCCAGAACGGCCGCGATCTCACCCGCCGCTTCGGCAACCTGCTCTTTGGAAGCGCCCGCCGCATCCGTCACCACGTGGATGTACAGCGGCTCATCCAGCTTCAGGGACGGGGTCCAGGCGGCATTCTCCGCCAGTTGTCCTTTGACGATCTCCAATTGGACGGTAACCTCCCTGACCGCAGGAACCCGCCGCACAAAAGCGGCCTGAAGCTCCGCCTCCGCTTCCCCGCTCAGCCGCATCATCAAAGCCATATCGAGGTTGGCGGACCGGATGCCGTCCACCTTCACCTGGGGAATCCAGCCTCCTACGGAAAATTCGTATTCCGGCGGCTCCCCTTTGTTCGCTTCCGCTCCGATTTCCTTCACCCGGTACTCGTAATTCTTGAATTTGAAGTTATAAAACCCTTTCTCAATTCTCAGCCGTTTCTCCGGATAACGCTCCGCCAGGAAGTGCTGCAACTCCCGTCCGGCCAGCCATTTGCTGAGCGGATTCCCGTTCAGCGAGTTATACAGCGAACCGACAAACAAGGCAAGCAGCACCAGCAGGGCGATGTATAGACTCTTTCTCTTCTTCCGTGTCTTCATTCGGATTCTTCCCCCGTTTTTCTGATCTTAACTACCAACAGTCCCATCAAGCTCCCGATAAAAGCAAACAAGCAGTGAATGGAGGCTGTCACAACAGCTGCCAATAAAGGCGAAAAGACAAACATGCCCATTCCCCCGTCCCCCGAACCGTTTACGATCTCATAAATACTGTCTCCTATGGACCATAGAAAAACAGGCGCAAACGATAGAAAGAACACGATTTTTATCTGCTTATAAAACAGGTACGTTACAAAACCGAGCACGGCGTACCACAAAACAAACTCGAAGCTTTCGTTAAGCAGCGACGTGCGGATCGCCAGCACGAACGAAATCGCCATAAACAACAGCTGATACAAAGACAGCTTCCGGTTGATCTTCGCCATCATCTTCGCATAATCCTCGGCCGGCTCCGGCAGCTCCGGCTTGGGCAGGCTTTGTGCCGACAGGCGGACGAGCTTTGCGTAATCGGCGTCACCCGCGGTCTCCGATTCCAGCCACCTGGCCGTTTCTTCGCTCAGCAGGCCTTCCTCATAAAGCGGAAGCAGATCTTCAATGATATGCCGCACCGTATTTTTATCGTTCATAATATCCCTCCAGCTCTTTGTGCAGTTGGAGCTTGATCCGGTGGAATCTTACCCGGACGCTGTTTTCCGTCGCGCCGATCATCTGTCCGATCTCCCGGAAAGACAACTCGGCAACCATGCGCAGCGTGACGATTTCCTGGGAAACCTCATCCAGCCGGAAAATCCGTTCCAGCAAAATATCGCGGTCCTCGCGGTCCAGCACCTGCTTCTCCGGCGTGACGGATTCGCGGCTTTCCGCCGCAAGCTTCGCCGTCAGCTCCTGCCCGTATTTTTTGGACCGGTAGTATTTGCTCAGCTTATGCTTTGCGATTCCGAAGAGCCAGGTCCGGACGGTCGAATCTCCCCGGAAGGAGCCGTGCCCTTTGACCGCCTCGTAGAACACTTCCTGGGTCAGGTCTTCGGCCGCCTCTCTGCTTTGCGTTTTTACATAGAAAAATGCGTACATGTTTGGTTGAATCTCTCTGTAAAGCTCTTCAAGCCCCATGCGCCCTCCCTTATCCGAAGCCTCATCCGACGGGCATGCTTATGTCGTTCTTCTTATTTGTACCAGACAGCGTCATTTCGTTACAGGATTCCGGAATTTATTTTCATTTTTGCGCAAAAAAAAGCCCCGGGGTCCGAATCCGATAATCCGATCCGGTTCCGGGGGCACAAGGCAAAATAAAAATCCCCCTGAGGTCCGATGAAGCGTGAAGCTTTCATCGTTCATCAAGAGGATTTTTGGCGGTCCGCCGGCGTTTTGCCGCGCTATGCGCTATGCGCAACGCGAGCGGAACCGGCTTCGGGGGATCGCACCGTGTGACGGGCAGTCAGCCGCCGACCGCTTGCAGCCGCCCTCCGCGAGATTCACTCCGCCGATGCCGCGGCCGCCGGCATTCAGCGGCCGGTCATGCGCCGGATAATATCGCGGCTTTTTTCCAGATAGCGCACGGAATCTTCGTACTCCTGGCTGGCTACGCCCAGATACAAAATATCAATGACATTCAGCTGCGTCATCCTTGAAGACATGGCTCCGCTGCGGATTTCGTTCTCCGTCGAAGAGGTGTAGAGCGGATAATCCGCATGCGAGCTGACCGAATTGTTGCCGTATTTCGTGATGGAAATCGTTTTTGCCCCGCATAGACGCGCTTCTTTCAAACATTCAATGACATGATCCGTTTCGCCGGAATAAGAAATGCCGACCGCCACATCGTCCTCGTTCAGCATCACGGCGGATGTCAAGTCAAGATGCGGATCGGTAAACGAGTAGCTCGTCTTGTTGATCCGCAAAAACTTGTGCTGGGCATCCTGAGCGATCAGATTCGAGGCGCCTAGGCCGTAGAAGTACGTCCGTTTCGCCCGGCTGAGAGCCTCGACCGCACTTTTGACCGTATCCGCATCGAGAATGGTCACGGTATCGCGGATGGACTGGATATTGTTGGCCGATACCGTATGGATAATCCGGTCGATGGAATCGTTCGGACGAATTTCCCGGTACTCGTATCTTTCCTCGCTCTGGTTCAAGTCACCGGCTACTTTGAGCTTCAGCTCCGGGTAGCCTTTCACGCCCATCGACTTGCACAAACGGATAATCGCCGCCTGGCTGCCGCCGCTTTCGGCCGCTAATTGCGCAACGGACATTTCCAGCATTCGATGCGGATGACTGAGCACAAATTCCGCCACCTTGCGTTCCGATGGCGTGATATCGTCCAGAATCTCGCGCAGCCTGACTAATCCTCCGTTCATAATTCCTCTCCTTTGCCTGCGTGCCGCGCTTTAGAAAAATTGTACGCGTTTCGAAAGCGCGCCCGTCGGTACCGCGAACGCCTGAGCCCGCTTGAAGTTAGCCGGTGCGCCGCGCACGATCGTCAACGCTTTATAGTATTCGATGAACGGAAATCCGTAAGTTTCACCGCGAGCGTAGGCATACACATTCATCGCTTTAACCCAAGTCTCGTATGCTTCATCGGGAATGTCAATAAAAATTTCAGGGTTGAAATCGTACGGATCTTCCCAGTTGTCGGCATAGTACAGATGGTTGGCGTAATGGGACGGAAGCTCGCGCTCAATCGTCTTCAATCCGGCGTAAAAACGCGCATCATTGACAATATAATGCGTATTCGCGTGGTCTTTATGAATGCTGCCTTTCCAGTGGGTGAGAATGATATCCGGTTTCACTTCGCGGATCACGTCCGCCACCTGGTATTTCACTTCTTCGTCGACGGGCAGCTCGGCGTCTTTATAGGCCAGAAACTTAACGTCGGCTCCGACGATGTCGGCGAATTTGTGGGCTTCCTCGATTTTCTGCTTCGCATACTCTTCCGGCGTCAGACGGGGATGCCCCTTCTCTCCGGGCGTCAGGTGCAGGAAGGTGGCTTTATGGCCGGCCTGCGTATATTTTGCGATAACGGCGCCCGCCGTCAAATCCAAGTCACCCGCGTGGCCGCCGATCGCCAAAATGTGATGCTTTTGCTCTGTCATGTCAAATCGCTCCTTTGGGTTGGATTACTCGGTTTACCGTCCAGTCAAAATCTCTCATTCGTCACGACAGCTCCCGTGATCGCGTTATGCACGCAAGCGCGAAGCGCCGCCACCGTTCCGCCGCGTCCGTAATAGACCCGGTTGGTCAGCAGCACGACGGCCAGATCCCGCTCGGGGTCCAGCCACAGGCTGGTGCCCGTGAAACCCGTGTGGCCGAAGCTGCGCGGGCCCATCCAGTCACCCGAGGCATCCAGCGGGTCGCCCTTGAGCGCCCAGCCGAGGCCGCGGCTCGCGCCGGGGATGTTCTCCGTGCGGCCGCGCACGGAGGCAAGGGCCGCCGCCCGCGAGAGGATGCGCCGCCGGGGAGCTTCCGCTCCCGCCGCGTCGTCCGGCGCCCCGGCCGGGGCGGGAACGAGCCCGCAACCCAGCCACATGCGGGCATAGCGGACCAGATCGCTGGCCGCTGCGAACAGCCCGGCGTGGCCGCTTACACCGCCGAGCGCACGGGCGTTCTCGTCGTGGACGACGCCGTGCAGGCGGACTCCGGCGGAGGCGTCGTACTCCGTCGCCGCGATGTCCGCCGCCCGCTCCGCAGGCGGACAGAACAAGGCGCTGTCCATGCCCAGCGGCCCGAAGATTTTGTCACGCGCCGCCTCGTTCAGCGGCATGCCCAGCATCTCCTCGGCTATGCGGCCGAGCGTCATGTAGCCGACATCGCTGTATACCATCCGCGTGCCGGGTTTGGCCTGCAGCGGTGTGCGGTACACCGTCTGCCACATCTCTTCCCGCGTCAGATGAGACGCGTGCAGATTGACGAGCGGCGGCAGCCCCGACGTATGCGTCAGAAGCTGGCCTACCGTGACTTCTTCTTTGCCGCCGCTTGCAAACTCCGGCAGCCGGGAAGCCACCGGTGTATTCAGGGTCAGCCTGCCCTCGTCAATGAGCCCGAGCACCAGAGGCAGCGTTACAGTCACCTTGGTGAGCGAGGCGCAGTCGTACAGTGTGCCGGCATGTACCGGCGCCGGATCAGGACCGTCCGGATAGGCAGCCCCCGCCGCGTATACGAGTTCCTCGTCTCCGCGTACGACGGCCAGCACCGCTCCAGGAGTAACCCCTGCCGCGATCTCGCGGTCAACAGCCCGGCAGGCGGCTATTACCCCTTCCGGCGACAGGCCCAGTGCCGAAGCCCCGGATGCGGCCGCCTCATACTCCATTGCCGCGGACCTCAGCGGCGGAAGCCGCCCCTTCTTCTCCATAGAGCAGATACTTGCTGCGGATGCCGGCCCACTCTTTCCCGTCGCGTTCCCAGGAAGCGATGATCGCTTCCGGAGCGCCGGGCTCGTGCAGAGTCAGGCGGATCCGGTCGCTGCCGCTCAGCAGATCGATGAAGGTGGACTGGCCTTCTTTGAAGGGAGCTAGCCATTCGAATTCACCCGGATGAAGCTTCTGGATCGTACTCAACAAGTGAAGGCCGGTAACGGCCGATTTGTACACGCCAGGGTCCGTAACGAACGTCATCACACCGTTGCACAGCTGACCGGCATGTTTCGAGAAGGTCGGCGTGAACGTGACCGGGTGGAACCGGACTCCGGGAAGATTCAGCGCATTCAGCTCGCGGCAGGTTTCCTCCGCCTTCAGCCAGGGCGCTCCCACCTGCTCGAAAGGTTTGGTCGTACCGCGTCCTTCCGACAGGTTCGTTCCTTCGAACAGACAATGTCCCGCGTAAATCCGGACCGTATCCATGGTCGGCATGTTCGGGGACGGCGGGAGCCACGGAAGCCCGGTATCGGAATATTCCATTTTCCGCTCCCAGCCTTCCAGCTTGACGACATACAGTTCGCAGGGCGTCTCCATCTGATCGGCCGCAAGCAGAGCGAATTCGCCGATGGTCATGCCGGTACGGGCGGGCATTCTCCACGCGCCTACCATCGACAGCAGGCTTTCGTCCAGCAGGCCGCCTTCCCACTCAAGCCCGCCCAGCGGATTGGGCCGGTCCAGCACAATCACGCGGACGCCGGCTTCTGCGCAGGCTTCGATGGTATAGATCAGCGTGCTGAGATACGTGTAGAATCGGACGCCGAGATCCTGGATGTCGAAAACCATCGCCTGAAGCCCCGATAGCATGCCGGCCGTCGGTTTTTTATGCTTGCCGTACAGGCTGTAAACCGGAATCCCGAGCTCCGGATCGGTTTCATCCTCGAACCGGACACCTGCCTGACGCTCCCCGCGGATACCGTGCTCGCAAGCGAACAGAGCGCCGAGCTCCGCTTCTTCCAATGAGGCGCAAACCTTAATGGTCGACTGAAAATCACGATTGATCCCCGTCGGATTCGTCAGCAAGCCGAATTTACGGCCTTTGAGCAGCGCGGGCGCCACTTCCGGAAACCGGTCGGCTCCCGTTTTCACCTTCCCTTGCATGAGGTTACCCTCCCTTGTCGATAATAAAATCGAATGATTTTTTTCAATTATCTGTAACCGCTTTCTATGTGCTATTATATCGTTTGCGAAATTTTATTTCAATTATTTTTTATGATATAAAATTTTGTTCCCTTTCATTTTTTAAGAATTTCCCCTTAATTACAGAGCGATTTACGGCGTTTGAAAGTTCCAAACCGATCTCTTTTTGATCAAAATTTTATTTCAGAAATTTTAAAAATATATAAACTTTTATTTTACAATCTTCTTGTGCTTCCGCTATACTATTGTCAGGGACTTCAACTTCATTCCCCCTTTTTTTCTCCTGTTTCCGCGTCTTCTTCAACGGCCGGAAACTTCTTTATCCTACTTTCGCATTTCAGTCGATTATCAAAATCGAAAATCCCGAACCCGCCCGGCTCCGGCCGCGGCAGGCAATCGGCCTACGTTCTATACATCATGCTGGCATTCTTTCACTTTCTACAAAAATAACGGAAGAAAAGGTGACTCCCATGGATTATGTCATCGGCCTTGACGGCGGCGGCACCAAAACCGAAGCCCTCGCAATCGACTTGAACGGCGCAGAGCTCGGCACCTGGACGGGCGGTCCGGGCAATCCCCACGCCGTTACTTTCGCAACCGCATCGGCGGAGCTCGGCCGGCTTCTCACCACGGTCAGGGAAGCTCTTCCGGGACACAGATGCCTGGCCGTTTGCGCCGGCCTTGCCGGAGTGGACACCGCCGAGGAGCGGAGCACGATGGAGCGGTATCTGACTCAAACGCTTACGGGAAGTGCTTACGAAGGTATTGCTCTTCTGATTAAAAACGACGCCGAAATCGCGCTGAAAGCCGCCCTCGGCTCCAGCACCGGCATCATCGCCATTGCGGGCACCGGCTCCATTATTTACGCCTTCGATTCCGAAGGGAACAAGTACCGAACCGGAGGCTGGGGACATCTGCTCGGCGATCAAGGCAGCGGCTACGACATCGGGCTCTCCGTTCTTCAAACCGTCATGAAAAGCTACGACGGCGTCCTTCCCGCGACTGCGCTTACAGAAGCCGTCCTGCAAAAACACGGCATCCGGGACGCTTCGGAGCTGCGCGGAATCGTTTATCAGCCAGGCGTTCAGAAGGCGCAAATCGCCGAACACGCGGAGCTCGCTGTCCGTGCTGCGGCAGCGGGAGATACCCTCGCCCGGCAAATCATCGTGCGCTCAGCAGAAGATCTCGCCGACCTCGTCGTTGCGCTCCGAAATCGCTATCCTGAGCTTAACGGCCTGAAAATCGGCGCGGCCGGGTCGATTTTCGCGCACTGCCCGCTCTTCTACGATACCTTCCGGGTGAACGTATCGCAGGAAGACGATTTATCGGACGTCGTCTTGTCCGGTCGCCGCTCCTCTGCAGGCGCCGCCGACTACGCCAGGGAGCTTGCGGTCTCCCGGGGGGCGAAGTAGGCAGCAGGCCATGCAGACGGGCGCGACTGCCTTATATCCCTTTTTAACTACCGGAGGTACCTTATGAAAGAAAATATACACAGTCTCACGACCGAGCAGCAAAATCCCCGGACCCGCCAGCTCGACCAGAGATCGGCCCTGGATATTGTCACGCTGATCAACCAGGAGGATTTAACCGTCGCGGAAACGGTCCGGCAGGTGCTTCCGGCCGTCGCCGAAGCCGTTGATTGGATCACGCAGCGGCTGTCCGCAAACGGCAGGCTCTTTTACTTCGGGGCGGGAACAAGCGGAAGGCTGGGAATTCTCGACGCGTCCGAATGTCCGCCCACTTACGGAACCGATCCCAAACTGATTCAGGGAATCATTGCAGGGGGACCCGCTGCGATTCTGAAAGCCGTCGAGGGAGCCGAGGACAGTGAACAACTCGGACGCGACGATGCAGATACCTGCGGCGTCAGCTCCAAAGATGTCGTTATCGGCATTGCGGCAAGCGGCAGAACGCCTTATGTGATCGGTGCCATGAAACGCGCACGCGAACATGGGGCGAAAGTCATCGCCTTATGCAACAACCACGACACCCCGATGGCGGCCATCGCCGATCTGGCCATAGAGCCCGTTGTCGGTCCGGAGGTTGTGCTCGGGTCTACCCGCATGAAGGCGGGCACCGCCCAGAAAATGGTGCTAAACATGCTCACGACCGCCTCGATGGTACGGCTCGGCAAAGTTTATGATAATCTGATGGTGGACGTTCAGCCTTCCAATTACAAGCTGGTCGAACGCGCGAAACGCCTGATTTCAATGGCAACGGGCGCGGACAGCGAAGAAATTTCCCGGGCTTACACGGAATCGCAAGGACACGTCAAAACCGCCATCGTCATGATTCTGGCCAAAATGTCCTATGAAGAAGCTTCACGCAGACTACAGGAAACCGGCGGCAAAGTCCGCATGGCGGTTGAATCGTCCGAAAGCGCCTCATAAGCGTTTATTTCTCAGCGAAAGGTTGCATGCACATGAATGTACGCTTAGTGAAACCTGATGAAATGACCGAAGCCGCGGCGCTTGCCGACTCGATTTTCCGGGACGGCGAGCAGGTATCCATGGCCGCCGGCTTCCCTTATTTGTTCTCTGCCGTCACTTCTTCCTCGTTCGGTGCTTATGGAGAAAACGGCCGCCTGACGGCTTTTATGGGACTGCTCCCATCCACCGTCCGGATCGGCGCTTCGCACCTGAACGTGTTCTCCGTCGGCGCGGTCTGCACGGCCCCGGAAGCACGGGGCCACGGGGTTGCCGGCAAGCTGCTCGATGCCGTGAAGGATCAGGTCGCCGCATCGGACGGCGACCTGATCCTCGTGTCCGGCACGAGAAGCCTGTACACGCGCGCAGGCTGCCGCACGTTCGGGACGATCCGGCGCTACACGCTTACGCCGGAAATGGCCCCGGCGCTGCGCGAAGCAGCCGCTGGCGCGGTTGCGGCGCAAGCCGTCGTAAGCGCGGCCGGCACGGCTTCGCAGACCGGCGCCGGCGCCTCCGGCGGTACGGACACGGCCGAGCCGTTCCTCTGCCGGGAATGGGCGCACAGCGATCTGCCCGCTCTGGCCAAGCTGGCCGCTTCCCGCGAAGTCGCCTTCGAGCAGAGCCAGTGGGATCTGGCTGTGCTCATTGACGCGCAGGCTTACGCGAGATGCGTGAAGCTGGGGCACCGCGTCTACGTTGCGGAACGCGGCGGCGTTCCCGCCGCGTTCCTGGTCGCCGCGCTTCCGGGAAGCCTCCGGCCGAAGATGGCGCCGTTCGCCATCGAGTGGGCGGGAGAGCCTTCGGCCGTAGCCGCTCTGCTCGCGTATGCGCTGGAAACCGCGGCACCGGAAAAGCTGGACGTGCTGGCTTCCCGGCACGATGCGGGACTGGCCGCTCTGCTGCAGAAGCATGCTCCGTTCGCGGACGAGCAGATTCTGGGCACCGTGTACGTGCCCGATGCGGCCCGCCTTTTCCAGCGGCTGAAACCGTACCTGGCTGCGCTACAGCCGGAAAAGGCGGCTCAGCTGGAAGCGAGCTCCGGCGCGGCCGAACGCGGCATCCGGTTGTCCTATCCGGGCCTGGATGACCTGGAGCTGGATGCGGACGCGTGGATCGCGCTTCTGTTCGACAGTCCGTTCATACTGCCGGAAGAGGCAGCGGGCGCGAATGCGACGCCGGTCCTTCCCGAAGGGACACCAGCACAGTGGCGCGAGACGCTGACAGGTCTGTTCCCTGTTCCGTTTCCGTCAACCTCCGGCCTCAATTACATCTGACGCGCACATATCGTGTTCCCGGCGATACCGGCTTTCAGCCGAACCGGGCGGGACCTACGATAGTGTGCAGCCTATAAAAAGAGCGTCAACCCTTAACGGGCTGGCGCTTTTTTTCCGTTCCCACTAGGATGTCGGCATAAACCGTACAAACATCTGACTCTTGTACAAAACTCTACATTACTTGCACTGCTCGCTCTGCTTATATTGCTTGCATTCCCTGCTTGCCGTAATGCTAACGTTCCCCTTATTTGCCCGCCAGTGCGAAAATACCGTCGCCCGGTCCGTTTACAACGGCCATCATCCGGCCTCTCCGGTTTATCCCACGTGTGGGCAGCAGCCGGACGGAACCTTTTCTGTCCAGCAAAAGCACGTTTATGGCCCTATCCAGTTCCAGACCGTCCGGCAGCGGCAGAGCCAGCTCTATATCCGTCAGGTCCTCCAGCTTCATTTTCTTATCCGCACAGGAAACCGTTACGGCAAAATCGACCGGCTCGGAAAGAAGCCGGTATCGGCCTGAACCCGCCTCTCCGGTCAGCAAATTTTCCCGTTCCCTTCCGCACATGGCTATCTCAAACGAAACAGTCATCTCCGACAGCCGGACTTCCGCATCGAAATGTCCCGCGGCTCTGCCAATACCGATTTGACAGGCAGGTATGCGAAAGCTTCCGGCCCAAGTATCCACTTCAATGAACGCTTCCCTTAATTCAAGCAGCCTGATCATATCCCCGGCTATGCTTACGGATGCGTTTTCCGCTTTTTGCGGCAGGTTCACATGTACATCCCATACAGCGTTAGAGAAGGAGGAAGGCTGTCCTCCGCTATATTGCCCGCCCGGCTTCGCCTGCACAATAGTTTGCTCTCCCTTCACTATGGCTTGGTGAGCCCAGTGCCTCCATTCCGGCACAAAAACTCGCGGCAAGTTTACTAAGAGCTAATGAAATTATCCATTAACTTAAGTTAACTTGGAGCTTGTTTTTTTATATAATGATACAAAACAGATGGAAACGACCGCGGCTTTCTGCTGCTTCCGGAGGACTTATGACTGATACGGCTCCCGATGCCCCCGTCATTTTAAAAACAAAAATAGCCACACCCCATCCAAAGACGAACCTGGTTACCCGTGAGCGGCTGACCGACTCTTTGTCCAGAGGAATAAACGGGCGGCTTACGCTGGTGTGCGCCCCCGCCGGATTCGGCAAAACGACGCTGCTTACCCAATGGGCCCACAGCAGCGGGCATACCTGCGCCTGGCTGTCCCTGGACGCCAGAGATAATGATTTTATCCGCTTCTGGCGCACGCTCATCCGCTCTCTGGCCGATAAGGTCGGAGACCCGGCCGGACAACGGCTTACGGCGCTCACATTATCGCTGCAGGATATTTCCTCCTCCACTTTTCTGGATGCGCTTTTAAACGAGCTTTATGAGCTTCCCGGAAAAACAGTGCTTGTTCTCGACGACTACCACCTGATCGAAGATACGCGGATTCACGACACTTTGGCTTATTTTATCGAATACCTGCCACCCGCCCTTCACGTGCTGATCGCAAGCCGCAGCGAGCTGCCTTTTTCGACTGTAAAATGGACCGCCAAGCAGGAGCAAAACGAACTGCATACGGCCACTCTCCAGTTTACGGCCGACGAAACTATGGCATTTTGCAGAGATGTCCACAATCAGCCTCTGACGGATGAACAGATCCGGCGCCTCGCCGCACACACGGAGGGCTGGATAACCGGTCTGCAGCTTGCGCTGTTGTCTCTTCAATCCGGGACGGACGCGGCCCGTTTCCTTGAGGAATTCCGCGGAGACCACCGGGTTATCTCGGATTATTTATTCCAGGAAGTTGCCTCGAAGCTGCCGCCGGATCTCTATTCCTTTGTGCTGAAAACGTCCGTTCTTCAAGAGATGGATGCCGATCTGTGCGATGCGGTCACGGAAAGGGCTGACTCCCGGGTGCTGCTCGAACGGGCTAAAAAATCAAATCTCTTCCTGGTGCCCCTGGACGAGCGCGATGTCTGGTTCCGGTACCATCACCTGTTTGCCGGGTTTCTGCAGGAACTGCTTAAACGCAAGCATCCGAAGGAATGGCTGCGGCTGAACCGGCTGGCAAGTGCGGGCTGCATTTCGCGCGGTTTTATGAACGAAGCGGTGGAATACGCCATAGCCGGCGAAGATTATCCTCTGCTGGAAAACTGCCTGAGGATCCACATCCCGGCCGTATTGGAAAGCGGAGAACTGGGCAACCTCCTGCGCTGGTTCCGCAGCTTTCCTTCGGAGTATGCCGTACCGCCCGCGTTGTCTTTGCACCATGCTTTCGTCCTGCTGATGACGGGTCAGGCGGAGCAGGCCGAACAACTGCTGGACCGTGTAGAGTCGTCACTGGACTCTTCCATGGAGCAAGAGGAGCGGAAAGAACTCCAGAGCGGGCTGCTCTTCGTGCGTTCGAATCTCATGTTTATTACAGGCATCTTCGATAAATGGTTCACTCATATCGGCACTCTGCTGCATGAAATTTTACCGGCAGAACCGGCTTTTTATACGTTTAACTATAACCGGACCGAACCGCTGGTCAGACGGACCCCGCTCGGCCTCAAAGGCGTCCTCTCGCCCGATACGGAAAGGATCGGAGTCCTGTTCACCGGTCTGCTGGAAGCCAGGGGATGGCAGGGTTCCTACATCTATTTGTATGTCATGCAGTCGCTTAGCGAGGGCTACTATGAATGGAACCGGCTCGAGGACAGCCGCAGATTGGCGATCCTCGTCTCCCGTTCCGCCGCAGCCAAGGAACTGCCCGGCTTGTATGTTCCGATGCATCTGACGCAGGCCCTGCTGTATGCGGCGGAAGGGCGCTTCGAGCCGGCCCATGCCGCTGTTGACGAAGCTCTCGAGGCGTCTGCCGGGCTTAAGGACAGCCGCTGGCGGCAGCTTTTGCAGGCGGCCAGAATCCGCCTGTATCTTAAAGAAGGCCGCTCCGCAGATGTGAAAAAAGCACTGTCGCAGCTCGGTTTGTCCGGGAAGGACAAGCCCGGTTTCCGGCAGGAGTTCGAATACGTCACGCTGGCGCGCGCGCTCGGCAGCCAGCGCAAGGAGAAAGAGGCGCTGCGTCTGCTGGAGCTGCTTAAACCCCAGTGTGAGCGGGAGCAGCTTCTGTCCGGCATCATCGAAATCAGCATTTTGCAGGCGCTTCTGGAAAATCAGCGGGGTCAGTGTACGGCGGCTCTGCGCCATCTTCACGAAGCATTGGAACTGGGAGCCCAAAACGGCTACATCCGGAGCTTCCTCGATGAAGGCAAAGCCATGGAAACCCTGCTGCGGGCTTACGCCAGACAATACCGGCTGACCAGAGAAACGGCCGGACAGGGAAGCGGGCTGCAGGATTACGTATTGAAGCTGCTCAGCCTGTTCCTGCCCGCCTCTCCCCAGCGGAAACCTACAGCCCCGGCGCTCGTGGAAGAACTGAGCCGCAGCGAGATCAGCCTGCTCCGCCTTATCCGCCGGGGCGCTTCCAACAAGCAGATGGCGGAGCAGTTGACGCTTTCCGAGGGCACGGTCAAGGTGTACCTCTCCCGCTTGTACGAGAAGCTGGGCGTTTCCTCCCGCACCCAAGCGCTCGTAACCGCCCAAGAGCTTAAGCTGTTGGATGCGGAATAGCCTGCCGGCTTGGCTGAAGCGGTACTTGTTTCAGCTTTTCCTGGCCCGCTGTGCGCCAAAGCCGTTTCGCCGCATGCAACATGCAACCCCTCCGGGTATTTACCTGGAGGGGTTTTTGCTCTTGCTCTTGCTCTTGCTCTTGCTCTTGCTCTTGCTCTTGCTCTTGCTCTTGCTCTTGCTCTTGCTCTTGCTCTTGCTCTTGCTCTTGCTCTTGCTCTTGCTCTTGCTCTTCCGTCCGACTTCAAGCTGCTCCCGAATTTGCTCTTTCGCATGGCTCTATGCGGCTCTTTATTATTTCAGTCTCCTCTTCAGACTTCAGAGCAGATTCAGGTTGATTTAATCCCGTTTTAAGAAGTGCCCTGTACAATGGATTCAGGACAGCGGATCAAACGTTTGCCCGAGACCGTTTTAGAAGGGAAGCTGCCGGGTAATAATTCCGGCCGCGCAACGGAAACATGTCTGCTACGTATAAGACTAAGAAGACTGTCCTTTCAACTTACATACGAATTACTCCATTCGCTTATTTGCCTACTTACGCTTATAGATACTACCGGTCGTTTGATCCCACCTATTCGTTTACAGAAAAGAGGAAATACACATGAGACCCAAACATATTTTAATCGCAGGCACGGTTGCCTTTGCCATCACGATCGGTGCGGGGTTCTGGAATGAAGAAGGCACCGCGGAAGTCCACATTATGATCCCGGATAACCCGGCCGCATTCGAGAAAGCGAAAGCTGCCGCAGCGCAAACCGCGGCCGTACCCGTACAAGACGAACTGCACCTGGCGCTGGGCGTCGCTTCCGACGAAGAGATTTACGACGCTTTATATAACGGACAGTCTCTGGCGGAGCTGGCGGCCAGCCGTTCGCGCGATGTGCAGGACGTCATTACCCTGCAAACGGCCCAATTGTCCGCGCAGTTGGATGACCGTCTCGCCAGTGGAAGCTTGTCTCCGGAAGCTTATGAAGCTCACAAGGCAGAGCTGGCTGAGGTCATCACCCGAAGCGTCACGAACGTAACCTGACCGGTCTTGGCCGGTCCGCTGCCAGAGCTGCTGTCTTACGCTGTTAAAAAGAGAAAAGGCGCTCCCGATTTTACGGGTGCGCCTTTTTTGATTGGATCTGCCGCATGCCTCATCGGCACTTTCGGTTAATAGTTCTCGCTGGTACGCGATCGAAATTATCAACGGCAAAACGAACCGACAAGACCGAGCCTGCCGCAGCTGGTTGATCACGAGACTTACGTCTGCTGGAAATGGGTTGCGGCGACTTGGCATTCCTTGCATACGAACGCATAGGTAATCCCCTCGCCGTAATCATCCGCATCCTCCCAGGAGAATTGGGCCAGGAAGGTCATTTTCGCCGAGCACCCGGGACAATCCGGGTACTCCGCGTCCTGGATCCACGTGGGATGGCCTCCCACCTGGGAAGCCACTGCCGGCTCATGGGTCCAGACGGCAGCATAATAGGGTCCCCGCTCCTTGCCCGAGAACCGCAGGGCGGGCTGCCCTCCGGCCTCCAGCGGCCCATCCTCTTCCGGCACCGGGGAAACGGCGGGGGCGGCATTGTACCGGCTCCACCGACTCCCTCCCTTACCGTCTATATCGGTAAAAAGATAGCCATAGCAGGTACAGCTCAAGCAGGTCGCGATCTTCAACCTCTCGCCTTCCATGTCCAGGAAGCGAAGCGAGGAATGCCCGAGGTCCAGATCGAACAAAACGGTCGTTTTACTCCCGCAGCCTCTGCAATTCTCTTCGCCTTCCCCGAGAAGAGAAACAGGCTCGCCGCCGGAAGGCGTCCCTTTTTCAAAAGTCCGGCACTCCTCGTAAAACAAGTCGCTTCTCAAACCTTCCTCGTTCAGCATCCACCCGGCCTCAAGCGAGTACTGATGGGGAGGCACATACAGCTCCCCGGCCCAGACAGGCGGTGTCTCCCGCCATTGGTTAAAGCGGGCCGCCACCGCCTCATCACCGATCCAGGCCAGCGCGAGCAGAAGGAAATTGCGGTTTTCCGCATCTTTTTCCACTTGGTCCAACAGAAAGTCCCGGATAGCGCTCGGAGCCTCCCTGAAGAGAATTCCCGGGTAGTAACGCTCCTTCCGGATAAGCGCAGGCAGGCAATCGTTCACCGGTATTTCCGTGAAACATGCCAGCGATAACAGAATGTCTTCCGCGATATCCGGCTCATCTTCCGATAGCAGCGCAGCCGCGTAAGCTTTCATCCTTTCGGCATCCGGCGCGGACAAAGAGGCATACAGCTCTTCGGCCGTTTTCTCGTATGCCGTATAGCGGATGAGAGGGTCCGGAACCCTCGGCTCGAACATGATTTTCAAAATCTCCACGGGATCAGTTATCCCCTCGTAGAGATTCACGTCCCTGCGGTTCCGGCGGATGAACTCCTCCCGCTCCAGCCGCTGCCGGTTCTGTACGCAGGGCATACAGTAACCGCCTGTCTTCTCGGCTGTCCGGGGAAGAATCGTCGCCCGGCAATCCGCGCTTTTGCACGGAATACGTTCTGTCATCGCCCTTCATCCCTTTCACCGTCCGGCGAGTTCGTATGGAACGCCCACCCGGATTTTTCGCTTGAAGTCCTTCCCGAGAACAGGAAGTCTGCCTTACGCGCTCCTATTCTTTCTTCCGAGCTCCTAAGCTTTACTGCGGATTTCTTCGAGAATCCGCCCGCAAATATCCTCAATCGACTGCGGGCCCAGGTCCCCTTCTCCGCGCTTGCGGACGGCTGCCGTGCCCGTATTTTTTTCGTTTTCGCCGAGGACGAACATGTACGGCACTTTTTCCAGCTGCGCTTCGCGAATTTTGTAGCCCAACTTCTCGTTTCTCAGATCGGCTTCCGCACGGATGCCCGCTTCGTCCAGCGATTTCTTAACAAGCAAGGCGTAATCGGCGTAATGGTCGGACACCGGCAGAAGCTTCACCTGCACCGGCGCCAGCCAGAGCGGGAAAGCGCCGCTGTAGTGCTCGGTGATGATCCCGATGAAGCGGTCGACTGAACCATACACGGCGCGGTGGATAACGACCGGCCGGTGTTTCAGGCTGTCCTCGCCGATGTACGTAAGATCGAATTTCTCCGGCATTTGAAAATCGAGCTGGATCGTGCCGCACTGCCAGCTGCGCTTGAGCGCATCGAGAATGTGGAAATCGATTTTCGGCCCGTAAAACGCGCCGTCGCCTTCGTTCACTCGGTATTCGATGCCGCGGTTATCGAGCACGCTTTTCAGGGAGCCTTCCGCCTGATCCCACAATTCCTGGGAGCCCATGGAGTCTTCCGGGCGCGTGGACAGCTCGATTTTGTACTCGAAGCCGAAGACGCCGTAAATATGGTCGATCAGTTCGATCACCCGGCCGATTTCTTCTTCGATCTGATCGGGGCGGACGAACAGATGCGCATCATCCTGGCAGAACGTGCGCACCCGCATCATTCCGTTGAGCGCCCCGGACATCTCGTGCCGGTGCACCTGCCCGTACTCGGCAAGGCGGATCGGAAGCTCCCGGTACGAATGCAGGCTGTTTTTATAAATCAGCATATGGCCCGGACAGTTCATGGGCTTCAGCGCGAAACTCGTATCGTCCACATCGGTAAAATACATGTTGTCCTTGTAATGGTCCCAGTGGCCCGACTGCTCCCAGAGGCGCCTGTTCATCATGAACGGCGTGCGCACTTCGTCATATTCCCGCTGCCGCTGCAGTTCCCGGGCGAAGCTTTCCAGCTCCGTGCGGATCGTCATCCCTTTGGGCAGGTAGAACGGCATGCCGGGAGCTTCCTCGGAGAACATGAACAGGCCGAGTTCCTTGCCCAGCTTGCGGTGGTCGCGTTTCTTGGCTTCCTCCAGCAGATGCAGATGCTCGTCAAGCTGCGCTTTCTTCGGGAAAGCCGTGCCGTAGATACGCTGGAGCATCTTGTTGGCGGAATCCCCGCGCCAGTATGCGCCTGCCACGTTTAGCAGCTTGAACGCCTTAATCCGCCCTGTCGAGGGCAGGTGCGGTCCCCGGCACAGGTCGAGAAATTCTCCCTGTTCATAAATGGAAATTTCCGCATCCTCCGGCAGGTCGCGGATCAGTTCCAGCTTTAAAGGATCCTCCATTTCGCCGAAAATGTGGAGAGCCTCCTCCCGGCTTACGACCCGGCGGACGATCGGCAGGTTTTCGCCCACGATCTTCTCCATCTCCTTCTCGATGGCGGCCAGATCTTCGGTCGACAATGGCTTTTCGAGATCCAGGTCGTAGTAGAAACCGTCCTCGATAACCGGGCCGATGCCCAGCTTCACGGCTTTGCCGCCGTAAATCCGCTTGATGGCCTGTGCCATGAGGTGCGCCGTGCTGTGCCGGTAAACGTTCAGCCCGTCGGCGCTATCCGGCGTGATAATCTCAACCGCGCTGTCCTGATCGACAGACGTGTTCAGATCGACCGGTTTGCCGTTTAGTTTGCCGGCGAATGCGTTTTTCCGGAGTCCCGGGCTTATCGACTGGGCCACCTCTTCGATCGTCGTCCCTCTGGAGTACTCCCGGACCGATCCGTCTGGCAATTTCACTTGAATGTTCATCGCTTATCCCTCCACGAGTGTTTTGTTGAACGCAAAAAAACGCAGCTCATCCACAAAGGGACGAGTGCGTTCAGCTCGTGGTTCCACCCTCATTTGATCTGCCGTGAAGCGCGCAGAATCCTCATTTGGCATCCGGTAACGGAGATGATCCGGTGTCATCTACTGCCGCTCGGATCTTTGCGGGTTCGATGCCACGGCTGCAAAGGGGTAATTCCGCATCCGTCGGCAGGAGAAGCTTTCAGCTGGCGCTTCTCTCTCTGGGCAGCCCGTAAAGGGAATCGTGTCTTTGGTCAATGCCTGTATGGGTAGAAATTATAGATTCGCCCCCGAAGAAAGTCAAGCCGCGAATTTCTAATTTTCCCCGCTTGGGGTCATCTCGTGCCGCCTGCCGTGCTGATTTCGACCGGTTCGGAATTATTTCTTCCCCCGACGGCTTTAACGACAAACTCATAGGTTTGAGCGGAGTCGATATTGTTCAGCGTATAGCTGTATGCGGTTTGCCCGCTGACGGCCGGAACGTAAGCGCTCCAGTTGGTGCCCGCCCTGCCGTTCTTTTCGTAAATGCGGTAGCCTCTGACAGGCTCGGATGAATTTACAGGAGCTTTCCAGGAAATAACCGCCTTGCCCGACTGTTTGACGGCGCCCGCATTTTCCACCTTGCCGGGTTTGCCGTCTGTCCGCTTGATGCTGTAGGACTCATAGACAGCGACGGGTTTATCTTTTACAGCCGTATAGGACGTGAATTTGAGCACGTCGCCGGTGATCGACACGTCCACGAACATCTTCTTGTTCGGCTGCTCGTTTTTGGCGGCGAAGAACGTATCCGCATCCGGATTCCGATCGTAGAACTTCGAAGCGGCGGAGTTGCCCATCAGGTACACGGTGCCTTTCGGATTCACCACGTTGCCCTGCTCGTCGATAATGACGTTTTTGATGGGAACGTTATTCAGCATCTGGTAGGATCTCATGTACATATGGTCATGCCCTTCGAACACCATGTCCACGCCCAGCTCGTCGAATACCGGAATGAGATACTTGCGGTAAAATTTCACCCGATCATCTTCCGCCGACGCGTTGTCTCCCGAGGAATAAGGGCCTTTATGCATGGAAACGAATTTCCATTTCTTATCCGACTTGGCCACCTGATTCCTCATCCATTCCAACTGCTTCGTAAATTGGGGATCGGCTTTATACGGGGAGACATCTCCCTCGTACTGGGAATTGATCTGCATAAAGAGCGCATCCCCGTATTCGAACGCGTAAACCGATCCGTCATGGGCGCCTGTCCCGACATCTTTTGGGAGATTGAAGTGGTTATAAAAATTGTTGTTGGGATAGTCCTCCACCTCATGATTGCCGATAATCGGGGCGAACGGCACGTTGGCGAATTCCTTTTTCGGAACGCCCAGGAACCACTGCCACAGCTGCTCCAGATCGCCGTCATCCGTCAAATCCCCCGTCAGCAGGACGAATTTGGGATCTACGGTCTTTTCGATGGCTCTCTTGAACGTATCCTGCCACAGCTCGAAGTTGGATTTGCTGGAGCCCTGCGTGTCGGTCACATACAGGAAGTGAAAATCCTGGTTGTCGGCCCGGTCCGTTGTAAAAGATCCGGTCTCGCTCCAGCCGTCCGCATCCCCGTTGCCGACCCTGTACACGTACTTCGTACCCGGTTTAAGCCCGTTTGCGGTCGCTTTATGGCTGGCGAATTTCTTGTATTTCTTCGAGCTTCTGTCGCTCGCGGTCATTAACGTGTCGATGACGGTGGCGCTGCCTGTATAGCTCTGCGCCAAGTCAGCCGGGAACGTGCCTCCCGGAGCTTTGGAAGCCTCGACCACCTGGACAACGGTGCCCTTCACCGTCTCGGCCGTATACCAGTCGAACGAGATGCTCGTTTTCGGATCGCCGTTGAACGTCATGTTCAGCAGCGAAGGCGCTTTGTTGCCGGATTCCGGCAGTCTTGTAGTGAAGCTCCACGTAATGTCGGCGGACGGGTTCACACCATCTTGGGCACCTTTTACGATTCCCTTGGGAACGGTGACCTTGTAAGTTTTTCCGGCCGCCAGATCGGGATGGCTGATTTTGAGGGTGCTGCCGCTCACCGCCGACGAGACGCCCGAAAGCGAAGCGCCGCCGCTGTCCGTGACCGCCACTTTATATGCGCTGTCCTGCACTACGGCTTTGTTGAAGGTCACGCTAATTTCGGTGTTCACAGCCGCATCGGCCGCTCCCGGAGCAGGAGTTCTGCTTACAGCCGTCGTCGGATTTTCTCCCGGTTCGCCGCTGCCGCGTTCGCCGGTTACGAGCACATCCTTAATCCGGCTGGAACCGGAATTGGATACCGTGCCGCCGCTTACACTGGTGGTCGAGTTTACGACCCAGCGGATATACAGGACACCCTGATCATTGGCCCCCTGCGGCAGAGGAAGATTAGTTAATTTGCAGGCATTGTTCGGACAGCTGAAATTATTTTGGGCGAGGACCAGCTTCCCGTTCGGAATGTCCGTCCACGTCTGCTGATCGGTGCTGAATTGAACTTTGAAGTCACGCGGGCCCGTACTTGAGGAAGTCTGCTGCGAAGACAGGGTGATGTTCTCGTACCCTTGGGTGGAAAGTGCCGCCAGCCAGTATTTCTTGCCGCTGCCGTCGTGCCAGCCCTGGTTGCGGATGCTATTCTCGCCGGATTCGTATGTGTACTGGTCGGTATCGGTGCCTATGTCGCGGATCGAAGAAGCCGATTGGAACACGCCGCCCGTGGCGGGGAAAACACCGTTACTGCCTTTGTCCTTGAAAATCCACTGCGCCAGCGTTTCTTTAACCGCCGCCGCTTCCGTCCGTGCGCCGCTGCCCGCTCCCGCCGTCCCGTTTGCCGAAACGGCTCCGGCCAAGTCTAGCGCCAGCAGCAGGAACACGACGAACAGACTGATGGAACGCTTCATGTTTTTGCCCGGAAAAACTCGATCCTTCCGCATTTCGCTTCCTCTCCTCATGTGATCAGATTGGTAAAGCGGTGCCTTGCAATCACAAAATTAAAGCGCTTTAATTTTGCTTCATTTATCTTATCACGGATTCCAAATTTTTGTAAATTATCAAAGATAAGCGAGTATACAAACACAAGCACTCCGGCGAGCCTGTTTTTGCAGGCAGCGCAAAAAGCACGGGTCCTCACGGACTCGCGCTTTTCTCATCCACGCCTCGGCTGCCGGTCTTGTCAGCCTTTCAAAATACTGTCGGAACTGTACGTATCCGAGTATTGAGTCTCGCCTTCCTTCAGCCACACATCCGCAAATTCGTCCGGATTTTGCTTAAATTGCTCCAATACGTACGAGCAGGCGGGAATAATTTTTCGGCCGTTCTCGCGGGCTTCTGCTACGACACAATCCAGCAGCATTCGACCCAGGTTGCGGCCCCGGTACTTGGGATCGATAAACGTATGGTTGACGATCCATGTGTCTACGTCGACCATGTGGTATGTCATTTCCCCGACAGTGCCGCCTATACCCGTCAAGATATAGCTGGTTCCCTGCTTTTGAACCACAATATCCACATATCCCTCTTCACCCGTTTCACGAGGGGTCGAATCCTTTTCTTCCGGCAAGTTCCGGTTCAATTCACTCATTATATCGCACCTCCTGAAAAGAGTTATCGTTGCTGTATACGCAAACAGATGAAATCACGTTATAGAACCTCTTTACCCTAAGCTTGGGGTTGTGAAGCTGATTTTACCAGGCCGCGGCTTGCGAAATCCTTTCTTCGGCTCTCCGAAAACAAGAGCGATTTTTAGCGAAAAAACGACTCTATCGCGCTCTGATACCGCGTTCTGTGTCGAATGGAGCTAATTTCTACAAATAAGGACAAAAACTGAACAAAAATTGTCGATTACTTTTTTAATTGGATGTGATACTATAATTTGTAAAAATACTTTATCCAGATAAAGCTTTGAAATCGACTTTTTTTGCAAGCGCTTCGATTGTTTGAAAGCCGTATCTCACCCCATTACCTATGAAAATGGATGAATGACAAATTTTACTTTAGCAAGGAGGTGAAAACAGAATATGTACCTTCCAAAATGGAGCGGTTTGTACGTCCACGTCAAATGGTTTACCGAGGACCACGTCTGGAACCCGCAGCCTATGGCGAAAGTCATCACGCCTGCTTTCCTGCTGTGGCTCGGGGTTACGCTGGCCGCCCTTCTCGTCTGCGTCCTTTTCAGTGAATCGCTGGAGCGGGTCCATCTGGCGCGCCGGGTTCATCAGTTTTTGAACGGATTAAAGCGCTACCATTTGCTTATTCTGCGCGTCGGTGTTGGCCTGGGCCTGCTGATGCAGCTTTTTACGGGCACGTTTCTCGCGCCGTCTTTCGTATCGGAACATATCTGGGTATACGCGGTGCTGATTGTGGCCATCGCAGGGCTGCTCCACCGCAGGCTGCTCGTCGTGAGCGGGGCCGCCCTGGCTGTCCTGTACGGGTATGCCCTCGTTAAGTACGGCCTTTTCCACGGGCTTGATTATTTTTTCTACGCCGGCGTAATTTATTACCTGCTCGTTTCCGAGAGCCGCTGGAAGCAATCGGCTACCCCCATTCTCTACCTGTGCACGGGGCTCTCCCTCGCCTGGCTCTCCATGGAAAAAATGACGCTGGCCAAGCTCGCCTGCTCGCTTATGCACGAGTACGGGCTTCCTACGCTCG
This sequence comes from Paenibacillus sp. JT31N7, assembly GCF_059692095.1. Taxonomy (NCBI): domain Bacteria; kingdom Bacillati; phylum Bacillota; class Bacilli; order Caryophanales; family Paenibacillaceae; genus Paenibacillus; species Paenibacillus sp. JT31N7. Next base: position 37,605 of record NZ_JCAUAT010000010.1, read on the forward strand.
GCTTCACGGTTGAAGATTTCGTGCTGATCAGCGCGTTTATCGAAATGGGGCTCGCCTGGGCTTTTATCATGGGGATCATGAACCGCTTCACCGCTCTTCTGCTGACCGGCGTTTTTCTCATGACGACCACCTTTTTCGGGTTCAAAGAAATCGTGGGCCACACCATTATGCATACGATTCTTATTTTGTTCATTATCGAAGGGAGCGGTGCCGTCAAAACGTTATACCAGTTCCACCGTACACCCGTCATGCGCTGCTTGTTCGTTGCCGTTAACTTCTGCATCGTCGTGTTTGGTTTGATGGGTATTTATATCTGGCTGGGACAGTTTAACCCACTCTAATTTCCGGAAAGAAGGAAACTAATACATACTTTTCTCTGCACGCAAAAAGGACGCAGGCTGATCGTTTGGAACAGCCCCGTCCTCTTTTACATGTCCGCTATTGGCCCCGGTTTGCCCGCAGCCCCAGACTCTCCAGCTCCGCCAGGGCGTCTTCCGCGCTCCGCTGCGGATTTAGTGCCGCTATAAGCTCTTCCGTAACGGTCGCACCCGCGAATAACCCGCGTACCGCTTCAAGATCGACCGGTTTCTCGTAATAGGACCGGGCCCACTCCGCATGTTCTTCCGGCGTATTCTCCAGATAGCCGAGCAGAAAATCGGACCCGTCGTCCAGCCCTTCGGCTTCTTGGAGCTCCCCGGTTTTCCATACCGAATCTCCGGCCTGCCGCCAGACGCAGAACGTGACGTCCTCCCGTTCGAACAGATCGTTGTCCAGATAGGCCACCAATCCGGCGGGTGTCGTCTCATACATGCCCGGCCACACTCCATACTCGTCCCGGGCATGCGGGCTGAGAGGTGACATGTGGTCAAATCCCTTGATGATGACTCCCTCGGCCGCAAAAACCACGTACACGTCATCGCCTGCCCCGTTCTCGACGATTCCCAGTGCGGCGCCTGCTTTCCATTCCGGTACGTACCGGTAGACCCTCAGCCATTCTTCCCCGCCCATAATCACATCCAAAGCGGCCATATGCAGCAGCTGCCTTTTCAGTTCAGCCGGTTCCGGCAGCGGACGTTCCCAGTTCTTCATTCGTTCTCCCCCTTGGCGGCAAAATGTTCTCCGGCTCCTCGCGGGAGCCTTTTGTATCCTTCCGTATCCTATTCCTCGTTCCGTAGAGATCAACCTTATCGTACAAAAGTCTTCCTGTCTGTACAAGTCGCTGGGGGCTTCGATTAGGGATTGTCCCGTCCTATCGCATTTAGACGCCGCACTCAGACATCACACTTAACGCGTGAAAAACTTATTCGGCTGCGGTTCACAGTTCCGCCGAAATCGCCCGTGAACGGTAAAAGTTCATTTTAATCAGGATCAATAAGAACGCCAGGCCCGCAAACAAAACCCCGCTCCAGACAAGCTGATGCACACCCAACTGGGAAATAAACCAGCCGCCGGCCGCGCTTCCTACCGTAATCCCCAGATTCGAGAACGATACGAAAAGACTGTTGCCGAATTCGGGAGCTTCACCCGCTTCATCCATCAGCCATGTCTGACTGATAATAAGGCCGCCTGAGTGAACAATCCCCCACAATACGATCATTCCGATCATCGGAAGCAGATAGAACCCGAGCCAGTAATTCATCAAATAAATGACGACGTACAGAAGCGGAAACAGCAGTACCGTCTTCTTTACGCTCTTTTGCAGCAAAACACCAAACAGAAAATTTCCCATAATCATAACGATACCGAACACCATGAGCATCGCGCTGATTAACGAGCCTTTCATCCGGGTCACTTGGCCCAAATATTCCGCAAAGTAGCTGTACACCGAGAACATAGCCGCAAACAGGCACATAATGGCCGCAATATTCAGCCATAAGCCCGGTTTACGTAAAATGCCGAGCTGTTTGCCGTAAGACATCCTTTCCCCGACCGGCATGGACGGCAGCCAGAAGAGGATGCCCAGAAAAGCGGCCGCGTTCACAAGGGCCCCGAACAGAAACGCCGTTTCCAGCGAAAGCTGCTCCGCCAGATACGAAGTAAGGGGAACGCCGAAAGCGAACCCGACCGTAATACCGGCAAACACTTTGGTTACCGCTTGGCCGCTTTTCTCGGGGGGAACGAGCTTGGCTGCAGTCACCAGTGCTACCGAGAAAAACACCGGGTGGAAGAACGCGGGGAGGATACGGAAGAGCAGCATTACGTTGTAGCTGTTCGTCATCATATATACAACATTGGAAACCGTGAAGACCAAGGCGGAAAGCAGCAAAATCCGTTTACGGTTAACTCCCGAAGCAAGCAGCGTCAGGAAAGGCCCCGACACAGCCACCACAAGGGCAAACAAACTGACCAGCAGGCCGGATTGAGCAGGTGTTATCCCGAATTTCTCCGTAATCCGGGGCAGAACCCCGACTACACCTATTTCTGTCGTAATAATGCCGAAAACACCCAAGGCCAGAATGACAATGAGCAGCGGGTTTCTCTGTTTCATGCAGCAAGCACTCCTGTCTGACTCGTATTTTGTATCTATGTGGAATGAGAAGTGAATTCTCATGAATAAGATTGATTCATACTTTTATTCATATATCTGAATATATAGATATTTAAAAGCAAAAAAAATGCCCTCCTTTCTACAGTTCATTCCGGATGTAATCGGCAAACTCCCGGATTGTTTTTTCATTGCGTCTGTAAAACGTCCACTTGCCTATCCGTTCCGATTCGACTAAACCTGCCTTTTGCATGGTGGCTAAATAGCTGGAGATTACCGATTGCGCAAGACCCGTCTTTCCCTGCATATCCGCAACGCAGACGCCTGTTTTAAATTCGATGCCGTGCTGGATGTAGGGCGCCGGGTCGAAATGTTCGGCCGGATTTTTCAGCCAGTCGAGAATTTGCCGCCTTGTTTCGTTGGCCAATGCTTTATAGATCAATAAAGGTTCCATGCTCCCTATTATATCTAGATTTATAGATTTGTAAACCGCAAGTCCGCCAATCGCCGCCATTACCCGTGGAATATTGTCGGGACTGCCCGATAATGGTCCATCATTCCTCGCCCTTCCATTCTCCGCACTCTTTTACGTAACGGCCGGCTGGGATAAGGGAACTACTTTCCCTAGCTCTGTCATATTATTCCGCTCCCGCCTGCATTCACACCACTATCCTTAACCAGAAGTAAAGGCCCAGCAGAGTAATAAACAGCGTAGGAACGGTAAGCAGAATGCCTGTTTTAAAATAAGTGCCCCAGGAGATCTTCACCCCTTTGGAATTCAGGACATGAAGCCAGAGCAGCGTGGCCAGCGAACCGATAGGGGTAATTTTGGGCCCCAGGTCCGAGCCGATGACATTCGCGTAGATCAAAGCTTCTTTCGTGGCACCTGCCGCACGGGTGGCGTCAATGGCGAGAGCGTCAATCATGACGGTAGGCAGATTGTTCATAACCGAGGAAATCAGCGCGGCAAGAAAGCCCATTCCCAACGTCGCCGCGAACATCCCCCGGTCAGCCGCCGCCTGAATAACACCGGCCAGCAGGTCCGTTAAGCCTGCATTGCGCAGCCCGTATACAACGACGTACATCCCGATGGAGAAAAAAACAATCGCCCACGGAGCGCCTTTCACCACTTCCCGAACCGGAACCGCAGCGCTTTTGCGTGCCATCAGCAGGAAGAAGACGGCAATAATTCCGGCGATGACCGACACGGGGATGTTCAGGGACTCACTGACGAAATACCCGACCAGCAGAATTCCCAGCACCACCCACGACAGCCGGAACATGGCGGGATCTTTAAGCGCATCCGCCGGTTTTTTCACCTGCTCCTCGTCAAAATGCCGGGGGATACTTTTCCGGAAGAACAGATATAAGACCAGAATACTGGCAGCCAGCGAAAATAAATTCGGCACCATCATCCGCCCGGCATATTCCATGAAAGTGATTCCGAAATAGTCTGCCGAAACGATATTCACCAGATTGCTGACGACCAGCGGCAGCGACGTCGTATCCGCAATAAATCCGCCCGCCATAATGAACGGGAACACTTTCTTCTCGTCAAAGCGAAGCGCCCGCACCATCGCCAGCACAATCGGAGTCAAAATCAACGCGGCTCCGTCATTGGCAAAGAAAGCCGAGACAAAGGCTCCCAGCACCGACACGTAAATAAACATGCGAAGACCGCTGCCTTTGGCCGCTTTGGCCATGTGGAGCGCCGCCCATTCAAAAAAACCGATCCGGTCCAAAATCAGCGAGATCAGAATAATCGCCACGAATGTCAGCGTTGCGTTCCAGACAATGTTCGTGACATCCCACACATCCTGAAACGTGACCACTCCCACAAGAAGGGCCGCCGCCGCTCCGCCGCACGCCGACCAGCCGATAGACAAGTTTCGGGGCTGCCAAATAATCAGCGTCAACGTAATCAAAAAAATAAGACACGCCCACACTACAATACTCACTGCTTCAACCTCCAATTTAACGCTGCGATCATGGCAATAATTAATCTTTTGCTATAAGCGCCCTGTAATCCGGAATATATTAAAACAAAAATAAGCCGACATCATTATATAACCATATACTTATATGTACAACCTCTTTCTTCTCAATTGATGATATACTTGCAACTTGCAAACATTTATTGTATAACAGATTCAGGAGGTGATTCCTTTGCAAGATGAACGGGAGCTTTTTCAAGTGATGACCCGGCGTTTCGGGCTGCTGAACAAAAACTGCTGCACAGTCGGCGGATGCGATATTTCCCTCGTCCAAAGCCACATTCTTTATGAAATCGACCGTCAGCACAAGCCTTCCATGCAGCAGGTAGCCGAAATACTCGGAACCGACATCACAACATTCAGCCGGCAGGTGCAGTCTCTGATCAAAATGAAACTCGTTCAGAAAACACCCGATCCTGTGGACCGGCGTATCCACACGCTCTCTTTGACCACGGAAGGGAAATTCGTCGCGACCGCGATCGATACCCAGATGAACGATTACCTCGAAGAAGTTTTTTCATATATGAGTGAATTTGAAAAGGAAACACTGATTCGCTCCATTAAGCTGTTTAACGACGCGATGGGGAAATCAAGCCGCTGCTGCGCCCCGGTTTCGGGGTAAGCTTTTCCAACATATAGTTGCACTTTACAAGTATATAAACAAACTATTCATTCATTAAGGAGTGATCATGATGACAAAAGAAAACCGCGACCACGATCTGATTCGTCACCATGTACGCAGCAAATACAAAGAAGTAGCCGTCAAATCCATCCCGTTGACCTCCTGCTGCTCCCCCGGTGCGCCCGTGGAAAGCCAGGCAGAATACCAGACGGAAAGCTGCTGCGATACACCCGCCGATTTCGATGCCATCTCGGCCAAGCTGGGCTATTCCGGAGAGGAACTGACCGCCGTGCCGGGGGGTGCCAATCTGGGCCTGGGATGCGGCAATCCTCAAGCCATAGCGGCTCTGAAGCCCGGCGAAACCGTCCTGGATTTGGGCAGCGGCGGCGGATTCGACTGCTTCCTGGCCTCCCGGCAGGTAGGTGCAGCCGGCGGGGTCATCGGAGTCGACATGACTCCCGAGATGGTCACCCGTGCGCGCCGCAACGCGGAGAAGGGCAATTTCTCCAACACCGGCTTCCGGCTCGGAGAAATTGAGCACTTGCCTGTCCGCGATAGCGCTGTCGATGTAATTATCTCCAATTGTGTCATCAACCTCTCGCCGGATAAACAGCAGGTGTTCCACGAAGCTTTCCGCGTCCTTAAGCCGGGAGGCAGACTCGCCATTTCCGATATCGTCACCACGTCTGAGCTTCCGGAGGAGATCCGAAACGACATAAACGATCTCTACTCCGGCTGTATTTCCGGCGCTTCTTCTATCGCGGATTTGGAGCGTCTGCTGCAAAACAGCGGCTTTACCGACATTTCTATCGAGCCGAAAGACCAGTCCAAAGCTTTTATTAAAGACTGGGTTCCAGGGGCGGCGATTGACCGGTACATTGTCTCGGCGGTCATCCAGGCCGTTAAGCCTTCAGGCGCTGACAGTTGACAACAGGAATGCTTCAGCGTCTCTCCACACGGCGGATGCTGCAAAAATCAGATGTTCCCGTAAACCAATGGCATCGTACTCAGATACCCCTGTTGAGCCCGGAACTTTGCGACCTGGGTATTCGCCCCGGCGGCTGACTGCCTACCACCGGATCTGCCGGATCAGATCAAGAATCTTTTGGCGGGCTTCAGGCTCCATCGGCCACTCCTTGATCTCTCCGGCAACCCGCTCCAGGCTCGTGTAGCCCTTAGCCAGTCCGTTCAGCCGCGCCGCCAAAGTCGAATTCGCCAGTTCGCGGTGAGAAGGATACAATGTGCCCAGCTTGTCGACGGCATCGGGAAATCTTTTCAAATAATATTTCTGATGCCGCTCTTCAGCCGGATAAAAGACCGAGTAGGGAGCCACTTCTGTCTCCGTCTCCGTACTTCCCTGCTTCTTGCGCCTGGATATCACCGCTTGTACGGCCTTCTGCTGCCCCGTGTTATGATACAAGATCAAGGACAAATACTGCCGGCCTTTATATCCGTTAATATTTACCGGATTATGACGGTCCCAGAACACGTCCAGAATATCTTCAAACGTAATCACCGCCGGGTCATACTCCAGCTCTACCGTCTCCGAATGGTCTCCCATTTCGCGGTAAACCGGCTGTTCCGTGGTCCCTCCCGCATAACCCGCCTTGGTGCGGATGACACCGGGCAGATGGCCGAACAAAGCATCCGGGCTCCAAAAACACCCCATACCGAGTGTTGCCGTTTGCAGATTTTTTTCCGGAAGCGTAAGCTCCGTCGTCTCACTTCCCGTATGACGGTCGTTCATTCATTCCGGCCTCCTTCATAGCAATAATCTATTGTTACCCGCGAGCAGGTGCAGCTAATAAAAAAACACCTATCCAGGTGTTTTTATCGCTCTAGCAGTTCGTCTATTTCCTTTTTCAATAAAAGATACCTGTGAACGCTTCTCATGATCGGCACCTTGGTCAGCCCGCTTTTATCTACATAGGTTTTCATTTGATCTTTAGACAGCCCCAGTAAATTTCCCGCTTCCGTAACCGTCAAAACAACTTCGTTACTCGTCGCATTGAACGTCTTTTTCACCTTTTGATTCCAATCCTGGAATGCTTGCATAGAATGGCAACCTTCCTAATCTTAGCCATAACATTTCTTGACTGATTCTTTAAGTATACCACAAGAAGGGAGGTTTACCTAAGCTCATCCGAATTTGGCAGAGCCTATTTTACCTCTAGTTAGGCACCGTTTATGACAGAAGCCCATACATTACCAAGGTCAACTACTTACACCATTAGATTGGAGGCGGCACATATGAGTTTTCACGGAGGCTTCGGAGGTTTTGGACACGGTGGTTTTGGGCATGGAGGGTTCGGACACGGAGGGTTTGGGCATGGAGGGTTTGGAAGTCCGTTCGGATTTGGAGGCTTTGGAACCCCGTTTGGGTTCGGGGGCTTTGGCAGCCCGTTTGGGTTTGGCGGCTTTGGAGGATTTGGAACCCCCTTCTTTAATCCCTTCTTTAATCCTTTCTTTTTCCGCGAAAATCATCAAGGAACAGCTAACCCGTATTTCCCTGGACAATCCACCCTATCTTACACAGGAGCTTCTCACTACACATACCCCGGGCAGCAAGCGGCACCTCAATTTCACAACGATCAACTATGATCGGTTTGAGGAGAAAACAAAAAAGGAGCTGCCGCCGCAGCTCCTCTAATCATTTAACCGGCCAATTTCAACCCGACGACAGAAAATATAATGCCGAGAATACAGCCGATCCGCATCCAACCTCCCGGTTCCTTGAAAAATAACATCCCCACAACCGCAGCCCCGACCGTTCCGATTCCCGTCCATACCGCGTAAGCCGTCGCCAAAGGGATCGTTTCCATCGCCCGGACAAGCAGTTGGAAGCTGATGAGAAATCCCCCGATAAGGATAATGTTGTTGGTGACATTGTTATTTTGGGCGACCCGTTTGATCCCGATCACCCCGATCACTTCCAGCAGTCCCGCCGAAATGAGCAGCAGCCAATCCATCACGTTTCACTCCCTTTGCCCGTGAGTTTCAAACCGATGATACACGCCAGCAGCAGGAGAATGAAAACAATCCGTAACATGCTGACGTCCCCTCCGGACATGACGACTTCTACAATCGTAGTCCCCAGCGTCCCCATTCCCGCAAAAACGGCATACACCGTTCCCACCGGTAAAACCTTGGTTGCTTTAATGATTAAATCGAAGCTCGTCAACAAGGCGATGAGAACGACAATGCCCGGGATAGCCTCGTATTTGAATCCGCTTGCCCACACGATCTCCAGCAGCCCTCCCAGGCCTACATAGGCCCATGCTCTCGCCTCACTCATCCGCACTTCCGCTTTGGCTCCCATTTACGCCTCACCCTCCTCCAAGTGCTGTAAATACCAGTCGACAATCCGGTCGATATAATCCATCACATCGGCTTCCATACCGTACACCTTCGCTTCTTTTCCTTCCTCGGGGCGGATTAGCGACCAATATTTCTCGATGAGCTTTTCATCCTGCTGAAACCAGTCCATCGAAATTTCTACGATCCGAGCCGCGAGCTTTTGAGAAACGGCCGAAGACGGAGGCTCAAGCAGATGCTCCTTGATCTCCCGGATCAATTTTGCCCACGCCATATTCCGTGGATCGTCTGCGCTCAGGTCCGGCAAATTTTTAATGATCCCGATTTCCTTATCCGTAAAATGTTGAGTCAGGAACGTCTCCCTTCCCTCGGATGGAGCATTCAAAGACCGGATGAAAAGAAAAATGTCCTCCGACTCGACATCTCCCTTCATCTCGAACGCATGCCGTGTGATCTGGAGCAGCTTTTCCATCTCGTCCAGCCGTCTTCTCTCTTCCGCAACCGCGGCCAGTTCAAAATCCAGATAAGCTCTCCAGTCGATTTCGCCGGATTCTTTCTCGGGAGAAAGCATCTTTTTGATTGCGGCCAGCGTAAAGCCCAATTCCTTCAACGCCGCTATATGCTGGAGCAGCTTAATTTCCCTGCCGGAGTAGTACCGGTAACCCGAATCCGCTACCTTGGCCGGCTTAAGCAGCCCGATCTCGTCGTAATATCTCAGCGTTCTTATGGATATGTTCGTCTTCTTGGACAATTGCCCGATACTGTACATCTAAGCCCCTCCTTACCCCATAATTATACAGTCTCCAGTATAGGAGAGAGTCAAGAGAGCTATATATTAAAAATTGAACATACGAAAAAACCAGCAGAGTTTCTCACTGGTCTTTTAGATATTTCATTGCTGCTTCATCATGAGGTTGGAGAAAAATCAGGGCCGAACAATCCGCCTTTACTTTATCTGTGAACAATTTAAGGCTTCTCCTGATCTTTAACGTCTTCCCTTACATAAGTCACTCTGTACTTCCTGACATGGCCAAGCTCTTCAAACACCAGCTTATTTCCCTTTAAAACATACTTATCTTTATCACCGTAAAAATCCGTCGTTAGTGTATTTCCTGAGATTGAAAAATCAAAATTTAAAGTAGCAATATCGGAAAAGTTCACCATTTTATTGTTATAAAAATCGATGTCAATATAATCATAAAATGGTTCTTTGCCGAAAGGACCAAAGGTTTTATCAAATTCTGCCGTTCCTCCAACCCATTGGTCATAACGGATTTTATACCATCTTCCATGCCATTTAAGTGCGGTTGACATGTTTTCCGCTTTTGCGGCCGAATCCTTATAATTGCCCAATTCTTTGAATATTTCTCGTGCTTGCTCAAGCTCTTTACGGCTACCTTTCATATTCGCGGCAATCTGATATTTACTTTCAATCAGTTGGTTCTTACTATCTCTATAGTCTCCAAGTTTTGCAAAATTGGCAGCCGCTTCGTTAAATTTCTCTTTTTTAAGATGAACAAGCGAGAGCTGATATAAACTTTCCGTGTATTTTTCGGTAGCTTCTTTGTAATTTTTGATCGGGTCGAACTGTGCTACCGCCTTATCATATTCCTTATTTTTGAAGAAAGAGTTGCCTAATTTCAGCCGACTCTCTTTCTCTTGTTCCAAACTATCACGATAATCGCCTAGTTGATAGAACGCTGTAATGGATTCGGTGAATTTGCCCGTTTCTCTAAAGTTCAGTGCTTGGCGGTAATCCGACTCCTTAACCATATTTTTCGCTTCCTTGTAATCCCCTAGGTTTTTAAAAAGCTCTTTAGCCTCTTCATAATTTCCTTCTTCAAGCTTTTGATTGGCCATAGCAAATTGGATTCTAGGCTCGGCTATTTTATAACCTATACATACTATTGTACCAATCACGACAATTAGAGAGGCTATCCAAACAATTCTTCGTTGTTTTTTTGCTTTTGCTAATTTATTCTGTTTTTCTTTGTCAGCCTTTAACTTTTCATTTTCTATCCGTAAGCGTTCTTGCTCATTCTTCTCTTCACGTAACTTTTCTTTATACTCGTTAAGGGAGTTTTGCAAAAATTCATGATTTACTTTTTTTAATTGCCAATCTATTGCCCTACCACATCGTACGCAATTTGTCCTTTGATACTCATTAATCCTTCCACATAAACATGACCAGGTACCATCGGCATATAATTGTGGTATGACTTTTTTCTCAAAAGAATTCGTTTCGGGAACTATTCTTTCCAATTCTGTAACGAGCTCGCTTCCTAAATCCTCCAGTAGTATTTGGCTGGGACACGCTTTAGCATTAGACTCGTCAATGATTCTAATTTCTCCATCCCTAAACATGACCTTACTAAAAAAAATATTTACCTTGCGTACCCTCGGATCTCCCAAAAAAATAGGATTCTGTTCACCAAAGGTAGTTCCAGAGCCTATATTCAGATCTTGAAAAGCAAACTCTACTATATTATTTTCCGAAATTGCTTCACCAGTTTCATCAAAACACATCACTTTAACATGAACAGATGAGATATTTTTATCGGAAATGTTGCATAACCTTAGCTGCAGTAGGACCTTCCCTTCTATTTGGTCAATCAAAATGGCTCCTTTGATCACTTCTACAAGAGACTTAGGGCTCCACGTTAGAGGGTGGTAATCCGCGAGTTTTCTATACCTGGATTCAGTCATGTTGTTCACCTACGCCTTTATAAAGGAGGTAATTCTTGCGAGATTATTTTTTCTTGATCTATAACGTTGCTTCTGATTTCGGATAATACTGCCCTTTCTTGATCCTTGGATCTTAGATAAAGAGCCGTACAAAAAAACATGGTCGCGCAAATAAAAGCCGAACAACCCAAAACGCCATATCCCGTAAAATAATTGGAATTTATGATGTAATTGTAAGCATCGCCGCCAACATAGGCATTGCGGTTTAAATCCGTAAATTTTTCGCTGCTGTAGTAATTAAACTTCTTATCGAACCCTAAATAAATCAGCAAACATCCGGCTGTTAAAAGTATTGCCGCAAAAGTAAAACAAAGGCGATACGCTTTTAGCATTTCTTTCTGCTCCCCTTTTACTAGTATCACTCGCTGTACAATCATGATTCCCTTAAGTCAGGTTAATACTGCATCCTTTTCCTTGATAATACGCCTGACGCCCCTCCTCAGCCTATTGATTTAACTATTATCGTCTATTTAGTTTTAAGTTTTAATAGTTATGCCCTTATTTAGTTCTTTATTTAAAAATTTCCTCATTATCACTATTATGCTCCTATAGTCCCAGCCATTGCATTAGTTTTAACACTAACTCTAGTTGCCATAAAAAACACCTCCAAGTTGTCTACCACTCTTAAGACATGGGAGCATTCTTCTTGAAGGTGTTTTGATTGGTCTCACATTAAGGGTCAGTTCGTATTCATCGGTTTTATACACAGGATATTTATTTAAATTGTCCACTATAAGGGGTGCACTTCGGTTTCCCTCCAGCCCTTCATCTGAGACACTCTGCTGGGTCGGAAGGCGAAGCGGCACGGGATTCGACACCCATCATAGTCACATGACTAAACCCGCACTCCCCGTTTCATTGAAATTCAAACGTTCCAACCGATCAATCAGCTCACGCAGACTTGTTGGGTCCTTGCCATAAGACCTGACATCCTCTCCCAGCATTTTATCGGCCTGTTCTCTTGTGAGCGTAAAGCTGTACGCCGAGTCATCATTCGGACCCGTAGGGTCCGCAATCGAATAGGTGATCCAATCGACGTTATCAATCAGGCTCAACAGCAGGACGGAATTGCGGTAAAAAACTTCGCCGCTGATTGCCCCGTCTTTTAACACAACCGTATCATCGTTTACGACATAATAGACCGTAACTCCGTAAGGCTGTGCCTTCGTTTGAAGCTCAATCCCTTTGCCTTCCAATCCGCTCGGCCTGGGCATTCCCCCGATGAGCCCGCCTACCTTTATGTGGTTGCCGACATAGAGCGTCTTGTTCCCCATAAGCATGTCCATATCATACCCGGAATAGAGCGGCTGCGAGGATAGCTGGGACGAATGCGATAAAGGCTTGGGATTGGCCGAACAGCCCAGTACCAAGGCTGCAATAACAAGCATGGAGCTTGCGGCCATCCAAGAGGAGGGCTGACGGTAGGCGAGAATATTTTTAATCCTTGCCTTAATATTCCCCTCTCCAAAGGCAAGCGGACTACCGGTCCGTAACCCGCTCCCCCTTACCGCAAGCGATAGCAGGGTTGTGGAGTAGCTTCCTTTAATCTGGTCGCCCATCTTGTGCACCACACTCTCGTCACAGGACATCTCCATATCCTTGCTCATGAGCGCATAAGACAGCCACATAAGAGGATTAAACCAATGGACAGTCAGAATCACGAACGCCACAGGTTTTATCCAATAATCCCGTCTCCGGATATGGGTCTCTTCATGCAGTAAAACGTACGACAGCTCTTGCTCGCTAAGGCCGGTCGGAATGTATATTCTCGGCTTCAAAAAACCGCAAACAAACGGTGTCGTGATCCGGTCCGTTTCGAAAATATGATCCTTTACGAGAGTCGCCGTTTGGATTCTGCTCCTTAATTTCAAATAAGACAGGGCACTATAAAAGAGGAGTACGGAGGCGCCCGTTAGCCAGATTATACTTCCGATCCACAGGATGATTTGCATGGAATTTACGCTTGACGTAGGCGCGGCAGCCGGAAGAGCCGAGTTAATGAAATGACTTATTCCGCTTATTCCGGCATCCACCACAGGATTTTTTTGTATCCCCATATCCTGCGGAATAAATTGCATGAGTTCTGAACCCGTTTTGCCTTGGGGCTGTACCAGCCTTAACAGGCTAAAGCTTGAAGTGAAACTAACCGGAATGAGCAGTCTTACGGCTACGGCTGACCAAAGGATGTAAGAGAATATTTTGGGAGCCCGTTTTAAAAACTGCCTCGTGATAATAACCGCAAGTGTGACATAGCTGGCCGTGATGCTCATATTAAGGATCGTAAGAAACAGGCTCGTCATCGGGTCGCCTCCTCAATAATCCGCTTCAGCTCCTCAGCCTCCTTCTCCGACAATTTCTTTTCACCCAGAAAAGCGGTTAAAAACTGCGGCAGAGATCCGTCGAAGGTTTTATCGACAACCGTCCGGCTTTCGTATTTCTGCGCGTCGGTTTTCTTAACGATTGCGGTAACTGTCGCTCCTTCGTTCTTGAGAATTCCCCGCTCACAAAGCTTTCTTAATACGGTATAGGTCGTGGACTTCTTCCAGCCAAGCTTTGTCTGGCTTAGCTTTACAAGATCGGTAGAATTGACCGGTTCATGATCCCACACCAGGCACGCAAATTTGTACTCGGCATCGAACAATTTGTACGGTTCCATATAGGATCGCCTCCTCATAGGTTTATTTAGGTAAACCTCATTGCAATAAGTCTATTGCAGTAAACCTCTGTTGTCAATAGTCCAAACAGCAAAAAGACCCAGCCTCTGGACCGGGACTTTTGTATGTATAGCTGCTCCTGCCTCTCCTTACAATGAAAAATCGGTCACGCCCTTCTTGTAAGCATACTTCAGGGTGTATGTTTCTCCGTTCTCATAAGGCATGGCAGCAATTTTAATCCGGGTATAATCCAGCCTGTGTTCTTTTAAAACCTTTTTGATCAAGGCAACACCCCGTGCTTCATCATTAACAACGCAAAATATGTTAAGCGCATACACAGTCGGGTCGGAAACGCATTTCCCCATATCGAACCCATCCACATGGCCAAGCCCGGCATCAGATAAAAAAATCTCCAGATACTCCATCACTTTGTCTTTTAACCAATGGTCCCGCTGGCTCCCTTTTACGCTTTTGAGGGGAAACTGCACGACCAGCCAACTTTTTTCATTCATCTAAGTCACCGCCTAAACGCTAAGTTATTTACTCTGGCTTGCGGGGAACGAGGAGGCTTTCCCCTTCGAAGATATTTCTATATATTAACAACTAGTATAGTTAATTTTACACTCAAGCTATATCCAATGCGACCTATTTTTGAGTTTAAAAGATTTTGAACCCCCGGGCTCCCCCCTCCCCGCTCGGAACAGCAAAAAGGCCCCGTTTTCCGCCGAGACCTTCTGCGTGATATAAAAACGAGCCGCAGTTCGGTAAATCCATAAACTCGCCCCAGCCATGGCGAATGTCCAACTGCCTCCATTCCCTAATCGTGCACTTGACGGAACTTATCCGCTCCTGTGACATAGCGATATTTTTTCGTCCCCCCCTTACCGGTGATCTGAAAAACTTGATTATCCGGATTATAAGTTACCACATCTTCATATCCAGCCTTCAACGCCGATTGAACATCGACCGATTGAATCTGGCCTTTTATATTTTTGTAAATATAAATTTCTTTTGCATAGGTGGATGCGACAACCTCGGTTACTCCATCCTTATCCAAGTCTTGCTCGTAAATGGTCCATGCATCCGTTTGTTCGTAGGCCACAACCTTATCTTGGTTTAAGGCAATCCAATACACACATCTTCTTTTGGGGCCGCATTTGCCATCCAGCCGAAGATCCATCAAACCAAAGGCATCACTTTTTTGAAGTTTCGCTTCACTCATTTTGCCATAACCAATTTCGTAAAATTCATCCTCGGTAGAGCCAGGATGATTGGTAAGCTGAAACCCGAAATAAGATACCGGATCTTCGTCCGATTTAGTATAATCCATATACTTACCGATTCCTTCTATGGACACCGTTTCTTTTAAATGCACAGACGCTAACGGCAGACGTGACAAAGTATATCCCCTAATTCCCTTATCTGTATCCGGGATGGCAGACAGTTCCTTTGCAGGCTCATAATGCAGGGTGATATCTTCGCTGGAAGTTCCGTTGGTTCCCATTATCGCCTTCTCCATTGTTTGAAAGGCTGCCGGCAAATTATCAAAGACTGGAAAGAGCAGGAGGCAGATCAGAACACCTGTCAGCGGAGCAGCCATATAGACGAATGGTTTTTTCAGTTTCTTTCTTTGGTTCTGTTCAATCCGGGTAAGTACCGTTTGTTTCATCTGTTCAGTGAATACGCCTCTCCCGACGGAGCTTACCTTAACCATCGCTGCCCAATTCGGTTTCTCACGATTCATGGTTCAGATTCCCCCATCTCTTTTCGACTTCCTTACGTGCTCTGCTCATTCTCGACTTTACCGTTCCTTCAGATATGTGAAGTAATTCCGCTATTTCTTGAATAGTCAACTCATGTTCCAAACTTAGAATAAGAACCTCTCTTAGCTTTCGGGATAAACCCATAATAATTTCCCGGAGATCCGCAGCCGCCTGATTCGCCATATAGGAAACCTCGGCTGACTGTACTGTCCGAGTGCTTTTCACATTCCCAAACAACAGAATCCTTCGGAAGTAACTTGACTTCATTTCATTAATCGCAATATTTCTCGTAATGGAAAATAGCCAGGTTTTGAAAGAGGATTGCCCTCGAAAGGTAGACATCTTCAAATGAACCTTAAGAAAAACTTCCTGTGCAATATCATTTGATTGTTCGTAATTCCCGGTTAGTGCATAGGCATATCTCCACACATCGTCCCCATATTGAGTCATAAGATTGTACAATTCCGTATTATCAACCTCTTGAAAATATTTCAAGTACTCCGTTTCCATCTATCTCCCCCCCTTCCCAACCTATTAGACAAGATAGCATGCTCAAAGTTCCCTAAATTCCTCTCGAACGATAAAAATATTTTTTAGGACTACATACCCGAAGGTTTATTGTCAGAATATATTGACATATTTAATATAATTACATAAGACGTAATTGTAATTTATTTTTATGAAAAGGATGTAATTAAGAGAAAATTTTCTGTTCTTGCTCTTATGGTGATGATTTTGTTATCGCTCACATCCATCGCATCGGCTAAGACGTCGGAGTCGACTTCACAGCCCTACCATCTCTCCGGCAACATTTCGTACAAGGCCACCTACTACAACCAGAATTTTAATGCATGGGGATCTGTCACGCTTACTTTGCTCAAAGTCACTCCAAGTGGCGACGTTCCGGTAGGTTCAACCTTCGTTTCCGTTCGCCCCGGTGAGACGAAAACCGAAAAAGTGCTGCTAGCTTCCAATCAACCGGCAGATTACTACAAATTGAAAATCACTTACGCCAGCGGCAGCAGTGTTATCGTATACGCAGACCTCCTTTCCGGGGAGTAACAGTAAACTTCCGGCAATAGCATAACCACTTGAAGACGATAGCCCTAGCCGCTGTCGTCTTTTTGTATGTTTGAACTGCCACTGAATGAGTTACTGACCTGCCAATGAAAAAATCCCATCCGGCCAATAACGGCTCCAGGTGGGATTTTCGCTTCAGACGAATGTAAGTTTGTCCTAAGAAAATAAAACATTAAACCGGATTGACCTTCGCTCAATCGCTTAACACTGCCAGATCAAGCCGGCTTATTCGTTCCGGATCGGAGACCAGGTCGACCTCGGCAATTTTTTCTTGATTCACTGTAAATTTGAGCACATAGAGCAACTTGCCCCGTGGAGCCACTATGATTCCCACTTGTCCTTTCACAAGGGCCAGTTGTGCCGCTTTCTGTGCACGTCCCGAAACTTGTTTCGCTAGGGCGAGCGCTCCTCGCGTTACTCTGGAAGATCCTGTTTGACGATCGTCACGAAGGATAACGTCCGGATCAAGCATAGTCACAAGAGTATCGAAATCGCCTGAGTGAGCCGCAGCTAGAAAAGCTTTAACAACGTCGCGTTGGTAAGCAAAATCGACTTCCGGCATTGTTTTCGCTCCGCGAATTCGTTGGCGTGCCCGGCTCGCGAGCTGCCTGGTTGCGATCTCCGACTTCCCTACAATAGGAGCAATCTCATTAAAGGGCATGGCGAAGACATCGTGCAGTACGAACGCGATGCGTTCCGCAGGTTTCAAATTACCGAGCACAACTAGCATGGCAATACCGACGGAATCAGCCAATTCGGCTTCTTGTTCGGGGTCAACTATATTCTCTTGGCTCGTGAAAGAATGGGGCAAATGAGTTTCCAACGAATCTTCGCGCCTGGATTTTCGCGATCGTAACATATCCAGACATATACGCGAAACAACGGTAGTCAGCCATCCTCCCATGTTCTCAATGCCTCTTCCATCCTCACGGCTAAGACGCAGCCAAGCTTCCTGTAAGGCGTCCTCCGCTTCACTCAATGACCCCAGCATTCGATAAGCCACTGCCTGAAGGTGCTTCCGGTGTGCTTCGAACGTATTTGCCAACCCAACTTGTTTACTCATCCTTCTAACTCCTCGCGCAAAATAGAAGCCTCTATAAGTATTGACGAATGCAGCCCTAACAACGTGACAAGCTGCCGTACATTTGCTGATTTTTTTCAACAAAATAATGTTGTCACATATCCCGTGGGTTGATCCGTCAGCTTATTAAAGGGCCAAAACAGGTTCTAATCAAAATCAAAGGAGATCTCCACATGAAATCGAGAATGGAAAGTCCCGCTAAACTCGTACCCGATGTGTCCCCAGCCCTACAAGCCCTAGGCAAAGCCCTGTTTGCATCCGCAGAGAAAACAGGTATTCCGAGCCGAACGCTTTTCCTTTCGTATCTTCGGGCAAGCCAGATTAATGGGGACAGCGTATGTGTCGAGCTTCATTCAAGCAATGCCTTAGCGGCCGGCGAAACTACAGAGCGTCTACTAGCCGTGTCGGCATGGCGTGAGACGGAACACTTCAATGATGCTGAACGCGCTGCTCTTGCGCTTAGTGAATCTGTTACCCGACTCAGTGACCGAGAAGATCCAGTGCCGGATAAAGTCTTTAATGAGGCCACCCGACATTTTGACGAAGCCGCTTTGGCCACCCTTATCGCCGGGATTGCCACGGCCAACCTCTGGAATCGATTTAGCGTCTCTACAGGGCAGATCGTCGAAGTTTCTACGGGTAAATAATTTAAGTATTTAATTAGTTGTACAGTCGGTAATGGAGGAGGTGACTGGCAGCTTTCTTCCTCCTATACGATTACTTTTTAAAAAAAAGAGGAAGCAGGTACTTTCAATATGGCAACAGTATTATATATTACGGCAAATCCGCAGGATGAAGAAAAGTCATACAGCATGGCAGTAGGTAAAGAGTTTGTACAGGCGTATCGATCCGCAAATCCATCCGACAAAGTTATCCATCTTGATCTGTATAATATGGAAATACCGCAGCTTGATAAAGATGTTTTTAGCGGTTGGGAAAAGCGGAAAGCGGGGGTTGCATTTGAAAAATTGACCCAACCAGAGAAAATGAAACTAGGCCGTATCGGGGAATTAGTTGACCAATTCGCTGCCGCAGACAAATACGTATTTGTTACTCCCATATGGAACTATTCGTATCCGCCTGTTATGAAGTCTTATATCGACTCCATTTGTATAGCAGGCAAGACCTTCAACTATTTACCCGATATCGGGAGGGTTGGCTTGATGAATGATAAAAAAGCGTTGCATATTCAAGCCAGCGGAAGCTTCTTGTCACCAGGCTCTGACGATGCAGACTTAGAAATGGGTCACCGACACCTGAAAGTCATTATGGAATTTTTGGGGATTCCTAGCTTTGAGGGGATATTTGTTGAGGGAATGGCTGCTACACCCGAGCAAGAACCTGCGATAAAAGAAAAGGCGATTCGGCAGGCGCGTGAGATTGCATTAGGATTTTAAGGTTTGATTATATAAAAGGAATACTTCCACCTCCCCGAAGAGCAAAAAGGCCCCAGCCTCTCGGCTGGGACCTTCTGCTGTGTATGGAGGCGAGGGGAGTCGAACCCCTGTCCGAAGATAACGACACATAAGCTTCTACGGGTGTAGTCACGGGTTTGATGTCACCCAAGCAAGCGCCCCGTAACCGGCTCTCGCTAAGGTCAGCCTGATTGTCTTCTTCAGCACACCCCAGGCGGAGATGTGACAGCGTATCCCACTAAAGGTTAGCCCCTACATCCGGCACATGGGCGATACAGGAGAGGAGCACGCTCACAGGTTATTAAGCTGCGAAAGCGTAGTTTTGTTGTTGTTTGCCGTTTAATAGGCTTTAGCGTTGATGAAGCGGACGCGTCCCCACTACCCGCTACCCATGCTCGAACTACCCCCGTCGAATCCAAAAACGCCCCCGTAATAGAAAAGGAACTCGGATGCAACGGCTCATCGAGCCGGATGCTGTGTTCTTCTTACTCTTTTATTATACCACATTTCCCGCCAAAAGCAGGTGCTGATCCATGGAAGTCCAGGTTCAGTTTCCCACCCGCTCCGCAAGGAGCAGTTAATAAACTAAAATCGTTACCTGGCGACCTTCTGCTTCTCACGCAGAGCCCGCTGAATATCGCGCTGAGCATCGCGTTTAGCCGCCGTATCGCGCTTGTCGTACTGTTTCTTACCTTTACCGAGTCCGATCAGCAGTTTCGCATAGCCGTTGCGGATATAAATCTTGAGCGGGACCAGCGTATAGCCTTCCTGCTTGGAAGCGCCGATCAACTTGTTGATTTCCGATTTCTTCAGGAGCAGCTTTCTCGCTCTCGTCGGATCGGTCGGGTTATTCCGGTTACCCTGTTCAAAAGGACTGATGTGCATATTATGCACGAACGCTTCGGCATTGCGGATCGTTGCGAACGAATCCGAGAGATTCGCCCGGCCGTTCCGCAGGGATTTGATTTCCGTACCCGTCAGCACAAGCCCGCACTCGTAAGTTTCTTCAATAAAATAGTCATGCGAAGCTTTCTTATTCTGTGCCAGCACCTTGCCGTCGGCTTTCTTGCTCACGGTCATCCCTCCAGTCGTCCATGCTATTAATACCCCATCCGTGCCTTTTTGAAAAGGCGGAGTGTTCTTTATTGTAGCAACTTCCCTGCCAAAAATCAAGAAACGCCCGGACCATGACATGTCCCATAAAAAGACCATGCGCATCATCCGAGCCGTTTCCTTCATTCTCATTTATTTATTTGCCGCTCCAAGTATTTAACGGACCAAATTTTTAAGCATTTCAAGCTCTGTTTATGCAAAAGGAAACACTCACCAGCCCGCGTACTGACCCACCATCGGAATGTAAGGCTAGACCGCAGCCGCCCCGGCGCGTGGGTCGCTACCTGCGCATCTTCGCGTCTCCCTAAGCCGCCGCAGCAAATCCCGGCGGCTTTAGACCGCTCAACCGCGCCTCGATGGGCAGGCTGCTTCCCCGCTCGCCCCTCACAGCGCCTGCTACCGGCGCGGACGTCCCCGCCGGCCGCCCGGCTCGGACGGATCGCGGCCGTCCGGTGTGTGCCGGTCGCCGCGGACCGTCTTCGTCAGCGCGTTCACGGACGACGCCCAGTTGCCGGAGTACGTCGACTCCTTCCGCGCGCCTCCGCCCTCGCGGCCCGCTGCAGATCCCTCGCCGGCGCCCTGTCCCCGCCGGCCGCGGCCGCCTTGGCCGCCGCCTTCGCCGGACTCGCCGCGCAGCGAGACGCCGCGGGCAGGACCGTCGCCTTTGCGGCGCTTGCCGCCGGCCTCGGCGCCTGCAGCCGGCGTTACGGCCGCTTCGCCTTCCGCTCCGCCGTCCTTGCGCTTCCGGCGCCGTCCGCCGCCATTCTCGCCGGACTCGGTCACGAGTCCGTTCTCACGGCCTGTATCGGGCGCTGCAGCCGGATTACCGCTCTTGCGGCGCTTGCGTCCTCTGCCGGCTCCGGGAGCCTCCTGGGACAAGCTGCCGCCCTCAGACGGCGTACCGCCCGGTGCCGCTGCCGGTGTGATTCCGAGCGGCGCTTCACCCGATGCGCCTTTCTTCTTCCGTCTGCGGCGCTTCGTTCCGCCGCCCTCGGACGCTCCTGCCGCATCGATAGCACCGGCTGTTCCATCCGGCAAACCGGGCTTCACGATGACATCCCGTACACGGCCGCGGTCTTTGCCGCGTCCGCCTTTGACAGGACGTCCGCCTGCAACGCGCTTATTCTGGCCGCCGCGGCCGCCGGACTTGCTGCGGTCGAGCATGCTGAACTTGTTGGAACGAGGCTTCATATCCACCATTTCAAAGTCGATGGTTTTCTCGTCCATGTTGACCCGGCCTACACGGACTTTAACTTCGTCGCCAATCCGGTAAATTTTCGACGTACGCTCTCCGATAAGAGCATGCTGCATCTCATGATAGTGATAGTAATCGTCCGTCATGTCGCTCAGGCGGATTAGGCCCTCGACCGTGTTCTCCAGCTCCACAAAAATACCGAAGCTCGTCACGCTCGAAATAATGCCCTCGAATTCCTCACCGACTTTATCCAGCATGAACTCCGCTTTCTTCAGCGCATCGGTTTCACGCTCGGCATCTACGGCAACACGCTCTCGCTGGGAGGACTGCTCGGCGATATCGTCCATCCGGCCGCGCAAATATTCATTGCGCTTATCGGACAGAGCGCCTCCGTTCTCCAGAACTTCCCGGATTACACGGTGAATAATCAAATCCGGATAACGCCGGATCGGAGAGGTAAAGTGGGAATAAAACTCCGCCGCCAGGCCGAAATGCCCGATGCTGTTGGAATCGTAGCGGGCCTGCTTCATGGAACGGAGCATCACCGTACTGATCACGGTCTCCTCCTTCGAGCCCTTGATCTCTTCAAGAAGAGACTGAAGCGCGCGCGGATGCACGGTATTGCCGCGTCCGCGTACAACGTAGCCGAAGTTCGTAATGAATTCCATAAAATGCGCCAGTTTCTCCGCATCCGGGTCCTCATGAATCCGGTACAGGAACGGCACCTTCAGCCAGTGGAAATGCTCGGCGACCGTTTCGTTGGCGGCCAGCATAAACTCTTCGATAATCATTTCCGCGATGGAACGCTCACGCTTGACGATATCGACCGGGGTTCCGTCCTTGTCCACAATGATTTTCGATTCCTGGAAATCGAAATCAATCGCGCCGCGCTGAATACGCCGGTTGCGCAGTTTCATGGCGAGTTCTTCCATCAGCTTGAAATCGTCCACCAGGTAGCCGTAGCGCTCCAGAAGCTCCGTATCCGGTTCTTCTTCGGTCAGCAGCTTGCGTACATGGTTGTAGGTCATTCTTTCGGTTGTTTTGATCACGCTCGTAAAAATGTCGTGCCTCACCACATTAAGCTCGGCATCGAACTCCATCTCGCAGGACATGGTCAGACGGTCAACCTGCGGGTTAAGGGAGCAGATACCGTTGGACAGCCGGTGCGGCAGCATCGGAATGACCCGGTCAACCAAATAAACCGAACATCCGCGGTTGTAGGCTTCACGGTCCAGCGCGGAATTCTCCGTCACATAGTAACTTACGTCCGCAATGTGGACGCCCAGCAAGTAATTGCCGTTCGGGAGCCGTTCCACATTTACGGCATCATCGAGATCCTTCGCGTCCTCGCCGTCGATGGTCACGATGCGTTTACCACGCAGATCCCGGCGCTTCTGACTGACAATCTCCTCTTCCGTGATGGAGTCCGGCACACTTTCCGCCTCCGCGGTTACTTCTTCGCTGAACGCTTCCGGAAGCTGGAACTTGCGGATGATAGACAGAATGTCCACTCCCGGGTCGTCCTTATGGCCGAGAATTTCGATCACTTCGCCTTGGGCGGCCGCGCGGCCTTCGGGATACTGGATAATGTTGACGACAACCTTTTGTCCGTCGGCCGCACCGAGGAAAGCGTTTTTCGGAATAAAAATATCCCGTTGGACGCGCTTGTCATCCGGAACGACAAATCCGTAGCTTTCGTGATTCTGGAACGTACCCACGATTCTTGTGTTGGCACGCGTGACGACGCGGTCCACTTCTCCTTCGAGCTTACCTCCGGCGGCACCTTTGCTTGTAACGCGGACGAGAATAATGTCGTTATTCATCGCCGTATTCATGTCATTGGCATGAATGTACACATCGGGGTGCTCCCGGTCGTCCGGAATTAGGAAGCCGAATCCTTTGGGATGGGCCTGCAGCCGGCCGCGGATGAGGTTCATCCGTTCCGGCACTCCGTAACGGTCGTTGCGCGTGCGCAGGACGTGTCCGGATTGCTCCAAGTCGTTAAGCAGCTTGACGAAATCTTTGAATTCCGAAGCGCTGTCAATGCCGAAATGCTTTTCAAGCTCCTGGTACGTCATCGGCTTGTACGCATTTTCGTGCATAAAATTTAATATATCCTGCTCTGTCACCATAGTTGTCACCTTCTTATTAGGTTGAGCTCCTCCGTATTCATACCCGATAACCATTTCTTTGAACAGGCTTAGCCGCTGCTGCAAATCGCATCCTCCGCCCGTTGCGGGACATCTTAGGGGATTTCCAGGTACCTGTTCTTCCGCTTTTCCCCCTGCCTCCGGGGCATCTCGGTCTGGCGGATGTATGATTGTGTGCGAGTGTCCCTATCGGCCTGTACGGCCGCGGGTAACGGGTGTGCCTTCGTTGGGTCTTCTTGCAGCTTTCCGGTCGTTGATTCGTTTAAGCTTCTGCCTTATCATTCCTCACGGTTCCCGGCAAGACCCACAATTAACCGGTTGACAAGCAGGTGCAAGTTACTAACCAGTATATCCTGAAAAGACGAAAACATAAACCAATCAATTCTTTTCGCCGCTGCGTCCCTCGATGCATCCACAATTGGCAAAACTCCATGAAAAAACAGCAGGAGTAGCTTCCCCCTGCTGTTTGCGATTTATGTGTACCGTCTCTTCAGTTGTTATTGCTTCACTACATAGGCCACGATGACTGTCAATACGATAAAAATAGCCGCCAAAACCACGGTAATCCGGGCCAGAACCAGGTCCATGCCTCTAGCTTTCGTTTTACCGAATAAA
Organism: Paenibacillus sp. JT31N7; assembly: GCF_059692095.1. Taxonomy (NCBI): domain Bacteria; kingdom Bacillati; phylum Bacillota; class Bacilli; order Caryophanales; family Paenibacillaceae; genus Paenibacillus; species Paenibacillus sp. JT31N7. The sequence goes on from NZ_JCAUAT010000010.1 coordinate 61,832, forward strand.
TGCTCGGCTCCGCCGCTGATCGCACCGGAAAGTCCCGCACTTTTACCCTTTTGTAGTAACACCGTTACAATTAAGCCCAGCGAGGCGATAACCAACAAAACTTTTAACAGGATAACCAATTCGACACCTCATTAGCATGTTCTTATTTTTAGAATGTGCATAGAAAGTCTATCATAAAAGGCCTTTTTCTGCAAGATTCTGGTTGTACAACCGAGCTCATTTTTCCCTATTTATAAAAGAAAACCCGCCGACGGAACAGTTCCTCCATACAGCGGGTCGTTGATTGCCGATTTAACGATAGGGTTACGGTTCCCCCGGTCCCATCGGATAGGCTCTTTCAGACCTTCGGGCTTTCCTTCGCCTGTTTGCATCTCCGCCCAGAAAATACTGAATGGCCGCTTTGGCGCACCAGAGGGAGAAAACCAGGAAAACAATGCCCCAGATCAGAGCCGGTATAGGCGTAATGGATGCCAGATTCGTTGCGTCTCCCGCTTTGTTCGGATTACCTGCCGCCAGCAGGGCTAGCGTCAGCGGCCCGTAGACCGACTCCTCCAGACAAAGGAAAGCGACGAGCAGATAGTAGGCGTTGCGGATAAACCCGCTTGTAAAAGCGAGCACAATGATGTTCAGCGCGATAAAGCCGATCAGCCAGCCCACGCCGAATTCATTGCGTACGAACAGCACCAGAGAGAGCACGGCGATAACCGTCATGATCTGGAGCCCCAGTTTTTGCTTCCCCCGGACATACGCCCAGAAAAGAAAAACCGCAAACAAGGACGCCGTCACATAGCCTGCGACCGAAATCGGCAGGAGTTTCCACGAGCCGCTGACCGACGAGTAAGTAACCCCGCTGTGATCGGCATTGAGCACGATAGCCATGACTTTTCCCGAGAGAATCATCGTCACGGCAGCGTGCCCGAACTCATGGACCATGGTGTCCAGGTTGCGGAAATAGGCCGAGAAAGGGATGAACTGAGTTAATAAGGCCGACCCGATTAACAACAAAATCGTTTTTACCCAAGCACTCATATTCATGACCCTCCCCGACGTTTAAAAGGCTAAACCATTAACCTTGTGAAAGGTTTTCTTACTTGAAGTTTTTCAAGTTGTAGAAAGCTTCTTTACCGGCGTATTGAGCAACGCCTTCCAGTTGGTCTTCGATGCGAAGCAGCTGATTGTATTTCGCTACGCGGTCCGTACGGGACGGTGCACCTGTTTTGATTTGGCCTGCGTTGGTTGCCACGGAGATGTCGGCAATCGTGCTGTCTTCGCTCTCGCCGGAACGGTGGGAGATAACAGCCGTGTAGCCTGCGCGTTTCGCCATTTCGATCGCGTCGAATGTTTCGGTCAGCGTACCGATTTGGTTTACTTTGATCAGGATGGAGTTACCGATGTTCTCGTTGATGCCTTTGGACAGACGCTCGGTGTTCGTTACGAACAGGTCGTCGCCAACCAGTTGAACTTTACCGCCCAGTTTGTCGGTCAGCAGCTTCCAACCTTCCCAATCGTCTTCGGAACAGCCGTCTTCGATGGTAAGGATCGGGTATTTGTCTGCCCAGGAAGCGAGCAGGTCAACGAATTCAGCCGGTGTGAAGGATTTGCCTTCGCCTGCGAGCTCGTATTTGCCGTTCTTGAAGAACTCGGTGGAAGCAACGTCCATACCCAGGAATACGTCCACGCCCGGCTTGTAGCCTGCGCGCTCGATAGCGGTGATGATCGTTTGAATCGCTTCTTCGTTGGAGCTCAGGTTCGGTGCAAAACCGCCTTCGTCGCCGACAGCCGTGTTCAGACCTTTATCTTTAAGTACCGATTTAAGGTTATGGAAAATCTCTGCGCCCATGCGGAGAGCTTCTTTGAATGTAGGAGCGCCTACCGGAAGTACCATGAATTCTTGAACGTCAACGTTGTTGTCGGCATGCTCGCCGCCGTTGATGATGTTCATCATTGGAACCGGAAGAGTTTTAGCGTTGAATCCGCCCAGGTATACGTACAGAGGCAGTTCCATCGCTTCAGCGGCAGCGCGTGCAACGGCCATGGATACCGCGAGGATCGCGTTGGCGCCCAGCTTGCCTTTGTTATGCGTGCCGTCCAGCTCGATCATTTTCTTGTCGATGGATACTTGATCCAAGGAGTTCAGACCGATAATTTCAGGCGCGATGATCGAATTGACGTTGTCAACGGCTTTCAGTACACCTTTACCCAGGTAACGGCTTTTGTCTCCATCGCGGAGCTCGACAGCTTCGTGAGCGCCTGTGGAGGCACCGGAAGGTACGATTGCGCGGCCTACAACGCCGGATTCAAGATATACTTCAACTTCTACAGTCGGATTGCCGCGGGAGTCAAGTACTTCGCGAGCATAAACGTCAGAAATGATAGTCATTGTGTTTGAACACTCCTTAACAAGGTTATGTGTATGAAAAACTTCGGGAACTCATTCCCTTAAAGGGCAGCGGCGCACCTTACCGATCAAAATAAGATGCTGTATTCCAAGGAATGGTTCCCGAAAACTTGCTGTCTTAATCAATAAACGGGCGGGTTACTTATTTCTTCTCTTCAATGATCGAAAGTCCCGTCATTTCCGGCGGCTGCGCCAGTTTCAGCAGATGCAGCAGCGTCGGGGCGATATCGGCCAGAGCGGCGCCTTCGCGCAGCGTGACGTCGTTCGAAGTGACGATAAACGGCACGGGATTCGTCGTGTGAGCCGTGAACGGACGTTCGGCATCGTCCAGGACGAGGTCCGCGTTGCCGTGGTCGGCTGTAATGCAGACAACTCCGCCCTTCGCGAGAATGGCTTCGACGACTTGGCCCAGGCACTCGTCCGTGGCTTCAACGGCCTTGATGGTCGGCTCCAGCATGCCGGAGTGGCCTACCATATCCGGGTTGGCGAAGTTCAGAATGATGACGTCCTGCTTGTCCTCATTGACTTCCTTCACCGCAGCGGCCGCAACCTCGTACGCGCTCATTTCCGGCTTCAGGTCGTAAGTGGCGACTTTCGGCGATGGAATGAGGATACGCGTTTCGCCCGGCAGTTCCACGTCACGGCCACCACTGAAGAAGAAGGTAACGTGCGGGTACTTTTCGGTCTCGGCGATACGAAGCTGTCTCATGTTATTCTGAGCCAGAACCTCGCCAAGCGTGTTATCCAGATCTTTCGGTTTATACGCGACGTACCCTTCGACCGTTTCACTGAACAACGTCAGGCAGACGTAGTACAGGTCTTTCGGGCAAAGCTCGCCGCGGTCAAAACCGCGGAAATCTTTATTCGTAAATACCTGCGACAATTGAATCGCACGGTCCGGGCGGAAGTTGAAGAAAATAACCGCATCGCCGGATTCGACCAGCCCGACCGGCTTGTCGTTCTCATCCGTGATTACCGTCGGCATCACAAATTCGTCGAATACGGACTTCTCGTACGATTCGGTGATTGCTTTGACCGGGTCCGTATAGTGCGGGCCATCCCCGTAAACCATGGCGCGGTAAGACTTTTCAGTCCGTTCCCAGCGCTTGTCCCTGTCCATTGCGTAGTAGCGGCCTTGAACCGTCGCTACTTTGCCGACGCCGACTTCGGCGATTTTGGCCTGGAGTTGTTCCATGTAGTTCTTCGCCGAATCGGGCGCTACATCGCGTCCGTCCAGGAAAGCATGGATGTAAACATCCTGCAGATCTTCTTTCTTCGCCAGCTCAAGCAGCGCGAACAAGTGCGCGATGTGGCTGTGCACGCCCCCGTCGGAAAGCAGTCCGTAGAGATGCAGCTTCTTATTGTTCTGCTTCGCATGGCGTACGGCGCCGATCAACGTGTTGTTGTCGAAAAATTCGCCATCCCGGATCGACTTGGAAATACGAGTCAGATCCTGGTAAACAACCCGGCCGGCACCGATGTTCAGGTGCCCCACTTCAGAATTACCCATTTGGCCTTCCGGCAAACCTACGGCTTCGCCGCAGGCAGTCAGCGTCGTATGAGGGAACTGGTTCCAATAGCGGTCGTAGTTCGGTTTCTTGGCCTGAGCCACGGCGTTGCCGTGAACCTCGCCCCGAAGTCCGAAGCCGTCCAGAATAATCAGCGCTACCGGTTTAGTCGCCATCTTACTTCGCCCCCTCAACGAGTTGGATATAAGAAGCGGGCTCCAGGCTGGCGCCGCCGACAAGAGCTCCGTCGATATCCGGCTGAGCCATGTATTCGGCGATGTTGCCCGGTTTTACGCTGCCGCCGTATTGAATGCGGACCGCATCGGCTACGGAGGAATCGTACAGGGAAGCGATCAGCTCGCGGATGTAGGCAATGACTTCGTTGGCGTCTTCAGCCGTAGAAGATTTGCCCGTTCCGATAGCCCAGATCGGCTCGTAAGCCACGATGACTTGTTTCGCCTGATCGGCGCTGAGGCCTTTGAAAGCCGCTTCCGTCTGAACGCGGCAAACTTCCTTCGTTTGTCCCGCTTCGCGCTCTTCGAGCTTCTCGCCTACGCAAACGATCGGCGTCAAACCGTAGTTGAAAGAAGCGAGAACCTTTTTGTTAACCGTTTCGTCGGTTTCGTTAAAATAAGCTCTACGCTCGGAGTGACCGATGATCACATACGTTACGCCGAGATCTTTGAGCATAGCCCCGGAGATTTCGCCGGTGTATGCGCCGTTTTCTTCCCAGTGAAAGTTCTGCGCGCCGATTCCGATCGACGTACCTTTCACAGCTTCGACAAGCGCCGGCAGATTGGTGTAAGGAGCGCAGATTACGCTCTCTACCCCTGCTACTTCCGCCTTGCCTTTTATATCATTCACGAAGCTTGCCGCTTCGGAAACGGTTTTGAACATTTTCCAGTTACCTGCAATAACGGGTTTTCTCATGATCTTCAAAACTCCTCTCTGTATCTCTTACTTGTCGTTAAGAGCGACTACGCCAGGCAGAACTTTGCCTTCCATGAACTCCAGGGAAGCTCCGCCGCCTGTGGAGATATGGTCCATCTTGTCGGCGAGGTGGAACTTCTCGGCTGCCGCAGCGGAATCGCCGCCGCCGATTACGGTGTAAGCGGATGTTTCGGCGCAAGCTTGGGCTACCGCACGCGTACCGTGGGAGAACGGCTCGATTTCGAACACGCCCATAGGTCCGTTCCAAACGACCAGCTTGGAGTTCTTGATGACGTCGGCATAGAGTTCACGCGTTTTGGGACCGATGTCGATACCTTCCCAATCAGCCGGGATGGAATCGATTCCGACGATGTTGGTGTTGGCATCGGCACTGAAGTCATCCGAGATGACGATATCTACCGGCAGAAGGAAGTTCTTGCCTAGTTTCTTCGCCTTTTCGATAAAGCCGAGCGCCAGATCGAGTTTCTCGTTGTCTACGAGAGATTGTCCGATTTCGTGGCCTTGCGCTTTAAAGAAGGTGTAGGAAAGGCCGCCGCCGATCAGGATGTTGTCGGCGATTTCGAGCATTTTATTGATGACGTCGATTTTGTCTTTAACTTTCGAACCGCCGACAATCGCGGTGAAAGGGCGCTCCGGATTGTTGAGCGCTTTGCCCAGTACGTCCAGCTCTTTCTCCATCAGGAGGCCGGAAACCGCCGGAAGCTGATGAGCGATGCCTTCCGTGGAAGCATGCGCACGGTGAGCGGCGCCGAAAGCATCGTTCACGTACAGGTCGGCCAGCGCCGCGAATTGTTTCGCCAGTTCCGGATCGTTCTTCTCTTCGCCCGGGTAGAAACGGACGTTCTCAAGCAGCAATACGTCGCCGTCTTTCAGCTCGCTTACTTTCGCTTGAACCGCTTCGCCGACAGCCTCGTCCGCTTTCGCTACCGGTTTGCCGAGAAGCTCGGACAGGCGGGCTGCTACCGAAGTCAGACGAAGGTCTTCGTTGACTTGGCCTTTCGGGCGGCCCAAATGGCTCGCAAGGATAACTTTAGCGCCTTTGTCGATGAGGAACTTGATCGTAGGCAGCGTTTCACGAATACGTGTATCGTCCGTAATTTGGCCGTTTTCGAGCGGCACGTTGAAATCGACGCGTACAAATACGCGTTTACCGTTAACTTCTACATCGCGAACACTTTTCTTGTTCATGAAATATCCTCCTCAGAGCTTTCCGAAGGAAAGCTGTCGTCGTAATCACAGGCCGAGCCTTTTCTTTTTCATAGAAAGGACCGCTCCGAAAAACTAACTGGGGCTCTCCGCAAGGACAGCCGGAAACCACATACGGGAAGCACGCCGGCATAAACCGGCGATCGAAACGGAAAAGCTTTCGTTCAGGAAAACCTTCTTCGCAAGACCTTTGGGGCCAGGCTTTCCTGAGGAAAGCTTCGGACATCCCAGGGCTTATGTAAATTCATGCCCCGATAAGCAATGGGAAGAGGAGAATTTCTTCTCCTCTTCTTGCATGGCTTATTTAAGGATTACAGACCTTTTTTAGCGATGAAAGCGGCCAGATCAACGACACGGTTGGAGTAGCCCCACTCGTTGTCGTACCAGGAAACGACTTTCACCATGTTGTCGCCCACTACCATAGTCGACAGAGAGTCGATTGTGGAGGAAGCAGGGTCACCGTTGTAGTCGCTCGATACAAGCGGCTCGTCGGAGTAGTTCAAGATGCCTTTAAGCGGGCCGTCAGCAGCTGCTTTAAGAGCATTGTTCACATCGTCAACAGTTACGTTAGCGTTCAGCTCGACAACCAGATCCGTTACGGAAACGTTTGGAGTAGGAACGCGCATAGCCATACCGTTCAGTTTGCCTTTAAGCTGCGGCAGAACCAGGGAAACGGCTTTAGCTGCACCCGTAGTGGAAGGAATGATGTTCTCGGCTGCCGCACGAGCGCGGCGAAGATCCTTATGAGGCAGGTCAAGCACTTGCTGGTCGTTCGTATAGGAGTGAACAGTCGTCATCATGCCTTTTACGATACCGAACTTCTCGTCCAGTACTTTTGCGAAAGGAGCAAGACAGTTAGTCGTACAAGAAGCGTTGGAGATGACCGTATGAGCGGAAGGATCGTATTTCTCTTCGTTAACGCCCATAACAACTGTGATATCTTCGTTCGTAGCCGGTGCGGAAATGATAACTTTCTTCGCTCCGCCTTTCAAGTGAGACTCGGCTTTCGCTTTGTCTGTGAAGATACCTGTGGATTCAACGACGATTTCAACGCCGTACTCGGCCCAAGGAAGGTTTCCAGGGTCACGCTCTGCAAATACCTTGATGGATTTGCCGTTTACTTTCAGTTCGCCTTCGCCGGCTTCAACAGTAGCGTTAAGTCTGCCGTGAGTCGTGTCATACTTGAGCAGGTGCGCAAGCGTGCTTACGTCCGTCAGATCATTGATTGCTACGATTTCTACTTCAGTGTTGTTCAGAGCGGCGCGGAATACGTTACGTCCGATACGACCGAAACCGTTAATACCCACTTTAACCATTGTAATTCCTCCCAGTAGAAAGTTTATATTTCAAGACGTGCCTATGGCCCGTCAAGATAACGTGTACTTTAACATCTCCACGGCTGCAGCCTCGTCCGTCACCAGGATATCCTCCTGGCCGTATTTTAAAACGGAAGCTACAGCCGCCCCCTTGCTTTTGCCGCCGGCTACGCCGATCACGACTTCGCAGTGCTGGATATCTTCCAGCCGGAGTCCTACGGTCGGCATCTTGTGGACTACCTTGCCCTCGGGGTTAAAATAGTAGCCGAACGCTTCGGCGTGCGCCCCTTCGCTTCTCAAGGCGTCTATCGTCTCGGAGTCTACCTTGCGCCTCTGCGCCATGACGATAGCATCTCCAATGCCGTGAATGACGATGCGGCTGCTGCGGACCACGTCCATCATCTCCTGGATGTTCGGTTCCTGGATCAAAGACTGATAGGCCTCCTCGCGGAGATGATCCGGAACATGCAGGAGGCGGTACTGCCCGCCGGTCTTCTTCGCCATCTTGGAGGCGATCATGTTCGCCTGCAGCTCCACGCTTTCGCCGAGCCCTCCGCGGGCCGGTACGAACAAGCTGCCCTTGAGGGCGCTTGTCGTGGACAAGTGCTCCGCCACCTCGGCCATCGTGGAGCCGCCGGTCACCGCGATCACGTCATGCTTCGTGACGTGCTTGCGCAGCATCAGTGCGGCCGCCCGGCCCAGTTCCTTCTTCGCGAACAGCGAAGAATCCGAATCGCCGGGCACGACTACGACCTGCTCCAGGCGGAAGTGGTCGCGGATCCGCTTCTCCAGCTCGTTAAGCCCGAGCATCTCCTTGATAAGCGGCTGAAGCTTCTCCAGCAGTTCCCTGCCCGATTCGCTGATGCGCATGCCCGATGTTTCCGTTTCAATCAGGCCTTGGCCTTTCAGAAACTCCACTTCGCTGCGCAAAACCCGCTCCGTCATATCGAGAGCGCCCGCCAGGGTTCTACGCCCCACGCTTCCCAGCAGAAAAATATGCTGCAGAACGGTGTAACGCTTGTTCAGAACCTCCAGCAAGTCCGGCAGGAGTTGTTTCTGGACGTCGAGAATATCTCTCATGCCATACACTCCTATTGATCGTGTTGGGACTCAATATGTCCCGCGAGTGCATTTTAAGTCCCACCTGGATCAAAAAAAACTTGCCTTGCACAACCCCATTATACCCCAGTTCCTATAAAAGAATCAATGTGTGCAAAGTTTGATTTTTGTAAATGGGCGTTCAAAAAAAATCTAACCCATAGGACTTGCTTTTTTAATACCTCTATCATATAATAACCTTTGCTGTTACTTAATGAAACATGCGCCCGTGGTCCAATGGATATGACGTAGGCCTCCGGAGCCTGAGATCGAGGTTCGATTCCTCGCGGGCGCGTAGATTTTGCACAAGAGAAAGCTCCTGTCTTCGGACAGGAGCTTTTTTTGTACCCGGCGGCTTCTGCCGCTTATTCCGCCGAGCCCATGAACATCTTTTGAATCCCCGCATAACGGGCGCGGAGCCAGCCCAAAACCGCTTCTTTATTTCTTTTCACAACCAGCAGACCCGTCACCGCGATAGCGCCAACTATAATCGCAATCGTCGAGTACTGGGAAACCACGTGAAGCAGCTGCTGGATTTTCGTACCGAACAAGAAACCTACCATCACGTATGTGAATACCCAAAGAACGCCGCTCAGCCCGTTAAAAATCACAAAAGTTTTCAAGCGGATTTTCAAAATTCCCGACACATAACCCGTAAAATGTCTCAGACCCGGTATAAAATAGCTGACCAGAATAATTTTGTCTCCGTATTTATCGAACCACTTCTTAATTTTCAGTAGCCTATCCGGATTGAGAAGCATATACCTGCCGTACTTATCGAAAAAAGGCGTCCCCAACTTCCGTCCAAGCACATACGTAAAGATGGTTCCCGCAAAAGCCCCTGCAAATGAAATGCCCATAACGCCAGCCATATTAAACGTGTTTACATGCACCATATGTCCCGAAATCATCATAGCCAGTTCCCCGGGAAAAGGCAGAGCCACCGATTCTGCGAAGAGGCCCAGGAAGAGCACCAGATACCCGTACTGTGCGAAAAGATCACTAATCCACTCCATAGTCCGCTCCTTATTCCACTTAATTTCCTGTCTTTGTTAGCCAGTATACCTTTTAAGAAGGAGTTTCATAATGGCCCCCGGTTTAGTTTGGAAACTGGACTTTAGTCGTGGCAGGAACCAGACCCCTTGTAAATTTATGGGTATATGAAATGAATTTATTGTTCAACCTGTTTTACCGGGAACCACGCGGGGCATAAAATGTTTCACCATTTCCGCTGGAGGGGAAAGAACGAGAGAGGTTTTTCCAAATAAGTTTGACCTTTCTTGACCTTTTGACGTTTTTTCGTTATCATATTTGTAGATACTGAAAATTAACGCAGTTATAGCGGCGTATTATCGAAGGAGGTAACATTAATGAGTTTTATTCCAATGGTTGTCGAGCCTGATGCAAGAGGAGAACGCGCTTACGATATTTACTCCCGTCTTCTTAAAGACCGTATTATTTTTCTGGGTACCCCGGTGAATGATCAGGTCGCCAACGCGATTATCGCCCAACTGCTGTTCCTAGATGCGCAGGACCCCGACAAGGATATTCATTTGTACATTAACAGCCCCGGCGGTTCCATCACAGCTGGAATGGCGATTTACGACACGATGCAGTTTATCAAATCCGACGTTTCCACGATCTGCGTAGGGATGGCGGCTTCCATGGGCGCTTTCCTGCTTGCGGCAGGCGCCAAAGGCAAGCGTTACGCCCTGCCTAACTCCGAAGTCATGATTCACCAGCCGCTCGGCGGCGCGGAAGGTCAGGCGACGGATATCGAGATTCGTGCGAGACGTATTCTGAAAATGCGTGAGAACCTGAACAAAATTCTCGCGGAGCGTACAGGCCAGCCGATCGAGCGTATCGATAAAGATACCGACCGCGACTACTTTATGAGCGCAGCCGAAGCCAGTGCCTACGGTCTTATCGATAAAGTTATCGAGAAGACGACCGAAGGCGGCAAAGAAGCTTAAGTACCCGAAAGAAAAACCCCGGACTATCGACTTTCGTCGGTAACCGGGGTTTCTTTTTTTTGTTGAGGGCGAAATTAGAACAGATTAGTCCAGATCCGCAAGCGGATAGAAAATCAAATCGACCGGGAAAGCCGAACCGGCCGGAGGCGTAAACTCGATATCAAGCGACTTCTCCGTCCCTGTGGTACGATGGAGAATTTGCATGCCGTCAAAAGCGGTAATCACGCCGGAATACGGAATCGACTGGATTTCTCCGTTGATCTTGATCGGCCCTTTAAAGACACCGCCGCGGGCCAGCAGCATAATCGCCATTTTGCGCGGTTTGTCCGCATGAATTTTGTAGACGACTCCGTAGTTGCCATCATTCTTCACGGTTTCCTTACGCATCACATCGTAACCGTCCACGAAAGGATCGGTTTTCCCATCCCCTATGACAAGCTTGGACGGTTTTGTGAAGGAAGAGGCATCGATATTCCACTTCACCTCGGAGACATCGAACGAGCCCCTTACGTGGCCTGTAAAGCCGAGCAGCTTGCTTTCGGACAGCGTCGTGCTCGTCAGCTCCTCAGCCGCCAGGAAGGAGAACTGAACTTCTCCGGATGTTTCCAGATCATAGAACAAGTTTACGCCTTGGCCCGGATAGAAATCCGGAAGCTGACGGTAAACCAGCGTATCATGCGGCGCAATGGTCAGTTTCTCGTTATATGTATTGCCCAGCAGGAAGTCCACGGAGGCCTCGCTGCCGATCAGGTTCGCATATACGGAAGGCCATACCTCGCCTTTGTTGGTCGTTTTGACCGTGACGGGCTTATCCGTCGTGTTCGTTGCCATAATGGCGAACGTCACTTTGTTCTTCGTTCCGTTAATGTGGTCCGCATACAGACGGCCCTTGCCGTTAATCATGTCCTGATACAGGATGCCCGGCTCCGTAAATTCTTCGGGGCTGTCGCTGACCAGCAGCTTGCGGCCCGGTACGTTGGTCGCTTCTTTGGGAAGCATCGGCAAGTTATAGAAATGGGAAGTCAGCGTATCCCAGCTCAGTTTGTAGAAGCTGCCGATCTCGTTGTGATATACCGGATATTCGGCTTCCGATACAAGCGGAACATTTTCGACAATGACATTTTTGGTGAACACCTTGCTCACGTGTCCGTGCCTGTCGTAGACCTTAAGGCTAACCGGATAAGAACCCGGCTTGAAGAACGCCTCTTGTTTGCCTGTCCATTCGTACTTGGCCATCCCTTCCGCATCCGGATCGTAGCAGAGGTCAATGTACTTGACCGTCTCGCCGAGACGGTATTTCTCTTTGTGAGTCGTAAACTTGGCAACGGGATTCGAATTGTTCGCTCCATTGTCGTAAATGCCTTCCGGCTTCGGAACGTAGACGATTTCCACTTTGCGCGATTCGTGGTAGTACGTGTACTTGGCGCCCATATAATCGGCTACCCAGGTCAGCTTGACCATCAGCTTGCCTTTTACGATGGCCGCAACCGAATCGAACGGTACTTCCTCGCCATTGATATAGGCTTTTTTCAGATCGCTGCTTAAAACGATGTTATAGCCCGGAGGCTGCATCGTGATCGTTCTGGCCGCATTGTCCCACGTAACGGGAAATCCCAGACTGTCACCGATAAATTTAGCTGGAACGAACGTCTTGTCCTTGATGATGGTGGCCGGCGATTCCAGCTCCACTTGGTCTTCATTGACGAACGCCTGCTTGTTGTCCAAGTACAAAACAATTAACTGCGATGAGGACGAGATTGCGCGTGCCTGAATCGGCATCAGAAAAGCTGCGAACAGCACCAGCGTCATCAGAAGCGAAACCTCTTTCTTCCATTGAATCATGCTCCTACTCCTTTTTCTTCCTTTTTCTAAAAAACGACATGACAAAAAAGCCTTCTCCCGAAAAATCGCCCAATCTTTAGACGTTTTTTTCTGGAAAAGGTTTCTGTTTGACAAAAAATAAAAAGCTCCCTTGGCAGGAAGCCTTTGCTCTTACTGGTTTTCAAGTTCTTCTTTGCTGACCAGCGTGACTAAAGCGTTTACAGCCTGTTCAGCGTCCGAACCTTCTGCACTTATGTAAATTTCAGTTCCCGTGCTGATCGCAAGGCTCATAATTCCCATAATGCTCTTGGCGTTTACTTTCTTCTCGTCCTTCTCTACGAAAATTTCGGACGAAAATTTATTCGCTTCCTGGACAAATAAAGCAGCGGGTCTAGCGTGAAGGCCGGTTTTCAATTTCACCACTACTGGGCGTCTCGACATGGATTGGATTCCCCCTACGTTCTTAATTTGCAGTTTATAATGCATCCCCGGCAAAATCGCTCGGAGGTTCCCCTTACGTGTAACTTATGTCGGTTAAGCATCAGGCATGATGATTTCTATCCAATTCATGTTGGATGTTCATCGAACGGGGACCTGGCACCGGGCTGCGCTTGTCCGTTCAAGAACCGCGAGTGCCGTAAAATGCGTAATCTGCTTCATATTATACCATTTTACGGCGAAATACTCTAGGAAAAAGTTCCCGTATAGGTCTAACGGATGGCTGCACCGTTGCGAATTTTGTCGGCCAGTTCATCTATTTTGCGCAGACGGTGATTGACACCCGACTTACTGACGCTCCCCTTCAGCATGTCCCCGACCTCTTTAAGATTCAAGTCGGGATGCTTCACACGGATTTCCGCGACTTCACGGAGTTTTTCCGGCAGGCTCTCCAGGCCGACCTCCCGTTCGATAAGACGGATGTTATCGATCTGCCGAACAGCCGCACCGATGGTTTTATTAAGATTCGCCGTTTCGCAGTTTACGATTCGGTTCACCGAATTTCGCATATCCTTCATGATCCGGACATCTTCGAAACGCAACAGGGCCTGGTGTGCGCCAATAATACTGAGAAATTCAATAATCCGCTCGCCTTCCTTGATGTAGAAAACGAACCCTTTCTTGCGCTCGATGCATCTGGCGTTCAAATCGAAGCGGTTAGCCAGCTGGCACAGCGACTGGCAGTGTTCTTCGTACATGGAAGCAATTTCGAGATGATACGAAGAGCCCTCCGGATTGTTGACGGAGCCTCCCGCAAGAAAAGCCCCCCGAAGGTAGGCCCGCCGGCAGCAGTTTGTTTTTACAATGCTTTTGTCTATACCCGGAGTAAATTGAAAGCCTTCCGACACGATATGAAGATCGGAAAGCAGTTCCTGCACCTGGTTCGGCACGCGGACGATATAGACATTATTCTTCTTAAGGCGCATTTTCTTACGGACAAGCAGCTCAGTGTGAAGCTCATACCGCTTTTTGAGCAAAGAGTAGATCCTCCTGGCAATAGCGGCGTTTTCCGTTGAAATATCAAGAATGACGCGCTGATTCGTCAGCTGGACGGAACCGTTCATCCGGATAAGAGCCGACAATTCGGCTTTCTCGCAGCAATCCTCCGCTTCGATTAGGGTCAATTCCTTCTTCGTTTGCGCCGCAAAAGACATGGGGACTCACCTCTTCCTGAGCATCCAGCTCTCCACGATCTGATAGATATGCTCGCTTAATTTATCCGCATCGTGGCGCAGATAGGTCCGGAAAAGCACCAGCTTGTCGGCGATGACGCGGTATCCCCGCTTCGTCACCTCGTCCAGGTCCAGATGGACGGCTTTAGCGCCTTTCTCGGCATATTTATTCTGTACCTGAGGAGGAATCTCCCCGTTATTTACGATGACATAATCAAACAAATGATGGCCTATATGGTTATGAATGGCCGTCAGATGGTCTCCGACGGAGTAATCGTCCGTCTCGCCCGGTTGGGTCATCACGTTGCAGATGAACATTTTGACCGCATCGGATTTAAGAATTTCCTCCGCTATTCCGGGCACGAGCAGGTTAGGAAGAATACTCGTGTACAAGCTGCCGGGACCGCACAGGATGGCATCCGCATCGCGGATAGCCTCGACCGCTTCCTCCAGCGGCTCGATATCCGCCGGCTCCAGCATAACCCGCTTGATGCGCCCTCCGGCCTGGGGAATCTTCGACTCCCCTTCCACGATGGTGCCGTCCTCCATCAACGCCCGCAAATAAAGCTCCTGCCTCGAGGCAGGCAGCACCCGGCCGCGAACCGCGAACACGCGGCTCATCTCGCGGATTCCGGTGACGAAATCACCGGTGATGTCCTTCATCGCCGCGAGAATCAGGTTTCCGAGACTGTGCCCGGCGAGTCCGGTTCCGGCCGGAAACCGGTACTGCAGCATCTCGGAAAGCAGCGGCTCCACATCCGCAAGCGCCGTAAGCACGTTGCGGATGTCACCCGGCGGAGGAATTTGCAGCTCCGAGCGCAGAATGCCGGAGCTGCCTCCGTCGTCGGCTACCGTAACGATAGCCGTGATATCCAGCGGTTTCTGTTTCAACCCCCGGAGCATGACGGACAAACCCGTTCCGCCCCCTATGACGACTATCCGGGGGATATCGGCAGGGCGGTAAACTTTAGACATAGTTTCACCCTCTTATGGTCGGTCGCGTTCCGCATCTCGATGATTGACTCTGACGATCTCCGTCTCGCTGTTTCCCATAACCTTGCCCAGATACTCGGCAATAGCTACAGACCGATGCTTGCCGCCCGTACAACCGATGCCTACGACAACCTGGCTTTTGCCTTCTTTTTTGTACTGAGGAACAAGAAAATGAAGCATGTCGAGCAGTTTCGTTAGAAACTCCTGCGTTTCGTTCCACTTCATCACGTAGTCGTATACATCCGCATCCTGCCCGGTATTCGGGCGAAGCGTCTCCACATAATGCGGATTCGGCAGGAAGCGTACGTCAAAAATCAGATCGGCATCAATCGGGATCCCGTATTTAAAGCCGAAAGAGATGACATTTATAGATATGCCGCCGCTACCCATATTGGTGAAGCGGGAGGCGATTTTTTGTTTGAGCTGAGCCGGTTTAAGCGTACTTGTATCGATTACCTGCGAAGCATGGCCCTTTAATTCTTCCAGCAGCTTGCGCTCCAGCAGAATGCCCTCTAGCGGCGCATCATTAGGAGCAAGCGGGTGGCGGCGCCTGCTTTCTTTGTAACGCTGAACCAGCGTAGAATCCGTTGCGTCGAGAAACAAAATCTCGTACGTCAATGTGTAATCTTCCTTAATGGAACGCAGCGATTCCTGCAGCGCCGTGAAAAATTCCCGGCCGCGGAGGTCGATCACCAGCGCCACCTTGCCGATTTTACCGTGGGACTGCTCGATTAGTTCCGCAAATTTCGGAATCAAAACTGGCGGCAAGTTGTCCACACAGAAAAATCCGAGATCCTCGAGACTCTGTACGGCAATTGTTTTCCCTGCACCGGACATGCCGGTAATAATGACAAGCTTAGCCACCGCTTTGCTTTCTTCCATGAGTTCACCTTCCTCATCCGTTATGGGGTACCCTTCCGGGTGGAAGCCGCATTGTAAGCTTTGGTTGCTAATGCAGGTTTAAGCCCGCCGCCCCTACGATCCCCGCATCGTTGCCAAGCGTAGCCGGCACGATTTCAACGCCCGTATAGGCGCGTTCCGGAGTCAACTTGCGGAAAGTCTCGCGGATCGGGCTGAACAGGATTTCTCCCGCCTTCGATACGCCGCCGCCGATAATGAACCGCTGCGGATTAACCGTTACCGCTACGGCCGCCATGGACTTGCCGATATAATAGGCGGCACGATTCACGATGCGCACAGCGACTTCGTCACCCGACTTCGCTGCATCGAATACGTCCTTCGCCGTAATCTTCTCGATCAGCGCCAGGCTCGTGCGGTCGCCGCGCTCTTTGGCATCGTTGGCCATTCTGACGATACCCGTGGCGGAAGAGACCGTTTCCAGGCATCCGGACTGTCCGCAGTTGCAGGCAATCGCTTCAATATCGGGAACAACGGACATATGGCCCAGCTCGCCTGCCATTCCGTTGAAACCCTGATAAATTTTTCCGTTTATAATAATACCGCCGCCCACGCCGGTTCCAAGCGTATAACAGACCAAGTTCGGGATTCCCCGTCCGGCTCCGCCCCACGCCTCACCAAGCGCCGCGACATTGGCGTCATTGTCGATTTTTACGGTTTTGCCAAGCTTCTCCTCAAGCGTCTTCTTGACTGCGACATTGCGCCAGCCCAGATTAGGCGACAATTCCACAAAGCCTGTCGGAATGTCCATAAAGCCAGCGATTCCGGCTCCGATCCCCGCTACTTGTTCCCATTCGTATGGCGATTCGTCTACGATCCTGTGGACGTACTCAACAATACGGTCAAGCACAAAATCGGGACCGTGCTCGGTTCCGGTAGGACCTTCATAAGTCTGAATCAATTTTCCTTCTTCGTCACAGAGGCCTACCTTGATACTGGTGCCCCCTAAGTCCACTCCGACATAAATCCGTTGTGTCATGCTAAATGTCACCTCAGTGAAGAGTTAAGTTATTTCCAAATCTTTCGCGATGGGTGTTGCTCCTGTACCCACTATAAGCGAACCCCATAGGAAGGTCAAGGACGGCAAATTGAAAAAACGTGGAAGGGTATACGCCGTTCCACGCCTTTGCATATGAGTCTAATAATCCGTTTTACAAGGACTTGCTCCAATCGTGAACCATGTGGCCCTCGAGGAATTTTTCGCAATCCAGAGCAGCCATACAGCCGCTTCCCGCCGCCGTAATGGCTTGACGGTATTTCAAATCCTGAACGTCTCCGCAGGCGAACACACCAGGGATGTTGGTTTCCGTCGTTCCCGGTTTAACGAGAATATATCCCGTTTCATCGGTAGTGATTTGTCCGCCGAGGAATTTCGTGTTCGGAGTATGTCCGATCGCCACGAAAATACCGTCGGTTTCAAGAATCTCTTCCGCTCCGGTTTCGTTATTGAGAACTTTAAGGCCGGCTACGCCTTTGTCTCCCGCAACGACTTCAAGCGGATTGGAGTTCAGGCTCCAGGTGATTTTCTCGTTCTCGCGCGCACGATCCTGCATGATCTTGGAAGCGCGGAGTTCGCTTCTGCGGTGCACGAGACGAACTTCGGAAGCGAAACGTGTCAGGAAGTTCGCTTCTTCCATTGCGGAGTCGCCGCCGCCGACCACGATGATTTTCTTGCCCCGGAAGAAAAATCCGTCGCAAGTGGCGCAGGTGCTCACACCGCGTCCGATATTCTCGCGTTCGTTCGTGATGCCGAGCAGCTTGGCGGAAGCGCCTGTGGAGATGATCAGAGATTCCGTCTCGATCTCGCCAAGACCTTCCACATTGAGCTTGAACGGACGTTCTGTTAGTTCTACGCTGTTAACCCAGCCGGTTTTGAATTCGGCTCCGAAACGCTCGGCCTGCTTGCGCATGTTGGCCATAAGTTCCGGTCCCATGATCCCTTCCGGGAAGCCAGGAAAGTTTTCTACCTCGGTCGTTGTCGTCAGCTGTCCGCCAGGCTCCGGACCTTCAATAACCAAAGGGTTGAGATTGGCGCGTGCCAGATAGATAGCTGCTGTTAATCCGGATGGTCCGGTTCCTACCACAATTGTTTTATACATGGATCGATCTCTCCTCCTTGGGAACAAATCAGAGTTCGTATGATCGCGGGGTGAGTGTTGAGTCGTCACTGCCTGCAATCATTCTCTATTTAAAATAATTCTAATTAAAATTATTCTAATTTGCAAGTGTGATTAATCTCGGCCCTTCTTTTCCGCGTTCCAGAGCTTCGGAAGAATCGCATCCATCTTCTCCTTAAGCCCGCAAGCTTCGTCAATCAGCTTCACATTCTTGCTTACGGTCGAAACGGTCGTATGGTAACGGCTAGCTACCTCGTGGTAGGAAATGGACCTGCGGTGCATTTTGGCGACCAGGTATTCGAGAGCGGCTGACCAGCCCTCCACTTTCGTAATCCTCGGTACGCTCGGATACACCCTGCTCAAATATTCTACCCACAGAGTCTGCAGGTCATGCTGCTGGATCATGTCGTAGCGCTGGTGCATGTGCCGGTGAGCGGTTTCCATGACGATCTGCCATTTGGGCTCCCATTTCGGCAAGTCGGTCGTATGCACGGAGTTTTCCACTGTTTTCAGCGTTCCGTCAAGATGAGCTTTCAGAGGCTCTTCGACTCCGATGGTCCTCAAAACGAAGATAGCTACCTTTTTGAGATAATCGTCTTCTTTGGGATCACCGATAAACTCGATGAGAGCTTCTTTCACTTCATTGTCGCCGATATAAACGAACGTCTGAAGTACCTGCAGCTTCGTTTCCACATCTCCGTGGCGGAGCGCCCAGAAGAAGGAACTGCGGACAAGCGGGTCCTTGGCGATCTGATCCGGGATCGATTCGGGAGACTGCTCCAATTGGCGGAACTGCTCCTCGAACGGAAGGTTGTAGTGGTAGCTGAGCGAAAGCGGGCGGGCGTCGGAGCGGCGGTTCAGCTGCTCCAAGTAAAAGCGGGCGATTTCCGACCCGTTCTCCAGCTTATCCACCTGGTTCCAGAGAACCCGCGCTTCCTGAAATCTGCCGATATTGCAAGCGGCCACAGCCGCATAATGGTAAACGCACGGATCAAGGCCGCTATCGTTGGAGCGGGAAATCCTCCTGAATAGCTGATAGGCTTTCTCGTGATCGCCCAGAATCCCCATGGTGGTCGCAAGCTTGAAGACATGCTCCTGCTGGAAAGGATACGTTTTGCGCAAAGTTTCCATCAGTTCGGCAAGTTCTTCCTTGCGTCCGAGATGCTGGTAGAAGATCGCCATATTGCACAGCGCATGAAGGTTGCCGGGATCTATATTCAGCACCTCGACGATAGCATCCAGCGATTTCTGAAAATGACCGGTGTAATAATAAGCAAGCGCCAGGTTATTACGGGCGGCCAAAAAATCGCCGTGCTCTTCGACGATATCTTCCAGAACGCGTACCGCTTCCGCGAATTTGCCTTCTTCCAGAAGCAGACGTGCCTGGTCGTGCTCATACAAGCCCTCGCGGGATTTGATGGTCTTGAGCTTGGTCGGACGTTCCAGCTCGTAGCTGAGAAAATCAAGCATCTCCTCGGCTTCTTCCAGGTAATGTCCGTTTGTATCGTTCTCCAGGTAACGGACAAGAGCGCTCTCCGCCTGTTCGTACTGGTCCATGTTGGCGTAGTTGTTCGCCATATAAAAATAACACTCGGTCATCGAGGAATCGATCCGATCGAGAACATCTTTTAAGATGTCGTTGGATTCCTCGTACTTGCCTAATTCGGAGAGAACCCCTGCAAGGTTGCAGTGGTTCACCGGATTATCGTATTCGTATTCTACCGCTCGCCGGAAATATTTCAATGCCTTATCGTAATGGAAACGATCGAGCGATTGAACCGCTCTTTCAAAAAAGAACGTGGCATCCATGCTGATGGGGATAATTTTCGGTTCCGGCTTAACGGAGACACGCTTTTTCTTTTCCATGACTAGGCACCTCCGGTACATTGAGATCTATGATCAAGTATAGCACAGTCCCCGAGGTTTCAAAACACGATTTAAACGCCGCCGTATTTGAACAGCGAAGAGAGAGAGCCGCCGTCGCTGACGATACGTACCGCATGCGAGAGCAGCGGAGCAACGGAGAGCACCTTGAAGCGTTCCGCGTGATCGTCCGGAATCGCCAGGGAATCGGTGATGACGACTTCACGGATGTTCGGGTGATCCAGACGCTGGAGAGCCGGGCCCGAGAATACCGCGTGAGTGGCGCAGACGTAGATATCGTTGGCTCCGCGTTCTTTCAGTCCTTCCACTACGTTTACGATCGTCGTGCCGGTGTCGATCAGATCCTCGATGATGATCGGCGTACGGCCTTTGACGTCCCCGATCACGTGAGTAACGACCGATTCGTTGTGAGCCGGGCGTTTCTTGAACATCATCGCAAACGGAGCATCGAGAATGTTGGCAAGACGCTCGGCCGTCGTAGCGCGGCCTGCATCCGGAGATACGATGACGGGATCGACGATATTTTTCTTCGTGATGTAATCGCTGATAAGATCAAGAGCAGTCAGGTGATCTACCGGAATGTCGAAGAATCCTTGGATCGCCGGTGCGTGAAGGTCGATGGTAATAACGCGGTTCGCTCCTGCGGCACTGACCAGATCGGCGACAAGCTTCGCGGAAATCGGTTCGCGCGGCGCGGCTTTTCTCTCTTGACGGGAGTAACCATAGTAAGGCAGGATCAAGTTGATCGTGCGGGCGGATGCACGCTTGGCCGCATCCATCATAACCAATAGTTCCATAAGGTGTTCATTGATCGGATGGGAGAACGTTTGTACTAAAAATACATCGCAGTTACGGACACCTTCTTCATACAAACAATAAATTTCCCCGCTTTTGAAGCGAGACAGCTTGATTTTACCGAGCGGAACGCCCAGGTCGTCGCAAATGCTCTGTGTCAGCTTCGGGTTGGAAGAGCCGGAGAAAATTTTAATGTTGTTGAGATCCATGGTTATGGTTACCTCCGAAATGTTTTTGATTATTGGGACTGCAGACGGGTCAAACTTCTGTATAGAACGCTTCGCATGCGTTTTCATACGAAAGCGTTTTTTAGCGTGTAAGCGAGAAAAAAGATGCCCCCTCTGTCTAGTATCTAGTACCAGGGACATTCTCCTACCCCACCATTATACATGAAACTTGTCGAAATGAAAAAGCACAGAGGGACGCCAAATCGAGGTAATTGTGGCTAGTTTATGAACTTCGGAAACAAAAAGCGGCACCCGTTCCTCTAGCTGGCATATTTGCCTATAGAGTCGGATGCCGATCCCTTTATTTGGATTTGCTCATGTGGCGCCGCTCCAGCTCCGCCATGACATCGTCAAGCGGAAGCTTGGACTCGCGAAGAAGAACCATCAAGTGAAAAATCAGATCGCTCGTTTCGTACCGGAGCTCGTCGTGGTCCCGGTTTTTGGCCGCGATGATTACCTCTGCCGTTTCCTCGCCTACTTTTTTGAGAATTTTGTCGATTCCTTTCTCGAACAAGTAGGTCGTGTAGGCGCCTTCCGGTCTCTCGGCTTCACGGGAAGCGATAACCGATTCCAGCCTCGACAAAATGCCGAAACGGTCGGCGGAAGCAGGCACGGCTGCCGGTTCTGCGGTTACACCGGAATCTGCGCCGGCCACCTGAATTTCACCGCCGAAGCAGGTGTAAGATCCGGTGTGGCAGGCAGGTCCGGTCTGCTCCGCCAGCACCAGGAGCGTGTCCGCATCGCAGTCATACCGGAGAGATACCACGCGCTGAGTATGCCCCGAAGTAGCCCCCTTGTTCCAAAGCTCCTGCCGCGAGCGGCTCCAGAACCAGGTCGTGCCGGTGGCTACCGTTTTTTCAAGCGATTCTTTATTCATATAAGCCAGCATCAGAACGTCTTTGCTGATGGCATCCTGTACAATAACGGGAACGAGACCCTGCGAATCGTAGCGGATGCTGTCCAGTTGTGTGCCTGTCATCGAATCTCCACTCCTTTTTTCTTCAAGCTCTCTTTAACGCCCTGCACCGTCAGTTCTTTATAATGAAAGATCGTGGCGGCCAGACCCGCATCGGCGCGGCCTTCGGTGAAAACTTCGTAGAAATGTTCTTCATTTCCGGCACCACCGGACGCGATAACGGGGATCCCGACAAATCCGGAAACCGCCTTGGTCAAAGCCAGATCGAACCCGTCCTTCGTCCCGTCCGCATCCATGCTGGTAAGAAGCAGTTCGCCGGCGCCCGCCGTCTCCATCCGCTTCGCCCACTCGACAGCCCGGATGCCGGATGCCGTCCGGCCCCCGTGCGTATAGACTTCCCACTCGCCCCATTCAGGGTTGAACTTGGCATCGATAGCGACGACAATGCACTGGGACCCGAATTTGCGGGCTCCGTCCGATACAAGCTGCGGATTCTTGACCGCGGCCGTGTTGATACCGATTTTGTCCGCGCCGGCCCGGAGCAGACGCTTCATATCGTCGGTAGTCGAAATTCCTCCGCCGACCGTGAACGGGATCGTGATTTCGCCGGCCGTTTTTTTCACGACCTCCACCATCGTCGCCCGTCCCTCAACCGAAGCCGAAATATCCAGGAAAACGAGCTCGTCGGCGCCTTCGCGGTCATAAATGGAAGCAAGCTCGACCGGATCGCCCGCATCTCTCAAATTCACGAAATTTACACCCTTGACGACCCGGCCGTCCTTCACGTCCAGACAGGGAATAATCCGTTTAGCCAGCATTCTGACTTCCCCCTTTACCTCTATACCACCCTATATGAGAGCACCTTGATGCGTTCGCGCCCCAAGCCTAAACCAGCTTCAGCGCTTCCTCAAGCCGGATGCTGCCTGTGTACAGCGCCTTGCCGACAATCGCGCCGCCCACGCCATTCGCAGCCTCGGCGGCAAGCCGCTCCAGGTCTTCCGGCCGGCTCACGCCGCCCGAAGCAATAACCGTCTGGCCCGAAACCTTAGCCAGGCGTACGATAGCCTCCACATTCGGCCCGCCCATCATGCCGTCCCGTGAAATATCGGTGAAAATAAACGTCTTGGCTCCATGCTCGGCAAGCTGAACAGCTAAATCCTCCGCTTTTACCGAGGAAGTTTCAAGCCAGCCCCGGGTCGCGAGGAAACCATCCCGCGCGTCCAGGCCGATGGCGACGTTCTCACCGTGTTTAGCCAGCAGAGACTGGACGAAAGCCCGGTCTTCGATGGCCGCTGTCCCGAGAATGACACGGGATACGCCCAGCGACAGCAGACGGTCCACATCCTCTTCCGTACGGAGTCCGCCCCCCACCTGGACCGGAACTTTCACCGTACGTGCGATTTCGCCGATCAGCTTGTCGTTAACCGGCTTGCCTGCCTTCGCACCGTCCAGGTCGACCAGATGAATCCACTGTCCGCCTTGAGCTTCCCAAGCTTGTGCGACCTCAAGAGGATTCTCGTTATAGATTGTTTCCTGATTATAATCGCCTTGAACGAGACGGACGCATTTGCCGTCCCGGATATCGATTGCCGGATAAATAATAAAGGACATTATTCGTTACCTCCACCTGATAGGCCGCAGGGCCGGTTAATCTTAGGACCTCGCCTTGCTTTGACAAAGCCCTACGAAATTTTGAAGCAGCCGCATGCCCAGCTCACCGCTTTTTTCCGGATGAAACTGCATGCCGAAGACAGAATCTCTTCCTACTACAGCCGTGACCGGCTGATGATAATCCGTGACAGCCAGAAGATCCTCCTGACGCTCCGGCTTCACATGATAAGAATGAACAAAATAAACGTGGCCCTCTTCAAGCCCTTCCAAAAGCGGACCGGACTGCTTGAACTCCAGCCGGTTCCAGCCCATATGCGGCACCTTGTAGTCCCCCCGGAACCTCACTACTTGACCGGGCAGCAGATTGAGGCCTTCATGCTCTCCGTACTCTTCGCTGGAGGTAAAAAGCAGCTGCATGCCGAGGCAAATCCCGAGCAGCGGCTTACCCTCAGCGGTCTGTTCGCGCAGAAGCCGGTCGAGACCGAGCGAGCGGAGCTGCTCCATCGCGTCGCCGAACGCTCCTACTCCGGGCAGAATGAGGCCGTCGGCCTCCGCCAGAATCCCCGGATCGGACGTAACTGTTGACTCGCATCCGAGACGTTCCACGGCCTTGCTCACACTATGCAGGTTGCCCATGCCGTAATCGATGATGGCAATCATGCTTAGAGAACTCCCTTCGTCGAAGGTACTCCCTTAACACGGGGATCGATGGAAGTGGCTTCATCCAGAGCGCGTCCTAACGCTTTGAATACCGCTTCGATCATGTGATGCGTGTTCCGGCCGTAATGAACAATGACATGAAGCGTAATCCGGGCCTCCAAAGCAAACTTCCACAAGAACTCGTGAACCAGCTCCGTCGTGAAACTTCCGACCTGCTGGGAAGGATACTCCGCCCGGTATTCGAAATGAGGCCGGTTGCTGACATCGATGATAACCTGCGCAAGCGCCTCATCCATCGGGATAAATACGCTGGCGTAACGCTTGATGCCCTTCTTGTCCCCCAGAGCTTCCCTGAGCGTCTGACCGAGACAGATGCCGATGTCCTCTACCGTGTGGTGATCGTCAATGTCAACGTCTCCGCGAGCTTGAACTTTAAGATCGAACTGGCCGTGCTTGGCAAACAGATCGAGCATATGGTTCAGAAAAGGAACATCCGTCTCCAGCTCCGAGACACCGGTTCCGTCCACGCCGAACGCCAGTTCGATGTCGGTTTCGTTCGTTTTGCGCGCTACGCTGGATACGCGTGCCCGGGAAACGGGTTCCGTGACGGACAAGCCTTCACCTGCGCCAGTGTCTACCGCATCCGCATTTAATGCATCCGCTTTAACCGATCCACCGGGGTTACCGCCTTCCAGCCCCGCTTGTTTTGCGTTCTTGTCCACTTGTTCAGCCATGAAAGTTCCCTTCTTTCTGCAATCGAACTTGTATCGCTCTGGCATGCCCTTCGAGCCCTTCGTTGCGGGCGAGCGTCATAATCTGCTCTCCGTTTGCAAGGAGAGCTTCCTTGCTATACGAAATCACACTGGATTTTTTAATAAAATCGTCGACATTCAGCGGCGAGGAGAAGCGGGCCGTCCCGTTCGTCGGCAGCACGTGATTCGGTCCGGCGAAATAATCGCCGACCGGCTCCGGGCTGTACGCGCCGAGGAAGATCGCTCCGGCGTTCTCGATTCGCGGCAGCACCGCGAACGGGTCGCCCACGAGCAGCTCCGTGTGCTCCGGAGCAATCGCGTTGACGACGCGGATGCCCTCGTCGAGATCCCCGACGAGGACGATCGCGCCCTTGTTCGCCGTGGAAACCTCGGCGATCGCTTTGCGCGGCAGCACCTGCAGCTGCCGCTCCACTTCTCCGCGCACCTGCTCGGCGAGCTCGCGTGACGGCGTCACCAGAATAGCCGGTGACAGCTCGTCATGCTCCGCCTGGGCCAGCAGGTCCGCGGCGATATATTCGGGGTCCGCCGACTCGTCGGCCAGGACCACGATGTCGGTCGGCCCGGCAATCATGTCGATATCGACGACGCCGAATACGGCGCGCTTCGCGAGTGCGACGTAGATATTGCCGGGTCCGACGATCTTGTCAACGGCACGGATCGTATCCGTGCCGTACGCGAGCGCCGCGACGGCCTGCGCGCCGCCGACGCGGTAGATCTCCCGCACGCCGGCCTCGGCTGCCGCCACCAGGATGTGCGGGTTGATGCCCTGCTCCCCGGCGGTAGCAGGCGGTGTCACCATCACGATCTCGGGAACGCCGGCGACGACTGCCGGGATCGCGTTCATGAGCACCGATGACGGGTAAGCCGCCTTCCCTCCGGGGACGTACAAGCCGACGCGCTGCAGCGGCCGGATGATCTGGCCCAGCAGGGACCCGTTGTCCTGCAGGTCCATCCAGGATACGCGTTTCTGCTTTTCGTGAAACGCGCGGATGTTGGCGGCGGCTTGACGCAGCGCCTTCAGAAACTCGGCGTCCACCCGTTCGTACGCCGCCTGGATCTCGGCTTCGTCGACACGCAGTTCCCGGAGGTCGACACCGTCGAACTTCTTGGACAGCCGCCGGAGAGCCTCATCGCCTTCGCTGCGTACAGCGGCGATGATCGATTGTACGGCGTCGTTCTGTTCCGCCGTCCCGTAATCCACTTCCCGGGCGAGTTCAAACTCTTCCGCAGGCACGATTTTCATGCGCAATCATCCTTTCGTAACGCCGGCTTTCGCCTGCTGATCATTTCGTTTTTATAACGCTATATGTCACTCGTTATCGGATAATAGTCTCTCACTCCGGCAATGCGATCGTTGCCTGCAAGGCATCGCAAAGCTTCTGAATCTGGTCGTTTTTCATCCGGTAGCTGACGCGGTTCGCGATAAGCCGGCTCGTGATCGGGAATATTTCCTCGTATTCGACCAATCCGTTCTCCTGCAGGGTCTGGCCGGTTTCGACCATGTCGACGATCCGGTCGGCCAAGCCGATCAGCGGAGCCAGTTCAATCGAGCCGTTCAGCTTGATGACCTCGACCTGCTGCCCTCTTTCCCTGAAATACTGGGAAGCTACCTGGGGATATTTCGTCGCAACGCGGGGATTCAGAACGGGCTGCCAGTCCGGCAGTGCGATAACGGACATCCGGCAGCGGGCGATACCGAGATCAAGCAGCTCGTAGACATCCCGGTTTTCTTCCATCAGCACGTCCTTGCCCACCACTCCGATATCCGCCACGCCGTACTCGACATAAGTCGGAACATCGACGGGTTTGGCGAGAATGAATTCCATGTTGGCTTCCGGAAAGGTAACGATCAGTCTTCTGGAATCGTCACCGCTATCTTCAGGCATCGGCAATCCCGCTCGGCGGAAAAGTTTGAATGCCTGTTTATATATACGCCCCTTGGGCATGGCTACCTTAAGCATTTCCTGCATGCCTTCAGCCTCCTGTCAGCAGCCTCTGTCGAAGCTAAATGATTGCGGGACCTGGTACGGCGCGTAAGCCGCAAGCAAGCCCGCTCTATAACCGGGAAGGCCGGTTTGAACGGCCTGAATCGTTTGTTTTATCGCATCGTCAACCCGTTTAGGCTGCCGCATTCGTATGATTTAACAGCTCTATACCGGCGAATTTATCAACTCGGGCGCTGAAATTTAATCCGTCAGATAGAGCAGGACGTCCGAATAGACGTTTCCTTCGTACCGGTAATGGCCCTGCTCCAGTTTGTGCAGTGCTGCCGGATCCCAGGGCGTAACCGATCCGGTTCCCGTATGGCGGGTTACAACGACCTTTCCGGGAAGGGCTCTCAGCTCCCTGGCTTTGCCCAGCGCTTCACCGCGACGGGATTCTCCGTATACGATCAGGACCCGTTCCTGCTGCTTGCGGACCGCATCTCCCGCCGCTTCCAGAATGCGGTTCGTCTTCAAGGCAAAGCCCGTTGCCGGTGCAGGACGTCCGAATTGAGCGAGCAGATTGTCATATCTGCCCCCGCTGCACAGCGGGAATCCGAGATCCGCGGCGTACCCTTCGAACGTAAGACCCGTATAGTAAGAAAAATTCCCGATCATCGACAGATCGATCAGCACATGCTCGCTTACCCCGTAAGCCTCCAGAACGTTCCATACCTCGCACAGATGGGCGATAGCCGCCTGCGCCGTCGGATCGGAAGTTACGCTGAGTGCCTGTTCGCAGATGTCTTTGCCTCCGCGCAGCCGGAGGATGCTCTCCAGTTCGCCGCGCCGGGCTTCGTCCACACCCAAACGCCGGATGGCCGTCCGGTAACCGACGTAATCCCGGCCGAGCAGGCAGCTTTTAAGCTCTTCCTGGGCTTCGGGATGGTCTTTGAGCGTTTCTCCGAACAAGCCGTGTAAAAACCCGACATGCCCCAAAGCAAACTTAAACGTTTTTACGCCTGCGGCCTGTAAGGAGGCAATCGCCAAAGCCACTACTTCGGCATCCGCTTCCGCGGACGGGTCGCCCACGAGCTCCACCCCGGTCTGCACGAATTCCGAATCGCGTCCGGCTTCTTCCTCCATCGCCCGGAAAACATTCCCGTGATAGCTGAGACGGAGCGGAAGAGGCTCATCCCGCAGAAGAGAGGAAACCACCCGCGCGATCGGGGCCGTCATGTCGGAACGAAGTACAAGCGTTTTCCCGTTGCGGTCCAGCAGCTTGAACTGTTTCCGGTCTTCGATGGAGCTGGCCATCCCTACCGTATCGTAAAATTCCAGCGTCGGAGTCACGATTTGACTGTAGCCCCACCGTTCCATGCAGTCCAGCACGCTGAACTCGATCTCGCGGCTTCTCGCTACCGATTCCGGAAGGAAATCTTTAAAACCCGTAGGCTTTTCAAACACTTTCGGTTTAGACATTCATGTTCCTCCTTGCCCTGCCGGTACACCTCTATTTTCAAAACGCTTTAGCACGCTACCATACTACCAAATTGAAGGATATCCGTTAGTTTATCACGGAATGTCAGAGGCGTCAATTTGCAGATTCATTCCCATTCGTTTCTCGGAGGCCAATGTCCTCTTCGCTTCAAACAAAAAAACAGTTCTCTTCTTAAGAAGATGAACTGTTTTTATTTGAGCTATTGACGTAAGCCGTGTCCGACCCCGTATTTTCCGCTGACGTTCCTAAAACTCGGGCTTCTTCATGATCGGAAGCTCCCGTCCGGATAATCTGAAGCGGATTACCCGCTACGAAGCTGTATGGCTCCACATCCTTATGAACGACGGAGCCCGCGCCGATTACCGCGCCATCCCCTATCGTTACACCGGGTAGAATGGTCGTGTTCGCCCCGACCATCACATTCGAGCCGATCCGTACTTCACCCAGCCGGTATTCCTTGATCAAATACTCATGAGCCAGAATCGTTGTGTTGTACCCGATGATCGAGTTGCGGCCGATCTTTATTTTTTCCGGAAAAAATACATCCACCATCACCATCAAAGCGAAAGCGGTGTGTTCTCCCACCTCCATGCCCAGCATGCGGCGGTAGATCCAATTTTTAACCGAAAGCGAGGGACAGTAACGGCTGATTTGTATCCAGACGAAATTTTTAACCGCTTTCCATTTGCTGACCGTCCGGTAAATCTGCCATAAGGCGTTAGGTCCGTCAACCGGGTATCTGTCGGTTTTCCTCAAACACTTTCCTCCGTAATCCCGAAAATCATATACAGCTCGCGCATATCCGCGATCAAATGTTCCGGATGGTACTGTTCCAGGTAGGCCTGGCCCTTCAAAGACCAGTTGACGGCTACGGCATCAACACCTGCGGCTTTGGCCGCTTCGATGTCGTAATGGCTGTCCCCCACCATGACGGCTTCCTCCGCCGTTGAGCCCAGTTCATGGAGAGCCTTCCTGATTCCTTCCGGGTCCGGCTTCGCGTTCGTAACATCATCGACGGTCACAATACTTTGGATGTACGGCAGCAGTTCGCAAAGCTCCAGGCCCAGCATGGTTGTCAGCCTGATTTTACTGGTTACGACGCCGATTTTGACTCCGTAGGCATGCAGCTTGGCCATTACCTCTTTTACATAAGGAAAAGGTCTCACCAGCTCGTCATGGTGCTTAAGATTATAAGACCGGTAAAGAGTCAGAAGATCCGTCACTTCATCCAGTCCGCTGAAAAACTGGAGCTGCTCAATGAGAGGGCGCCCCATGTGGGGAATGATGTTGTCTCTTGTAAACAGCTCGGGCGTCTTTCCTTCCAGCGCATGCAGGAACGACTGGATAATGAGCTCGTTGGTGTCCAGAATAGTTCCGTCCAAATCAAACAATACCGTATGCTTCATGCTGTGCTCCTTATTATCAAGAGTTCTGTCCTGTTTTCAATGACTTGTATTGGCCGAAGCCGGTGTCCCGCCGATTTTCTCGATCGGATCGCTGTACTTGGTTTTCGCATAACCCATACGGCGGCGCAGGACGATGATGATAATGGCCGCGATAATGATCAGCACGGCAAGAAGCTGGGAAATACGGATGTTGCCTCCGTATGTCATCGTTCCCGCTTCACCGAACAGTAGGGACATCGGCGACCACAGTCCGTTCAGCAGGGAAGCCAGCCATGCCGGTCCCGTGAAATCAAGGCTGTCCGTACGCAGGCCTTCGATGAAGAAGCGGCCCAGCGAATACCAGATGAAGTAGCTCATGAACAACTCGCCCGCACGAAGAAACGGACGGCGGCGCAGCCAGAAGAGCAGCAGCAGCCCGACAAAATTCCATACCGATTCATACAGAAAAGTGGGATGATAGAAAATGCCTTCGATATTCATCTGGTTCACGATCCAGTCGGGCAGGTGAAGCGTGCTGCGCAGGAAAGATTCGCTGACCGGGCCGCCGTGGGCCTCCTGGTTAACGAAATTGCCCCAGCGGCCGATCATTTGGCCGACAATGAGTCCCGGAGCGCAAATGTCCGCGATCCGCCAGAACGAATATCCTTTGCGGCGGACATAAATTAGCGCTGCGATAATGGCACCGATCAGGGCGCCGTAAATGGCGATTCCCCCGTGCCAGATGGCGATGATTTCGCCCAGATTGTTTTTGTAGTTTTCCCATTGGAAGGCCACGTAATAAATACGAGCGGCCACAATGGCAGACGGTACTCCGATCAGCAGCAGATCCATGAAAAATTCGGGCTGCAGCTTAAAGCGCTTGCCCTCCCGAATGACAAGCAGCAGCCCGATCAGGGCCGCCGTGCCTAATATAATGCCGTACCAATGCACGGAAATCGGGCCTAGCTTAAAAGCGACTGGATTTAGCATAAACGGTCGATATCCTCCTATTCCTTACCTGTGGGTATGAACCGGCTCTCAGTCCATGTCGTCCAAATCTTCGGCCAGCGTTTCCGTCAGCTTGTTAGTGAACTGCAGGGCCGCGTTGAAGCCCATCCGCTTGAGCCTGTAGTTCATCGCCGCAACTTCGACGATGACCGCCAAGTTCCGTCCGGGACGAACCGGGATAGTGATCAGCGGAACATCCGCCTCAATAATCCGGGTCGTTTCTTCATCCAGTCCGAGGCGGTCGTACTGTTTATCCTGCTGCCAGGTTTCCAGACGAGCCACGACGGATATTTTCTTGACATTCCGCACCGCTCCCGCACCGAACAGCGTCATCACGTTAATGATGCCGACGCCGCGGATTTCAAGCAAATGGCGGATCAGGTCAGGCGCGTTCCCGTACAGCATGTAATCGGCCGTCTGGCGTATTTCGACGGCATCGTCCGCTACCAGGCGGTGGCCCCGTTTGACCAGTTCAAGCGCCGTTTCGCTTTTCCCGATTCCGCTGCCTCCCGTAATCAGCATTCCGACGCCGTACACATCCACCAATACACCGTGAATGGTAGTGGAGGGAGCAAGCTTGTTTTCCAGGAAGTTGGTCAGCCGGCTGGCGAGAATGGTGGTCGCTACCTGACTGCGAAGAACCGGAAGCTGGTGCTTCTTCGCTTCCTCTACCAGTTCCGCGGGAATATCCAAACCGCGGGTGACGATAATGCAGGGCGTCTCTTCGCTTGCGCAGAGCTGTTCGGCACGGTGCAGACGGACCGTTTCGTCCAGCGTTTCGAAGAAGGACATCTCGGTACGTCCCAGCAGTTGCACGCGTTCCTGCGGATGATAATTGAAATAGCCCGCCATTTCCAGACCGGGCCGGTAAAGATCGGCAACCGTTACGGTCCGCTTTAACCCGTCTTCGCCGCAAATGACTTCCAGGTTGTAATGTTCAACCAGCTCAGACACTCTCACTTTTTTGCCCATCGTTCATTCCCCTTTGTTTTCCCAATAGTTCCATCGTAATTCAACTGCCGGGTGAAAATCAACCTGCCGGCCGGACAGCCGGAATACTGCTGCACAGGTGTTACTTCGGCATCGTATTCTAAGCCCGCCTGCTCAACCCCTAATACGTCAAAAAAGCCAGTCACGATGGACTGGCTTTTAATTGATGATTCTTACGAGTTCAGAAGAATGGAGTTCGTCGTTTCTTTATCGAAGAAATGAACTTTGTTCATGTCCAGAGCAAGCTTCACGTTAGCGCCGTCTTTCAGACCGGAGCGGCCGTCAACACGCGCTACGATTGTACCTTCGCCGATACCGGCAAGGTGAACCTGCATTTCGTGACCCAGGTTCTCGGACACTTCGATCAGGGCGTTAACCACTGTCTTAGCGGAAGCTTCGAGGAACACAGGCTCATCGTGGATATCTTCAGGACGAATACCCAGAATAACTTCTTTGCTGGCATAGCCTTTGTCGCGAAGAACTTGAGCTTTGCCTTGCGGAATAATAACGTCTACGCCTTTGGCTTTGAAGTGAAGCTCTCCGCCTTGATCGCTAAGCGAACCGTTTACGAAGTTCATGGAAGGAGATCCGATGAAGCCCGCTACGAACATGTTAACCGGGAAGTTGTAGATCTCTTCCGGAGAAGCCGCCTGCTGGATGATGCCTTTGTCCATAACGACAATCCGGCTTCCCATCGTCATAGCTTCCGTTTGGTCATGCGTTACGTAGATGATCGTTACGCCGAGACGTTTGTGAAGTTTAGAAATTTCGGCACGCATTTGTACGCGAAGTTTAGCGTCCAAGTTGGAAAGCGGTTCGTCCATCAAGAAAACTTGAGGTTCACGGACGATTGCGCGGCCCAGGGCGACACGCTGACGCTGACCACCGGAAAGTGCTTTCGGCTTGCGGTCCAGAAGGTGTTCAATATCGAGAATTTTAGCCGCTTCACGCACGCGTGCGTCGATGTCGGCTTTTTTGAATTTACGGAGTTTAAGGCCGAACGCCATGTTCTGGTACACGTTCATGTGCGGGTACAGGGCGTAGGACTGGAATACCATCGCGATGTCGCGGTCTTTAGGAGCCACGTCGTTCACGAGACGGTCGCCGATGTACAGTTCGCCTTCGGAGATTTCTTCAAGACCGGCAATCATCCGCAGAGTTGTGGATTTACCGCAACCGGATGCTCCTACCAATACGAGAAACTCTTTATCTTGAATATCGAGATGGAAATCCTTAACGGTTGCTTCTTGGTTGCCTGGGTACCTCTTTACGATATGGTTAAGACGAACGCCTGCCATTGTTCATTCCCCCTGGTTCTTGAATGTTCTTGATTTGGAATCTGTACATTTATCTTAGCTTAAATGCCCGAAGACTGACTATGCACAATCTTCACAAAAAACTCACTTTCTTTTTGTTACTTTGTACAATACGAGCGCCAGCTTCACCAGGACGGCGTCATGGAAAGTTCTTACGTCCAGCCCCGTCTCGTTTTTGAACTTGTCCAGCCGGTATAAAAGCGTGTTGCGATGAATATACAGCTTTTTGGCCGTCTCGCTCACGTTGCAGTCCAGCGCAAAAAAACTCTCCAGCGTAGACTGCGTCTCCGCATCCATAGAATAATCCTTCAGCACATGTTCCAGAAACTGATGTTTCTCGGATTCGGGTATCGGGTGCAGTAGCTTTTCCATTTGTAAATGCCAAGGCGTGTGAATATTGTTCGTCACCTTGTACAACCGGCCGAGCATAATCGTCGAGCGCAGAGCCAGCATGGCCGCCAGAAGCGTCTGGGCAGGCTGGATGGGGTAGTGAACCCCAAGATGGCTTTCCCCTACCCATTCGGTAGCCAGCATGTCATGAAGTCCTGACGCCAGGGCATCGAGCATCTGCTCGGTGCTCTCTTCCTGAGTGTCCGTTTTGTCTTCCTGCCCCACTGTGAGCAGATAATCCGGCGCGAGAATCAGCCATTCTTTATCCAGCAATGGGATCAATATAATTTCCGCGTCAAAAAACGTCTCCAGCAGCCTTTTCAGCTCCCGGTAAGACGCCCGTACGTTCGAAGAATAGTCTCCATACAGGAGAAAAGGTATTTTGGTCGAATAAAGCCCGGCCTGGGAAGAAATCGTGTCGGGAACCTCCGCTTGGGTGTCGGTTTCGGCATGCTGCAGCAGCCATTCCCTGAGCGCGGAAAGCTTTTTCTCTTCTTCGAGCAGAAGAGTGCCGCTCTGCCTTTTCTCCGGCTGTGCGGATTCAATGAGCCACTCGACCAGATGTCGTTCGTCTCCGGCCAAGTTCCCCGCAGGAATAGACAAGGCATGGACTTGATTTCCTTCCCTGCTCAACAGGAAATATACTTCTTTTCCGATCAGCATACTGCTCTTATTCAGTGGCTGCCTGTCCCCGTTATTTTTCCCCGCGTTTCTTGTAAGGGCTTCCCACTCTTCCGGCGTCTTTGCAATCAGTTGGACCGGCCCTTTGCCGATCGACTCCAATTGTTCTTTCAGCCTTTCCCATTCCATCCGCATAGCTCCCTATCTGTGTAATATCGAGGCTGCCATGGTGCTTCCTATTATTGTAACACAGCTAAGTAAGCGTTTCACTTAAAGATGCCTTACTAAGCCCCGGATGCGGGATGCGGGATGCGGGTTCATACGCCCATGAGCACCACAATAATAGAAAGCAGGGAAAACAGAGCGCCGACCAGGTACAGGAAGGAAACCGTTTGAGTTTGGGACAGCCCCCACTGCATCAGGCTGTGATGAGTATGAAGCTTATCGGCCCGGTGCAGCCCTCCGCCCTTGAGAAGTCGTCTCGTAAACACGATCACCGTATCCAGAATAGGAACGCCAAGCGCCAGTACGGGAACTAGGATGGAGACAAACGTGGCACTTTTGAACGCTCCGTCCACAGCGACGACCGCAATCGTATACCCCAGGAAAATCGCGCCCGCGTCGCCCATAAAAATTTTGGCGGGATAAAAGTTGAACGCCAGAAAAGCCAGGCAGGCTCCGACCAGAATTCCCGCAATCAAAGCGGAATCCTCCTGCCTTTTGACAATGGCCGCCACAAGCAGCCCCAGAGAAGCGATCGTTACGATCCCCGAGGCGAGCCCATCCACCCCGTCAATGAAATTAATCATATTCGTTATCCCGAAAATCCAAGCCATCGTACCGAGCCACACAAGCCAGACCGGGAAGAAAATCATGCCGCTGAAATGAAGGTTCGATACCCCGATAATTTGAATGCCGAATAAAAGCGGCACCGCGGACACCGCGATATAAATGATCAGCCTCGGCCAGACAGGGAAATCCTTGCTCCGGGTTTTAAACCAGTCGTCCGTCAGGCCGGTCAGCATAAGGATCGTTCCGCCGATCAGCACCGCATAGGAAAGATTGCCGTTACGGCCGAACAATATAATAGCCGCCGCGCACGCGATGTAAATCGCCACTCCTCCCAGCAGGGGGATAGGGGCGGCATGAATTTTACGGGTAGACGGCCGGTCGACAAACCCTGCTTTTACAGCGATCCGCTTCATGACGGGTACCAGCAGCGCTACCAGAATAAAGCTGGTCAGCATGGGGATTAGATAGTGCATACGCTCGATTCCTCCTGCCTATCGTTACCCTCACGGATGACGATGGATAAATGGCTTTTACCGCATCTGTTAGCGTCTCCCAATCGAATTCCGCCCATACTTGCCGCCCTTTGGTAAAGGTTTGGACCGCCAACCTGCTTAAAACCATGAGAACATTTTATAAAAAACGAGTTAACTCCCCCCTTTATGGAAAAAATGAGGAAAGAACTCACATTTACAAGCGGATGTTCAAAACGAAACAAAGGAGATCCCCTATACTATGATCTGGAACAGCTGGACGTTAGACCGGTCCGTTATTTTGTTTACGGCTTTCGCTTATTTGTTTATCGCGGCTCAAGTAACCTTGTCCCATTACCGGCAAAATTTTCACCGCAAAGTCATGCTGATTCCCGTTACTACCGCTCCTCTGTACTTTCTGGTTGGACTGCTCGCGGTTCTCCTAAACCGGACTTGGCTGCTCCAACTTTTTCATATCGGCATGTGGCTGGGGATTATTACGGGATTATACGGGCTGTATCTTCATATCCGGGGAGTGGGCAAGCGCGTCGGGGCTTATGCGTTCCGCAATTTCCTTATCGGCCCTCCCGTCCTGATGCCTCTGCTGTATTCGACTCTCGGCGTCCTCGGGTTAATCGCCGTCTATGGAAGGTGACTTTTATGAGAAAAATGCCGAAATACCCTTCTTTCGATGTCATGAAGGAGCAAAACCACTGGGATCCCCACACACGGTCTATCGTCACCACCCGCTTGCGGCGGCGCCGTGAATATCGGCTGTTAACGCTGCTCGAGGCGGAACAGCTCAGAAGCGTATGCTCGCTTCTTGTCGACGACGACCGATCCGAAATCCTGACTTACGTGCTGGAGCATATAGATGACACTTTGTACCGGCAAAAGGAAGAAGGCCAGAGAGGACCCGATACTCCTCCTCAGTCCGAATTAATCCGCAAAGGGCTGGAGGCACTTGAAACCATGTCGCACGGATTTCATGCGAGACCCTTTCAACAGCTGTCGCCAGCGGAACAGAAGGAGCTGCTCACGAATGTTGCCGAGGTTCGTTTGTCCCTGCGCGGCGATTGGCCGGCTCCCGTGCAGAAAGCCTTCTTCAACAGGCTGCTCGCGCTGACCGTGGAAGCTTACTATTCTCACCCCCTAATTTGGTCTGAAATTGGATACGCAGGTCCTGCCTATCCAAGAGGTTACATCCGGGCAGACCGGGGGCATCTTGATCCGTGGGAGGCGAAACCGGAACGATGAAATGGAGCACTCAGTCGGAAACCGTCGATGTGGTCATTATCGGCGCAGGAGCGGCAGGCGGAGTTCTTGCACAGGAACTTAGCGAAGCCGGGCTGCAGGTCGTGGTGTTAGAAGCCGGACCGCTGCGGGATCCCCAAAGGGATTTTGCGAGCGACGAGCTGTCCATGCAGTTCCTCGGCTGGCAGGATACCCGGCTTGTCGACGGCAAGCACCCTCTAACGATGGGGCACAACAATTCAGGCTGGGGAGTGGGCGGCGGAACCCAGCATTTTACCGGGGTGTTTTTGCGATTCCATGAATCGGATTTCAAAACGAGATCCATAGACGGAGTCGGCGAGGATTGGCCTATCCACTATAAAGATTTGGAGCCGTACTACTCCCGGATCGAAAAAGAAATCGCGGTTTCGGGCCCCCGCCATTTTCCATGGGGGAATTTTCGCGGGCCTTATCCTTATCCGGAACGGGACCCCCTAAGTCCTAACGCCTATTTGTTTCAAAAAGGCTGCGAAAATTTGGGGATCCGCTCGGTTACAGCCCCTCTGGCCATTCTGTCTGCGCCATTTGAAGACAGGCCTCCGTGCATTAACCGGGGTTTCTGCCAGCAGGGCTGCATGCCTAATGCTAAATTCAGCACCCTCATTCAGCATATTCCGAAAGCCGTACAAGCAGGCGCTACTGTGATTACCGGTAGTAGGGTCACTCAGATCGAGACAGGGCCGGATGGAAAGGCTACCGGTGTTCTTTTTGTGAAAAAAGGAGTCGAATACCGTCAAAAAGCCAAACTCGTGATCGTATCGGCCTATGCGGTCGAAACGCCCCGCTTGCTGCTGAACTCTGCGAACAGCCGGTATCCGGACGGACTTGCCAACAGCAGCGGCTGGGTAGGCAAGGCTCTTATGACGCACAGCAGCCATGACGTGTATGCCAAGTTCGAGGAAGAAGTGCGGCTGTACAAGGGGACCCCTGTGCTGGCTACTACTCAGGAGTTTTACGAATCGGACCGGGGCCGCGGCTTTGCACGCGGGTACTCCCTCCATGCGCATGGCACGCGACCTCTCGCTTTCGCCCAAGGGATCGTCAAAACAGGCGACATCCCTGTCTGGGGAGCCCCGTTACGAGAGGCTATGCTGGACTACAATTTTTACGGCCGCG
Organism: Paenibacillus sp. JT31N7; assembly: GCF_059692095.1. NCBI lineage: Bacteria > Bacillati > Bacillota > Bacilli > Caryophanales > Paenibacillaceae > Paenibacillus > Paenibacillus sp. JT31N7. The sequence goes on from NZ_JCAUAT010000010.1 coordinate 99,471, forward strand.
TGACACTCGTTGGAGAAGTCCTTCCGCAGGAGCACAACCGCGTTACGTTATCCGGCGAAAAAGATGCCTTCGGGCTGCCGAGAGCCAGGGTATCCTTTAGCTTCGGTGAAAACGACACCAGGCTCATCGAGCATGCGGTCTCGAACATGCAATCTATTCTGCGGGCTGCGGGAGGCACACCCGAATTTGTGGTACCAGACACCGCCCACCTGATGGGGGGCTGCCGGATGGGAAGCGACCCTTCGCGATCCGTCGTCAACTCGTTTGGTCAAACGCACGATATTCCGAATCTATTTATATGCGACGCCAGCATATTTGTCACGTCCAGCGGAGTGAATCCCACTAACACCGTAATGGCTTTAGCCGCGCGAACAGCCGATTACATCGTAAGTGAACTCATTTAAATCACTCTGAACAGTAGATTGCCTAACGATGCATGGCGGGCTATGAAAAGGTTCGAAATCGCGTCCAACGAAATTGCGCGCTGTTTCAGGCTTATTAACCGGTCCGCAACTCCTCCAAGGGAAGAAAGTGGCGATGTAGGCAATGCTCCTTGGCCGGTAAGTTTGCCTGTTATGAACGTGATGCGGCAATCGTCATCCAGTCGTTTATCCTGCTGCTTCCCCTTGTTCATGCTGCGCTGCCCGCCATCCAGGCACTTCCGCTGCTTTCCTCCTAACTGTAAGTAGCCACCGGGCGGCGATTCCATTACAATTAAAGGACGAAGCTATCCCTAACGAAGGAGGGTCATTACTAATGGCTATTGCAGAAATTACGGTTGTTCCTATAGGTACAGGCTCTACAAGCTTAAGTGAATATGTAGCTCATCTTCAAAAGGTACTGGACAACCAGCCTCTCCATTATGAGCTTACTCCAATGAGCACTATAATCGAAGGTCCCTTGGATCAACTCATGGAAGTCATCCTTAAGCTTCACGAAAGCCCCTTTGAAAACGGCGCCCAACGCGTCTCTACCTCCATCAAAATAGACGACCGCCGCGATAAAACAGCATCCATGCAGCAAAAACTCCAGTCCGTTGCCGACAAACTGGAGCAGCTTCAATAGCTGGGAAGCTATATTTAATGGCCGGCTGAAAACCTTATTCGATCGCCTTGAACCCGAGAGTCCCCGAATTGGATTCCCTTCACGACGAATATCCGAGGGATTCCAGCACGGATAGGCCTAGGCTTGGGGCTAGGCAGCGAAGTAAGATTCAAGTGGCATTTTTCCTCTCGCCGGCTAAAAAAGACAACAAAAAAAAGAGACCGTTAAGGTCTCTTTTTATATGAAGAGAATTGTTCACATGGCATGTGAGCCATGAAGGACTCGAACCTTCGACACCCTGATTAAAAGTCAGGTGCTCTACCAACTGAGCTAATGGCTCTTGGAAAAACTGGTGGAGGCTGATGGATTCGAACCACCGAACTCGTCAGAGAACAGATTTACAGTCTGCTGCGTTTGGCCACTTCGCTAAGCCTCCACAATACTGCCAAGCGCCGTTATTGACTAACTTGACTAAAAGTGGTGGCTCGGGACGGAATCGAACCGCCGACACGAGGATTTTCAGTCCTCTGCTCTACCGACTGAGCTACCGAGCCATACTATGAAATTGTCATACAAACTAAATGGCGGAGCTGACGGGATTCGAACCCGCGGTCTCCTGCGTGACAGGCAGGCATGTTAGGCCTCTACACCACAGCTCCATGTAAATTGGTTGCGGGGGCAGGATTTGAACCTGCGGCCTTCGGGTTATGAGCCCGACGAGCTACCGGGCTGCTCCACCCCGCGTCAAAAAAGCATATATGGTGGACGCTGACGGGATCGAACCGCCGACCCTCTGCTTGTAAGGCAGATGCTCTCCCAGCTGAGCTAAGCGTCCTTATCTAGTTGTTATGGTAGCGGCGGAGGGGCTCGAACCCCCGACCTCACGGGTATGAACCGTACGCTCTAGCCAGCTGAGCTACGCCGCCTTAATACTGGCGGAGAGAGAGGGATTCGAACCCTCGCACCACTTACGCAGTCTAACCCCTTAGCAGAGGGTCCCCTTGAGCCACTTGGGTATCTCTCCATTGTGTAAATAAACTTTTCAGGTTGCTCCCTGAAAACTAGCAGCGAAACGTGCAGTCGATCCATCCAAAGATCTTGCGGTGCATTCGTACGGCGGTTAGCCGAAGAGATGCTTCCGATGCGGCCTTCCTGTCGGAAAAACCTGTAGGTCAAGCCCTCGACCGATTAGTATTGGTCAGCTCCACACATTGCTGTGCTTCCACCTCCAACCTATCTACCTCGTCGTCTTCAAGGGGTCTTACATACTGGGAA
>NZ_JCAUAT010000011.1:0-63760 GCF_059692095.1 Paenibacillus sp. JT31N7
TGATTAAGCTCAAAAATTCGTTGCTGACGAGAATTTCTTCTCATTAATGTCTCGATTTCTCGAGACGCTTCAATCACTCGTTGTTCAGTTTTCAAAGGACAATCTCGGCTTGTCAGCCTCGTTGTCGGCACCGTGTTTCAGAGGCGACTTAAATAAGATACCACGCTGACAAAAAGAATGCAAGCACAAATTTTGGACAAGCACAAAAAATTTAAAAAGGCGCCACATCGGCGCCTTTTTACGTATATATCTATTCTCCCTGACGCTCGCGCATATGAGGGAATAACAACACGTCGCGGATAGACGGAGCATTGGTAAGCAGCATAACCAAACGGTCAATACCGATGCCCAGCCCACCTGTCGGAGGCATGCCGTATTCAAGCGCACGAATGAAGTCATCGTCCATTTCATGGGCCTCGTCGTTGCCGTGTTCGCGCTCCAGCAGCTGCGCTTCGAAACGCTGACGCTGGTCGATCGGATCATTCAGCTCCGTGAAGGCGTTGGCGTGTTCACGGGCCACGATAAAGAGCTCGAAGCGGTCCGTGAAACGCGGGTCTTCCGGATTCTTCTTCGCAAGCGGCGAAATTTCAAGCGGGTGCCCGTAAATAAACGTAGGCTGAATAAGCGTTTCTTCCACAAACGTTTCGAAGAATTGGTTCACGATGTGGCCGAAAGTCATATGAGGCTCGACCTTAACCTTGTGTTCTTTTGCCAGACGCTGGGCTTCTTCATTGCTCATGTGTACGCTGAAGTCAACGCCAACCACTTCTTTAATCGCATCTACCATAGAGATCCGTTTCCAAGAAGGCGCAAGGTTTACTTCATGTCCTTGATACTGAACCGTAGTCGTTCCCAGTACTTCCTGTGCGATATGGGCGACCATATTCTCCGTCAGCGCCATAATATCTTTGTAGTCCGCATAAGCCTCATACAGCTCAATCATGGTGAATTCGGGGTTATGACGGGTGGAAATACCCTCGTTACGGTAAACACGCCCGATTTCGTATACTTTCTCTAAGCCGCCTACAATCAGGCGTTTCAGGTGCAGCTCAATAGCAATACGCATGTAAAGCTGCATATCGAGCGCGTTGTGATGCGTTATAAAAGGCCGTGCGGCCGCGCCTCCCGCAATAGCGTGCAGAGTCGGGGTTTCCACTTCCAGATAGCCGAGGCCGTCCAGATAACGGCGCATGGATTGGATGATTCTTGAACGCAGAATAAAGGTTTCCTTCACTTCCTGGTTCATGATCAGATCGACGTAACGCTGGCGGTAACGGGTTTCGACATCCTTGAGGCCGTGATATTTCTCGGGCAGAGGAAGAAGCGATTTAGTCAGCACCTCCAGCTCTTTTACCTTGATGGAGGTTTCGCCGGTTTTGGTTTTGAAAACGGTACCTTTCACGCCCACCATATCGCCGATATCCAACAGATCAAAGGCGCTGTATTTCGTGTCGCCAAGCGCATCCTGACGTACGTATATTTGAATTTTGCCCGTGATATCCTGAAGATGGGCGAAGCTTGCTTTACCCATAGCACGCTTTTGCATGATACGTCCGGCAATGCTGACTTCAACAGTCTGCTGCTCCAGCTCTTCCTTAGGCGTTTCCTCGTAAGCGTCCAAAATTTGTTTGGCCGTGTGCGTCCGTACATATTTATCGCCGAATGGATCTACGCCCAGACCACGCAGCTCGTCCAGTTTGTCGCGGCGAATTTGTAGCAATTCGTTTAACTCGAGTTCCTGACTCATGCTTTCAACTCCTATATGTTATAGCTCCGGTTTGCGAAGCCTTTAGCATGCCCTTCCCGCTCCCGATGATGTTCCCAAGAGGAGAAAAACAGCGCTTATTATGCGGACTGCCCTTAATTATACGGTCTATTTTACGCGAAAAAAGCTTCCAAAGGAAGCTTTTCCTGCAATCGCCGCTTCGGATGGTGATCCGAGAGAGCGGTTTTATTTTTTGATGTCCATGATTTCGTATTGGATAACGCCGGCCGGAACAGTCACATCGACTTTAGCGCCCTTCTGCTTGCCAAGGATCGCTTTGCCGACAGGACTTTCATTCGAGATTTTATTCAGAAAAGGATCGGATTCGGCTGTGCCGACAATCGTATACTCGACAAGATCACCGAATTCGAGATCTTTGAGCGTCACGATAGAACCCACGTTGACTGTATTGATGTCAACTTCGTCCAGATTGACGATACGGGCGTTGCGGAGCATTTTCTCCAAGGTAATGACGCGGCCTTCAATAAAAGCCTGCTCGTTCTTCGCATCCTCGTACTCGGAGTTCTCGCTGATATCCCCATAGCCGATGGCTACTTTAATCCGTTCGGCCACCTCGCGGCGTTTAACCGATTTCAAATGTTCGAGTTCTTCCTCAAGTTTTCTGAGGCCTTCCTGGGTAAGGAGCACTTCTTTTTCACTCATACAAACCTATCTCCCGTCGTGTAAATTCAAGGAAATGCTATACGAATTCACTCATTTTTTCAAAAAACTTAACGTAAAGATGCAACTTATTGCCTGATTATAGGGCAACCAATTGCAATTGTCAATGTAACCCAGCGCCCCCTTTACTTAGTGCAAAGCAGGCTGTTCTTCCTGATTATCGGACATATTGTCGAAAGAACTCGCATATTCGTCCAGGATACGGACCATGCCGTCCCGGGTCGTCTGTTCCATAATGGCGTCCTTCAGACGGGCTGCGCCTTTCATGCCTTTGAGATACCACGCCATATGCTTGCGCATTTCCTTGATGGCCACGTTTTCGCCTTTGAGCTTGATCAGACGGTCCATATGAAGGGTAGCGATTCGCATTTTCTCTTCGGCTTCCGGTTCCGGAGGCAGCTCGCCTTTGGTCAGATACTGTACAGTGCGATACAGCATCCAGGGGTTGCCCAGCGCGCCGCGGCCGATCATGACGCCGTCTACACCGGTTTCATCGATCATCCGCTTGGCGTCTTCCGGCGTTACGACATCCCCGTTACCGATAACAGGAATGGAAACGGACTGCTTGACGTCGCGGATGATGTTCCAGTCCGCTTTGCCGGTATAGAGCTGTTCACGCGTACGGCCATGCACGCTTACGGCGGCACCGCCGCCGCGCTCGACAGCTTTGGCGTTCTCGATCGCGTAAATATGTTCGGAGTCCCAGCCGATCCGCATTTTGACCGTAACGGGCTTATTCACGGAACCCACTACCGTCCGAACCATTTCTTCGATTCTCGAAGGATCGAGCAGCCAGCGTGCCCCCGCGTCGCATTTCGTGATTTTGGGAACGGGACAGCCCATGTTGATATCGATAATATCGGCATTCGTGTTGGCATCGACATATTTAGCCGCTTGCACAAGCGTTTCGGTATCGCCGCCAAAGATTTGCAGGCTGAGCGGCTTCTCGCGGTCGTCCACGTAGAGCATCTCCATCGTACGGGAGTTGCCGTGAACAATCGCTTTGTCGCTGACCATTTCAGCGCAGACCAGGCCGCATCCGAATTCTCTGGCGATCAGACGGAAAGCGGGATTGCATACGCCGGCCATCGGTGCCAGTACAACGTTATTCGGGGCGACGACGTCGCCTATTTTTAACATGTGTTTTCCTCCTATTTGCCGGAGGGTGGAAGAAGCTCCTCCGGTTCAATGCCTAGGGCATTGGATATTTTCTGGATCATCCGGGTGTCCGGTTTACGTGTTCCCCGTTCGATAGAACCAAGAACGGCTATTGAAACGCCAAGCAGTTCGGCGAGTTGGTTCTGGGTGTATCCTTTTAGCTTGCGGAATGCCCGGATTCGCTGGGCCACTGCATTTTTTTCCACAACATAACGCCTTCCTTTCCATCCAGTTTAGCCAACTGTTTCTCTATGGATGCAAACGATGTGTTCGGTATATGGGAAAAAAGATCTGCCAAGGGGACTAACACAAACGCTCGCTCCTGCATGCGGGGATGAGGGACAATCAAATCCGGCGTGCGGATCTCTCGCTCCCCGTAAAGCAGCAAATCCAAGTCAATCGTTCGGGGACCGAAGCGAATGTCTCGGACTCTGCCCAGCACTTGCTCGATGTTCTGCATGACCGCAAGCAGCTCTTCCGGAGAAAGGCTAGTATGAACCGCTGCAGCCATGTTTAAAAAGGCATCCTGGTCCACATACCCGACCGGATCCGTCTCATAAATGGCCGAACAGGCCAGCACTTGAATGTGCGGATGTTCGTCCAGTTTCTTAAGCGCTTCGGCTAGGTACCGCTCCCGGTCTCCGATGTTGGAGCCAAGCGCGATATACGCGGTCGTGAAGTCGGCAGGACTCATAGTTGCGCCCGCTTCCGGCTTATCTCGACTGTCGCGCCCTCAAAGTGAATATCGAAAGGCGGATGAGGTTTGATTACCCGCACCGTCACTTCTTCGATACTAGTATAAGTTTCAAGAAGGGAGGATGCAACCTGCTCTGCCAGAGCCTCGATCAATTTGAAGGTTCTTTTCTCCACGACCTCTTTAATAACGGCATAAGCCTCCGCATAGTTGATGGCATCTTCTATGTTGTCGGTACGGCCGGGTTTGTCCAGCGGCATGTGCAGCTCGGCATCCACATAAAACCGCTGTCCCAATTTATTTTCTTCGGCGAAAACGCCGTGATACCCGTAAAACTCCATGCGTGTCAGTATAAGTTTGTCCATTACACGTCTTCCTCCTCAAGCCTCAAAAACATAATAGGTGCAAAACTGCCCGGCCGGAATTCCCGAAGGCTAACCGATCGGACTCAGGCTCTACATACTCCCGGGTCCGCGAACGATTGCGTCCGTCATGACCGCTACCCGCTTCATTGCCTGCACATCGTGTACACGGATAATATCGCAGCCCTGCGCGATCCCGAGTGCCGTTGTGGCCGCCGTCCCTTCAACGACATCATCGGGCGGCAGTCCGAGCGTCGTGCGGATCATGCTCTTGCGGGAAGTTCCGAGCAGGACGGGATACCCCAGTTCCGCAATAGCCTTCAGCCGGTTCATCAGCCACAAGTTCTGCTCGTAGCTTTTGGCGAATCCGATACCGGGGTCGAGGATGATATTGGTCTTCTCCACACCCGCGCTCAAAGCGAGATCAATGCTTTCCTGGAGATCCTGCAAAACTTCCGGCAGAAAATCCGTATATAAGGCCTCCGGGCGGTTATGCATGAGAATAACCGGACAGCCTGCTTGGGCGGCCACGCCGGCCATCCCGGGGTCCGCTTTGAATCCCCATACATCGTTGATGATATGGGCGCCCGCCTCGATCGCCTGCCTGGCGACCTCGGCTTTGTAAGTGTCTACCGAAATCGGAACCTGGACGTGCCGGACCAGCTCGCGGATAACAGGTACAACCCGTTCCAATTCCTCCTGGAGCGAAACCGGCGCGTGTCCCGGACGGGTCGACTCTCCACCGATGTCAATCATATCGGCGCCTTCTTCCACCATGCTCAGCGCATGTTTTACCGCATGCTCCACAGTGGAATAAGAGCCTCCGTCCGAGAAAGAATCCGGCGTGACGTTCAGAATTCCCATAATGAGAGTCCGTCGTCCGAGTTCAAAACTTGTCTCTCCCGCTGCAAACGTTCGAATCATTCCAAAAGTCACTTCCTAAGGCTAAAGTAATCTCGTGTATTCCCGATACAACTGAGCCAGGCGGCTCGTAACAGGTCCGGCCGTTCCCCGTGATATGTTTATCGAGCCGCCCCATTCATCAAACAGTTCATTTACGGAAACGATTTCCTGAACGGAATTCGTCATAAAAATTTCGTCGGCCTCGCACAGCTCGCTCCAAGGAAATAAACCCTCTCTTATTTCCAGACCTTCCTTTTCTGCAAGCTTAAGAACAAAAGCCCGCGTAATGCCGGGAAGAATGCCCGTTGTCAAAGAAGGAGTGAAACACACAGCTCCTCGGGTCCAGAAAATATTGCTGACGATTCCTTCGGCTACATATCCGCCGTTATCCGTAAGAAAAAGTCCCTCCGCTCCATGCGCCCACGGATAGTTCATCATTTCTCTTTTGGCAAGGATGTTGTTCATGTAATGAAAAGACTTATGCCTGCGTCCGCTTTCCGGCGTATTTCTCCTTAGACTCAGAAGCTGAAGGGAACGTGAGGCAGGCTGATCCCCGTTACGGTGCGGAAGACTTTTGATATAGATAATCTCGCTGGGATTTTCGTAAAAAGCGCCGCCCGGCAAACCGAGCATGTCCACACCGGCCGAAACGGCATACCGGAAATAGGCGTCTTCCAGACCGTTAGCCTCAAGAAGCTCCGCCACTCTGCCTCTCATCCCGGTCTCGTCCGTATGAAACGGAATGCCCAGTTCCGCACAGCCTCCGCAGATTCGCTCCATATGCTCTCGAAGTAAAAAAGGGTGTCCGTTGTACGTGCGAAACGTCTCGAACAGCCCCATGCCATATAAAAATCCGTGGTCGTAAATAGAAACGACCGCTTCTTTTTCTTCTACCAGATTCCCGTTCATCCAAATCTTCATTTACGCTCCGGTTCCCGCCGATACGGGTTGACCCAGGAAATTGCGGAGCAGAGTCAGGCCGTGGTCCGTAATGATGGACTCGGGATGAAACTGTACACCCTCGATCGGATATTCTTTATGACGGAGCGCCATAATTTCTCCTTCGTCCGAAGTGGCGCTGATTTCCAGACAATCCGGCAGTGTTTCTTTGCGGACGATAAGGGAGTGATAGCGCGTTGCCGTGTAAGGAGATGGGATACCTTCGAAAATCGTTTTGCCGTCATGGTGAATCGGAGAAGTTTTACCGTGCATCAGCTTGCCTGCCCGGACAACGTCTCCACCGAAAGCCTGACCAATGGCCTGATGGCCGAGACAGACGCCGAGAATAGGGATGCGGCCTTTGAAATGACGGATCACGCCGAGACTGATGCCCGCTTCGTTCGGGGTGCAGGGTCCCGGAGAAATCAGAATATGATCCGGCGAAAGCTCCTCAATACCCGAGAGATCAATGGCATCGTTGCGTTTCACGACGATTTCCTGCCCTAATTCACCCAGATATTGAACCAGATTGTACGTAAACGAATCGTAATTATCAATGACAAGAATCATGCTTGTCTTCCTCCTCTACTCTTCTACAGGACTTCTGTCCCTGCTCGGCTCATGCTGTGCTCGCTAAACTGAATCGCTTTCCATAACGCCCTCGCTTTGTTCAGGGCCTCTTCGTATTCACGGTCCGGCACGGAATCGATCACAATTCCCGCACCCGCCTGAATATATCCGCTGCCTCCGGCCGCGACGAGCGTTCGTATAAGTATATTAAATTCCATATTGCCGTTGTAGTCAATCCATCCCATCGATCCTGTATACGGGCCGCGCCGGACCGGCTCCAGTTCTTCAATGATCTCCATCGTCCGGATTTTCGGCGCCCCGGTGATTGTTCCTCCCGGGAATGCGGCCGCAATGACGTCGAAAGCGTCCAGACCTTCCCGCAGCTCGCCGGTAACCTCCGAGACGAGGTGCATCACGTGAGAGTACCGCTCGATCACGAAAAACTCATCGACCTTGACGGAGCCGTACCGGGCGATCCGCCCAAGGTCGTTGCGCTCCAGATCCACGAGCATCACGTGCTCCGCACGTTCCTTCTCGTTGGATAGAAGCTCTTCCGCAAGCCGGGCGTCCTCTTCCGGCGTGCGGCCTCTGGGACGCGTGCCCGCGATGGGCCGGGTGCGCAGGTGCCTGCCCTCGAGCTGGACCAGCAGCTCGGGCGATCCGGACACAAGCGTGAAGCCGGGGAACCTCATCAGCCCCATATAGGGCGACGGGTTCACGATGCGCAGCGCTTCGTAGATCTGCTCGGGCGATGTTTGGAGCGGTCTGCTTTGGCGGACCGACAAATTCACCTGGAAAACATCTCCCTGCCCGATGTAAGCCTGAATCCGCTCGACGGCGCGGATGAAGGATTCCCGCGGGAAGGCCCGGCTGGCGCCTTCCGCCGCTTCCGCCTCCAGCGTGGTGTCTTCGCCGGCGCTCACAAGCGCCTGCCACTCCGCTTCGCGCCGGAGGCGTCTTGCGCCGGCCTCGGCGTCCCCGGCCAGCCCGTGCCAGAGCCGGAGCATGCTCTCCGAACGCTGAACGGCGGCCTGGTAGAGCCGGGAGAGGTCGGAGGCGGAAGGCTCCGCCGGCAGCGGGGTATGCACGGCCGCGTAGAGCCTGCCTTCCTCGCGGTCGAAGATCCAGACCTCGTCGTAGCGGGCGAAGCTGTAGTCCGGCAGCGGAAGGTCGTCTTCCGCCAGCTCCGGCAGCTTCTCCATGCTCCGTACGACATCGTAGCTCCAAAAGCCTACGCAGCCGCCCGTAAATTTGGGGGCACCCGCTACATTTGGAGAGCGCCAGGGAGCCATCCATCGCTTGACGGCATCCAAGGGGGCGCCCTGCACAGGAACGGAACGCCAGCCGTGCGGGACGGTTCCGTCCCTCTCTGCGGCTTCAGCCGTTTCCGAACTGCCGTTTATCGCCGCAACCGGGTGCAGCCCGAGGAAGGTGTACCGGCCCCCTCTGCCGCTCTCCAGCACGAATGCGTGTGTACCCGCCGCCTTCCATGCATACTCCCATGTGCTGATTTCTTCCGTCCACGGGATGCTTGTTATATAAGGAACGGAGGTATAGGCGCCTGCTTTCGCCCATTCCGTCCAGTCAACCAAATTGGTTAACGTTATTGTTGTCGCAGACATGCAGCCAGCTCCTCATTCTGCTCTATACTCATGCGGTGTACGAATGTGCTTTTTCTACAAATTCCGTTTGTTTCAAGCCGTAATCCGTCTGTTCGAATACCGAAGACACATACGCCAACAAAGTTGTTGAAGCACCGTGTAAAAACGGTCCCAGCGGTTACATTTCCGCCGGATTTGTCCCTTAGTATACTTGAATTGGCTCAAAATAAAAAGCCTCCAGCACGATCTGCTGAAGACTTTCGAAGTGTTCCGGTTATGATCCGGTTCTATTCGTCGAATTGGTAAAGCGGGGTGCTCAAGTAACGCTCGCCATTGCTTGGGATTACGGCAATGACACGTTTGCCGGGTCCGAGTTCTTTGGCAACTTTAAGGGCAGCGAAGATCGCCGCACCGGAAGAAATACCGCCCAGAATTCCTTCTTGACGGGCAACGCGGCGCGAAGTTTCGAAAGCATCCTCGTTATCGACCGGAATGATCTGATCATAGATTTCCGTGTTCAAAATGTCCGGTACAAAGCCCGCACCGATACCCTGGATCTTATGCGGGCCCGGTTTGCCGCCCGACAGAACCGGCGAAGCGCTTGGCTCTACCGCAACGATTTTGATGCCCGGGAAGTTCTCGCGAAGCACTTCACCCGCACCAGTGATCGTTCCGCCTGTTCCGATACCGGCGATAAAAGCATCCAGCTTGCCGTCATGGCCTTTGATGGCTTCGACAATTTCCGGACCTGTCGTTTCACGGTGAATTTTAACGTTAGCCTGGTTTTTAAACTGCTGAGGAATAAAATAGCCAGGGTTCTCCGCTTGAAGCTCTTCCGCTTTGCGGATTGCGCCCTTCATGCCTTCGGCTCCCGGTGTCAGAACAAGCTCCGCACCATAAGCGCGCAGCAGATTGCGGCGCTCCATGCTCATCGTTTCCGGCATGACCAGAATCGCACGGTATCCTTTCGCTGCCGCTACCATAGCCAGACCGATCCCCGTGTTGCCGCTCGTCGGCTCTACGATCGTGTCGCCCGGTTTCAGCTTGCCTTCCTGTTCAGCGGTTTCGATCATGCTGATGGCAATCCGGTCTTTTACACTTGCTCCCGGGTTCTGGAACTCGAGTTTTACGTAGATTTCCGCGCTATCTTCCGGAACGACCCGGTTTAATTTTACGAGCGGAGTATTCCCGATTAACTGTGTAATGCTTTCCACCAATTTAGCCATTCGTGTCACCCTCCCAGGTTTGAAAAAAAAGGATTTATATCCGAGTTATTAGGTTGGTATTATAATCCTATATTATCAGTGCCTAAGACCCTTGTCAACACCTTACAATTCTCTAAAAATTCGGGTTTAATCCCGGGTCGGCAATGGTCGCTTTCCATTTTTGGCGGAGGGACAGCAAATACTCGTTAAGAGGAGGCGCTTCCTGCAGGGCGAGCTGTTTCCGTACACTCTCCCGGATAGCCGCTTCGTCGGGACCGGTATTCATTCTTTTCTCCGTTATTAAAATCAGGGCATATCCTCCCGCGCTCTTGATTGGCGCGCTCAATTGGCCGACCCCTAATTTACGGGCCGCCTTCATGATTTCGGCCGGCTGGAACGGATCGTCCTCCTCCATCCAGCCCAGATCTCCCCCCTGGCTCCCGGAATCGTCCAGAGAACGGTCCCTCGCCAAAGTTGCGAAGCTCTCCCCGCCCTTATAGGCGGCCGTCGCCTTTTTAGCCTGATCCAGAGTGGACACGACCATTTTGTGGAGGTGAATTTGAGCGGTCTGCTTGAATTCTTCAGAATGCGCCTGTATGTATTTCGTAATCCGGTCGTCTGCTATCTCGACGTTATGCGTCGCAAGTTTTTCGAGCAAAAGTTTATAGAGAACGTCTTCTCTGACGTCCTCCTTGCTCATTCCAAGCTGTTCTTTCATCGAGTCGTAAAAGTTTTGTTCGTTTTCGTAGCCCTGCTGCATCCGCTCCAGCTCGCGGCTGATTTCCGCTTCGCCGATGTCCGCTCCCTGCTCCTTGGCTTCCAGCCGGAGTGTCTCGCGGTCCAGCATTTGATTGAGCATTTCGGCACCATAGTGTTTGGTCAACTTCTCCGTCAATTCGCCTTGTGTAAATTCACGACCCGTGATCCGGGCCACAACGTGACCGTCGGCAGGAGTATCCCCAGAACGTCCGCCTGCCACCGGCTTCTTCCCTAATCCCGTATCCGACAAATATAGCGACAAGAGAACAATGACTCCTATCGACAAAGCGAGGATAGCTCCCCACAACACTTTTACATTGTGCATGCTCTCTCCCTCGATTTGTTACTTGTTGATGGAATCCAACATAGTCTGCAGCTCTTCACGTTCAAACTGGTAAGCCTCGTTGCAGAAATGGCAGACGACTTCCGCGCGTCCGTCTTCATCGATTAAGGATTGCAGCTCATCCCGGCCCAAGCTGATGATCGTCTGCTCCACTCTTTCACGGGAACATTTGCATTGGAAAGATACGGCCGACCGTTCCATAATCTCCACAGAAGGCAGAACCTCTTTCAGTACATCTTCAAGCGATAAACCGCGATCCAGCAAGGTTGTAATCGGCGGAATCTGTGCCAGCGTCTTTTCGATGTCGGTGATTTCATCGTCCGTTAAGCCCGGCAGAAGCTGAATAATGAAGCCTCCGGAAACTTTGACCGTCCGGTCGACGTCAACAAGCACACCTAGAGCTACAGCCGAAGGCGTCTGTTCGGATTTGGCGAAATAATACGTAAAATCCTCGGCCAGTTCTCCGGAGACGATCGGGATGCTGCCGCGGTAATTTTCTTTGAGCCCGAGATCCTTCGTTACATATAAAAAGCCGTCCGTTCCGACTGCGCCTGCCACATCGAGTTTCCCCTTGGCGTTCAATGGCAGGTCTACACTCGGATCGTCTACATATCCGCGCACCTCGCCTTTGGAATTGGCGTCAACGACAATAGAACCGATAGGTCCGCCACCTTTGACCTGCAGGGTCAGCTTTTCTTCACCCTTCATCATAGCGCCCATCATCAGACCGGCTGCGGCCGTTCTTCCCAGGGCGGCCGTGGCAGTCGGCGTTGTATGGTGCCGTTGGCGGAGTTCTTCGGTAATGGAGGTCGTCAGGACGGCAAACGCCCGGACTCTCCCTTCCAGCGCAGTTCCGCGGATTAAATAATCACTCATCACGTTACCCCGTTTCTTGTAAGCTATTCCTGCTTTGCATTTTTGGTATAAATGAAGCGCAGGCCTTCCAGCGTCAGCATCGGATCGACGACATCGATGGTGCGGGATTCGCTTGCAATCAACTCGGCATGTCCTCCGGTCGCGATAACCTTAGGCGCAATGCCGAATTCCTGCTTGACCCTGTCCACGATTCCGTCTACCTGGCCGACGTAGCCGAAAATGATTCCGGCCTGCATGGACGATATCGTGTTGCGCCCGATAACGCTCTTGGGCTTGATCAGTTCGATACGTGGCAGTTTGGCCGCCCGCTGATACAGAGCCTCTGTTGAAATTCCAATGCCGGGCGCAATCGCACAGCCGATAAGCTGCCCGGCCTTGTCTATATAATCGTACGTGGTCGCCGTACCGAAATCAACAATGATGCACGGAGAGCCATACAGCTCAAGCGCAGCCACGGCATTGACGATTCGGTCCGCCCCCACTTCCTTCGGATTATCGACCCGGATGTTGAGCCCCGTCTTGATGCCGGGTCCGACAACAAGCGGCGTTCTCTTCACATATTTTAAACAAAGGTGTTCCAGCGCAAACATCAGAGGCGGTACAACGGATGAAATAATGACCCCTTCAATCTGCTGGACTTCAATGCCGGCATGTTTAAAGAGGTTGTGGAACATCATCCCGTATTCGTCTACGGTCGCAGATCGATTCGTGCTGAGCCGCCAATGATGAAGCAGTTCGGTACCCTGGTAAATACCCAGGACTATATTGGTGTTGCCAACGTCTACGACTAAAATCACAAGGAAACTCCTTTCTGCTCGTTAAGATCCAGACTGATATCAAGCGCAGACACGGAGTAGGTCAGTCTTCCGACGGAAATAACGTGTACCCCTGTTTCCGCCAGTGATTTGATCGTTTCCAGCGTAACGGAACCGGAGCCCTCCACCAATACATGCGGGGCCTGGCTTTTTACGATGGAAACGGCTTTGGCCATATCGGCCGCTTTCATATTGTCCAGCATAATGATATCGGCGCCAACCGCAATGGCTTCGTCCAACTGTTCGAAGTTCTCGACTTCTACTTCGATTTTCATCGTATGAGGGATTCTCGAACGGGCCGCGCGGACAGCCGCCGTGATGCTGCCCGAGCCTTTGATGTGGTTGTCTTTGATCATGACGGCATCGTATAGACCGTAGCGATGATTGAATCCGCCGCCGACTCGTACGGCGTATTTCTCGAGCATCCGGTGCCCCGGTGTCGTCTTCCGTGTATCGACGAGCCGGGTAGGAAGACCTTCCAGCGCGTTCACATATTGACGCGTACGCGTGGCAATACCGGACATCCGCTGGAGAAGATTGAGAGCAAGCCGTTCTCCCTTCAGGATGCTTCGGGTGTTTCCCGTCACGACGGCAATTACCGTCCCCTTGGAGACAAATTCCCCTTCTTTCACCTGGGATGAGAAAACCAGATTCTCGTCCACTTCTGCAAATACTTCCTCCGCTACGCGCAGCCCGGCCACGATTCCGGATTCTTTCAGATGAATGATCCCTTTGCTCTGCTGGTCCGCGGGGATGGTGTACATCGTGGTCACATCACCCGTGCCGATATCTTCGTCAAGCCACAGCTTGATGTTCTGCCGTAATTGTTTAAAGTTTAATTCCATCATTAAGTATCCACTCCTCCGTCAGACCACATTCACGGTTGAATACGGTATGTTTAAGCCACTGCTCGTCCCTGCGCTGCGGAAAATCTTCCCGGTAATGACCGCCGCGGCTTTCTTCGCGACGCAGCGCGGCTTCGGCCGTCAGCAGCGCGCAGGTCAGCAAATTAGCAAATTCATAATCTTCCCTGCGGGTAAGGCATGAGTCAAAGGACGGCAGATGCCGTTTAAGTTCGTCGAGTCCCCGCTGAAGCCCGGCTGCATCTCGGCGGACTCCCGCATAACGAACCATGATTTTCTGCAGCTTCAATTTCTTCTCTACCATCGCCTGCTTCGGCAGTTCCGTACGGACGGCCTTCTCTCCACCTGTCTGCGGCACCTGATGCAGAAGGGGAGCAAGCGACCGGACGCGTTCAACAATCCGGCGTCCGAAGACAATCGCTTCGGATAAAGAATTGCTCGCGAGCCGGTTGGCTCCGTGTACACCCGTAGAGGACACTTCACCGCAGGCAAACAGCCTGTTAATGTTGGTTTCCCCATGCAAGTCGGTCTTTACCCCACCCATCATATAATGGGCGGCAGGGGCGACGGGAATCCAGTCGCTTGTTAGGTCCAGACCGAATGACAGACAAGTTTCATAGATGGTAGGGAACCGGTGCCGGATCATCTGTTCCGGCTCATGGGTAATATCCAGATAGATAAAACTGGAGCCCGTTTCCTCGATTTCGCTGACAATCGCGCGGGCTACTATATCGCGGGGGGCAAGCTCTAGCTGGAAATGGTATTTTTCCATAAACCGTTCCCCTTTGATGTTGCGCAAATAAGCGCCTTCACCGCGGACAGCCTCCGAAATAAGAAAACGCGGCGCTCCCGGATAAACAAGCACGGTCGGGTGGAATTGGATAAATTCCATATCACGTATATCCGCCCCGGCACGGTAAGCGATCGCCACTCCGTCTCCGGTCGCCACGTCCGGATTGGTCGTGTAGCGGAACAACTGACCCGCCCCGCCTGTGCAAAGCACGGTTGCGTTGCCCTGGACATATACGCGCTGTCCATCAGGCTTTTGAACTAGGGCACCCTGGCACTCGCCATCGACCGTAATCAAGTCGATAACGATATGATCGTCCCAAATTTCAATGGACGGGTTTTGCTTGGTTTTTTCGGAAAGCGCCCTCACAATTTCAGCGCCAGTTGCATCCCCGTTCGCATGGAGAATTCTCCGCTGGCTGTGAGCGCCCTCTTTGGTCAAAGCGATTTCTCCGTTTTCCAAATCAAACTGCGTTCCCATCCGGATCAGGTCCTGTACGCCCTCCGGTCCTTCATGAACCAGTACGTCCACAGCCTCTCGCGAACACAAGTCCGCACCCGCGACAAGTGTATCCTGCAGATGATACTCAGGCGAATCTTCATCGGAAATCACCGCGGCAATCCCACCTTGGGCATACCGGGTGTTGCTGTCCAGAAGCGATTTCTTTGTAATCAAAAGCACACGTTGAGAAGCGCTCGCCTGCAGGGCCGTAAATAAACCCGCAATCCCTGCGCCGATAATGATTACATCGGTTTTATAATGCGGAATGGCGGTCAAATCCGTATCCGTTAAGTATCTAGGTATCATGGCGGTTCACCCGTGCCTTCAACAAAGAGAGTAGCGCATGCTACTTAACTTGTAACATGCGCTCTAAGGAAAGCTTTGCTTTATCAGCCACTTCCGGTGCTACATAGATTTCAGGCTGCATGGTTTCCAGACACCGGACGACTTTTTTCAAGTTGTTTACTTTCATATTCGGGCATACCAGATATTTCGTGGCAAAATGAAAAGTTTTATCAGGGCTGTCTAAACGGAGCTGGTAACCGGTGCCGTCTTCCGTTCCGACGATAAACTCCTGGCAATCGGATTCACGACAGTATTTGATAATGGCCGTCGTGCTGCCTACAAAATCTCCGAGCTTGACGACCTCCGGACGGCATTCCGGATGAACCACGAATTGAGCATGGGGATGCGCTGCCTTCATTTCTTCGACATCTTTGACGGTCAGCATATCATGGGTGTTGCAGTAGCCTTCCCAGATGATCATTTTTTTGTTTGTGAATTTTGATACATAGTCGCCTAAATTTTTATCCGGTACCCAGATAATCTCTTCGGCATCGATGGATTCGATGACTTTTCTTGCATTCGCGGAGGTACAGCAGATATCCGTTTCCGACTTCACTTCCGCTGACGTATTGATGTAGGCGACAACCTTCGCATTGGGATGCTCTTTCTTCAAAGCCCGCAATCCTTCCACGTTCACCATGTCGGCCATTGGGCAGCCGGCTCGTTCGTCGGGAATAATCACCGTCTTGGTAGGAGCGAGAATTTTAGCGCTTTCCCCCATAAAGTGTACTCCGCAAAAAACGATAACATCTGCATCGGTTTCAGCGGCTTTCTGAGCCAAAAGAAATGAATCCCCGCGGAAATCGGCGACTTCCTGAATCTCGTCACGCTGGTAGTAATGAGCGAGAATAATGGCATTGCGTTCTTTCTTAAGCTCTAAAATTCGCTCTTTCAGCAGTCTGTTCTGCTCGGCTTTTCTTTCGAGAGCCAATGCCTCCATGAATGCATCCTCCTTATATGAAGCGGCACGCCCTATGTTCAAAAGCTATGGCGATCGCCTTCTCACTCTGTGAACTCTTTGTAAAAGGCATTTCAAGTATCACAACTAAATTTACACAACATGCTTAGACGTGTCAATCCGCAAATCCGGCCGCTAAAATGAAAAAACCGGATGTCCGCGGGGACATCCGGTTGTATGCTCAGTTCTTTCGGCTATGCCTGGTTGTTGCCTTCATCATCCGGTTTATCCGGATTGAGTTTGGTCCGTTCAGGCGTTTCGGTTTTCAGTTCGATTTCAGGTGTAGGTTCCGGCTTTACGCTGTCATCCTGTGCTTGGATCGTAACTTTTATTTCCTCATTGCCCGAAATTTGACCCTTCTCAAGAAGCTCCACAATCTGTTCCTTATCGAGCGTTTCTCTTTCGAGAAGCGTTTGAGCGACAAGATGAACTTTGTCCTTATGAGTATTCAGGATCTGCTTCGCCCGGTCGTAGCACTCCCGGATGATCAGCTGCATCTCCTGATCGATTTCATAAGCGATCGCATCACTATAATTCTGCTCATGACCGATATCGCGGCCCAGGAATACTTGGCCTTGGCTGCTGCCGAACTGCATCGGTCCGAGCTTGTCGCTCATACCGAATTCCATGACCATCTTGCGAACGATTCCGGTCGCTTTCTGGAAGTCGCTGTATGCTCCCGTTGCGATCTCGCCGATAAAGATTTCTTCGGCAACGCGACCGCCAAGAAGTCCGGTGACTTTGTCGAGCAGTTCGTTCTTGGTCTGCATCATCCGGTCTTCGCCTTCTTTAGGAAGCATCATCACGTAACCGCCTGCACGGCCGCGGGGAACGATCGTCACCTTGTGAACCATGTCCGCATTCTCGGCATAGTACCCGATGATAGCGTGACCGGATTCATGGTAAGCTACCGTACGTTTCTCGCGTTCGCTGATTACGCGGCTCTTCTTCTGCGTACCTACGATAACACGGTCGAAAGCTTCTTCAACCTCGGCCATCGAGATATCTTTACGGTTGCGGCGCGCTGCGATAAGCGCCGCTTCGTTAAGAAGGTTCTCCAAGTCGGCACCCGTAAAACCGGTGGTGTAACGCGCGATGGAGTCCAATCTTACGTCTTTGGCCAGCGGCTTGTTGCGCGCATGAACCTTGAGGACCGCTTCACGGCCTTTCACATCCGGACGGTCAACCGTAATCTGACGGTCGAAACGTCCCGGACGAAGAAGCGCCGGGTCCAAAATGTCCGGACGGTTGGTAGCCGCGACGATAATGATTCCCTCATTCGCTCCGAAACCGTCCATCTCGACGAGCAATTGGTTGAGCGTCTGCTCGCGCTCGTCGTGTCCGCCCCCGAGGCCTGCGCCCCGCTGACGGCCGACGGCGTCGATCTCGTCGATAAAGATAATACAAGGCGCGTTCTTCTTCGCATTCTCGAAGAGATCCCGTACCCGGGAAGCACCGACACCGACGAACATTTCCACGAAGTCGGAACCGGAGATGGAGAAGAACGGAACTCCGGCTTCACCCGCAACTGCACGGGCAAGCAGGGTTTTACCGGTCCCCGGAGGACCGTTGAGAAGCACGCCTTTCGGAATGCGGGCTCCTACTGCAGAGAATTTACGCGGATCTTTAAGGAATTCGACGACTTCGATCAATTCCTGTTTCTCTTCATCCGCGCCGGCAACGTCTTCGAACGTGACGCGCTTTTTCTCTTCATTATATAAGCGTGCACGGCTCTTGCCGAAATTCATGACTTTGCCGCCGCCGCCCTGAGCCTGATTCATCAGGAAGAAGAACAGGACAAAGATGATCACAAACGGAATGATGGACGTCAGGAAAGAAATCCAAACGCTGTCGCCTTCCATTTTCAGATACTCTTCTTGAACCCCCGCTGTTTCGATCAGCTCTACTACACTTGAATCAAAGGGACCACGGGTAACGAATGTAGATTTATCCGCCGCCTTAGGATTCTTGTAATGCCCGTTAATCAGGTACGTGCCCCCGTCGACTTTAATTTGAAGCTTATCGACGTTCTTGGACGTTAATTCCTGCCGGAACTGGTTGTAGGTAATCGCTTCTTTTTGATCGTTCTGCGTACTAATGAAATGCACAATACCGACTGTCACCAGGAAAATCAATAAATAAAAACCGGTATTCCGGATAAAGCGATTCATCCGCTACCTCCTCTCAAACGACACACTTTTTATATTTTACCACAGCATGTCTTAGCATCACAACAAAGCCGGCCGTGGGACATACCCGGGTGTTCTTAAGAAGAGTAAATCTCGGGTTTCAGAACACCGATGTAAGGAAGATTGCGGTATTTCTCGGCATAATCGAGCCCGTAGCCAACGATAAACGCATCCGGAATTTCAAAACCGGCATAATCGGGCTGCAGATCGACGGACCGTCTGGCAGGTTTGTTGAACAGAGTAACCACAGACACGGACTGGGCGTTTCTTCTCTCAAGCACGTCAATGAGGTAGCTCAGGGTCAAACCGCTGTCAATAATATCTTCGACGATCAGTACGTGACGTCCTTCTACGGATACGTCCAAATCTTTAATGATTTTGACGACTCCCGACGACTTGGTCGATTGCCCGTAGCTGGATACCGCCATAAAGTCAAGCTCAAGCGGAATCGTAACCTGTTTCACGAGGTCCGCCATGAAAATAAAAGCTCCTTTAAGCACACAAATCACAAGCGGATTGCGGCCTTCGAAGTCTTTGGATATCTGCGCTCCAAGCTCCTGTACCTTAGCTTGAATTTGTTCCTCCGAGTAAAAAACTTCTTGAATGTCGTTAAACAAGGATGCTCCCCCTACTTAATAATATGAAAACTGTGACAAATCATTCTCCAAGGCCGTTTCCCTCAGTCACCGGGGGCTCAATCCGGATGTGCAAACAACGTACGGTTCCCGGTCCGACAAGCGCATGGCGGGAACGACGAACGCCCGGTATCCACAGAACCCTTCCTTCTGCATCCATAAGCAGCGGAAGCCGGTCTCTGCGGCTGGGCGGTATTTTGGCATCCATGAGAATATCTTTTACTTTTTTGGTGCCGTTTAAACCAAACACGTCCAAACGGTCCCCGGCTTGCCGGTTTCTCACCGACAACGGCATCCGAAGGGCATCAAGATCAAACCAGGCCTCGTTGGGGCAGGCTCCCGGAATATCGGCGCCGCCGATTCCATCCCGCTCCGCGGCCGTGAAAACGAAGGTCATTCCGGCTTCCGGAATAGGCAGAAACGGCTGCTGCAAGTCCACTTGATGCAAAAAAGCCGCATCCCCCGACCTGGCTGATGTCTCGGATCGAAAGCAGATACGTTCGTACTCACGAATCAAGGCAATACGTCCGTCGATTGGCCATGTGAGATTGGAGGGACTATCCTGCACGATTGCCGTACGAATCGCCTCTAATCTTGCATAATCGACGTTTTCCTCTTGAAAAGCGAGATAATTTAATATTAGTTTAATCACACGCCTTTGTAAAGCGACGTGCAAGTGAACAAAATCACCCCGGTCCAAGCTCGCCGCACCCGCCTCGGCCTTGACGGCGGAAGCATATACACGGTCAGCTTCACGTTCCATATAATCGTTCTCTGCCGTCATGATTTCACCCAGCCGGTTCAAGGACTCCGGAAGCTGATCGTTATATTGGCGCAAATAGGGCATCGCATCCAGTCGTATCCGGTTCCGGAAATACTTCCGCGAATCGTTGCTGCTGTCCCGGCAGTATGCGAGCCCCAGGAATTCACAATAACTAATTACCTCTTTCTTGTATATACGAAGCATAGGCCGGACGAGTTCCACTTTTTTTTCACTTCTCCGCTCGGGTATTCCCGTTAATCCTCCGGGCCCGGTTCCCCGCAAAATCCGCATCAGAATCGTCTCGGCCTGATCGTCCGCGTGATGGGCGAGCGCGATTTTGCTTGCACCATACTTGCCAGCCGTCTCGAAAAGGAACTCATACCGTTTCCGCCGCGCCGCAACCTGAGAGTTCATGGCTGTTTCTTCTATATAAGCAGGCACATCGATAAAAGCCGACTCGCAGGGCAGTCCGAGACGCTCCGCAAAGGATGCGACGAATGCCGCTTCACGGTCGGACTCTTCCCCTCTAAACCGGTGATTGACATGCGCCACGATAAGGCGCCAATTTCTTGTGCCCGACAGCCCGTACAGCAAATGAAGAAGCGCAACCGAATCCGGTCCTCCCGAAACGGCCACAACGACGGTATCGCCCGGTTCCAGAAGCTTCTCTTCGACAATACGGCTCTCGACGGCCGCACGCACCCGGAATCCCGGGTCCAATCCTTTGCTGCCGGGCTCACTATGGTTAGCTTCCTTGGGCTGCCGCTTCCCTTCCATGATTCTTTCCCCGCTTTCCGCCAACTGCTGCAGCACCCTGTTTTTAGGCCCTTGTAACGAAAGGGCAGAAGTCTCTACCTTTTTTCAGTTCAGATAAAAGTAAATGATCGTGCCCAGCAAAACAATCAAGGATATCGTCAAAAACAGAACAATCCCGGGGGCTTCTTTTCGTCCGGCCGGAACTTTGATACCGCGCGCCTTCTTCGCTTGTTCCCTCCATACGGCAAGTGCTTCCTCGGAAGAAGCAAACCGGTTATTCAGAGCTTTCAGCAAAAAAGGGGCCATGCCTCTCATCCGCTCGCTGCTTTGAACGATATCTTCAAGCATGGAGATATTGCGGTTCTGGGGAAGCGCCTGCAGGGCAGGGCGGAACGCGTCGCGATCATCCAGTGTTTTGATGATCAGAACGGCGAACGAGAACAAATCGTAGCTCTCCTCCGCTACCCGTTCTCCCGCACACCAGTACCCGCGGTCAAAAATCTCCGTAAACTGCTTAACCGCACGTCCTTTGGCCGTCATTCCGCCGAAATCTATCAGCTCCACGCTTCCATGCTCCGTAAGAACGAGATTGTCGGATTTCAGATCTCCATAGATATACCCGCTCCGGTGCAGCTCCGTAAGCTTTTTAAGCAGATTCGATCCGATCACGTAAATCCAGTCTTTGCCGTAAGTTCGTATGTATTTCGATAAAGAAAGGCCCTGTATGTAAGGCATGATAAAAAACGACAAGCGGCGTCCCTCGAATTCCGCATCGTCGGCATCCAGCAAAAATCTGCGGAAAGATGTATCCGTTTTGGAAAGGGACAGCAGGGCGTTTACTTCGAACTGATGGTCGAGAGGATCGTATCCGATCTTCATCGCATACCGGCGCTCGCCTCTGCGTACAAGCAGCACTTGGCCGTTCGCTCCCGAACCCAACCCGCGCACAACCGTATAAGTTCTGCCGTTCCATATCCCCTTGAGGGTCGTACCGAGCGGCAGGGCGGGCTCATACGACGTAGTCACGCAGCATCCCGTCCTCATCGTCTGAATAGATAGGTTTACCCGATACGTACTCCGCCACTTTCAGCATGGCCGGTCCGGTAGGGGTGGTGCCCTTCATGTTTAATTTATAGAACATCTTATCCAGATTTGCAAGATTTGACGTCCAGCCCGAATCCATTTCCACATCAGGATCACCGTCATGCCGCCCCGGAAAATGAAAAACCGCCAGCTCGCTTGTTCCGCTTCGCGCCTTGAGACTCAGCAGCAGATCGGAGATGGCCTCGCGCACCGCTGTCATCTTCGGCTTCATGCTGGCGCTGGCATCCACCAGCAGCGCGACGCGGAGGGAACCGCTCTCCGCGAGCTCGTCTATGACGCGCACGACCTCGGAGCGCTGCGCAGGAGGAAGCTCGGTCATGTCCCCGCTGCCGAGTATACTCTGCAGCTCCCGGCTGACCGCCTGCTGCACCGTCTGCGTCACGGTCTTGCGCGTCATCATCTGCACGGTCTGCGACAGCTGCTGCGGGGTTGCGATGCGGCTCATGCCGCCGCCGGCTTTCGCAATCTCGCGGATTTCCTCGGCGCCGAGCAGGCCGAGCTCGCCCTGGTCAACGACACCGATCACGTTGACGGTAATGCCTTCCGCTCGGGCTTCCGCCGCAGCGGCCGCCGGGCTGATTCCGACGTTCGAACAGCCGTCGGTGATTAGTAGGATCTGTTTCATCTCTTCCGCCTCCAACCTATGAATGTTCTTACTAGTTTCGCCAAGTCTGCGAGATTCTAATCATAGGGACGGAAAAAATCAGGCGCCGGTAAACCTGACGGGCCGCAGGGGTGCCTGGCGGGCTTAGCCCGGATCTTTTTTCAAGAAAAAGCAGCGAGGCACCCGCTAGGATACTCCGCTGCACGTCGGCACTTGTCGAATTTCAGCATTCGCCTCTTTTCTATTCATAAACTGGCAGATCACAGTTCTATCGCTACCGCGACTCTCAGCTCACCACCTTCGGCCGCTCGATCCGGTTGACGCCTGGCCAGCGGAATGTCGCCCATTCCGGTTGATGCTTCTCTACACGCGCCGCGACCACGGTCATGTCGTCGATAATTTCCCCGTGATGACACCGCATAACGCGTTCAAGCAGACTATCGGCAAAATCCTGGGGAATATCCGTGTCGATTTCCTGAATCACCCGCTTCATCCACATTTCTTTGTTGACCGCATGTCCGGGTGCGTCATAAATGCCGTCGGTCATCATAATCAGAAGGTCGCCGTGCTGAAGAGATACCGATAGCAAGTCCACTTCAATGTCCTGCAGGATGCCGACCGGCAGATTATTAGCCATCACCGGAATTACTTCATTGCCTCTTTTGATAAAGCTCGGGATTGAACCGATTTTCATGAACGTTGTCTGTGCGCTGTACAAATCAATCAGAGCCATATCCACCGTGGCATACACTTCGTCCGAGGAACGCAGAAGCAGAACGGAGTTAACCGATTTGATTGCAATTTTCTCATCCATGCCCGATTGGAGCAGCTGCTGCAAAATAGTAAGCGCAGCCGAGCTTTCCGCCCTGGCCCTCTCGCCATTGCCCATTCCGTCGCTCAGCGCCACAACGAATTTGCCGTTGCCCAGCTCCGCTACGGAAAAGCTGTCCCCGGACAGCAGTTCACCGCCTTTGGCCGCTCCCGCAATCCCCGTCTCCACTTCGAATTCTTTGGCCGAGCCGAATAATACCGTGCTGTAGCCTTCTCCCCTCGGGAGCATTTCTTCATTTTTCACCGCTATATGTTCTCCGAGAATTTCACTTAACAGAGGCGCTATGATTTTGCGGCATTCATCGAATCCTTTTGTATATTGGTGGATGATTTCGATCTCCACGTTGCCTTCGTCCAGCGAAATAATATCAATGCTGTGTATGGACAGCCCGAGATCCTCCAGTGCCTGCCGAATCTGCTCTTCCTGGAGAAACAGCTCCTGGCCCTCCCGCTTGATCTCCTTCGCCAAATCCTCCATGACCTGGGACACACCGCTTAATTGATCCGCCACAATTTGACGGCTGTCCGAAATCTGCTTTTTCCAGTGCATATCATTCTGATATTTCGCATACTGATTTTTCATAACATCCAGCACCTGATCCGGTTTCGTACAGGCCTGCTTCCAGTCTATCGGAATCTGCTTCCGTGAGAAATTCGGGTTAAGCTCGATTTCCGTCATCATGCTCGTCATGAACTGATACGTCTGATAGAAACGCTGATCCCAGCACCGGACCCGCTTCGGGCACATCTGGCAGGTCTGGCAGGAGACGGCCTCCATGAAATGGCTGATCTCCTCTTCTTTCGCAACCGGCTGGCTCTCGACCGTAAGCTGCTTGAAGCTCCGGGCCAGTTGCATAAACACCTGAGAAAACTGCTCGACCCGGCCGGCCGTAATATCCCTGACGCGTTTGGCGTAGTCCTGCTGGGATTTGAGGTTTTCCTGGGTGCCCGGCACGTATTTGGCCAGTGTCTGAAGAACACTCTTGGGTGTGAGCAGGAAAAGCGCTACCGCCGCAACGGATTCCCAGGTGGAGTTCATGACTTCCCCCTGTGTCCCGATATAAATAGAGAGGATCGAGGAACCGAGCAGCATGCCGAAGGCTACCGCCATCCGTTTGCCTTCTTTCAGCAGGCCGGCCAGCATGCCCGAAAAGGCCAGCAGACTCATCTGGTAAATCGCATTTGTATTGGCGAGGCTTAAGATAAGTCCCGTCACCACACCGACCGAGGCTCCGAACGGCGCTCCGCCCACCAGTGCGAATAATAGAATCAGGTAACGGGAGACAACGTGCTCAACCGTAACCGGTCCCAGCGTCCAGCCCACCGTGCCGGTCATCATGGACGCCAGCAGAATGATCAGACAAATGATCTCCTCGTGCTTGAGCTGATAATTTTTGCGGGTTAACGTGAAGACGGGAACCGCTTGTACAAAAATAAGCGTGAGCACCAGACTCAACACCGATTCCACTCCCGTCATCGTCAAGGAATACCAGGAGAGGTCCGAGCTGACCAGGTGAGCGAACATCTGCACGAGCAGGGTCGTGATGAAGACGAGTACCGGCGCCAGAGAGATATCCGAGCGCTCGTATTTCTCCAACCCTTTCTGGATGAGGAGGAACACGATCATCTCCGCCAGGATAAACCCGCTCTGGGGTTGTACGGCAAGTAAGCTTCCGGCAAATAAAAACACGCCTGTCCACAGGAGCAAATCACGGCGCTGGAAATACATGACCGCAAAAAAAGCTATCGAAAACGGGGCAAGCTCCTCAAGGATCATAGCTCTCCCCAGCAGAAATGCCATCAGCAGGAGCAGGATAGACCATTTCTTGGCTACAAACGATTGAATAAGCCTGTTTTCCGCCACTCTTCCCTGAGCTGCCGACTTCGTCCGCTGCACCGCGCCTGCCCATTGCAGACCGATGGAAAGTGCACCATTTCGTTTTTCCATGTTCAGACACCACCATTTCTCTTAGTGGTGTTTATTATAGGTGGGTTCTATCATAAATTTTGTCACAATGAGTTACTAGAGTTTAAGAAATTTCCGACAAAAAAGGGGGGGCTGTCAGGTCGGCGCAAACGCCTACCCTGTGGGGGCCTGGCAGCCCCCTTCCGAACAGCCGTTCCGAAGCGGCAGGAGCCTGTCACCGGCAAAAGGGATGCATATGCGGTAAGGTTGTGTCGATTCCCCGAATAAGCGCATGTTAATCGACGCAAAAAAACCACATCCGCCGAAACGGAATGTGGTTGTAGATTTGTGTAAATAGTAGAGCTAGGAACAATTAGTCGCGGCGTCCGCCACGTCCACCACGCTTGGAGTCCTGCTTCTTCAGCGAAGAAATACGCTCTTCACTGTCCTTGAGGAAACGGTTCATCTTGTCTTCGAAAGACAATTTGCCGGGTACGTTACGGAAGCCGCCACCGCGTCCGCCGCGGTCTCCACGGTTACTGAATCCGCCACGATCTCCGGAACGAGGGGAGTCGAACTTGCCATTGCCTTGTCTTTCAGGGCGAGCAGGTTCAGCGGGCTTTTCAATCGTCTGCTTGATGGATAAGCCGATTTTCCCGTCCTTGTCCACGTTGATGACCTTGACCAGAACCTTGTCTTCCAGTTTGAGATGGTCGTTGACATCCTTCACGTAGTTGTCGGCAATCTCCGAGATATGCACCAATCCGGTGACACCTTGTTCAAGCTCGACAAATGCCCCAAAGTGAGTGATCCCGGTCACTCTTCCTTCTAATTTGCTGCCCACTTCTATTGCCATAAAATACAATGTTCCTCCCTTAAATTGTTCAAAAGAATGGCTATGCCGATTATACCCCATTGCTGATTAGACGGTCAACATGGAGAAAAGCCCAAATAATCCGGTTTTACGGATTTTGTGATTTGGACGTCGGAATAAAAAAACGCGTTTCACCTTCGCGGGCATAATTCAACTCGCTGCGGATGACTTGCTCCAAATACTCAGGATCGTGCAAACGGGCAATTTCCTGCTGAAGGTCCGCTTTACGCTTCTGTTCATCGGTAAACTGTAGTTTGATCTGCTGCATTTCCGCACGTTTCTCGCTGATCTTGCCATGCTGCCCCCAGAACGTAACTCCCGCCCACGTCAGAAAACCGAGCAGAATGACGGCGGCAATACGGAATCTGCGGCGCGTGCCTTTGCTATTCGATTTAGGTTGCGTCTGCGTTGATTTGGGTGAAACAGGCATTAATCTCTGAGCCTCCTGATCGTGCAGGGCCATAAAAACCCGACCCGTGCCCGGTTACTTACCCTTGCGAAACCACTTCTGAAACAGATGTTGTAAAAAATGTATCCACCGGAGCACGCGGGCAGGTACCCGTAAATGCTTGTACAGGGGACGTATCAGCCAAAGCAGCAGTTTCCACACAGGGTAAACCAATTGTACCACAACTCGGAACAGGAACATAGCCAGCGCCGCCAAAAACCCCAGCAGCACCCAGGCAAGCTTGTATAGCCCGATCGCAGGCTTGATGATCAGCAGCGTAAACAGTCGCCTGAAGAAGCCCAGGAGCCATTTAACGGCCCGGATCAGGACCGCAATAAACCTACGGACGATGCGGCTCAGCGTCATCATGTAAACCATCAGGCCGATAATCAAACCGACAAAGACGAAGAAGCGGACTTGTCCCTGATTGCTGTGCACGAGCGTCCCGAACACGCAGACGGTCGCCGTAATCCAGTAAATCACATCCGCAAGCGGGAAAGTCCAGCGCGGCAGCCGCAGCTGCACGAACACCACCCGGAAGGCGTCGTAGAGCATCCCCAGCCCCATCCCGCTGACGAACATTAACCATAAGGTTAAAAACTGGTCGTTCAGTGTCACTTGAACAGCTTACCCAGAAATCCCTTGTTTTTCTCCGGGGAATTTGCGTCCACGTAAGACAAGGCGTTGACGTACCCTTCTATCGCCACCAGTCCCTGCTCCAGACTCAAATTCTTGATATGCAGATTCTGTCCCTTAATCAGCAGAAACCCGCAGTCCGTCTCCAGCAAAAATTCCTCACTGTCAAAGCTCTCCACATTCTTCACACCGGAGATCTCGAGCAGCTTGCGGTTGAGCATTTTCACTTCCTGCCGTTTGGTCTTTCCGGCCTCCATCATGGCGAGTCCCCCCTACAGCTTTTCCTATCACTACGATATGGGGGGATGTCCGTTTTTAGAACACCCGGAAGCATGTAAAAAAAGAGGCCTAGTCGGCATAAGCCGCCTTTCAGCCTCTTGGTTATCCGTTATTCGCTTCTTCCCGCAGAAGCGTGTACATATGAGCCGCGTCCTCTTTACGAGTCGACTCCGTCAGCTGTTCCACGCGAACGGTCACTTTCTTCTGCCCGAATTGAATGGCAAGCTCGTCGCCTACCTTCACCGTCGAACTCGGTTTCGCATCCCGCCCGTTGATCCAGACACGCCCCTGATCGGAGACGTCTTTGGCTACCGTACGGCGTTTGATCAGCCGGGATACTTTTAAAAACTTGTCGAGTCTCATTATTTTACGGCTTCTTTAAGCTTGTTGCCCGCTTTGAAAGCAGGAACATTCGATTCCGGAATAGAAATTTCTTGACCGGTTTGCGGGTTGCGGCCCGTACGTCCGGAACGTTTGCGGGTTTCGAATGTACCGAAGCCGATCAGCTGAACTTTATCTCCTGTGGACAGGGCGTCCGTAATTTCACCGAGGAAAGAGTTAAGGACGGTTTCCACGTCTTTCTTGGTGAGTCCGCTCTTTGTGGAAATGTTGTTGATCAGATCTGTTTTGTTCATGATTCGAATACCTCCTAAAGTAAATGACAATATGTAGCTGGTTTTGAATCTCACAGGAAAGCCGCTTCCGAAACTAAGTATTCTTGCTCAGCTTGGAAAATCCTGCTCAAAATCCTACGTGGATTGAAGTTTTTTTGCTTCCTGCCACAATTCTTCCATCTCTGCCAAATCCGCCTCTGCCGGGGACTTGCCCCGAGCTTCCAGGCACCCTTCAATGTACTGGAAACGGCGTACGAATTTGCGGTTGGTCGAAGCCAGCGCCTCTTCCGGATCGATTTTGAGGAAACGTGACAGATTGACGACGGCAAAAAGAAGATCGCCGAGTTCGTCCAAGCGCTCCGCCGCCGCTCCGCTTTCCATCGCTTCCTGCACTTCACCCAATTCCTCGGTGATTTTGCCGATCACTTCTCCGACCTCGGACCAGTCAAACCCGACGCCCGCCGCTTTTTTCTGCAGTTTCAGGGCTTTCATCAAGGCAGGCAAATCCTTGGGCACGCCCGCCAGAGCCGACTGCTTCGACGGGTCAATCCCTTTGCGGCGCTTCTCCTCGTCCTTCATCTGCTGCCAGTTGGCAAGAGCCTCCTCCGCATTCTCCGCGCCTTCCGTGCCGAACACGTGGGGATGACGACGGATCAGCTTCTCGTTGAGCCCCGCGATTACGTCATAGACGGTAAAAGCGCCGGTCTCCTCTTCCATCTGGGAATGGAGCATCACCTGCAGCAGCAGGTCGCCGAGCTCCTCGCACATGTGGTCGGGGTCGTCCTCATCGATCGTCTCCAGTACCTCGTACGCTTCTTCGATGAGATTTTTGCGGAGGCTGGCATGCGTCTGCTCGCGATCCCACGGGCAGCCTTCCGGGCTGCGGAGAATCGCCACAATTTCATGCAGCCGCTCCAATGTACGGTTGCGGAGTTCGTCGCGGTCGCTGCGGGGCACCCATACGAGAGAAAGGTTCCCGTAGCCCTCGATCCGGTCGAGCTCGTAAAGGGGAACCCGGACAACCGATTCTTCTCCCGCAACGCCAAGGGAGTGACCCGCAAAGACGGTGTAATCGTCCGGGTAAAGCTCCATCAGCGTAAGCTTCACATCCGACGCCGTAAATGTATCGTACACTTGTCCGATCACTGTATGCAAGCGGGGGTTCAGCATGCCGGGCCGCAAGTCCGTCGCATCCAGAAGCTGCATTCCTTCGATCGGATCGAAGCCGAACCGGAGAAACGCCTGGTCGAGGAAGCTTTCCCCGCCCACGATCTCCAGCGGAATGCCCGCTTCCGGACATTTCGCCCTCAGCAGCTGCACGGTGTACTCGGCCACCATAGGATGGCCGGGAACAGCGTACACGACAGCCTGCGAACGGGCTGACTCCAGCAGCGATGCCGCTATCGCTTCGTACGTGTCGTCAAAGCGGTCCTTCGCTTCGTAAATCGCGTCAAAAGTCTCGTACCGGATCTCCTCCGCCCGGAGATAGGCGGCAACCGGGTGATGATCGGTGCGGAGAATCAGCTTCGGAGCCTGCCGCAGCCGGCGCAGCACGCCGAGCGTGAGCTGGTTTTCGTCCCCGGAGCCGAGTCCGAGAACCGTAATTCCTTGCGTCATAGTCCTTGCCTCCCATGCTTATTCCGGTTCCCGCGTAAGCGGAGCCGGTTGATTCGCAGCTATTTTACGCCGAAACGGCGCGGTCTATCACGGGGCGGGGGGCGGGGCGCGCTCCTAGAGCCGCTTCCCCTGCGGGAGCAGGCGCAGCTTCGTCAGCGCCGAAGCCAGCTTGCCGCCGCCCGGGAGCTGCTCAAGCTCCGCGCGGTTCACGGCGCCAAGGCGCAGCAGCGCGAGCGCGTATACGGCAGCGCCGAGCGCCACCCCGGCCAGCGCCATCACGCCGGCCTGTCCGCGCGAGCCGAGGTCCGGCGCCACGGCGCCAAGCAGCGGCCTGCCCGCGAGCTGGAGCGCGCCCAGAGCGGCGCACATGAGCGCCGCGGCGGCAAGCGGCGTCAGGGCCGAGGCGCGCCCGCGCTGCGGAGCGCCGGTCAGCCGCCGCACCTCAGCGAGGCCCAGGGCGGCCGCGAACGCGAACGCGAGCACCGCCGACACGGCTGCGCCGGCGATTCCCCAGCGCGGCACGAGCAGCAGACTGCCGCCGATCTTGACGGCGGCTGCGGCGAGCAGGTGCAGCGCGGGAGCGTTCACGGCGCCGAGGCCCTGTAGCACTCCGGCAAGCACGATGTTGAGCGTGCCGAACAGCGCCGTGAGCGCGAGGAGAGCCATCGTGCCGGATGCTTCTTCGCTCTGATAGAGCATCACGTTCACCGGCACGGTGAGAGAAGCCAGCCCGGCGGCCGCAGCCAGGCCGAGCAGGCCCGTCATCCGGACGGTCCGCTCCGTGCGGATTTGCAGCTGCGCCGGGTCCGTCGCCTTAGCTGCGGCGATCGCCGGCACCAGCACGGCCGTCAGCGAGGACGCGACCATCGTCACGGCCTGAACCAGGGGCAGGCCGTGGTTGTAGAGGCCGAACTGGCGCATCGCCTCGGCCGGGTCCGCTCCCCCGCCGAGCAGCAGGCGGGGAATGGTGAAGGCGTCGATGAGATTGAGAATCGGCGTCATGATCGAGCCGAGGCAGATCGGAAGAGCGTAAGCGCCGATAGAAGCCATAAGCCGGCCAAGCGGTTCTTTGGCCCCCGCAGGGCCGGTGGCCTCAGCTTGGGCGGCCTCTCCTATAGAGGCCGGTTTCTCAACAGCCGATCGTTCAAACCTCTTTTCCGGGCTATGCGAGGCTTCACAGCGGTCGGAATGATCCACGGGTTCCGCCGACGTTAATTCAGCCGGATTCCCGGCCCTTCTTGCCCTTCTTTCCCTGCTTCTCTGCCAATAGAACAGAAGCAGAAGCAAGGCCCCCGCCGCCCCGGTTACGGAACCGAATGTAGCTCCGGCGGCAATATCGCCGTCTCCCGCGCCTTGTTCGGTCAGGTACAGCAGCAGCAGAACCATCGTAAGTACGCGTACCGTCTGCTCGACAACCTGCGATACCGCGGTGGGGACCATATTCTGATAGCCCTGAAAATAACCGCGTAGAACCGAGAGTACAGGAACCAGCAGGAGCGCGTACGAAATGCTGCGGATGGCCGGCGCTGCAGCCGCTGTTCCTATCCAGCCCGCAAGCATATCGGCTCCAAAATACAGCAAGAGAAAGCAAAGCACGCCGGTACCTGTCAGGAGCAGAGCGGCAGCCAACGCTACCCGCCTCGCCCCTTCATGATCGCGTTCGGCTGCCCGGTCCTGGACGAATTTCGCAACGGTGATCGGAAAACCCGCGGTCGCCAGGAAAAGAATCAGGAGGTACAACGGATAGACGGCATTGTAGATACCGAAAGCCCCGTCCCCGGCTATATTCTGCAGCGGAATTTTTTGAAGGGTTCCGAGCAGTTTGGAGAATACCGCCGCCGCGGCCAGTATCGCTGCGCCCTTAAGGAGCCGAGAGCTGCCGACCGTCACAGTCTGTTCCTGCGTTCCCTTTTCCGTGGACATGGACGTATCTCCTGCGATAAAAGATTAAATGTATCTGTGTGTATCTACACTTCCATTTGCTTGGACAAGAAGGAAGCGGCCGTTTCGGACATGATCCGCTCGGTTTTCCCCATGACCACGTCGTTTTCTTTGCTGACCAGCAGAACTGTACCGATGGTATCTCCGTTGTGAATGATCGGTGCGATGACGAACGAGCCGTAAGCATCTGCCGCATCCTTAACCAGCTCGTAGCTGCCGGCCGTTTCTTCCACGATGGTCTGTCTTCCGTTCAAGGCACGCTCGACAAGCTCACCCACCGGTTTGCCGTCATATTCTTTACGTCCGCGGCCTGCCGCTGCGATGAAGGTCTCCCGGTCCGATATAACGGCCTGGTACCCCGTGCTCTCGTTTAACGATTCCGCGTATTCCAGTGCAAAATCTCCAAGTTCGCCGATCGGAGAATATTTCTGCAAAATGACTTCGCCGTCGGGGTTCACGAATATTTCCATCGGGTCGCCTTCCCGGATACGCATGGTGCGCCGGATCTCCTTCGGAATGACTACCCGTCCTAAATCGTCTATGCGTCTAACTATACCTGTAGCTTTCATACTGCTTAAAGCCTCGCTTTCCTTCTTGGGGGTTTACACTAGGATGTTTGAAAAATTACGGATTAAAGAGGACTCTTCCCATTATATATAAATTTCCTCATAAAACAAAAAAAGCCCCCTTACATCCGGAATTGGTTTCCAAGTAAGGGAAGCTTTCGGTTACTGCTCCATTTGTTTCGCCAAAAAACCAGCTGCAGTCTCCACCATTTTCGATTCCATGTTGCCCATCGTGACTTCTTCGTCCTTGCTCATCAGAATAACCGAACCGATCGGATCTCCGCCCGCAACAATCGGAGCGATGACGAAAGAGCTGTAAGTTTCGGGATTGTCTTTGGAGATTTCGTATGTACCCGAACCGCTCTCGATCGCCGGTTTACGGTTTTCCATGGCGGTCTCCACAATCTGCCCGATCTGCTTGTCCATATACTCTTTCTTTGAACCGCCCGCTACGGCGATAACCGTATCCCGGTCCGTAATCAGTGTGATATGATTAGTGCTCTCATAGAGAGACTCGGCATATTCTTTGGCAAAATCCCCTAATTCGCCGATCGGGGAATACTTCTTCAAGATAACTTCACCGTCGCGATCGACGAATATCTCGAGCGGGTCGCCTTCCCGGATGCGCAGTGTGCGCCGTATTTCCTTCGGAATGACAACCCTGCCCAGGTCATCAATGCGACGAACGATTCCAGTTGCTTTCATGACTCTTGTTGCCCCACTTTCACTTGAAGTTTTGGATACGACTGGACGCCGATCTGCGTGTATTTAAAAGAGAAGGGTGTAGCGATTCGATTCTGACCATAGTATTCATCCGCCCCCATATTCTTATACATTTCCCTCTTTCCAACCACGTAAAATAAAAAGCCATCCCGTCCGGATGGACGAGATGGCTTTCGTGATATAAATGATCTGCCGCGAGACTTCGCGGATTCGCTTACTTCGCCGCCGGCGAAGGGCTTGCGGCCGGAGGCGTCGCTCCAGGCACGTCGGTCGGCGCCGCGGACGGCGTCGTCTGCGGAGACGGGCTGCCTGTCGGAGCCGGCGTGCCGCTCGGTTCCGCGCTGGCGCCAGGCGCCGGGCTCGGATTAGCCGATGCGGCCGGTGTCGGAGTCGGCTTAGGAAGCTTGTTCGTTTCGATCAAGCCGGGAAGCTCCTTCGTGACGAACTCCTGCATCTTCACTTGCGCCAGGTTGGAGGCCAGATCTTTCTTGGCGTCTTCTACGGTTTCGGTTTTACGGGATTCCACTTTCATGACGTGGTAGCCGTAATCGGTCTCAACGGGATCGCTGATCGTATTCAATGGCAGCTCGAGGGCCGCTTTTTTGAATCCGGCTACCCACTGGCTTACTTTGGCGTTTTCATACTTGCCGCCTTTATCTTTCGAACCCGGGTCATCCGAGTATTCTTTGGCAAGAGCGTCGAAGTCTCCGCCGCTTTTCAGCTTCTGCTGCACTTCTTTTGCACGTTTCAGAGCTTCTTCTTTCGTACGGAGTTCTTTATTCGTAGCCGGATCGTTAAGACCGATCAGAATATGACGGACAGTCGCTACATCGTAGGCGTTCGGGTCCGCTTTTTTGGCCTTTTCGTATTCCGCTTTGATTTCATCGTCAGTAACCTGCTTCTCCAAGTGGCTCGTGGAATACACGCTGAGTCTCAAGAGGTCCTCAACGTCCTTCTCTTCCAGTTTCGCGTCTTTCAGCTTCTTCTCCAGGCCGCCTTCTTGCGCGCCCACAAAAGTTTTCAACTGGGTAACTTGCTCGGTTACCTGCTTGTCCGCTTCTTTCTTCACGTCATCGCTTGCACGTCCGGAAAGGACCTTCAGCATGATAAACTGCTCCAGCATACTTTGCTGGTATGCCGGATCGGTTTCGAACTGCGCGTATTCCGGATACAGGAGACGGTTGAAGGAAAGCAGTTTGTCAAACTCTCCGCGGGTCACTTTACCCCCGTCTTTGTAAGTGGCGATAACTTCTTCCGGCGTACCGGCTTTTCCTTCGTCCTTTTTGCCGCATCCGCTGGCCACGGCCAAGACAAGGACTAATACGGCAAGCAGCAGCCACTTGCTCTTGGCCCAACCTGATTTATTGTGTTGCATTCTGCAATTCTCCCTTCGTTTTCAAGGCTTCCCTGTATTGTAACAGAAAACGCTCCACCAATGCGATTGTGTCCTCGGGGGACAGCCCTTTGCCGCGGATATGAACATGAATCTGAGGTCCGGCAATCAGCTTGACGCGCCCGTCGAAGCCGTTCGAAATCGTAAACAGCTTCTGACCGTCCAGTCTTTCCGTCTCGTCCGGAGAAATCTTGATCTGATAGTCGTCGCCCTTCTGGGAGATGGATTCGATTTTATATTCGGCTCCATACACCTTCAATCTGGCTACGGCTAAGAGATTGGAAACGGCAGGCGGCAAATCGCCGAACCGGTCCACCAATTCCTCGTCCAGATCTTCCGCTTCCGCGAAGGAGCGGATATTCGCCACTTTCTTGTAAATCTCGATCTTCTGCATACTGTCGTAAATGTAATCCGACGGCAGGTAGGCATCCAGATGAAGGTCAAGCTGCGTGAGCCATTCCTTCTCCGGCTCCGCCTGCTCTCCGTCCAGTTCCAGCTTGCGCTTGGCGATTTCCTCGCTCAGCATCTGGGAATACAGGTCAAACCCGACGGAAGCGATAAACCCGTGCTGCTCGGCTCCGAGCAGATTGCCGGCTCCGCGGATGGACAAGTCCCTCATGGCAATTTTAAACCCGGAACCAAGTTCTGTAAATTCTTTAATTGCCTGGAGACGCTTCTCCGCCACTTCGTTCAGCACTTTGTCTCGCTGGTACGTAAAGTACGCATAGGCGACCCGGTTGGAACGGCCGACCCGGCCCCGCAGCTGGTACAGCTGGGATAAGCCCATCTTGTCGGCGTCATGCACGATCAGCGTATTCACGTTCGGGATATCGACGCCGGTCTCGATAATGCTCGTGCTCACGAGCACGTCGAACTCACCGTCCAGGAAGTCGAGAATGGTTTTCTCGAGTTCCTGCTCCGACATCTGCCCGTGCGCTACGGCCACGCGGGCTTCCGGCACGAGCATGGAGATCTGCTCGGCCATCTGGTTGATCCCCTGGACGCGGTTGAACAGGAAATACACCTGTCCTTCACGCGCCAGCTCCCGTTCAATCGCTTCCCGTACCAGCGTTGTGCTGTATTCCAGCACGTAAGTCTGTACCGGGAAGCGGTTCTCCGGCGGCGTCTCAATGACGGACAGGTCGCGGACGCCCAGCATCGACATGTGAAGCGTGCGCGGGATTGGCGTTGCGGTCAGAGTCAGCACGTCGACATTCGTTTTCAGCCGCTTCAGCTTCTCTTTGTGCGAGACGCCGAAACGCTGCTCCTCATCGACGATGAGCAGTCCCAAATCTTTGAACTTCAGATCCTGGGACAGCAGGCGGTGCGTTCCGATTACGATGTCTACGGTACCTGCCTTGACGCCCTTGGTCGTTTCATTCTGCTCTTTCTTCGAACGGAAACGGCTCAACACCTGGATGTTGAACGGGTATCCCGAGAAACGTTCACGGAACGTCTCGTAATGCTGCTGCGCCAAAATCGTCGTCGGCACCAGGACAGCTACCTGTTTGCCGTCGATAGCCGCTTTGAAGGCGGCGCGGATAGCCACTTCCGTCTTGCCGTAGCCGACGTCGCCGCAAAGCAGTCGGTCCATCGGACGAGATTTTTCCATATCTTTCTTAATTTCCCCAATTGCCCGGAGTTGATCCGTCGTTTCGTCATACGGAAACATACTTTCGAATTCCTGCTGGTAGGCGGAATCGGAACTGAAGCCGTATCCCGTTGTCGCTTGACGGTCCGCGTAAAGCTTAATGAGATCGTCGGCGATGTCCTTGACGGAGGTCCGCACTTTGTTCTTGACGCGGTTCCAGTCGGCTCCGCCCAGCTTGTATATTTTCGGCTCTTTCTCTTCCGAACCGACATATTTCTGAATGAGATCGATCTGGTCGATCGGGACGGACAGCTTATCGCCGCCCGCATAGACAATATGCAAATAATCTTTATGAATGCCGCCAACCTCAAGAGTGCCGATCCCGACATACTTCCCGATCCCGTGATTAACGTGAACGACGTAGTCTCCGACTTTAAGCTCCTGGTAGCTTTTGATCCTCTCGGCATTCTCGATCTTCTTGTCTACTTTGCGCGCTTTCCGCTGCTTCTGCGTAAACATCTCGCCTTCAGTGATCACGACGAGATGAATGGACGGCAGCTCGAAGCCCGTTTGCAGGTTCCCGTTCATAATCTCGGGTTCATCGATTTGATAGTCCCCGAGCACACGGCGGACACGGTCCATCCGCTCTTCGCCGTTGGCTAGGATGATAACGCGGCTCCCTGTCTTTTTCCACCGCTCCATTTCCGCTTTCAGAAGGTTCATCTGCCCGTGGAAATTCTGCATGACCCGGGACATGAAATTGACAATATTCTGCGGCTGGGTCTGCGGAACCTGGCGCAGGAAGAGCGACATATAAAGCGTCGGATAAGTGCGGCGCTGCATAAGAGTCTCCAGCTGCTTCGAGAGCGTAAGGGCCGGGAGTGCCTTCCCGTCCTGGAGGGAGCTGGTCACCCACTCTGCCTCCTCGCGCTCCAGCTGCTTGGAGGTTTCCACGAGCCGGGCCGGCTCGTCTACGAGCATCACGGTATCTTCCGACATGTAATCGGACAAGGTCTGCCGCTCCGGATAGAGCAGCGAGACATACTTGAACAGCCCCTGGAAGGTGTTCCCCTCGCGGAGCAGTTCGATGTCATGTCCGATTCCTTCCAGCAGCCTGTCCTTGGCCTGACGGTCCGTCATTTTGGCAAGCTGGGCCTGGAGAAGTTCGTAAGCATGCTGAGCAGCACTTTGAAAACGCTTTCTATTTATGAGGACTTCCCGACACGGCTGGATCACGAACGAATCCAACTTTTCGATGGAACGCTGGTCCGATACGTCGAACGTACGGATGGAATCCACATCCACATCGAATAACTCGATTCGGACGGCAGTGGAAGAAGTCAGCGGAAATAAATCCACGATGCCTCCGCGGACGCTCATTTCCCCCTTCGCTTCCACCCTCTCCACACGCTCGTAACCGAGTTCGGTCAGACGGGTCAGAAATTCCTCCAGGTCAATTGTATCCCCCAAACGTACGGTGAGCTGAGCTTCCTCGAATGTTTCCTTGGTCGGAAGCAGACGGCGGAACCCGGCATACGGCACAATGACCGCTCCCCGGTATCCGCCGGCCAGTTTGGTCAGCACATCGATCCGCTGCGCCAGCATTTCGGGACTGGCAATAGCCGCTTCGGCGGCAAGCAGCTCTTGTGCAGGATATAAGAGAACCCCGTCTTCCGGAAGACATTCGCTCAAATCCTCGAAGATCTTCTGGGCGGAGAACATATTATGCGTAACGATGAGAAGCGGACGCTGGAGCTGCTGCATCAGTGCAGCAAGCATCACCTGACGAGAGGAGCCGGTTAATCCGGCGATCAACTGCTCTTTCATGCCGGAACGAATACCCGAAATCACACTTTGAAAATCGCGGTCCGTTGAAAAAGCTTGTATTAAAGCTTGCAAATCAAGTACACTCCTCTCACAAAAAGAAGCCTCGGCGCTTGCCTAGGCTGTCATGTCACAATTTTTGGCACATGTCCGGAGTACGGGATAAGCGCCCTAAGCAGCACGCGGGCAGCGGCCGGATTCGGTCACTGCAGCGGGCTGCCGATCAGGTTAAGCTCCGGATTGGCGTCCAGTGCCTGCTTGCAGTAATCGCAAACCACCTTGACCGTAACGCCCCCGTCCATGTTATACGCTATTATATCGCTCCGCTCTTCGGGGGTCAAGAAATGGAAACCGAGCTGGTATTCACTCACTTGATCCCGGCTGATTTCTCCGATTGACGATTGGCAATGACGGCAAATATATTTTACTGACATCAATGTATGCCTCCTTGCAGGTTTCGATTACTCCTTAGTATGACCCCACTTTCAAAATCCTAGCCTACTCCGGAAGTAATTTACCAGCCCGTTCACGGCATACAATGTGTCTTGGAGCGGCCAATGTCCCCGGATCAGCTTTCCGGAAGCTGACACACGAGAGAACGCCACGTTTGCCGCAACTCAGGATATTCCATATATCCGGGACTCCGGACTAATTCCCGCTTCCGTTGAAAACCGCCATCGTTTTCTCGAAAGGCTCGCTCAGACAGTGCTCCATCGCTTCGCACGTTTTATCCAGTACGGCAGGTAAAGCCCCCGTTTCGGCTTTGCTGAAATTCGACAAGACATAGTCGACAATCGGATAGCCCGGATTCGGCCGGTTGATTCCCATGCGGATGCGGTTGAACGTCGACGTGCCCGTATGGGCTATAACGGATTTGATCCCGTTATGTCCACCGGCGCTGCCCTGGTAACGCAGCCTGATATTCCCGAATGGCGTATCCATGTCATCATACAGAATGACGAGATCCGACACGTCGACTTTATAAAAGTCCATAAAAGCCCGGATCGACTCCCCCGACAAATTCATATAGGTCATAGGTTTCAGCAAGTAGGCCTTTGTACCGTTCACACGCACCTCGGCCAGATGGCCTTTGGACTTATTCTGGAACGAGGAGACGCCCCATTTCTCGGCAAAACGGTCGATCGCCATGAATCCGATATTATGCCGTGTATGTTCGTACTGTTTCCCTGGATTGCCTAAACCGACAAAACATTTCACGTTTCATTCACTCCCAAAATTTTTTTTACTTTTTTTAACTAGACACCGTAACGATTCCCTGCCGAAACTTGTCTACTATATACAGGCATTTTGCGTGTACCGGGCATAGGTCTGCGGTTTTTTCGGCCGCTCGGCTCTTCGGCCGGTCCCATCCGCAAAGATAAAGTCATAAATTGGCGCAAATCAGCATGATTTACGCTTCAAAAAAATACGGGGTAGCAGGTGATGAATCTTATGTACGACAACGGTCAGCAGCTTTACCAGGACGATCATTTTCAAGATCATTTGGAAGCGGAGGTTCCTGTCCAAGTATACTATCTTAACTCCCACAAAGATATAGGCTTCGTCTATCACTATTCTTCCCACTTTATCAAGATCAACAACACGTTTTACAACCGCGGCATGTTTACATTCGTATCGAGACCAGGTTATTAAGCGTATTTTGGCAAGCGCTTTCAAAGCTTGTCAACTTTTCACACCGCGGTTAAGGATAAAAAAAGGCTGCTCCCGGATAACCGGCAGCAGCCTTTCTTTTTTGCCCTAAGGCCGTTCTATTCTTTCGATTCGGCAGCTTCTTCAGCCGCAGACTCAGCATCGGCCGCAGGCTCGTCCGCAGTTGTTTCTTCGACTTCCTTCTGCGGTTGAAGCACGGTAACCACAACGTCCTGGGCTTCCGTTTTCACTTCGACGTTCTCAGGCAGCTTCAGATCGGATACGAGGATATTCTCCCCGATGCCGAGATTACTGATATCCACCTGAACAGAGTCCGGCAGATCATCAGGCAGACAGCGGACGTCGAGCTGTGCAGTCTCCAGTTGGAGAATGCCGCCTTCCTTCACGCCTGCCGCTTCTCCCACGATCTCGATGGCAACCGTTGCTTTAACCGGCTCGTTCATGTTGATCTGATGGAAATCAATGTGGATGACATCCTGACTCAGGCTGTCTCTCTGAACTCCGCTGATAAGTACGGGGCGCTTGCCCACGCCTTCGATATTAAGATCAATCACCGCATTCGGGTGGCTTTTCAGCAGCGGCACGAGTTCCTTCCGCTCCAGAACAACCGTCAGGCTGTCCGTGGTTTTCCCGTAAACTACGCCAGGCACCTTGCCTTGTCTGCGCAGCTGCTTCGCCTCCGACTTGGTGGCATTGGTTCTGGTATTTCCTTTAAGAGCTACTCCCATACAAAAAGAACCTCCCTTTTAGATGGCTATAGATAAATTACCCATCTCGGGGAGGTTTAAACCAATTATTTATAAAAAAGTTTACGAGTGCTTGTTTTCTTTTTTCGCTTTCATCTTGCTGCGTACGCGGTCAGCGTAGCCTGTTTTATTCGTCTGGCGCTCGCGGGCGATCGCAAGGTCGTTGTCTTCCACGTTGTGCGTAATCGTCGATCCCGCCACCACGTAGGCTCCGTCGCCGATTTTAACAGGGGCGATCAAGTTTACGTTGCTTCCGATAAAAGCATCGTCGCCGACTTCCGTCAGGCTTTTGTTGAAGCCGTCGTAATTGACCGTGATGGCGCCGCAGCCGAAATTGACGTTCTTGCCGATCACGGCGTCTCCCACGTAACTAAGGTGCGACACCTTCGAGCCCTCGCCAAGCTTGGCGTTTTTGATTTCCACGAAATCGCCGATTTTGACATGCTCGCCCAGATCCGCTCCCGGACGCAGGTAAGCGAACGGCCCCACATTCGCGTGGCTGCCGACTTTGGCTTCCTGAAGCACCGATTGCTTGACGGTTACTTCGTCGCCCAGCGTACTGTCGCAAATCTCGGTGTTCGGTCCGATCTCGCATTC
The DNA here is from genome assembly GCF_059692095.1 of Paenibacillus sp. JT31N7. NCBI lineage: Bacteria > Bacillati > Bacillota > Bacilli > Caryophanales > Paenibacillaceae > Paenibacillus > Paenibacillus sp. JT31N7. The sequence goes on from NZ_JCAUAT010000011.1 coordinate 40,437, forward strand.
CGATCCGATGACGGTTTTGCCCCGCAGAGTAGTCCCCGGATACAGAACCGTATCCGGCCCGATCACGACATCTTTCTCGATATACGTTTGAGAAGGGTCGATGAACGTTACCCCGCCCACCATGTGTCCGCGGTTGATACGCTGACGCATCAACGTCTCCGCTTCTGCGAGGGCGATCCGGTCGTTAACGCCGATGGCCTCCGCTTCGTCAGGCGTGCAGTATGCTTCGACGATCTCGCCGGCATTTTTCAGAATCCCGACGACGTCCGTCAAGTAATACTCGCCCTGGGAGTTCTCGTTCTTCACGTTCTCCAGCGCTTCGAACAGCTTGCGGTTATCGAAGCAGTAGGTGCCCGTGTTGATCTCGCGCACAGCCGCTTCTTCCGGGCTGCAGTCCTTCTGCTCGACGATTCGGTCCACCCGTCCGCCTTCGCCGCGGATAATGCGTCCGTAGCCCGTGGCATCCGTCATTTCCGCTGTCAGAATAGTGCCCGCAGCGCCTTTTTCCTTATGCAGCTGGAGCATTTTCTCCAGCGTTTCCGGACGGACCAGCGGCGTATCTCCGCATACGACGAAGGTAACGCCGTCTTCCGCTCCGATAACATCCTTCGCCTGAAGGACGGCATGTCCCGTACCGAGCTGCCGCTCCTGAAGAGCATATTCCGCCCGGTCTCCCAAATAGCCTTTAACGGCTTCGGCCCCGTGGCCTACAATTACGATCGTTTTCTCCGTTTGTATATGTTCAAGTGTATCCAGTACGTGTCCCACCATCGGTTTTCCGCAGACGGAATGCAGCACTTTGTACAGCTTGGATTTCATTCGTTTCCCTTGTCCTGCGGCCAGTACAATCGCCATCAGCTTCAACTTCAATCCACTCCTTCTTCTCCTCTGGGTTTCACCCATGACTATAGCTTATCTGCCGGAAAAAGAAAAGAGAGCCCTGCAGGAACAGGACTCCTTCTGCCAAAACCGGCGTTGATTATGCGCCTTCTTCAATAACTTCCTCTTCCGCAGCCGCACGGTCGTACTCAGACAAAACCGCCGCTTGAATCTTCTCGCGGGTTGTGGATGAAATCGGATGGGCAATATCACGGAACTCCCCGTCCGGAGTCCGTTTGCTAGGCATTGCAACAAACATTCCATTGTTGCCGTCAATAACACGAATATCATGTACGACGAATTCGTTATCGATGGTAATGGAAGCAATCGCCTTCATTCTTCCTTCGGAATTCACCCGGCGAAGTCTGACATCTGTAATTTGCACTGTGTTCACCACCTTTTTCCATTCGCAGGACTTGGTGTATACTTCCACATTTTCGTGCAAATTCCTTCTGGATAAAGAGGAAAAATTTAGATTTTCCTTAAATTAAATGTCCTCTTAAACGTTTTCGACAGCTATCGCCGCAATCAGTTCGATTTCGACAAGCACATCTTTCGGAAGCCTTGCCACTTCTACGGTAGAACGCGCCGGCTTATGTTCGCCGAAGTAGGAAGCGTACACTTCGTTAATCGCTCCGAACTGGTTCATATCCTTGATGAAGACAGTCGCTTTGACCACGTTCTGAAGAGTCGCTCCCGCTTCTTTAAGTACCGCCTGAAGATTCCGGAACACCTGATGCGTCTGCTCCGTAACGCCGCCCTCTACGAGCTGGCCCTCGGCATTTAATGGAATTTGTCCCGATGTGAAAACGAGATTGCCTACCTGTACTGCCTGGGAATACGGCCCGATGGCAGCCGGTGCTTCATTCGTTGAAAGGATACGCATAACTTAGATCTCTCCTTTATTCGGAATCGAAATAATTTCCAGGAATGACGGTTACCTGTTTGGTTTTGGAATCGACGCCGGTCAGCTTAGCGAGAGAGATATAATCTTTCACAAGCTCCTCCTCGACCTCGTTCGATTCAATGAACACGCCCACTCCGCCGACGGTTGCCTTGAATTCGCTTAGCAGATCCACCATTCCTTGAATCGTGCCGCCCGCCCTTTTGAAATCGTCAATGATCAGGACCCGTGCCCCTTCCTGGAGCGTGCGTCTGGCCAGTGACATCGTTTGTATGCGTTTGCTGGACCCCGAAACATAATTAATGCTTACGGCGGATCCTTCCGTAGCGTTGCTGTCGCGTCGCACCGTCACAACCGGCAGGTTCATAAAGGAAGCCGTTGCGTAGGCAAGCGGGATGCCCTTGGTTTCTACCGTCATCACGACGTCCAACTCTCTGCCCGCGAAAGCGGTAGCGAACGTTTTGCCGATTTCGTTCAATACTTGCGGCCGCCCCATAATATCGGCCATATACAAAAATCCGCCCGGCAGCACGCGTTCCGGCTGCTCAAGCTGATTGCACAAATCCTGCACGAATGAAAGCGACGCTTCCTTGGCGACCTTCGGAATAAATTTCACGCCTCCGGCAGCGCCGGCAAGTGTATGGAGTTCCCCGAGTCCTTCGTCCTCGAATACCTCTTTAATAATCGCCAGATCTTCACTGATTGAAGATTTGGCCGAACTGTAACGTTCCGCGAATGTAGTCAGCGGTATGAGCGTATGCGGCCGAAACAACAAATACTGCGTCATCTCAACCAACCGAGCGCTTCGCTTCAATTTTTTCATGACGCACCCCTAATAAAAACCGAATATTATAAAGAGAATATACCATTTTTGTCCGTCTTTGTACAACCTATACAAGGAAAACGTCACATTCGGGACAAGGTTGCCCCCGTCCGGGCAGAAAAAAAGCTCCTCACCGGGAGCTATCGCACTGATTTCGAATGTCCGATGCTTACGGGAGCATCCGGACAGCGTATACGTCCTTGCAGAACCCTCTTAGCCCGTTATAGATCCGTGCAACCTTCGCTTCCTTCGATACAAGACCGAATACGGTCGGACCGCTGCCCGACATAAGCACGCCGTCGGCTCCCAGCCTCTCCATCACTTCTTTCATCTGCCGGACTTGAGGATACAGCTGCAGAGTGACCTCTTCGAGCACGTTGCCGAGACTTCCGCACAGCTCGTCGTAACGCTTATGCCGGATAGCCTCCAAAACCCGCTTAGTGTCCGGATGATGGTTGATTCCCGCGGCATTCAGCTTGCCGTACACCTCCGAGGTGGACACGTTGATAGGCGGCTTTGCGAGAATGACCCAGCACTGGAGAGGGTTGTCCACCGGGTGCAGAATCTCTCCGCGGCCGGTGGCGAGCGCAGTTCCGCCCGTCACGCAGAAGGGAACGTCCGAGCCTAGCTCGCCGCCCAGCTTCTGCAGCTCCTCCGTGGGAATGCCGAGTCCCCACAGCCGGTTCAACCCGCGCAGCGTAGCCGCGGCGTCACTGCTCCCTCCGGCGAGCCCCGCGGCCACCGGAATCTTTTTATCCAAATGTATATAGACGCCCTTGCGGACGTCGTACCGATCTTTTATGAGCCTCGCGGCCTGGAAGGCGAGGTTCTTCTCATCAAGCGGAATGTAACCGGCCTGACTTGAAATGATGATCGTATCCCGCGGAAGCTCCTGCATTTCGATCCTGTCGGCCAGATCGACCATCGTCATAACCATTTCCACTTCGTGGTAGCCGTCTTCCCGTTTCCGTAACACGTCCAGGGACAGGTTGATTTTGGCCGAAGCTCTTTCGTATATTTTCACAACGGTCACCTTCTTTTGGGCGCTTTGCCGATAATAGCTTCACATATTATAGCAAATGCCTCTAAGAAAAGCTAAAGCTTCCGGCACGTTTCAAACACAGGCTGGCCGGTCATTTTCCAATTGTTTACTTATTTATTAACAATTGTATTTAACAGTGCTTATCCAGTACTATCTTAGCTTCTATAAGAGGATGAACCTGCAAATCGCTCACCCGCCATTTACTCCGGACCGGAACTTCCAGGCAGACCCGATCACTCCATTCCGATGAATGTGCCGCATCTTTCTAAGCTAACCTTGCCGGATGAAGTTCAGCCTCTACTATGCCCTTCGGCATTTAATCGGCGCAGCAGCCTCCCCGTTTACGGACGGCGTTTTAGGGTCTGCTCGGCGATCTGTAGAGCTCTTTTCACCATATTTCCCGCATCCTTGCTACGTATCCCGCCCCAGCCTTCGCGCTCGACTGTCTCATAGAAACCAAGGTCCTTGGCGAGTTCGTACTTAAACTCCTCCGACATGACGCCCCTTCTTCTTCTGCTCATCTTAGTTCCTCCTTTAGAGTGCGGTTGCGGTAGGTTTCCCCCAGTAGTATGCGTCGGGAACGGAATGTCATTCACTCGCAACGGGACATGGACAGAAACGTATCCCTTGTCCCCTACAATCCTTGCACAAAAGCACCCTGGAAAAGCAAAAAACGGCAGCTCCCATAGGAGTGCCGCTGTTCTTAATGCTGTATATACGTGATGCGGAGTTCTTCTGCTGCGTCATCGTCACAAACCGTAACTTCAACGGATTCGGTCAAAATATCCGCGTAGCTGTACGAGACCCGCTTAAATGATTGTTGTTCCTGGTCTAGCTTTACGATAAAAACAGAAGGGTAGGTTTCTTCCAAAACACCGAAACGCTCAATGGTTTTCCGACGGCCGCCATTTGCTTTCAACATGATTTTCTGTCCAACATGAGGCTCAAGACTGCGTTTGATTTCCAACAGCGCATTTTTAGCCATTGTGATCTACCACCTCTTTCTCTGTTTATTATACCTCAAAACAGCATGTTTGTCAAACAAGCCAAATATTATATCAGCCAGACAAATACGTTGTCAACGGTATAAAATCCTAATTTTATTTCTTTTCACAGGCATAGCTTTTGTCAAAATCTGCAGAATTATGCACCACTGCCTTTTCCTAAGGTCCGCCGGTTCGTTACAGACCCAACTTCTCTGGCCTAAACCAAATCATATAAAAAAGCGCACAGCCCCTTGTATCCAAGATACATGGTTCTGTACGCTTATTTTTAAACGCCATGCAGGTGCTAAAGCCGCATCTTTATTCCGCAGGCCTTAGGGCACCGCTTCCCGCCCTCGGCTTCATTAGCCGCCCTGCCAGAAGCTTATACGGTGGCTTCCGCAGTCAGGTTCACAAGCCTGGGCACACCCATCCGGTAGCTCCCCCTGGTCTCAATGCCGCCGACGCCGTCCAGCCCCGTTACCGTAACGCTGGCCAGATCGGCCATGGACACGGTGTCCCGAATCGATGTGTAGGACGCTTTGGCCGCTATACATAGGGGATCCAGCGCATGAATGAGCACCCGGGCCGGAGAGCTTGCAAAATTCGCTCCGGCCTGCAGCAGCGCCTCGAAGTGGGACTGGCAGGCCCCCGCCACGATCGTCAGCGCATCGCGGTTGTTCTGGTACTGCCGCGCAACTTGGACGGCTCTGACGAAATGAAGCGAGTTTTTATAGCTGTCGAGCTGGTGTACGTCCAGCTTCTTTCTGTTTTTCAGCAGTCCGTCGTGTCCCGTGACAACGACGATATCGGGCTTTACCTGCGGAAGGAGCCGCTGCAGGGTGACGGCCATCTGAGATTCGTTTACATAGAAGCCCTCCGCGGGAATGCGGAGCTCCCCGTACAGATTCATGCTTTTGCGCAGATAGTTCGGATCGCCGTCCAGATGCAGGACTTTACCCGGCATCTCGAAATATTGCGTATTCTCGGGCAGCTTATTGCGCACCAGATCATCGTTGAGCTGATACAGCTCCTGACGAAACTGGCGGATGCTGCGGATTGTCTCGCCTACCCTGGGCAAATTCACTCTGGGAAAATCCGAATCGCGGGCGACCGTTATGCGGGATAGATCAGCAATGGGAGCGTCCGCCAGCAGGCGAAAATCGACGCCCCGAAGAATCGCCCTTGTCGTATCGATCTCCTGGATTCGAAAAATGATATCGTTGCCGTAGGATTTGCGGGTCGCCAGATCGCCTTGCCTCATGAAGCCATCCCCTCCTAAGCCTATCGTATGGCAGGGATGGGCAATTGGTGATTAGCCCGCTTTATTTGCTGCAGGTCGGGCAGTTCCGCAGAGCTTCCGTTACGCGGCCGTATTCCTCCATGCTGAGCGTTTCGCCGCGGCGGCTGGGCTCGATGCCCGCCTCCAGCAGAAGAGCCTCCAAATCGCGCTTGTTCTCTTTGGAGAAGAACCGGGCTCCGAGGTTGTTATAGATCGTTTTGCGCCGCTGCGCAAAGCTGGCTTGTACCACCTCGAAGAAGAAGTCTTCGTCCGCCACTTCGACTGGAGGCCCTTTGCGCAGACGCAGGCGGATCACAGCCGAGTCCACGTTGGGCTGTGGCACGAAAACGGTACGCGGAACGATCGTAACCAGTTCCGCTTCGCAATAGAATTGTACGGCGATGCTGAGGCTGCCGTACTCCTTGCCGCCCGGCTTGGCCGCCATCCGGTCCGCCACTTCCTTCTGGATCATCACGACGATGTTTTCGAGCGGAAGCTTCTCTTCGAGCAGCTTCATGATGATCGGCGTCGTGATGTAATACGGAAGGTTGGCGACGACACTGATTCCGGACAAGCCGGAGAATTTCTCCTCGATCAGCTGCCTCAGATCGAGCTTCAACACGTCGCCGTGGACGACCTCGGCCGTCGGATAGGGCGTCAGCGTCTCCCGCAGGATGGGGAGCAGACGCTGGTCGATCTCCACTGCGACGACGCGGCCGGCTTCCTTCGCCAGCTGCTGGGTCAGAGCGCCGATTCCGGGCCCGATCTCCAGCGCCCCCTTCTCGGGAGTAAGCTCCGCCGCGGAAATGATATTGCGCAGAATGTTGCCGTCCGTAAGAAAGTTCTGTCCCAGACTTTTTTTGAGCACCAGATTGTGCCGGTTTAGAATATCTTTGGTGCGTTTGGGCGTTGCCACATCTTCAGAAGCAAAGGACGGGCCGCTGCCTTGTTCATTTAAGTTCATAGTCATCCTCCAAACTTCCGTTCCTGACGAAAGCTGCCTGTACGTAAATTATTGATCCGGACGGTCCAGCTGCTCTATGGCAGCCTCGAACTCTTCCCGGGAAATTTGAAAAGCGGCGCAGCGCTTGTAAAACTGCTTACCATTACAATACCCGATTCCGAGCTTTTTTCCTACTTCCAGCCGTCTGGCCGCGGCATCGGGATGAACAACGAGGCCGGCGGCAATCAGATCTTCCCATGTCAGCAAAGACACGACACCTTCATATTCGGTCTTTACGTTCGCCAGAGCGGACCGTATAGCCTCCGGTGTCGCGTTCTCGACTCCGATGTCGCCGCGCTTCTCCGCAAGTTCCTGGGGAAGAAAAGCGTGCTTGCAGCCGGGGACCTTGCCTGAAATGATTTTACGGATGCGCTCTCCCGCATGATCCGGATCCGTGAAGACAATGACCCCTCGGCGCTCCTGGGCCAGCCGGATGCGGTCCAGAATGGCCCGGTTGATTGCCGATCCTCCCGTTTCGATCGTATCCGCTTCAACCGCCCGCTTGATGGCGGTAGTATCGTCTTTTCCTTCGACAACAATGATTTCTTTGATCATCTTCTTTATCCTCTCTTAAGCGCACAAAAAGAAGAGGGTGTCCCTCTTCTTTTTGCATACAGTTTGTTACCGGTTTGTAAATCTTCGTTTCAGGTAACATGTTATCCTAATCTTGTGTCGGTTTATTCGGACCGATGACATAAACGGTATATCCCCGTTTCACACCGAAAGTCTTGGCATAACTCATGCTGTCGAAATATACGTCCATTTTCTGGCCTTTAATAGCACCGCCCGTATCTTCTGCACGGCGGTATCCGATGCCTTCAATGTACACCCACCAGCCTAACGGCACGACTGATGTATCTACGGCAATCGTCTGGCCTTGCACTGGTTTCGTTCCACTGGCGGTCCGGTTACCAACGCCCGGCTCTTGGGAAGAGTATGCGGTCAAGGTAACGTTCTTTAATATTTTCTTCGCGTCTATGTCGGTACCTGCTTTAGTTACCTGCTTAGGCTTAACCGGTTCGGATGCGGCTGCCACCGTAACGACCGGATTTTTTGTGCCTACAGCCACAATCTTATCCACACTGGCGTTTTTGACTGCTTGATCGATAACCTGCTCGGATACGAGTTTTCCGTTTTCGAAAATCTTCTCTTTCTTTTTGACCAATACGCCTTCCTGGCCTTCCTGTACGACCTGCTCTTTGCCTTTCAGCAGATCCTCATTGGATTTCTTGACCACACTGAATGCGATGGGCTCCGAAATTTCTTCCGTTTCTTTCTTCACCCGGACAACTTCGATAGCCGCATTGGCTGAAAGCTCCGTGTCTTTGGCCGGAGTCACTTTGTCGTGCTCTCCCAGCGAAATATTTGAATCTTGCAGAACTTCATCTACCGTTTTCGCAGTGGTATGCACAGTTTGTGTCTGCCCGTCGGCAGTTAGCTGCACGGGTGATGCATGATCGATGACAATCTTCTGACCGTCTTGAATCTTGCCGTCCAGCGGCATAGATATCTGATCGTGCTCACCGATTGTAATGGCTTGTTCATCCAGTAGGCGTTGCAGGACCCATTGTCTTGTTTCCACAACGGTTTCTCGTCCGTTTACCACCAATGATACGCTTTTACCAGCCGTACCGTATAACAACACCAAAAACATGAAAGTCAAAGCGAATGAAATGATAGCTGCAAGGATGATCATACGCAAGTTTTCATGCTTCCATCGCAATGCGAAGGACATGCTGGATGATCGCTTAACATGGGTCTCTGGTTGCGAGATATTGCCCACTTCTTCGGTCCTCCTTCAAAGCCTCGCCTCTGTGATACGCATGATGATTGGACGCGACTTAGGTTTATTTGGTGGTTCCTAACGGAACCCTTGCAATTGGCTACTTTCCCGCCGGCTGACCGGTTGCTCTCAGTCTCACGGGGTCTGCACCACCTCCGCTTGATGTTTACCTGTATGCGGGTCGGATACCCGTCCGATATGGAACAAAAAAGGCCATCGGAAAGAGAAAGCTTCCCGGTGGCCTGTGTGTGAGCGCGACTAAACAGAATGACACGACAGTTGGTTATCTCTCCCGGTACGCTTACGAGGTTAGCTGACGGATTCGGGCCGTGAGAGCTGCCCTACTCGCCGGCGGTGCTGCCTGCACCTGCCATTGAGATTCACCCCAAATTGTTTCCTGTTGTATCGGCCCAAAACTGTTCCGACCTTGACAGCGGTTCCCCCGTTTTCCTTTTACGGAAACTCAGCGTTAAAACTTGGCGTTTATTAAGTTATCATGAAAGTATATTACGCTCAAATATCCAACCTGTAAAGGGGTCATATTCCTTAAAAATAAGCAAATTTAACCAAACCAACGGCATTTATCTAATTATCTTGCAGTCGTTCTCCTTTTTTCTCCCGTTATCTCACTCCTAGTTTCCTCCATTTCCGCCGTTCCGCTTGGGCATTGGGCTTCCAGGCATTTTTTGACTATAATAAAAGATACGGCAATCAGCCCGAAATGGCCGAAAGCCGCAATAACCGATTGAAGAAAAGCAGGTGAAGGCATGGATCCAATTCTTCACATCTCCCGTCTCAGCGGAGGCTATCTGCCCGGAAAACCGATTCTCCGCGATCTCGATATTACAGTCGGACAAGGTGAAATGGTGGGTCTGATCGGACTCAACGGAGCGGGAAAAAGCACGACCATCAAACACATCCTCGGGCTCCTGAAGCCCCAGGAAGGCAGCGTCCGCATCCGTAACCGGACCCTGGAAGAAGACCCGCTGGGATACCGGTCCTCGTATTCTTTCGTACCGGAGTCTCCCGAATTGTACGACGATCTCACGATTGAAGAGCATTTGGAACTGACGGCGATGGCTTACGATATTCCGAAGGAAGTGTACCAGGAACGTTCCGGCCGCCTAATGAGCGAGTTCCAGATGGAGCCTAAGCGCAAAAGCTTCCCGGGCCAGCTTTCCAAAGGGATGAAGCAGAAAGTCATGATCATGAATGCGTTTCTTGTCGAGCCCGCGCTTTATGTCATTGACGAGCCGTTCCTGGGCCTTGACCCGCTGGCGATGCGTTCTCTTCTCGACATTATGGCGGACTTCAAGAGCCGGGGCGCCAGCTTCCTGATCTGTTCTCACATCCTCGCCACGATCGAAAGATACTGCGACCGGTTCGTCGTTCTCCATCAGGGACGGATTCTTGCCCAAGGCACGCTGGAGGAACTGAGACAACAAACCGGGCTGTCCGATGCGACGCTTGACGAGCTGTTCTATGAGCTGGTGCGGAGGAATCCGGCATGAACCACGAAGCAGCCGTTCACAGAGACGGTACGGCCGCAGCAGTCCGGCAGCTGTGGAAGCGGAGATTCGACCATTACCGGCAGGAAACGTCCCGCTACTGGGCTTATGTCGCAAGAAGCCAGTTTTTCGGTTTTCTTTTCCTGATTTTTATCGTTTCTTCTTATTATTACGCAAAAATACTTCAACAGCTTCCGACATCTTTTCCCTATATCTGGATCGTTCTGCTCGTGCTCGTTCCGGCTCTTGCAGCCGGCTCTGTGCGCACGCTCCTAAGGAATGCGGACCGGGTGTTTCTGCTTCCGCTGGAACCCGTTATGAACGTGTTCTTCCGGGCGGCCTTCCGCTACAGTTTAGGGATCCAGGCCGCACGCTCCCTCATTCTGATGCTGATTATTTGGCCTTTGTACAAACACTGCACGGGTACGGAAGGACAGCCTTTGTGGCTGATGGCGATTTTTGTTCTTCTAATAAAAATAGCCAACCTGCTCGGATCGTGGCAGGAAGGCCGTTTTTCATCTCCCGGATGGCGTCTGGTCTCGGCGGGTTACCGCTGGATCTTAAGCGCAGCCGTCGTATTCGCCTTGTTCGGAACGGGTCCGCTTCCGGGCGGGATCGTTCTATTGACTGGACTTGCCGTCTGGATAGCCGTGTACAGGCTTGGGCCCGGACGGCGGGCAATCGGCGTCGCCTGGGATTATCTCATCGACAACGAGCGCAAGCAGCAGTACCGGCTGTACTTGTTTTTTAGCGGCTTCGCCGATGTGCCCCAGCTACCTGTGCGGGTAAAACAGAGACGATGGCTGGCGGGCATTGCGGACCGGTATTCGTTCCGGTCTTCATCTCTTTATCTGTATCTCTTCACGAAGACGTTTGTCCGTTCGGAGCTGCTCGGCATCGTCGTCCGGATCACGCTTGTCGCCGGTCTGGCGGCCGCGGCCGTTCAATCCGCACAGGTTGCCGCCGCCGTCTGCCTCGTGGCCATGTTCATCTCGGTGATCCAGCTTACTTCGCTGGAACAATCGCACCGCTACACGTTCTGGCTGCAGACTTATCCGGTAGATCCCCGCCGGAAAGTGGACGCCGTGGTGCGGATCATCAGCGCCGCTTTCATCCTGCAGGGGTTCGTTTTTACCCTGCTGATGCTGTTAAGCGGAGCGGGCGTCTATGCAACCGCTCCGCTCGCGGGCCTCGCGCTTGGCCTCGTGCTTTGCGCCACGGTAATGAAGCGGAAATTTACCGCTTCATTTGAGGCCGAGTAGGCGCACGGCATTGTCCGTCGTCACCTTGGCGAGTTCCTCGAGGCTCATGCCGCGCAGCTCGGCGGCCGCTTCCGCAACGAGACGCACATAGGACGTCTCGTTGCGCTTGCCCCGGAACGGATGCGGCGTCAAATAAGGCGCATCCGTTTCGATAAGCAGGCGGTCAAGCGGCACCTGCTTGAGGACTTCCTTGGGCTGCTTGGCGTTTTTGAACGTAATGGGCCCGCCGAAGGAAATATGAAAATTCATATCCAGACACTTCTTCGCCGTTTCCCAGCTGCCGGAATAGCAGTGCATAATGCCGCCGACTTCGGCGGCTTTTTCTTCTTTCAGGATATCGACGATATCTTGATGAGCCTCGCGGTTATGGATCACGATCGGGAGCCCGACCTTTCGTGCAAGGCGGATCTGCTCGCGGAACACTTTTGCCTGCACATCTTTCGGGGACGTATCCCAGTGATAGTCCAGCCCGATCTCCCCGATCGCCACTACTTTCTCGTGCCTGCACAGTTCTTCGATCCATTCAAGGTCGCCCGGCTGCATATCAATGGCATCTGTCGGGTGCCAGCCTACAGTCGTCCATATAAAATCGTACTTCTCGGCAAGCTCGATGGAAGAAGGAATGGTTTCGCGGTTGAACCCTACGTTAACAATCCGGGTTACTCCATTATCCCACGCCCTTTGGATAGCTTCATCGCGGTCTTCATCGAAAGCTTCATTGTTCATATGAGTATGAGTATCGGTCAGCATAACGGGAACTCCTTTTATTTCGTCTGTTTTTTGAATTAGGCGTTGAACAGCTTCCTACGGAGGGCCGCAACCTTGCCACCCTCTCTTTCAAACAATTCGGCGGGATAATAAATACGGTGCTGCCCCATGTGAATGCCCGAGATCGATTTGACGATTTCGGAGCGCGCCGAAATTTCCGTCAGTTTGTCCTGGCCGTCAAGCAGCAGAATGGGCTGTTTGTCTTCCTTGCCGGTATCGGGCCGGTAAACGTCATACGACTGGTCCGACGGGAAATCCAGCTCCAGGTAATAATCCGCATCAAACCCGGCTTCCTCCAGAGCGTCGCGGAATTCCGTCAGGAGCTCTTTGTCCCATTCTTCCACGGCCGAGAATTTGAACAAACGGCGGTGCAGAAAACGGCCGGACAAATCAGCCAGCACGGGGTCTTTTTCCATACTCCAATACATGAGAACCGTCTGCATCAAAGATTCGTCCAGGAGGAAATAATCCTCCAAAGACAATTTTCCTTGGAAAAGATGAAGGATGGGCTCCGGCATAAATTTAAACGAGTAGTCGTCTTCGAACAGCGCTTTGGCGCACTCCAGAACTTTCCCCAGCAAAATTTCCGCACTCCGGGTAACCGGATGAAAATAAACCTGCCAGTACATCTGATAACGGGACATTAAATAATCTTCAACAGCATGCATCCCGCTCTCTTTTACGACAATTTTCCCTTTATAAGGCCGGACTACCCTCAAAATACGCTCCAGATCGAAAGTTCCGTAATTAACACCCGTAAAATACGCATCCCGCAGCAAATAATCCATCCGGTCGGCATCGAGCTGGGACGAGACGAGACTCGTTACAATCTCCTTGCGATACGTTTTGCAAATGACACCGGCGACGTCATGAGCAAACGTCGGAGAGACTCTGGAAAGCACCTGATTCACTTCACTGTCACCCAAAATGATCCGACAGGACCAATTTTCGTGATTCGTTCCGAATACTTTTTCTATAGAGTGGGAAAAGGGGCCGTGACCGACATCATGCAGCAGGGCGGCGCATAAACAAAGGAGCCTTTCCTCTTCGGGCCAGTCGGCATACGAATTTCTTTCAAACTGAGAAATAATCTTTCTCGTAATCTCGTAAACGCCGAGCGAGTGAGAAAAACGGCTGTGCTCCGCGCCGTGAAAGGTCAGGAACGAAGTACCCAGTTGGCGGATACGCCGCAGCCGCTGAAATTCCCTGGTGTTGATGAGGTCCCATACCGTACGGTCCTGCACATAAATATATTTATGGACAGGGTCTTTAAAAACTTTTTCTTCTATCATTTTTCCGCCTCCTTTTCGACATAAAAGCCGACTATTTGACCATTTAAACAAGGAATTTGTCGAATAATGTTACTGGCCATTTTCCAAACCAAGAGGTACTTGTCACAAAAATAAAACAATTGTCAGTTGGAAAGAAAGCGGTTAACTGCAAAGGATCCACTTATTTTTAAGGGTTAAGGAGGAATTCGGCAATTCATAAAGAATTCATTAAATATAAAAACTGCAATTAGAGACCAATTTTGGGTTGACTATTTTGGGAATGCTTGGTATCATAAATATCGAAAACTATGTCGAATAATGACGATTAATTATTTCAGTAGATTGGAAGGAGCTTTTATATATGATGAAATCCACAGGTATTGTAAGAAAAGTTGACGAATTGGGGCGTGTCGTTATTCCAATCGAACTTCGCCGTACACTTGGTATCGGTGAAAAAGACGCGCTGGAGATTTATGTAGACGGCGAGCGCATCATGCTCAAGAAATATGAGCCTGCTTGTATCTTCTGCGGCAACGCTGAAAATGTGACTTATTTCAAAGGAAAAATTGTTTGTCACGAATGTTTAAATGAAATGCCAATACCTGTGACAAAGTAAGAAAAATAGTATATAATAAGAACTAGCAAAGTTCCCATTGGTAATTCTAACCTTTTTCATATCTCCTCTACGTCTCTGATCCCGGCAGACCACTGCCATGGATTAGGGACATTTTTTTATGTCCGGAGATGTAGAAAAGTTTTCTGCAGATACGAGTATACGACCCGCCCGGAACTTGAGGGAAACAGGAGCCGCTGAAAGTGCCCCAGCGCCTCTGCATAGAATGCTCCGCCGAGCAGCAAGCGTTCACTCGACGTGGATGAAGCCGCCCAGACTAACAGCCGCTTATCCACCTTAGCTCCATTTGAGGCTCCGGAAGCGGAAATCCTGAGATCGGCTCTGCCCTATCCGCGTGTTCCTTATTGCTCAGGCGAGAACGCGCCCTGCCGGAAGATTACACACCGCGCGCTTCCGGCGCTGGGTGCAGCGTCACACGACGGTGACCAACAATCAGTCCCCCGATCCCCAGCATGATTTCCCTGCCGCCGGAAGATTAATTCCGAAGCAGCTCGTTGTAGACATCCCGCTTCGGCAGGCCTCGGTCGGAAGCGGTCTTTTTGATCGCTTCCTTCTTGTTAAGCCCCTGCTCCATGTAATGGGCGGCATGTGCCTCCAGCGAAAGCTCCTTCCACCACGCGGCTTCCGCCTCCGCCGTTTCGGCCGCGCTGCGTCCCTCCACGAGGACGACGTACTCGCCCTGAGGCGGATGCTCGCCGAGATGGGCCAGCGCCCCGCTGATCCGGCCGCGTCCGAATTCCTCATAGCGCTTCGTCAATTCGCGCGCCAGGCAGATCTCCCGATCCCCCCATGATTCGAGCATCTGCTCGAGCGTACGGACAACCCGATGGGGGGATTCGTAAAACAGCAGCGTGCCCTGCGCGGGCGCCAGCCTCGCCAGCTCCCGCTGCTGATCTTTCTTATCGCGCGGCAGGAACCCGATGAAGGTGAATTCATCGGTAGGCAGCCCAGAGGCGATAAGGGCCGACAAGGCCGCGTTCGCTCCCGGGATCGGCACGACCGTAACTCCGGCTTCAATTGCCAGCCGGACCAAATCGTGCCCGGGATCGGAGATGGCGGGCAGCCCCGCATCGCTGACCAGCGCGATGGTCTGCCCCTCGCTCATGAGCCGGACCAGCTCCGGGCCGCTCGCCTGCTTGTTGTGCTCGTGATAGCTGACGAGTCTTCCGGAAATGTCGAAGTGAGTCAGCAGTTTGCGGGTCTGGCGTGTATCCTCCGCGGCGATAAGGTCCGCTTCCTTGAGGATGCGGACGGCCCGGTAGGTCATGTCTTCGAGATTACCGATCGGAGTGCCGACCAGATAAAGCATTCCCGTGCCGGCCGACTTCTCCGTTTTACGGCTGCGGCCCCTCCCCTGAATCTCTTCCGGTGGAGATGAGATGGCCTTATGGCCGTACGGTTCTTTGTGGAGCGTTTCAGCACCGGCCTGACTTTCCGTAATCAGTGAATTTTCCGGTTCTAACGCCGCTTGATCCTTCACATTCTCCGCTGTATGCGCCGTATCCCCCTCCTTCCCGATTGTGCGCAGATCGTCTTTCTTCATTATATAGCTTCGCTGTATGTTAAAATTCATGACGGATTATCCTCGGTTTCTTTCGTTTTCCGGGCTCTTTTGCCCGCCTGCTTCCAGCTCACTCTTCTCCCCGTAGAATACGGCATGAAGTTCGCCGCAGTACCGTCCGCCCTCCTCGTGAACGAAGAGCGGCGGAAGGGTTCGCATATCCGCTTTGCCGTCACGGATGCCTTCGATCAGTACCATCATCGCCTCTTCCCCCTGCCGCGGATGGACAAAACGGACTCTTTTGGGCTCGACGCGGTACTGTCTCATTAATGTACAAATATCGACCAGCCGGTTCGGCCGGTGTACCATGGCCATCTTGCCTCCGGCTTTGAGCAGTTTAGCGGAAGCCGCTACCACATCCTCCAGGGTACAGAAAAGCTCGTGCCTTGCGGCAGCTACATGTTCGTTGCGGTTTTGTTCGCCTGCCGGGACCGGCAAATAGGGCGGATTGACCGTCACCAGATCATACTGTGAAGCTCCCAGCGTCCGGTGAATCTGCTTGAGATCAGCATGTACCATGTGAAGCCTTTCCTGCAAACCGTTCAGCTCAATATTGCGCATCCCCATACCTGCCAAGCGCTCCTGGATTTCGACGCCCCAGATCTCGGCCGCGGATGTCCTCGTAGACAACAGAAGGGGAATCACTCCGTTGCCTGAGCACAGATCCACAATTTTGCCCCGTGGAGGCACCGTGCAGAACCTTGCCAATAAAACCGCATCCAAAGAAAAAGCAAATACCTCTTCGCTTTGAATGATTTTCAAATCATGTGTCAGCAGATCGTCGATCCGCTCCGATTCACGCAGTGCAACCTGCACGCGGACTCCTCCTTTATTTTAACCGGATTTCCCATATGGAAAAAACCGTAGAGAAAAAATTCCCTACGGCTTACGTTATTTATTTAAGAAAGACAGGCAGAACAAACAGTCTCCTTCCGTCCGCAGGTGTCCGTAATAGACATTGCAGATATGGAAGCCTTCATAATACAGACGGGCCAGGTTGTCGTACCCCTCTCCGATTACAGGCTCAACGCCTTTCTCCGGTTGGGAGTCCGTCTCCTCGGCATCCCCCTGCTTCAGCAATTTGCGAAGCTGTTGATTTTCCATCATCAGCCTTTGATTATCCTCAAGCAAAGAAATGATGGTTTTCTTCAAATCGCCAAGCTCCGCGTATGCTTTTCCGATCTGTTCTTCCAAACCGTCGATTTGCGCAAACATTTCATGTTTCTCCACTGTCTCACCTCAAGTAACGCTTCCCGCATCCGTTAACTAGTCTTGCTCCGCTACATCGTCAAAAGGAAGATCCATTATTTTGCCGATATCGTACAGCTGAACCTTGCAAGTTTTTTCGTTCATATTCAGTGAAAGCACCTTGCCGTTGCCGAGTGAGGTAATCACATAAGTTCCTACGGAAGGCACGCTGTCTTTGGCGCTTTCGTAGTTGTCATGCTCGAACTTCAAGCAGCACATAAGCCGGCCGCATAATCCCGAAATTTTGGTCGGATTCAGCGACAGGTTCTGGTCCTTGGCCATCTTAATCGACACCGGTTCAAAATCCCCCAGGAAGGAGGAACAGCACAAGATTCTGCCGCATGGTCCGATACCGCCCAGCATTTTGGCTTCATCCCGTACTCCGATTTGGCGGAGTTCGATACGCGTTCTGAAAATGCTCGCCAGGTCCTTAACCAGCTCCCGGAAGTCGACCCTTCCCTCAGCCGTAAAATAAAAAATTATTTTGTTGCGGTCAAATGTATATTCCACGTCCACCAGCTTCATTTTGAGCTGATGATCCTTGATTTTATTCAAACATATCCCGAAAGCATCTTTGGCCGCTTTCTTGTTCTCTTCAACAAGCTGGGCATCAGTCGGATTCGCAATCCGGATGACTTTCTTGAGCGGAAGGACAACATCGTTCTCTTGAACGGTTTTCTTTCCGATGACCACTCTACCATATTCGATGCCTCTAGCGGTTTCAACGATTACGGCGTTCTCTTGTTCCACAGGAAGGTCAATGGGATCAAAATAATACACCTTGCCCGCCTTTTTGAAGCGGACACCTACGACGGAATACATGTTACACCCCCTGTATGTCCACTAGCATTTTCTCGACGACCAGCTGCGGATTGGCATTGAAGCGCAGCCGTTTTTGAAGTTCAACCGCCCGGGCCAGTAAACGCACCCATTCTCCGGTTTCCCTCTTGAACGACAGCGGACCCATCCAGTCCATCTGGTCGATATATACGAAATTCTCCTTGCGACCGATTCGCAGGGAAACCATGTCTTTCAACCATAAAATCATGAGATCGAAAAGCAGAGCCGTATGATCGGCCAGCCCGGCTTTGATCCACTTCTGCTGCAGCGTAACAAAGGAAGACGGATAACGTGTCAGCGTTTCCCTCAACAATTGTATCATTGTGCTGCGGATTTCGGCAAACCCATTTGTCTGAATCATTTCTTTGGCCGCCTGTATGCCGGCCGTCAGATGAATGGCAGGCTGCACCAGCGCAGCGGGATGACCTTCTTCCAGCAGCACTCTCGCCATCTCGGCCCGCGGCATGGGTGTGAAAGAAATCCATTGAGACCGGGACTGGATGGTCGGCAGCAGAGCATGTCCGTTCTCGGTAATGAGTACCGCAACGACTTTCGAGTTCGGTTCTTCCAAAAACTTAAGCAGACTGTTGGCAGCCTGAACGGTCATTTTCTCCGCTTGGTTCAGAATATAAAACTTCGTGCCTGAACCTGCGGAACGGTAGGCAAACTGCTTCTGCAGTTCACGTATTTGATCGATCTTGATGGAAGCCCCGTCAGGCTCAATTCGGTAAAGATCCGGATGATTGCCATGCTCGACCTTCCTGCATTCCAGACATTCCCCGCAGGCGTCATCCTTGAGGTTGGTGCAGTAGATGGCTTTCGCTAGCATAAGGGCCGTTTGCTTCCTCCCTGTACCTACCGGGCCGCTAAATATATAAGCGTGCGATATTTTATCCTGCCGCAAGCCGCTTTGCAATATGCGCTTGGCCGTTTCCTGGCCTGGGATCGTTTGAAAAGACATTTTGTATATTCTCCACTGTCTTTAAAATAAAAAGTGGATCAGCATGCCTCGTATTTCGCCTATTCGCTGCAAAATTTCCAGCCGTCCCTGCTCGGTTTCAAGCAGATCGTCCGCCATGCTGAGCAGAGCGCCGTCTACTTCCTCCAGCAGCTTGTATCTCTTCGTCCGGCCTCTCCTGTCCCATCCGCGAGTTTCGCGCAAGCCGACGCCCTGACGGGCCGTTTCCTCCAGAAACTGCTTGATCAGCAGCTTGTACTGCCGGAGCTCCCGCAGTGTCATGGATCTGGAAAGACGGTCACCCTGGAGCCCGATCTGCTGAAGCATCCGGTTAAGCTGCTCCATGGTGACCTTCTCATCATGCTTGAGCATAAAGGCGGAAAAGTCTTTGGGAGGCGATTGAAGAGTCGGCGCCGTTTCAGGGACCTTTACGTTCTTACCGATCGGCTGCCACCCCGGGTTGATTTTCAAGCTTCATGCTCCCCTTTTGTTGCGTATTGGCGGGTTCCGTCGGTCGGTTCCTGCCGGTTTAGAAGTGCTCAAAACGTTCGACCGGAAGCAGAAATACGGCGGCACCGCCGACCTGAACTTCAACCGGGAACGGAATATATGAATCTGTCGTACCGCCCATCGGCGATACCGGCGTCACAAGCTGATCACGGACTTTGCAGTTAGCCTTGATCACTTTGAAAACTTCCGGAACCCGCTCATCCTCGATACCGATCATGAACGTTGTGTTGCCCGCACGCAGAAAACCGCCGGTGCTGGCCAACTTGGTTGCACGGAACCCTTCCTTGATCAAAGCATTGGAAAGACGATTGCTGTCTTTGTCTTGAACAACGGCGATTACGAGTTTCATCGCAGATCCCCCTCTTTCATTATACCTCAGGCTTTGGAAAAAAGACACGATCTAACAGTTGTTTACAATCCTGCAAAATATCACAGGCAATTTCATCCTGGGTGCGGTCTGCGTCAATCAGACAAATCCGTTCCGGATTTTGTTCCAGGATCTTCATAAACCCTTCCCGCACACGGGTGTGATACGCCTCGCCCTTCTGTTCAATCCGGTCAAGGCCTTCTCCGCCGGCTGACTGGGTCCTTGCCAACAGCCTGCGGCGGCTCGTTTCCACCGGAACATCCAGTAAGTACGTACGCGTAGGCTCCAGGCCGCCGGTCGCGAAACGGTTAATGGCCGCCACCTCATCGAAGCGGATTCCAAGTCCATAGGCCTGATAAGCCAGGCTCGCATCGACAAAACGGTCGCAGAGCACGATACGGTTCGCTTTCAGCGCCGGTACGATAAATTCCCGGACATGCTGGGCACGCGATGCGGCATAGAGCAGCACCTCCGTATGATCCGCCATCTCCTTGTAATCCGGCGTAAGAACAAGACTGCGTATGTGATCGCTGATCGGTGTGCCTCCCGGCTCCCGCGTCACGACTGTATCATATCCGAGCGCCTGCAGCGATTCGGCCAGTCTCCGCAGCTGCGTCGTTTTACCCGATCCGTCAGGCCCCTCGAATGTAAGAAATAGTTCTTTCACATTACCCTCCTAAAAATAAAAACGAAACCAACCTTCCGGCCGGAAGTTATTCTATGTTGCTTATACGGGTATCCTCCGGAGTATCCGTCAGAACCTTCAGGCAGCCCTTCGCCGCCTCCCGACTTCCATGAAATCTCGCTCCCGAATCGGCCAGCCGCTTAAGCTCGGCCGCCGTATCCTCTTGAATAAGCTCTCCAGGATACAGCAAAGGAATTCCGGGCGGATATGGGATCACCATCTCAGCGGATCTTCTTCCGGCGGAACTCTCAACCGGCATGACGCATACAGAGTCCTGTACGCTGTTCTTCCTGTCTCGGATAACGGGTATGTTCATGGGAACGGGCTTGGAAACGGAGTTAAGAAGAGGCTTATACATACTATTCGGGCTGATGCCCGGAAGTTCCTGCTTATTTGTCAAGTATTCCTTGGAAATGGCTCCACAGGCTCCCAACGCTCTCTCCGCATCTCCAATTGTCGAGGCAGGCGTCAACAGAAGCAGAACGGCTTTATCCGCAGCAAGCTCAACAAAGCATCCGGCTTCTTCTAAAAGACCTTGCAGCTCGGAGCCGCTCAATGTTCCCGTCCCGTCGTATATCGTCACCTTGAACGGATCCAGATACTCGTATGCGGCATGTTCCGAATGATGTTTTAACTGTCTAAAACCATATATGTCCTCCAGCCCGTCACGAAGTCTTTGCACGGCTTTTAACCCTTCTTCAATCCGGCTTTCGCCTTGGAGGTGAACCTGTCTCCTCGCTAGATCAAGAGAAGCCATGATCGGATAAGACGGGCTGGAGCTTTGCAGCATCGCAAGCAGCATGCGTATTCTCTCCCGGTCCAGCCGGTCATGCTGAAGATGAAGCATCGCCCCCATCGTCATCGCCGTAAGCATTTTGTGGGTGGATTGGACCACGGCATCGGCGCCGCAAGCAAGCGCGGACTCCGGCAGTGCCGGATGAAAGCCGTAATGCGCCCCGTGAGCCTCGTCCACCAGCAGCGGCAGGCCGTGCCTGTGCATCAGATCGGCATAGGGGCGCAAATTCACTCCCATTCCGTAATAGTTCGGATTGGTCAGCAGCAGCCCCTTCGCCTCCGGATACAGGGAGAGCGCGTCTTCGACGTCGCTCAGCCTGACGGAGGCGGGTATACCGCTTTCCCCGTCGGCCTGTGGGGAAATAAACACCGCGTGCGCGCCAGCCAGCATCAATCCGTGAAGCACGGATTTGTGGGCGTTGCGCTGCACGAGAAGAATGTCGCCGGGCCCGCACAGCGACATGATCATGGCGAGGTTGCCGGCCGTACTGCCGCCAACGAGAAAAAACGTCTCCTCCGCCCCGAAACAATCCGCCGCGAGCTCCTGCGCCTCGCGGATCGCCTCTTCGGGTTGGTGGAGATCGTCCAGGCCGCTGATTTCAGTATAATCGAGCGCCATCAGCGGCTCAAAAAAAGGAGCGGCCTCACGGTCCGCTCCCCTGCCTGATTTATGACCGGGTACATGGAAACTGGCCGGTCTTCGTTCATAATGCTCCCTCATTTTTTCGAAAAGGGGCGCGTTTTCGCGATTTGGCATATCCAAGCATCCTTTGAAATCCTATATTCATGAAGTAAATTAAGCATACCTGTCAGCCGTCCTGAAAATCAAGGCATATTTCAATCGTTAGTATCTTTCGGCGCCCGATATCAGGCGTTTTGCTTATAAAAAATCTGTTTTAACTGCCGGATAAAAAAAGAATATTTGACATCCATCACATCCGTGCGTACAATTTCAGCCTCGCAAGCATCGCAGATAAATTCCGAAGCGATCTGAATGCCTTCCTGCTTTTCTTCTCCGCACACGATACATTTCACCAGAACCGGGTCTTCCATACGGATCACCTCTACTTTTTTTCCTATTAGCAGTATGTCCGGTTTACGATTCTTTTAGACACAAAAGAAAGGTTGCAAGCACGTCGCGTTCGGCCTCGCTCCACGTATGTACGGGGTTTGGCACTTTTGCATGTATGCAAAGCTCTCATTGCAGCGAGCTTTCTCGCCTTTAATCTTTAAAAATCTGGGCCTTATATCCGATATAGATAGAGTACCCTACTTATGAGATACTGACTAGGACAACGATGCTTTATACGGAGGCTTTCCAATTTGAAAAAAAACACTTCCAGCGATGCGATCATCTACACGTACACCCTTCTTCGACGAATTCCGCATCATCTCCTGCTGCTCGGCGTTTATTACGCGTTTGCCGCGGTATGGGCTGTTAAAGCCCTGGTTACAGGCAGCCTGCTCTCTTTGTGTCTCGGCTATATTTTCGTTCAACTTCTTCATATGCTGGCAATCCGCGGGTATCTTCATTTTGTTAGAAAATCGGAGCCACAAGGCTGGTCTTTCCGGCTTGCTCATCTTTGGACGGGCTACATTCCTGCGCAGTACGTGATGCTTCGGTCTTTCGTCCGTCTTCACCTGCACCTGCTGATCTCGGGTTTCGCCGGTATATTGCTTCTGTATCCTTGGCTCAGCGCTGCAGCCTTATCCAATATCTTGTTTGTGCATTTGTGGATTTTAGGGGGACGGTTTTATATGTTTTTGATGTTCCGAAAACAATATCAGATCGGCTGGCTGCGCCTTCGCGCTAATGAAACTTCGTGCTACAAGCAATAGGTCTTCGTGGCTTGAGAATTAGAATCCCTGGAAATAAAATTGGTAAAAAGGCGTCTCAAAAATGGAAATTATATGTTTTAGAAATGGAAATTAAATCGAGATGGGTGGTAACCGTCTTGCGACACCACACTGCGCTAGAAACTGTGCCGCACAAAAAAAAGATCGGATCAGAGGTTCTATCTTTGACCGGTCTTCTTCTCGTGCTATTTTAAATTTATCTTTAACCAACAAAAAACCTTTTCGAATTGGGGTTCGAAAAGGTTTTATTTGTGCTTGGCAACGTCCTACTCTCCCAGGACCCTTCGGTCCAAGTACCATCGGCGCTGGAAGGCTTAACGGTCGTGTTCGGGATGGGTACGCGTGGTTCCCTTCCGCCATC
>NZ_JCAUAT010000012.1:0-59908 GCF_059692095.1 Paenibacillus sp. JT31N7
ACAGGAAAGGCCGCATCGGAAGCATCTCTTCGGCTAACCGCCGTACGAATGCACCACAAGATCTTTGGATGGATCGATTGCACGTTTCGCTGCTAGTTTTCAGGGAGCAACTAAAACCTCTATGAATTAATTTCATAGAGGTTTTTTGCTGTATTTGCATATTTTTCGGGATAGCGTTAAAACTAAAGAGAGGAAGTTCGCCTTAACTGGTTATCAGGTACTTGCAAAGTAATATGGAAATGATTATAATTGAGTTAAGGTCAAAGAAAGTCAAAGTCAATTTACTTCTCAACAACGGGAGGCTGAATTGATGCGTAATGTTTCCGAGATTATCGAGCAATATTTAAAGCATATACTGCAGCAAAGCCCCGAAGGGTCCATTGAGATCCAGCGGAACGAGCTCGCTGATCAATTTCAGTGTGTGCCGTCTCAGATCAATTATGTCATCAGCACACGATTTACCCTTGAAAAAGGCTACGTGGTGGAAAGCAAGCGCGGAGGCGGAGGTTATATCCGGATTCAGAAGATCGAATTAAACGCCTACGGTTCACTGCTGGACACCATCATGACTACCATTCGTGAAAGTATAGATCAAGCGTCGGCCGAAGGATTGATTTACCGTCTGGAAGAAGGGCGGTTGATCAGCCGGAGGGAAGCTGCCATCATTAAAGCGGCAATATCGCGGGATGTGCTTCAGTTTAAGCTTCCTTTGAGGGACGAAGTCCGTGCCCGGATTTTAAAGGCGATGCTGATATCCTTACTGAGCAAATAAGGAGGGGTTGACGTGCTTTGTCAAGAATGCGGCAAACGGCCCGCAACGCTTCATTTTACGAAAATTGTTAATGGTGAGAAGACAGAGTTTCACTTCTGTGAAACATGCGCCAAAGAAAAGGGGGAGCTAATCCCCGGTACGCCGGGAGGTTTCTCCATTCACAATCTGCTTTCGGGCCTGCTCGACTTCGATCCTTCCTCCGGAACGGTCTCAAGCAAAGCGCGTCCGATAAGATGCGAACACTGCGGACTTACGTATTCACAGTTCAGCAAACTGGGACGTTTCGGCTGCAGCCACTGCTATGAAAGCTTTCAGGATAAACTGGATCCTCTGTTTAAGCGGGTTCACGGCAATACGCAGCATGTCGGCAAAGTGCCGAAACGCTCCGGACAGGAGATCGAGCAGAAGCGTGAGGTGGAGCGTCTCAAGAAAGAACTTCAGACGCACATCGAACAGGAAGAATTCGAGAAAGCGGCTCAACTGCGAGACCGTATTCGCGACCTCGATAAGAAGTCAGCCGGCAGCAGTTAACTTCGAAGCCCGCCTCAAACCTTTGAACTTGGAGAAAAGGAGGGTTCCTCTTTGAGACATTTTGTCAAGGAAGCATTAAGCGAATGGATGAAAGGGGACGGTCCCGATTCGGATATTGTGATCAGCAGCCGCATCCGTATAGCGCGGAATCTGCAGGATTATCCGTTTCCGATGTTGGCCACGAACCAGCAGTCCGCGGAAGTGCTTGAGAAAGTTTCAGCTGTACTGGGCAATGAAGATTTAAAAACGATCAGCGACTTCACGCATGTACCGCTCTCGGAACTGAATGAATTGGAGCGGAGGATCTTGGTAGAGAAACACCTGATCAGCCCGAATCTGGCAACCGAATCGCGGAACGGAGCCGTTATCCTTAATGACAACGAATCTATCAGCATAATGGTGAATGAAGAGGATCATCTTCGGATTCAATGTCTTTGTCCCGGATTCCAAATTAAAGAGGCCTGGGATCTGGCGAACCAGATTGACGATATTTTCGAATCCCAGCTCGACTACGGCTTTGACGAAAGACGCGGTTACTTGACCAGCTGTCCTACGAATGTGGGAACCGGTATAAGGGCTTCGGTCATGATGCATCTGCCCGCTCTTGTTTTGACCCAGCAAATCAATCGAATTCTATCGGCGGTTTCACAGGTTGGCCTGACAGTCCGGGGTCTATATGGCGAAGGAAGTGAAGCGTTAGGAAATTTATTTCAGATTTCCAATCAAATTACGCTCGGCCAGTCCGAAGATGAAATCATTGATAATCTATATAGCGTAGCCAAACAGATTATCGAACACGAGCGTGCCGCAAGAAGGCAACTCATGCAGGAATCCCGAATACGTATAACAGACCGCGTTATGCGGTCATACGGAATTCTGACTCACGCTTCGATTATCGATTCCAAGGAAGCGGCACAGCGGCTATCCGATGTCCGCCTTGGCATAGATCTTAATTTAGTGGGGGAAGTTCCCACACACACCATGAATGAGCTTCTCGTGATGACACAACCAGGCTTTTTGCAGCAAATAGCAGGGGAGCTGTTATCTCCTGACGACCGGGATATCCGGCGTGCCCAAATCATTAGGGAACGATTCAAGCCGTGTCATAACGTTTAATGGTACTATACGACTTTCGTTCGAAATTACAATGGAGGTGCTAAGTATGATGTTTGGAAGATTTACGGAACGTGCACAGAAAGTTCTTTCCCTTGCACAGGAAGAAGCAGTACGCCTGGGTCACAACAATATAGGTACAGAGCATATCTTGCTGGGCCTTATTCGCGAAGGCGAAGGCATTGCGGCCAAAGCGCTGGTGGCTCTCGGACTCGGACTTGAAAAAATTCAAGATGAGGTCGAATCATTAATCGGCCGCGGACAAGAGCAGCCCTCCAATATCGCTTACACACCGCGTGCCAAAAAGGTCATTGAACTTTCGATGGACGAAGCCAGAAAGCTTGGCCATACGTATGTAGGCACGGAGCATATCCTGCTCGGTCTTATCCGCGAAGGCGAAGGGGTTGCGGCGCGCGTGCTGAACAACCTGGGCATTTCCTTGAACAAAGCCCGCCAGCAGGTCCTGCAGCTTCTTGGAAGCAGCGAGGTTGTTTCGAGCAATCACGGCAGCGGCAACAATGTCAATACGCCTACGCTGGACAGTCTCGCGAGAGATCTGACGGCTATCGCCAAAGAAGGCAACCTGGATCCGGTTATCGGACGTTCCAAAGAAATCGAGCGTGTTATTCAGGTTCTCAGCCGGCGTACCAAAAACAACCCTGTTCTGATCGGGGAGCCAGGTGTAGGTAAAACGGCTATCGCCGAGGGCCTCGCCCAAAAGATCATCAACAATGAAATTCCGGAAACGTTAAAAGATAAGCGTGTAATGACGCTAGATATGGGTTCTGTCGTGGCAGGCACCAAATACCGCGGTGAATTTGAAGATCGTCTGAAGAAGATCATGGATGAGATCCGCCAGGCAGGGAACATCATTCTCTTCATTGATGAGCTGCATACCTTGATCGGCGCCGGCGGTGCAGAGGGTGCGATCGATGCCTCTAACATTCTGAAGCCGGCTTTGGCCCGCGGCGAACTGCAGTGCATCGGGGCCACTACTTTGGATGAGTACCGCAAATACATCGAGAAGGATGCCGCTCTGGAGCGCCGCTTCCAGCCGATTACGGTGGATCAGCCGACTCCGGAAGAAGCGATTCAAATCCTTCACGGACTGCGCGACCGTTATGAGGCGCATCACCGGGTAAAAATCACCGATGAAGCTATCGAGGAAGCCGTTAAGCTGTCGGATCGGTATATCCCCGATCGGTTCCTGCCTGACAAGGCAATCGACTTGATCGATGAAGCGAGCTCTAAAGTAAGGCTTCACTCTTATACGGTACCGCCTAGCTTGAAAGAGCTGGAGCAAAAGCTCGAAAACATCCGCAAGGAGAAAGACGCGGCTGTTCAAAGCCAAGAGTTCGAGAAAGCCGCTTCTTTGCGTGATACCGAGCAGAAGCTGCGCGAAGAACTCGACAGCACGAAGAACGATTGGAAAGAGAAGCAGGGACGCATGGATACGGAGGTTACTCCGGACGACATCGCCCAGGTGGTTGCAAGCTGGACCGGAATTCCAGTGCGCAAACTGGCTGAAGAGGAAACCGAGCGTCTTCTCAAAATGGAAGAAATTCTTCACAACCGTGTAATCGGTCAAGAAGAAGCGGTTAAAGCGGTCAGCCGCGCAATCCGCCGAGCAAGAGCGGGTCTGAAAGATCCGAAGCGTCCGATGGGTTCCTTTATCTTCCTGGGTCCAACCGGTGTAGGTAAAACCGAGCTTGCCCGTGCTTTGGCGGAATCCCTGTTCGGAGACGAAAATGCCGTTATCCGCATTGATATGTCCGAATATATGGAGAAACACTCCACGTCCCGTCTCGTAGGGGCGCCTCCGGGATATGTAGGCTACGAAGAAGGCGGGCAATTGACTGAAAAAGTACGCCGCAAGCCTTATTCCGTCGTCCTGCTTGATGAAATCGAGAAAGCACACCCGGAAGTGTTCAATATCCTTCTGCAAGTGCTGGAAGACGGACGCCTTACCGATTCCAAAGGCCGTACGGTTGACTTCCGCAACACCTTGATCATCATGACGTCCAATGTGGGCGCCGATACGATCAAGAAAAATTCGACGCTCGGCTTTACGGCTGTCCAAGATTCTGGCAAAGATTACAACAACATGAAGGACAAAGTCATGAACGAGCTGAAGAAAAGCTTCCGTCCGGAGTTCCTGAACCGGATCGACGAAATTATCGTCTTCCACTCTCTGGACGAGAAGCACATTGCTGAAATCGTCACTCTCATGGCCGACGAGCTCCGCAAACGTCTGAAAGAACAGGAAGTCGACTTTATGCTCACCGATAACGCGAAGAACTTCCTGGCTAAAGAAGGTTTTGATCCAAGCTATGGAGCAAGGCCGCTCCGCAGGGCCATCCAGAAACACATTGAGGACCGTCTCTCCGAGGAGCTTCTCAAAGGAAGCATTTCCAAGGGCGACTCCCTTACTATAGACGAAAAAGACGGCGCACTTGTTGTTCTTCGGAACGAAGAAGCGATGACGCAGTCCAAGTAAGGTATAAAATCAAGCATTTTGCGGTATGCAGCTGTACCGCAAAATGCTTTTTCTTTTGCCAAGTACTTTCATAGCATTCGCAAAAATGGTAAACTTTGAATGACGCTGGAACGGTTTGCCCGTTTTACGCGTAGAAAGAGAAGGGGAACTTCGCGCCATGAGTAAAACAAAAACGAAATTCATCTGCCAGCAGTGCGGGTATGAAACCCCGAAGTGGCTCGGCAAATGTCCCGGCTGCGGAGCGTGGAACAGTTTTGCCGAAGAAGTAGAGACGGTTGTCAAGACGCAAGGAATGAATTCTTCTTTTCTGCGGACGAAAGAAAAACCGACTCCGATCATAAACATAGAAAGCAGCGTAGAGCAGCGTGTGCTTACGGATAATGGCGAGCTCAACCGCGTTTTGGGCGGCGGGTTCGTGCCCGGTTCGCTCATTCTGGTCGGGGGAGACCCCGGTATAGGGAAATCGACCCTGCTCCTGCAAACCTCGCACTCGCTGACCAAAGAGGGGCGGAAGGTTTTATACATTTCAGGCGAGGAATCGATTCGTCAGACGAAGCTTCGCGCGGACCGGCTGGATGCCGTTTCACCGAATCTATACGTGCTCTGCGAAACGAATATGGAAGTGGTTCAAGAGGCGATCCAGGAGGTCCAGCCGGATTTTCTGGTCATCGACTCCATTCAGACCGTCTACCATCCAAGCGTATCTTCCGCCCCGGGCACCGTTTCCCAAGTACGTGAATGCACAAGCCATTTCATGCGCATAGCTAAGCTTAAGAATATAGCGACGGTTCTCGTCGGCCATGTGACCAAGGAAGGCGCCATTGCAGGACCGCGTCTGCTTGAACACATGGTGGACTGTGTGCTTTATTTTGAAGGGGAACGGCACCACACCTATCGCGTTTTGCGTGCGGTCAAAAACCGGTTCGGTTCAACGAACGAAATCGGCATCTTCGAAATGCGGGAGACCGGGCTGGCCGAAGTGAGCAATCCGTCCGAGCTGTTCCTGTCCGAGCGCCCGCTTGGCGTAGCCGGATCGACGGTCGTCGCCAGTATGGAAGGAACGAGACCGGTCCTGGTCGAGATTCAGGCGCTTGTCTCGACGACGAACTTCCCGTCTCCGCGAAGAATGGCTACGGGAATCGACCATAACCGGCTGTCGCTCATTATGGCGGTTCTGGAGAAACGGGTCGGCTTGTTCCTTCAGAGCCAGGACGCTTATTTGAACGTAGCCGGTGGAGTCAAGCTCGATGAGCCGGCTGTCGATCTTGCTGTGGCGATAAGCATCGCCTCCAGCTTCAAAGAGCAGCCGACCCAAGCTTACGATGCCGTGTTCGGCGAGATCGGCCTCACGGGAGAGGTCCGCGGCGTATCTCGTATCGACCAGCGTGTCAAGGAAGCGCAGAAGCTCGGCTTCCGGCGCATCATTCTGCCTGAGAAAAGTCTCAAGGGCTGGACGGCTCCTCAAGGCATCGAAGTGGTCGGCGTAAGCACAGTATCCGAAGCTTTAAAAGCAGCATTGGGCTAGTTTGAAAGCCCGTCCAGCCGGATTACCCCGGCCTCGCAAGACGGATCTATTGAAAACAAGGCATAGCGTGAACACGCTCGGCTAACAGAACGGAAATGCTTCAGGAGGATTAACATGAGCAAAGAAGAAACTAAACGAGACGTCATGAGCCAACTGCTCCAGCTGGTCGCTCCGGGTACGCCTTTCCGCGATGGGCTCGAGAACGTGCTTCGTGCCAAGACGGGAGCCTTGATTGTCGTCGGATGTACTCCGGAAGTCATGGAAATCGTGGACGGCGGATTTTCAATCGACTGCGATTTTACGCCAAACTACTTGTATGAATTGGCTAAGATGGACGGAGCTATCATTTTAAATGAAGATGCCAAGAAAATTTTATATGCGAATACCCAACTGATTCCGAACTCTTCGATTCCGTCGACCGAGACGGGAATCCGGCACCGTACGGCCGAGCGGGTTGCCAAGCAGACAAACAAACTGGTTGTGTCTATTTCCCAGCGCCGGAACATTATTACCTTGTATCAAGGAAACCTGAGGTATTCCCTCAAGGATATCGGGGTCATTCTGACCAAGGCGAATCAGGCGATTCAGACGATGGAACGATACAAGACGGAACTGGATCAGTCCTTGATCAATCTGGGTGCTTCCGAGTTCGAAGAGCTTGTGACTCTGCATGATGTCACCAATGCCATTCAGCGGGTGGAGATGGTGCTGCGTATCAAGAACGAGCTCAACAAGTACATTACGGAGCTTGGAACCGAAGGAAGGCTGATTTCCATGCAGCTCGAAGAGCTGGTCGGAAATACGGAGCTGGAAGTGCGTCTGCTCTTAAAGGATTACGTCCGGGAACTCACCGAAGAGAAGATCAAAGATATTTTGCTGGGGCTCAAGCGGCTGTCTTCCGAAGAATTGCTTGATCCGCACCACATTATCCGGTTGCTCGGCTATCCGCACACCAACGCCGTATCGGAGGAACTCGTTTCTCCAAGAGGATTCCGGGTACTCAATAAAATCCCGCGGCTTCCTTCCATCATTATCTCTAATTTGGTGGAAAAGTTCGGTCACCTGCCTCATATCACGGTGGCGACAATCGAAGAACTGGATGAGGTAGACGGAATCGGAGAGGTTCGGGCTAGAGCGATCAAAGAAGGGCTGCGCAGAATTCAGGAGCAAGTATTAATTGACAGGCATATTTAAATTGCATACAATCATAAAGTATAAATATGGGTTGGATCACGTTGTTTTAATGGGGTACAGTATATTTAGAGGTGGACTAAACTAATATGATAACCAAATCGCTTCCTAGCTTGTTTACTGTTGGGAATCTGTTTTTAGGCATTCTGGCCATTATTCTCGTTTTTAACGAAAGACCGGATACAGCGGCCGTACTTGTCATTGTGGCTATGCTGCTCGACGGTCTGGATGGACGAGTTGCTCGTGCGCTCAACGCGCAGAGTGAGTTTGGTAAAGAACTGGATTCATTGTCGGATGTCATTTCGTTCGGTGTAGCACCGGCATTCATTATGTACGTTGTCGCATTCGGCGATATCCGCCCTGCCGCGGCAGCTTGGGTCGTAACGGCAATATTCCCGATTTGCGGAGCTCTTCGTCTGGCACGGTTTAATGTGGTGGCAGGTACACCGGGTTACTTTATCGGCTTACCTATTCCGGCAGCAGGCGGCATACTTGCAACGCTGGCATTGTTCCACAACGAGCTAAACGTCTATGTGTTGCTGGTCAGCACAGTGCTGCTTTCCTATCTGATGGTGAGCAACGTCAAATATCCGAACTTCAAGAAAGCGGGCATTCCCAAAGCCGCTATCTGGATTACACCGATCATTGTGATCATTGCCGTCATTATCGGAATCAGCAAACCATCGTTCATTTCCAAAATGATTTTCATACCGCTTGTGATTTATGCGCTCTATGGCTTAAAAAAAAACGTTGATCGCCTCTTCGTTCTTCGCCGCAGAAAGCATAAAGGCATGGAAAAGACCGAGGATCTGGCGAATTCTAAAACTCATTTATAAAAAAGAGCAGGGAGCCTAAGCTTCCTGTTTCTTTTTTTGCCGTGAATCGGTATTAGGAAGTACAAAAAAAGCATCTATTTTCATCCGGGTTGCGGAGGAGAATACATGCTTTTTTCTTCTATCTAAGACATATTAAAAAATCCGAGTGTCGAGCATTTTTTCGATTCGTCTTCGAGCACTTTTTCCAAATTTACATCAAGAAGATTGCTCAGAGCGGAAAGATAAAAAAGGTGCTTACCGATTTCAGTGGAAATCGCCTCCATGCAGTGTTCGCACAGTTGGCCTTCCAAATGGGTTTGCAGCTCGATTTTAGCCTGATCCAATGTCATTTCGGG
Source organism: Paenibacillus sp. JT31N7 (assembly GCF_059692095.1). Taxonomy (NCBI): domain Bacteria; kingdom Bacillati; phylum Bacillota; class Bacilli; order Caryophanales; family Paenibacillaceae; genus Paenibacillus; species Paenibacillus sp. JT31N7. Next base: position 8,801 of record NZ_JCAUAT010000012.1, read on the forward strand.
AGAATACTCCTGTTTCTTGGCATTGACTTCAATACAGCCGCATTCGGTAATCGATTTGATGACAGAGCGGTTCACACCGGCATTGGATTGTTGGAATTTGGACAATACATCAAGCAGGCTGCGATGGCGAAGCAGCAGTTCACCAACTTGTTCCTGGAAATCTTTCAGGGACAGGGCACTCATCTCATGCACCTCATTTTAGTTTCGTCTCCACCTCATTATATAGAAATTGAGATAGCGAGGCAATCTAAGACCTCCTATGTGTTTATACATCCAACATTTGGAACATACTTGTAACAGGAGGAAAGGATCCTCTTACTTTGAATGATGGAGGTGAATCCGTAAGATGAAATGGATTCAATGGATTATTGCCGTCTTAGGTGGTGCGCTCGGTTACGGGTGGAGTGATGCCATTATTCAATTATCGGGAATCAACGGTGGAGCGGTTGCGGGTTACACAGCAGCAGGAGCGGGCTTTGTCGGGATGTTTATCGTGTCGTGGTTAGGCATGGGCCTTATTTTAAGACTGGTGCAGCGCGGAGAAAACAGCTTGTCGCAAATGCCGGCTTCCGATCTGATCCCCGCCGCATTCGGTACGATCGTGGGGCTGCTTGCAGCCGTGCTGGTATTCCCGGCGCTTGAACGGGTTCATGTGGTATTGGCGGGTATGACTACCGTTATTCTGGCCGTCATGGGCGGCCGGATCGGATACGACAAGAAAGAGGAAATTTCCGAACTTTTGAGCAGCCGGAAAGACGGCGGAAGCGGCAAAGGGAAAATGCCGGAAGAGCATAAGATCCTCGATACTAGTGTGATCATAGACGGGCGGATTGCGGACATTTGCAAAACCGGATTTATTGAAGGAACGCTGGTTATTCCGGAATTCGTCCTTGAGGAGCTGCAGCATATTGCGGATTCCTCCGATTTGCTCAAACGTAATCGGGGTAGACGCGGATTGGACATTTTGAATAAGATTCAGAAGGAACTTGACGTGAAAGTTCTTATTTACGAAGGCGACTTCGAAGAAATTTCCGAGGTGGACAGCAAACTTATCCGGCTCGCCAAGGTGCTGCAAGGCAAAGTGATCACCAACGATTATAACTTGAACAAGGTTTGTGAGCTCCAGGGCGTATCCGTTCTGAACATCAACGATCTAGCGAATGCCGTAAAACCGGTTGTTCTCCCCGGCGAAGAGATTCTGGTTCAGGTCATCAAGGACGGTAAAGAGCATGGACAAGGGGTAGCGTATCTGGATGACGGAACCATGATCGTCGTGGAAGGCGGACGGGACTTCATCGGCTCCCTGCTTGAGGTAATGGTTACAAGTGTCCTTCAAACGTCAGCGGGACGTATGATCTTCGCGAAGCCCAAGCTCTTGGAAAAAGCGCAATAAAGGGTTATCATAGGGAGAGTATTTCGCTGGGGCTGCAGCTTGTTGCGTTAAAGCAGAGGAAAGGGCTGCAGCAGCAAAACCCGGTGGTAACCGGAGGTATGCAGGTGAATAAAGTCGGCGTCATCGTCGTTGCGGCAGGCAGAGGTTCACGAATGCGGACGGCGGAAAGCAAACAATATCTGGAGCTGGCGGGCAAGCCGATTTTGGTACATACGCTGGAGCTGTTCGAGAAGATCGCCCGCATTGATTCCGTCGTGCTGGTGACCGGGGAAGCGGATGTCCCGCGCTGCGAATCGTACGCCGCCCGCTACGGGCTGCATAAAGTCAGCCGGGTCATAGCCGGCGGCGCAGAACGGCAGGACTCCGTCCGGTCCGGGCTTGAGGCGCTCGGTGCGGACACGCGCTGGGTGCTTGTCCATGACGGCGTCCGCCCGCTCGTTACCGAAGAGCAGGTATGCGCCTGTCTGGACAAAGCCATAGATGCCGGTGCGGCTGTGCTCGCCGTTCCCGTTAAAGACACGATCAAGGTCGTGAGTGAGGATGGCCAGATCATGTCCACACCCGACCGTAAAAGCTTGTGGGCGATCCAAACGCCGCAGGCTTTTCGGTTTTCTCTTTTAAAAGAAGCGCATGAAGAGGCAGCCCGAAACGGATTTCTCGGCACGGACGATGCCATGCTCGTGGAACGGGCGGGGCATACGGTGCATGTCGTCGAAGGGGACTATGCGAATATCAAAATCACCACCCCCGAAGATCTGCCATGGGCGGAATGGTTGTTAGGCAACAGGAGAGGAGAATAGACAGATGATTCGAGTAGGACAAGGATTTGATGTGCATCAGTTGGCGGAGGGGCGTCCATGTATTATCGGAGGCGTTACGATTCCGTATGAGAAGGGGCTGCTGGGGCATTCGGATGCGGATGTGCTGCTTCACGCCATTACCGACGCGATCCTAGGGGCACTGGGCTTGGGCGATATCGGCAAGCATTTCCCGGATACGGCTGCCGAATTCAAGGATGCGGACAGCCTGGTGCTGCTGAAGCGGGTCTGGTCCCTGGCCAGAGAACGCGGTTACCGGCTCGGTAACGTAGATTCCACCATTATCGCGCAGAAACCCAAAATGGCTCCGTATATTCCGCAAATGGCGGAAATTATTGCCCGGGCGCTGGACGCGGAACTGGAGCAGGTGAACGTAAAAGCGACCACTACGGAGCAGCTCGGCTTTACCGGAAGAGGCGAAGGAATCGCGGCGCAGTCGGTTGTTTGTTTGATAAAAGGTGTGCTATCATAAATTATTATTTCAAAGGATCCCGTAAGGGAAAACGGAAGAGAGGCTAATACCATGAGTACCCCACTCCGCGTACGTTACGCACCGAGTCCGACCGGACATCTTCATATCGGTGGAGCACGTACCGCTTTATTCGATTATTTGCTTGCCCGTAAAAACGGCGGCCAATTCGTGGTCCGCTTCGAAGATACAGACCAGACCCGCCATGTCGAGTCCGGTGTACAGAATCAGCTGGACGGCTTAAGCTGGCTGGGGCTGAAATGGGACGAATCCGTCGACATCGGCGGTCCGTACGCTCCTTACCGTCAGATGGAACGTCTGGGCCTGTACCAGCCGTTTATCGATCAGCTGCTGAACGAGCGGAACGCGTATCCCTGCTACTGCACCGAGCAGGAGCTCGAGCGCGAACGGGAAGAGCAGGAAGCGCGCGGAGAAACTCCGCAGTATTCGGGAAGATGCCGCCATCTGACCGCCGAACAGAAGGCGGAGTTCGAAGCGGAAGGGCGCAAGCCTTCTATCCGTTTCCACGTACCGAAGGATAAGACTATCGCATTTAAAGATAAAGTACGCGAAGCGGTCGAATTCGAAACGAACGGAATCGGCGATTTCATCATCGTCCGTCCCGACGGAATTCCGACCTACAACTTTGCCGTTATATTAGACGACCACCTCATGAAAATCTCCCTCGTCATCCGGGGCGAGGAGCATCTGACGAACACGCCGCGCCAGATCATGCTGTATGAGGCACTCGGCCTGCCGGTACCAGATTTTGCGCATCTTTCGCTGATCCTTAACCCGGATCGCAAAAAAATGAGCAAGCGCGACGAGTCCATCATTCAATTCGTACAGCAGTACAGCGAATTGGGTTACCTGCCGGAAGCCGTCGTGAATTTCATCGCTTTACTGGGCTGGTCTCCCGGAGGCGAAGTGGAGATGTTCACGCTGGAAGAGCTTGTGGAACAATTCGATCTGGACCGTGTTTCCAAAAGCCCGGCCGTCTTCGATATGGACAAGCTCAACTGGATGAACAATCATTACATCAAACAGACGCCGCTCGAAAGAATCGCCGGACTGGCTATTCCTCACCTTCAGAAAGCGGAACTTATACCGGTGGAACTTTCGGAAGATCAGCAGCGCTGGGCGACCGAACTCGTCGGTTTGTATCAGGAACAGCTTCGTTACGCTGCGGAGATCGTCGATCTCGCCGAGCTGTTTTTCCGGGAAAAGCTGGATTTCGACGATGAAGCGGCCGCGCTGCTTGCCGAAGAACATGTGCCGGCCGTGGTGCAAAGCTTCTTGAAACAAGTGGAAGCGGCCGACAGCCTGGCGCCGGAAAATGTGCAGAAGCTGCTTAAAGCCGTGCAGGCGGAAACCGGCTATAAGGGCAAACAGCTCTTTATGTCCATTCGCGTAGCTTTAACGGGACAGATGCACGGAAGAGACCTGAACAAGACCATCCATCTGCTGGGCCGCGAAAAAGTGCAGGAACGGCTCCGCGCCTTATTGTAAAGCTGTCTCTTTTGAGCTATACTGATACCAACTTTATACGTTTATGAACAGCGCCGAACAGGAGAGTACCCATAAGACGGAATCTCCAGAGAGGATAACCGAGCGGCACCCCCGCAAGGCTGAAAGTTATCCGATCCCTTTATGAGGAAATGCACCTGTGAGCTGCTGCGCCGAATGATGGTTGTCCATCTGTAGGTTCAGCCGGGTCGTACCCGTTAACAGCGCAGAGTTGGGAGACTTCACAGTCACCAAGCAGAGTGGAACCGCGATTATACGCCTCTGCAGCCTTACGGCTGCGGAGGCTTTTTGATTTTTTGCCAGGAGCAGTTGGTAGGAGCTAAGCATCCCAGAAACGAATAAGAAGGTGATGAACCTTGTGGAAAACCATACGTTCTGATATAAAAGCCGTCTTCGATAATGATCCTGCCGCCCGAAGCTGGTTCGAGGTTGTGTTTACTTATTCCGGGCTCCATGCCATTTGGGCGCATCGGGTTGCTCACTGGTTCTACACCCGCAAGTTATTCGCGGCGGCACGTATCATTTCGCAGTTCAGCCGCTTTATGACTGGTATAGAAATCCACCCGGGAGCCACAATCGGCGAAAGGCTGTTTATTGATCACGGGATGGGGGTAGTGATTGGCGAAACGTGTGAAATCGGCAATGACGTTATTCTTTATCAGGGAGTCACGCTCGGCGGGACGGGTAAAGAGAAAGGCAAACGGCATCCGACGATCGGCAGTAAGGTGGTTATCTCCTCCGGGGCTAAGATACTGGGCTCCTTCAAAGTGGGAGACAATGCGATGATCGGGGCCAATGCGGTCGTGCTTAAGGAAGTTCCCGCAAACTCTACGGTAGTGGGCATTCCCGGAAAGATTGTGAAAAGGGACGGAATCCGGGTCAACCGGCTGGATCACGGCAACGTGCCCGATCCGGTACTTGATCTTTGCCGCACTTTACAGGTGCAAATCGACGAATTAAGGGAACAATTAGAAGAAGAGAAGATCAAGAATGGAGGCGTTAGGGAGCATGACACTCAGAATGTTTAATACGATGTCAAGAGAAAAAGAAGAATTTAAACCTCTTGAACCGGGCAAGGTGAAAATGTACGTGTGCGGCCCGACCGTATATAACTATATTCATATCGGCAACGGACGCCCGGCGATTTTCTTCGATGTCGTCCGCCGCTATTTAACCTATGTCGGTTACGAAGTGACCTACGTGGTGAACTTTACGGACGTGGACGATAAGCTGATCCGCAAAGCAGAAGAAACAGGGGAGACCGTCCAGGAGCTGGCCGACCGTTTTATCGCCGCCTATATGGAAGATATGAAAACCCTCCGTATCGAGCCGGCCACTATTCATCCGCGGGTAACGGACAACATGGAGATCATTATCACCTTCATTAATTCGCTGGTGCAGCAGGGCTTCGCTTATGAGAACGGCGGAGATGTATACTACCGGACCTCCCGTTTTAAAGAATACGGAAAGCTGTCGCATCAGAATCTGGATGAGCTTCAGTACGGAATCCGCATCGAAGTGGATGAGCGCAAGGAAAATCCGCAGGATTTTGTTCTTTGGAAAGCGGCAAAACCGGGAGAGGTATTCTGGTCCAGTCCTTGGGGCAACGGGCGTCCGGGCTGGCACATCGAATGCTCCGCGCTGGTGCACAAATACCTGGGAGAATCGATCGACATTCACGGCGGCGGCGTAGACCTGACGTTCCCGCACCATGAGTGCGAAATTGCCCAGACGGAAGCCATTACGGGCAAGCCGATGGCGAAATACTGGCTCCACAACGAATTCCTCAATATCGATAACGAAAAAATGTCCAAATCCCTCGGCAACGGAGTGCTGATCAGAGAGATCGCCAAAAAGATCAAGCCGGAGACGCTCCGCTTCTTCATGCTGTCCTCCCATTACCGGAATCCGCTTAATTTTAGCGAAGACGGGTTAACGCAGGCCGGCAACGGATTGGACCGTATCCAGAATTGTGTGACCAACCTGAAACACCGTCTCGGCATCGCTCAGGAAGATGCGCTGGATGATCAGGTGGAGGCACGCGTGAAAGAAATTGAAGCCCAGTTTATTTCGAAAATGGACGACGATTTCAATACTCCCGACGCGATCACTGCTGTTTTCGATCTTGTCACGGAGGCCAACCGGGTGCTCCAGCAGGAGCGGGTATCGGCGGCTACGCTCAGACTGATCATGGGCCGCTTCCGCAATTTCGATTCCGTACTCGGTATCCTGGCAAGAGAAGAGGATGAACTGCTGGACGAGGAAATCGATGGACTGATTGAAGAGCGCAATGAGGCGAGACGGGCGAAAAACTGGGCGCGCGCCGATGAAATCCGCGACCTGCTTACAGAGAAGGGCATCTATCTCGAAGATACACCGCAGGGTATCCGTTGGCGCCGGAAATGAATTCCGATAAGCTGAATCCGCAGCTGTTCCGGTACCCGCCTTCCCAGAAGCCGGAACTGATCAACCCGTTAGTCCTTGCTTACGTCGGGGATGCCGTATATGAGATGTTTATCCGCCAGTACGTCATCTCCATGCCCAACCAGCGCCCGAATCATCTGCACCGCGCCGCTACGCGCCATGTATCGGCCAAGGGGCAATCGAAAGCTCTCCAGGCGCTGATGCCTCTTCTTACGGAAGAAGAAACGGGCATAGTCAAGCGCGGACGCAACGCCAAATCCGGTTCGACGCCCAAAAATGCGGATGTGCTGGAATACCGGCACAGCACCGCATTCGAATCCCTGATCGGCTATTTGTACTATAAGCAGGCGTATGAACGCCTGAACTATATCATGGAAGCCTCGCTGGCGCCGGAGAAAATTGCGGCTCTTACGGCTCCGGAGTCCGAAGCGGGCAGCACTTCAAATCAGACTGGCGGAACGGACACCGGCACCGTAAGGTTTCAATCGGACGCTTCCGGCGGGCCGGAGGCAGCCGGAGCAGCTCCGAATGGGGAAGCGCCGTCCGATGCACACAAACTTTAAGCAGAACTTATTATAGGAGGCACGACCATGGAAGAATACATCGGCGGTAAACACTCGGTGCTCGAAGCGCTGCGCTCCGGCCGCACCATTCATAAAATATGGCTGAGCGAGTCCGCCCAGAAGCAGCTGGCCCAGCCCGTTGCCGCGGAAGCCAAAAAGCTCGGCGTCATCGTGCAGACAGCCGACAAGCGCAAGCTCGACCAGCTTGCTCCGGATTTGCAGCACCAAGGCGTCGTTGCCCAGGTGGCGGCATACGATTACGCCAGCGTGGACGACATCTTGGCGCGCGCCGAGCGCAAAGGAGAGGATCCGTTCATTCTGATCCTCGACGAGATCGAGGATCCGCATAATCTCGGATCCATTCTCCGTACGGCGGACTGCACCGGCGTGCACGGCGTCATCATTCCCAAGCGGCGCTCTGTCGGCTTGACCGCAACCGTCTCGAAGACATCGGCCGGGGCGGTGGAATATGTGCCCGTAGCCCGCGTGACGAATATTTCCCAGACCATCGCCGATCTGAAAGAACGCGGTGTCTGGATAGCGGGCACGGACGTGAGTGCGGCTGACGACGTATACCGCAGCAATTTTAAAATGCCGCTGGCTCTGGTTATCGGCAACGAAGGCCGCGGAGTCGGTCGCCTGATCAAGGAATCGTGCGACTTTCTCGTGAAGCTGCCGATGCATGGACGAGTGAATTCGCTCAATGCATCCGTAGCCGCCGGAGTATTGATGTACGAGGTAGTCAGACAACGTACTACGGGATAACCTCGTATGAAAGAATTCCTGATTGTGGACGGCTACAATATCATCGGAGCCTGGCCCGAGCTGAAGCAGCTGCGCGACCGCAGTCTGGAAGAGGCGAGAGACAGGCTCATCATCCTATTGGCGGAATATCAGTCTTTCTCCGGCGTAAAGGTATATCTGGTTTTTGACGCATACCAGGTTCCTGGACTGGGCAAAACTTATGTGCAGAGCAGACTCAGCGTTCTGTATACGAAAGAGAAGGAAACGGCTGACGAACTCATCGAGCGTCTCGTTACCCAACTGACCGGCCGGCGCCGTCAGATTTACGTGGCGACCTCCGATATGACCGAGCAGCATGTGATATTCGGCAAAGGCGCGCTTCGTCTGCCGGCTTCCGAACTTTTCGTCAAAATCAAACAGAGCCGCACGGAGGTCCGCAAACGTATCCGGGAAGAGGCCGAGAGCGGCCGAAACACCTTTGACAGCAAGCTAAATGAGGAAATGCGGGAGATCTTCGAGAAATGGAGACGGGGAAAGTAACATCAGACACTTTTGAAAAAGTCTGGAAAAAGAATGTCCGTTTGCATTGACGATGTAAGATTACATAATGTATACTTATCCTATCCTTTTTTAGCAAAATTGGTAGTTTTGCAGGCCGGAGGGATTGTTGGTGAGTGTCGACCTCAAAGAGCTTAGAATGACCGATTACGATCTCAAGACTGACGAAGACATCGTCGACGCTGTCCATTGCGGCAACAGCGACGCGCTCGAGTATCTGATCAACAAGTATCGCAATTTTGTGCGCGCTAAAGCCCGTTCGTATTTTCTTATCGGCGCTGACCGCGAAGATATCGTGCAAGAAGGCATGATCGGTTTATATAAATCGATTCGTGATTTCCGTGGAGACAAGCTATCGTCATTCAAAGCGTTTGCAGAGTTGTGCATTACGCGGCAGATCATTACGGCTATTAAAACGGCGACCCGCCAGAAGCATATCCCGCTTAACTCTTACGTTTCGCTGGACAAGCCTATCTACGACGAGGATTCGGACCGTACGCTGCTGGACGTTATTTGCGGCTCGAAGGTTACGGACCCTGAAGAACTGATTATCAATCAGGAAGAATTCAGCGGACTCGAAGACAAGATGGGCGAAATTCTGAGTGATCTGGAACGCCGTGTGCTTATGCTCTATTTGGATGGAAGATCTTATCAGGAAATTGCGGTGGATCTGGACCGGCACGTGAAGTCGATTGACAATGCGCTGCAGCGAGTCAAACGCAAGTTGGAGCGTTACTTGGAAGTACGCGATTTATAGATGAGGCACCCTTTCGGTGAATGGGTGTTTTTATTTTTGTCGCCAGTGGATGTTGGAAATACGCACGTTTAAGGGAATGTCGGCTGGTCGATAATGAGAAGAGAACCCGGGTCGGGAAAGGGTTTTTTGCTTTGCGCGGGGCAGGATGTTATCCTTGACACCCCATACCGGTTATGTTAAAGTATTGCAGGTAGCCCTATCGCTTTTTTTTGTGCGCAAAAAAGGGTATATCCTGATACGGGAGGTGTAACACATGCGAGTTGTTATGACGCTAGCTTGCACGAACTGCAAGCAACGGAACTATACTTCCAACAAGAACAAGCGTAACCATCCAGACCGTATGGAGTTCAAGAAATTCTGCAAATATTGCAATGAACATACCGCTCATCGCGAAACCAGATAGTCTGTGGAGGTGTAGTGCGTGGCTTTCTTAGCTAAAATGAAGCAGGGTTTCGGCTCCTCGTTCTCGTTTTTTACTGAAAGCTGGAGCGAACTGAAGAAGGTCAAGTGGCCAACACGCAAGGAAATGATCAGCTATACGACCGTTACCCTTGTGACGGTGGCTTTCGTGACTGTCTATTTTTTCTTGCTCGACCTGGGGATCTCTGAGTTGCTGCGGCTTGTCTTCAAATAAATTCAGGAACTAGGTGGCAAATATGGAAAAAAGATGGTATGTCGTTCATACCTATTCAGGTTACGAGAACAAAGTCAAAGCCAATTTGGAGAAGCGCGTTGAATCTATGGATATGGCGGACAAGATCTTCCGCGTACTCGTACCCATGGAGGAAGAGCTGGTAAACAAAGACGGCAAGAAGAAAACCGTCATGCGTAAAGTTTATCCCGGATACGTGCTCGTAGAGATGATTCAAACCGACGATTCCTGGTATGTTGTCCGCAACACGCCTGGTGTGACCGGCTTTGTAGGCTCCACGGGTTCCGGCTCTAAACCGACTCCGTTGCTTCCGGAAGAAGTCGAATCTATTCTGAAACATATGGGAATGGAAGAACCGAAACCGAAGATCGATTTCGATCTGAAGGAAACGGTTCGCGTGAAGGTAGGTCCTTTTGCGAATTTCGTCGGCACTGTCGAAGAAATTATTGCAGACAAAAGCAAGCTCAAGGTTCATGTCAATATGTTTGGTCGAGAGACTCCGCTGGAGCTTGAGTTCCATCAGGTGGAGAAACTGTAGACTGCATCGATTCAAATCCCTCTATTGAGGAAGTTTCTCTTGCGGAATCAGGTTGCTGATTCTGGCTGGTTCCTTAAGAAAAGCTTAGCCAGATCTGTTTCTTTCGCGGATGGGCTTTTGCTGGTGGGAGGGAAATGATCCCGTCGAACCACACTACGTGCAAGGAGGTGTCATCACACATGGCAAAAAAGGTAATTAAAATGGTGAAACTGCAGGTTCCTGCAGGGAAAGCGAATCCTGCTCCGCCAATCGGTCCTGCTCTGGGTCAAGCTGGCGTGAACATCATGGCTTTCTGTAAGGAGTTCAATGCTAAGACTGCTGATCAAGCGGGTCTGATCATTCCGGTTGTTATCACTGTATTCGAGGACCGTTCGTTCACATTCGAAACGAAAACGCCTCCGGCAGCCGTACTTCTTCGTATCGCAGCTGGCGTCGAAAAAGGTTCCGGCGAACCGAACAAGAAGAAAGTTGCAACGGTTAAGCGTGCGAAAGTTCGCGAAATCGCTGAAACGAAAATGCCTGACCTTAACGCTGCATCCGTAGAGGCTGCAATGCTGATGGTTGAAGGTACTGCTCGCAGCATGGGCATCACGATCGAAGACTAATTCGATTCGTAGGCTTCCCCGGGAAGCCGCAAAACAGTGGGAGGGCAATCCGTTACGACCACAGAGGAGGAATACAAATGGCTAAACACGGTAAGAAATATAACGAAGTGGCTAAGCAGGTTACTGCCGATGCACTTTATGAGCCGGCTGAAGCGATTGAGCTTGTTAAGAAAACAGCTCCGGCGAAATTTGATGAAACAGTTGATATTGCTGTTCGTCTTGGCGTTGACCCAAGAAAACAGGACCAGGCTGTCCGCGGCGTAGTTGTACTTCCGCACGGTACTGGTAAAACTAAGCGCGTCCTCGTATTCGCGAAAGGCGAAAAAGCTAAAGAAGCAGAAGCAGCTGGCGCTGATTTTGTAGGCGATCAGGATATGATCAACAAAATCCAGCAAGGTTGGTTCGAATTCGATGTTTGCGTAGCTACTCCTGACATGATGAGTGAAGTTGGTAAGCTCGGACGTCTGCTCGGTGGTAAAGGCCTTATGCCTAACCCTAAAGCAGGTACCGTAACTTTCGACGTTACCAAAGCTGTTCAAGAGATCAAAGCTGGTAAAATCGAGTACCGCCTGGATAAAGCAGGACAAATTCATGCTCCACTCGGCAAAGTATCTTTCGACGCTGACAAGCTCTCCGAGAACTTCAAAGCGCTGATCGACGCACTGCTCAGAGCGAAACCTGCCGCTGCTAAAGGTGTATACCTGAAGAGCGTTGCAATTTCCTCCACAATGGGCCCGAGCGTTCGCGTGAACCTTCAATCCTTCAGATAAGTTATTCTACGGTTGACATCTGCTGTCGAACGTGATAATATAACTGAGGTCGTTAGTTTAACAAACGAATATATAGACCGTAGACAGCAGGTGCCGATGGGAGCATCCCAAACAGCTTAATGTCCTGCCGAGGTGTTATGATATAAGTTCGGGTTATACCGGAAGTGTCATGCCTTCGTAGAGTCTACGAAGGCATTTCTTATGCTTAGGCTGCGGAAATGCTTGTAATAGATTCGGTGAAAACCAGATTGACAAGAAGTGAGGTGTACCTATGGCAAACGCAAAGATTTTAGCAGAAAAAGAGCAGATCGTATCCGACTTGTCGGACAAACTACGTGCAAGCTCCTGCACAATCGTAACGGACTATCGTGGTCTTAACGTTGCGCAAGTAACGGAACTTCGTAAACAACTACGTGAAGCAGGCGTAGAATTCCAAGTTCTTAAGAACTCGATGGTAAGACGTGCAACTGCTAACGCTGAGCTGACGGAACTGGATGCGCATCTGACAGGACCGACTGCTATCGCGTTCAGCAAAGAAGACGTTGTCGTTGCAGCGAAAATCCTTAACGACTTTGCTAAGAAAAACGAGAGCCTGAGCATTAAAGCGGGCGTTGTTGAAGGTAAAGTTGTGGATGTAACTCAAATCAAAGCGCTGGCAGACCTGCCTTCCCGCGAAGGTCTTCTGTCCATGCTCCTCAGCGTGCTTCAAGCACCTGTGCGCAACTTCGCTCTTGCAGTTAAAGCTGTGGCTGAAAAGCAAGAAAGCGGAGCGGAAGCTTAATTTTTACCCAAAAATCATTCAAATGAATATAATGGAGGTTTAACCATGAGTAACGAGCAAATCTTGGAAGCCATTAAAGGCATGACAGTTCTTGAACTGAACGATCTGGTTAAAGCAATCGAAGAAGAATTTGGCGTCACTGCTGCAGCTCCAGTTGCAGTAATGGGCGGCGCTGCTGGCGGTGCTGAAGCTGCTGAGCAATCCGAGTTCGACGTAATCCTGAACAACGCTGGTGCTTCCAAAATCAACGTTATCAAAGTTGTTCGCGAAATCACTGGTCTTGGTCTGAAAGAAGCAAAAGACCTGGTTGACAACGCACCGAAGCCTATCAAAGAAAAAGTAGGCAAAGAAGAAGCAGAAGCAGTAAAAGCAAAACTCGAAGAAGCTGGAGCTTCCATCGAAGTGAAATAATTTTGCTTTACACGAGAAACCTCTTGAAGCCTGGCTTCAAGAGGTTTCTTTTGAATTTATAGAGCTTTTTGCATGCGGTTCATGTAGAGCTCCATAATTCCGGGTATTCTAGGATAGGCAGAGTGACTTGAATACAAAGGAGCGATGGCAGTGACGGATCACTACTATACGCAAAAACCGACAGTGAAACACGATGTTCGGGAAATAGAGTTTCAAGTGGGGGATCGCAAGCTCCGATTGATGACGGACGCCGGCGTTTTTTCCAAAAGCGAGGTTGATTTTGGCAGCCGTCTGCTAATTGAAACCATGCTACTGCCGACAAAGGCTAGTATTTTGGATGTGGGCTGCGGATATGGACCGATCGGACTGAGTGCAGCTTTTAAATGCCCGGCCGGCCATGTAACGATGGTAGATATCAACGAAAGGGCTATCGAACTTTCACGGCAAAACGCGGAGTGCAACGGGATCCGGAATGTTTCCGTATTTCAAAGCGATAAGCTGGAGGCCGTACAGGCGAAAAAATTCGATGTAGTGCTGACGAATCCGCCGATACGGGCTGGCAAACAAACCGTGCATGCCATTTTTGAGCAGGCTTACGAGTGTCTGAATCCCGAAGGGGCTTTGTGGGTGGTTATTCAGAAGAAACAAGGATCGCCGTCGGCATTGGCTAAGATGGAAGAGCTTTTCGGAGAGGCTGACGAGGTTGCCAAAGATAAAGGCTACCGCATATTACGGGCCTTTAGGAAATAGTCAAGTGTTTAAGAAAAAAGTTTGACTTGACAATCCCGATATGGTATCATTAAAAAATGTCAGTATTAAGATGGGCTTGATGTCTTTCGTTTAAGAAAATGTCAAGCATTTTTTTTGGAGAGAAATGAATAAAATTTCAAACGTTGAGTATAATGTTGAAATTTTAGGAAATTCTAACAAAATAGTAGTACTAGTCATAATGATGCGGATCAACAAGAAAAACCTCCATCCATTGCAGTCGCTTCTTCGGACGGGCTCTCTGACAAGATCGGAGATGTCCAACCTTAGCGTGCGCCCGGCTTAGACGCCCTTCCTTAAGGGGGTGCCACCACACAAGACGGCGCCGCCTGAAGTGTACGTCGATAGAAGTTTTTCTTATTTATTTTTATGAACTGAGTAGACTTAAGGGGTGAATGAAGTTGGCGGGACATCTTGTTCAATTTGGACGACGCAAACGCAGGACTTATGCTCGAATTAATGAGGTGCTGGACATCCCCAACCTGATTGAAATTCAACAAAAATCATACGAATGGTTTTTGGATGAAGGATTGCGGGAGATGTTTTTAGATATCTCACCGATTCAGGATTTTACGGGAAATCTAGTGCTTGAGTTTATTGACTACAGCTTAGGAGAGCCTAAGTATTCCGTGGACGAATCCAAAGAGCGGGACGTAACCTACGCTGCACCGCTTCGGGTGAAGGTACGTCTGATCAATAAGGAAACCGGAGAAGTAAAGGAACAGGAAGTGTTCATGGGCGATTTCCCGATCATGACCGAAACCGGAACCTTTATTATTAACGGTGCTGAACGTGTAATTGTCTCCCAGCTCGTTCGTTCTCCTAGCGTCTATTATAGCACTAAAGTGGATAAGAACGGTAAAAAGACTTACACGGCTACGGTTATTCCTAACCGGGGAGCTTGGCTGGAATTAGAGACGGATGCGAAAGATATCATTTATGTGAGAATCGACCGCACACGTAAAATTCCGGTTACCGTTCTTCTGCGTGCACTTGGATTCGGAACCGATGCCGAGATTCTTGATCTTCTTGGCGACAATGAATATATACGTAATACGCTCGACAAAGACAACACCGATTCAACGGACAAAGCGCTGATTGAAATTTATGAGCGTCTACGCCCGGGTGAGCCTCCGACATTGGATAATGCAAGAAGCCTGCTTGTAGCGCGTTTCTTCGATCCGAAGCGGTACGATCTCGCAAACGTGGGCCGGTACAAAATCAATAAAAAGCTTCATATTAAGAACCGCTTGTTCAACCAGCGTCTTGCCGAGACTCTTGCCGATCCGGAAACAGGCGAAATCGTTGCAGAAGCAGGTCAACTGCTTGACCGCCGTCTGCTTGACGAAGTGCTGCCTTTCTTGGAGAAGAAGATCGGATTTAAAGATTACTCCGTTCCTAACGGAGTTGCCGGAGAAGAGATCATTCCGGTTCAAACTATCGATGTGTACTCCCCGATCGAAGACGGTAAAGTAGTCAAGGTAATTTCTAACGCTGTCATTGACAAGTCCGTTAAGAACATTACACCGGCCGATATCATTTCGTCCATTAACTACTTTATAAACCTTCTTCACGGAATCGGAAACACGGATGATATCGATCATCTCGGTAACCGTCGTCTCCGCTCTGTTGGGGAACTGCTTCAGAATCAGTTCCGTATCGGTTTGTCCCGTATGGAACGTGTGGTTCGTGAGCGTATGTCCATTCAGGATGCAAACGTCATTACACCACAGGCTCTGATCAACATACGTCCGGTTATTGCCGCGATTAAAGAGTTCTTCGGAAGCTCCCAACTATCGCAGTTTATGGACCAGACCAACCCGTTGGCTGAACTGACGCACAAACGTCGTCTGTCCGCATTGGGTCCCGGTGGTTTGACGCGTGAACGCGCGGGCTTTGAAGTCCGTGACGTCCATCACTCCCACTATGGCCGGATGTGTCCGATTGAAACGCCGGAGGGTCCGAACATCGGGTTGATCAACTCCTTGTCCACCTTCGCGCGGATCAACGAGTACGGCTTTATTGAGGCTCCTTACCGCCACGTGGATCCGAAGACCGGTGTGGTCACGGAAGAAATCGTGTATATGACAGCGGATGAAGAGGATAACTATGTCGTTGCTCAAGCGAATGCGGAACTTTCGGAAGAAGGAACATTCGTCAATGACAGTGTTATCGTTCGTTATAAAGATGATATCTTGACTTTGCCTAAAGAACGCGTTGACTACATGGACGTTTCTCCGAAGCAGGTCGTATCGGTTGCGACCGCATTGATTCCGTTCTTGGAAAATGATGACTCCAACCGTGCTCTCATGGGTTCGAACATGCAGCGTCAAGCTGTTCCGCTTCTTATTCCTAAGGCCCCGCTTGTTGGTACCGGGATGGAGCATAAGTCGGCTAAAGACTCCGGTGTTTGTATTGTTGCCAAACATGACGGAATTATTGAAAAAGTTGCCGGAAACGAAATCTGGCTGCGCCGCCAGGAACTGGTGGACGGCAAGTTAGTGAATGGCAATCTCGTCAAACATAAGCTTCATAAGTTTATGCGTTCCAACCAAGGTACGTGTATCAACCAGCGTCCGATCGTTCAAAAGGGCCAGCTTGTTAAAGCAGGCGATATCCTTGCCGATGGTCCTTCGACGGAACAGGGTGAACTGGCTCTTGGCCGTAACGTAGTCGTGGCCTTCATGACGTGGGAAGGTTACAACTATGAGGATGCGATCCTTCTGAGCGAAAGACTTGTGAAAGAAGATGTGTATACTTCCATTCACATCGAAGAATACGAGTCCGAAGCCCGGGATACGAAGCTCGGTCCGGAAGAGATTACTCGCGACATTCCGAATGTCGGCGAAGATGCTCTGAAGAACCTCGACGAGCGCGGAATTATCCGCGTCGGTGCCGAAATCGGCGCAGGCGACATTCTGGTCGGTAAAGTAACGCCGAAAGGCGTGACGGAGCTGACGGCAGAAGAACGTCTCCTGCATGCGATCTTTGGTGAGAAGGCGCGTGAAGTAAGAGACACCTCCCTGCGTGTTCCTCACGGAACCGACGGTATCGTCGTAGACGTGAAAGTATTTACACGCGAGAACGGCGACGAACTGCCTCCGGGCGTTAACCAGCTCGTTCGTGTCTACATTGCCCAGAAGCGTAAAATCTCCGAGGGTGATAAAATGGCCGGACGTCACGGTAACAAAGGGGTTATCGCGCGTATCCTCCCTGAGGAAGATATGCCGTTCATGCCGGACGGAACGCCTGTAGAAGTCGTACTGAACCCGTTGGGCGTACCTTCGCGTATGAACATCGGTCAAGTACTGGAAGTCCATTTGGGTATGGCCTCCAGAGCGCTCGGTATCCACGTGGCCACGCCGGTATTCGACGGAGCTCGCGAGTACGACGTGTTTGATACGATGGAAGAAGCCGGCATGCAGCGTAACGGTAAAACCAAGCTTTATGACGGCCGCACAGGCGATGCTTTTGAACGCGAAGTTACCGTTGGCGTCATGTACATGATTAAACTGGCGCACATGGTCGACGATAAAATCCACGCCCGTTCCACAGGTCCGTACTCTCTCGTTACACAACAGCCTCTGGGCGGTAAAGCGCAGTTCGGCGGACAGCGTTTCGGGGAGATGGAAGTGTGGGCCCTAGAGGCCTACGGCGCGGCTTACACGCTGCAGGAAATCCTGACCGTGAAGTCCGATGACGTGGTTGGACGTGTTAAAACGTACGAATCTATCGTCAAAGGCGAGAACGTGCCGGAGCCGGGTGTTCCGGAATCGTTTAAAGTATTGATCAAAGAGCTTCAAAGCTTAGGTATGGACGTTAAAATCCTGTCCGGCGACGAAGAGGAAATCGAGATGAAAGAACTCGATGATGAGGAAGATACGACCAGTGACAAGCTTAATCTGAACCTTGAAGGGACAGAAATTGGAGTCGAATAGCTGCAACTGATAGAGGAAAGGCGGACATAGCAGTCCGCCTCCTTCCCATAACTAGCACATTCTAAGGAGGGTTGCTCCTTGTTGGACGTAAACAACTTCGAATTTATGAAAATTGGATTGGCCTCACCTGAGAAGATCCGTTCGTGGTCCCGTGGGGAAGTCAAAAAACCGGAAACCATCAACTACAGAACCTTAAAACCGGAGAAAGAGGGTTTGTTCTGCGAGAAGATTTTCGGACCGACGAAAGACTGGGAGTGTCACTGCGGTAAATACAAGCGTGTGCGTTACAAAGGTGTCGTTTGTGACCGCTGCGGCGTTGAAGTAACGCGTCAGAAGGTTCGCCGCGAACGTATGGGACACATTGAGCTTGCCGCTCCCGTATCCCACATCTGGTATTTCAAAGGTATTCCTAGCCGCATGGGTCTTGCTTTGGATATGTCTCCTCGTTCCCTTGAAGAGATTATTTACTTTGCATCCTATGTGGTAACGGACCCTGGAGATACGCCTCTTGAGAAGAAGCAGCTCCTGTCCGAAAAAGAATACCGCAGCTACCGCGAAAAATACGGATATGCTTTCCAGGCAGGTATGGGAGCCGAGGCGGTTAAGAAACTTCTGCAGGATATCGACATCGATAAAGATGTGGAATCCTTAAAAGAAGAACTCAAAACCGCTCAAGGTCAACGCCGCAACCGGGCGATTAAACGCCTGGAAGTTATGGAAGCTTTCCGCAATTCGAAAAACCGTCCGGACTGGATGGTTCTTGATGTGCTGCCGGTTATTCCTCCGGAACTTCGCCCGATGGTTCAGCTTGACGGCGGACGTTTTGCGACTTCCGACCTTAACGACCTGTATCGCCGAGTTATTAACCGTAACAACCGTCTGAAGCGTCTGCTCGACCTGGGCGCTCCGGATATTATCGTTCAGAACGAGAAGCGTATGCTTCAAGAAGCCGTAGACGCTCTGATCGATAACGGCCGCCGCGGCCGTCCGGTAACGGGTCCCGGTAACCGTCCGCTTAAATCTCTCAGCCACATGCTGAAAGGTAAGCAGGGCCGTTTCCGTCAGAACTTGCTCGGTAAACGTGTCGACTACTCCGGCCGTTCCGTTATCGTTGTAGGTCCGAGTCTCAAAATGTACCAATGCGGTCTGCCTAAAGAGATGGCATTGGAACTGTTCAAGCCTTTCGTTATGAAAGAGCTGGTGAACAAAGGTCTTGCCCATAACATCAAAAGCGCGAAACGCAAGGTAGAACGCGTTAGCCCCGAAGTTTGGGATGTCCTTGAAGAAGTGATTAAGGAGCATCCGGTTCTTCTGAACCGTGCCCCTACACTGCATAGATTGGGTATCCAAGCGTTCGAACCGATTCTGGTCGAAGGACGCGCCATCAAGCTCCATCCGCTCGTATGTACGGCTTACAACGCCGACTTCGACGGTGACCAAATGGCCGTTCACGTGCCGCTTTCCGCTGAAGCGCAGGCTGAAGCACGGCTTCTCATGCTTGCGGCAGGAAACATTCTTAACCCGAAAGACGGTAAGCCGGTCGTAACTCCATCGCAGGATATGGTTCTGGGAAGCTTCTATCTGACTACGGACAACAAGTATGGTCGCGGTGCGAACCTGATCTTCCGTTCCGTAAACGAAGCCGTTTCCGCTTATCAGAACGGGACTGCCGAGCTGCATGCACGCGTAGCTATCCCTGCTAAGGTTCTGAACAAAAAGAACTTTACGGAAGCCCAGCAGAATGCCTTTCTGATTACGACCGTCGGTAAAATCATCTTTAATGAGATTTTCCCGGATGACTTCCCGTACATCAACGATGCGACTAAAGCGAATCTTCTTAACGGCCCATCCGATGACTATTTCGTATTTGAAAAAGGCTCCAACATTCGTGCCAGAATGGAAGAGCTGCCGGAAGCGAAAGCGGTCGGTAAAGACTACCTCGGTTCGATTATTGCCGAGTGCTTCCGTAATTACCATACGACTAAAACGTCGGTTATTCTCGACAAGATCAAAGAACTCGGCTTCACATACTCCACTAAAGCCGGTATTACGGTTGCCGTGGCGGATGTTGTGGTACCTAACGAGAAGAAGAAGATCCTCGAAGATTCCGAAGAGAAGGTACGCACGGTAACGAATCAATACCGCCGTGGTCTTATTACCGACGACGAGCGTTATGACCGTGTTATCGCGATCTGGAGTAAAACGAAGGATGAAATCACGGATATCCTGATGAAATCCCTCGACAAATATAATTCCATCAATATGATGGTGGAATCCAAAGCACGGGGTAATAAATCGCAAATCACTCAGCTTGGCGGTATGCGTGGTCTGATGGCCAACCCGTCTGGTAAAATCATCGAGTTGCCGATTAAATCGAACTTCCGTGAAGGTCTTACCGTCTTGGAATACTTTATTTCCACGCACGGTGCCCGTAAAGGTCTTGCCGATACGGCCCTTCGTACAGCGGATTCGGGTTACCTGACTCGCCGTCTCGTTGACGTAGCCCAGGACGTTATCGTTCGTGAAGATGACTGCGGAACGGATAAAGGATTCATCGTCAGCAAAATTCAGGATGGTAAAGAGGTTATCGAAGACCTGTTTGACCGTATTGAAGGCCGCTATGCGTTTGAAACGATTCGTCACCCGGAGACGGGCGAAGTTATCGTAAACCGCAATGAGCTGATTGAAGCCAACATTGCGAATACGATCATTGATGCGAATATTGAACGTCTTCAAATTCGTTCCGTACTCAGCTGCCGTTCCCGTCACGGGGTCTGTAAGAAGTGTTACGGACGTAACCTGGCGACTGGCCAGCACGTTGAAATCGGAGAAGCTGTCGGTATTATCGCGGCTCAATCCATCGGTGAGCCGGGAACCCAGCTTACGATGCGTACGTTCCATACCGGGGGCGTAGCCGGAGACGATATCACGCAAGGTCTTCCGCGTATTCAGGAGCTTTTCGAAGCCCGGAATCCGAAAGGTCAAGCGATTATCTCCGAAATCGACGGCCTCGTCAAAGAAATCCGCGAAGCCAAGGATCGCCGTGAGATTGAAGTTCAGGGCGAAGCCGAGTCCCGTGTATACGCGGTACCATACGGTTCCCGTGTAAGAGCGATTGTCGGGCAGACAATCGAAGCCGGGGATGAACTGACCGAAGGTTCGATCGATCCGAAGGAAATGCTTCGTATCAAAGGTATCCGCGGCGTTCAAAACTACATTCTTCAAGAGGTTCAGCGCGTTTACCGGAACCAGGGTGTAGAAATTAACGATAAGCACGTCGAAGTTATGATTCGTCAAATGCTTCGCAAAATTCGTATCGTTGACGCCGGTGACACTACGCTTCTGCCGGGTTCCTTCGTAGACATGCATGAATATGAAGAAGCGAACAGAGTGGCTTTGTTTGCGGATAAAGAGCCTGCCGTAGCCAAGCCGATTCTTCTCGGGATTACGAAAGCGTCACTGGAGACGGATTCCTTCCTCTCCGCGGCATCGTTCCAGGAGACAACTCGCGTATTGACAGATGCCGCTATTAAAGGCAAAGTCGATCAGCTGCTCGGTCTCAAAGAGAATGTTATCATCGGTAAGCTGATTCCTGCAGGTACGGGTATGACCCGCTACCGGAACATTCGGGTCGTAGATCCGAACCAGGAACCGGCTGAAGAAGAAAATACAGAAAAAGAAGCGGTATCCGTTGAATAAACGGAGCTGATTCGGCAAAAAAATGCCCGTCTCCCGAGAATTTATAAAAAAATTCAAAAGAGACGGGTAATATTCTTGACACTACCTCGCCGAGGTGCTAAGATGTCGTAGTGTGCCTAAATTAATATTCTTTCCTGTTCTTTGGAGGATATGGGATTATGACATATGACAAAGTAAAACAGGCTTCGAAATTAAGTGTCGGCACAAAGCAAGCAACGAAAAGCGTCGAGCTTGGTCAGGCATTAGAAGTTATTGTTGCCAAAGATGCAGATCCGCGATTGACTACTAAGATTGTTAATCTCTGCAGCAAGTCAGGAGTAGAGGTTACTTACGTAGATTCTATGAAGCTGCTTGGAAAAGCATGTGGAATCGAAGTGGGAGCCGCTGTGGCTGCGATCGTCGATAAATAGTAAGGCCGAGTGTTTTTGTTTCTAGATTTCATGTGAGAATAACCAGCTTATTTTTGCTGAGTCTAAAAACAAAAACTTTCCTTTGCTTTTTTACGACTCGCCTGGATCTGTGGGCTTGCAATAAAGGAAGTAACAAATGCTAGAGAGGAGGTGGCGGCATGCCAACAATTAACCAGCTAGTTCGTAAAGGACGTCAAGCTAAAGTCGTTAAATCGAAATCCCCAGCTCTCCAAAGAGGTTTCAACGCCCTGAAAAGAGAGTCTACGGAAATTAGCGCTCCACAAAAACGTGGTGTTTGTACTCGTGTAGGTACAATGACTCCGAAGAAACCGAACTCCGCACTTCGTAAATACGCTCGTGTGCGTTTGACGAACCGTGTAGAGGTTACAGCATACATTCCGGGTATCGGACACAACCTGCAAGAGCATAGTGTTGTTCTGATTCGCGGCGGAAGGGTTAAAGACCTTCCAGGGGTACGTTACCACATCGTTCGCGGTGCACTGGATACGTCCGGTGTTAACAATCGTATGCAAGCTCGTTCCAAATACGGTACGAAGCGTCCGAAAGCGAAGAAGTAATAATTTTTAAAGTAATTATTTTTTGGGGAAAGGGGGATCACTATGCCTCGTAAAGGTCCAGTAACACGCAGAGACGTATTGCCAGATCCGATTTACAACAGCAAATTGGTTACTCGTCTGATCAACCGCATCATGATCGACGGTAAAAGAGGGGTAGCACAATCGATTCTATACAACGCATTTGAACTCGTGCAAGAGCGTACCGGTAAGGAGCCGATGGAAGTTTTCGAACAAGCCATCAAGAACATCATGCCGGTGCTGGAAGTTAAATCTCGCCGTGTCGGCGGTGCTAACTACCAAGTTCCAATCGAAGTTAAACCTGAGCGTCGTACGACTCTAGGTTTGCGTTGGCTCGTAAACTACTCTCGTCTTCGTGGTGAGAAAACCATGGAAGAGAGACTGGCTTTCGAAATTATCGATGCTAGCAACAACACGGGTTCTTCCGTTAAGAAACGTGAAGATATACACAAGATGGCGGAAGCGAACAAAGCGTTTGCTCACTACCGTTGGTAGGATTCAGATCCTCGAATTAGGAAGGAGACAAAATCATGGCAAGAGAGTTCTCCTTAAAAGATACACGTAATATCGGGATCATGGCGCATATCGATGCGGGTAAAACGACTACAACCGAGCGGATCCTGTACTACACAGGCCGTACCCACAAAATCGGCGAGGTGCACGAAGGTGCAGCTACGATGGACTGGATGGAGCAGGAGCAGGAGCGCGGAATCACGATTACTTCCGCAGCTACCACTGCTGCATGGAGAGGTCACCGCATCAATATCATTGATACCCCGGGACACGTTGACTTCACAGTAGAAGTTGAACGTTCCCTGCGTGTATTGGATGGAGCTGTTGGCGTATTCAGTGCCAAGGAAGGCGTAGAGCCTCAGTCTGAAACCGTTTGGAGACAGGCTGATAAATACAGCGTTCCTCGTATTGCTTACGTAAACAAAATGGACATCATCGGCGCTGACTTCTTAGGAGTAGTTGATTCGATGCGTGACAAGTTGGGTGCCAATGCGGTAGCTATTCAGCTTCCGATCGGTGCTGAGAACGACTTTGTCGGCATCATCGACATCGTCGAAGAAAAAGCTATTCTTTACAAGGATGACCTTGGTAAAGAAGTAGAAGACATCGAGATTCCTGCGGAGTACAAAGACAAAGTCGCTGAACTTCGTATGGAGCTTGTTGAGAAAGTTGCCGAGCTTGACGAAGAACTTACAATGAAATACCTGGAAGGCGAAGAGATCACGGTTGCTGAGCTGAAAGCGGCTCTCCGCAAAGGCGTAGTATCCGTTAAAATCTTCCCGGTTATCTGTGGTTCTTCTTACCGTAACAAAGGGGTTCAGCCTATGCTGGACGCTGTTATCGATTATTTGCCGGCTCCAATTGACGTACCGGACATTCAAGGCGTTCTTGAAGATGGTACCGAAACGACTCGCAAATCTTCCGATAGCGAACCTTTTGCTGCGCTTGCATTCAAAATCATGACCGACCCTTACGTTGGTAAACTCACGTTCTTCCGTGTGTACTCCGGCGTTCTGCAGTCCGGCTCCTATGTTCTGAATGCTACCAAAGGCAAGCGTGAGCGCGTTGGCCGTATTCTTCAAATGCACGCGAACAGCCGTCAAGAAATCTCCGAAGTTTACTCAGGGGATATCGCGGCAGCTGTAGGTTTGAAAGATACTGGCACAGGCGACACCCTCTGTGACGAGAAAAACGCGGTTATCTTGGAGTCCATGAACTTCCCTGAACCGGTTATCGAAATCGCAGTTGAGCCTAAAACGAAAGCCGACCAAGACAAAATGGGCGTTGCGCTTTCCAAGCTTACTGAGGAAGATCCTACACTGCGCGCTAGTACCAACGAGGAAACCGGTCAAACGATTCTCGCGGGTATGGGTGAGCTTCACTTGGAAATCATCGTTGACCGCATGCGTCGCGAATTCAAAGTGGACACCAATGTAGGTAAACCGCAGGTTGCTTATCGCGAAACATTCAAGTCTGGTGCCAAGGTTGAAGGTAAGTTTGTTCGTCAATCCGGTGGCCGTGGTCAATACGGACATTGTTGGGTTGAGTTCCAACCGCTTGAACCAGGCAGCGGCTTCGTATTCGAAAGCAAAATCGTCGGTGGTTCTATTCCTAGAGAATATATCGCTCCGATCCAAGCTGGTATCGAAGAATCCATGAAGAACGGTGTAATCGCCGGTTTCCCTGTTGTGGACATCAAAGCAACTGTCGTCGACGGTTCTTACCATGATGTTGACTCCAACGAAATGGCGTTTAAAATCGCTGGTTCCATGGCTCTTAAAGCAGCTAAGGAAAAATGTAACCCGGCCCTTCTTGAGCCGATCATGAAAGTAGAAGTAACAGTTCCGGAAGAGTACATGGGCGACGTAATGGGCGACCTGAACTCCCGCCGCGGACGCATTGAGGGTATGGATAGCCGTTCGGGTGCGCAAGTCATCCGTGCTAAGGTGCCTCTCTCCGAAATGTTCGGTTACTCCACGACACTTCGTTCCAGAACGCAAGGTCGCGGTGTTTACTCTATGGAAATCTCGCATTATGAAGAAGTGCCTAGAACTATTGCAGAAGAAATCATTGCAAAGAACAAAGGCGCTTAATATAAAATTGAGCTTAAACTTTATCCCGAGGAGGAATTGTTTAACATGGCAAAGGCTAAATTCGAACGTAACAAACCACACGTTAATATCGGTACTATTGGTCACGTCGACCACGGTAAAACAACTCTGACAGCTGCGATCACTAACGTACTGTCCAAAAGATATGGTGGAGCTGCAGTAGCATTCGACCAAATCGACAAAGCACCAGAAGAGCGCGAGCGTGGTATCACTATCTCCACAGCACACGTTGAGTACGAGACTCCTAACCGTCACTACGCTCACGTAGACTGCCCAGGTCACGCCGACTATGTTAAAAACATGATCACTGGCGCGGCTCAAATGGACGGAGCGATCCTGGTTGTATCCGCAGCTGACGGCCCTATGCCGCAAACTCGCGAACACATCCTTCTTTCCCGTCAAGTAGGCGTTCCTTACATCGTCGTATTCATGAACAAATGCGACATGGTTGAAGACGAAGAACTTCTTGAACTGGTTGAAATGGAGATCCGTGATCTTCTTTCCGAGTATGAGTTCCCAGGCGACGACACTCCGATCATTCGTGGTTCCGCTCGTGAAGCTCTGCAAAACCCAGACGGCGAATGGGCTGACAAAATCATTGAGCTCTTCGAACAAGTTGATACTTACATTCCAACTCCAGAGCGCGAAACCGACAAGCCTTTCCTTATGCCTGTCGAGGACGTATTCTCCATCACAGGTCGTGGTACAGTTGCTACAGGCCGTGTAGAGCGTGGTACTGTTAAAGTACAAGACGAAGTTGAAATCGTTGGTATCGCTGAAGAAACTCGCAAATGCGTAGTTACAGGCGTGGAAATGTTCCGTAAACTTCTTGATTCCGCTCAAGCTGGTGACAACATCGGCGCACTGCTTCGTGGTGTAGACCGTAAAGACATCGAGCGCGGACAAGTTCTTTCGAAACCGGGTTCCGTTAAACCACACACTAACTTTTCTGCACAAATCTACGTTCTGACTAAAGAAGAGGGTGGCCGTCACAAGCCTTTCTTCACAGGTTACCGTCCTCAGTTCTACTTCCGTACAACTGACGTAACGGGTATCATTGCCTTGCCAGAAGGAACTGAAATGGTTATGCCTGGTGATAACATCACTGTAACGGTAGAACTGATCAACCCAATCGCTATCGAGCAAGGTACTAAGTTCGCGATCCGTGAAGGCGGCCGTACTGTTGGTGCCGGCGCAGTAGCAACAATCAGCAAATAATATCGTCTAACGACGATCTTCATAAGCAACACGTACTGTAACGAGACCCCTGTACTGTAACGAAGTAAGACGAAGGCCCTGCCCTTGGTGGTGGGGCCTTTTTATATGAAAGCTTATCAATCTACCAATTAAGTTCGGCCAGACACATCAGATGTCAAAGACGATAACAAGCATCGCTATCGATAAAGAAAAACGAACGATTATGCACATGAAAGCGAGATTTTCGGAAACTTTATCGTTTCTAGATATTTGTCGTATAAAAATGTTGCATTTATCTTTGGGGTTCGATATAATAGTGAGCGTTGGTCTGTGACGTTGCGATGATGTGAGAGGTTGCTGGCACACCCGGCCCCTTTGCCATGGGAGTGGTTGTCAGGAGATTTTCACGGAGTATGTCCGATACTAAATTGGGCGATAGAAGGAGGGACTTATATGGCAAAGCAAAAAATTCGTATCCGTTTGAAAGCTTATGATCACAGAGTGATCGATCAATCGGCTGAGAAAATCGTTGAGACTGCCAAGCGTTCCGGAGCAAGTGTTTCCGGTCCGATTCCGCTTCCAACTGAGAAGCAAATTATCACGATTCTTCGTGCGGTACACAAATACAAAGATTCTCGTGAGCAATTCGAGCAGCGTACACACAAGCGTCTGATCGATATCGTGAATCCTACACCACAAACTGTGGATGCTTTGATGAGACTGGACTTACCGTCCGGCGTAGATATTGAAATTAAACTGTAAAGCTTCTATATATAGAAGAAACGAAAAGGAAAAGAGGTGTCAACGATGAAAGGTATCTTAGGTAAAAAACTTGGAATGACTCAAGTGTTTACACCGGAAGGAAACGTAGTACCTGTCACTGTTATCCAAGCTGGACCTTGCGTGGTTCTGCAGAAGAAAGATGTGGATAACGACGGATACGAATCGATCCAAATCGGTTTCGCGGACAAGAAAGAAAAAAATGCAATTAAGCCTGAAATTGGCCATGCCAAGAAGGCTAACACTGCTCCTAAGCGCTACATTAAAGAATTTCGTGGAGTGGCACTGGGTGAGTACGAAGTTGGCCAAGAGCTGACAGCTGAACTGTTCAGCGAGGGTGAATTTGTTGACGTATCCGGAACTTCCAAAGGTAAAGGGTTCCAAGGCGTTATCAAAAGACACAATCAGCATACGGGTCCAATGTCTCACGGCTCCCGATATCATCGTGGACCGGGTTCGATGGGTTCCATCTCAGCTAACCGTGTAATGAAAGGCAAGAAATTGCCAGGACATATGGGTAGCGAAACCGTAACCCTGCAAAACCTGCAAGTTATTAAAGTTGATGCGGAACGCAACGTGATTCTTGTTAAAGGCTCCATTCCTGGTCCTAGAAACAGCTACGTAAGCGTGAAATCCGCGGTGAAAAAGTAAGAAAGGAGGAAGACTGATGCCAAAAGTAGCTCTTTATAATGTATCTGGTACACAAGTCGGTGAAGTAGAACTGTCTGATGTAGTGTTCGGTATCGAACCTCACGTACACGCTCTGCATGAAGCTGTTTTGCTCCAGCAAGCATCCGTTCGTCAAGGAACCCACAAGGTTAAAGGACGTTCTGAAGTACGCGGCGGCGGACGTAAGCCGTGGAAGCAAAAAGGTACTGGCCGTGCTCGTCAAGGTAGTATCCGTGCTCCACAATGGAAGGGTGGCGGTGTCGTATTCGGACCGACTCCTCGCAGCTATGGTTACAAACTACCTAAGAAGGTTCGTCGTCTTGCAATCAAGTCGGCTCTGTCCTCGAAGGTAATCGATAACGACATTATCGTTCTGGATCAACTTCAAATGAATGCTCCGAAAACGAAAGAATTCGTAGCTATTTTGAAAAACCTCAACGTAGAGCGCAAAGCTCTCGTGGTTGCTGCTTCTTACGAAGATAGTGTTGCTCTCTCTGCTCGTAACATTCCGGGAGTTAAATTCGTTGTTGCTGATGGAATCAACGTGCTCGACGTAATGGTTCATGACAAATTGATCATTACGAAGGATGCGGTTCAGAAGGTAGAGGAGGTGCTTGCGCAATGAAGAACCCACGCGATATTATCAAGCGCCCGGTCATCACGGAACGTTCTACGGAAATGATGGCTGACAAAAAATATGTGTTCGAAGTTGAAATCCGCGCTAACAAAACGGAAATCAAGCAAGCAATCGAACAAATTTTCAAAGTAAAAGTATCGAGCGTGAACACACTCAGAATGCCAGCGAAGCCGAAACGTCAAGGGCGTCACTCCGGTTACACTTCCGAATGGAAGAAAGCCATCGTGACACTTAGCGCAGACAGCAAAGAGCTGGAATTCTTTGAAACGGTATAACAATATCTCTAAAGTAAGGAGGTAACACAGGTGCCAATTAAAAAGTATAAACCGACCTCTCCAGCAAGACGTGCCATGTCGGTATCTTCTTTCGAAGAAATCACGACATCCATACCGGAGAAATCCCTGCTTGCTCCTCTGAGCAAACAAGCTGGTCGTAACAACCAAGGTAAAATCACTACTCGTCACCAAGGTGGCGGACATAAGCGTAAATACCGCATCATCGACTTCAAACGCAATAAGGACGGCATTCCGGGTCGCGTTGCTACGATCGAATATGATCCAAACCGTTCCGCTAACATCGCTCTGATCCACTATGCAGACGGTGAGAAGAGATACATCATCGCTCCTAAAGGTCTGAAAGTCGGCGATCAAATCCAATCCGGATTGGGTTCAGACATTAAAGTAGGTAACGCACTGGCTCTGGAAAACATTCCAGTCGGTACAGTTATCCACAATATTGAGCTGAAGCCAGGCAAAGGCGGACAAATGGTTCGTGCTGCCGGTACGGAAGCGCAACTTCTCGGTAAAGAAGAAGTGTACGTGACAATTCGTCTTTCCTCGGGTGAAGTTCGCAAGGTGCTTAAGAGCTGCCGCGCGACAATCGGTTCTGTAGGTAACGAAGATCACGAACTCGTGAAAATCGGTAAAGCAGGACGTAATCGTTGGCTCGGCAAGAGACCAGAAGTCCGCGGGGTAGTAATGAACCCGAACGATCACCCACACGGTGGTGGTGAAGGCCGCGCTCCAATCGGACGTAAGTCTCCGTTGTCCCCATGGGGCAAACCGACACTCGGTTATAAAACTCGTAAAAAAGGCAAAGCTTCTGACAAGTACATTGTACGTCGTCGCACGAAGTAATTTATACACATCTGAATATCTTATGGTTCAGAGAAGGGAGGGGCTTCAATGGGTCGCAGCTTGAAAAAAGGTCCTTTTATCGACGGACATCTGATGAAAAAGGTCGAAGAACTGAATGAGTCGAGCAAGAAAACGGTAATTAAAACTTGGTCTCGTCGTTCTACGATTTTCCCGCAATTCGTGGGCCACACAATCGCGGTGTATGACGGAAGAAAACACGTGCCTGTATACGTAACGGAAGATATGGTCGGACACAAACTCGGTGAGTTTGCACCAACTCGTACGTACAAAGGTCACGATGACGACAAGAAAACAGGCAAGCGCTAATCGTTATTTTTACTGAGAGGAGGTACTACTATGCAAGCTAAAGCTGCTGCTAAATTCGTTCGGATCGCTCCTCGCAAAGTGCAGCTGGTAATTGACTTGATTCGCGGCAAACAAGTAGGCGACGCGGTTGCAATCCTTCGCCATACTCCAAAGTCAGCTTCTCCGATCGTGGAGAAAGTGCTGAACTCCGCAATTGCCAACGCTGAGCACAACTATTCGATGGATCCTAACAAACTTGTTATTAGTGAAGTTTATGTGAACCACGGTCCAATCATGAAAAGATTCCGCCCTCGTGCGATGGGTCGTGCAAGCCGTATCAATAAACGTACCAGCCACATCACTGTTGTGGTATCTGAGAAATAAGGAGGGATAACGTGTGGGTCAAAAAGTAAGCCCGGTGGGTCTTAGAATTGGTATTATTCGCGATTGGGAATCCAAGTGGTATGCTGAGAAAGATTTCGGCGACCTGCTGATGGAAGACGTTAAAATTCGTGAATATCTGAAGAACAAGCTGAAAGATTCTGCAGTTTCCCATATCGATATCGAGCGCGCGGCTAATCGCGTTAACGTGACGATTCATACAGCTAAGCCTGGTATGGTTATCGGTAAAGGTGGAGCGGAAGTTGAAAACATCCGTAACTACATTGCCAACATGACAGGTAAGAAAGTACACATCAACATCGCAGAAGTGAAAAACCCTGAGCTTGACGCTGTCCTCGTTGCAGAAAGCATTGCACAACAGCTTGAGCGCCGCGTATCTTTCCGTCGTGCTATGAAACAAGCGATGCAAAGAACGCAAAGAGCGGGAGCTAAAGGAATTAAAGTTTCGACCAGCGGTCGTCTGGGCGGAGCGGAGATTGCCCGTACGGAAGGATACAGCGAAGGAACAGTTCCACTCCACACGCTTCGTGCGGATATCGATTATGGTACAGCTGAAGCGCACACGACCTACGGACGGATCGGCGTGAAAGTATGGATCTATCGTGGAGAGGTACTTCCGACAGCTAAGAAAAAGGCTCAATCGGAAGGAGGCAACTAATCATGTTAGTACCTAAACGTGTAAAACACCGCAAAGAACACCGTGGTAAAATGAGAGGCCGCGCTAAAGGCGGCACTGAAGTTGTGTTCGGCGAATACGGTCTCCAGGCTCTCGAGCCTGCGTGGATCACAAACCGCCAGATCGAAGCAGCACGTATTGCCATGACTCGTTACATCAAGCGTGGCGGTAAAGTGTGGATCAAAATCTTCCCTTCGAAGCCTATCACCCAAAAGCCTCTTGAAGTTCGGATGGGTAGCGGTAAAGGTAACGTTGAGAAGTGGGTTAGCGTAGTAAAACCAGGTAAAGTTATGTTCGAACTTGCCGGTGTTAGCGAAGAAGTTGCTCGCGAAGCTATGCGTCTTGCTATGCACAAGCTTCCCGTTAAAT
Source organism: Paenibacillus sp. JT31N7 (assembly GCF_059692095.1). Lineage (NCBI taxonomy): Bacteria > Bacillati > Bacillota > Bacilli > Caryophanales > Paenibacillaceae > Paenibacillus > Paenibacillus sp. JT31N7. Next base: position 40,018 of record NZ_JCAUAT010000012.1, read on the forward strand.
GTAAGTTCGTGAAGAAAGAAGAAGTGGGTGGTGAAGCACATGAAGGCTAGTGAATTCCGCAACTTAACCACTGCTGAGATTGAACAAAGAATTAACGGTTTCAAGGAAGAACTTTTTAACCTCCGTTTTCAACTAGCTACCGGACAACTGGATAACCCGGTTCAAATTCAGAAGCTGCGCAAAGAAATCGCCCGTGCGAAAACAGTTTTGCGTGAAAGAGAACTCGGGATTGGTTAAGCAAATTCAGAAGGGAGGGCTCGTATATGACAGAGCGTAACGAACGTAAAGTCCAAACCGGTAAAGTGGTCAGCAACAAAATGGATAAAACCATCGTTGTTGCCGTGGAAACTTACAAAAAACACGACTTGTACCACAAGCGGATTAAATATACGAAGAAGTTTAAAGCTCACGATGAGAACAATGAAGCGCAAATTGGCGACACCGTGAAAATCATGGAAACTCGCCCATTGTCTAAAGACAAGCGTTTCCGTCTCATTGAGATCGTTGAAAAAGCAGTTATTGTTTAACCAACAGGTATAATCCGAAAGGAGGGACTAACATGATTCAACCATTATCTCGTTTGAAGGTTGCGGACAACTCCGGTGCGAAACAGCTGATGTGCATTCGTGTGCTTGGCGGTACTGGTCGTCGTGTAGGCAATATCGGTGATTTGATCATCTGCTCTGTGAAAGAAGCAACACCAGGGGGCGTTGTCAAAAAAGGTGATGTAGTCAAAGCGGTAATCGTTCGTACGAGGAGCGGAGCTCGTCGTAAAGACGGATCTTACATCACATTTGATGAGAACGCGGCAGTTATCGTAAAAGATGATAAGAGCCCTCGTGGAACTCGTATTTTCGGACCAGTTGCTCGTGAACTTCGTGATAGAGACTTCATGAAGATCGTTTCTCTTGCTCCTGAGGTTATCTAACACAGGCAGCTCAATTAAATTGCGGCGCGGCTTTCATCTGGAAAGTCCGGCAGCTCTTACGAAGTTAGCTTTCATACGAAAGCTTAGGAGGTGTAATCAACATGCCAAGAACGAAAAAGAGACTTGAGTCTCATAACCATAAACTGCATGTAAAGAAAGACGACACAGTTTTTGTTATCTCCGGCAAAGACAAAGGTAAGAAAGGTCGCGTTCTCGCAGCTTACCCGCGTGAAAATCGTGTTCTGGTCGAAGGCGTAAACATGATCAAGAAACATGCGAAACCTTCCCAGCAAAATCCTCAAGGCGGAATCATTACTCAAGAAGCTGCAATTCACGCTTCCAACGTAATGCTCGTGGATCCTAAGAGCGGCAAACCGACTCGTGTAGGTTACAAGGTCCTTGAGAACGGAACTAAAGTACGTATTGCGAAAAAATCCGGCGAAGCTATCGATTAATCGACTAAGTGCGGAAAGGAGGCACCAGAATGGCAGCAAGAATGAAAGATCGTTTCTTGAATGAAATCACTCCTGCTCTGATGCAGAAGTTTAACTACACCACTGTTATGCAAGTTCCCAAGATCGAGAAAGTAGTCATCAACATGGGGGTTGGTGAGGCTGTATCGAACTCCAAGGTGCTCGACAGTGCCGTAGAGGATCTGCAAAAAATTGCGGGACAAAAACCGGTAATCACTCGTGCGAAGAAATCCATCGCGGGTTTCAAACTTCGTGAGAACATGCCGATCGGCGTTAAAGTAACACTGCGCGGCCAACGCATGTATCAATTCCTGGACAAATTGTTCAACGTATCGCTTCCGCGCGTACGTGACTTCCGTGGAGTTTCCTCCAAAGCGTTCGACGGACGCGGTAACTACACGCTTGGTCTTAAAGAACAGTTGATCTTCCCAGAGATCGAATACGATCAAATTGATAAAGTTCGTGGTATGGACATCGTAATCGTAACGACCGCGAAAACGGACGAAGAAGCTCGTGAACTGCTTACCCAACTCGGAATGCCGTTTGTGAAGTAAGAACAAATCATCACGGAGCTTTCGGAAGGAAGCCCCTGCCGATAATGATCGGAGAGAGTTTTCAGGCGAAAACTTGTAGGAGGTGTAATTTAAGTGGCAAAAACTTCGATGAAAATCAAGCAACAACGTCCCCCTAAGTTCAAAGTGCAGGCGTATACTCGCTGCGAACGTTGCGGCCGCCCGCATTCCGTTCTCCGCAAATTTAAAATTTGCAGAATTTGTTTCCGTGAACTAGCATATAAAGGCCAGATTCCAGGTGTGCGTAAAGCAAGCTGGTAATCCACTTATTTTCGGGAAGGAGGTTCACATCCATGGTTATGTCTGATCCAATTGCAGATATGCTTACACGCATTCGTAATGCAAACATTGTTCGTCACGAGACGGTAGAAATTCCGGCCTCCAAGATCAAGAAAGAGATTGCTGAAATCCTCAAGAATGAAGGTTTCATCCGTGACGCTGAATTCGTAGAAGATAACAAGCAGGGCATCATCCGCTTGTTCCTGAAATACGGTCCGAATAACGAGCGCGTAATCACCGGTTTGAAACGTATCAGCAAACCTGGTCTTCGCGTATACACAAAATCCCAAGAGATCCCTCGGGTACTTGGCGGTCTGGGTATCGCTATCATCTCCACTTCTGGTGGCCTGATGACGGACAAAAACGCTCGTCAAGCAAAATCCGGCGGAGAGGTTCTCTGCTACGTTTGGTAATTTAGACTCGATTGAATGGAGGTGCAAACATGTCTCGTATTGGTCGCAAACCAATTACTGTTCCAAGTGGCGTTGACGTAAAGCTTGAGAACACGACAATCACGGTGAAAGGACCGAAAGGAATCCTTTCCCGCGAACTTCACAAAGATATGAAGGTATCCGTACAAGACAATGTCATTACGGTTGAAAGACCTTCTGATCATAAACTGCATCGTTCCCTGCACGGCACGACTCGCAGCGTATTGAACAACATGGTTACAGGAGTAACGCAAGGTTTCGAGAAGAATCTGGAGCTTGTTGGCGTAGGTTACCGTGCTAACAAAACCGGAAACAAACTTGTCCTGAACGTAGGTTACTCTCACCCGGTTGAAATCAACCCTGAAGGCGACATCGAATTCGACGTACCAAGCAACACGAAAGTGATTGTTAAAGGTATCGATAAAGAACTCGTTGGCGCTACTGCTGCCAAAATCCGTGCCGTTCGTGAACCTGAGCCGTATAAAGGTAAAGGTATTAAGTACGAAGGCGAACGCATTATCCGCAAAGAAGGTAAAGCTGGTAAGAAGAAGTAAGGCGGCCTAAGGCCGGCCTGACATCGGAATATAGATGAAAGGAGTGCAACCCATGATTACTAAAGGCGATAAGAATAAAGCACGTCTGAAAAGACATCTGCGTGTTCGTAAGAAAATTCAAGGGACGACAGCACGTCCTCGCTTGAACATTTTCCGCTCTGAAAAACACATGTATGCGCAAATCATTGACGATGTGAACGGAGTAACAGTGGCATCGGCATCCACTCAGGACAAAGAGCTTAAAGAGATTGGCAAAGGCGGAAACGTCGAAGCCGCTCGTAAAGTCGGCGAACTGGTTGCGAATCGTGCGAAAGAAAAAGGCGTGAGCCAAGTAGTATTTGACCGCGGCGGATATATCTATCACGGACGTGTTCAGGCTCTGGCCGAAGCAGCTCGTGAAGCTGGTCTAGAATTTTAAGAAAACATCTCATAAGGAGGTAAACGACTTGCGTGTAGATCCTAACACTTTAGAGCTGACTGAAAAAGTTGTTCATATTAATCGCGTTGCTAAAGTTGTAAAGGGCGGACGTCGCTTTAGCTTTAGCGCTCTTGTCGTAGTAGGCGATGGCAACGGCTATGTCGGCGCTGGTATCGGTAAAGCTTCCGAAGTTCCTGATGCAATCCGCAAAGGAATCGAAGATGCTAAGAAGAACCTCGTCCATGTTCCTATCGTTGGAACTACGATTCCTCACCTTGTAACTGGTCATTTCGGCGCTGGACGTGTGCTGTTGAAACCAGCATCTGAAGGTACTGGTGTTATTGCCGGCGGCCCTGTTCGTGCAGTACTCGAACTTGCTGGCGTTGGCGACATTTTAACAAAATCCCTGGGTTCTTCGAACTCCATGAACATGGTGAACGCTACTTTAGAGGGTCTTTCCCGTCTGAAGAAAGCGGAAGAAGTAGCCAAACTTCGCGGCAAAACCGTTGAAGAGTTGATGGGTTAAGGAGGATAAACATGTCTAAACTTCAAATTACCCTTAAACGTAGTCTCATCGGACGTCCAGAAACACAGAAGAAGACGGTTCAGGCTCTTGGTCTCAGAAAGCTGAACCATTCTGTTGTTCAAAGCGACAATGAAGCAATCCGTGGTATGATTAATCAAGTCAGCCATCTGGTAGAAGTTAAAGAAATTCAAGCATAAGTAACACATTCAATCTGGAGGAGGTGCAACTATGAAATTACATGAGCTGAGCTCTGCAGAAGGCGCACGCCACACTCGCAAACGTCTCGGTCGCGGTGTAGGTAGCGGACTCGGAAAAACTTCCGGACGCGGTCACAAAGGTCAGAACGCCCGTTCCGGCGGTGGTGTTCGTCCAGGTTTTGAAGGTGGACAAAACCCACTTTACCGTCGTCTCCCTAAGCGTGGTTTCGTTAACCCGACGCGTAAGGAATTTGCTATCGTTAACCTGGAAGACCTGAACAAGTTCGAAGCTGGTACGGAAGTAACTCCTGAGCTTCTGATGGAAACGGGTGTTGTAAAATCACCTAAAGATGGAATTAAGATTCTTGGAAACGGCGAACTCACTGTAAAGCTTACAGTTAAGGCGAACAAGTTTTCCCAATCTGCGGTAGATAAAATCCAGGCTGCCGGCGGTCAATCCGAGGTGATTTAATGTTCCGGACCCTGTCCAACATCTTTAAAGTAGAGGATTTGCGTAAGAGAATCATTTTCACGCTTCTCGTGTTAATCATCTACAGAATCGGCGCCTTCATTCCGGTTCCCAATATCAATGCAGAGCTTCTGAAACTGCAGGATCAGGCCAACCAGAATAGCGTGTTCGGGCTGCTGAATACTTTCTCCGGCGGAGCGCTTTTCCAGTTCTCCATCTTCTCGATGTCGATCTTTCCGTACATTACGGCTTCGATTATCGTTCAACTACTGTCCATGGACGTTGTTCCAAGGCTTACACAGTGGGCGAAAGAGGGAGAAGTGGGGAGAAAGAAATCGGCTCAGCTTACTCGCTACTTAACGGTTGTGCTTGGCGTGATTCAAGCATATGGATATGCGATCATGTTTAATAACTCCTTCCAGGGGCTTGTGATCAATCCTAGCTTTGCTACCTACTCTCTGATAGCGGTTGTCTTGACGGCAGGAACGATGTTCCTGATGTGGTTAGGTGAGCAGATCACTGAAAAAGGGATCGGAAACGGGATTTCGATTATTATCTTCGCGGGAATCGTAGCTGCTATTCCGACAGGAATCAGTCAGATTTACCAGACGCAGTTTGCGAATGCAGGAGATGCCCTGTTCCTGAACATCTTGAAAATCGTCCTCATTCTGATCGTAGTAGTAGCCATTATCGTTGGCGTTATCTACGTTCAGCAGGGAGTTCGGAAGATACCCGTACAATACGCTAAACGTGTTGTAGGGAGGAAAATGTACGGCGGACAGAGCACGCACATTCCCATGAAAGTGAATGCTGCAGGAGTAATTCCGGTCATCTTTGCCGTATCACTGCTTCAATTCCCGACGATTATTGCAGGTTTCTGGGCGGGGAATCCATTTGCGGATTGGATTATCCGTAATCTAAGCATTAACAATTCGGCGCCGATTGCGCTTGCTCTATATGTACTACTGATTGTCGGCTTCACCTATTTCTACACGTTTGTACAGATTAATCCGGTGCAAATGGCAGATCAAATGAAGAAGAACGGCGGTTATATTCCAGGCGTTCGTCCCGGAAAACCAACTTCCAGCTACTTGACAAGAGTAATGTCTAGAATTACTTTGTCCGGCGCCTTCTTCCTGGCTTTCATCTCGATTCTCCCAATGATCTTCGGGGCTCTGGCAGGTCTGCCAACTTCGGTTCGGATCGGCGGAACTTCACTTCTCATCCTTGTGGGTGTAGCATTGGAGACGTTGAAAACAGTAGAAAGCCAACTGATCAAACGTCATTACAAAGGATTTATCAACAAATAGCAATAGGTTCTGATGTAGGCACTTTGTTGCGGCATCGGCACCTATTGTGCTGTTCGTACTACTAAGTGCCGAAGGAGGGGAAAACGTGAACGTTTTATTTATGGGTCCTCCGGGTGCGGGTAAAGGTACTCAGGCGGAGAAAATTGTCAGCGAATTTCAAATTCCTCACATTTCAACCGGCGATGCCTTTAGATTGGCAATGAGTCAAGGGACGCCGCTCGGCATAGAAGCTAAATCCTATGTCGATCAAGGCAAACTTGTTCCAGACGAAATCACTAACGGTATTGTTCGTGAACGTCTGCAGCAGCCAGATTGCGATAAGGGATTTCTTCTCGATGGTTTTCCGCGTACGATTGCTCAAGCGGAAGCCTTGGATGATATCCTGCAATCTTTGGGCAAGCGAATCGATCACGTCATTAATTTGAAAGTGGATCGCAGCTTCCTGCTGGCCAGACTGACCGGTCGCCGTATCTGCAAATCCTGCGGTGCCACGTATCACGTGATTTTCAATCCTCCGAAGCAGGAAGGCGTATGTGACAAATGCTCCGGCGAATTGTATCAGAGATCCGATGATACGGAAGAGAAAGTCGGTACCCGCTTGGACGAATACACGTCGAAGACAGCACCGCTTCTTGAGTACTACCAGAAACGTAACGTATTGCGCGAGGTTGATGGGGAGCAGGATATCGAGGATGTAACTTCCCAAATCAGTTCATTGCTGCGAGGTCATTCTGAATGATCATTTGTAAGTCCGAAGTAGAGTTGGAACTTATGCGTGAGGCAGGTCGAATCGTAGCCGAGACTCACAAGTTGATGGCTGCATCGGTTCGTCCGGGCATTACGACTAAGAACCTGGATAAAATCGCTGAGGAATACATTCGCAGTCAAGGTGCCGTACCCTCTTTCAAAGGCTACAACGGTTTCTCTGGCAGCATCTGCACTTCAGTTAATGAAGAATTGGTGCACGGCATTCCCGGCAGCCGCGTGTTAGTCGAAGGTGACGTTATCAGCATCGATATCGGGGCACAATATAGAGGATATCATGGTGATTCGGCCTGGACTTATGGCGTCGGTGAAATTTCTGAAACCGCAAAGAAACTTCTGGAAGTAACTGAACGTTCGCTGTTTGCCGGATTGGCGGAAGCCAAACCGGACGCCCGGCTGTATACGATCTCACACGCCATACAGCAAGTGATAGAAGACGAGGGTTTCTCGGTTGTTCGTGAATATGTCGGTCACGGGATCGGCACTGAGCTTCACGAAGATCCGCAGATTCCCAACTATGGGATTCGGGACAAAGGCCCCCGGCTTAAACCCGGTATGGTACTTGCGATCGAACCTATGGTGAACGTCGGACAGCGATTCGTAAAGACACTCGAGGATGATTGGACCGTTGTTACCGTAGATAATTCCTTATGTGCACATTTCGAACATACCATTGCCATTACGGTAGACGGTTATGAAATATTAACCCAACTGAAGGCTTAGGTGACCGAATTGGTAGATCAGGAACAGCTGCCGCAGCCCGGTCAAATCGTAAAAATTCTCCGAGGCAAAGATCAAGGTCAATATGCGATTATCATCCGAGCGGAGGATTCCAGATTCGTTTGGATTGCCGATGGTGATAAACGCAGATTCGACCAGCCGAAGAAGAAGAATGTTCAGCATCTTCAGCTTCAACCCAAGATCAGCGGAGAAGTTTCCAGAAGTTTAACGGAAAGCAGCCGTGTTACGAATGCGAAGTTAAGACATGCGGTGAAGAAGTTTATCGACAGTCTACAATCTGAGGCAGATGAGAAAGGAGAATAATCGGTGGCTAAAGAAGATGTAATTGAAGTGGAAGGTAAAGTAATCGAACCTCTTCCGAATGCAATGTTTAAGGTAGAGCTTGAGAACGGACATAAAATTTTGGCCCATGTTTCCGGAAAGATCAGAATGCACTTCATTCGGATTTTACCTGGCGACAAGGTTACTGTAGAATTATCCCCATATGACTTGACGAGAGGTCGTATAACCTATCGGTTCAAATAAATAGCTGCAACGCCGCAGTCTTAGCCGACATAGCGGCCAACCCTTACGAAGCAAGTTTGCGGTGGCAAACTCTCAGGAGGTAATAAACATGAAGGTAAGACCGTCGGTCAAGCCGATCTGCGAAAAATGCAAAGTCATTCGTCGCAAAGGCAACGTCATGGTAATTTGTGAAAACCCGAAACATAAACAAAAACAAGGTTAAAAGGAGGTGCACGTTCAACAATGGCACGTATTGCTGGTGTAGACTTACCGCGTGACAAGCGCGTTGAAATCGCATTGACGTACATTTTTGGTATCGGTAAAACGACTTCTCAGAAAGTCCTGAGCCAAACTGGCGTTGACGCATCCACTCGTGTTCGCGATCTTACGGAAGAAGAAGTAAGCAAAATTCGTGAAGTTATCGACAAAACGATCAAAGTGGAAGGCGACCTTCGTCGCGAAATCGCTCTGAACATCAAACGTCTGGTTGAAATCGGATGCTACCGTGGTATCCGTCATCGTCGCGGCCTGCCTGTTCGTGGCCAACGCACGAAAACCAATGCTCGTACACGTAAAGGTCCTCGTCGGACTGTAGCTAACAAGAAGAAATAATAAAGGGGGTTAGAGTGAACAATGGCTAAACCTAAAAAAGTCGTCCGTACGAAACGTCGTGACCGTAAAAATATTGAATCCGGTGTGGCACACATCCGTTCCACATTCAACAATACAATCGTAACGATCACGGATCCTCATGGAAACGCGCTTTCCTGGGCAAGTGCCGGTAACCTGGGCTTCAAAGGATCCCGTAAAAGCACTCCGTTTGCTGCGCAAATGGCTGCTGAATCTGCAGCTAGAGCCGCTATGGAACACGGTCTGAAAGTTGTTGAAGTCATGGTTAAAGGCCCTGGCGCCGGCCGTGAAGCAGCAATTCGTTCTTTGCAGGCTGCTGGTCTTGAAGTCAACCTGATTAAGGACGTAACACCAATTCCGCATAACGGTTGCCGTCCTCCAAAACGTCGTCGCGTGTAATTTCAAGTCGGCATGTGGTATAAATATTCTAAACATGTGAATAATGATGTTGAAGGATAGGCATACTACATCGTTTATGGAAATGTTCCAAGGTAACGACGTTTTGAAGGAGGGTTAATTTCATGATCGAAATCGAAAAGCCAAAAATAGAGACCGTATCTTTAAGCGAAGACGGAGCTTACGGCAAATTCGTCGTAGAACCGCTGGAACGCGGATACGGGACCACATTAGGTAACTCACTACGTCGTATCTTACTGTCTTCACTACCGGGTGCTGCGGTTAGCTCTGTACAAATCGACGGAGTTCTTCATGAATTCTCGACTATTCCGGGAGTTATGGAGGACGTAACGGAGATTATTCTGAATCTGAAAGGTCTTTCTTTGAAAATCCATTCAGATGAAGAAAAAGTATTGGAGATCGACGCCGAAGGAGAAGGTAGAATCACAGCTGCTGATATTCGCGGAGATAGTGATGTGGAGATCTTGAACCCGGATCTTCATATCGCGACTCTATCGTCTGACTCTCGTCTTCATATGAGAATTCATGCGACCAGAGGCCGCGGTTATGTACCGGCTGATAAGAACAAACGGGATGAGCAGCTTATTGGTGTCATTCCGGTTGACTCGATCTACACTCCGATCACGCGTGTGAACTACACGGTAGAGAACACTCGTGTCGGCCAAGTGACGAACTACGACAAACTAACCCTCGAAGTGTGGTCGGACGGAAGTATTCGCCCTGAGGAAGCAGTAAGTCTTGGTGCGAAGATTCTGACGGAACACCTAATGCTCTTTGTTGGATTAACCGATGAAGCTAAAGATGCGGAGATCATGGTAGAGAAAGAAGAAGATAAGAAAGAGAAAGTTCTCGAGATGACGATCGAGGAACTGGATCTTTCCGTTCGTTCTTACAACTGCCTGAAGCGTGCCGGTATCAATACCGTGCAAGAGCTGATCACCAAAACCGAAGAAGATATGATGAAAGTGCGTAACCTTGGCCGTAAATCTCTTGAAGAAGTTCAAGAGAAGCTCGAAGAGCTGGGTCTTGGCCTGCGTACGGAAGAATAATCACCTCAGAAGGAGGGTTAAGACATGGCATATCAAAAGTTAGGCCGTGACTCCAGTGCGCGGAAAGCATTGTTCCGCGACCTCGTAACGGACCTTTTCATTAACGAGCGCATTCAAACAACTGAAGCGAAAGCGAAAGAAGTTCGCTCTATCGCCGAGAAGCTCATTACTTTAGCGAAACGCGGAGATCTGCATGCTCGTCGTCAAGTAGCTGCATTTGTTCGTCGTGAAACCGCAGGAGATCAGGATGCAATCCAGAAGTTGTTCTCCGAGCTGGCAACTCGCTATGCGGAGCGTCCAGGTGGATACACACGTATCCTGAAACTGGGACCTCGTCGTGGAGATGCTGCTCCTATGGTATATCTGGAACTGGTAGACCGGGCGTAACGAAGGGTGGGAAAGGGTGGACAGAATCTTTGGATTCTGCTGAAGCCCTTTTTTTGCAATCTGACCGGATTGTACTCACCTCCCGATCACCTGTCCGTTCGGTATACGGAGGGTATGGTTTTGTGAGAAATATACGAATAACGGTAAGTTATGACGGCACCTCGTACTCGGGTTTTCAGACGCAGCCACATGGCAATACGGTCCAGGACTACCTGGAGCGAGCCATTCGGATGCTGTCCGGGGAGACGGTGAAGATCACCTCATCAGGGCGGACGGACGCTGGCGTTCACGCCCGCGCTCAGGTGATCAACTTCACTACAGCCTCCCAGATCCCCGCAGAACGCTGGTGCCTTGCTCTTAATTCCAGGCTTCCGAAAGATATCGTTGCGCTTCGTGCGGATGAAGTGCCCCTATCTTTTCATGCCCGCAAGTCGGCAAAACGAAAAACCTATTCCTATACGATCCGTACTGCGCGGACTCCGGATACTTTTCAGCGCCGATACCAATTCCACCATCACAACCCTTTGGATGTGGATGCCATGAGAGACGCTCTAGCGGCGATCTTAGGCACGCACGACTTCTCCTCGTTCTGTTCGGTCAAAACCGTAGCCGAATCGCGTATTCGTACGATTTATGACGCTTGGATCGTTGAAGAACCGGATCAAATGTCTATAGAGCCCAACCAACCGGGGCAGCTTCGTTTTTATTTCACCGGGAGCGGATTTCTCTACAACATGGTCCGGATTCTCGTGGGAACATTGATACAAATCGGGGAAGGCAAACGCCCAGCCGAAGAAATGGCTGCGATTTTGAGGGGACGTAACCGGGCGCTTGCGGGCCCGACAGCCGAAGCCCACGGGCTGATGCTGTGGAATGTAGAATACGCGGATTAATGTAATTTAATTCTTGCTATTCCCTGGACTATGCTGTAAAATATGTGATGGTGTTTCTTGAAGGGCTACCCCACGGCCCCGACTTCAAAAGCACCCAAAGATTCAAGACGTATTTTAACTTATGACTATGTTTGTTAATAAAGTTCGGAGATATATTTTTAGGAGGATCAGAGCATGCGTACCACATATATGGCTAAGCCGAATGAAGTTGAACGCAAATGGTACATCATTGATGCTACCGGCAAGACGCTCGGACGTCTGGCTAGTGAAGCTGCAAGCATTATCCGCGGCAAACACAAACCGCAATTCACCCCGCACGTGGATTCCGGAGATTTCGTAATCATTATCAACGCTGAGAAGATTCATCTGACCGGCAACAAACTGCAAGACAAGAAATACTACCGTCACTCGATGCACCCAGGTGGTCTGAAAGTTACGACAGCTCAAGATATGCTGAACAAGAAGCCTGAGCGTGTACTGGAATTTGCTATTCACGGCATGCTGCCTAAGACACGTCTTGGCAACAGCATGAAGCTGAAGCTGAAAGTATATGCAGGCGCGGAACATCCACACCAAGCACAACAACCAGAAGTTTGGGAACTTCGGGGTTAATTGAAAGGGAGGACTGACTTGTGGCACAAGTTCAATACTACGGAACCGGTCGTCGTAAGCATTCGGTAGCACGTGTACGTCTAGTACCGGGCGAAGGACGCATCATTATCAACAAACGTGACCTTAACGAATATTTCGGCCTGGAAACGCTGAAACTAATCGTGAAACAACCTCTGACGCTGACCGAAACAATTGGCAAGTACGATGTACTCGTACTGGCTAACGGCGGCGGAATGAGCGGACAAGCCGGCGCAATCCGCCATGGCATCTCCCGCGCACTGCTTAAAGCAGATCCTGAATTCCGCGGTTCTCTGAAACGCGCTGGATTCTTGACTCGTGATCCGCGTATGAAAGAACGTAAGAAGTACGGCTTGAAAGCAGCTCGTCGTGCACCTCAGTTCTCGAAACGTTAAGATCGGTTTATACAAAGCAAACCCTTCCAGGTACAGAAATGTACACGGAAGGGTTTTTTTGTGTTCTTTTGACCGTTCCGGATATATGGTTTGAAAAGTGTTCGCTATAACCATTTAAAATTCCGGGATAACGTACGAACTTATGGATCTTTTGTTCAATATGATATAAAGATCGTCTCTAGGCTATTGACAACACTAAGTTGTGATTTATAATGAAATAAAATAACAAAACAGATTAGGATACTCGGAATTAAAACGGGAGGGTACAAATATGAATTTGTTCGAAAAGGAAGCGTTAGTGAACAAAGCCGCTGAGGAATTCGAGAACCAGTCACCCGAAGAGCTTATTCGTTGGGCGGTTAACACATTCCCTAGCATTACGCTCGCTTGCAGCTTTGGTGCGGAAGATGTAGTCTTGGTGGATATGCTGCACAAAGTGAGCCCGGAAACTGACATTTTTTATCTGGACACTAATGTACATTTTCAGGAGACGTACCATACAAGAGATCGTTTAGAGGATCACTACCAAAAGTCTTTTATTCAAGTTCTGCCTAAGCTCACTTTGGAAGAGCAAGCGGCTCAATACGGTGCCGAGCTGTGGCTGTCCGCTCCGAACGAATGCTGCAACATCCGCAAGGTGGATCCATTGACGGATATTTTGAAAAATTACGATGCATGGATAACGGGAATCCGCAGAGACCAAGCACCGACCCGGGCAAATGCCAAAAAAGTCGAATATGATGTAAAGTTCGGGCTCGTTAAATTTAACCCGCTTGCTGGCTGGACATCGGACGATGTTTGGGAGTACATCCGTTCCAACGGTATCATTTATAACGCTCTTCATGACCAGAATTTCCCAAGTATCGGCTGCAGCCACTGCACGAATGCAGTCGCTCCGGGTGAAGACCCGCGAGCCGGCCGCTGGGCAGGCAATAACAAAACGGAATGCGGACTCCATAAGTAAGCGGGAAACCGACATTATTGAAAGACTAAAGGAGAGACATCCATGCAATCTTCAATCGCGCCTCACGGCGGCACTTTGATTCATCGCCTGGTTACGGGAAGCGAACGCGAACAACTTCTTGCAGCGGCGGGTGGCTTGCCTCAAATTCGCATAAACAATTGGGCCATATCCGACCTTGATCTCATTGGAGTAGGCGCTTTTTCCCCGCTAACCGGTTTTCTGGATGAAAAAGATTACTTATCAGTAGTCGACCGCATGCGTCTGGCGGATGGCACCGTATGGAGTATACCTGTGACCCTGGCGGTTGAAGAAGCCGTTGCGGAAGAGCTCGCTGTCGGTACACAAGCTGCTTTGGTGGGAGAAGAGGATGGCGTCGTATACGGCCTTATAGACATCACCGGCATTTACAAGGCCGATCAGCAGCTCGAAGCCCGCCAAGTCTTTAAAACGGACGATAAGGAGCATCCTGGCGTCCAAAAGCTGTTGTCGAGGCCATCCATCTATGTCGGGGGCCCCGTCCAAGTGCTGAATAGGCCGAAGCCGGCCAAGTTCGAAGATTTTTACTACGATCCGGCCGAGACTCGCCGAATTTTTGCCGAGAAGAACTGGCGGACTATCGTAGGGTTCCAAACCCGTAACCCGGTCCACCGGGCTCATGAATATATTCAAAAATCGGCCATGGAAATCGTCGATGCCTTGTTTCTGAATCCATTGGTTGGTGAAACCAAGTCCGATGATATTTCCGCCGATGTCCGGATGAAAAGCTACCTGGTTCTCCTTGAAAATTATTATCCTTCGGATCGTGCTTTTCTCGGTGTTTTTCCGGCTGCCATGCGCTATGCGGGTCCGCGGGAAGCGATTTTCCATGCTTTGGTCCGTAAAAACTACGGCTGCACCCATTTTATCGTGGGCCGGGACCACGCGGGGGTAGGCGATTACTATGGTACTTATGAAGCGCAGGAAATCTTCAGCAACTTTACACAGCAAGAAATCGGCATTACGCCTCTTTTCTTCGAGCATAGCTTCTACTGCACGAAATGCGGGAATATGGCATCGAGCAAAACATGCCCGCACGATAAAGCTGATCACCTGCACCTGTCGGGCACGAAAGTACGCGCCTTGCTGCGTGACGGCCAATGTCCGCCCAGGGAGTTCACACGCCCGGAAGTGGCGAAAGTGCTCATAGACGGCATGTCAGAGCCTGTAGGCACGTCCGCACAGTAGGTATAATTGTCCACCCTGTCCCATATAGATGAATGGAGTCTATTGGGAAACAGAGGTGGATTTTTTCATGCGGAGACCAAGAAAAAGGTTTGTCGTATGGCTGACCTGGGACAGCGGCATCAAGATCATCATGGCGGCCTTGCTGGTTATGCTAATGGCCTTTATGTACACCTACGAGCTGCCCTCGACACGAACATGGAGCGAATGGTCCATGCCTCTTTCAGGGAAGACGATTGCTCTGGATGCCGGGCACGGAGGCCCTGACGGAGGAGCGGTCAGCCAATCAGGCGTTATAGAGAAGGATATCAACCTCGCGATCACTTTGTATTTGCGTGATTATTTGCAGCAGGCCGGGGCTATTGTGGTGATGACAAGGGAAACGGATATGGATTTGGCCCAGGAGGGAACGAAGGGACTCAGCCGCCGGAAAACAGAAGATTTATTAAGCCGCGCCGAATTCATAAACGGCAAGAAAGCCGACTTGTTCATCAGCGTTCACCTCAACAGCATTCCGTCCGATAAGTGGAGAGGCGCACAAACGTTCTATTACCCGAACCATCCGGACAACGCGACCTTGTCCACCCTTATTCAGAACGAACTCAAAAAAAATCTGGGAAATACCGAGCGTGTCGCCAAGAAAGCCGATACCGGCGTTTATTTGCTGAAAACTTTGAAAATGCCGAGCGCGCTCGTCGAAGTCGGATTCTTGTCAAATCCGGAGGAATCGAGGCTGCTGGCTGACGATAAGTATCAGAAGAAAGTCGCCGCGTCCGTCTATCAAGCGATTTTGCGGTATTTCTCCGGGGAGAAAGTGCGTTCGTCCTAATCGGTATGTTATAATGATCTGAACAGAAATAAGCCTACCGAGGTGGAACAGATGGTGACCAAAGAGCTTATCCGGCAATCGCTTCAGCCTATAACAGATCCGACTTACGGAGCTTCTATCGTAGAACTGAACTTCGTTAAAGACGTGGTCATTAAAGAGAACCGTGTTTCTCTAACGTGTGTTTTGTCCGTTACGGATGAAAGCTACAAAGCAAGTATAAAAGAACGCATTGAATCCGCTTTGTCCCAAATCGGTGCCGAAGGGGTTCATATTCGTTTTCGCGAAATAACGGATTATGAGAAAAACCAACTCCCCGCCCAAGAAGGTGTATCCACGGCGGGAAGTGATGAGACGGGCGGCATCAACGCCGGGACGGGACAAGGAGAGGCTCCTTTGCTCAGTCCGGATTCCCCTGTCAAATTTATTGCCGTCGCAAGCGGTAAGGGCGGCGTAGGGAAATCCACCGTAACGGCGAACCTAGCCGTTGCTTTGGCGCGTCTCGGTAAGAGAGTGGGAATTATGGATGCGGACATCTACGGCTTTAGTATTCCCGATATGATGGGGATAGAGGAACAGCCCCAGCTCGTTAATAACCGGATTATCCCCGTAGAAAAATTCGGCGTTAAAGTTATCTCCATGGGTTTCTTTGTGGAGGATAATTCGCCGGTTATCTGGCGTGGACCTATGCTGGGCAAAATGCTCCATAACTTCTTCCACGAAGTGGACTGGGGAGAACTGGACTACCTGCTGCTCGATCTGCCTCCCGGTACGGGCGACATTGCGCTGGATATTCATCAGCTTCTGCCGCAAAGTAAAGAGATTCTCGTTACGACCCCTCATGCTACTGCCGCTTTTGTAGCAGCGAGAGCAGGCGCTATGGCTGTGCATACCAAACATGAAATTATCGGTGTGGTCGAGAACATGGCGTACTACGAGTGTTCCAAATGCGGGGAGAAAGATTACGTCTTCGGCCGCGGCGGCGGAGGCATGCTGGCGGAACAGCTGCATACTCAACTGCTTGCCCAAATTCCATTGGGTGCACCGGACAACCATATTTCCGAACCGGATTATTCCCCGTCGGTTTACAAAGAAGAATCCGCCACCGGCCAACTGTATCTGGAGCTGGCACGGAGTGTTGCTCAACAAACTCAAAAGGACTGATGCATTTGCATCAGTCCTTTTTTTAATATTCGGAATCCTGATCCTTCTTACCCTTTTTGTTCGGGGATTCCTTCTCATCCTGGCCTTGATCTCCTTGATCGCCCTCCTGGCCTTGATCTTGTTTGCCTTTTTGGTCCCCCTGGCCCTGTCCGCCTTCACCTCCGGAGCCTTGCCCTCCCTGACCACCGCCGCCTTTGCCGCCCTTTCCGCCGCCTTGACCACCCTGGCTTTGGCCACCGGCTTCTTTAGGGACAATGCCTTCTTCCATGACTTTTCTCATCATAGTGAGCATTTGAGCCTGGAATAAGGGGCTCTGGAAAGATTCCTGAATAACATTCATCATCTGTTGACGGTACTGGGTAGTACGGGTCAGCTCCATCATGAGCTGCTGGTATTCCGGATTTTTCATGACTTGCAGGAGCTGTTTCTGATATTCCGGATCTTTCATGAGATCCTTGTGGAGCTGCTTATCCTGCGTACTCACTACTTTGGCGAAATCACCGGCAAAACGCGGGTCTTTCATCATATCCCTTACAAATTTGCTGCTTTCCGTGCTGGTCAGAACATCCTTGACCGCAGTTTGCATCTGCAATTTTTGACCGTCGGTCAACATGCTGACCGAGGAATTGCCCGAACCTGCCGAGGATAAGCCGGAGCGGGCAGCTTTATCGATCGCCGCGCGGCCTTCGTCCGACTTTAGGATATCAAGCACCATGGATTTGGTTTCTTTATAATTACCCTGGGATGATGAAGATCCCTGTGAAGAATTGTCGGAACTGCAGGAAGCCAAGAGAAAAACCGCAAATAAGGCAGGAACAAAACGCACCGTTTTCCAATTCATTGTGCACACAAGCTCCCTTCCCCTGAATTAGTACCGTTAGTATGCGTGGGGGAGAGCCTTTTCATAATCGGATGAAATGGTTGATTGCTGAGAAAGTTGGGCGGATTTGGCCGTTACCAAAAAAATGTATGTACGGTTACCGGGGAGTTAATAAACCTGCTTAAACGACTGCTCTTCAACGGCTTTATTCTCGGTCTGCGCCTGTTTCATCAGCTCCGACACCGTTACGAATTCATACCCCTTGCTCTTGAGCTGGTCGATAATGGCGGGAAGGGCTTCATGGGTCTGTTTACAGGAATCGCTGGCATGGAGCAGAACGATATCGCCAGGGTGCGCTTTACTTACAACGCGGTTGATGATCGTATCCACTCCGGGATTTTTCCAATCCAGCGAATCCGTATCCCATTGAATAACCTTATAACCCAACTGGTCCGCAATACCGAGAACACGTTTGTCGAAATCACCGTTGGGCATACGGATCAGATTCGGACTTTTGCCGGTAAGCTCCTTTAGGACTCCGTCGGCAGTCTGAATTTGTTTACGGATCTCTTCGTCTCCCAGGCTGCTGTAGTTCACATGCTTATGGCCGTGACTTCCGATCTCATACCCGTTCTTCACAATTCGGTTTACAATATCGGGGTGGCTTTTGCTCCATGGCGAGGAAAGAAAGAACGTCGCGTTTTTGATCCCCTTTTGCTCCAGCACATCCAGAATCGGATCTGTACGCGTTTCCCCCCACGAGATATCGAACGTCAACGCGATTTGTTTCTTTTCCGTTTTGACATTGTAGATTGCCGCGGGACCCCCGCTTGAAAAAACCGCCATATTCCCCCGTTCGGAATAGACGATACCTGCGGCGAAAACTACGGCGACACCGATGAATACGGCTTGTTTTATTTTCTTGCCGTTAAAGACGTAAAAATGGCTCACGCTTGCTCCAGCCTCCTTCTCCTTGGGCTTGTATTCCGGCTTAGTAAAATGTATGCTCGTACCATCGAGTTATGCGTTAAAGAGAAAGGAGAACAGGAAATTGAAGTGGAAAGAGCTGTTTAGGCATTTCGGAGAAATGAAGCACTACCTGATCGCTTCCGTTTTGGTTTTCGCAGCCGGTTTAGTACTCGGGATTATGTATCCGGACCGATTTCAGGCTTTTCTGGACCAGCAGATGAAGGGACTGGAGAAAATTTCGGAATTGGTTAAAGGCAAAGAAAATCTTAACCTGTGGTTGTTTATCGTGATTTTTCTGAACAATGCGCTCAAGTCGTTGATGTTTGTATACCTCGGACTGTTTTTCGGTATTCTTCCCTTAATGGTGCTCTTGGTAAACGGGATGCTGTTGGGCTATGTCATTCAATATCAGATGGAAGCGGAAAGCCTTGCCTATGTTCTAAAAGGAATCCTGCCGCACGGAATCCTGGAGATTCCGGCTATAATCGTAGCTTGTGCCTATGGCCTTCGACTCGGTATTCTTGTTATCAAAATGATCGGGGGACTCTTTTCTTCCAAAAGAAGCGGGAACGCCGGTGCAGAGTTCAAGCGTGTTATGAAGTTGACCCGACCGTTAATTTTGCTTGTCGTAGGAACATTGTTCCTTGCGGCCGTCGTGGAAAGCACAGTGACTATTTGGCTTTTAAAAGGATAACAATTGTAAAAATTTTCTTAAACCCCGTCATAAAAATGTCAAAACATGAGCATAACAGTAAAGCGGAACGGTTGCCTGCGTCTGAATGGGTGTAGGCGCCTTCCTGCTGTTGTGGATGTAGAGTCGATTTTGAGGGGAGCTAGAATAAGTTGATGCTTGGATTTCTTTTTAACGACAGGGAATGCAGAGAACTGGACTACGTGCTTAGAAAAGAATTAGACGAAATGCTCTTCGATCTTAACGATAAGAGATTGGACGAGGAGATTAAGAAAGCTATAGAATCACGATATAAGGTTATCTTCCGGATGTATGCCAGGCTTGCTTCGCCGAGGGAAATATCCAAATACGCGAGGAACCGAGTCCAGCATCAAAAAAAATCTTGACTTAAGTTAAACTTTCATGGTAAATTAAATCTCGCTGATTCGACAAGATTTTCATCTAACAAACCAAGCGAAAAAGAAATTAAAAAAAAGCTTGCAATGAATAGTCGATCTGTGATATATTAAAAAAGTCGCCGCTGAAACTTAGCGGATTGAAACAAGGCTATAAAACGATACAAATTGTCCTTTGAAAACTGAACAACGAGTGATTGAAGCGTCTCGAGAAATCGAGACATTAATGAGAAGAAATTCTCGTCAGCAACGAATTTTTGAGCTTAATCAGCT
>NZ_JCAUAT010000013.1:0-57827 GCF_059692095.1 Paenibacillus sp. JT31N7
GAATTTCTTCTCATTAATGTCTCGATTTCTCGAGACGCTTCAATCACTCGTTGTTCAGTTTTCAAAGGACAATCTCGGCTTGTCAGCCTCGTTGTCGGCACCGTGTTTCAGCGGCGACTTAAATAAGATACCACGGCATAAATACGAAGTCAACAATTTTCAAACATACAATTTTAACCAGGTGAAATATATACGCCGGCAATTTACACAAGCACGACTTTGAGAGCGGTCAAAAGCATCAATCCGGGTACTCCTAGCACGGACACGGTTCCTACTGTGTAGATGTTAATCGGCAGTTCGAACCGCGTATATCCGCTTAACAGCTGTACACCATAAAGCAGGAATGCGGCTATTACAACATGGACCCCGATGCTTGAGAAAATCTTGCGGGCACCCGGCTGGCGAACCAACAAAAACAACAGGGCTCCGGCCGACAAAGCAAGCATTCCCCACACGGCCGGTTTCATCCCTTCACCTCCGCAGTAATATGATAAGCGGAAGTCACGTTCAGCTTTTTAGCTTGCCTGAGCAGCATCTCGTAGCGCTTTTCCGCCGCTTCTACCGCATAGATGGAATAATCAATCTCGTCTTTTTCCAAGGCATGTTCGAAATGGTGCTGCGCCGTTTTCCATTGCGAATGAGCCAATCTGATCTCGGCCAATAGCTCCTGCTTGTCCTGCTCGGCTGTTTTTCGGGTCCCCCGCTGAAACAAGAATGCACTCTTCCTCGGTTCATTCATGCCTTTTCCCCCTGTACTCATAATCGCCATGAGCCTGTCACCTTTAATATCTATGGAGAAAAGGGACCGGTTTAGAACCTGTCCGAAAACAAAAAAACCGCCTTCAAAAAAAAGGGCGGTTAGCTTTTATCTTCACCAAATTAAGAATGCAGTGTAGGCAGGCGAGATAACGTTTCTAGATCTCCCTGCGTCCTTCAAGCGCCTTGGTGAGCGTTACCTCGTCCGCATACTCTAAATCTCCCCCGACAGGAAGACCATGCGCGATACGGGTTACCTTAAGTCCGAAGCCTTTAACCAGCCTGGAAAGATACATGGCCGTAGCTTCTCCTTCAATGTTGGGGTTGGTTGCCAGAATCATCTCTTTGACCTGCTCGTCTCCGAGCCGTTTCAACAGTTCGGCAATGTGGATCTGATCCGGTCCAATGCCCTCCATGGGAGAGATGGCGCCGTGCAGAACATGATAGTAGCCGTCGAATTCTCTCGTCCGCTCCATCGCAACCAGATCCTTCGGCTCCTGAACCACGCAGATAACGGACCCATCGCGGCTCTTGTCCTGACAAATACGGCACGGATCGATATCCGTAATATTGCAGCAGACGGAGCAGTAATGCAGATTGCGCTTGACGTTCACGAGCGCCTTGGCAAAATCAAGCACATCTTCTTCCTTCATGCGGAGAACGTGAAAAGCCAGACGTCCGGCGGTTTTGGGGCCGACACCGGGCAAGCGTGTAAATGCGTCGATTAGTTTGGAAATCGGTTCTGGATAATGCAACGCCAGGTTTCTCCTTTTTGTAAATAAAGATGGAAAAAAGGCTTCTCACGAAGCCCTTTAGCTTAAAACAGACCCGGAATATTCATTCCGCCCGTAAATTTACCCATATCTTTACCAGCCACTTCTTCCGCTTTGTTAAGCGCATCGTTCACGGCTGTCAGAATAAGGTCCTGCAGCATTTCGACATCGTCCGGATCGACCGCTTCCGGCTTAATCGAGATTGCCGTCACTTTCTTATGCCCGTTTGCAGTGACCGTGACCACTCCGCCACCGGCCGTTCCTTCGACAGTTTTGCTGCCGAGCTCCTCTTGGACTTTCAGCATCTGCTCCTGCATTTTCTTCACTTGTTTCATCATTTGGTTCATGTTATTCATATTCCCAACTCCTTCGTCTTAATGGGGCCGATCCTTATTCATCCTTAATGCTCACCAGATCTTCGCCGAACAGCTTGATCGCTTCGTCAACCCACGGTTCCTTGTCCGGTTCCGTGTCTTCGGCTTGAAGCGTCAGTTCTTCTCTGGCAGGCTCGGAGGCACCTTCGCGGGCTTCCTTCCATTCTTTCTGCATGACGGTCGCCAGCTTAAGCGTTTCTCCGAGCGCTTCGGAAATCACTTGCTCGATCAACTGCTTGTTGGCCGGCTTCTCCGTCGTGTCACGGTGCATGGCGCTTTTGAAAGCTACAAGCACCGTGTCTCCGTGAACGGCGACGGGCTCCCCGTCCACCAGCCAGGCATGAACGGTGATCTTCCGTTCCTTGACCATGGCCAGAATTTGCGTCCACTTGCCAAGCGCGGCACGGGTATGGTGGCTGTCGGCTGCGGCCGTGAAATCGCCCAGCCGGACCGAAGCCTTGCGCACCGCGGCATTAGACGAGCGCGGCGCAACCGGAGACCGGGCTGCCGGCTGAGTCCCGGCGGCGGGCACTCCCCCTTGCATCAGTTTGGCAAGCTGTTCTTCCAGCTGCTGGATTCTGCGAGTAAGCTGGGAAAGGGCCTCCGGTTCCGGTTCAGCCGCCGAGCGGGAAACCGGCGGGACTTCAGCCGGACGGCCCCCGCCTCCCGAAGCGATGGCTCCGCACGCTTTCATAACCGCGACTTCCAGGATCGTCTGCGGCTGCACGGAATATTTCATTTCACTTTGGTACTGATTCAGCACTTCGATGATCGCGATAAGCTGTTCGGACCCGAAACGGGACGCAACCTGCTCCAGCCTGGCGACATCGAAAACGCGTTCCGTCAGCACGGACGAATCCGGAACGAGACGGATCATCAGAAGATCGCGGAAATAATGGATCAGATTCTCCATGCATTTATCCGCGCTCTTGCCTTCCTGCATAAACTGATCAATCAGCTCAAGTGCGGCACCAATGTCCTGTTCTTTCATGCTTCCGACCAGTTTCTCAAACTGATCCGATGCCAGGCCGCCCGTCATAGCGACCACATCGCTTGTCGTAATGGTTCCGACGGCAAAAGAAGATGCCTGGTCCAGCAGGCTTAAGGCATCCCGCATCCCGCCTTCCGACAGGCGCGCAATATAGTGAAGAGCCTCTTCATCGATAGATATGTTCTCTTCACGGCACACGTAGGCAAGCCGCCCGACCTGTTCTTCCATCGACACGCGGCGGAAATCAAACCGCTGGCAGCGAGAGATGATAGTAGCGGGAAGCTTGTGAGGTTCCGTCGTAGCCAAAATAAAGATAACGTGAGCCGGCGGCTCTTCCAACGTCTTGAGAAGCGCGTTGAAAGCTTCCGTGGTCAGCATATGGACTTCATCGATGATATATACTTTGTACCGAACTTCCGTCGGTGCATATTTCACTTTGTCCCGGATGTCGCGAATCTCTTCTACACCGCGATTTGACGCGGCGTCGATTTCGACGACGTCCATGACCGAACCCTCGGAAATCCGAATGCAGGCTTCACATTCATTGCACGGTTCTTCGGCAGGCCCGTGCACACAGTTAACGGCTTTGGCCAAAATCTTGGCCGCGCTCGTCTTCCCTGTACCGCGGGGACCGCTGAATAAATAAGCATGGGTAAATCGTTGTTCACGCAGAGAATTCTGCAGCGTCTGTACGATCGGCTTCTGGCCGACTAACTCCCGGAAAGCTTGGGATCGCCAAGTCCGGTATAAAGCGATATGTGTCATATGTTTACTCTCCAATAATTCGTTCTGAATTATTGAACCCATTATACTATAACCCGGGCGGGAATAAAACTCGGAAAGCGCGTGGGATCAGATACAGGGGATGCTGACAGTGAAGGTCGTTCCATAGCCTTTGGACGATACGCGTATATGACCGCCCATATCGTGGATAATCCGCTGGCAGACCGATAGACCGAGTCCCGTTCCTTCCTCTTTGGTCGTAAAGAACGGATCGAATATTTTATCGATGACATAAACCGGGATTCCGGGGCCTGTATCGTGCACTTCGATATTGACGAATCTGCCGTCGGGATCTAATTTCTCCACGATGGTCAGGGTGCCCCCATCCGTCAGCGCCTCGATGCCGTTTTTGCATATATTCAGAAAAACCTGCTTTAAAAGCTCCTGGTCGGCGATAACGGGCGGCAGTCCGCTGGATTCTTCGTAGTTCATGTGCACTTTATGCAGGATCGCTTCATTGTTGATGATCGGCAGTATTCCTTTGATTACCGTGGAAACGTCGATTTTCTGCAGCAGAACGTTTTTGGGCTTGCCGAGGAGCAGGAATTCGTTAACCAGTTCGTTTACCCGATTGATCTCATCCAGCATAACATCGATATAACCCTGTTCTTTGGCCATATCCTTGGATTCGAACGTCTTCTTAAGCACCTGCAAAAATCCCTTAATCGACGTTAACGGATTTCTTATTTCGTGTGCCGTACCCGCGGCAATCTGTCCGATCATGGCCAGGCGGTCGCTGCGCTGAACCTGGGCTTCGAGAGACCTAAGGTTGGTCACATCTTTAAAAATAATGTAAGCGCCAACGATTTGATCTTCATTATCCCTCAGCAAGTTGGAATCCAGCAGCAGTTCGTACCGTTCTTGATTGTTCATCCACGAAACCGCATGATTCCTTACGATTCTCCCGTCCAGAAGAGTTCTTTCAACCAGCCGGTGTTCCGGCGGGACCGAAGCGAAGATATCTTCTATTCTTTTGAACAGGATGGATTCTTTATGAAAGCCCAGCACCCGGCAGGCCATATCGCTGATATCCACGAGCCGGAATTCGGTATCTATGAGCAGAACGCCCAGATTGACATCTCTTAAAAAGGTACCCGAGAAACGCTGGAGCAAATTTTGTTCCGCTATTTCCTCTAGGTCGTCGAGCAGAAAGAGATAATGAGGTTCGCTGTTTACTTCCGCAAACAACATGCTGCATTTCTGCATCTGGATAAATCCCTGGCTGTCTTTTACGATCGCGATGGGATCCGTCTTGTCGCTGCCTGTATCGAAATGCCGGTTATAAAAACGGTCAACCGGTTCAGGAAGTTGGATGACCTCCGAAAAAGGCGCCATTTTCATGTCCTCCGCGGTATATCCGGTTCGAGTCAAAAATGGTTGGTTTACGTACACCATCTCATTGTGAGCATTAGCTACAATCAAACAGCCCTTAAACATTTCTTCCAATCTTACTCCCAGCTCAGCTGCGGAAATGAACACCCCTATATGATGAAGGCTGGCATCCAACATTTGTCCTTCCCCCTCTTTATAACAGCTTTAAGCCGAAAGACTGCGAATGTTTACCTATTCTCTCATTATTAGCATTTTCCTTCTATTGGAAAACAAAAATCGACGAACTGTCATTTTTATGTAGAAAAAGAGGACGCAAAAAAAGCCCTCCGCTACCGGAAGGCTCGTTTTTTGTAATCTTATATAAGGCCGTGCACCTGTTATTGATAAAGCGATACGAACGTACCTTTATCGTTAGCTCAAGTTAGGCAACCCCTCGGCACATGGGCGGTCCTGCTTACGGCTGCTTCCTTCCGGACCTGACCGGGTTCACTGGTGCTCATTGCGAAGGACCCGACTCTCAACACCACGTGTAAAGGCCGAACCTCACATCGACAGTACCTCTAACAGGGATTCAACCCCGCTACAGCGGATTGCGGGCAACAGGGCACCGCTACCTCCCCGTCTAGCACGGCAAAAATAAGTATAGCCCATTGTGAAGCAAAGTGCAACTCCGGGGAGAAACTTACCAAAGGACAGCGACAAAATTCTGGAATAAAGGCGTTATTCTACCGTTTAACGGTAACGATAAACCGGTATCTCGGCAATTGCGTGTGCAGATCCTGCTCGGCTTGTGCCCGGATCGCGGCCGCTTTCTCCGGCGGTGTACCCGGCGGGACGGACAGCTTCACGTAACCGATCGGACCGTTAAACTGAAGATGAGTGTCCACGACGCCTTTCAGCCGTCCCAGCACCGACAGCGCGATGTCAGAGTCGGCCTGGTAAGTGTGGTAGCCCGGGTTTAACGCCAGATTCGGATTTGCGCTTGTCGTGCCCAAATATCCGTCACTGGAGTAATTGTACGCTCTCGGACCGGCCGGCTGACCCGGACTGCATCCGGTTATGGCTGCGGCCATCGCAAGACCGGCCAATAAGCCTCCTGCAAACCGCTTGACAATAACGTTTCCCAAAGCAAAAACCCCCCTTGGTATCCTGCTTCGTGCAAGGCACGCTATTAGGATGACCCAGGAGGGTTGTGTTATGCAATCCGAATTGAGGAAAAACCTCGAATTAGATACCGTATTTCTTCTTGAACTTGTCCACACGACCGCCGGCATCGATAAACTTCTGTTTGCCGGTGAAGAACGGATGGCAGTTGGAGCAAATCTCAACGCGGAGGTTCTCTCTAACAGAGCCGCTCTCGAAAGTGTTGCCGCATGCGCAAGTTACCGTTGTTTCGTGATAGTTGGGATGGATCCCTTGTTTCATTCCCATTCACCTCTTTCCGCCCTGGATCTATTCGTCGAACCAGAGTTATGATGACACATAAACTCATTATAGCATGAGTGTATCTTTTATTGCAATGGGGTTGTTCAAGCCCGCTGTGCACGGTCGAAGAAAGCCGGGATATGCGTGTACGAACCGATTACCACATCGGGCAGTTCCTCACGGTAAATGTCCAGCATCTGCTTCATGCCCAGAATGTCCCCTTGGGCTTTCGGAATCAGATTCAGATAGCTCTCCGGATCGATGTTGAGATTCCTCATCTGGATCAGACGCAGTCCGGTCCGGCGCACAAATTCGATCATCGCTTCCACTTCTTCTTCCCGGTCGGTTACACCCGGAAAAATCAAATAGTTGATCGACGTGATGACGCCTTTGCTTGAAGCATATTTCAGCGATTTCTCGACGTTGGCGAGCGTGTATCCCCGCGGCTTGTAGTACGCGTTATAGTGATCGTCGAGAGCCGAAATGGTGCTTACCCGCATGAGATTAAGCCCCGCGTCTACAATTCCGCGGATATGGTCGCTTAAGCCCGCGTTGGTATTGATATTGATATAGCCCATATCGGTCCGGCTTCGCACTTCGCGCATCGCCTCGATAATGAGTTTGGCCTGTGTGGACGGCTCGCCTTCGCAGCCTTGACCGAAGGAAATAATGCTGTCCGGCGTCTTGAGATGCTCCAGCATAACCTCGGCGAGTTCTTTAGCCTGCGGTTTGAAGTTCATCCGTGTCTGCGGGGCGGGAAATCCGCTGTCGTCGGGTTGTTCGGAGATGCAGCCGAAGCAGCCTGCGTTGCAGGAGAAAGAAACCGGCACCGCGCCTTCCCAGCGGTTCAGGAAGGTATTCGACGCGGTCAGGCATTCGTATTCCAGCGCGCATTTGGACAGATGCTCGTACAGGCGGTTCTCCGGATACCGGGCGCGCAGCTTTTCAACGCTGACCTCCAGCTCGTCCGGATCGCAGTTGCGCGGGTTCCACGGTTCCGGATCGTCGCACTGCTCCGCGGCTACGTAGAAGGCCCCGTCTTTCCACACGACGGCCGTATAACCGAACAGAGGAAACTTCTCCTCTTTATCGGTTTTCACGTAACCGGGCAGCATAAGTCGTGTAAAACCCTGGGGCAGAAGCGCGCCTACGGCCGCAAAATCCCCGGGCAGCACTTCCATCTCGCCCGTTTCCGTGTTGATCCCAACCGCCCTCGTATGAGGCAGACTTACCAAAGTCGCCCCCTCCGGCAGCGGGATCAGCTCTTCTTCCAGTAGTTCCACAATCTGATCGGCACTCCGTCCGAGCGCTTCGTAATCGGGATGATCGAATACATTGCCGGACGGGTCCGCATAAACCACATTCATTGTCAGGTACTCCTTTGAATGGGTAATTGAAGCGAATTTTTCAGCAACCTACACTCAGGAAGCGGAATTTTTCATTTTCCCTTTACCCAACGTTACGTTCCCGTTGTTGGTTTCCAGGGAATCTAGGAATTCCTGATTCGTCTTCGTCTCACCCAGTTTCTTGATGAAAGCTTCCGTATATTCATAAGTATCGTTCATGCTTTTGCGCAATCCCCATACCTTCTCGAGTTCTTCTTTGGTAAGCAGACTTTCTTCGCGGCGCGTGCCCGAACGGCGGATATCGATGGCCGGGAAGGTCCGGCGTTCCGCAAGTTTACGGTCCAGATGCAGCTCCATGTTCCCCGTGCCTTTAAATTCTTCATAAATGACGTCATCCATACGCGATCCCGTTTCGACAAGCGCGGTGGCCAGAATGGTCAGGCTGCCGCCTTCTTCGATATTCCGGGCGGCACCGAAGAAACGCTTCGGACGATGGAACGCGCCTGGATCGATACCACCGGACAAAGTGCGTCCGGACGGCGGAACAACGAGGTTATAGGCGCGAGCCAAGCGGGTAATGCTGTCCAAAAGAATGACGACATCCTTCTTATGTTCCACAAGACGCTGCGCGCGCTCCAGAACAAGTTCCGCTACCTTGATGTGATTTTCCGGCAGCTCATCGAAAGTGGAAGCGACAACTTCCCCTTTGACGGAACGCTGCATATCCGTCACTTCTTCCGGTCGTTCGTCGATCAGAAGAACGAAAAGCTCGATCTCCGGATAATTGGTGGAAATGCTGTTCGCGATTTCTTTGAGAAGCAGGGTTTTCCCCGCTTTCGGAGGCGCAACGATCAGACCGCGCTGTCCGAGACCGACGGGTGCCATAAGGTCCATGATTCTCGTCGAGAGCTTCTCGGGAGAGGTTTCGAGAACAACTTTTGTCTGCGGATACAGCGGCGTGAGAGCCGGAAAGTGCAGACGTTCGGACGCCGTGTCGGGGCTTTCGCCGTTGACGGCTTCCACTTGCAGAAGTCCGAAATATCGCTCGTTCTCTTTCGGCGGGCGGCATTTACCGGAAACAAGATCTCCTGAGCGGAGGTCGAATTTACGGATCTGGGAGGCAGAAATGTAGATGTCCTCCGTACTCGGAAGGTAGTTAATCGGTCGCAGGAAACCAAAGCCCTCCTGCAGAACCTCCAGAACTCCTTCCATAAACATGAGGCCGCTTTCCGCTGCCTGGGCCCGCAGAATGGAAAAGATGAGCTCTTTTTTCTTAAGCTGCCCATAGTACGGGATCTGATATTTTTTGGCGAGCTTATAAAGCTCCGTAAGCTTGAGTGCCTCCAACTGAGCGAGGTGCATATCCATTCTATTCAACCACCAAACTAGTAAGTTATTAATTTCATAAATCTAGAAAGTTAGTACCCAGTGTTGCCCTAAGGCCGCTTTCTTATTCCGGGCCTATTCTTCGCCGTTCTCGCGCCATACTTCCGCGCCAAGTAGAGTCAGGTTGGCAACAAGATTGTCATAACCGCGGTCGATATATTCCACACCTGTAACCTCCGTAACATCGGACGGCACGGTAAGACCCGCAATAACCAAGGCTGCGCCTGCCCGCAGGTCGCTTGCTTTCACTTTTGCCGCACTTAGCGTGCCGCCCTCGATGATGGCTGTCCGGCCCTCTACTTTGATCTTTGCTCCCATGCGGACCAGTTCAGGCACATGCTTGAACCGGTTGCTGTAGACAAGGTCCGTCAGCATGCTCACACCGCTGGTCTGCGTAAGCAGACTCGTCATCGGGGATTGAAGGTCCGTCGCAAAGCCGGGATAAACCAGCGCTTTTACATCTATACTGTCGTAAAGAGCTCGACCCACCACGCGGATCGACTCATCCATCTCGTGAATTTCAACGCCCATTTCCTGCAGTTTGGCCGTCATCGCTTCCATATGCTTCGGAATAATATTATCTACCGTTACGTCTCCCCTTGTTGCCGCTGCGGCAATCATATAGGTCCCTGCCTGTATACGGTCAGGGATTATGGAGTGACGGCAGCCGTGCATCTCGTCTACCCCTTCGATGCGGATCGTTTCCGTCCCGGCTCCTTTGATTTTCGCTCCCATGGAGTTAAGGAGTGTCGCTACATCTATAATTTCAGGCTCTTTGGCCGCATTTTCAATCAAAGTGAAGCCTTTGGCACGGGAGGCGGCAAGCATGATGTTGATCGTTGCGCCTACACTGACCATATCCAAATAAATTTTGGCTCCGCGGAGCTGTTTGGCCCGAATATGCAGCGAGCCGTTCTCATTGGAAATTTCGGCGCCCAGCGCCTCGAACCCTTTGATATGCAAATCAATCGGACGCGGCTCGAAATTGCAGCCCCCCGGCAAGCCGATTATGGCCTCGCCGAATCTTCCAAGCATGGCTCCCATGAGATAGTAGGAGGCTCTAAGCTTCTTCACGTTGCCGTTGGGCATCGGCTTGCTCTTCATGGCGCTCGGATCGATAATCATCTGCTCGTTGTTCCATTCGATGGAAGCCCCGAGTTCGCTAAGAATTTCTGTATAGATAGCCACATCGCTGAGGTGCGGCAAATTGTCCAAGGTAACCGTCGATTCGGCGAGTATCGCGGCGGGTATTAAAGCAACGGCACTGTTCTTGGCCCCGCTGATTGTTACTGTCCCTTTGAGCGGACGTCCGCCTGCGATCATTAATTTTTCCATAATGCGTTATCTTCCCCCTGCTTCCGGTAGATAGCTTAGCTGCTTAACTACAATTTGTAAAAAAAATCAAAAGTGACCTGCTGCAACAACTAGAAGCAGCTCTTGTTTGGCTGCATACAAAAATAGAAGGCCGCCCGCTAAATCGGGGGCTGGCTCCTGGCTCACACAATAAACGTATCGGATAGAAATCAAGTATACATATCTAAATAAAACGCAGTTTACGTGCGTTGTCAACTTTTAAGGGAGTATGGGGCGTCTGGGATGGATACGGAACCTAAAATAGAAGAGAGAAATGCATCCGTTAAGATGCATTTCCCGTCTCTGTCTCTATCTGAATCGGTATTAAGCTTGGTTCGCGCTGCCGAACAGTTGAATTTTGGATTTCACAACTTCAACCATCGCTTTGCGTGCTGGGGTGAGGTATTTGCGAGGATCGTATACTTTAGCGTCGGCACCGAGAACTTCACGGATAGCGGCTGTAGCGGCCACTTGGTTCTCCGTGTTCACGTTAACTTTGCCTGCGCCTGCTGCGATCGCTTTCTTGATCATTTCGTCCGGTACGCCGGATCCGCCGTGAAGAACGACAGGAATCGGGATGGCCTGCGAAACTTTCTCGATGATGTCAAAGTGAATGTTCGGCTCGCCTGCATACATGCCGTGTGCAGTTCCGACCGCGATTGCCACACAATCGACTCCGGTTTCTTCGTAGTAGCGGATAGCTTCTTCCGGCTTCGCCAGGTTAGCATCGGCTTCGTCTACGGAGATATCATCTTCAACGCCGCCGATCGTTCCAAGCTCGCCTTCAACGGAAACGCCCATTGCATGCGCGGCTTTTACGACTTCTTTGGTCAGGCGTACATTCTCTTCATAAGAGTAGTGGGAACCGTCGAACATAACGGAGCTGAAGCCGGCACGGATACATTTCATCGCCACTTCAAAAGAGCTGCCGTGGTCGAGGTGAAGAGCAATCGGAAGGCCGGACTGCTTGGCAGCCGCTTCCGCGATCGCTACCGTGTATTCGATCCCCATATACTTGAGTGCGCCTTCGCTGACACCGAAAATGAACGGAGAGTTCAGCTCCATAGCCGCTTCCGTGATCGCTTGGGCAAACTCCAGGTTGTTCATGTTGAACTGGCCTACCGCAAACTTGTTTGCTTTAGCCTTAGGTAAAAATTCATTCATTGAAACCAATGGCATGATTTCTTCCTCCTACTGTGTGTGTTGGCTTGATCGTTTTTAAGATGCGCTGCCGCTCTTTTTGTCATACGGTGTTATTATAGCACACTCCCTGACAAAACGTAACCGAGCCTGCCGGGCGACGTGAAAGTTTTCACAAAAAAAGGACCCTTTGCAATCAGGATCCCAGCGGCGTAGTTTCAATCAACTGCGTATGAACAGCCAGTCTTAATTCGTCGATATCGAACGGTTTTGTAAAATGCATGATGGCTCCAAGTTCGGTAGCTTCCTTGATCATATCCAGCTCTCCGTAGGCGGTCATCATAATGACCTTGATGGAGGGATCGATACTTTTGACGTGCTTCAGAATATCTAAACCGTCCATGCCTGGTATTTTCATATCCAGCAGGACCAGATCGGGAGAATGCGTTTTAACAATCTCCAAGGCGGTTTTGCCGTTAGGCGCTTGATAGGTTTCGTAACCCTCGTTGCTGAATACTTCCATAAGAAGCATCCGGATTCCATTCTGATCATCCACGATTAGGATTTTTTTACTCACGGGAAAGCCTCCTTCCACAAGCTTAAGGCTGAGTTCCGAATATGAACTTTGCAGCCGTGCGAACTCGAACTCCCCCCTACTTCGCTATCGACTCGCCGATTTCCTCCCTCCCCTCGGGGAGAATGAACAAATAAGTAAAAAAAAAGAAAAATCCCGGCTATTACGCCCGGGATTCTTGCTTATGATTAAAGGCTGCTTTCACGAACTCACGGAAAAGCGGCTGCGGACGATTCGGACGGGACGTAAATTCCGGATGGAATTGAACGGCCAGGAACCAAGGGTGGTCCGGAAGCTCGACGATTTCGACCAGGCGGCCGTCCGGAGAAGTACCGGAGATGAGCAGCCCTGCGGATTCGATGATTTCACGGTATTCGTTGTTAAACTCGTACCGGTGACGGTGACGTTCGTACACGAGCTCGTCATTGTAGCACTGCATGGCCAGGGAACCTTCCACCAATTTGCAAGGGTAGAGTCCCAGACGCATCGTTCCGCCAAGGTTCTCGATATCCTTCTGCTCAGGCAGCAGGTCGATAACCGGGTAAGGCGTGACCGGGTTGATCTCGGAGCTGTTCGCTCCCTCGAGACTGGCAAGCGCGCGTGCATACTCGATCACCGCAACCTGCATACCCAGGCAGATACCGAAGAAAGGAATCCTCTTCTCGCGCGCATGGCGGATGGCGATAACCTTGCCCTCGATGCCGCGGTCTCCAAACCCACCCGGAACGAGGATGCCGTCCACGCCGCCGAGAAGCTCGTCCACGTTGTGATCGTACACTTCTTCCGCGTTGACCCAACGAATCTTCACTTCGGCTCCGTTGTCGATACCGGCATGGCCGAGCGATTCCACGATGCTGAGGTAGGCGTCATGCAGGGCGACATATTTGCCGACAATGGCGATCTCGGTCGTTTCTTTCAAGCCTTTGACGCGCTGGACGAGCTGTTCCCACTCGGTCATGTCCGGCTGTGCCGCGCCGCCGAGCTTCAAGTGGTTGACGACGATATCGTCAAGCCCCTGCTCTCTGAGCATCATCGGCACTTCGTACAAGGTTTCGGCGTCCAGGCATTCCACGACCGCTTCCGGATCCGTGTCGCAGAATTGGGCGATCTTGCGCTTCATGTCTTCCGTAAGAGCATGCTCCGTACGGCAGACGATCACGTGCGGCTGGATACCGAGGCTGCGCAATTCTTTTACGCTGTGCTGCGTCGGTTTCGTTTTGACTTCGCCCGCGGCTTTGATGTAAGGAATCAGGGTAACGTGAATGTACATCACGTTCTCGCGGCCGATGTCGCTCTTGATCTGCCGGATCGCTTCGAGGAACGGAAGGCTCTCGATATCGCCCACGGTTCCGCCAATTTCGGTAATAACTACATCCGAACCCGCTTCGCGGCCCGCACGGAACACGCGGTCCTTGATTTCATTTGTAATGTGAGGAATAACTTGTACCGTTCCGCCCAGATATTCGCCTCTGCGCTCTTTGGTAATAACGGAAGAATACACTTTACCCGTCGTTACGTTGGAGTTCTTAGAGAGATTGATGTCAATAAACCGTTCATAGTGACCCAGATCGAGGTCAGTCTCGGCGCCGTCGTCCGTTACGAAAACTTCCCCGTGCTGGTAAGGGCTCATCGTCCCCGGATCGATGTTAATGTAGGGATCGAACTTCTGGATGGTCACTTTCAGACCCCGGTTTTTGAGCAAGCGGCCCAGAGAAGCCGCCGTGATGCCTTTACCGAGCGAGGAAACGACACCCCCGGTTACAAAAATATACTTAGTCATCTGAGAACTCCTTTCGAGCATATCTAAAGTCTTGGGTGCATAAAGGTTCGCCGTACAAAAGTGGGGGACCGAACGTCTGATTGCATGCCGCATATGCGGCAGTCCAAGAAAACGGCCGGTCCCTTCTAGGCTTCCACCAAAACCTCCGGGACATCAAATAATGTCCCTGAAAAAACAAAAAAAGTGACACCCGTGGTATACGGGGCACTTTTTATATGGCGTAAATTTGGTCGTTCTTTTTAAAGCCCATGCAATAGTTTACTAAGAACGACATCCTCTGTCAAGAACAGCCACGATGAATTATTTATCCTTCTCGTCGCCCGCCTCGAAATCTTCATCGTCGTCCGAATCTTCGTCGGTTTCCTCATCGACTTCTTCGTCGATTTCGGCACCTTCCAGCTCTTCGTCTATCTCTTCTTCTTCGAAGAATTCGGTCTCTTCCTCTTCCTCTTCTTCCTCTTCTTCTTCTTCTTCGGTGTCTTTGCTGTCAAAGCCGTCCGGAGTGAAGGTATCGTACTCTTCTTCTTTGTATCCTTCTTCCTCGGAGTACGGATCCTCGTCGAGATCGTCGTCTTCGTCGTTGATAATACGCGGACGCTTGGCGTTGCCTACGGCGTCGTCCGATTTCTCGACCGGATACCAGCGCTTCAGGCCCCACAGGTTTGTTCCGACGCAGGCAAAACGGCCATCGATATTAATCTCTGTATATAGTTGGGCAATGACATTCATCGTTTCATTTTCAGCCAAGCCTTTGATTTTCGCGATTTCCTGCATCAGGTCGCGATAATAGAACGGCGTGTTGGCCGCTTTAAGCACCTCAAACGCCAGATCCACCATCGGCATTTCCGCGGCTTTTTCCGGCTTGATTTTCAGTGTGTACGGGCTACTCATTTGTGGCACTTCCCTTCACCGTATTAACAATACTTTAACTACCTTATCCCATTTCATCCTTAAGTAAAACCTATTTTATGTAAAAATGCAACTCCTGCCCGCTTGTCCCCCGATACAAGAGTAAAAGCGAAGGTTTCCCTCCGCTTCCCGACTGTATCCTGCGGTTACGAACGAATCGCCGATCCGCTCATCCCCGCCCCTTGAAACCGAGAGATATTTCACCTCTCCCTTTATGTTATGTAGGCAAGAGCACGTTGACACGGCACTGCACCTAATTATTTGGAAAGGGGCCTTATTCTCAGTCGGGCCCCCCGACCTGTACATATAATAAGCCAGAATTGCACCTTCGGTTTATGGGAGGAATGGGGCTTTGGACTCGAAACGATTGCTCATGATGCTGCATGAAGAAATCCAGGCATCGCAGGGGGAGCGCCGGCACATCATTCTTTTCCAGAGCGATCGGGATTACCGGCAGGTCACCGAGCTTATCCGCCTGCACAAAGATACGCACTCCAGCCTGTCTTCCGTATCTGATCTGAAACTGGTCCGGGGGATCTCGTGCCCTATCCGTAATGTTGCGGAACTGATTAAGCATCCCGCTGTTCTCTCTATTGAAGAGGATGCGGCCATAAATATCCAGCTGCGGCCCAGAAAGACAGTAAAAACATCGGAAATCGTCGAAAAAACGTCCGAAGGCTCTCAGTTTATCCCCTGGGGCGTCCAACAGGTCAAAGCTCCGGACGTATGGAAAAAAGCCAAAGGAAGCCGCGTCACGATCGGCGTTATCGACACCGGCATTGACTACTACCATCCGGACTTGCAGGCCTCGGTCGCGCGGGGCATCAACCTGCTCAATCGCAGCCAGCCCCCCTATGACGACAACGGACACGGGACACATATAGCCGGAACCATCGCCGCTGCGGGACGGATAGGAATCATCGGAGTGGCTCCCAAAGCCGTCATCCACGCGGTTAAAGCATTCGATATGAACGGAAGCGCGTTCGTCTCGGATATTGTGGCGGGGATCGACTGGTGTGTGCGCAACGGCCTGGACATCATCAACATGAGCTTTGGAATGAAAACGTACAGCCGGGCGCTGGAGGAAGCGGTGATCAACGCCTATCAATCCGGCACCATCGTCGTCGCTTCTTCCGGCAATGACGGCAAGGGGGCGGCGATTGACTATCCGGCGCGTTTTCCGAGTGTCTTCTCCGTAGGGGCGACAACCAAGGTCAACAAAGTCGCCCCCTTCAGCAACCGCGGCAAACGCATAGATATTTATGCGCCGGGCGAAAGCATTTATTCCTGCTGGCTGCACGGCAAGTACAACGAGCTCAGCGGCACCTCGATGGCGACCGCGCATGTGAGCGGTGTCATCGCCCTTATGCTATCGGTGAGGCCGTCCCTGCGGCCGCAGCAGATCAAGCAGATTCTCCGGCGCAGCGCAACGCCGCTCACGAAAGCGAAACCGCCGGAGGGTACGGATGCTCCCGGCCTCATCCATGCGAGGCGGGCCGTAACCGCTCTGCTCAAAACAAACACAACCTGACGCCGCTGAAAGCGTCAGGTTGTGTTTGTTTTGGTGCCGTGAAGCGGCAAGGCCGCTGCCGGGGAAGCAAGGCGGGCGCATGCCGGCAGGCACAAAGCGGACGGTCCGGGACGGCTGTCCCATTCAAACGGGAATGGACCGCCGGGTCCCGGGACAGCCGCGTAAAGCCGCCCATGCTCAGCCGCCGCCATGCGGCTCTCCACGACGCGCCGGAAGCTCGCGCGTTGCTTGACGCATAGCGAGAGCCTGTGCCCTGGGGCGGGAAGCGCATGAACGCGGCTGCGCAGTTGTGTACGGCCGCAGCCTACATCCGGTCCGGAGCGGATACGCCTACGACCGCCAGCACATTGGCGATAACGGTGCGCAGCGCGCCCAGCAGTGCCAGGCGGGCCTGCGTCTGCTCCGCATCCTCGGTAATCACGCGCTCCGCTCTGTAGTAGCTGTGGAACAGCCCGGCCAGATCGTACACGTAGCGGATCAGGCGGTGCGGCGCATACAGCTCGGCCGCGATGGCGACTTCCTGCGGAAGCTCGCCGATTTTGCGCAGCAGCTCATATTCGGCTTCCGTCGATAGCCGGGACAAGTCTACCTGCGCCAGACCGCGCAGCTCCACGCCCTGCTCTTCCGCCTGCCGGAAGATGCTGCATATCCGTGCATGTGCATACTGCACGTAGAACACGGGGTTCTCATTGGATTTGGAAATCGCCAAATCCATGTCGAAATCAAGATGCGAGTCCATGCTGCGCATCGTGAAGAAATAACGGATGGCGTCGACGCCGACTTCGTCCATCAGGTCTTCCATCGTAACCGCTTTGCCGGTACGCTTGGACATTTTCACTTTCTCGCCGTTCTGGAACAGGCTCACCATCTGGGCGATAAGCACCGTCAGACGGTTCGCGTCGTAGCCGAGCGCCGTCATGGCCGCTTTCATACGCGGAATATAGCCGTGATGGTCCGCTCCCCATATATTGATCAGTTCGTCGTAGCCGCGCTGGAACTTGTTTCGGTGGTAAGCCACGTCCGGCGTCAAATACGTGAAGGAACCGTCGTTTTTGATCAGGACACGGTCCTTATCGTCGCCAAGCTCTGTCGTACGCAGCCAGGTTGCTCCATCCAGCTCGTACACGTAACCGGATTCACGGAGTTTGCCGAGCACGTCGTCAATCAGGTTATTTTCATAAATGGAGGTTTCAGAGAACCACTCATCAAATTTAACGCCGAACCGTCCGAGGTCGCGCTTGATTTTATCGAGTTCTTTTTTCAGCCCGTACTGGCGGAAATAAGACAAACGCTCGTCCTGTCCGAGCTTGGTCAGACGGTCGCCCTCTTCGGCCGCAAGCTCGCTGGCGAATCCTTTGATATCTTCGCCGTGGTAGCCGTCTTCCGGCATTTCGGCATCCTGGCCGAGAG
Organism: Paenibacillus sp. JT31N7; assembly: GCF_059692095.1. Lineage (NCBI taxonomy): Bacteria > Bacillati > Bacillota > Bacilli > Caryophanales > Paenibacillaceae > Paenibacillus > Paenibacillus sp. JT31N7. The sequence goes on from NZ_JCAUAT010000013.1 coordinate 17,864, forward strand.
CCTGCAGATAGCGCGCTTCGATGGATTTGGCCAGGTTGTTCACCTGGTTGCCCGCATCGTTGATGTAGTATTCGCGCGTAACGTTGTAACCGGCAAGAGCCAGCACGTTGCACAGGGCGTCGCCCACCGCCGCGCCGCGTGCGTGTCCGAGGTGCAGGGAACCGGTCGGATTCGCGCTGACGAACTCCATCTGCACCTTGCGTCCTTGTCCCAAGTTTACTGCGCCGTAGGCGTCCGCCTGCTCCGCCACTTGGGCAAGAATCGGATAGAGGTAGCTTTTGTCCATACGGAAATTGATAAAACCGGGACCCGCGATTTGAACATCCGCGATCTGAGCCTTCTCTTTGTCGAGTTTCTGGATCAGCTGTTCCGCAATCACACGCGGATTCTGCTTGGCTATCCGGGAAAGCTGCATGGCCAGGTTGGTCGCAAAATCACCGTGAGCTTTATCTTTCGGGACTTCCAGCACAATCTCGGGAAGCTCCGAAGCCTGTACGAGTCCCGCTGCGACCGCGGCCTCGCCTATGGTTATTTTAAGCGTTTCTTTTACCTGCTCGAGCACATTCATCTTACATCCTCCTGAATCGTTAACGATAATGTATATAAACCGGCATGTTCTTCACCTACATACAGGTCGTAGCTCCAATCAATGACACCGATGCCGTCACGGAGATTCCGGACGTACGTCCGCGTACGCGTTTCGATGGGGAGCGAGCCTTCCGGCATCCGGTACCAGCCTGTCCGGGAATGACCCGCTACAAACGCCTGCTCGGATCCGACTTGCCCTTTTCTCGTGATCTTGAGCTCCTCGGGACCCGCCTTTACCATAGTCGAGGTGCTGCCCATTTCCTCCGATGTCTCCTGGTAGAGGACATATACTTTCCCTTCCCGGATGTACAGCTCTCCGCGGGCTTCCTGTATGATCGATTCCTGTCCGGAAACGCTTGTTATGCGGATGCGGACGTTTTTCTTGTTGGACATGATCCGAACGCTCCGTTCTTTCTTGACTGCGCCTGCCGCTTCGGGGAATTTCCCGGCTAAAATCGCCTTCTCGCCCGTGCGGTCCGGCAAAAAACAAAGTTAGCTTTAAGTGTATAGTATCATACGGGTATTTTCAATGGATCATTGCATCCGCAGCCAAAAGCCTTTATCCGCCGGCGCCGTCGTATACGAAAACCCCGATGAGTAAAAATCCCCCAGACACAAGGCCTGGAGGATGGGATTACGCATCATATGTTGTTGAGGATTAAAAGCTATTTCACCAGACCCAGCAAAATCTCGCGGATCAGCTTGGCCGCGACGATCTGCGTCTGTTCGGACGGATCGTAAACCGGGGCCACTTCAACCACGTCGGCGCCGACGATGTTCAGCTCGGAACCTGCGATAGCGTGAACGGCGGCAAGCAGTTCCTTGCTGGTGATACCGCCAGCTTCGGCCGTGCCTGTGCCCGGCGCCGCAGACGGATCGAGCACGTCGATGTCGATCGTCAGGTAAACCGGACGGCCCGCAAGCTCCGGCAGCACCTTCTTGAGGGGCTCCAGAACTTCGAACGGGTACAAGTTCAGGTTCTTGCGCGCGTATTCGAACTCTTCGCGCATACCGGAACGGATGCCGAACTGGTACACGTTCTTACCGCCGATAAGCTCGGCCGCCTTGCGGATCGGCGTCGAGTGGGACAGCGGCTCGCCTTCGTACTGCTCGCGAAGGTCGGCATGCGCATCGATGTGAATGAGCGCCAGATCCGGATACTTCGCGTACACTTCGCGGATGACCGGCCAGGATACGAGGTGCTCGCCGCCCATTCCGAGCGGGAACTTGCCGTCGCTCAGAAGACCGCGGACGTATTCGCCGATGATGTCCAGGCTGCGTCCCGCGTTGCCGAAAGGCAGCATCAGGTCGCCTGCATCGAAGTATTTCACTTCGTCGAGGCTTCTATCGAGATAGGGGCTGTATTCTTCCAGCCCGATGGAAACTTCGCGGATGCGTGCAGGGCCGAAGCGGGAACCCGGACGGAAGCTGACCGTGTAGTCCATAGGCATTCCGTAAAGTACGGCACGGGAGGACGCGTAGTCCTCGGAGGAGGCGATAAAAATGTTGCCGGAGTAAGCTTGATCTAAACGCATGCAGTCGTCGCACCTTTCTGTTCGGAAACGGTCCTTATTTTACGAGATCTTCAACGAATTTAGGCAGGGCAAACGCGGCCTTGTGAAGGCGCGGCGTGTAGTATTTCGTTTCAAATTCGGGAATCGACGCCTCTTCGACTTGAAGCGGATCGTATTTTTTGCTGCCCATGGTGAATGTCCAGAGACCGCTCGGGTAAGTCGGAATATTCGCGCCGTAAACACGGACGATCGGGAAGATCTCACGAACGTCGCGGTTAACCGTTTGAATCAGGTCCGCTTTGAACCAAGGGTTGTCCGTCTGCGCCACGAAAATGCCGTCTTCTTTAAGAGCATCGTAGATGCCCTGGTAGAAGCCTTTCGAGAACAGTTCCACGGCCGGTCCGACAGGCTCGGTGGAATCCACCATGATCACGTCGTATGTATTTTTGTGATCGTGGATATGCATGTAGCCGTCGTTGACGATCACTTCGACACGAGGGTTGTCCAGCTCGCCGGCAATCTCGGGAAGGTATTTCTTCGAATACTCGATTACTTTGCCGTCGATTTCAACCAGAACGGCTTTTTCCACTTTCGGGTGCTTAAGCACTTCACGGATGACGCCGCCGTCGCCGCCGCCTACAACAAGAACGTTCTTAGGGTTCGGGTGGGTAACCAGGGCCGGATGCGCAACCATTTCATGATAGACGAATTCGTCTCTTACGGTCGTCATGACCATGCCGTCCAGAACGAGCATGCGGCCCCATTCGGCTGTATCGATCATGGCCAGATCCTGAAAATCGGTTTTCTCGGTCACCAGCGTTTCTTTAATCTTGGCGGTGATGCCGAAGTCTTCCGTCTGTTTCTCTGTATACCAAAGTTCCATATTCCCAGCCTCTTTTCTTAAGTATAGTGATGTAAGGAGTGCATGCGGACAAGCCGAAAATGAGACCGACCGCTCCATTATTTCGTACTGAATAGTATCCTCATCATTGTACCACAAGCGGGTAAATCCATGCGCGGAATGAGCCTTGCGCCTTGAGGGTTTGCACACACAAATTGTATTATAGAGGATTGAACCCGAAATGCAAGAAATTTGCAGGACGGGCGGGCCGTTTTACGAAATTTTAGGAAGCGGGAGGAAAAATACCTGAATAGGGGCCGGAAAGCTTTTCCATACTGTGTAATATGCCGCTATTATCTATCCTAAAGCTTACGCTTGATCCCGCTAGGCCCGACAAGAAAGGAGAGTGAGGGACTCTTGGCCGATGAACAGAAAGAACCCGATAACAATGCCGCTCCCGACAAAAAGCCACAAGGTCCGGCGGATAAGAACTGGCCTCACCGTTTAAAACGGGGATTCGCTTTCTCCTTTACGACGTTTCTGGTCCTGTGCGTACTGGGAGGAGTATTCCTTCTCTACCTGCGCTCGCAGGCGCTTCCGGTCACGAAGATACTCCAGACGTCCCAAATTTTTGACGTTAACGGAACTTTAATCGATACGCTGGATTCCGGTCAAAACCGCAAGATCGTGCCGATCAGCGACATTTCCGTGTATGTGGTTAAAGCGACGCTCGCGATAGAAGATCAGAACTTCTACAATCATCCGGGTTTCGATGTCAAAAGCATAGCGCGCGCGGCCATCGTCAATCTGAAAAGCATGTCCAAGGTGCAGGGAGCCGGTACGATCACCCAGCAGCTGGCACGGAACTTGTATTTGAATCATGACCGTACCTGGACGCGTAAAATCAAAGAAACGGTGTACGCCGTGCAGATGGAGATGCAGTTGACCAAAGATCAGATCCTGGAAAGCTACCTGAATCAGATTTACTACGGCCATTCCACGTATGGAATCGAAGCGGCTTCCCAGCTGTTCTTCGGCAAGCATGCCAAGGACTTGTCCCTGGCGCAGAGCGCCATGCTCGTAGGCGTGCCGAAAGGGCCGAAATTTTATTCGCCCTACTATAACATGGAGAATGCGATGGACCGGAAAAACGTCGTGCTCCAGACGATGGCCAAAGAAGGCTTCATCACCCAACAGGAAGCTGACGCGGCCAAGCAGGAGAAGCTGACCGTCCAGCCTCTGGTGGAGAAAAAGCCTTCGCAGGCTCCTTACTTCCGCGACTATATCAAAACGCTGGCCGTGCAGAAGCTGGGCATTACGGAAGACCAGTTCGAACAAGGCGGCCTGAATATTTATACGACGCTGGATCTGAAGGCGCAGAAAATCGCGGAAGAACAGATGGCCAAGCAGCTTCCGAAAGAAAGCGAGATTCAAGGCGCCCTAATCTCGCTCGATCCGCGGACCGGCTACGTTAAGGCGATGGTAGGCGGCAAGGATTATGCAGCGAATCAGTTTAACCGCGTGTTCGCTACGACTCGCCAGCCAGGCTCCTCCTTCAAGCCGTTCGTCTACCTTACGGCTCTGCAGAACGGCTTTACGCCGCTCAGCACGGTCCGAAGCGAACCGACCGTCTTCAAGTACGATGAGGGCCGGCAGTCTTACACGCCCCGCAACTATAATGACCAGTACGAAAATGCGGACATCGACATGCGCCGGGCGATCGCCAAGTCGGACAATATTTTCGCGGTCGATACGATTCTGAAGGTCGGTCCCCAGAAGGTCATCGACAACGCGCGGAAGTTCGGCATCACGAGCGACTTGAAGCCGCTGCCCTCCCTCGCGCTGGGCACCTACCCGGTAAGCCCGTACGAGATGGCGGCCGCCTTCTCGGCGCTGGCCAACCAGGGAGTCCGCGTCGAGCCGACGGCCATTATCAAGATCGAAGATATGGCCGGCAGCGTCCTCTACCAGGCTGCGCCGAAAAGCGAACGCGTCGCCGATGCCGCGCCCGCTTACGTACTCACCCATATGATGGAGAGCGTATTCGAGGATGGCGGTACCGGCAGCCGGGTGGCCGCCACGATCAAGCGGCCCGTCGCGGGCAAGACGGGCACGACCGACGCCGACGCGTGGATGGTCGGCTATACGCCCGAGCTGGTCACCGCCGTCTGGGTCGGCTACGACAAAGGACGGGCGATCAACACGGCGGAATCGCATCTCGCCTCGCCCATCTTCGCCGGCTACACCGAAGCCGTCCTGGAGGCGATTCCGCCGAAGCTCTTCCCGGTGCCGGAGGGAGTCACGACCGTCTACATTGATCCGAAGAGCGGCAAGCTCGCCAATGAAGACTGTACGACCGGCGCGCGCAACGAGGCATTCCTCTCCGGCACGGAGCCGAAGGAGTACTGCACGAACCGTGCCGCCAAAGGCAAAGGGTTCGGCAGCGGAGCGCGCTCCTGGTGGGAAGATGTGAAGCGCTGGTGGAACGAGTAGCAGCAGAGGCAGGCAGCATCGTCATCCCGTATAAGGGATGACGGCCTGTCATGCGGCGTTCCGGCCGCTCCGCTTCCGGTAAGGCGGAAGCCCGGCGGAGGGAAACCCCGTGCGGGAACAAACGCCCGGGACCTCGCTCGGGAGCAATGGAGGAGTTCTTGGTTGACCACCTTCATGTGACGCCGTGCACCGCTCGCACCCGGAACTCGCGTGCGAGCAATAGAATTGTCCGGTCCCGCCATTGCTCGAAGTTTCAGCCTCTTCATTGGAAGAAATCATAAAAAGACGGATACGAGCCAAAGCCCGTATCCGTCTTTTTATTGTACGCCCCTATGACCGGCAGAGACCTTTCCGCAGCTTCTTTTATTGAAGGTTTTCCCAGCGGCGAAAGCTCTTTTAAAGGGAATAACCGGCAGCGGAGTCATTTATCTCCAACGCAAAAAGGCAGAACTAAGCGTCCTTAGTCTGCCTTTTTGCTGTCCTAGTATATGAGTGTAACATACACTAGTGTTAGTATACCCGCTTCCATTGGGTCTCACAATCCATGACACAATTTGTACACATTTTCCGTGAGGCTAGGCAAGCGCCTGTTTGAGCTCCTCGGAAGAGTGATTCCACCATTCCTCATTATGCTCGATCAAAGCCTTGCGCAGCGCGGCTTTTTCCGTTTCGTCCAGACCTTCTACCATGATCTTGCGCTTCATTGCGGCGTCCATCCGGTTCACGTGATCGGCGAGGATTTTCCAGCCTCTGCGCGCTTCCGTATCGATCAGCATCTCGCAAGCCGTCACTCCGGCGTAGAAAGTTCCTTCCGGGGAGCGGTCCACGGCCACCCATACGATCCAGCAGCGGCGTCCGTCCGGGACGTCTTCTTTGTTCGTCGAGAATTTGATCCGTTTCTCCACCTGGCTCTTCGCGTGCAGCGCGCCCATGTCGAGATAAGCTTCATCTCCGTCGATGATGAGGCTGGATACGTTGCTCAGATCAATCGAACCCGCTCCGAATCCTTTGTGATTCACCTTCGTGCTGACGATATTCAATGCCGCCGGTTTTTTCTTCGGTTCTTCTTTATGGGAATCCATGAAAGGCACCTACGCTTTCCTAGAAAAATAATTCTGCTCTTCTTCATTTATTTTAGCTAATAATCCCCGGAATGCAAACATATACATGCTGTAGATGCTTGTCAACGGGGTGAAAATCATGAAAGTAAAGATGGCCAACCGAAAAAAAGCCTGGCTCGTATCCGCGGCCGCCGCATTTCTGGGCGCAGCCTTCCTCGCCAATTCGCTCCTTTCTTCCCCTGAAGAAAGGACGGGCCAGACAAGCCGGGCCGTTCTGTCCGGGACCGCTCAGAATCCAGTCTCCCCGGTGAACGCGGAACCCTCTTCTTCAATCGGTCAACCGCCGGTGTCAGGAGAAGGTGTCCACCAGCCTCTCAGCAAGCGCATCGTCGAATATCACATCAATGTGGAATACAGCCCCGAAAACCAGAAGCTCCTCGGCCAACAGACCCTCACCTGGAAAAACCCGGGCAGTCAGCCTGTACAGGAACTGTACATGCATCTTTATCCGAACGCCTTCGCATCGGAAAAGACGACTTTTATGAAGGAATCCGGCGGCAAGCTGCGGGGAGACGAAGCCAAAAAAGGCAGCTTCGGCGATATGGAACTGCGCAGCATCAAGACCGAGGACGAAACCGACCTCAGCTCCGCGATGCAGTTCGTCCAGCCCGATGACGGAAACCCCGACGACCGGACGCTGATCAAGATTACGCTTCCGAAGCCCGTCGCCGCAGGAGCCGCCATTACGCTGCATACGGATTTTGCGGTCAAGCTTCCGCAAGTGTTCGCCCGCATGGGCGTAACGAAAGATTTCGTTATGGCCGGCCAGTGGTTTCCCAAGCTTGCCGTGTACGAGCCTGCCGGCACCCGGGGACGGACCGCGGAAGGCTGGAACCTGCACCAGTACCACGGCAATTCGGAGTTTTACGCGGACTTCGGCATTTTCGATGTCCGGGTGAAAGTCCCGGCGGATTACATCGTGGCCGCCACCGGTTTTCCGACCAAAAATCCGGTCGTCGAAGCCGGGAAGAAAACCTATCAGTTTTATGCGGATGACGTGCATGATTTCGCCTGGTCCGCTTCGCCCAACTTCAAGATGTTTGAAGAGCCCTATGCCGCTCCCAATTTGCCGGGGGTCAAGATCAAGCTGTACCTCGACCCCAAGCATGAACCGTACAAGTCCCGCTATATGATCGCCGCCAAAAAAGCGTTGAGCCGGTACTCCCAGTGGTATGGTACGTATCCGTACTCGACCTTATCCATCGTTGTGCCTCCTGAGGAAGCCAACGGGGCGGGCGGCATGGAATATCCCACGCTCGTTACCGCTTGGGGAGCCTCCGAGGGGACTCCCGACCTGGAACTCGAGCGCGTTGTCGTCCATGAGATCGGCCACCAGTTCTGGTACGGACTCGTCGCCAGCAACGAGTTCGAGGAAGCCTGGCTTGACGAAGGGTTCACTTCCTACACGGAGGATAAGCTGATGGAACTGGAATACGGGACGAAGCCCAACCTTCCGGTCGAATCCAGTTACATCACCGCTCCGGCTGCTCTGCAGAAAAATGCGTGGGGTTACCGCAGCCACGGCGAATACGCCGACAACGTGTATACCCGCGCCAAGCTGGTTCTCAAGGAAATCGAGCACCGGGTCGGGCTTAACACGATGGACCGTATTATGAAAACATACTTCCAGCGTTGGAAATTCAAGCATCCGGGCACCCGCGATTTTCAAACGGTCGTGGAGGAAATCACCAAAACGAAATGGACGGAGTTTTTCGATCAGTATGTATACGGCAGCATGATGACCGACTATGCGGTCGATAACATCCGCATCCGCCAGGCGAACGAGTCGGGACAGACGTTGTACGAAAGCAGCGTGCTGGTCCGCAAGTTCGGAGGCAATGTACCGGCTGTGCCGATCCGGTTCCATTTTGCCGACGGCTCGGCGACAGAGAAGGTCTGGGACGGACAGGGCGAGCAGATCGAGTACAAGCTGACCCATAAATCCCCGGTGGATTGGGTTTCTCTGGACCCCGCATACACCATGAAGCTCGAAAACCGGCATATCAACAACTATATGAAAACCGAAGTCGACACCACGTGGAGAATCCGCTGGACCCTCGGCGTCGTCAAACTGCTGGAAACGCTGTTCGATACTGTAGCCTGGTGAGGTGATGAGATGCTCCGCTATCTTCGACAAGGCTTGACGGCCGCCCTCAAGCAGCCGTTCGCCGTTTGCGTGCTGTATGTGTACCAGTTTGCCTGGGGGATTCTGCTTTATAAATGGGTCCAATCCATTATCGTCCCCCTGCTCCACCGTTATCCGGCAAGCGATCAGCCCCAGAGCGCCATTCATTTGTTCGTGGCGGAAAGCCAGTTCCGACTTGTAAAAACGGATCTCATCCAGCCGTATCTCGAATGGTTTCTCATTCTGCTGGCCGTCCGGATGCTGATTAGTCCCATGCTGAACGCAGGCGTCCTGTACTCTCTGGAACACCGGCAGATGAATGCGGGTTACCGGTTTATGAAAGGAATACGCGAGCTTCTGCTGCCCTTCTTCCTCTATTATCTTCTTCAAACGGTCCTGGTGCTTGCTCCGCTCTACTGGCTGGCTCCCAAAGCACTTGCTTTGTTCAACGAAGCCTACGCATTCGAGCAGCTTCTCCTGTCCCTGCTTCCTTGGGCGGCTCTCTATGCCGTGTATGCCCTGCTCATTCAGCTTATCTTCCTGTTCCTGCAGTTCGGCCGGGCCTCCGAGGATCGACGTGGACTTCTCGCGGTGCTTCCGGTCGTGTTCCGCCAAGGCTTGCGGATCACGTGCAATGCCCTGCTGCTCATCCTGCTCGGCTTCCTTCTTGCCGTTGCGGCTACTACCGCATCCTATGTGTGGGCAGGCTTGACGGCCCTCATTATCCACCAGATATACCCCCTGGTCCGCACCTTTGTCAAAATGTGGTCCATCGCGGCGCAGCGTGAAATCTGGGAAAGCTACCGGACCTAGAAATGCCCGTTATTCTGCCCGTAAGCCGGGAGGCAAAACAGACGCGTCTCAATCGTCGGACCGTCTTATCAGCCGTTCTCTTTCCGGATGGTTCCGGCGCGATATCCGTCTCCCCCTGCCGTTCACCGGCCAGGGGGGTTTTTAGTTTCCATTTGCGTTTTTTTCAGCTATCATGGAAAGATAGAAGATAAAAGGAGGCATTACCGATGATATCCCCACGGACAAGCACCGTCGTGGCGGCAGTAATTGGCCTTTGTGTCGCCGCCGGGTCGTTCTTTTACGGACAGTCCGACGTTAAAGCCAAAGAGGTTGTGGCGATCGGTCACGACGTCCGCATTTCCAATCAGGCATTCGACAAAATGAAAGCCGAAGTCGACCTGGCCTTTCAAATGCAGGGCGCTCAAAACAATTTGACCAACGATCAGCTGCTCGATCTGATGCTTAAGGACGAGCTCTTCGTCCGTTACGGCCAGAAGCGCGGCGTCAAAGTCAAGGAAGCCGAAGTGAAGCAGGCTGTCGATCAGCAGCGCAAAGCGCTGGAAGCAGCCGGCCCCGAAGCGGCTCAGTTGAAAGAGATGCTCTACAAAAGCGCCGGCTTGACCGAAGCGACCTACTGGACCGATCCTAAAACCGTCAACCAGTACGCCAAATATCTCCTCCAGCAAAAAACGATCGAGTATCTCGTCAAAAAAGGCGAGCTGAAAACGCAGGAAGACCTCAACGCCCTGCAGGAAAAACTGCTTGCCGAAACGAAACCGGGGCTGCGCGTGAAGTTTCCGGATCAACCGAAGACTTAGATTGCCTCTAAGCTGAAAGACATGGAAAACCCGCCCTCTTTATACAAGAAGGCGGGTTTTTTGATCTATTTTTTGCCCTGAAATCCGACTAAATAACTGCTTTTGAAACTTTTTTGTAACTATTTTTAGTTTTTTGGAAGGAATTTCTGGACCTATGGCGAATATTTAGTGTCGAACAGAAAAAGATTGCCGAATTTCTTCTTAGACGAAAAGGAAGAGAACGGGGGATCCACTCTGGGTGAATTGATCTTGCAACAAAGGGATCATAGGGGACACCTTCTACCGAACCCTCCAGCTAACCTCGTAGGCACAGGAAGGAGCAACACAGTTGAAGAAAGTCTTGTTGTTTGTTTTGAGCTTGACCCTGTTTTTGAGTGTGGAAATCGGCAGCGCATCCGCGAAGTCGACGCTCAGCTCCACGATTGACGGATTGGTAGGGACGCCTTACAAGTATTCGGGCACATCGACCAGCGGTTTTGATTGCTCGGGCTTCACGTCCTACGTATTCGACCGGTTCGGCGTTGATCTGGCACGCACTTCAAAAGCACAGAACGGCCAAGGATCCTCGGTTGCGAAAAGCGATCTGAGACCGGGTGACCTGGTATTTTTTAACACCGACGGAAAAGGCATCTCCCATGTAGGTATTTACATCGGGAACAACAAGTTCGCCCACTCCGCCACGAACAAAGGTGTTACAAAGAGTGACTTGAGCGAATCTTACTATGCGAAACGATACGTTTCTGCACGCCGCGTTATCGGCGATGACCTTTTTAACAAGATCACTGCAGACTAGTAAGACGCACTCGTAATGGAACGCAGCATATACCCGAAAGGGAGCCCCGTAATCCAGGTTGCCGCCTGGCTTGCCGGGCTTCTTTTCATTTGCGCCGGTTTTCCTGTTACTATGAAGTTAGACGAAAAAGCAAGGAGCGTCCCTTCATTATGATCCTTTTTATTCATCGCAAAGATTTGCGGATTGATGACATGACTGCGTTTGATTACATTCACAGCTTGGGGCGTCCAAGCCTGCACATCCTGATTCTGGACCCTTTCCTTCTGCGCGACGGCCGGGAGCGGGAACACAGCGGAGTCAACTTCCTCCGTCACGTCTCCAGGCTGATCCGCGAATACCGGAAAGCGGGCGCGCATCTGGAGGTGCTTGCCGGCGAGCCTCATGCCGTGGTGGATCATCTGCTGGCCGAGCTCCCCATTGAAGAAATCGTCCTGCACGGCGACGTTACGCCCTATGCATTAGTACGTGACCGCAAACTGAAGGTTTCAGCTTCCGCCCGCGGCGTTCCGGTTACTACGCTGATCGACCATACTCTCGCCGATTTCGGGGATTTCCAGCACTTTGCGGAGCGCAGCACTCCTTACCAAGTATTTACCCCTTTTTATAAAAAATGGAACGCTTACATGCACCTTTTTTTCCGGCCGTCGTCGGCCGTCACCGTGCGCGATTTGCAGACACGGCCGCTGCCGGACCGCGAAGCCTGGTCCGCGCGATTTCCGCTTCCGCTGGACCCGGAAGCGGCCGGCACGGCGCCTGATCCCGCTCAGACTCTGAGCGGCTTTCTCGAAGGAGGTCTCCGCGCTTATGAAGCGCAAAGAGACCGGTACGCCTTCGAGACGACCAGCGGGATCAGCCGCCACCTGAACACCGGCGCGCTCTCCGTGCGCCGGGCGTATGAAGCCGCTCTCGGCAGCGAGCGGCACGAAGCCTGGACGCGCCAGCTGGCGTGGCGCGACTTCTACCTGTACCAGGCCGTCTATAACCCGGATTTCTTCGTCTACGAGAAGAAATTCGATTTCTCCGGCCTGGAGGACACGCTCTTCGAGCGGTGGTGCCGGGGGCAGACCGGCATTCCGGTCGTGGATGCGGCCATGGCGGAGCTGAACGCCACGGGGCACATGCCGAACCGGCTGCGGATGGTGACGGCCATGTTCCTGACCAAGAACCTGCGCTGTCCCTTCACGCTGGGTGAGCGGTATTTCCGGCGCAAGCTCGCCGATTACGACAACGTGCTCAACCGGGGCGGCTGGCTGTGGAGCGCTTCGCTCGGCTTCGACGCGTCTCCGTACTTCCGGGTGATGAACCCCGTCACGCAGTCGGAGACCCATGATCCGACGGGGATGTACATCCGGCGGTGGCTTCCCCGGCTCGCTCATCTGAGCGATAAGGAAATTCACAAGCCGCAGACGGACGCGATCGTCGATCTGAAGAGCTCCCGCGCCGCAGCGATCGAGATTTACAAGCAAATGCTGGCGGAAGCCAAACCTGCTGTCGGCCCGGGTCCGGCCGGAGCTTCCCGAAATGACTGCCCCCCTGTTTAAAGCTTCGTTCTTCGGGTAAATAGAAGTACGAGGTGATAAACATGGAAAATCCAATGGTGAAATGCAGCATTGCCAACTGCGAATACTGGGAGCAGGGCAATAACTGCAATGCGGAAGTTATTATGATCGAAGTAAACGCTCATTCGAACAAGCCACAACCGCAAGAACGGGACGGTCTGCCTTACGATTCCGGGCATCAGGATTCCGCCGAGGGCATCACCGACACCTGCTGTCAAACTTTCGAGGAACGTCATCATCACTAATTCAATCGAACTTTTCATTAAAAAATGAAAATGCCGACAGCAGAGGAACCGTAGAGTTCCCCTACTGTCGGCTTACAAAAATAATCCCGCTGAGCCAGCGGGTGATTAAGGCCGGACAGGCTTCATGCTGTCCGGCTTTTTTCGTGTGGAACGCTCCGCTTACTACCCCAGCCTTCTACGGGTCCCCTACCCTTTATCACTTACCAGCCGAGATCCAGTTTCTTTCCAGTCTCCACAAACGTTTTGATGGTGCTCAGCAGCATCCACCATGCGGAGTCCGTCTTCTCGTAGGATGGATGATTTTCAACCCACTCATCGTTGATCAGGGTCAGCTTGGTGCAGCCGCCGACCGGCTCCAGCTTAATGGTTACCCGCGTAGTGATATCCGCATGATTCGGATAATACGAAGGACCGGGATGTTCGATGTAACTTAGGACGCGGTTCGGCTCGTATTCCAGCACTTCTCCGTAAATGTGGACCGTCTGCTCGCCGTCATTGCCGGGTCCGATAAACCGGATAGATTCACCGGGGACATAAGAAGAATCGATCACACAGTCGAAAAAGATTTTACGGGTTTTTTCCGGCGTTACGAAAACATCCCACACCTGCTCCGGGCTGCCGTCGATATAAAAATGATAAGTAAGATCCATTGAAAATTCCTCCCTAGCCTAGTGTCGGCGTCTTGTGATAGCTTGTCTGTTTTGCTACCATCAACTTTACAGGGCCACGGCGCAAACGGATTGTAAAAAAGCGACATCTTCCCTGAGACTTCATCTGGAACGGAGGCGGCTCCGCATGAAACCCGAAGAGAATCCGGCCGTCATCAACAAAGGCATTTTAAATTATGAGATTGGCCGGCAAAAGTTCACCATTTCCCGAAGATTGCCCGCTCCGGAGCTGGCTTTTTTTATCCGGCATTACTGGCTGATTCATTGGGACTTGAGAGGACTTCCTTCCCATACCCAGGAGGTGATCCAGCCTCCCTGCTTTAATCTGGTCTTCGAAAGAAACAACACGCGGATCTACGGGACGAATAAAGGGAAAACATCGCAGCTTCTTGAGGGCCAAGGAGAAGTATTCGGCGTTTTGTTCCGGCCGGGCGGATTTTATCCGTTTTACCGGCGTCCGGCTTCGGAGTTGGTTAACCGCAGCCTGGCTTTCCGGGAGGTTTTCGGTATAAGCAGCCTTCCGCTGGAAGAGGCCATTTTCTCCAAACCGGATGAAGATGCGAAGGTAAGCTTCGTGGATGACTTTTTCAATAGAGAGCGGCCCCCGGCTGACGAACAAATCGAAATCGTCAATTCGGTGATCGATTATATTGCGGGACACAGGGAAATCAACCGGGTTGAGGACGTTGGAGCCAGGTTCGGCATTTCCTTAAGAACGATGCAGCGGTTGTTCAGCCAGTATGTCGGTGCCAGCCCGAAATGGGTGATCAAGAGATACCGGCTGCAGGATGCCGCTCTAATGGCGGATGCGGGAGGATCGCCGGACTGGTCGAAGCTCGCGGTAGATCTGGGCTATTACGACCAGGCTCATCTTATTAAAGATTTCAAAACGGTTGTCGGCAAATCTCCGGAGGAGTACGTGCGCAGCAAGCAAGGTTAACCCTGAAAAGCTTTCATGGGAAAATATAACGGCCTGCTGCCGACCTGCACATCGGGCAAATCAGCGATTTAAAATATTCGTGGAGTCTGAATGCTTGAATTAGTCTGTTTTCCGCAAAAGCGAGAGCTTAACAGAAACATGCCGATCTTCCGTCAACAGAGCCTCAGGAACGCCGAAAAGGCCGCATGGATACTTTGCGTATCTCATGCAGCCTTTTAGAGAGAAGATCCCTCAAGATTCGGGCGGAATAATCCCGGCTACCGATTAATTTTTGTACAGCTTGCCGTGCCAGTTAATAAAATTGTTCACGACCACGTTGAGAAACTCAATAGTAGGCTCGTGATGCAGGTTGCCGTCTTTATCGATTTTTTCATGGACAAGACCTACGTACACTTCGTTGCCGGGGAGCAGTACAGAAGAAATGCCGGGCGAGAACAGAATGTCGCGTAGATTCTCCTGTGCGCGCACAGTGCCCAGAGTTCCCATCGAAGCGCCCATGATCCAGGATGGCTTGCCGATCATCACGCGGTCCCCGCGTGACAGCCAGTCGAGGGCATTTTTCAGCACGCCGGGGATCGAGTAATTATACTCGGGCGTAACCCAAAGCACGGCGTCGGCGCCCGCAATTTTGCTGCGGAAATCCAGCACCGACTGCTCCGGATTCAGCTCGATATCTTCGTTGTAAAACGGCAGATCGTTCACTCTGACAATTTCCACGTCGAGCCGATCTTTGAAGGTTTTTTGCACATACTCCGCAAGCTTCAAGTTATATGAGTTTTTGCGGTTGCTTCCGATAACTGCTGCGATTTTCATAAGCGAACCCTCCGATATAGTTTTTTAGTTGCTATATCAACCAAAAGATGAACAGGAGCGCAAGACGGGCTACCGCTTACGCACATTCTCGCGGATCTTTGTAAGAAGCCTCTTCAGCTCAGCTGTCTCTTCAGCCGTAAAGCCTGCTCTAAGATGCTGTTTCATATGGCTGCTGATCTCTTCCACGCTTGCTTTTAACGCCCGTCCCTCATCGGTCAAATACACTTCAATCGAGCGGCGGTCGCCTGTACTGGGAGTACGGCGGATAAAGCCTTTGTTCTCCAGACTGGCAAGCATTCGCGTAATACCCGATTTATCTTTGCTGAGACGTTCCGCGATCTCGTTCTGTGACAAGCCCTCCTGCCTCAGTAGAAGCGCGATCACCAGATGCTGTTCGGGAGCAAGCTGCATGGGAGCCAGCCGTTTCTTCAAGTAGCTGGTAATCTCCAAATCCGCCATATGGATCATCAAACCGATATGCTCTTCCATGTCCCGTTCCATTCGTTCACCCTGATCACATTAGTTGTTATATCAACAATCACAAGTTTATTATCTTAAATGCCGGGGGGATTGTCAAGGGCAGCGGAACTGGTACAGGCCGGTTTTGGATAAATTGGATAAATTTAAACTCAACCTTGATACTAACGGAAAATTGTCCGACGATGGTTTGTAGGGGAACAGACAATCCGCGC
Source organism: Paenibacillus sp. JT31N7 (assembly GCF_059692095.1). Taxonomy (NCBI): domain Bacteria; kingdom Bacillati; phylum Bacillota; class Bacilli; order Caryophanales; family Paenibacillaceae; genus Paenibacillus; species Paenibacillus sp. JT31N7. The sequence continues at coordinate 33,866 of NZ_JCAUAT010000013.1, forward strand.
ACATGCTTAAAGCCTTTGAATCCCAATTAGCGACTTGAAAGAGTGATGTAATTTGAATAGGAAGAAAAACACAAAGAGCCTTCGCAACGTTAAGGGGATGGATATCCCTGGCTCACCGGAGTGGACCGTTCAGCTTGACGATAAGCTGCTGGAAGAATATGAGCGGATAAGTGAACGTTACCGACCAAGCGTCGAACTCAAGCCCATTGATGAGAATAACTGGTATGACTGCACCGAGCTTGAAGTTACGGACGAGCAGAAGAACGTATTTCCTGTTCCGATTGTATATTGGCTGGCAGAGTCCGCTTATTGCGGGTTTACTCCTCTAGCCGTGTATACCGGAGAAGAATTAATCGGATTTGCGGTCTACGCCGTCGACCCTGACGATGGGAGCTACTGGATTATGGCCTACATGATCGATCATAAATTCCAGCATAAAGGCTTGGGACGATCCGGCATGGAAGAGCTGGTACGTTATATCCATGAAAAGCACGGCTGCGATAAAATCGTACTCGGGCATCGGGCCGAAAACGAACGTGCAGCCCATTTATATGCTTCAATAGGTTTTGAAGAAGTTTCCCGGGACGGCATCGAAATTATACGGGAATTGCGCTTTTGATTCGTAACGGGATTTCGGAAGCGACCTTCACAGCTATAAGTATACCGTTCGAACTGTTTTTGCAGTTGTTCAAGCCTGTGAAGAAGCGGGTCTTTACTAAAAACGTTGTATATCTCCGCTACGCTTCTATAAGCAGGCTCTTGTAACATTCTACTTTATTTCTCCTTGATTGTTTGGTCTGTTTGAAGCCCACTCAGTCGCTCTTACCATTAATTTGCTAACAAATAACTCCTTGCCTTCTTGATACTTATACGTGTCGTCCGGGAACATTTCAGCCAGGCTTATTTTCAATTCACCGTATTTTTTAGCTTCTTCAGGATGGGCGAGTAAGTATCCTTTGAAATCCAAATGCTTTTTAATGTTTATATTGCCGGCAGCATAGGTATGTACGTGATGGGTTCTCTTATAGCCACCCTTTGTAAAATATCTTCTTCCTTCAATCCCTCGCTCCCCTCGGGGGGCATACCCCAGTTCGGCCATTTCATTAACGTGTGAGTCGACTATACTAATATCCCTCACAACAACTAATAGGTCTATAATCGGTTTTGCATAACCAATATAGGGAACTGATGTGCTTCCAATATGATAAGTATCGAGAATACTGTCACCAAAAATTCGTCTTATTTCCTTTGCTTCTATAGAAAACATCTCATCCCATTTCTCAGTCCAAGCAGATATTATCGTTTTTCGCATAAACCCTCCTTAGATTTAAGTTCTCTTTCAGCATGAAACTTGCCTGTTTGTCAGACAACTGCTTTCCTCCACCTCTTGTTTGCAAACTGTTGAACGGAAACGCAAAAAAAAGACCGCAACAGCCCGCCCCTCGGCAGTCTGTCACAGCCCTCTCAACCCGCAGCCGCGATAACCTGCGGCCTATTCCTCGTCCCCCGTCGCCACCGGATTGTCCGCGTAGCTGACCCAATCGCTCCAGCTCCCCGCGTACAGCTTCACGCCCGGGATTCCAGCTTCCGCCAGTGCGAGCACGTTCGGGCAGGCGGTGACGCCGGAGCCGCAGTACACGATCAGCTCTTCCGCATTCTCCAGCCCGCGGAACCTCTCCTTCTGCTCCTCGGCGCTCCGCCAGGAGCCCTGCGCGTCGAGCGCGTCCTTCCAGAAGCGGTTCCGCGCGCCCGGGATGTGTCCCGCCACCGGGTCGATCGCTTCCTGCTCGCCGCGGTAGCGGGCTCCCTCGCGCGAATCGATCAGGATGGTGTCCTTCCCGCCCAGCTTCGCCTTCACCTCGTCCATGCTCGCCAGCATGTGCCGCTGAACCTTCGGCGAGAAGGTCGCCGGGCTTGCTTGCGGAGTCTCGGCCGTTACGGGGTAACCGGCCGCCTTCCACTGCGAATAGCCGCGGTCAAGCACGTAAACGCGCTCATGACCGAGAAAGCGCAGCATCCACCACAGCCTCGCTGCCATCGCTCCGCCCTGGTCGTCATAAGCGACGACCGTTTTGGATGCGTCGACTCCGATTGCACTCGCGCGCATAGAGAAAGCGCCGAGGTCCGGCAGAGGATGGCGGCCGCCATGCTCCCGCTTCTCGCCGGACATGTCTTCCTCCAGATCCACGTAGAAAGCACCGGGGATATGGTCGATGCTGTAGTCCTGGCGGCCGCTCCACGGCTCACCCAGCGCAAACCGGCAGTCCGCGATCAGAAGATCGGGGTCCTGCAGGTGTTCGTTAAGCCATTCCAAACTAACAATATTCCGCATCCGAATCAATGTCCTCCCCGCCCTAGCAGGCTGCATAATGAGTTTAAAACCGAAGGGCGGAGCGGGAAGAACCGGCCCCTCTCCGGCAAATCGCAGCCGTCCCGGCTATGGAACCGGCCGACAGCCTAGTCTCCTACACCGATGACAGGCTTGATGGAGTAAGGGTACCATTCTTCTCGTTCTCCGCCCATTTTCTCATAAAACTTCTGGGCATTCTCATTGGCCTTGGACGTTTCCCAAAGCATCGCCACATAGCCATTATAAGCGGCATACTGGTTGCATGCACGGAACAATTTGGTGCCGACGCCCTGAATCCGGCATTTCTCCGTTACGAAAAGGTCGTTCATAATGACGACTTTGCCCGTGCGGAGCGTACTATATGTAAAATATAAGGTGGCGAAACCGACTAACTCCCCGTCGTACACGGCGACGAATTGCGTACCTGCTTTCTTTTCCAACAAGACATCCAACAGATTCTCCAACTTTTCCTCTTCCGGACGCGGATATTGATAAAAATCATAAATATAAGTGTTCATCAACCCACGGAGAGCATCACGGTCGTTCAGCTCCGCCTCGCGTATTTCCACACGGCTCATACACAACCTCCTCTTCTAACCCTTAGTATTCCTTAAATTCCCATTCCTGTCACTTGATTTTTATCGACAAAAAATGTAGGATTTCTTTTTGCCCTTATAGACAAGGTATTTTATAATAGAGATAATAAACGGGGATAAGTATAAGTTTACCATATGGAACCCTATAAGAAAAATATCTATAGCGGTATATGATTTAGATCTAAATATTTATTTAGAATCCTATGCCCGGTAAAGGAGATGGATCATGCCCGAACAGGGTTATCTTGAGATGGAACAGTCCTTCAGACAGCTCTTGAGGAAATTGTCCAATGAATGGACGAAGTACGTCGATCGCTCTTTTTCCAAATCGCAGTTTCTTATTCTGGAAAAGCTGGTCAAAGAAGGACCCCAGAAAGTGTCGAGCCTGGCGGACGCGTTGTTTATTACGGCGGGAGCTATCACGGGAATGTCGGACAAACTGATTGCCGGGGGTTATGCGGAACGGATACGGACGGAAGAAGACCGTCGTGTCGTGTTCCTGGATGTTACCGATAAAGGCCGTGAGATGGTAAAAGTAATGAGCGAATATCGGCTCGGCATTATCAAGCGTATGATGCAGGGCTTAACCGACGAAGACACGACCAACATGTCGCGGATTTTCGCCCATATGATCGACAACCTCGATAAGGCAGAAGAAACGGCAGATTAGCTTGGCAATGCCTGTCCCCCCTGCGCAAGCGGCTGCACTTCCGAATATTTTACACAAAATAACGGCCTATTCCTTCATGCTAACCGCCGGGGATAAGGGGCCGTTTTTACTTTTATACCGGAATTATCGCGGATTCTCTTCCCATTCACAGCATTCGTTTCCGAAACTTGTTCTTAGTCTGTATAAGGTTAAGTTCAAACCTGTTCTAATACAGAATTCTGTTCTATAATAGACCCAATCCTATTTTAACCAAAGGCGGACAAAACATGACTCATGCAACCTCATGGCGCGTGCGCCCTTTTACCGAAACCGATGGAAAGGCCATCTGCACCTGGTCCTATCCCGCCCCCTACAGCGTATACAATTGGCCCTCCTGGGAAGAACTTTCAGCGAGAGCGGAAGAATTCGCCGATCCCGATATCCGTGAAAAACAGTATGCGGCCATTGTCGACGAACGGGACGAGTTGTGCGGGTTTGCGCAATTTTTCCCTCTGACAGGCGTGACCCGCCTCGGACTCGGAATCCGTCCGGATCTGTGCGGACAGGGACTCGGGCCTTCCTACGTGGAATGCCTGGTTGCCGAAGCACGCAGACGGAATCCCGGCAACGAAATTGACTTGGAAGTACTCGTGCGCAACGAGCGTGCCATTAAAGCTTACATCCGGGCGGGTTTTGCCATCACGGATACGTACGAGCGGATGACGCCAACCGGCATGGCTATGATGCACTGTATGGTTCACGGAGCGGAGCCGGCGTAAGCTTATCCGGTTACGGCTTCCGACAATCTCCTCGGCGGCCTTTCTTTTGGCATGGGCCTGCGCTACCCTGTTATGATAGCGTTTACAAATAAGCGGACGCCTTCGTTGCATACCGGATATAGAAGCTGTACATTATAAACGATCTGTAACCTGTTGTCCGGCAAGGGAGGGGGGAATTAAGGCCCCCCTCCCTTCTTGCTTTCTAACGGGACCGGTCTCCACAAGTCCGCAAGCTGCACTAGACGCCCCTTTTCAGCCGGGAAGCGGGAACCCAGGCGTCTTTCTCGTACCCCCGCACTTCCCAGTACCCGATATGCTCGTCGCGGATCAGCTCGATGCTTTGAAGCCACTTAACCGATTTGTAGGCGTACATACTCGGGACGATCAGGCGTACAGGACCTCCAAGCTGCTGCGGGATGGGTTTGCCGTCCATGAGCAGCGCGACTAGCACTTCATCCATGGAAGCCTGATCCAAGCTGAGGCAGTCGGTATAAACGCCGTCACCGGAGATGAACTTCACGAATCCGGCTCCGGGCTGTACCCCTGCCCGGCCGAGCAGCTCGGACAGCCGGATGCCCTCCCAGGTCACGCTGTTCACCGACCAGCCGGTCACGCAGTGAAAGTCGCTGACCTGGACGAGGCGTTCCATCTGCTGCAGCTCCTCCCAGGTGAACCGGAGCGGCTTGTCGACCATTCCCGACACGCTGAACGCCCAGTTGTCGGAAGAGAACGCGGGGATTTCCGTGACCGTGTAAATCCGGAAATCCCCCTTCGCCCCGCCGCCGATGGGAGGCGACGAGTCCGCCAGCGGCACGGGGGCGGGAAGCATGCGGTTCGCATCGGCGCGCACCGCCTCTTCCAGCCCTCCCCCGCCGAAGAGATTGCCGCGCGCCCACCTGACGAACGATGGGCCGATCACGGCCGCGAGCACCGCCGCCGCGCCCAGCTTCAGGAAGGCGCCGCGTGTCAGGCGCCTTCCCAGCGACTCGCTCCACGCGCTCGCTTGAGTCGCCGCTCCGCCCGCATCGCGCGTCTCGTCGCGGAAAACGGCTCCCGTATCCGCGCGGAGAATAGGCTGCGGCACCTCCGCCCGGGCATGTGCCGCTTCGGCTGCCGGTGCAGCCCCGCTCGGCGCGGACGCCGATGCGGACCGCTCCGCGCTGCGCTTCTTCACCCAGCGGCTGCGGGTGACGGAGTGGTAGAGCAGATACGGCACGCCTACCCACGTAAAAGCATCGTGGATGAACAGGGCCGTATTGCTCCACACCGGCGGCAGGCTGCGGAACTGCCACAGGATGACGCCGCTGACTATCCAGCCGGCCGTAAACACCAGCACGCCGGCGAGATTGCCCTGCTGCCCGGCTTTCCTGCGCTTGCGCAGCTGCCCCGCATGCTTGGGGAGCAGAGGCACGTACAGCGCCAGCAGGAGGATGGAGAAGACGCCGAGCCAGATGTGCCCCTGCTTCAGCACCACACGCAGAGCTCCTAGGCCGCCGCGGATCCAGCCGATGCTGAGCACGATGCCGGTCAGGGCCAGAATAAGCGTGACCCAGGCATTCCAGGCGTGCAGACGGGTCAGCTTTTTGCCGAATCCGGCCGACAGCCAGTTGTTCTTACGTTCCATACCGACCTGCTCCTCCCGCTTCATAGTTAACATGATTAACTTTTTTTCATGTGAATGGTTTTTCTTCTATTTTAACAAACGGCCATGCCTTCCCACAAAAAGAGACCGCAACACAGCGGTCCTCTATCTATCCATCCAGTCGGAACCGGAAGCTAAACTACGGGAAGCACACCATCGTATTGTACCGCTGAAGTAAAATCAAGATCTGTGAGACCGCCGGCATCATGCGTGCTGAGCTGCATCGTTACCCGTCTGTCGTCCACTTTGATAAAGGGATGATGCTTTAGAGTCTCTGCCACATCGGCCACACGGCGGACAAAATCAATGGCCGTTTTGAAGTCATGGCATTCATAGGTTTTCTCGATGGTGCGCTCATCCCGCAAATTCCAGCCGTTCAAACCGGCCAGCTTCACAGCCACCTGATCGTACGAAAGCTTGTTTGCAGCAGCCATTGTGTTCCCTCCTTTTCCCTCTATGCAGAAATACCCTCCAGGAAAGGAATTCGAATCTCGATTTGCACACCTTTTCCACGTTCGGTATCCATATGAAACTCCCCGTTCATCAGCAGCACCCTCCCCTGCATCTGATCGAGCCCGATGCCCGCTCCCGAAATAATCCGGTTCTTGCGGTTCAGCTCTTTTAACTGGGGTTCGAACCCGACGCCGTCGTCCTCATAAAACAGACTAATGATGCTGTTCTCCTCCACCAGCCGGATCGTGACGTGCTCGGCCTGCGAGTGCTTCTTCGCATTATTGAGCAGCTCCTGGATCACCCGGAACAGATGCTTCTTCCTTTCAACCTCCAGCAGCTCGATCTGACCCGTGCAGTCCGCGATAAAATCAACCTGAAATTCGCTGTAGGAACTCTCCACATCGACCAGTTTGCGGATACTGCCGACCAGCCCTGTCTTTTGCAGCACGTAAGGGTTCAGCTCGAAACAGCTCTGCCGCAAATTTTCGTTAATCAAATCGATATGCGTGAGAATCCCCGTCAGCTGCCCGTACTCGTCCGTCATTTTTGGGAAACGTTGAAGAATCGGGTACAGCCTTCTTTTGAGCAGGAAAAGATCCTGCATCGTCGTATCGTGCAAGTCCATCGCAATGCGGATGCGCTCCTTCTCCTGGATGTCGTACATCGTTTTGCGGAGCCACACAAATTCCGGCGTCGCCTCCTCGTTCGGGATGTTAGCCATGAGTTCGTACATTTTCAGCGTCAGCTTGCGGATCAGGTATACGTTCTCCAGACTTGCGGACAAGTAAGTCACGATTAAATTGATCCAGTGCCGGTCCTCTTGGCCGAGATGGGTGTTGGACTTTTTGCCCGTTATTATTAAGAAACTGCAATACTCTTCATGTTTATTAATTTCAAATGAAGTATATTTATCGACCCTGCACTTTTCATTTTCCATTAGAGACCTCAGATCACTTTCGTCTATATCTCCCGACGTAATGACTTGTACTCCATCCACTCCCACAAACATGATTGCAGCCCCGTGTATATCCAGGGTATTTACAATATCATTCAGAATAATTTCCTTTAGAGCGCTAAAATTCGTTATTGAACCAAGAGATTTTGATATTTTCTTTAATGATTTTTTTAAAAAGTATTTGCGCGGAAACATGAATCTTTCTAACTTTGTCGTAAGATATTCCATTGAGTAAGCAAAAATAGCAAATATGAATAAAATAACTATGAACATATAAGTAATTTGCACCCAACGAATTGGTTGGTGATCTAGAAAAATAACCGTAGCAACAGTTAAAGCAGCAGGCAGAACAGACACCAGAATAGTAAACAGAATTCTTCGAAGGTATAAGTCAATATCATAAAGTTTTTTTGATAAAATGAGGTAAGCAAAAGACATCGGGAAAATAAGTATAAACCAACTACTATAAAATGAATTAACAAGCTCAATCCCCATAAATAACATGGGTAGAAACGACAAGAAAGAAAAGGGGGCAAAACTTAAAAGGAAAGCGTATAAAATGCTTTTGATAAGAAAGCGCATATGAGGTTGTTTTTTTAACTGGCGATAAGCTTCAACAAGGAAATAGATATTAAAAAATATTCCGGCTAAAAAGATCGGTATTACCGTGGATTCTCCATATTCGTAATAAAAATAAGCCGTATTTTCATTAAAATATAGCATTCTTAGAAATGCCGCTATTCCGGTTATTATATATAATAGTTTTAAAAAAATACCCGGAAATACGACAGCTTCTCTTTCTTTGAAAAAAGTTGTAAGAAATTTTAAAAATGTTATTGGAACCACTAAAATAACGGTCGTTATTATATATTTACCTATAGCATCACCTCGCGAAGATGCCCCTAGTGCCATAAATTCCAATCCTATAGCCAGGAAAACTATGGCCAAGTATCTGGCCGATGAAGAGGAGCTTGCTTTTAAATATAGAAAATAAGCCATAAGTAAACTAAGTGCCTCAATAATAAGCGCGCCTAAATCCATACTGAATAAGGAGTCATCCTTTGGCACTTTTATTTGTATGGTCTCTCCGTTTCTACTCACGTCTATAAAGTTTGTTTGCTCTAAACTACGCCATCGCTTCCACTGGTCATGGTTTAATTTCTCCTCATTATCTATACGAATTATTATGTCCCCAATCATAAGACCAAAATCTTTCCCTTTGGCCAACTTTTCAAACTGCACTATAGACCATTGGTTATATTCATTTTGTTCGGTTATTGCCCCTATGTAAGGGTATTCATAGGTCAACCACAAAAAACGGATTTGTAAAACACCAAATAATAAAATAATCACACAAAAAATTTTTTTATCTTTCATACTTATCCGCTCCAAATGTAAAATTACTATAGAAATACCATTTTAATAATAAGGAGTGATTTATTTGAAACAAAATGTTCTTATTTGGAATTATTCATTAAAAGGGGTTATTAAATCGTACAGGAAGGAAGGAGTACTGTCAGAGAATTATAAAAAGCTAACACCTTCTGAAAAAACGGTTTTAGGCAAAGTCTTATCGGCCCGAATTGAAACTCAGGGAGGTCATTATTGGAGATAATAGACGGTTATTAGAATTATTCAACAAAAGCAAGCATTTTCCTCTAATCACAATTTTTATATAAAATATTAATAACTCTTTGCTTTTAATAGAAGATGCCTGAACCACATTATCAAAAAGTCCGCTCCTAAGCGGACTTTTCTTTTTACGGCAAAAAAGCATTCTTTAAGAATTAGTGGAATCAGCCTACGCCTTTTCCCAACCTATCCTTAAAGAATGCCCTATAAGTGCCTATAAACAATAAGTCCCTTACCTTACATCAAAACTCTCCCGCGTAAGCCTCCTGCTCCCGTACATATTCCTGCAAAAGCTCCAGGAAAGGAAGACCGTAGTTGCGGAACTTTACCTCGCCGACGCCTTTGATCTTCAGCATCTGGGCTTCGGTCGTCGGACAGCGCTCGCTCATTTCACGAAGCGTGCTGTCGTTGAAAATAATGTACGGCGGCACTTTTTCCTTCGCGGCCATGTCCCGGCGGAGCAAACGCAGCTGCTCGAACAGCATGTTGTCCACGGCCGACTCCAGCGGCTGGCTCGGGGTGACCTTCTGGAACACCTGCACGCGCCCCTGCAGAACCTCTACAGCCGGCGCTTGAAGCCGGACCACAGGATACTGCCCTTCGGACAATCCCATGTACCCTTCGGCGATGAGCACATTAATCAGATCGGCGATTTCTTTCTCGGTCCGGTCCTTCATAATGCCGTACGTCGGCAGGTTGTCGAATTTGTACTGAAGCACCTTCTTGTTTCTCGATCCTTTCAGGACGCCGGCAACCATCGAGATACCGAACCGTTCCTGCATACGGCGGACACAGGAGAAGATTTTCTGCGCTTCTACCGTAATATCGACGGTTTCACGGTCATCTTTGCACGAGCTGCAGTTGCCGCAAGGGACAAGCTCGCCTTCATCTCCGAAATACTGCAAAATATAATTTTGCAGGCAGCGCGGTGTGTGGCAGTAGTCGATCATCGTCTGCAGCTTCTTGTACTCGTTGCTCTTGCGGTCCTGGGAATGCTGATTCTGCTCAATGAGGAATTTCTGCGTCAGAATGTCCTGGGCGCTGAACAGCAGCATACATTCGCTGGGATCGCCGTCACGGCCCGCACGGCCCGCTTCCTGATAATAGGCCTCCATGTTTTTAGGCATATTGTAGTGGATCACGTACCGGACGTTGGACTTGTCGATCCCCATCCCGAACGCGTTCGTGGCGACCATCACCCGCACGTCATCGTAGAGAAAGGCCTCCTGGTTGCGGGCCCGCTCCTCGTCGGAAAGTCCGGCGTGATAGTGCCCGGCGGCCAGCCCTTTACGGCGCAGCTGCTCGTACAGCTCGTCCACCTCTTTACGCGTGGCGGCGTAGACGATGCCGGGCTGGTGAGTATGCGCCTTGGCATAGTCGAAAACAAAGTCGCGTTTGTTGACGCCACGCAGTACGGACAGCTCCAGATTGCTCCGGCCGAAGCCCGTCACCACGACCTCCGGGTCGTCGAGTTCCAGCAGCCGGGCGATATCCTGCGTGACCTCCGTTGTCGCCGTCGCGGTAAAAGCCGCAACGAGCGGACGGCTCGGAAGGTCCTGCACGAACGGGGCTATATTGACATAGCTGGGGCGGAAGTCATGTCCCCACTGAGAGACGCAGTGCGCCTCATCTATCGCGACGAATGAGATATTCATGGAATGCATCCACTGGCGGAACCAGTCGGATTCAAGGCGTTCGGGCGCGATGTACAACAGCTTGTACTTGCCCTGCATCGCTTCCCGGATGCGGCGTCCGGCTTCTCCCGCCTCCAGCGTGCTGTTCAGGAAAGTCGCCGGAATTCCGACCGTATGCAGAGCATCGACTTGATCCTTCATCAGCGAGATGAGCGGCGAGACGACAAGCGTTACGCCCTCCAGCATCAGCGCCGGGATCTGATAACAGATCGACTTCCCGCCGCCGGTCGGCATAATGCCGAGTGTATCCCTTCCTTCCAGGAGGGCGCTAATGATGCGTTTCTGCCCTTCCCGGAATTCCGGATATCCGTAATACTGCTGCAGAAGCTCTTGCGCTTTGGCTAGCATGTTAGATTGCACCTCTTGTTTCTTTTCCTGGGCGGCCAGGCCTTCAAAGACCCGGACCTCTTTCGTGTCCGTGCTACGCGGATGTCAGCCGCACAATCGTGACAACCTGATCGTCATGGTCGATCTGGATCAGGTGTCTCTCCTTCAAATAGCGCACCTTCGCGTCCGCAATCTGGAGCAGCGGCTCGGAACCGAGCCCGTAGAACACATCGTCGGCCAGCGTACGAAGGCATTCCTGACGGTCTTCCTCGGGAAGTTCCTGCCAGTCCGCCTTGCTCATTTCAAAAAATCCGTAAAACCCGTCCACATGCCCGAGCCCGTTCATCAAATCGCGGATGATGTCTTCGTACTCTCTGCCGAACTTGATCCCCATACGTTTCGAGTACCTCCCTTAAGTGGAAAAAGCTCCTGCTCCGGAGCCTTGCTCTTGTGTTCCCAGTATACCACCGGGATGTTTGAATTTCCAAACCTGCGTTCGTTTTTTATTATTTTAGCCGAATTCCTGAATCAGCAGACGTATAATGGTAAAATGGTAGGAAGGCCCCGGCGGCCTCACCTTTTTTTTCCTGCCGGTTTATCTTCTTTTTATTACATGCCGGACCGTGCGCAAGCGTGCTCCCGGGCAAGGATTGCCGCCTCCCGGCTGATGCGGTTTTTTTACAGGGCCGAGGCCCCTTTTACTTATCTTGATGGCACGTCTAAAAAATCCTCCATTAGCCCATCCTAAACCAATGGGCAAAACAGGAAAAAATCTGGTACTATGGAGAGATAAGGATACCCCGGAGGTTCAGACGGAATGCTCGAACTGCAAATACCCAAGAACAGAATGAACTACTTGATCAAGCAGATGCAGACCCACATGGACCCCGAGGATATGGAACGGGGTTGGATGTTTCACCACAAAGGCCGCGTGAGCGGCATGGAACTTGTGGGGGGGACGGTCGTGCATGCATCGGTACGGGGCAACGACCGTTACCACACCACGATCGATCTGGAAAACTTCGCTGCAGGTGACTGCACCTGCTCGTTCGATACACCGTGCAGACACATGGCGGCGGTTATATTTGCTTTGTACGTTCCTCACGGCAGGCCCGAACTGCTTGTTCAGGAACTGAAGCGTGCGATGACGACGAAGCGGAAGTCTGCCAAAAATGCCGACCGCGAGTCCAAACGCCGTACTTCCGAACCGGTGCCGGGAGGCTCTCCCGAAGATTGGCACCGCTTTTTTGAAGCTCAGTATCACGGCTTTTCGATTTCTCATCAGTACTCGTTCGATCTGTTTGTCACTTCCGCTTTCGAGCGGTTTCAAGCTTATGCCTCCGGCTGGCCGGACGGCATCCGCCTTTTATACGACCTGCACGTGACCTTTTTTGTGATGCACCGCATGGAACAGTTTTTTGGAGATACGAAAAATTCCTACTTATCCGGCTTTCATGAGTCCAACGCCAAAACGGCCGCGGCCGACTGCCTGTCCCGTCTGGACCGTCTTCTGGTTTCGCCGGTACTTCCGGTATCGGTCAAAGAACACCCCAAGCGCTGGACGGAAGCGCTCAGCCGCCTGGCCTCCCTGGCCCTGCAGGGCAAAGAGGGACCGAACGACTGGCTGTATGCCTACCGGGCGGTATGGTGGGCTCTGCCGAAGAAAGCGGAATGGATCAAGCGCGAGAAAGAACGGCTGGATAAACAGCTCCAGGAACGGGAGGAAGGCCGCAGGAACCGCAAGCAGGACGTTCTGCTTGTGGCCCGGGCTCATTTTGACCTCATGGAGAACAATGCGGACGCGGCGTTTCTTAGACTGGAGGCTCTGCATCAGCGAAGAGCAAGAGATTTTATCCTCTATATGAGACGCTGCCATGAACGCGCCGAATGGGACACCCTGCTGAGTTGGCTCCGCTGGCTCGCTCCGACCATGCAGTCGGCGGCCCAGGACGACTTCCGCCTGCTCTGCCAATATTGGACGGACGCCGCCAAGCATGCCCATGCGGACGACGAATGGGTTCACATTATGGAGACGCTTCTTCCGCGTTCCTACTATGTATACACCGGCTATCTGCTTCAAACGAAGCGCTACCGCCAATGGGTGGATCTGCAAATCGCCAACCGGATCGGTCCCCAGAACCTGTATGCCCTGGAGTTGAGATCGGTGGAAGAGTCCGATCCGTCTCTGCTTCTCCCGCTGTATCATCAGGCCGTGGAACGGTCCGTGCTGGAGAAGAACCGGACTTCCTATAAAACCGCTGTCCGCCTTCTGAAAAAGCTTCACGGCTATTACACGACCCTCGGACGGAAGCGTGAATGGGAGACATACATTAACCGGTTGTCGGATCACTTCATCCGGCTCCGCGCGTTTCAGGAAGAACTGGAGAAAGGAAACTGGCTGCCATGATAGAAACGAGTCCGCTGACGGTTCATGCCGTCTGGATGCCGTCCGGCGCCTTCTTCTTATGGGGAACGCGGGAGAACGGCGGCATCTGGGATGCACAAGATCTGAAGGGTCTGCTTTTCGCCTGGCATGCCCCTTCCTTTTACGGAACCTTTATTGAAACGACCGAATGGGGACACCGTGAAGGTTTGTCCCTGCCGGCGCTCACGGCGCTGGATTTTTTCGGCGATCCGCATACGGTGAAACACCTTTCCATCCGTTGGGATACGGACACAACAAATCTCCGGAAGCTCGCTCCCGAAGTTAAGGAAGCGCTTGCCGGAGGACGCTTCGTTCCCGATTACGAACAGTGGAAGGCTGGCAATCTGAGCTGGAAACTGCAGCTCGAAGGGGAAGCCGCCGCGTCCGTCACCTCGCAGGCGGAGCTGTGGCTCGATCAGCTCATCCCCGCCTGGATCGAAGCCGACGGCTCCCGCAAAGCGGCGCTCCGCCGGCTCGAAGAGGCGCATCCGCTGCTGCGCCTGGGCACACGTCCGGCCGATACTTGGCTGGACGAAGAGGACTGGCTCGTGTCGATCGGCTGGAAGCACGATCCGACGCCGTTCCGCTCCAGCCTCCAGCTCATGGAACCTGAAGGGGACCCGGACTGGACGCTGCAGATCCTGCTGCAGGACCGCTCCGACGACACGGTCCTGCGCGCCGTAACTCCGGCGGGCGAGCCGCTGGAAGGCGAGCTGGCCCTGCCGGAGTCCTGGACCGCGGACCTCGGACGCGTCCCGCGGGATGTCGGCAGATGGCTGCGCCTTCTGCCGTGGTTGAACGCGGCGGACGAAGGAGAGCCGCCGCAGCTGCGCACGCGCCTGAGCGACGAGGAGGCGTGGCGCTTCCTCGCGGAAGGCAGCGTGCGGCTCGTGGAGGCGGGCTTCGCCGTCATGCTGCCCGCCTGGTGGGAACGGGCGCGCAAGCTGCGCCCCAAGCTCCAGGCCAAGCTCAAGAATTCGCTTGGCGGCGGGGGCGGCGACTCGATGTTCGGGCTTACCCAGCTCATGCAGTTTGACTGGCGCGTAGCCATCGACGATTTCGAGCTGAGCGAGGAAGAGTTCCTCCAACTGCTCGAAGAGAAGCGCAAGCTCATCCGCATCCGCGGCCGCTGGGTCCAGCTCGATCCGCAGTTTCTGCGCCAGGCCGAGGAGCTGCTCGCCAGGGCGGACCGCCAACAGGGGCTTACCCTGCGGGAGGTTCTGGAGCTTCAGCTGCTGGGCGGCGGCACCGTCGGGGAGGCGGAAGGACCGGCGGATGGAGCCGCCGATCCCGACAATCGGCCGCCCGCCGTCGAAATCGAGCTGACCGGCCAGATTCGCCGGTTGTTCCAGCAGCTCACGCGCACGGCCGAGCTGCCCCGCATCGATCCCCCGGCTTCGTTCCTGGGGACGCTGCGGCCCTATCAGCTGGAGGGCAGCACGTGGCTGCTCTTCCTGCGGCGCTTCGGCCTGGGGGCTTGTCTTGCCGACGACATGGGTCTCGGCAAGACCATCCAGTACATCACCTATCTGCTTCAGGTGAAGGAAACCGAAGCCCCGGATGCGCCTTCCCTGCTCATCTGCCCGACCTCCGTAATCGGAAACTGGCAGATGGAACTTCGCCGTTTTGCGCCGAACCTCCGCGTTCACGTTCACTACGGGCCGCAGCGCGCGAAGGGAAGCTTCTTCGCGGAATCCGTAGAAGGCGCCGACCTGGTTATCACCTCGTACACGCTTTCCCATCTCGATGAGGAGGAACTGCGCGAGGTGTCCTGGAGCTGCATCTGTCTGGACGAAGCCCAGAACGTCAAAAATCCGTACACGAAACAAGCGGCTGCTATCCGCAGCTTCTCGGGCCTCCACCGGATCGCCTTGACGGGAACACCGATGGAAAACAGGCTGACGGAGCTGTGGTCCATCTTCGATTTCCTCAATCCCGGCTATCTCGGTACGCTCACGCAGTTTACGCGGCGTTTCGTCACGCCGATCGAGAAATCCCGCGACAGCGGCCTGATCTCCGGCGTACAACGCCTCGTGCGGCCGTTCTTGATGCGCCGCATCAAGAAAGACCCCGCCATCCAGCTCGATCTTCCGGAGAAGAACGAGTCGAAGACGTTCGTAACGCTTACGGCCGAGCAGGGTACGCTCTACGAGCATTACATCCGCGACCTCTTCGAGAAAGTCGACGCGATGTCTCCGATGGAGCGCAGAGGGCACATTCTTGCCGCTTTGACGAAGCTCAAGCAGATCTGCAACCACCCTGCGCTCATTATGCGCGAAGGACCGCGCACCGATTGGCGCAACCGCTCCGGCAAAGTGGAGCGTCTGCTCGACATGGTGCAGGAGCTGCGCCAGCAGGGCGATAAGTGCCTGATCTTCACTCAATTCGTGGAGACCGGCCATCTTCTCCAGGAAATTTTGCAGAGCGAACTCGGCGAGTCCGTTTCCTTCCTGCACGGAGGCACCCCTCGGCAGACAAGGGATGCGATGATCGCCCGTTTTCAGAACGCGGAGCTTCCCCTGGAAGAGCAGTTCTCCGTCTTTCTGCTATCGCTTAAAGCCGGCGGAACCGGTCTGAACCTGACGGCCGCGAATCACGTCTTTCATTTTGACCGCTGGTGGAATCCCGCCGTGGAGAACCAGGCGACGGACCGCGCTTTCCGGATCGGACAGACGCGGGACGTGCAGGTGCACAAATTCGTTACGCTCGGTACGCTGGAAGAGAAAATCGATGAAATGATCGAGAGGAAGCTCGGCCTGAGCGAGCAAATTGTGGGCAGCGGGGAAAATTGGATTACGGAGCTGTCTACGGACGAGCTGCGTGATCTGCTTGCTTTGCGGATGGAATGGATGAATGGGTGAAATGGTAAAAAATGCTATAACTTTTCCCATATTGGTGGTATACTAAAGTTACAATAGACTAGGCATTTTCAAGGGTGGTCGGCTAACCTTCTCAAGTAGGAGGTGATGCCCTGTGGAAGTTAAAGACGCTTTGACGCTGATGATCTCATTTGCGAGCTTAGTGGTTCTCATTCTTTCACAGAAGAAGAAATAGACCTCCCTTGGGCAACCGGCCTTGGAGGTCTATCTTCGTCACACCGTATGCAGCTGATCACCCTTGAAGGGCGAGCTATTGAAAAAGACCGCAGATGCCCCCGCATCCGCGGTCTTTTTGGCATGGAGAACGGTATAGCTTATGCATAAAAATACAGAAGTGCCACGCCTGCGGCACACACATAATCCATCTATACGTTAGTTACCCGTATTTTAACACAGTGCATCGGCAAAACAAAATCAATTCTTCCTTAAATCCCTGCATCCGGGTCGGCATTACGGCTTGGTCTACTTCCATTTTACCCCATTTCGCTCTGGAGAACAATGACGAAAAGCACGCTCGTTTTATGCAGGATTTCGTCTTTTCATGTCGAATGTGGACTGTTGCTGGATTTTTCCAGAATTATTTTCAGAAACCAGGTGAACGCATGAAATTCAACCGCTCGCGCTTATCTCTTTCGTACGTGATTGCCATCGTTTTGCTTCTTGCTCTCGTCGGAACTTCCAGCTACATTTCCTCATTGAATATGGAGCGGCAGAGCGATGCGGTTATGGAAGACGCCATACCCGTCATCTCGGCGGCCAGCAATCTTCTTCAAGACCTGCTCAACCAGGAAACGGGCATACGCGGCTATCTCATCTCCGGCGATCCGAAATATCTGGGGCCTTACGAAGACGGCAAAGCGGCCCTTCAGAAAGACCTGGGAATCATTCGCACGCTAGAATCGGGTCATGACGATCTTCGCATTCTTATACAGACTCAAGTGAATCCACACATTCAGAAAATGCTTGCGTATTACACCTCCCAAATCGAGCTTGTGCAAGCCGGTAAGCTGCAGGAAGCCCAAGGGCGCATCAATATCGGCAAACAGTACATGGACCAGTACAGAACTCTGCACCTTAGCATCCTGGAAGCGTTGAACAAAATCAGCGACTCTTCCCATGACTCCATTAAGAGAGCCGGGTCCGTCTCGCGGATGATCATTTTGAGCGGCGGCCTTCTCGGTATCCTGATCGGAATCTGGTCAGGCCTGATCCAACTGCGCGCCAGCCGTGCCGAATCTCAGCTCCGCAAGAGCGAGGAAACCTACCGGTTCATGGCGGAAAGTCTGGAAGCCCAGAACGAGGAAATTATCGCCCAGCAGGAAGAGCAGCAGATTACGCTGGCTAAGCTGTCCGACCGCGAACGGGAGCTGGAGCTGATCTCGAATTATCAGGAGAAGCTGACGGGCTTTACGGAGCTCAAGCAATTCCTGCAGCATTCGATCCCTGCCCTTCTCGATTCCGTCAGCTATGACGCGGCTCTTGTCGTTCTGAAGAGCAAGGAGGCCGAACACTATGAGGTTCTCTTCTCCAGCGGCTATCCGCGCAGCTTCGCCTCCAGAGCCCAAAGCGAGCTTTACGGCGCGTCTCAGCGGGTGTTCGACGAAGGCTGCGCTTTTGTTCAGAAGCGGGAAGCGACCGAGGCGGAGCGGGGATTTCATGACGGCATTTCCGTTGCCGTCGATCATTACTTCCCTTTGCAGGATGACCAGCAGCAGGTGATCGGCTTCCTGCTCCTGACCAACTTCCACGGCTTCGACCGGCATGAAGAGAAGGAGCGGCTGACGCTGGGGTTAATCCGTCAGTTCGATCTGGCCTTCTATGCCCAGATTACGAACGACGAGCGCCGCAAGCAGGCTGCGCATCTGGAAGAGCTCAACGATCAGCTTGTCCTGGAGAAGCAGTATATCGAGTCCCAGCGCGATCTTATCGAGGGGATTCTAGAGGCGGCGCATGAAGGCATGATGATGTGCGACCGAAACGGCAAAATTCTGATCGCGAACAATCAGATGCATAGGTTTTTCCATCTGGATGAACAAATTGGGCGAGACTTCGTGGATTCCTGCCGCGAAATTGCCGCGGCGTCGAGCGGATTCACCGGCGTTTCGCAGTCCATTAAAGCGCTTTTTGACGGCGATATCAACCAGCTTAACGAGCGATTCACCTTTATGAACGGAGAAGAGCCGCAGTTCACGGAGATTTACGCTACTTCGGTCGGCGAGAACGATAGCGATGAATCCGGTTATCTGTTCGTATTCCGCGACCGGACGGAGGAAGAACGTATCGACGCGATGAAAAACGAGTTCGTCAGCATCGTGTCCCACGAGCTTCGTACGCCTCTGGCCAGCGTGCTCGGTTTCATCGAGATTCTCATACATCGTGAGCTTCCGCGCGAGAAGCAGCAAAAATACCTGGATACCATTTTCAAAGAGGCTACGCGGCTCGCCAATCTCATTAACGATTTCCTCGATCTCCAGCGGATGGAATCCGGTCGCCAGGTATACCATTTTGCCCCGGTGGATATGAAAGAGCTCGTTTACGATATCGTGGAGAAATGGCAGGACAAACAGAACCACAATATTGTGGTGTCGGCCCTTTCACCGGCAGAAGCTTGGGTCCGTGGGGATAGTGACCGGCTCCGCCAGGTCGTGCAGAACCTGCTCAGCAATGCGATCAAATATTCGCCGGGTGCGGAACGGGTCGATCTGCAGGTCCGCGAAAGCGGCGGTTCCGTTTTCATCGATGTGACCGACTACGGACTCGGAATTCCGAATGAAGCTAAAGAGCATCTTTTCTCTAAGTTCTACCGGGTAGATAACTCCGACCGCAGGCAAATCGGCGGCACCGGATTAGGACTTGCCATCGTTAAAGAGATCGTGGAAGGCCATCAGGGCAAGCTCACCTTCCATTCCCAGATGGGTAAAGGGTCCACGTTTACAATCGAGCTGGTTCCGTTTGAATTGGTCTCGCTAAATAACAAAATCGTTATTTTCGAGGACGACGATAACTTGGCCAAACTGATCCAGGTCGCGCTTGCGAAGCTTCGGCTTCCTTCCGTGCAGCTCCGCTCTGCCGAGGAAGGCATTCTCTCGCTAAAACGCAAAACGACGGAAACGCCGCTGCTTTTCATCGTCGACATTCATCTGGAAGGCAGCCTGACGGGGTGGGATTTCATTTCGGAGCTTTACCACCATCCGGTTTATAACCGGACACCGGTGATTGTCTCCACCGCTCTGGAGCCTCCACTCGATTATCACGAGAAGGATATCGAGAAGTTCATGCGGAAGCCGTTCACTATGGAAAGACTCATTCAAGTCGCACAGGACCTTCTCAGCAACAGGGACAAACCTTCTTATGTCTTTCCGTCGCAAGACCGCAATCTGATCACTTCCTCGTTGAAGCGTAACGGGATCAAAGTACATGATGTCAAAGTAAACGCAGACACCATTGAATTTGAGATCGAAACGGAAGATGAGGAGAAATAATCCCGGCCTTGCAGGTTAAAAAAACAAAAAGAAGCTATCCCGTTGATCCGGTGATAGCTTCTTTTCTTTTATCGGTTAACGTGGATTGTACGCCTGGCTGGGGTCAGATCTGGCGCTTATCCCCTTTGCCTTTCTTGTCCGGTTTTCCCGGCTTCTGCTGTTTCTCTTTTACCTGCTTCGGTTTCGGCTGTTTGACTTTTTTGTCCTTGCCTGCCTTGTCGTCGGCTTCGTTGTCCCCAGATGCGTCCCGCTCTACGGTAAACTTGCCGGAAAGTTCCTGAAGCTCGGAAGCTAACCGGGTAAGCTCGGATGCGGAGATGACGATCTCTTTCATACCGGCGTGCTGCTCTTCCGTGGAACGCGACATGCCGTTCATTTTACCAAGCGAGTCTCTGGAAATTTGAACCGTTTCCTGCATGGAAGCCGCAACTTCTTCCGTACCGGCCGAAATTTGCTGCGCTGCCGCGGAAACTTCCTGGATTTGTCCGTTAATCGAGGATACGGTCCCAAGAATATCCTCAAACACCTTATCCGTATTGCGTACCTGCTCTACGCCCCGGTCCACTTCGGCTTTGCCGTGTGACATCGACGCGGCAGCCTGTTTGGTGGCCGACAGTACTTGTTTGATCGTGTCGTTGATTTGAACCGTTGCTCCGGAGGTTTGTTCCGCAAGATTTTTCACTTCTTGCGCAACCACTGCGAACCCTCTGCCGTGTTCTCCCGCGCGTGCCGCCTCAATAGAAGCGTTTAAAGCAAGCAAATTCGTCTGTTTGGCGATTTCGGATATAAACCCGACTACTTGATGAATACGGGCTGAGCTTTCCTCCAGCGCCTTTATAGTCAGGGAAGTCGCTTCCACTGCTTCGCTTGCCTGCCGGATTTGGTGAATGGCGTCCTGCATGTCTCTTGAGCCCTGGTTTACTCTTTGCACGGCTCCCTGCGCGACTTCCGACACCGTAGAGGCCGAGTCCGCAATTTTGGTCACGCCCGCCGCCATTTCATTCATGGCCTCCGTTGTTTGTTCGGCCGTTTCGAATTGAGTCTCCGCACCTTTTACCATAACCAGAACGGTCTGATTCACACTCTGGGAAACATCCGCCGATTGGGTTGCAATAGCGCTTAACTGCTGGGAGGAAGCCGCCATGTGCTCAATAGCCACGCTTAACTGCTGGAGAAGCGCAGAGAAGGAATTCAGCATCTCGTTGATGTTCTGCTGCACGTCCCCCATCTCATCCTGCGATTGTACCTTTAATCTTCTGGACAAGTCTCCTCCGGCAATCCGTTTCATCATGGCGGAAATACCGAGAAGAGGCTTCAAAATAAACGTAGACAGCCAAATAGCGGCAGCTACTACAACAACAGCGGATACGAGAACGATGATCTTGGCGACGAAGTTTACCTGATCGACCTGCGAGTAAATTTCATCCGAGTTTCCTGTTACGACTATGCGCCAGCCGGGAACCTTGATTTCTTCGTAAGCCGCGACCTTATTGGTATTATCTTTTTCCTTATAAGAAACTTGCCCCTGCTCTTTAACAAGCACCGTCTTTTTGAAAAGCTCCAGTCTTTCCGGGGTCGCTATATCCGATAACGGCTTACCGATCCGGTCCAGTTGAGGATGAACCATATAGATACCTTCTTTGGACATGAGATACGCATACCCGGTTTCGCCAATCTTTACCTTGTTGACCTGACTGATCATCCGGCTCGGATTTATTGCGGTTTGCAGCATACCTGCGAATTGTCCATCCGCCCCTATGACAGGCGCGCTGACTTTTAAAGAATATTGATTGGAGCTGGAGTCCTTGATGATGTCGGACACAACCCGTTTCTTCGTTTCTTTGACGCTCTTAAACGTCTCATCGTTTGCGAGACTGCTTTTCTTACCATTCTGGTCGACCGCTTGTCCGTCCTTGTCCGCGAATAGAGCAATCTTTACCTCCGTATCGTTTTCCGACATCGTTTTAAGAACCGCGATTCTTTGAGCTTCCGTTTGAGTACCAAGCTCCGTATGATTTTGGATCACACTCTGTACCGTAGAAACTTTCTGGACAAGTGTCGAGGATATGTAATCGGCCGTATACGTGGTTATCTTCGTTTGATTCTCCTCTATGCTCTTCCGGAGTACCGATGTGAATTGATTACTGAGAAAATATTCCGAGACAAGCAGCGGAACCAATGCAAGAATTAACAAAAGAAGCGGAATTTTCACCTTCAACGAGTTCCGGTTCAATCCTTTAAAGCTTTTCGTTAGCATTTGTTTTTTCATCTCTTTAATCCCCCTCTTCCTGTTTAACATCTATGTGTATTTACCTAAAAGAGATGACATCCATATTTTATGTCCTAATCAATTATATCGGTTTAATTGGGTTAAAAGTTTTGAACAAGGGTCAAAAAATACACATAAAATTTACATCAAATAACATGCAAAGTCAGCTTTTTTAAGCAGAAAATTCTGAAAAACCCGATCAATGAATTAATGATAGCCCTTTCATTATTCGCTTTTATAAAATATACAAGAATATGCAGCTTCACACTTAAACTTAGGAAAAGAGGGCATAGAGTAAGTCACAGGGCTAAGAAAAAGGGAAAATGAGCAGAATCATCACCGGAAAAACGAGAATAACAAAAGAAGCGCAGATCCCGTAAGATCTGCGCTTCCTGTGACGTCCCAGGAGGGATTCGAACCCCCGACACACGGCTTAGAAGGCCGTTGCTCTATCCAACTGAGCTACTGGGACAGACGTATCGGGACGACACGATTTGAACATGCGACCCCCTGGTCCCAAACCAGGTGCTCTACCAAGCTGAGCTACGTCCCGAAAGTAATAATGGCGTGCCCTGAGAGATTCGAACTCCCGGCCTTTTGATTCGTAGTCAAACGCTCTATCCAGCTGAGCTAAGGGCACGTATGAAATTATGGAGCGGAAGACGGGAATCGAACCCGCGACCCTCGCCTTGGCAAGGCGATGCTCTACCGCTGAGCCACTTCCGCATAAAACTGGTGCGCGTGGAGGGACTTGAACCCCCACGTCAAAGACGCTAGATCCTAAGTCTAGTGCGTCTGCCAATTCCGCCACACGCGCACATAAAACAATCATGGTGAGCCATGAAGGACTCGAACCTTCGACACCCTGATTAAAAGTCAGGTGCTCTACCAACTGAGCTAATGGCTCATAACTAAATGGCTGGGGGTATAGGATTTGAACCTATGCATGACGGAGTCAAAGTCCGTTGCCTTACCGCTTGGCTAACCCCCAACATTTAAAACTCATATCAAGGTAATGGGGCGGACGAGGGGAATTGAACCCCCGAATGTCGGATCCACAAACCGATGCGTTAACCACTTCGCCACGACCGCCACAAAAACTAGTGTTGTTAAAATGGCGGAGCTGACGGGATTCGAACCCGCGGTCTCCTGCGTGACAGGCAGGCATGTTAGGCCTCTACACCACAGCTCCATGTAAATTGGTTGCGGGGGCAGGATTTGAACCTGCGGCCTTCGGGTTATGAGCCCGACGAGCTACCGGGCTGCTCCACCCCGCGTCAGAAAAAGCATATATGGTGGACGCTGACGGGATCGAACCGCCGACCCTCTGCTTGTAAGGCAGATGCTCTCCCAGCTGAGCTAAGCGTCCATAATTAGATCTTGCTTTATTACTTCTCACCTCAAAAAAGGTAAATGACCCGTAGGGGATTCGAACCCCTGTTACCTCCGTGAAAGGGAGGTGTCTTAACCCCTTGACCAACGGGCCTTATGTATCTATAGCGGCGGAGGGGCTCGAACCCCCGACCTCACGGGTATGAACCGTACGCTCTAGCCAGCTGAGCTACGCCGCCTTAATACTGGCGGAGAGAGAGGGATTCGAACCCTCGAGACGCTTTTGGCGCCTACACGATTTCCAATCGTGCTCCTTCGGCCAGCTCGGACACCTCTCCATTGTGCATACGAGACAAAATCCCATAAAAAAACCCACAGTTGTGGGACTGCTTGGCAACGTCCTACTCTCCCAGGACCCTTCGGTCCAAGTACCATCGGCGCTGGAAGGCTTAACGGTCGTGTTCGGGATGGGTACGCGTGGTTCCCTTCCGCCATCGT
>NZ_JCAUAT010000014.1:0-48131 GCF_059692095.1 Paenibacillus sp. JT31N7
CCGCTCGACTTGCATGTATTAGGCACGCCGCCAGCGTTCGTCCTGAGCCAGGATCAAACTCTCCGATAAAGTTGTGCTAGCCGTTAGGCCAGCGGTTTATCTCAAGCTGATAAGCTCAAAAATTCGTTGCTGACGAGAATTTCTTCTCATTAATGTCTCGATTTCTCGAGACGCTTCAATCACTCGTTGTTCAGTTTTCAAAGGACAATCTTGTGTATGTTACTTGTTTGTACCAGTCGTTCTCGCGACCGGAATTTCATTCTAACACATTCACCTTAGCGATGCAAGTGTTATTTTTAACACTCTGTCGCAAGTTTTCTAACATGACTCTCACATTCAACCGCGTTTCTTGCGGCCGAGTTATAATATATCACATTAACTGTTAGCTTGCAACATCTTTTTTTCATCCATTTCCGACTGCCTCTCAGCGGCCGGAAGAACAATATACCACGCCTGCAAAGAAAGATTCAACAGGTATATTTTTACATAAACGAACAATTAACTTCCTCTATATACAACCCTGTATAGTTTAGTCCTAATTCAGCAACCTTAAACGTAAAGCAAGGCTAAGATTAAAACACCTTCAGCCCGCTTCCGAGTTAATGAATACCGGGCTTATAGCTAACGGCTTGCAGGCACTCATTCTCCCTGCTCTCTCCTGTACCTGTTCGGCCGAGGCGATTGTGGGTAATACCTTTCCATAAGTTGAAAGCGCAAAACTCACATCGAAAGGAGCATCAGTATGATAAGCGCCCAAACCATTCTTACCATTATCGTCATCAATATCGCTTATGTCTCTCTCTCCACGATCCGCATGATTTTGGTGATGAAGGCAAGAAGACTGCTCGCCGCAAGTATAAGTACGGTGGAGATCTTCATTTATTTAATGGGCCTTAATATTGTGCTCAAGAACATCGACGACCCCGTCAATATTATTGCTTACTGCGTAGGTTGGGGGGCAGGCGTCTGGCTCGGGATCCGCATTGAAGGCTGGCTTGCGCTCGGATACACCACTCTGCAGATTGTCGTCGATTATACGGAAACGACTCTGCCGGATACCCTGCGGAACAAAGGCTACGGTGTCACCCACTGGGTGGCGGAAGGACGCGACGGTCCCCGTCTGGTCATGCAGGTGCTCGCTAAACGTTCTCTGGAAAAAAAGCTTCTGAGCACTCTTCATGAACTCGCTCCGAAAGCTTTTGTAATCTCTTATGAACCGCGTTTTTTCCGCGGCGGTTTCTGGACGAGGAGACTAAATCCTTAACCGTTGGTGATTCAATTCGCTTGCTTCTGTTTATATAAAAGGTTACACAAGTAAACTTCATATTTGTTACTTAGAGAAAAAGGGGTGCTGCATAGAATGATTCGACTGGAAGGTGTTATCAAAAGATACGACGATGGATTCGTCGCATTGAAAGATCTTAATTTAGAGTTTGCCGAAGGCCAGCTCCATGTCCTCATCGGACCAAGCGGATGTGGTAAATCCACCACGATGAAACTGATCAACCGCTTGATCAATCCCTCCGAAGGGAGGGTTACCATCAAAGGAAAGGACATTTCCCAGATGGATCCGGTCGAGCTGAGACGCAACATCGGCTATGTGATACAAAATATCGGCTTGTTCCCTCATATGACAATCGCTAAAAATGTAGCCGTTGTGCCCAAGCTTCTGAAATGGGATCAACAGCGCATAGATACACGAGTCGATGAACTGCTCCGCCTGGTTTCCCTTGACCCCGACACGTTCCGCAACCGATATCCCTCCGAACTAAGCGGAGGACAGCAGCAGCGTATCGGCGTTATTCGCGCTCTGGCCGCGGAACCCGATATCATTTTGATGGACGAGCCTTTCAGCGCGCTCGACCCCATTTCCCGGGAACAGCTGCAGGATGAGCTGATACGGCTTCAACAGGATCTGAAGAAGACGATTATTTTCGTTACCCATGATATGGACGAAGCCGTGAAAATCGCGGACAACATCGTGCTTATGAAGGACGGCGAGATCGTTCAGCACGGCAATCCGGAGCATATCCTCCGTTATCCGGCCAATGAGTTTGTAAAGTCTTTCGTCGGTAAAAAGAGGCTGCAGGCGGATACCGGATTTGAGGAAATCCCTACCGTCGATGAGGTTATGGCCGAACATCCGATCACTGCCTATCCTACAAGAGGTCTAGCCGAAGCCATTAAAATTATGGAGAAAAACCGGGTCGATTCCCTCTTGATCGTGGACAGGCAGAACCGTTTGATCGGTACGACGTCCATCTTCCAGGTGCTCGACAAGTATAAGCAGGAAAATATCACACTCGCCGACATTGCCAAGCCTTTTCATCATACGGTTGAAACAGGCACTTCCTTATCCGTGGCAATCCAGCTTATGAACGAGCACAACCTTCCTTATATTCCGGTTGTCCGGGAGAACAACACGTTCGCCGGGCTCGTTACCAAAGGGAGTGTAGTCCGTCATATCGCGGATGTGTATACGCCGGCCGATTCAGACGAATCTGCCGAAACGGCCGAAGCCGCGCTCCAAGCTTCCGCGGAAGACGAGGCAGAAGTACCGGTCAGCGGCAGCGGAGGTGCTTAAATGGACTTTCTGAACAGCTACGGTCAATTTCTCAGCGACCGGATGCCGGATATCCTGGTCGCTTTCCGGGAGCATCTTATCATTTCATTCCTGTCCATCGCTTTCGGCTGTCTCGTCGCCATTCCTATTGGCGTTTATTTGGCCGGAAACCGGATTAAATGGATCAATTCGCTCGTCTTTGCTTTATCGAATCTGCTCCAGACCATTCCCAGCCTAGCCCTGCTCGCTATTCTGATCCCGCTGATCGGGGTCGGTATGAAGCCGGCGATCATCGCCCTGTTCCTGTATTCTCTGATGCCTATCATGCGGAATACGTTCACGGGTTTCCAGGCTGTCAATCCGCATCTGATCGAGGCCGCAAGAGGCATGGGCTACAGCTCGATCCAGCGGTTGGTGCGCATTCAGCTTCCGCTGGCTCTTCCCTACATCATGTCCGGCGTCCGCGTGACCACGGTCTATATTATCAGTTGGGCTACACTGGCGACACTTATCGGAGCCGGCGGCCTTGGCCAACTGATTGTAGCCGGGATGGGCGTGAACAAGAAAGAGCTTATTTTCACCGGTGCCATTCTGGCCGTCATCTTAGCCCTGATCGCCGATTTCGTGCTGGGGGCTCTGGAGAAATGGTTGACCTCCCGTACCAAAACATCGAGCGCTAAGGCAGCTTAACCTTTTTGAGGGAAACCGTTAACGAGCTACATAAAAGCTTATCACTATAAAAAACGGCCGTGCTGTGAAGGTCGTCTAAAGGGGATTTCGAATGAAACGTGTGAGAAGACGCTTACTGGCGGCAAGCCTTCTCGCTGCGGTTGTTGTGTCAGCAAGCGGCTGCGGACGAGGAGATACCATTCTGATCGGTACGCAGACTTATTCGGAGCCGAAAATTTTGGCCCAAATGTACAAGCTGCTGATCGAAGACCGCACCGACCTGAAGGTGGATGTGCTCCCAGACCTTGCGTCAAGCGGAGTGATCATCGATGCCATGAAGAAGGGCGACATCCAGATGTCCACCCTTTATTCCGGCGAACTGCTTAACAAGTATTTCCCGATCGAGGACAAGAAAAGAAACCGGGAAGAAGTGCTTGCGGAAGCGCAAGCCGGTTTCGATAAACATTTTAACTTTAAATGGTTTAATCCTTACGGATTTGAAAATACGTATGCCTTTACGGTGCGCGAAGAATTGGCCGACGAGAAGGGCTGGAAGAAAATCTCCGACATTATCCCGGATGCCGGCTCTATCAAGCTTGGCGTGGATACGACCTGGCTGGAAAGAGAGAGCGACGGATACAAGGCATTCGCCAAACATTACGGGCTTCAATTCGGGAACACGCTTCCCATGGAAGTGGCACTCGTTTACAGCGCCGTAGCCAGCAAAAAAGTGGATATCGTATTGGCTTACTCAACGGACGCCCGGTTAAAAGAATACAACCTGGTGACACTGGAGGACGACAAACAGTTCTTCCCTCCTTACGACGCCTCACCGGTTGTGAAAAAAGAACTGTTGGCTGCCCATCCCGAGCTGAACGACATTATCGACCTGCTTATCGGGAAAATCGATGCCAAAACTATGATTGATTTGAACTATGAAGTTGATGTGAAAAAACGCAATGAGAAAAAAGTTGCGGAAGACTATTTAAAACAAATCGGACTGCTGAAATAAAGGTCCTGCAGGCCTTCTAAGGGGACATGAATATGGAGCTTTTCTTTCAATATGTTAGTGAAAACTGGCTGGATTTGCTGGGACTGACTTACGATCATATCGTAATGGTTCTCCTCGCCATTCTCATGGCGCTTATCGTCGGGGTGCCGCTGGGCATTCTGGCCGCGCGTTACCGCCGTCTCGGTTCCGTTATTCTTACGGCCGCGAACATCATTCAGGTGTTTCCGAGTCTGGCGCTGCTTGTGCTGTTGATGATCGTATTCGGGCTCGGCTTCAAGACTGTTGTCATCGGCCTCTTCCTTTACTCCCTGATGCCGGTCATCCGCAACACGTTTGTCGGGCTCACCCAGGTAAATCCGGCGATTACCGAAGCCGGACGGGGAGTCGGCATGAGCCAGCTTCAGCTTATGTGGAAGGTGCA
The DNA here is from genome assembly GCF_059692095.1 of Paenibacillus sp. JT31N7. Lineage (NCBI taxonomy): Bacteria > Bacillati > Bacillota > Bacilli > Caryophanales > Paenibacillaceae > Paenibacillus > Paenibacillus sp. JT31N7. Next base: position 4,666 of record NZ_JCAUAT010000014.1, read on the forward strand.
GCTTCCGCTGTCGCTGCCTTTTATCGCGACAGGCGTCCGGGTGGCTGCGGTCATCGCCATCGGCGTGGCTACCATCGCTCCGCTGATCGGGGGCGGAGGTCTGGGCCGGGAAATTTATGCCGGCATCAACATGGACAATTCCGCCCGCTTGTATGCGGGAGCTATACCGGCGGCGCTTCTCGCGCTGCTGACCGATTTTGTCCTCGGTCAGGTGCAGAAGAGAATGCACATCAGCCGGTAGTTTATATCAAAAGAACGCGGAAGACTGCCTGCGCAGCTTCCGCGTTCTTTTGATTTTGTGGCGGGTGCTGCCCCGCCCTATGAATCGGATACGCCGAACATGGCGATATCAGGACGTTAAACCGGCCGTCATCCTGACGACGCGTTCCCGCTTTTTTAGCCGCTTGGGCTAGGGATTCCAGGAATGAACCAGATTCTCCGTCCTGAACAAAAAGCCGAAAGGGACCTGATTAGGCCCCTTTCGGCTTCGCGCTTTAATCCGCAGCGTTATTTTTCCTGCCATACCTGCCGCTCGGATTTACCGCTGTAGTACTCGATACGGCTGGGCACAATCTTCAGAATAACATATTCCGGATCGTGCGGACCGTCAAACCATTCCTTGAAGTCGTCGCGCCATACTTTTTCACGCAAGCTTTCATCGGTACTTACGCTGCCTGTCGCTTCGATTTGAAGGATATCGGAAGAAGGTTTGCCGTCAAAACCCACAAGAATATGTACATGGTGATTGTCCTGCAGCTCTTCCACTTTATCGGTTTTGCGGTTGGTCGCCAAATAAATGGTCAGTTCATCGTGAAATAAAGCCATGTAGCGCACACGGGGCTTCCCATTCTCGACCGTTCCGAACGAGCAGATCTCGTTTTTATCCAAAATGCTTACGATTTGCTGTTCCAAAGACGGATTCGACATGCTCTCTCCAGCTCCTTTCGAGTAAACACGTTTCTCTGTTTAGATTACCCGAAAAGAGTGTGCCCCAAACGACATGGAGAGCCGCTTTGCCGAAGCGGTCCTATTCGACTTTTCCCGCCTCATCGGTCACAGCGAAATTGTAGTTCACGGAACGTGTAAAAGGTTCCTGCCGCTCGTTCACTCCATTGATGTCGAATGAAATATTATAAACCCCGGGCTCAGTCGGCGCTTTGAAGTTTAAGAGAACTTCGTTCTTCGCGGTTTGCAGATTAACTTCTCCCGCTTGCTGGAGGCTCTTCAGCTTTCCTTTGCCTCCGGAGCGGGTCAGCTTCGCCTTCTTCGTTTGAGTGTCTTCCAGCTTGCCCGCTCCGTCGAACGAAACGGCAATTTGCGCATTCTCGCCTTGTTTGAATTGTTTGCGGGCGTTCTTGATTTGTCCTTTTACACGGCCTTCCGGACGGGCCAGCATAAAGTAGGCATCCCCTTCTCCCGAGAGCTCCAGAGTCCAGTTTCCTTTCTCCGGGCTCTCGAGCGTCAGCGTATGATGAACGGCATCGGAGAACAGAACGGCTTCGTCTTTCTCCGCACTTTTGGCCGGATTCAGCGGGATCTTTTTGCCGGACGGGCTTGTCAATGTGACTTGCGTCGTTTCTTTGGCCGTTAGCACATCCAGTGAGATCGAGCCGATACCGCTTTCCAGAGGGAACACCTCTTTTGCGGCTCCTTTGGCGAGACTGCCCCCTTTCATGATGAAAGAAGTGTTCTCGGAAACTGCAGGGGCTGCTTGAGCGGCGATGAGGTTCTCAGCTTGAAGCGGCGCCGCTGCGGCTGCCGTTTTGCCGAGTGCCAGTTTGGGCTGCACCAGGCTCCAGGTCTGGGAAGCCGTTGTCATTGCGCTGTGGGAAATGTTCTTTGTAAAGCTTTTAATGCCATAGGGCAGTCCAAGCGCGGAAGCTACGCTGACCGCACCGTCATCCTCACCCGGAAGGACGGCATGAGCGAACCAATAGGCAGTGAACCAGCCGTCATCACCTTCGCCGCCGGACATGTAAGTCTTGGTCGCGGAAACTCCCGGCTTGCCGTCTGTCTGCGTACGGAAATTTGCCATGTAGGAGGTTTGAAGGGAATAGACTGCATCGTCCTTCTTCCCAAGAATGTCGGCCAGCCAGCTTGTCCAGTCGCTGTAAGCCATGTCAGCCAGCTCAGAGCCCCTATTCGGCGTAGAAAGCTGGTGAACGACGTTCACGTACGGCGCGGCACCGTAATGCAGGAGTGCGGTCTGCGTGTCGATTCCGCCCTTGGAGTGGGCGATGATGTTGATTTGAGAGACACCATAATATTGGGCGACCTTCTTGATGACCTCGGCCAGCTTCGGACCGTTGGTCCACATGTCCCCGCCCGTACCGTCCGCATCTTTCAGCTGTACAAAAGCCGTGCGGTACCCGGCCTTATAAGCCGCCTCGTAGTACCCGTCCGTTTTGAGCCAAGTGTTATAGTTCGAGTGAAGCCCCTGAACGAAAAGAATCACGGGCTTATCTTTCGAAGCCTGCGGAGGCACCGCTCCCGTGTACCAGTCCCCGAAATTGCCGGACGGATTCTCGTCATGCAGAGCCGGAGCCGCCGGCGAAGCGGCTTGGACCACCGACGAACATGCAAGAACGGCGGACAGACCTAATAAGGGGATCATACGGGCACGAACTTTTTGAATCATTTAATTCCCTCCTCTGAATGGATAATAGCTCACTCCACCATTATATGGAAGAAATTACAATTAAGCATCAGCTGGATGTTAATTTTAAGAAAATAAAAAAGCCCAGACCTATTTCCGGACTACAGAGATTCTGTTCACCTATTCGACCGTCCACCAGCGCATTCTCCGTTTTCAGGTATCATCTCGTGTTTAGAAGGGGATTATCCATCGACATCGACATCGACTCCCCTAATCGCGTCCGGTTGGCGGTATTACTGTCTTTATTTCCGAAGCTTCCGGCTTTTCGACATCCATCTTATGCACGGGGTCGTTTGTCGATGAATCATCCGGCACAAATAGACACCCGTCTCACGGTTCGATATTTCTCGGGAAATATTTCTAAAAAAATAAAAGACCCGCTGTATTCAGCAAGGTCTCTTATTTAATGAGGTATGCGGTCGGAGGGATTTGAACCCTCACGCCCATTGGGCACTACCCCCTCAAGATAGCGTGTCTGCCGTTCCACCACGACCGCATGCGAGGTAAAGAATGTGAGCCATGAAGGACTCGAACCTTCGACACCCTGATTAAAAGTCAGGTGCTCTACCAACTGAGCTAATGGCTCTCATGGTGACCCGTAGGGGATTCGAACCCCTGTTACCTCCGTGAAAGGGAGGTGTCTTAACCCCTTGACCAACGGGCCTTGTCAACTTTTAGTACATGATGTCGTTTTTGACGACAAATAGTATTATAACTTAACCATCTCAAAATGACAAGCCCAATTTGGAATGAATTTTCTGGAACAAAATCGGTTCGGGCAGCACCCGTTGCGCTTGCGAAAAAGACCCCTAAAAAGCAAAAAAGCCGCTGTATCTAAGCGACTTTCTTCATAATACTTATGGCGGAGAGAGAGGGATTCGAACCCTCGCACCACTTACGCAGTCTAACCCCTTAGCAGAGGGTCCCCTTGAGCCACTTGGGTATCTCTCCAGATATGGCTCCCCGAACAGGACTCGAACCTGTGACAACTCGATTAACAGTCGAGTGCTCTACCAACTGAGCTATCAGGGAAAGACAATAATTAATTTATCATGAACGTTTGGGAAAGTCAAGCGTGTAAAGTTTCAGCTTTCCCCGGCATTTTCCGCACGAGTATTTTCGCACATCCATCTTTCTTTTCCGGTAGTATTCGGTGCCGCAGGCCACGCACTGGAGCTTGTACTTATAAGGAGTCGGTTCCTTGCGCTGGGGTAAAGCCCGGCAAAACCGCGTCCCGCCCACTTGTTTGAGCAGAAGTTTAAAGTCGGCATCCCGGTGCTGATAGCCTCTTCTCTGCAAATGAAGATGATAGTGGCACAGCTCGTGCTTAATAATTTTTTCGACATCGTCCCTGCCGTAAGTCTCCCACTGGTGCCAGCTGATCTCGATATCGTGGGACTTCGTAAAATAACGCCCGCCCGTGGCACGAAGCCTGCGGTTAAACCGCGCACGATGACGAAACGGCCATCCGAACGCCTCCAGAGAAATCTGCTCCACCCATTCTTGAAGCTGCGCATCTTCCATATCAAGCGACTCCTTTCCCCGCTCCGGCACGGGATTTCCCGTATCACCCGCGGATAAGTCTCTCTTGAATTTGTACCTAATGAAGGGCTATACTGTCAAGTAGAAAACGAGAACGTGATGCATGAGAGGAGCACCGCCGCTATGCCGACCAGCGTTATGAAATATGCCGTATTGAAACTGAAAGACCAGCTTGAATTTGTCGAAATGCCCGCTACGCACATGTACCAGCTTACAGCCCTGAACGGCCGGCTGCACAAAGAAATCGAGAAGCTGACCGCACACAATGTGCCTGAACTACCGGTCGTCATCGCCGAATGCGACAACCTGGAGCCGGTGGGTACCGCTTATCCGGTAACCGGAGGTCTCGACTATATCAATAAGCTGGAAGCTTCCTTTGCCTCTATTCAAGAATCCGCATACCCGCTCGTATCGCTCCTCACCGAAATCCGGGCGCTGCAGGCCCAACTGGAGCAATGGTACGAGGAATACGAGGAAGATCAGCAGTAAATCTCCGCTTTTCCGATAAAAAAGTTGCAGGACCTGCACGCCCGGCGCCTCTTCCCCATATGCTGTAAGTAGTCAGTCAGGAAGGGGATGGCGTTATGCCGCAATGGCTCTGCAACCAGCTGATGCGAGCGTTTCAGAACAAAAACCCTCGGCAGATTCGTTTACTTAACGACAGTTGGTTTTTTTACCGGACACGGAGATCGCCCGACGAGCTGTCGGGATCCTTTGAAAAAAGCAGGTAGCTCCGCATTGGCGGAATTACCTGCTTTTTTTGTGACGGCTCCGGGCCGCTAAGGCAGACGGGCGTCCAGAACGCGGCCGATCTGCTCGTTGATTTTGCCGACGTCCGGCTGCGGAGCCGCTTGATCGGCTAACGTGTACTTATATTTAAGCTTCAGAATCCGGTAAACGCTCTCGTCGATTCTGCGCTCCGAGAGAACGCCGGTTTCGGCGGCCTGCTTCAGCGCTTTTACGACACGGACCGTGTTGTCGAATTCATGACAGACGAGGGCTACGTCGGTGCCTGCTTTCACCGCTTGAACGGCCGCCTCGCCGATTCCGTAGCTTTTGACGATGGCGCCCATTGTCAGATCGTCCGTGAACACGACACCTCCGAAATTGAGCTCTTTGCGCAGCAAATCGGTAATGACCGCCGGGGATAAGGAAGCCGGATAGGTGGAATCCAGCTTCGGAAGCAGGATGTGCGCAACCATGACCGCATCCGCCCCACTTTGGAAAGCCTTGACGAAAGGGATAAGCTCAAAAGAACGCAGACGGCTCGCATCATGCTCCACGACAGGCAGCCCGATATGCGAATCGACAGCGGTATCGCCATGTCCCGGGAAATGTTTCACGACGGGAATCACTTTCTGAGCGGCGATGGCTTTCATCATCTCGACACCGAGATTGCCGACAAGCTCGGGCGTCGACCCGAAAGAACGGTCGCCGATCACCGGATTTTTCGGGTTGCTGTTGATATCGAGCACCGGAGCGAAATCCGTGTTAAACCCGAGGGAAGCCACTTCCCGTGCCAGAATGTCCCCGATCTCCGCGGCAAAGCGGAGGTTCTTCGTAGTACCGATTACCCGGCCCGCGGGTACGTTTGTGTATTCGTCCGGCATGCGGCTGACGCGTCCGCCTTCCTCGTCCACGCTCAGCATAAGCGGTATTTTGCTGCCTGTACGGGCATTCTCTTCTTTGAGCGCATTCAGAAGGGTTACCGCCTGGCCCGTACTTTTTACGTTCGGTTTAAATAAAATAAAGCCTCCGACTTTATACGTATCTATCAACTGCCGCGCATGCTCATCCATCTCCAATCCGTCGACTCCGCTGATGACCATCTGCCCGATCTTCTGATCCAGCGTCATCCTCGCGATCTGATCCTTCAGCGGATCATCGACCGTGGGTGTCGGACTCGGCTGAGTCTCCTTGCCGCCGCTCTGGTTTTTGTCCGAACCCGCCTGCGGTCCGGCTGTGCTGCAGCCAGCCGAAATGAACAGCAGAACGACAAGCACCAACGTTAATCCCTTGCGTAACCATGTGTGAAGCATGGACCTTCCCTCCGCTCTGATCGTCTGCCGGATTCCAGCGGCAGCTATCTTTTCTGTTTTTGCCCATTCGGGTAAGAGTTATTCCTGCCCTGCCTTATCGAGATGTGAAGACGTTACCGAGGTGCATGATTCAGAAGTAAAAAAGAAAACCTCAAGCTCTTTGGGATCTTGAGGTTCTTTATGGCTGGTTCCGTTTATTGCGGCTGTTTCATCGTCAGGCCGACACGGCCCTTCTTGACGTCGACATTCAATACCCAGACCGTTACGTTGTCACCGACGGATACCACATCCATCGGATGCTTCACGAACTTGTCGCTGAGCTGGGAAATATGGACGAGACCGTCGCTTTTGATGCCGATATCGACAAAAGCGCCGAAATCGATCACGTTGCGCACGGTACCCTGAAGCTCCATGCCCGGCTTCAGATCCTCGATCTGAAGGACGTCGGTCCGGAAGATCGGCGTCCCGAGCTCTTCGCGGGGATCGCGGCCCGGACGCTGCAGGCTGTCCAGGATGTCGCGCAGCGTGGGTACACCGATGCCGAGCTTAGGCGCAAGCTCATCGGGCTCCTGGCGCTGAAGCAGTTCCTTGAGCTGCTGGGAGCCGATCCCGGCAAGCTCGACTCTCAGCTCGGCCAGCAGCTTGTCCACCACCCCGTAAGTCTCGGGGTGGATCGGCGTGTTGTCGAGCGGGTTGCCGCTTCCGGGTACCCGGAGGAAGCCGATGCACTGCTCGAACGTTTTCGCGCCAAGGCGGGGAACCTTCTGCAGCTCCTTACGGCTGCCGAATTTCCCGTTCTCCTCGCGGAACTTCACGATATTCTTCGCAATCGTGCTGTTGATTCCGGAGACGTAGGAGAGCAGCGACGGCGATGCCGTGTTCACGTCGACACCGACATGGTTAACGGCGGATTCGACAACCGCTTTGAGGCTCTCGTCGAGATGCTTCTGCGAGACGTCGTGCTGGTATTGGCCGACGCCGATTGCTTTCGGCTCGATTTTGACAAGCTCCGCGAGCGGGTCCTGCAGGCGGCGCGCAATCGAGATGGCGCTGCGCTCCGCGACGTCGAGGTCCGGGAACTCCGTCTGGGCAAGCTTCGATGCGGAGTACACGCTTGCGCCGGCCTCGTTCACGATGAGGTACTGGAGCTTGCGCGATTTGAGCTCGGCGATCAGATCCGCCACGAACTGCTCGGTTTCGCGCGAAGCGGTACCGTTGCCGATGACGATGAGGCCGACATCGTACGTGTCGATCAGGCGCTTGAAAGCGGCCTTCGCCTCCGCGACTTTGTTGTTCGGCGGCGTCGGATACGTCACCGTAACCTCCAGCAACTTGCCCGTCTCATCCACGACGGCCAGCTTGCAGCCGGTCCGGTAAGCCGGGTCGACGCCGAGCACGGTTTGGCCCTTAACGGGCGCCTGGAGAAGCAGATTCCGCAGATTGCCGGCGAAAATCTGGATCGCATGCGTCTCCGCCCGTTCCGTCAGCTCTCCGCGGACTTCCCGCTCGATGGATGGCGCGATCAGACGCTTGTAGGCGTCTTCGACAGCCGATTGCAGCGCGTCGCGTGTCACGGACGGCCCCTGGATGACCTGACGGCCGATGAATTCGTGGATCCGCTCCACGGGAACGTCGAGCGCCGTCTTCAGCACGTCCTCGCGCTCTCCGCGGTTAATCGCCAGCGTGCGGTGCGGCGGCATTTTTTTCAGCGGTTCCTGATAGCTGTAATACATCTCGTAAACGGACTCTTCTTCCCGCTTCTTCGCTTCCGTACGCAGAATCCCGTTGTCGTGCGTAAATTTACGCACCCAAGCCCGGATTTTCGCATCGTCCGCGAGCTGCTCGGCTACGATATCCTGCGCGCCTTGAAGAGCTTCTTCAATGGTGGAAACGCCTTTGTCTTCGCGAACATACTTCCCGGCTTCTTCCTGAAGAGAGCCTTTCTGAGGCTGTTTCAGTATAAATTTCGCCAGCGGCTCCAGTCCTTTTTCCTTCGCGACGCTCGCGCGTGTTTTGCGCTTCTGGCGGTAGGGACGGTATAAATCCTCCAGCTCTTGGAGCTTTACCGCTTTTTCAATGGAAGCCTGGAGCTCGCCGGTGAGCTTGTCCTGCTCGTCGATAAGACGCAGCACTTCCAGCTTGCGGTCTTCCAGGTTGCGGAGATAATTCAGCCGCTCCTCGATATCCCGCAGGAAATTCTCGTCGAGTTCTCCCGTCATTTCTTTCCGGTACCGTGCGATAAACGGGATGGTGTTGCCTTCATCCAGCAGATTTACGGTCGTTTGAACCTGCGAAGCCTTGAGCTGAAGCTCGCCGGCGATTTGTTTGACGATCCGGGCAGCCGTAGCCGCCGTTTTTTCCTCGGTCCGTTCATAGCTCTTAGTTGCTTGCTGCTTGTCTGCGTGCTGGACATCCGTGTTTGCCATCGTTATTCCCCCATGCGTTTTGTAGCTTTCTTCCGGGCAGAGTGGTACTTGGCCCGATCCTTCCCCCGAAAACATCTTGATCCCCGCCGCATCCGCGTGCCTGGACCCGTTTCCGTGCCGGCCTTTGTTAAAGAAACGAAAAAACGAGGGCTGTTAGGGCCCCTCGCTCCTCATTTCATCGCTAGAAATCAATCAGTCCCACGCTGACCTGCAGCGCTTCGTCCACCTTGCGCATTGATTCTTCATCCAGATGCGTAATTTTGTCGGTCAGCCGCTGTTTGTCGATCGTACGGATCTGTTCCAGCAAAATGACGGAGTCCCGGTCAAAACCGTGCGTTTCCGCATCGATTTCCACGTGCGTCGGTAGCTTCGCTTTCTGAATCTGCGCCGTAATTGCGGCGACGATGACCGTCGGGCTGAAGCGATTGCCGATGTCGTTCTGGATAATCAGCACCGGACGGACGCCGCCCTGTTCGGAACCGACAACCGGTGAAAGATCTGCGAAGTACACATCGCCACGTTTTACAATCAAATTATTACACCCCGCTTACTAAGCGTACCAGCGTATTGTCCGCCTCTTCCTCCGCTTGAAAAGCTTCGTCCGCTATCGTTAGGTTAATTTTAGCCATCTCCATGTAGCCTTTCTGCATGGATTCGCGAAGGCTGCGTTTTTTGCGTTCAAGCAAATACAGCTTCATGGCCTGGCGAATAAACTCGCTTCGGTTGGAGTTCTCCTTCTCCACAATGCCGTCGACCTCCTGTAATAGGTTGTCTGGCAAACTGATCATGATCCTCTTCGTGTTATGAGCATTATTCACCGATTTCGCACCCCCAAGAAACATCCGAAAACACTTTACTACCATTATGTCGATGCAGTAGTAAATTTATACTACTCCAGTATATATGCGTGTGGTATATCATTTATGCCATACGCATCGTCAAGCTCCCTTGTAATCTATTCGAGGGCATACCCTGAAATCCTGTTTTTCCATCGGGAAAAATTGTGGAATTTTGATTAAGTCCTGTCGATTCGTTAAAAAAGATGTCTGAACAGGGAGTTGACCGCCTTCACTCTGCGGCCGCCGCTTACGTAAACGCGGGGAACCCGGTGAGAGATCATGCAGGTTACTTCATAATTAATCGTGCCCAGCTTAGCGGCGATTTCCTCCGCGGTTATTCGCTCTTCGCCCTGCTCGCCGAGCAGGACAACCTCGTCTCCGAATGCCGCCTCCGGAATAGCGCTCGTACTCAGCATACATTGATCCATGCAAATCCGGCCGACGACCGGAGCTCTTTTGCCGCGAACCAGTCCTTCCGCTTTCCCCGTCAGCAGACGCGAGAAGCCGTCGGCATAGCCGATCGGCAGTGTGGCGATCCGTTCATCGCCTTGCGTGTGGTAAATGGTGCCGTAGCTGACACCCGATCCGGACGGAAGAGTTTTCAGATAGACAATCCCCGTTTTGAGGCTCAGTACGGGTTTGAGCCTGATCTGCTCTTTGTTTACCTCTTCCGACGGATACAGGCCGTACATCGCAATGCCCAGACGTACCATGTTGTAAGTAAGTTCGGGCAGATCAATGGCAGTCGCACTGTTGCCGGCGTGAACAAAAGGAAAACGGGCCCCCGGCAGCTCACCGGCCTTCCGGACGATTCCGGCGAATTTTGCGTGCTGTTCGTACGTATACGTTTTGTCGGTTTCATCCGCATTGGCATAATGGGTAAAAAGCCCCTCGACCCGGATTCCCGGCGTCTGCAGCGCTTTCGCGATAAACGCGACCGCTTCATCCTCGTCGTGCAGGCCGATCCGGCCCATGCCGCTGTCGATTTTGATATGAATGTTTAACGGCGGTTTGTTCCCGCCCGCTGCGGCGTCACGCTGCGCATAACCCGCAGCCGCTTCAAGCAGCTCCTCCGTATAGACGGTCAGCGTAATATCATGTTCAAGCGCAAGTCCGATCCCTTCCGGCGGCGTGTAGCCCAGAACCAGGATAGGCGCCGTGATGCCGGCGTTCCTCAGCTCCATCGCTTCGTCGAGAAAAGCTACGGCCAGATAGGTTGCGCCGCATTCCATTGCCACTTTCGAAACCTCTACGGCGCCATGGCCGTAGGCATCGGCTTTCAGAACCGCCATCATATGTACGCTACCGGGCAGCGCGCGCCTGAAAGTCTCCAGGTTGCTGCGGAGCGCATCCAATGAAATTTCCACGTAAGTCGGACGGTAAAAAGCATCCACGTCAATGTTCACCTTCTTCGAAACTGTACACGGGACAAGGGAGATCCCCGAATAAACAGGGTCTCCCTTCCCTAATTGGCCGGCACTTCCGCCGTCCTCCGATACACCCATGTTAAAGGCTCCGCTGGATGAAGTCAATGAATTGTTCCGGGCAAAATTCCCCAATCCATGGGGCTTTGCGGGTTATTTACCCGCTTCTCCGGCAACGGATTGGGCGATTTTGACAAGCTCGTCGTGCGGCAGGTCGGCGGTCGCCAGCCGGAATTCGATGCCGTCGTATGTCCACGTCAGCGTCTTCTTCTCGTCGCCGGTGACCACGCCGAGCGTGTAGCCCAGGTCGACGATATCACCGGGCAGGATGGATACGGTCTGCGTCTGCGGTGCTAACTCGAGCAGCGTGTAGTTGTAGGTCCCCTGGTAGCGGACCATGATGCCCGTGTTCTCGCCGAGCTTCACATCCCGGATGTCCTGCTGCGCGACACCCTTGGGCATGTAAGACGGCTCGATGAGGCCGAAGCCCGCGCTGCTGTTGGCTGCGGCTTTTTTGTCCGCGTCAGCCGCGCCGGTCGCGGCTGTGCCGCCAGCGGGAGCCGGCTGCTTGGCGCCGGTGCCGCCAGCGGAGGCCGTGCCGCCGCCCGCAGGGACGCCTGGCGCAGCGGGCGTCTTGCCGGCGTCAGCCGCCGCGCTGCCCGAGCCCGCTGCCGCGGCCGGGGCCTTGGCGGAGCCGTCCGCGGCTTTGCCCGCAGCAGCTGCGTCTTCGCCGGGCGACGCAGCCGGGGCTTTGCCGCCGTCGGCGGCCGCTCCGGCGCTCGCGCCGTCCGCGGAGGTGCCGGCAGCCGCGTCCTTGCCGGCGGCGCCTGCCTGGGCGGATGCCGGAGCATCCTTGCCGCCAGCGGCTTTCCCGTCCGGAGACGCTGCGCCCGCGGCCGGTTCTTTTACCGCGCCGGAGACGGGCGCATCCTTATCCAACGATTTGAGATCCCAGCTGGTCATATTGCGCTGCATGTCGAAGCTGTCTTTTTCCAGCTTTTTACCAAACTCGAACTGTGTGAAGTCAAGCTTGACGAGTACGTTCGAGCTGCTGTCGGAAACCTCGACCTTCTGCGGCGCGAGGCTTTTTTGATCCAGCCATATTTTCTGTCTCGCCATCTGTCCGCTGTTGGCATAATTCGCCGCCACGTCGAAGACGAACGAGTTGCCGTCTTTCGTAAACTGGCGCTCCGTGTCCAGCAGGATACTCTGAGCCAGAGACTGGAACAGATACACCTGACCCTGATTCTCCGGCCAGTCGCTCTGGAACCGGAAGCTTTTATGCAGATGCGGCGTCAAAACAAACACCCCGTCGTCGTTTCGCAGCACAACCTGCGTGATGTCTTTTTTCTCATTGGTCAAAGAAATGCGGTAGTAATGCGGCTGCTGGTACCACACCTCCACCTGGTATTCCTGCGGCTCCTGCCCGGTTTGAAGAACCATGCGTCCCGTGCCCTGATAACTTTCGAGCTTGCCGATCACATGATCCAAATCTTTTACTACCGATCCTGCATCCTTTTTTCCACAACCGGCCAGAAGCAATGCTGCACTCATCACGATGGCGAGTATCCATGTGACCCGACGCATGTCATCATCCCCTCATCCTTAAGTAAAATGTACTGATACATGTCTATGAAGGGACTTGGCCGATTATGCGGACTAGTTTGACAAGCCGTGATCCTGTCCGTCGTCCGTTATGTTCTGCCCGGGGAACCGAACAGTGTTCGTGCCAAACGGCCGAAAGCTGCATGCGAAAAGAAGGCCTTCTATTAAGAAAGCCTCCTTTTTGTTGCCCGGCTGCACCCGCCATGTGTGTCAGGCAGAGCATATTCTAATCCGACTAACAGGAACCTCCGGCCCCCGGGCGGCAAGCTTGTGAAGCTCACCGGACAGGATGGAAGGAGTTATGGACGGAGATCGGAAACCTGCTGCGTGCTAAAGCGGACTCTTTCAGCCCTGAACAGCTTGTGCGGTTTAATGGGGCGTTGAAGGATCTCCTTGACGTCCTGGGCACTGTGGATTGAATCGGCCTCACAAGGTTTTATTGGCCCGTGCCGGGAAACCGGCTTATTCTTTTGCCCCGGTAAAAGGCTCGTCCACGTAAGGACCGCGGGTCGCCAGGCGCATTAACTTCTCCGCCATATAGGGAGCCGTATACGGCATGCCGCTTTACAGCCACCACAGGATCACGCCAAGGAAAGCCGAGACTACGCAGCTCACGAGCATCTCTCTGGGCACCGCAAGCTGCCGCTCTTCGGGAGCTACCGTTCCGAGCCCTTTGGTCACAAACCCGGTAATCACGTCCGTCAATCCGCGGGTAAAATAAGGCATCCGCTGTTCCCCCAGAACCACTTGATAAAACTGCGCATGCCTGGCAATCTCCTCGAACAGCCAGACAAATGTAGGATGCGGCTTCCCGCCATCAAAACGAAACTCCGATGCATCTTCGAATAGAGGCTGGAGTCCGTCCACCAGCTCCTTTAATGTATCATCCATGCTTTGTTCCATGAGATCCTGTTTGTCCCGGAAATGAAGGTAAAAGGTCGACCGGTTCAGCGAGGCGAGGCCAGCGATGTCCCTGACCGTAATTTTCTCGTACCCTTGTTCCCCGATCAAAGCAATCAGCGCATCCCGCAGCATCAGGCGGTTCCTGATTACTCGCGGGTCCAAGTTATTTTTAATCGACATAACCGCTCTCTTTGTATAAGATCTTAGCTTTTTGCAACATAGCGCCGGGTATTGTCCATTAAGCGACAAATCCGCAAAAGCTGTTGGTTGAGCTATCCTTGCAAGCTCGGTATTATAATTAACGGGATGTCGATTAAACATCATCTTGTCGATAAAATTTGCGGGCACGGAAGCTTATCACATTGAACGCGCTTCCAATTTTAGCCTGAAGGATAGTTTTGCAAAATGGGACGCTTACAGGATAAAGTCGTCATTATAACGGGAGCCGCTATGGGCCAAGGGGAAACCGAAGCCAGCTGTTCGCGGCGGAAGGTGCGAAAGTCGTCGCAACCGACCTGCAAGAAGAGCAGCTGAACCGGGTTGTGGATGAAATCCGGCGTGCGGGCGGCCAGGCCATCGGCCTTAAGCACAACGTGGCATCGGAAGACGACTGGAAGCGGGTTGTGGGGAAAGCAGTGGAGCAGTTCGGCAAGGTCGATGTTCTCGTCAGTAATGCGGGCACTAGTACGGACAGCACGCTTGATACCTTCACCATCGAAGCTGGGATAAAGTCATGTCGATTAACTTGACGGGCTGCGTCATCGGAATGAAATACGTCGTTCCCGAAATGCGGAAAGCCGGCGGAGGCTCCATCGTCAATATTTCCTCTATCGCCGGGATTGTCGCCCTCAACTTCACCAACGGTTTGTTATACCGCGGCAAAAGGAGCCCTCCGCTCTTTATCGAAAGCATCCGCTGTCGAGCTGGCCCCGGACAAAATCCGCGTGAACTCCATTCACCCGGGCATCATCGTGACGCCGATGATTCAGGAAGCCCTCGACCAGGGCGCGGGACACATGTTCGAAGCGGGTACTCCTCTGCCCCGCCTAGGCAAGCCGGAAGACATCGCATACGGAGTCCTTCTATCTCACTTCGGACGAGTCCTCGTTCGTGACCGGCACGGAGCTGATCATTGACGGCGGTTGGACGGCGAGATAAGAAGGTTTATCAGATGACCATCCGGTAAACCGCCCAAATTGAAAGCCGCCGAAACCGGGAATACCCGCTCGGCGGCTTTCTTGTATATGTCCCCTCATAAGTTCACCAGGTAAAGAAACCCGCCGATAATAACCGCCCACATGACGGCTCCCACCAGCACTCCGATGATCAACCCGCGCCCCATTGGCATTTGATCGTCCCGGTAAGCATCTTCATGATCGATCATAAAAAAACCTCCCCGTTACCAAGATATGATCCTAGTATCGGGAAGATTCGGGCGGAATATACTTTTTAAAATAACTTCTAGAGCTTTACTTCGATTGTACCACCTCAATTACCCGCAGTATCATGACAACCGACTCTGCTCTTGTGGCGCTTTCCCCCGGAGCGAATTGATTATTTTCCCTACCATTGACAATTCCGCGCTTGAATGCCTCCAGAACATTTCCTTTAGCCCAGGCAGGAATTTCGTTATCATCCGCAAACAATGTATTATTATCCACCGGGACGGATATTTTCAGCGCGCGCATAATCATACTGACCATCTCTGCACGTGTAATCTGCGCATCTGGTCTAAAGCTGCCATCTTCATATCCGCTCACAATTCCCATCTCTGAGGCTAGGGAGATCGCACGGCTCGACCAGTCAGCTATTATTGAATGGTCCGTAAATTCAAGCTTTGCCCCTTCTCCACCAACATGGAGGCCATTAACCAGCATAACTGTAAACTCCGCTCTGCTTACAGTTTGGTTCGGCCTAAAAGTATGATCCGGGTAGCCATTGATAATATTTTTAGACAATCCCAATTGGATCATTTCTTTAGCCCAATGCGACATTACATCCGTAAACAAAGTACCTGTTTGACCGCCGTTGCTTTCAGTCTTCAAATCCTTATCGAATGCAAGTATTGCAAATTTTCCAAGTTTGCTGACTTCGGCTGTAACCTTAGTGTCTGTTACTTTCCCTTCTACTTTTACCCATATTTTCTTTTCTGTGTCATAGTAGCAGATTACCGGAATCTGATCTTTCCCGATCTTTTTAGTATCAAATTGGATAGTCAAACTGACAGGCCGTTTAAAATCCTCGGATGTACTTTTAGTCACTTCATAAATTGAACTGGCTAAAAAGTCAGTGTTGCTAACCCAAGAATTGTTCTCGGAAAGCCGTTCAACTTTTATGGTGCTTTCCTGCTCCAAGGATCCTGCAGGTACGCTCATGTTGACTTCTTCCCCGAAAAGGATTGTTCCTGATGAGTTCGCTTTAATCGTTACACTTACGTTATTAGATGGAGCTTCAATCCAAGCAGAACCGCCTCCTCCGCCCCAGCCACCTGTACCTCCTGTATTCCCCGAACCGCTGCTTTCACTAGCTTCTCTTGTTACGATTACATTGTAGGTACTCATGTCTCCACTTGGTGCTGTCACCGTTACTTCCAAAAGATTGTCGCCTGCAGCAACTGGAATAGTTCCAGTCTCATAGAAGCCGTTCAGATTAGAAACCGGGATAATTTGCCCCTCTTTTTTTACGGTTACACCTGCTTTGTCCGAGGTCGGTTTAACTGATACTTTTACCTCTGGGACATTGTTGGCAGCCTTAACTTTATATACGGAACCTGTCACGTTCATCTGCAATGGTGTTCCGTTCGATGTTACTTGAAGATCTGAAATTGTTGTGTTCGTGACGGGCGGTTGAGTGATCTTATATAATTTAGCATCGCCAAAGTGGCCCAACTGGTATAAACTTGGCAGCGGTGCTGTGAGACTATCTACACTGTCCGCAATAAAAAATATGCTTTGTTTTTTTGCCGTTGACATATACAAAGTGCTGGAATACCCTCCGATCTTTACATCCGGGTATGTCCACATTAATGCTTCCATCGGCAATTGAGCCGGCAGCAAAGTAATATTCTGACTGTCCAAAAACTCTTTACGCTTTAGTTTTATTAGTTGTCCGTTTGTTAGAGGATCCCAAGATGGGTGAGGCTTAAAAAACAGCTTATAATTCGTACCATAATCTGCTACGATTTGCTTAACGACGTCTTCAAAAGTGCCTTGTTCACCAGCAAAACTTGTTCCTGAAATAATCAGGTTAGGTTTGCTTGAGGAATAAAATAAGTAGTCGAATTTTGACCTATCAATCCCAACCGCTTCAATAAATTCGACTTTTTTCGCTTGTGGCAAGACCTCGTACATATAGTGCGGTAATTTCTTTACTAAGTTCATTTTTGCTAATTCTTCTGTAACCTTAACATCATTAGTCTGTAGCAATTCCGGGAATTGCATCCAGTACTCAACGTTATCCTTTTGAGAAACGTGATACATGCTTCTATACAGTTCCATATTGTCATTTATATTGATAACATCGATTTCACCCGCTTGAATACGCGTACTTCTTGTCTCATAATCATCTGCAAATCTATTCCACCACATATATGCGTCAATTTCATTAAAATAATCTCTAAAAGTGGTATATGAGCCTGTACCATCCGATAGCAAATATACTTTCAAGTTCGAATCAGGAACTTTATTAGCTAAAAACATTTGTAAGATAAACTGAACACGGAGATCGTCGATAAATAAATTGAATTTTGCGTTTGGATTTCCGTGGTACAATTCCTCCACTTTGCCCACAAGCTCATCCATAACTTCTTTACTGTAGGTTTTATCAGGAGCAATCAGATTTACCGTGTTAGAGATTTTCTGCGGATCGAACGTTCCTTTACGGAGATACCACATATAACTTTCATTATTGCTGGAGTATGCATTCAGCCCCGCATAAAGTGTCGGCAGGGTACCCAAGGTTACATAAAAATCATACACGGACTCCGTAACACTTCCACCTGTGCCGCTGCTTGGCAAGGATGTTGCATCCGTTTTTGCACGACTATAATTAGGGAAGAGTGCAACGAACAGTAAAATAACCAAACATAATTGCCAGTTTCTTTTCATAGTTACCCCCATGTTGAAAATAAAGTTTATTATCATTATAAGCAAGTAGTTATTCTCTCTTTGTAAATAAATTCCTCTTTAAATAATCATAAATCGACCAATCCAGTCATTTCTGTTTAAAGTATTCTTTTAAAATCCTTTCAATGTTAGAATGGAACATAATTATCAAGACTATAATTATTACGTTATTTATTAAGGAGTTGTATAAAGCTTGCAGTCATCCGGATATTGTCCATGCCTTACTATTGCCGTACCTTGTTATAATGAAGAGGAAGTATTTCCTGAAACTTTAAAAAGATTGACCGAATTATTGGAAGATCTAATCAATCATAATCGGATTTCCCGATCTAGCAAGCTATTATTCGTCGATGATGGCAGTAAAGATAAGACTTGGGCCTTAATTGAGAATGCTAACAAAATAAACAGCTATGTAAACGGGCTCAAGCTGGCTAAAAATGCCGGCCATCAGAATGCTTTACTTGCAGGCTTGCATCATGCAAAAAACGACTCGGATTGCGTGATATCGGTTGACGCTGATCTTCAAGACGATTTAAACGTAATCCCGCAATTTATTGAAAAATTTACAGAAGGTTATGATATCGTTTACGGTGTACGGGAAAGCAGAAATAAAGATACCGTATTCAAAAAGTATACCGCACAAAGCTTCTATAAACTCATGAAGATAATGGGGGTAAATGTAGTTTACAACCACGCAGACTATAGATTAATGAGCAAAAGAGCACTGCTAGAACTGGAAAACTTTAAAGAAACTAATCTCTTCCTAAGAGGCCTTGTTCCGCTGATTGGATTTAAGTCTACGAATGTTTATTACAATAGAGAAGAGCGTTTTGCCGGAGAATCAAAATACCCACTCAAGAAAATGCTATCTTTTGCGTTTGACGGCATTACTTCTTTTAGCGTCACGCCGATACGAACTATTTCCTTTTTAGGGTTTCTATTATTTATTTTAAGTCTCCTCATGGGGGCCTATGCTATCATTAGTAAATTATTTGGACAAACCGTTACTGGATGGTCTTCATTAATGGTATCTATATGGTTCATTGGGGGAATACAGTTAATTTGTTTAGGTTTGATAGGTGAGTATGTAGGAAAAATATATAAAGAGGTTAAAAACAGACCTAAATTTATTATTGAAAAGGAACTGTCTGCTACACAACCCATTCTAAAAGATTCCGTTCATCAGGAAGCAATGTTTAGTCATTCATAAACTACTAGTTTGTTTAGAAAGGAACTTAAATTTAATAATGAAGCTACCTATAGATAAGGGCTTTAAAAATCCTGCCTATCGAAACCGTCTTTACTATTTTATACTCTTGCTTGTTATTTCAATAACAAGCCTAAATTTGTTCTATAATTTGGGCAGCAGCGCGATAGCCGACTGGGATGAAGCCAGGCACGGGGTGCCTATGAAATGCTCAAGGATAAAAATTTTATAATCAATACTTACAACGGTACATATGACTATTGGAATCTAAAACCCCTTTGAGTTTTTGGACGATAGTTTTGGGTTTTAAACTGGCAGGATACAATACCCTGGGCCTCAGACTGATATCAGCTATCCTAGCTCTTTTAACGATTATTTGCATAGCCCTATTCTCTAAATACAAATACGGCAAATCGCGTCTATCTTTTCTGCTTTAATCGCAGCAACAAGTTATCAGTACATTTTATTGCATGGAGCTAGAACAGGGGATGCGGATTCGTTATTCCTTCTCCTATTTACTCTGTCTATTATCTTCATTCTCCTTATTGAACACAATATTAAATGGCTTTACTTATCAGGACTTAAGTTTTCTTTGTCTTTTCTGACAAAAAGCTGGCATGCTGGCAGTATTCTGATTATAGAGGTCTTGTATCTCATCTTCACTAAAAAGCTATTCCATATAAAATTCAAAAACTGGGTCACCTATTTTGCTTTTAATGTTTCTCTATCGCCATTTGGCTAATGTTAAGGTATCCCTATGATGGAATGTAGTTCTTTAAAAGCATGATCACTTATGACCTGTTATTCTAAACACCCACTCCTCTTGAAGGACATCATGGGTCTAAATATTTTTATCTTCAAATCATCAAAATTTATTACATAGGCTGGTTGTTTCTTTTAATTCTTGTACTATTTGCTTATCTAAGCAGGGAAAAAATGCGAGCCATCCTAAAGGAAAATTGTATTATCGGATTGATCTTGTGGATGTTCATACCCCTTGCATTATTTAGTGTAGCCAAAACAAAACTTGAGTGGTATATCCTTCCCATTTATATCCCTTTAGCCACACTAATTGGAGCTGTTATCGCCAAAATATTTAGTTATAAAAAAACTGCTTTAAGTATCCTAACTTTCGTCCTATTTATCGGTGTATTTTGGAAGTATGAAACGGATATTTTAAAAACCATTGCCACACCTAAACCAAGATCCTGCGCAGCAACTGATTAAAGATACCCAACACATTGAAATGATGAAAGGTCAGAAATTATATTCTTATCCTTCATCTGAGAAGGCTCCTTTGTCTCAGAGCCTCCTTTTAGCGGCAAAGCTCTACAAAGATTTAGAAATATCTTCCTGAGATTTGAATCAATATTTAAGCGATCCCATAGAGCAAAAATGAGCACCTGAACATCATTCACTCATTAAAAAGCACCAATGTGAAGACTATAATTGATAAACCAATAGAATTGTATCCAGGCATAATGTTAGAAAAGCTTTATTATCATAAAACAGATAAAAATAGCTACAAGATCATCTATAACTTCGGCAAGGACACAAAAATAGAGGAAATAAAAAATACAACTTGAAATTCCATAGCCACCCGCAATGGTATGATAATTTCCTTAATTGGGATATTCGAGGGATTTCATCGTAATTATAAATAATCAAATTTATTTGTTTAATGATATCCAAACCAATATTAAAAATATCGATTTAATCAATATTTCCTTATACACCCTAACCAAAAATAAGAATGGAGAGCTAGATTTTCCTAATCATGGGGAGCAAATTAATTTAAAAAATATCAGGTAGAAATAGCTCAAAGTGGATATGGCATAACAGCCAACCATCTGAACAACCTACAGCATGCCTTCCGCTGGACTAGCCGGCTTTAGATGACGACTCAAAAACACCCCCAAGTTTGCAACACGATAGAGTTGCAAACTTGGGGGTGTTTAATTCTGTTTAACGGTATGTTTTAGTCCTCTGCTTAACTATACGCCAAATCAATATTAATAGGCATTTTTGTTCGTAAAGCCGTTTACGATCGTTTTCCAGATAATCTTGATGTCGAAGAGGAACGACCAATTTTCGATATAGAAAATATCGTGCTGAATCCGGTCCGAAATCGAGGTATCCCCACGGAGACCGTTGCTCTGCGCCCAGCCTGTAATACCCGGACGAATATGATGCTTCACCATATATTTCGGAATCTCTTCTTTAAACTGTTCCACGAAAAACGGCCGTTCAGGCCGCGGTCCGACCACACTCATATGCCCGAAAAGCACATTGAAAAACTGCGGCAGCTCGTCGAGACTCGTTTTGCGGAGAAAGGCGCCCAGCCTCGTTTTGCGCGGGTCGTCGGCCGTCGTCCAGCCCGTATCGGACGTGTTCGCCGTATCCTGACGCATTGAGCGGAATTTGTACATGTAAAATTTCCGCCGGTTCAACCCTACTCGCTCCTGCTTGAAAATCACCGGGCCGGGCGACGTCAGTTTGATTGCCCCGGCAATCACGATCATCACCGGAAGGGTGAGCAGAATGGCCGTAAGCGAAAACGCGAGATCAAAAGTCCGTTTGATCATCCGGTTGCTGATCATATCGAGCGGAATATCGCGCACATTGATCAGCGGCATTCCCGCAAAGTTATCGAAAAACGGCCGCGCAGGCAAATAATCGAAGAAGTCGGGAATAATCAGTGTCCGCACGCCCGCCTTTTCACATGCCGCAATGATACGCGGGAATTTGTGATGAACGTCCAGCGGCAGCGCGATAATGACTTCATCGATCAATTTGTCCTGCAAGATTTCTTCCAGCTCATCCAGCCTGCCTATAACCGGCTTGTAAGGAGCGGCGGGTAGCACCTTGTGCTCCGAATGCTCTCCGTGATCATCGAGAAACCCGATAATTTCATAGCCGAGCTCCGGATGCTGCAGCAGATTATCGTGAAAGCGCCGTCCCAGCGTACCCGCTCCCAGAATGAGCACAAACTGCTTGTTGTACCCTTTCTCGCGAAGGCGCTTGAGGCTTTCTTTCAAAACGTAGCGGTAAACGGTGATGAGCACAATATCCAGCACAATATAGATGGCGAGAAACTCACGCGAAATATGCACTTCTTTGAAGAAGAAGAGCAAGCTGAGCTGGATGAACAAGCTGATCAGATGCGTCTGTACGATTTTGATCAGCGCATCGGCAAACCGTTTCTTGCGGTTCGGTCCGTACAGCCCGATGAAAAAGCCGACCGCTACGGCCACAGCCCCGTAGACCGCGCTCCAAGCGGCATAAACGGAGATGGGGATCGGCTGATTGGCATCCAGCCAACCGCTCTCGAATTTAACCCACCAGGCGATCAGGAAGGCGGTCTGAATCACGGCGAAATCAAAAATCGCATAGACCTGGGTTAGAAATTGTTGATTTCTGCGAAGCATAGAAAATTCACCTCAAAAATCGTTGGAGATTCTAAACGGTCTGTCTGGACAAAATTTCATCCACTTTATTTTTCATATAGTCCACTAGCTGAGTACGCAGTTCTTCATTTTTTAAAGCATATTCGATATTCGTTTGAATAAAACCAAATTTCTCTCCGACATCGTAACGTATTCCTTCAAAATCGTATGCGTAGACTTTCTCAAATTTACATAGGGCATTGATAGCATCGGTTAGTTGAATCTCACCGCCGGCCCCCACATGCTGCTGTTGCAGCAAATCAAAAATGGCGGGAGTCAAAATATAACGTCCCATTATAGCGAGATTGGAAGGAGCCAACTGAGGTTTAGGTTTTTCTATTAGGCTATTCACTTCATAAATACGCGAATTTAACTGGATCGGATTCACTATTCCGTATCTCGACACTTCTTCCGTTGAAACCCGTTGTATTCCGATTACAGAGCTCTGTCTCTTTTCGTATACGTCTATCATTTGTTTTAGGCAAGGGTTATTTTCAGAGTCTACAATATCGTCGCCGAGCAAAACAGCAAAGGGTTCATTTCCGATAAATTTGCGCGCACACCATACGGCATGACCTAAGCCCTTAGGTTCTTTTTGACGGATATAATGAATTTCGACTTTCGCGCTCTTAAGCACTTCATCCAGGAGGGAAAGCTTTCCTTTCTCCAACAAATTCCGCTCAAGTTCGAATGAATTATCAAAATGATCTTCGATAGCACGTTTGCCTTTGCCGGTTACAATAATAATATCTTCAATACCGGATTCAATGGCTTCTTCCACGATATATTGAATCGTCGGTTTATCAACAATAGGAAGCATTTCCTTAGGCATTGCTTTCGTTGCAGGTAGAAATCGGGTCCCTAGTCCGGCTGCGGGTATGATAGCTTTTTTAATTTTCAAACGTTGTAAACCTCCTTGGTGCATGGGCTTATACGGCTTAGCTTGATTTATTAACTGGCAGCGCCTTATTTTTCAGCAGCGCAAGTCCGAACTTGACCGCCACCCCCATATAAACGGCGGCATTCGTCACGAACGAGTAATTACGCTTGTAATGTTTACGGTGAAACAAAATCATGGCCCTGTGAAATTCATAGATGATTTTATACGGTTTGCGCCTGCTGCTGGCGCCCTTGTAATGAACAATTTGCGTGCGCGGGTAATAATAAATTTGCCAGCCCGCTTCCTTGATCCGGTAGCACCAATCCACGTCTTCCCCATACATGAAAAACTCTTCGTCGAGCAATCCGACTTCCTCGATCGTTTTCCGACGGACCATCATAAAAGCTCCGACCAAACAATCGACTTCGTATTCCTCGTCGGGGTTCAAATACCCCAGCTGGTATTGATTGAACCGGGGACGATCCGGGAACAACTTCGAGAACCCGAACGCATAATAAAAAGACGCCGACGGCGTCGGAAAACCGCGTTTGCACGCTTTATCGAGAGAACCGTCAGGCAGCACCACTTTGCAGCCCGCTGCGCCGACTTCCGGATGTCCGTTCATATAATCCAGCATAATTTGGAACGTATCCGGCTCTACAATCGTGTCCGAGTTCAACAATAAAATATATTGGCCCTGCGCTATTCTTATGCCCTGATTGTTCGCCCGGGAAAAACCGACGTTTTCCTGGTTCGCGATCAAATCTACCTGCGGAAACTCGTTTCCAATGAAAGAAACGGAATCATCCGAGGAGTTGTTGTCGATCAAAAGTACTTCGTATGTATATCCCGTTACGGAAGCATATACCGAATGCAGACAATCAAGCGTCAGTCGGCGGGTATTATAATTAACGATGATAATGCTTAAGTCCATCTGTATCTCCATCCGAATTTACTAGATATTCCTAGTATACCATGCAAGATTGTGAATAGGCTAAATCTAGCCCAAAATAAAAAGACCTCCATTAAGGCTAAGGTCTTTAAGATTTCCAGTTGAGAAATAGTCCCAAATTTCGCGCAACTCCTATTTTATAAAACCCGTTCTTAAGAAGTGAAATTCGGCCTCTTGCGAAAGAACTATTTTCCAGCTCAATAAACTTCTCTAGGAGCGTGCGGCTTTCTTCAGGAAGCCTCTCGGAAAACTGTACCTCAAAAGCCTTTGCCTGTCGTATATTCTTGTCCAGATACACCGGTTCTAACAGCTTATTTTTGATGTAAGACATACCGAACCGCTTAGCACCCACGCTGTTTTCACCATGCTGCCGATACAAGATCGTCGGCTCCGTCACATAGCCGATCCTGCCGAACGCACTGGCAACCAAACCGATCCACCAATCATGCATAATCGCGTCCGTATGTACGGGAAGACTGATCTCGGCCAACCGGCGGTTTACCATCACCGTGCAGCCCGTAATGACATTCTGCATGAGCAGGCGCGGAAACGAATCCTTAGCGGGATCCAGCTTTTGATAGTTCCAGAAAGACGGGTTAAGCTCCCGCTGCTGCTCGTTGACCACTTTTAAATCCGTGTGAATCAAAAGCGGCCGCTGCCCGCAAGACTTTTCCAGCTGCTTCATTTTAGCCAAAGTCTTTTCGATTTTATCCGGAAGCCAGACATCGTCTTGGTCCGCGAACATAAAATAATTCGCCTTTGACCCTGATAGGCCTTCCTGAAGCAGCCGGCCAAAGCTTAATTTCGGCCCTTGGTTATCTTCTTGCGGCATCAAGCGGACACAATCGTATTTCATTTCGTACTGCTTCAAAATAAGCAAAGTCGTATCGCTAGATCCGTCATCTCTCACCAAGATGCTCGTATTTGAATGAGATTGGGCTACTATCGAATTCAGCTGGCTTTCGAGATAGTTAGCCCCGTTATAAGTAGATAAGAGCACAACGACCGAGTCATTCCCCATTTCGGTACTCCTTAAGAAAGTCCCTCAGCCCTTCCTTCCAGCCTCTTAAATCCTGAAAGCCATTGGAGCGAATGCCCATGTGGTCCATAACGGAAAATGGCGGCCGCTCCGCGGGACGCGGAAATTCATCCGTCGTGCAGGGATTCATGGCCACTTTCATATCCGACTCCTCGAATATCGCCTTCGCAAACTCATACCATGTACACGTCCCGCTGTTGGAAGCATGGTAAATTCCGTATTTCTCCGTTTGTACAAGTTCCAGAAGAAAGGAAGCCAAATCAGCCGCATAAGTCGGGGAGCCCGTTTGGTCATGGACTACATTTAATGAAGTTTTCTCTCCGCCCAACTTGAGCATGGTCTTTACGAAATTGTGCCCGACCCGGCCGTAGACCCACGATGTGCGCACGATAAAATACCGGCTGCTTACTGTCTGAGTCAAGATTTCTCCGGCCCTTTTGGACTTTCCGTACACACTTTGCGGATTGGTATTGTCATATTCGTTGTAAGGTGTACTCCCTCTGCCGTCGAATACGTAATCCGTGCTGACATAACAAAACTTCACGTTATGTTTTTCCGCTTCCACAGCCAGGTTACGCGTTCCGCTTGCATTGACGCGGTATGCCTCGTCGGGTTCGCTTTCCGCTTTGTCTACGGCCGT
Source organism: Paenibacillus sp. JT31N7 (assembly GCF_059692095.1). NCBI lineage: Bacteria > Bacillati > Bacillota > Bacilli > Caryophanales > Paenibacillaceae > Paenibacillus > Paenibacillus sp. JT31N7. Next base: position 30,388 of record NZ_JCAUAT010000014.1, read on the forward strand.
ATAGGCGCCGCAATGTATCAGAACGTCCGGCCTGATTTCCTGAATGATCCGCCCGCACGCCGTCTGATCCGTAAAGTCCAGCTTTTCACGCCCGTATCCGTAAACTTCATGCCCCTCTGCTTCAAACAGCCTGCAAACTTCGCTTCCAAGCTGTCCTTTTGCTCCGGTAACTAAGATTTTCATAGGAACCTCCGCGTTTCTTAAGAACCATACTGCTGTTCATAATAGGATTGGTAAGCTCCTGAACGTATGCGTTCCCACCATTCTTTATTGTCCAGATACCATTGTATGGTCTCCTGGATACCGGACTCGAAGTTATGCTTGGGCTGCCAGCCCAGCTTCGCCGTTATTTTGCTTGCATCGATTCCATATCTGCGGTCATGTCCGGGACGATCTTGAATAAACGTAATTAATTGTTCGGATTTGCCGAGTGCCGCCAAGATCGTTTGGATGATGACCAGATTGGTGCGCTCATTGTTCCCTCCGATATTGTACACTTCCCCATCCCGCCCGCTGTGCAGAACCAGATCGATCGCCGAACAATGATCTTCCACGTAAAGCCAGTCCCGTACGTTGAGGCCGTCTCCATAAACGGGAAGAGATTTCCCATCCAGGGCATTGGCAATCATAAGCGGAATAAGCTTCTCCGGAAACTGATACGGCCCATAATTGTTGGAGCAGCGTGTAATATTAACCGGCAGCCCGAATGTTTCGTGATAAGCGCGAACCAGCATGTCGCCGCCGGCTTTACTAGCCGAATAAGGGCTGTTAGGAGCCAGAGGCGTTGTTTCTGAAAATAGTCCCGTCTCGCCAAGAGAGCCGTACACTTCATCTGTAGAAACCTGTACAAATTTAGTAATCCCGTGGGCTTTTGCGGCATCAAGCAGCACTTGAGTCCCCATAACATTGGCTTGAACAAAAATGCCCGGGTCCAGAATACTGCGATCCACATGAGACTCGGCCGCAAAGTTTACGACCACGTCAACGCCAAAGTCGAAAGCCTGTTGAACCGCCTTCCGGTCGGAAATATCCCCTTTTAAGAACCGGTAGTTGGGATGGTTCTCTACCGATTTTAAATTTTCCAGATTTCCGGCGTAGGTTAAAGCATCCAAATTGATGATTTGGTAATCCGGGTATTTCTTAAGCATATAAAGAACGAAGTTGCTTCCGATAAAACCCGCTCCGCCTGTTACGAGAAGTTTCATGATTGAACCTCCTCTTCAAAGTTGTTATCCGCATCCGCCAAGCTCGGGTGTTTTTCATCTTTTGCGGAAAGAATAGGGCTGGATGTCGGCCAGTCGATAGCTAGCTGAGGATCATTCCACCTGATTCCTCTATCGTTTTCCGGGGAGTAGTACTCGTCTACCTTATACAATACTTCCGTGTTGGGCACCAGCGTGCAAAAACCGTGAGCGAAACCTCTCGGCACCAGAAGCTGGCGCTTATTTTCCGAACTGAGGATAAATCCCTGCCACTGGCCGTACGTCGGCGATTTTTTGCGTATGTCCACGATAACGTCGTAAATGGCGCCGGCAAGGACACGGATTAGCTTGGTCTGCGCTTTGGGATTGAGCTGATAGTGCAGACCCCGAAGAACACCGGTTTCGGAAGACAGCGAGTGGTTATCTTGAATAAAGTTATGGGTGATTCCCAGCTCTTCAAATCTTTTTTGGTTATAGCTTTCCATGAAAAACCCACGGCTATCGCCATGGACTGCAGGTTCGATAATTAGCGCCTGAGGAAAATTTGTAGGAACTGTTTTCATATTAAGTCCCCTTCCATTTAAGGCTTTAGTTTGCCGAAATCATCATCGTATGCAATTTCTTTAGCAAGCTCATTGGCACGACCCAGAGATGAATGGGTTCCTGCATCCGTCCACCAACCTTGAAGAATATCAAAAGTCAGCTTTCCTTGTTCAATATATGCGTTATTGACATCCGTTATCTCAAGCTCTCCACGAGCTGAAGGCTTCAGTGTCTTGATTATTTTAAACACCTGGCTGTCATACATATAGATACCCGTCACAGCATAATTGCTGCGAGGGTGTGCAGGTTTTTCTTCAATAGAAATTATTTTATCGCCTTGGAGTTCCGGAACGCCGTATCGTTGAGGATCAGGGACTTCCTGAATTAGAATCTTGGCCCCTGTTGATTGCTTACGAAACTTGTCCACATATGCAGAGATGTCTTCTTCAAATACATTATCTCCAAGAATAACCACCATTTGTTCGCCGCCAACGAAATGTTCCGCCATACCTAGCGCCTGAGCAATTCCACCAGCCTCGTCCTGAACTTTATAGGTAAATGTCATGGAAAAATCTCGTCCGCTCCCAAGCAAATTAACGACGTCCCCCATATGTTCTTTGCCGGTTACGATCAAGATATCTTGGATACCTGCTTGTTTCAATTTAATAAGGGAGTGATACAGCATCGGATATTTACCGACGGGTAAGAGGTGCTTATTCGTAACTTTGGTAAGTGGAAAGAGACGAGAACCTGTGCCACCTGCAAGAATAATTCCTTTCATAAAAAGACCTCCAAATAGGATTTACTCATCAGTGAACTCTCGAACCCTTAATAATCTAGTAAGGATAAGCCCCGAAACTAATCATGCTTGAGTTCATATGTCAGTGTAGCTATCGTACTTGCCCTTTATTATAATCCTCACAAAATTTTTGGATAGGCTAACGTTAGGGAAAGTTTATTTAATTCTTCTAAACTGGCCCTATTTTCTTTTAATTTGGCTATAAGACTTGCTAATACAGTTTCGTTTAAATGTGACGTTGTTTCCTGAGAAATATAGGCAGCATAATGTTTAACTATTTTATTAATATCCAACTCTTGTATAGCGTAGTTTCTTGCATTACTACCTATATCATTTATTTTTTGGGGATGGTCTAATAAATCCTCTAGATTTCTATAAATGCTTTCCACTTCTTCAGATTCAGTCATAAACTCAGGTGATTTTAGTTTTATAGAACAGTTATCCGGAATTTCAGAAAAACTTCCCAGATCATTAATCAAGCAGCATTTTCCCTTTGCCAAGATCCTCATAAGGCTCCCTGAGGTTTCTCCATTATATGGATATCTTAGATTGATACAGATATCGGTAGCGGTAATATAATCTTCAAACTCATCCAGTTCAGTATATCCTGTGATTTTTATTTTATTTCCTAGATGATTCTTCACTATAAAACTTTCCATCTCACTCTTAATACTCACAGAAGGCTTGCCTACTAAATACAGGATAACCTTATCGTACTGAGTACTTAGAGATTTAAAAGCTTTTAATAAAGGAATAATTCTTTTGGTTTCATGAATATGTCCAAATGCTGATAATACAATCTCATTCTCATTTATGTTTAATCTGGCTCTTGTGTCCCTCTTATCTTCAATAGGATTAATTTCTGCAAAACTCAAAATCTTTTTCACTCTTCTTTTAATATCTTTACTCAGCAATTTTTTCTTTGCAAAGTCACTGTGAACAATGATTTTTTTTGAATGATTAACGACAAAGCCATTGGAAGGCATCTCAAAAATTTTTATAGAAATCTTCCCGGATTTATAATCATCTACATAAGTATCCACAACTGCCTTATCATAATCTTCATATAGAAATTCCTTATACACTTTATTTTCATTTTGTTTAGAAGCCAAGTAATGTATTAAACCATGCAAATTATAATCATGTAGCATTAAGGTTCCCGGATATCTCCTAATATAATCAATCATATAGGCGTGATACTCGCTGTTACCCATTTGATATATAATATCCATATAGTTTCCACTTTTCGGGTCAAAATCTGTGTATTCATAGACCTTAATGTTTTCAGCTAAATTACAATCGGGTGCATAATTTTTATCGATAAAAACATCAATATCAAAGTATGCAGCAAGTCCGTTTAAAATACTTACACTATAATCAGAAATACCGGATTGAATTGGAGGCAGTGGTGTAAAAAAGGCAATTTTATTTCCCCTTTTTTCTTCCTTTACTTCCTCTTTGTTCAATGAAGTTAAAGCAGCTAATGTTCTTTTTGCAACCTCATCCCACGTAAAAAGCTTAATACGTTCATACCCTTTTTGAACTAGTTCATTCAAATTACGATCTCTTAATATTTCAATCAAGCCTCTAGAAATATCATTAACATCGAATGGATCTACGAGGACAGCAGCTCCATCTGCAATCTCACCTAAGCTCGAATTATTTGAAGTTAAGACTGGAGTTCCGCAGGCCATAGCTTCTATAACTGGCAAGCCAAATCCTTCGTATTGAGATGGAAAAGCTACCACATGCGCCAGATTATATAATTTTATTAGATGGTCAAGAGGAACAAAATTAGTGAGTATAACACGTTCTCTTACATTGTATTTGGCTGCAATTTCATAGTAACGTGATTCCGATGACTGACTTAATTTACAACAAATAACCAGTTGGTATTGTTCAATTAGATCATTCGGCATCTTGGAATACGCTATTATAAGTTCAGCGATATTTTTTCGTTCATCATCGCCGCCCGTGCACATAATGAATGAATCTCTTATGTTGTAAATTTCCTTAAACTTTGCAGCGTCTTCAGGCGATATATCGATTCTTTCATAACAACTATCTGTACCGGCGTATATAACGTCTATATTGTCAGGACCTATTTTAAAATGCTGTGCAGTGTCATCTTTCGCACTTTGAGATATGGCTAACAATTTGTCCATTTTTTTGATATTATTAACCCATCCCATATACTTCTCGTGCATATCTTTATTACTTAGGTATCTTTGTTTGAAAATAAACGGTATGATATCGTAAACAGTCCCTACTGTTTTAACGTCACCAAACCATTCCATATCATAAGAAATATTCCTATCAAAAGGAGACGTCATGTAGAAGACATCAATGTTATGTAATCGTATAAATTTTTTTATTAAATCTCCTAATAATGGTTGGCAACTTTTTTCTTTAGCTATAAAATTATCTTGACCCAGGTAATAATAGTATTGACTCACATTGTCCGAGTACTGGAGAACTTCTTTCAAGTCGATATCTTCATAAAAATTAATGAGAAAATATTTATTTACCTTATCTATCTCAAATAAAGTTTTCAGTTGACTAGTCGTATAATTTCCGATGCCTCTATTCTTAGAATCAGGACCTAGTACGGCCAAAACGTCAATGGCTATATTCATCTCTGCATTCTTCCCTTTCCTTCAAAAACTTCCGGTCTATAAAAATAGAATTAATTCCCGTAAAAGCATATTCATCATATTCTTTGTCTTCTAAAAACTTTACAATTTCCTTGTTTTTCGTCTTATGGCTAAGAGTAGTTTCGTAACCAACCATCTCAATAACAATGATAGCAGGTCTGTATTTCCCATAGTCAACGGATTGTAATATTTCCATATCTTTGCCTTCGATATCAATCGATAAGATAGTAGGAGCTTTGCCTAGATAATCTTCAACGATTTTTTGATAAGTTATTGTTTTAACGGAATTGGTTTCTATTATTTCGAGTGCAGGATTTGTTTTACAAAATTCCTGAGCCGCACCTAAATCAGGCGTGCTTAAGCCATCTCCATTTAACACATAGAACTCTATATCCTTGCCTGATTCGACATCCACAGCATAATTTAATATCAGATCTCTATGCCGGTAAAATTTTAGTTCCGGGATAAGTGCAGAATTAGCTTCCACTAGTACGCCTTTTGCTCCCATACTATAAAAGTAATATGTATTACTTAATTCTTTAGCATGGTTAGCCCCTAAGTCTACATAATCAACCTCTTCAAACGGAATTCCTAAAACATGAATAATATAAGCTAAAATACTATCTTCACCGGATTGGGAAAAGGTGTGCTTGTTAAAGATAGAAAATGGTTTTGACTTAAATAAATCAATTTCGTTAAGCTGTTCTAATGTTGCTTCAGCTCGGCTTATTTTAGTTACATATATCTCATTTTGGCTTTTTATATCTTCGATATCTGCCATGAGCTTTTGATTTAAATATTCTGTATGTGCTTGTTTTTCTGTCATTTCATTTTTAAAATTATTATAATCATTAACTTGTTGAGTTAAGTCTGCTACTTGTTGAGTTAAGTCTACTATTAATTTTTTATTATGAGTCAGCAAAACGTCATTCTGTTCTAATCGCTGATTATACTCTTTTTCCAGCTCTTCTAATCTACTCGTTAATTTCCCAGTGAGTTCGGTTAACCTGCCAATAGCTGGAGTAACTGCATTATTGAAATTAGTTTGTTGAAATGTAATAGGCTCTATATACCATTTCAACAATTTTCTGACGACTTTCTTTCCGAACAAAATAAATGGCCCTAACCATTTTCTACAGGAAAATATATGTCGATAAGCATAATTTTCCCTATTCCCCTCCATTTCTTTTATATATTTATCTAATTCATTGAAATAGTCATCTTTTTTTATGATTTCTTTTTGTTCTAAGCTCACCGGCTCAGTTTTTACATTTACCCCTTCAAAAAGTTTATTAAATATAACTTCATGTTCAACACTTTTGAACTTTATATTCATGAGATATTCTCTCCTTATGCTAGATCTTATACCAATCTCAAGTTATTTCCCATTGATGGTTAAAGGATATGAGACCTACTGCTTTATCATTTGAAACAACGGAAAAATCCATATAATATTTTATAAAATCCAAGGCTCTATGGTTGCCGTCAACAACCGCAACATTCAGTTTATAATTACCAGTGAGTAAGTCACATTTATCAATCTTAAATCTTATGCTACCCGTGGTTTGGAGTTCACGGATTTTAATCTTCCCGATCTCCGTGTTGTTTCCGTAAACCAACGTCTTGTCTGCGGTATAAATTCCCACCCCAAAAATATATTCTTTTTGTTCTTTATTGACTCTATAATCCATTTCAATAGTTATCGGTTCATTTGCGGAAATAACATTGGTGCTTTCATGATGCCCGTTAATTATTCTTGCAGCTGTTATTTCAACTTCTTTAGTCCCCCAGCGGTTATCATCGGAAAAATTTAAAGAAGGGCTTTCTTTAGAAACGGTATTATCATCTTCGAGGATAGTTAGTTTTTCTTCACTAGCAACTTTTTGTTCTTCCTCAAATTCAGCCTGCCTATGCTCAATATAGGACTGATTCATATACTGTGTGTATAAATTAACCACACGATCAGGCTCGCCTTCTTCCACTATCTCTCCTTTATTCATCCAAACGACCCGGTCACATATTTTTTCAATTGTGCCCAAATCATGTGCGACGATCAATATCGTTGCCCCATTATTTTTAAATCCTTCGATTTTGTCGTAACATTTCTTTTGGAAGTTAGCGTCTCCAACGGATAAGATCTCATCAATAAGCAAGATTTCTGGATCTACATTGATAGCAACCGAAAACGCAAGTCTCATATACATTCCAGAGGAATATGTCCTGACAGGATTTTCAATAAAGTCCCCTAGCTCCGAAAACTGAATGATATCTTTGATTTTTGCATTGATCTCTCTTCTCGACAATCCAAAAATCGAAGCATTTGTATATATATTTTCCCGTCCAGTAAAATCAGGATGAAATCCGGCACCCAGTTCAATAAGACTTGATAGTCTTCCGTTAACTTCTATTGTTCCACTATCCGGGTATAAAATTTTTGTTATTAGTTTTAATAGCGTACTTTTTCCGCACCCATTATGGCCAATTAATCCAACTGTTTCTCCCTTTTTTATATCTAAACTCACCTTATTTACGGCAAGAAAATCGCTATAATCATTGCTTCTCAGTCGTAATAGCTTTTCTTTTAATGTAAGTGGTTTGTCGTGGTAAATTTTAAACGCTTTGCTGACTGAGTTAATAGAAATTGCCGCTAAATCATTCATTATTAAAGTTCCTCCGCGAAGGTCTTTTCACTCTTCTGAAATAAGATAACCCCAATAATTAAAAGACTCCCTCCAACGAGGAAGGCATACATTATAGAGCCCCATTCCGGTTGAGTCCCATACAATAGTATATTCCGAAAAGCAGTTATAATGGGTACCATTGGATTATATGCAATTACATCAGCAACCGACTTTGGAAAAATATCAATTGCAAAGACTATAGGAGTCAAGTAAAACCAGATCATTGTTAGTATTCCTATAATATGCTCCAAATCCCTAAATTTTACATACAACGAAGAGAAAATAAGAGCCAGCCCTAAAGCGAAAATAAATTCAACTAGCAAGATAACCGGTAGCCAAAATACTGTAAGCCGAATAGGAATCCCAGAAATTAAAAGAGCAGGAAATACGATAATTAAACTAAAGATATAATTCATTAAATTTGTGCATACTACAGAAAGTGGTAATATCATTCTCGGAAAATAAATTTTCTTCACTAGATTTGCTCCAGCTACAATACATGTGGTAGCGCCTTGTATAGAGGAGGTGAAAAAAATCCATGGAAGCAGGGCGACAAAAAGGAACATAGGATAATCGGCCTGACTATTTTTTAATAAGAATGGAAAAACCACAGAATAGATTGCCAACTGAAGCAGCGGATTAACAAATGTCCATAAAAAACCGAGAAAAGATCCTTTATATCTAGAACGCAAATCTTTTCGAACAACACTCACAAGCATTTGCCTATAATCTACTATTTCTCTAAAAATATTAGTCATGTATGATCCACCTATTTTTTTATAAAGGAGTTACGACAGACAAAAGAAGGTCAATTCTCATTATGTCTCCAATACAAGTAAATTTCATGTAAAGATCTCTCCAAGGAAATTTTTTGCTCCCACGGAGTTTCATTTTTGATTTTTATATTTGAACCATAGTATTCGGGTATATCATTGGGCCTCATTTTTTCCGGATCCATGACTACCTTTATTTTCTTGTCCGTGAACGAAAGAAAGATATCCAAAATTTTCCGAATGGATACGCAAGAACCAGAACAAATGTTGTAGATTTCCCCTGCTTTACCTTGCTGATATAGCAATCTGTATGATTCGACAATGTCTCTGACATCCGTGAAATCTCGTTTGCTGCTTAAATCCCCTACGTATAATACCGGGTCACTGATACCCCGGTCTATATCCGCAATTTGTTTAGCAAAATCACTGGTTACGAATCCTAACTTCTGTCCCGGGCCTATATGGTTAAAAGGTCTCGCGTGTATAACTTGAATACCGTGAATCTTATTATACATGAGCGCTATTTTGCCAATGGTATATTTCGAAAGGCCGTAAGGATTACTGGGAATGGCCAGACTGTCTTCCCCAATAGGGGAAACAGCTTGAAGTCCGTATTCTTCCGAGGATCCTATCGATACAATTTTAACATCGTTTTTTATAGCCGAGTCCTTGATTGCTTCGAACAAAGATATGGAGTGCATAACATTAGATTCAAACGTTTCATCTATGTGATTCCATGAACGTTTCACTGAACTTTGACCGGATAAATGAAATATTGCATTTGGTTTCACGTACTCCAGTACATCACGTAAATTACCGGGATCTGCCCAGTCAAGAGATAGCATAGGTATCTTAGTTACTTGGGAAGAAACCGTTTTTTTACGAGTTCCTCCCCAAACTTCATAACCATTAGTTAGCAGATTAGTTGCCAAATAATGTCCAACAAATCCTTCCGCTCCTGTAATTAAAGCCTTTTTCATCTTCATACCGCCTTTAATTACTTTTTCAATCTTTCCATATCACTATCCACCATCATTTTAACAAGCTGTTCAAATCCTACTTCAAGCTCCCAACCAAGCTGCTCTTTAGCTTTAGTACAATCCCCTAACAAGAGGTCCACTTCTGCAGGACGCACAAATTTGGGGTCGATGACCACATAATCTCTCCAATTCAGACCCACATGACTAAACGCAATATCAACTAATTCCTCAACCGTATGAGTCTCTCCCGTGGAAATCACATAATCATCAGGTGTATCCTGTTGAAGCATCAACCACATAGCCTTAACGTAGTCACCAGCAAAGCCCCAATCCCTTTTAGCATCGAGATTTCCCATACGAAGCTCATTTTGCAGGCCGAGCTTGATTCTCGCAACTGCATCCGTTACTTTGCGGGTCACAAACTCAACCCCACGACGAGGCGATTCATGATTAAAGAGAATTCCTGAGCAAGCAAACATGTCGAAGCTTTCTCGATAATTGATTGTAATCCAGTGCCCGTATACTTTTGCTACTCCATATGGACTGCGCGGATAAAAAGGTGTCGTCTCTTTTTGAGGGGTTTCCACTACTTTACCAAACATCTCACTGCTGGATGCTTGATAAAATCTTGCTTCCGGTTTTACAATGCGAACGGCTTCCAGCATATTCGTAACGCCAATAGCAGTTGCTTGGGCCGTTAACACAGGCTGTTCCCATGAAGTGGCCACGAACGATTGAGCCGCAAGATTGTAGACTTCATCCGGGGCTGCGATCTGAACGGCTCTGATTAAAGAACTGAGGTCTTGAAGATCCCCGTCAATAAATTCAATTTCATTTTTGATATGTTGGATATTTTCCATGATAGGCACGCTGGTTCTTCTCTTTAATCCATATACTTTGTAACCTTTACTCAATAATAACTCCGCTAAGTAAGAACCGTCTTGTCCTGTAATCCCTGTAATCAGTGCACGTTTTGTCATTTTTCTTTTCTCCTTAAATGAGGTAATTTAATATAATTAAAGATATTTTTCTAATTTTTGAATCTTCAACTCTTTAATAATGGTTTTGATCTCTTGAGCCTTATCTTTCCGGCAAATCAGGGTTACATCCTCTGTATCCACTATAATTAAGTCTTCTACACCAAGTGTTGCGATCAGCTTTCCATTACTTTCAATAATACATTTCTTCGTGTCCAAACTTAGAATATTGCCCCGAATAACATTGCCATTCTCATCTAACTCATCAATTCTTTCTAAAGCTGTCCAACTCCCTACATCATCCCATCCGAAAACACAAGGAATCATATAGATGTCATTAATCTTTTCCATGATTCCATAATCGATGGATTGATCAGGCATTTTGGGGAATTCTCTGCGAATTACCTCATTTCTCTCTTCCGAAAGAAAGCTTCCTTTCATGACTTCTAGTATCTCATGCATATCTAACATATGCTGCTTTATGTATTCTCTGATAACTTCTATTTTCCAGATAAAAATTCCACTATTCCAGTAGTAGTTTCCTTGTTCTATATACTGGATAGCCTTCTCAAGATCAGGCTTCTCCACAAATTGGTTAACTCTATGGATTTCGAAATTATTCAATCTATGCGGATCTCCAACGGTTTCAATATACCCATAACCGGTCTCCGGATAATTTGGGGATATTCCCAAGGTTACCACACCATTTTTCTCACTAACCTGAATACCTGTCTGAATGATACTCAAAAATTCCTCTTCATTGTGTATGATATGATCCGATGGAATCACTACCATAGAGCTATTAGGAAACTTCTCCTCTATGATGATAGAAGCTAGCCCTATACAAGGTGCTGTATTTCGTCCAACCGGCTCGATAATGATGTTATCGGATGGAAGATGGGGAATTTGTGCTTGAATTAATTCCGCATATAACTCATTCGTTACAATAAAAATTTGATTGGCTGGAATCATCTTTTCAAGCCTGGTAATACATTGTTGAATCATAGACTTGTTTCCGGAAATATTCAAAAATTGTTTAGGGAGATTGATTCGGCTTTTAGGCCAAAATCTTTCTCCCTTACCGCCTGCCATTATCACTGCTGTAGCAACCATTTTATAAAGCCTCCATTTTGATAACTAGCTTAATAAACTTAAGTGCCTAAGCCTTTCTTTAATAAGTCCCCCAACTCTCTCGGGTGAATAGTCATTACGAATAGTTTTCTGTCCTTCCTTGGCTATTTCGCTATAAAACTCCTGATCTAAAAACAACCGCTTCATATAGTTAGAAGCATTCTCAATATCCGGTTCTGCCCAATACTGACCTTCCTTGTACGGGCCATAGTCCTGACCGATTTCAATAAGTTTATAATCGACGGGACATGAATTTTTAATATTCATGAAGTCGGTGTTTGCAGACCAATTAGTGCCTATAACGGCTTTGCCCAAGTACATGGCTTCTGCAAGTCCCAGACCAAAACCCTCAGATCGATGCAAAGAAACGAATACATCCACATTGTTTATAAGACTATTAACCTCTTCACGAGTTAATGTTCCTTTAATCAGATAAATATTGTTATAAGATCCAATTTCGGCTTTTAGAATCTCCATTTCTTGCGAACTGTTATCTATATTATTAACTTTAATAACAAGTCCAACTTCCTGATTATCAGCTGAAAAAGCTTTTTTAAAGGCTTCAATAACAGCCTTCGGATTCTTTCGCTCTTGGTAGCTGTGAACATCATACATTCCCAAAAATAAAAAGCTTTTCTCAGGAAGATTGAAGTGCTCTCTGTTCATGTCCTTATTAACGTGAACTTGAATACTGTGAGGAATTCGTACAACTGGCACAGGTGATTTAATTGCGATGGATTCTGCAACAAACCGTGAGGGTACCCAAATTTCATTAACCAGGTTGAAACTATTTTTCCATTCTTCCGGAAAGTCAGGAAGCTCCCAATGCCAATATCCAATATTGTATCGCCCCTGAAATATTTTATCCCCCAAGTGAGCGTTAACGAAAATCATCTGGTCCGCATTTATATGAAAAATATTGATATTATAAATAGGAGACTCGATTTCTTTGTGTACCCATGATAAATCTCCCATTCTCGATAGATTGTTAACTTCGAAGTTTATAACCCCGAAAGGAACATCCACCGCATCCATAGAACGGGCAGCTATTCTACAGGACTCCCCGATGCCCATTTCGGCTCGGTTGTATCCCACTAAATTTATTCCCCTGTCAAAATCACTAATAGATTCATTGGCATTTGCAAATACAGCTTTACTTTGAGGATACGCTGCATTCAACACCCTGGTCCTTAACCTTGTTTTGAGCTTGCCCGGAATAATACGGATTAGCATAGGTTTGAATTTCAAAGCCAAAGAATACACCAGCCGGGCTGACTTCGTTATAAAGCTGCGTCCCTTCATTTTACAACTCCTTGCTACTATACAACCCTTAACCGATCTGGTTCCACTGATCAGTATACTATTCTAACTGTACCCCATCCAATCATAAATTGGAATATTTTCTCCGCTATGATAAAATATTGTCGAGATTTATCGGAGAGGGAGACTGTGATGTACGCGTATAAAAAGCCAAAGCTAGACGAAAGAGAACAGGCTGAAAAGAGTTCTATCATCTTTTGGCTGCTGATCGGGTTCGTAACCCTGTTTTTGTTCTGGGCCCCGTTTCAGAAGGCCTTGTTTAACGGAAATTCGCTGAACTTTGAAAGACCCATTTATTCCGCCGTTATATGGGCCTCCATTTTTCTGTTCCTGACGGGAATCTACTTCTTCTACTTCTGGAAGCTTCGGGAACGCAAAGATCTTCTGAGTTTGTTTATCTTCTTAATTCCGCTCAGTTACCTGATTTCCTTGCTGCCGGCCGCTTCCAAATATTCGGCGGTAAACCTCCTGCTTATTCAGATCGTGCTCGTAACGCTGTTCCTGATCGGAGCCTATCTGACCAAATCGGCATTAGGGAATAAGATTATCCATACTGGGCTCCTGACCAGCGGTTATGTCATTGTAATCTTCGGCGTCATGAACTGGCTTGGAAACGGCAAGCTGGCGGGCGCAATCGTAGGTTGGTTTTCCTCAATCGATGCTACCGGTATTTACAAAGACGCCATCATGACGGATTCCAACGGTTTGCGTTTGACGTCCGTTTTCCAGTACGCCAATACCTACGCTGGCTTCTTGATCGCTCTATGGGGTGCAGGATTGTTCCTAGTATCGAAGAACCGCAGCTGGTCCAAAGTTCTGGTACACGCACTGTTCCTCATACCGATCCTAGTGTCCTTTATGCTCACCCTGTCACGCGGCGCGATTATCTTTCTGCCCATTATTTTCTTTCTTATTCTAATCTTTCAGAAGCCATCTAGGCAAATCCTCCTGCTTATTCATGCGGTATTGTCGACTCTGGCTTCCTTCGCCGTTTTAAACAAGATTACAGCGATCGGTATTGATGTGAATAAGGAGTTTTCGGCCTCTCTCTCGGGAAAAGGCTGGATGCTGCTCATCGGCGCCAGTGTGATTTACGGAATCCTTGCCTTATTGGTTCAACGTTTTGTTGCTCCATTGTTGATAAGCAAGCTGGAGAACTTCTCGGCCAGGAAGTGGGCCCCTTTCGCTATTCCAATTGGTTCCATTGTACTGGGCATTGTGGGTGTCTTGGTTGTCATGGCCACTCCGCTTAAAAATCTGCTTCCCGAAAATGTGCGGATCCGGTTGGAGACGATCAACTTCACCCAGCACAGTGTACTTGAGAGAATCACTTTTTACAAAGACGCTTCCAAGCTTTTTGCGGATTACCCGCTGTTCGGTGCAGGCGGCGGCGCTTGGTCTAGCTTGTACGAACAATACCAGAACAACCCTTACACAAGCCGCCAAGCGCATAACTATTTTATGCAGTATCTGGTCGAAGTCGGGGCTGTCGGCATCTTGATCCTGGCCGTACTGCTGATTGCCATTTTTGCGATGTACATTCGTAATTATATCCGCAGCACGGAACAGGAACGCGATAAACATTTTGTTTATTTCATCTTTGTCATTGCTATCCTGGGGCATAGCGTGCTCGACTTTGATATGAGCTATGTGTACATTGGAGCGCTTGTGTTCCTTTGCCTGGGGGCCATGATCGCAGACGTCAAAACAAAAGAATTTGCCAAACAAGCCGCATCGTTAAGATACGTGTATCCTTCGGTTATACTTGTTCTTTCAATCGTTACCCTCTTTGTTTCGGCACGCTATCTGAGTGCAAATAGTTCTTATAATAAAGCGCTGGAAGTGGCGAAAACTTCGCAAAACTATACGGAAATTGTAACGCCGTTAAATAATGCGCTGAGTTTACGCGGCAATCATCCTGAATATGTCTTATTAAAAGTGGACCTTTTGGCACAAATTTATAAACAAACTCAAGACGAAAAATATTTAAACGAAGAGATAGCATTAATCAACACCGCACGTGATAAAGAACCCTACAATAAATCTCTTCTGGATCGTGAACTAAACACCCTTCAAATCAAGGGACAGCAGGAGCAAGTTGAGAAGCTTATTCAAAAGGGTCTTAACTACTACCCATGGGACATTAGCTTCTATGAAAGAAGTATTCAAACCCATGTTACTGCCGGTTTTGAAGGATATGCAGCCAAGGATAAGGCTGCGGCAGATAAGGAGTGGAATCAGGCTCTCCAAGTTTACCAGCAAGTTCTCGATCGCATGAAGGAACTGGCCAAACTTCCCGAAGGGCAGCTGCAAGGCCGTGAATTTGATGTAACGGAACCCATTAGACTGTATCTGGGTCAAATGTACTTTGCTCAAGGCAAGTACGCCGATGCGGAGGCCTTATTGAAACCTTTCACTGCCGGTGAACTTAAAGACGGAAACGGCCAAACCGGTATCCGTTATTATCTGGCAGCTCTGAAGAAGCAAAATAAAACCGATCAGCCGGCTCTGGACAAAGTAAAAGCGTTAACTCCGACTGTCGAGCAAGAGATTGATCAGATTATCGCAAACACACCTCCGCTATAAAAAAATGAAAGATAAAAGCCTGTTCTCCCTTTAACGTGGAGGACAGGCTTTTTATTTTAAAATCAATCAGGCCGTTTGGGCAGTTTTAGAATCAAATTGTCCTTATTTTCCACCACATGTTACAAAGAGTCCCAGCTTATGAATAGTATTCTGGTTCTTTTAGCACAATTTTTTGTTTCATTTTTCCAATGTTCGGATAATTATTCTTGTTAAATGCTTACATGTATGAAATATCATCGTGAGGGAGGTGAATCGACAAAAGATGAAACTTAAGATCAAGATTACAGACAGAAAACAAAAGAGAGAATGGAGCGTTGCCCCGATGAATCAATGGTTTACCAAAACAGCTCAAATGCTGTGCTTGACGCTGATGCTTTCAGCTCTAATGCCGATTCTTGCTTCTGCACAAACAAGTTATTCCGGTATCTCCTTCAACAACGGAACGGTGAAAGGTTCTGTATACTTAGACCACAAAAACAGCGATGAAACAGAATTGCTCCTCTACGGCCCGAGCGGTCAATATGTGGGAGTAGTCAAAGCTACTTATGCAAATTATTTCGATGAAGCCAAGCAGCAGTATAAATACGATTTCCAAACGGTTGTCGACTCCGCTTACCGTTATGTTAAATTATACTCGGTAGTGGACTCCGTGTACGAAACCGTTAACAATGCAGCTTATAACAATGGGAACGACAATGATTCCGATAACGGTTCTACTACTCCGGGCGGAAGCACAGGCGGCGGTAGCGGCAATGGTGGAGGCGTGACCACTCCCGGTGACGGAAGCACAGCCGTGAACTCCATTAAAGCAGGCGCTGACGGCTCTCTAGATGCGCAGGCGTTGAAAGAGGCTCTTGCCAAAGGCGACACGCTGGAGATTGTATTAAACGGGGATATGGTAAATATCCCGGCATGGGTACTGAAAGACAGTGGCGACAATAAGCAAATTACGGTCAGAAACGGCAGCGCCGTTTACTATGTACCGCTTGCGACGATTAACTATGACTCCCTTGCCTCCTCTCTAAGCGTTGGAGCAAGTGACCTTTACATCCGTGTTACCGTGAAGTTCGTATCCGAGAGCATGCGCAGCACGATGCAGACGGAAGCGGCTGCAATGGGCGGTAAAATCATCGGTACTCCGGCTGATTTCAATCTGGAGGCAGCTACTACCGCCGGTAAAACAAGCATGATCAACA
The DNA here is from genome assembly GCF_059692095.1 of Paenibacillus sp. JT31N7. NCBI lineage: Bacteria > Bacillati > Bacillota > Bacilli > Caryophanales > Paenibacillaceae > Paenibacillus > Paenibacillus sp. JT31N7. The sequence continues at coordinate 47,230 of NZ_JCAUAT010000014.1, forward strand.
CCGGCAATGTATACGTGCCTCGCAGCCTGAACTTCGATACCGTGCTTAACCAAGCAAAAACAACTGCTTTCCTATATAACGAAACGACTAAAACCATGACGTTCGTTCCAGCTTTCTACACGTTTAGCGACGGTAAAACAGACGTAATGGTGAAGCGTCAAGGCAACAGCATTTACGGTGTACTCGAGCTTAACAAAACCTTCTCGGACATCAAGGGACACTGGGCGGAGTCCAACATTACGATGCTCGCCAACAAGCTCGTGGTCGACGGCGTAACTAACACAACCTTCCAGCCGGACCGCAGTGTAACCCGTGCTGAATTCGCAGCTATGCTCGTCCGTTCTCTGGGCATTCAAAACACCGGTGGGACCTCCACGTTTAAGGACGTAGCTTCCAACCAGTGGTATGCCGATGTAGTTGCTACGGCAGCCAAGCTGAAACTGGTAGACGGCTATGAAGACGGTACGTTCCGTCCGAACAACCAGATTACTCGTGAAGAGCTTTCGGCCATGGTCGTTCGCGCTCTTAGCTACGCTGGGGTAAACACCAGCACGGAAATCACTAAGGGACAAGCCATGCTTACTAAGTTCAATGATTCCCATAAGATTGTCTGGGCTAAAGATGAAATGGCTGCGGCACTGAGCCTCGGTATCATCGACGGCATGACTTCGACTACGATCGAGCCTCTTCAACAGGCTACACGCGCACAAAGCGCAACGATGTTGAAGCGTTTCCTGACGGCAGCTAAATTTATCTAAGCAATAAAAAAGACAGTTCCTGAAAAGGAACTGTCAGATTGTCGAGAAACCCCATCTTTTTGAGATGTGGGTTTCTCTTTCTTTACCTAAAGCTGTTTGGCACACAAAAAAACAGAGGGTTACCCCCTCTTTTCCAGGCGATCC
>NZ_JCAUAT010000015.1:0-1944 GCF_059692095.1 Paenibacillus sp. JT31N7
CTCATCCCCGAATTTTTCAACATTCGTGGGTTCGGGCCTCCAGTGCGTGTTACCGCACCTTCACCCTGGACAGGGGTAGATCACACGGTTTCGGGTCTACGCCTGCATACTCATTCGCCCTATTCAGACTCGCTTTCGCTGCGGCTCCGCCTTTTCAGCTTAACCTCGCATGCAAACGTAACTCGCCGGTTCATTCTACAAAAGGCACGCCATCACCCATTAACGGGCTCTGACTTCTTGTAGGCACACGGTTTCAGGTTCTATTTCACTCCCCTCCCGGGGTGCTTTTCACCTTTCCCTCACGGTACTGCTTCACTATCGGTCGCTAGGGAGTATTTAGCCTTGGCAGATGGTCCTGCCGGATTCCGACGGGGTTTCACGTGTCCCGCCGTACTCGGGGTGGGTCTAGGCATACGTTCACTTTCGGCTACAGGGCTGTTACCTTTTCCAGCGGACCTTTCCAGATCGCTTCACCTAATGAACTTTTGCCATATCGACGCCCCACAACCCCAGAGAGCAAGCCCTCTGGTTTGGGCTAATCCGCGTTCGCTCGCCGCTACTGACGGAATCACTATTGTTTTCTTTTCCTCCAGGTACTTAGATGTTTCAGTTCCCTGGGTGTGCCTCCAATGCAGCTATGAATTCACTGCATGGTAACTGCGCATTACCACAGCTGGGTTCCCCCATTCGGACATCCCCGGATCAAAGCCTGCTTACGGCTCCCCGAGGCATTTCGTCGTTCGCCACGTCCTTCTTCGGCTCCTAGCGCCTAGGCATCCTCCGTGTGCCCTTATTAGCTTGACCTCTCATCAATGGAACATTGATGAATGCATCAAACCTCAAGGTTTTGGATGATTCTAGTTACATGTTTCGCTATCTAGTTTTCAAGGATCAACTCGCTTCGTTACCGCTCAAAGCGGCAAGAAGTATCTTACCACATCACGCTTCTTCAGAGCAACCCGTAATTTACTGGAAATTACGACGGTTTTGAAGAAGGTTTTGGTGGAGCCAAGCGGGATCGAACCGCTGACCTCCTGCTTGCAAGGCAGGCGCTCTCCCAGCTGAGCTATGGCCCCAAAAATGTGTCCTTATGTGGTTGTCAGGAAATGGTGGGCCCTAGTGGACTCGAACCACCGACCTCACCCTTATCAGGGGTGCGCTCTAACCAGCTGAGCTAAGGGCCCGTATAGCGTGAGTTCTCACTCACTTTGGTCTTGCGTGCCAGCAAGCAACTGCCTGCTCTTTTCGCAAAATAAAAACCCACAAAGTGGGTTCGCTTGGCAACGTCCTACTCTCCCAGGACCCTTCGGTCCAAGTACCATCGGCGCTGGAAGGCTTAACGGTCGTGTTCGGGATGGGTACGCGTGGTTCCCTTCCGCCATCGTCACCAAACGAATTGCACGGTTTCCAGAGTCGCCAAACTCCGGAAAGGTTTGTAGCTTGAAAGGTTCTTGCCCTTTCAAAACTGACAACGAGTGATTGAAGGTTGAAGGCAATGCCTTCTTGACTGGGTCCGTTTCAGGACCCGAGTCTCCATAGAAAGGAGGTGATCCAGCCGCACCTTCCGATACGGCTACCTTGTTACGACTTCACCCCAATCATCTACCCCACCTTCGGCGGCTGGCCCCTTGCGGTTACCTCACCGACTTCGGGTGTTGTAAACTCTCGTGGTGTGACGGGCGGTGTGTACAAGACCCGGGAACGTATTCACCGCGGCATGCTGATCCGCGATTACTAGCAATTCCGACTTCATGCAGGCGAGTTGCAGCCTGCAATCCGAACTGAGACCGGCTTTTCTAGGATTGGCTCCGGATCGCTCCTTCGCTTCCCGTTGTACCGGCCATTGTAGTACGTGTGTAGCCCAGGTCATAAGGGGCATGATGATTTGACGTCATCCCCGCCTTCCTCCGGTTTGTCACCGGCAGTCAACTTAGAGTGCCCAGC
>NZ_JCAUAT010000016.1:0-1558 GCF_059692095.1 Paenibacillus sp. JT31N7
TCAGATTGTCGAGAAACCCCATCTTTTTGAGATGTGGGTTTCTCTTTCTTTACCTAAAGCTGTTTGGCACACAAAAAAACAGAGGGTTACCCCCTCTTTTCCAGGCGATCCAGGTGGATCGCCATCTTCTTCATGTTCTGCACGGCTGCCGTCATCAAGGCTTGTTCCCTGACGTTGGCGAGTCCGCGCAACCGGCAATAGCGAAACCCATGGAGCTCTTTGGCATCCGCGAAGCTTCGCTCAATCGTCTCTTTTCGTTTCCGGTACAGCTGTCTTCCCGAGGGCGTTAGTCGGTTGCTGCGTACCCACTCCTTGCTCGCCTCCCAGACATGCCGAGTCACCACTTTTCGGTGGCTTTTGGCCTGCGTACATTGGCTGCGAAGCGGACACGAATGGCACTGAGCCGGATCCGAAGCATACTGCCGGTATCCCTTGCGATCCGTCGTTCGGTAGGACAGCTCTTGCTTCGCTGGGCAGGTATACCTGTCGCGTTCGGCGTCGTATTCAAACTTCCACTTGGGAAACAAACCTAATTTGGGATGAAATCTGCGGTGCGCAATCACAGCAAAGATCTTTCTCTGCCTCAAACCATGACAAATGGGCGCCGTTAAATAACCCGAGTCCAAAGCAACGGCTTCCACATCAAAGCCAAATCGTTCACGCTGACGGTCCAGCCGGGATAAGTAGGGGACCGAATCATGGACGTTGCCTGCGGTCATATGCACATCCGTAATGACGTTGTATTTGGTGTCCACTGTACGGTGGTCCAGATAGAAAAATCCCTCGGGCTTGCCGTCACGGATCATATACCCGCTATCGGGATCGGTTTTGCTCACTTTTACTTCTTTTTCTTCCATCACTTCCTCTCGGGGTTTCAGGGCTTTTTTCCATGGTTTTTCCGGTCTTCCGTCACGGCGGCGTTGAGCTCATCCATGTAATCTTTGGTATTTTGCAGCACAACTTCTTTCGTATGCTGGTGCTTGTTCGCGTTGGCTTTTACATGCGTCGAATCACTAACAAGAACACGCCCGCCTACCATGCGGTGGGAGATGGCTTGTAATACAATCTCATCAAAAATATCCTGAAAAATCGTGGTGTCCTTAAACCGGGTCCGACGATTCCAACTAATGGTCGAGTGGTCTGGAACTTTATCGGTTAAGCCGAGTCCCAGAAACCAGCGGTAGGCCAAGTTCGTTTGAATCTCGCGTTCAAGCTGGCGCTCGGAGCGAATGCCATAGAAGTAGCCAAGGAAAATCATCTTAAACAGCACAACGGGATCAATCGCAGGTCGGCCATTATCGGCAGAGTAAAGCGAGCGAACCTTCTCATCAATAAAGGAAAAATCAATATATTTATCTACTTTGCGCAGCAAATGATCTTGGGGCACGAGTTCTTCAAGAGATACCAATTCGAGGGATTGTTGTTTGTCTCGGTTTGAGCGCAGCATACCAACACCGTCCGTTCTAAAAAGAGATACCTATATTATACAACATTAACGCGGTGTCGCATTAAATGTATTCCATATAAAAATAGCTGTCGAGACTTTCTCGACAGCCTG